>QVMW01000009.1 GCA_003417655.1 Rhodobacteraceae bacterium 63075
TTCCGATCTGTCGACCCGGAGCCGAAGCCGCCAGAACCTGACGTCGAGCCGCCGTCGGTTCCCGTCGTTCCGATCGCCGAGCCGGAGCCGGCAGCACAGGACGCCGGCAAGCCGGGGCTCTTCGGGCGGCTGCTCGGGCGGAAGGAGAAACGTTCGGTCGTGCGGCGCGAGCTGGATGACGACATGCTCGAACAGCTCGAGGAATTGCTCATCGCCTCCGACATGGGAGTCGATACGGCGCTGCGCGTGACGGCGAACATGGCAGAAGGGCGCTTCGGCCAGAAGCTCTCCACACAGGAGATCAAGGAAATCCTCTCGGAGGAAATCACCCGGATCATGGCCGAGGTCGCGCGCCCTATGCCGCTTTATGCCAAGACGCCGCAGGTTGTCCTCGTCGTCGGCGTGAACGGATCGGGCAAGACGACGACCATCGGCAAGCTGGCCAGCCAGTTCAAGGCCGCCGGCAAGGATGTCGTCATCGCGGCGGGCGATACGTTCCGGGCCGCGGCCGTCGAGCAGCTTCAGGTCTGGGGCGAACGCGCGGGCGTGCCCGTCCTGACAGCGCCGGAAGGCTCGGACCCGGCAAGCCTCGCCTTCGACGCGATGACCAAGGCCGAAGCCGAGGGCGCGGACCTGCTGATGATCGACACGGCGGGGCGGCTTCAGAACCGGGCCGACCTTATGGAGGAGCTTGCCAAGATCGTTCGGGTCATTCGCAAGAAGGACGAAAGCGCGCCGCACAACACGTTGCTGGTGCTCGATGCGACGACGGGCCAGAACGCGCTGAGCCAGGTCGAGACCTTCCAGAAGCTTGCCAATGTGTCAGGGCTGGTCATGACGAAGCTCGATGGTACCGCCAAGGGGGGCGTGCTCGTCGCGCTGGCCGACAAGTTCGGCCTGCCGATCCATGCGATCGGAGTGGGCGAGAAGATCGACGATCTCGCCCCCTTCGACCCTGAGGAATTCGCAGCGGCGCTGACGGGGTTGGAGCGGGAATGACCCCTTCACTGGGTTCCTGCGGCCTCTTCGACCAGGCGCAGAACGTAAAGCACGACGACAGCCGTCACGGCGGCCATGGCCGCGAGGGGAATCTTGCCCGCGCCACAGCCAAGCCCGATCGCCCCGGCGAGCCAGAGCGAGGCGCCCGTCGTGATATTGCGCACCTCCCCGTTCGACGTGAAAATCAGGCCGGCAAGAATGATCGCCAGCACCAGCCGCGCGAAGGCGATGGGCGCGGGAGTGACGGAAAACGTATTGGTCAGCTCGTCGATGATCGCGTCTATCATGTGCCCGGACCTTTCCCCGTTCAGGGCATAACGCGGCAAATGTCATTCCGTTCCACGCCGCCCGGCGCCGAGGCATCGCGCGCGCGATGACGGAATGGCTCATTTCTCTGGAGGGGACGGAGGCCGGCCAGAGGCTCGCGCTGGGGCTTGCCCTGATGGCGGCTTTTTTGCACGCAGTCTTCGGCGCATTGCAGAAAGGCCGGCATGATCCGTGGCTCACCCGCGGCGCGATCGACGCGTCCTATGCCCTGATGGCCGCGCCTTTCGCCCTGTTCGTGGTGCCCTGGCCCGAGCCGCATATGTGGCCGATCTTCGCCTTGGTGTTCGTCATCCATGTCGGCTACAAGCTCATGCAGAGCTGGGCCTACACGAAAGGCGCTTACACGGTGGTCTACCCCGTGGTGCGCGGCACCGGGCCGCTTTTCACGGTGATCGGGGCCTACCTGCTTTTCGGCGAGCGCTTCACGGCGGTGCAATGGACGGGTGTATTCGTCCTTTTGATGGGGATTTACGGGCTTGCCGTCTATAATTTGCGCCATATCACGGCGGAGCGGGAGACGCTCCCGCTCGCGCTCGGCCTCGCGGTGATCACGGGGCTCTTCGTGGCGCTTTACACGACGTGGGATGCCTACGGGATCAGGGCCACGCAGAACCCCTTCACGTTCCTGGCATGGTTCTTTTTCATCGACGGCGTTTTCTTCCCCTTCGTCGCCTATGCGCGCTGGCGCAGAATGATCGTTCGGGTCCCGGTCTGGCCGCTCCTGCGGCGCGGGATCGTCGGGGCCTTCGTTGCATTCGCCTCTTTCGGCTCCATAATGTTGGCCACCCGGCTTGATAAAGTGGGTGAGGCCGCCATATTGCGCGAGACATCCACTGTCTTCGCGGCGATCATAGGCTGGCTGGCGCTCAAGGAGACAGTTGGTCCGAGGCGGATCGCGCTCATGGCGCTGATTGCCGCGGGGGCGGTGATCGTGGAACTTGGAGGATAGAACTTGGACGAGAAACGAGAAATCAACCCGATGCTGAAGACGGCGCTGGAACTCGGACCGATCATCGCCTTTTTCATCGCCTACGTGATGCTCAAGGACGAAACCTTCGCCATCGGCGGCCGCGACTATTCCGGTTTCATTGTCGTCACGGCAGGATTCGTGCCGCTGATCGCGCTGACAACGGGGATCTTGTGGAAGCTCACGGGACATCTTTCGAAGATGCAGATCATGACGCTTGTGCTGGTTGTCGTTTTTGGCGGGCTGACGGTCTGGCTCAACGACCCCAGGTTCATCAAGATGAAGCCGACGATCCTCTACCTGCTCTTCGGCGGGATGCTGGCCTTCGGTCTGCTGCGCGGACAATCCTATTTGCAGCATGTCATGGACGGGGCCCTGCCGATCACGGATGCGGGGTGGATTATCCTGACAAAGCGGCTGATGGCCTTTTTCTTTGCCCTTGCGCTTGCCAATGAGCTGGTCTGGCGCTTCATGTCCGAGGCGGCCTGGGTCAACTTCAAGACTTTCGGCCTGACAGCGGCGCTCTTTGCCTTCTTCATGTTCCAGTCCGCGCTCATCCGCGACCACGCGCTGGACGAGGAATAGGCACCGCGCCGCAGCTCAGACGGCGCAACTTGCCGTCTGTATCCCCGGTCCATTGCCCGCGCTGAGCGCCGGGCCCGCCATGGCCGGAGCGGGGACGAGGGCGTTCAGCTTGATTTCGTCCCGGAAAAGAGCCCTGTAGATGTCGAAGGTGCCATCGCGCAGGTAGGGGGACCAATGACAGAGCTTGCGGCGCTTGCCGCTGATCGGAAAGCCGATCTGTCCAAGATGCGCGAGAGTCCGGGGGCAATCGATCCGCAAGGTCTTCACATGCGCCATGCCCTCGATGCCATGACCGACAGGCACGTCGCCGCGCCGGTCGGGCCAGACAAGATAGCGCATGATCAGGTCGAAAAGGGCATTTTCACCGCTTGTCACGATCAGGGTCTGGGCTTGCCGCCCGCCGGCGCTGGCAAGGGCCTTCTCGGCGCAGGCCCGGTATTCGGCGGGATTGAGCAGTATCAGGCGGGAGAGCCGCCCCGGCTCGACACGCTGGAGGGTCTGCAACAGAACGCGGCCGCCGAGCGAATGCCCGATCGCATGGATCCTGTGCGCCGGCAGGGCACGCGCGAGCTGGTCGATCAGCTCCGCGAGAGCTTTCGCCGCCATCCTGGTGTTGTCATACACTTGGTGCAACGGGCCGCGCGCGTCCCATCCGAAGGCGATTGCCAAGCCCTCGCGCGCTTGTCCCGAGCCGAAGCCGAGGCCTCGCGGCCAGCTGGTGGCCTTCCAGCATTTATGCGTTTCGGCAAGCGAGAAGATATGTTCGTGCGGGCAGTGGCGCGGATCGCCGGGGAGGAACTTGTAGCCATGCACCATAATGACAATCGGCCCCGCAGGGGCGCTGGCCATCTCGCTGAGGGTGTTCTCCGCCTCTGACCCGAGACGGAGCCTGCCGCCACGGAAGTTCACTCGTAGAAGAGGCATCTGGCTGTCCTACAATATCTAGTGGTCTCTCCATGGCCGAACACTGCGTCGGCCACATGACCGGCAGGTTACGACAATGTAAAAGCCGTCCGGGGAGAATGGATATTGACGCGGGCGCAGGCGCGGATTACCAAAAACGCCGTGGCGATTTGTTACCGGATTGCGGGCCACGTTAAACATGCCGCTAAAGAGGTCAGGATGAAGGACCCCCTTCGGCTTGGCCGAACGGGGTTTTTTATTTGGCGGAGGATGACATGCCGAAAAACTGGAACAGCCGCACGGCGCTCGTTCACGGGGGCGCGCGCCGGTCACAGTATAACGAGGTGAGCGAAGCGATTTTCCTGACGCAGGGCTTCGTCTATGACAGCGCCGAGGCGGCGGAGGCGCGTTTCATCGAGAGCGGCCCTGACGAGTTCATATATGCGCGCTACGGAAACCCGACGGTCGCCATGTTCGAAGAGCGCATGGCGCTTCTGGAAGGTGCTGAGGACGGGTTCGCCACCGCAAGCGGAATGGCGGCGGTGAACGGCGCGCTCGTCTCGCTGCTCAAGGCCGGGGATCACGTGGTCTCGTCCCGGGCGCTCTTCGGCTCCTGCCTTTACATCCTCGAGGAGATTCTGCCGCGCTACGGGGTCGAGGTGACCTTCGTGGACGGCACGGACCTGACCGCCTGGGAGGCGGCAATCCGGAACGATACCGCGCTCGTTTTCTGCGAAACAATTTCGAACCCGGTGCTCGAAGTGATCGACCTTGAAGCCGTGGCAAAGCTCGCCCATGAAAAGGGTGCGTGGCTCGTCGTGGACAATGTCTTTGCCACGCCCGTCTTCTCCAACGCCATGGAACAGGGCGCCGATATCGTCGTCTACTCGGCCACCAAGCATATCGACGGGCAGGGCCGCGCGCTGGGCGGCATCATCCTCGGCAGCCGCGAAGACATCCGCGGCCCCATCGAGACCTACATGAAGCACACAGGCGGCGCGATGAGCCCGTTCACCGCATGGATCATGCTCAAGGGGCTGGAGACGATCGACCTGCGCGTGAAGGCGCAGGCCGAGACGGCGCTTGCGCTTGCACGGGCGCTGCAACATCACGAGGCCCTTACACAGGTGATCTACCCTGGCCTCGACGATCACCCGCAGGCGGCCCTCGTGAAGCGCCAGATGGGCGCAGGCGGGACAGTGATCGCTCTTGATATCAAAGGCGGCAAGGACGCGGCCTTCCGCTTTCTCAACGCGCTCGAGATTGCCCTGATCTCGAACAACCTCGGCGATGCCAAGACGATCGTGACCCACCCCGCAACGACCACGCATCAGCGCCTCAGCGCCGATCAGCGCGCGGCGCTGGGGATAGGCGACGGGCTGGTGAGGCTTTCGGTCGGACTTGAGGACAGCGACGATCTGAGAGCCGATCTTCTTCAGGCGCTGGCGGAGGCCTGAGCGATGTGCCTTTCTGTCAGGGATGCGAGTGCGGATGATCTGGATGCGCTCGGCGCGCTGTTCTTTCGGTCTGTCCGCGAAGGGGCCGCGCCGTGCTACTCCGAGGCCGAGCGCGCGGCCTGGGCACCCGAGATGCCATCGGGTGCAGACTGGGCCAGGCGGTTGGAAGGGTTGGAGCTGTTGATGGCCGAGCAGGACGACACCCCGCTGGGCTTCATGGCGGTCAGCCCCGAGGGCTACCTCGACATGGCCTTCGTCACCCCGGAAGCGCGCGCCAAGGGGGTCTCCGACGCGATCTACGCGGTGCTCGAATGCCGCGCGCGTTCAAAGCGCCTGCACGAACTCTCAACCCATGCCAGCCTTATGGCGAAGAGCTTTTTTGAGCGTCAGGGCTGGAACGTCGGGCAGGCTGAAGATGTTGCCCGCGGAGCCGAGACCCTGCGCCGATACAGGATGACGAAGGCGTTGTGAGGCTAATAACGGTCTGAATTGGCATTTCGACCGTAGAGTGTCTAAGTTAAACGGACACCCAAGGGGAACAGGGCCATGAACAAGCTGACGCCTGAAATCGAAGCCGCACCGGACCGCGAGGATGCCAGGGAGGCGCTTGAAAAGCTGCGCGCCTGGGCGGAGACGGCGAGCGCCGTGGAAATCGCGGAGCTCGACCCGGCGATCGCAAGGCTCCTGCCCTCCGGCGAAGTGGCGAACTACCCGGCCCTTGCGCGCGCCTACCCCGAAGAGTTCGAAGTGGACGATGCCTACAAGGCGACGTTGCCCGATCTGCAAAATGGCCCCGCAAGCCTGATCAGGGGCGCGCCGCGCGTGATCCAGCATGTGGGCATCTCGAATTTCCGGCTGCCGATCCGCTTTCACACCCGCGACAATGGCGATCTGTCGCTGGAGACATCCGTCACCGGCACCGTCAGCCTCGAAGCGGGCAAGAAGGGCATCAACATGAGCCGCATCATGCGGAGCTTCTACAAGCACTCGGAATCGGTCTTCTCCTTCGACGTGATCGAGGCGGCGCTCGATGATTACAAATCCGACCTCGAAAGCTTCGATGCGCGGATCCAGATGCGCTTCCGGTTCCCGATGAAGGTGGAAAGCCTGCGCTCCGGGCTGTCGGGCTTCCAATATTACGACATCGCGCTGGAACTGGTCGAGATCGACGGGGTGCGCCGGAAGATCATGCATCTCGACTATGTCTATTCCTCGACCTGCCCGTGCTCGCTGGAACTTTCAGAGCATGCGCGGCAGATGCGCGGCCAGTTGGCGACGCCGCATTCGCAGCGTTCGGTGGCGCGCATTTCCGTCGAGGCGTGCTGCGGCGATTGCCTGTGGTTCGAGGACCTGATCGAGATGTGCCGCAGCGCCGTCCCGACAGAGACGCAGGTGATGGTCAAGCGCGAGGACGAGCAGGCCTTTGCAGAGCTCAACGCGGCCAATCCCATATTCGTCGAAGACGCCGCAAGGCTCTTTGCGCAGCAATTCGAGCGCGATGAGCGGATCGGGGATTTCCGCGTGGTCGCGAGCCATCAGGAGAGCCTGCACAGCCATGACGCCGTGAGCGTTCTGACGGAAGGTAAGCTCTTCGAAGCCCAAAGCATCGACCCGAAATTGTTCTCGACACTGTTTCACGTGGGCTGAGCACCGCCTGAGCCATGCGCCCGGCGAAACCGGGCCATGCGCAATTGACGGTGGTCATGTCAGCAAGCCTTACCTAGATTGAGTGCAAGGGAGGAAACCAGACACGAATGAAGCGAGGTTTCCAATGGCTTACACACAGACACATACTCCGGTTTTTCACGGCGCGGCCGAGACCGTAAAGGCGTTCTTCGTCGGTCTCGCGCAGCGTGCTGCCGCGGCTTCGGACAGGCGCGCAGCGATCATCGGCGCACAGATCGAGCACCTCAAGTCGCTTGACGACGCCGAGCTTGCATCGCGCGGCATCCGGCGCGCCGATATCGAAGTGCAGGTCTTCCGCAGCAACGGCCTGATCTGAGGGCCTTCTTGACGGGGACGTGATCCCGGCTGTCCGGCTCATAGCAGCTTGACAGCCACGGGGCTTCTCGCCAAGCCTTCGCGTCATGTTTGACATTCGTCCAGTAGGCTACGTGATCGGGCTGCTCGTCGCCGCTCTCGGCCTTACGATGCTGCCTCCCATGCTGGTCGACCTGGCCGAGGGCCGGGGGCATTGGCAGGCCTTCGCGCAAAGCGCGATCGTGTCGGTGCTTGTCGGCGCGATCATGGCGCTGGCCTGTCAGAACGGCGTGCGGGACAGGCTCAACATTCAGCAGACCTTCCTTCTGACCACCGGTGTCTGGCTGACCATGCCGCTCTTCGGTGCGCTGCCCTTCGTGCTCGGTGCCACGGAGCTGCGCTTCATCGATGCGTTTTTCGAGGCGATGTCGGGCCTGACAACGACCGGCTCGACCGTCCTGTCCGGTCTGGACGAGCTGCCAAAGGGGCTTCTCCTGTGGCGCGGGATCATGCAATGGGTCGGCGGGATCGGGATCATCGTCGTGGCGATGGTTTTCCTGCCGGAGCTGCGCGTCGGCGGGATGCAGATTTTCCGGACCGAGAGTTTCGACACCTTCGGGAAAGTCCTGCCGCGCGCCACGCAGATTTCCTCGCGTATCTCCACGATCTACCTTGCCCTGACGGTGGCTTGCGCCATCGGCTACCTGATCGTCGGCATGAATCCCTTCGATGCGACGGTTCATTCCATGACCACTGTCGCGACGGGGGGGTTTGCCAATTATGACGCAAGCTTCGGCGCATTCGGTGCAGGTGCGGAATACGTGGCCGTGCTGTTCATGATGCTCGCGGCCCTGCCGTTCGTACGTTTCGTGCAATTGAGCGCAGGATCGGCCAAACCGCTGCTCAGCGATCCGCAGATCAGGGCGTTCTTCAGCACTGCGGCAGTGATCGTCCTGCTTCTGTGCCTTTGGCAGGTCTTCCAGCTCGACAGGTTCACCGAGGAGGCTTTCCGCAAGGTGCTCTTCAACACGGTCTCGATCCTCACGGGGACGGGCTATGCCAGCGCGGATTACATGCTATGGGGGGCCTTGCCTGTCGCCGTGCTCTTTTTCGTCGGGCTGATCGGCGGCTGCGCCGGGTCGACGTCCTGCTCGATCAAGATATTCCGCTACCAGCTCCTGTTTGCCTCCGTCTCCACGCAGATCCGAAAGATCCGCGCGCCACATGGTGTTTTCACGCCGCGCTACGCCGGGCGGCGCATCGAGGACGATGTCCTGAACTCGGTGATGAGTTTCTTCGTTTTCTTCGTGGTGACACTGGGGCTGGTCTCCGTCTCGCTGTCGCTGACCGGGCTCGACATGATCACGTCGGTCTCGGGCGCTTCGGCGGCATTGGCCAATATCGGCCCCGGGCTGGGAGAGAGTATCGGCCCAGCGAGGAACTTCGCCGGCCTCAATGATACGGCGAAATGGATCCTGTCCTTCAGCATGCTGATCGGACGGCTGGAGCTGCTGGCGGTCTACGCGATCTTCATGCCGGCTTTCTGGCGGGCTTAGGCGGCGTCTGCATTTGTCAGACCACCCCGGCGCGAGACGGAAAAAGGCGCGCCGCAGCGCGCCTTCTCCGAGAGCTTGTGTTCAGCCGCTCAGTCCCAGCAGCTCACGAGGACAGTGAGCCCCTGCGCTTCATTCGTGAGATCTTCCGGCGCGATGCGCCCCGCGCGCTCGGCGGCCTCGGCCGAAAGCCCTGCCGCTTCCACCACGGTACGGATCGTCTCGGCATCGACGGCGAAGCTCACCTCTTCGGGAAGCTGCTTGTCTCCGTCCGGATCGGGCAGCAACATGCCCAGAACTGCGCCGCTGTCGTCGAAAACCGGCCCGCCTGCATCGCCGGGCAGCGCGTTGAGCACGAGCCGCTTTATCTGCGTCTCGCCGGAGAGCCCCTTGACGTCGGCGAGCCGGCCATAGGTCAGGGTGGGGGCGCTGAGCATGCCTTCGTAGCTGAACCCGGCAACCGCGACCTCCGACTGGAGGCGTGGAACGCGGGCCGAGAGGGAGGCGATTTCGGGCGGCGCAAGCGTCTCGCGGGCCTTGAGGATCGCGATACCGGCCTCGGCATCGACGGTGAGCACATCGGCCTCCGTCTGGCTGTCCAGCGTGATGCGCTCACAGGAGGCGACGACCTCCGAAGTTGTCGCGACATGGCCCGAATAGTCGAAGAAGAACCCGGACCGGGAGATCTTGGGTCGGCGGATTTCGAGGCCGGAGACAAGGTCGATGTCGGGGGCGTCGTTCCCGGCGGCAGGGTCCATCACGCCCTCAATGCGGGTGAAGGAACTGCGCATCTCGCCCAGAACGCGGCGGCGGCGCTCCTCGTCGCCCGCCGGCCAGATGAGCGTGAACCCCTTGATCTGGCCGCTGTCGAGCCAGGCTTCGCTATGGGAGATGAACGTGGCCCCCTCGCCGACCAGCGTGAAGCTGTCGCTGTCGCGCTCGCGCGGCCCGCTCTGGGGAACGATTTCCAGCGTCTGCATGATGTCGTAGAGCCCGAAAAGCGTGTTGCGGTCGCCCTGCTGGCTGATGAGCAGAACGCGTGCGTCGATATCTCCCGAGCTGTCGTAATGCGCGAAAGGCGGGCTGTACTTGGCAAAGCTGACCACTTCGGTCGGCATGATCACTTCGATGCCGGCGGTTCTGTCGGTCACTGTCTCCATGCCAAGCCCATCGAGGATCGCGTTATACTGGCCGAGCAGCTCGGCGCGCTGCGCGGTGGTGAGGATGCCAGTGACTTCGTGGTTGTTGGCGTCCTGCCAGTCGGCCATCGAGCGACGCGTGCCGCGCCCGAATGCGCCGTCGATGGCGGCTTGATAGTAACCTGCCCATTGCAGGGCAATCTGAAGCTGCTCGCGCTCGGCCCGCGTCAGTTCGCGCTCGGAGGCCCGTGCTTGTGCCGGGGTCTCGTCGGGAACGGCGATCTCCGGTTCGGCGAGTGCGGCCGTGTCCTCTGACGGCTCGTCCGAGGCGCCCGCTGCATCCGAGCTCGTTTGCGGCTCCGTCGCGGCTTCGGGCGCTGGGGCCGGTGTCGGAAGATCGAGCAGGTTGGTCCCGACGGGCCAGAACTGCTGTCGGAAAGACGACGAATAGGCGATGAAACTGTCCCGGGGAATCTGTCCCTCGGTGCGATAGACCCGCAGCACCTGCCGCGCGTCATCTGGCTGATACGGACCGAGGGCGATGCCATACCAGCCGCCGCCGAGCGAAAAACCGTTCACATCGGGCAGGGCGGCAGCATAGGCCCGTGCGCGCTCACGCGCCTGCGCGAGACTGGGCTGTGCCTCGACCTGCACCCAGACCGCCTCCTCGGATTGAGCCTGAATCGGACCAGCCCAGCCCCCGATCACCCCGATCAACATGACAACCGATACAATCAGTCTATTCATTCGTCCGCATCCTCGCCTGTTGCGCCTTGTCGATAGCTTCCCGGACTTTTTAGCAAATTCTCCGGGGCGTGCACGTCAAATACGCAAGAAAAGTCTGAATTGATGCGCTTTCACCGCCTGCGCCGCGCCGCGGAACCTGTGCGCTGGCCGTCGATTGACTTGGACCGGAGCGCGGCATAGGTAAGGCCCGACTTCAAGCACGGGCGCAGCATGGAAGGCGCGGGACCTATGGCCGAGAAACAGAGCAGACCGACGAGTTTCCAGGAGATCATCCTGAGGCTTCAAGCCTATTGGTCGGCCCAAGGCTGCGCCATCATGCAGCCCTATGACATGGAGGTCGGCGCCGGCACGTTCCACCCGGCCACGACGCTGCGCTCGCTGGGCAGCAAGCCCTGGGCAGCCGCCTATGTGCAACCCTCGCGCCGCCCGACAGACGGGCGCTACGGAGACAACCCCAACCGCCTGCAGCATTATTACCAGTTCCAGGTGCTCATCAAGCCGAGCCCGCCCGATCTTCAGGCGCTCTATCTCGGCTCGCTCGAAGCCATCGGCATCGACATGGAAATGCATGACATCCGCTTCGTCGAGGATGACTGGGAGAGCCCCACGCTCGGCGCATGGGGCCTCGGCTGGGAGGTCTGGTGCGACGGGATGGAAGTCAGCCAGTTCACCTATTTCCAGCAGGTCGGCGGCCATGATTGCCACCCTGTCAGCGGGGAGCTGACCTATGGGCTTGAGCGTCTGGCGATGTATGTGCTCGGCGTCGATCATGTCATGGACATGCCCTTCAACGACCCGCAGGCGCCGATCGCGCTCAGCTACGGCGATGTGTTTCGCCAGACGGAACAGGAATACAGCCGCTGGAACTTCGATGTGGCGGACACGGAGGTTCTTCTGCGGCATTTCGAGGAGGCCGAGGCGGAGTGCGCGCGGATCCTCGCGGAGCCCGCCGAGGACCCCAAGACCGGTCAGCGCATCGTCATGGCGCATCCGGCCTATGACCAGTGCATCAAGGCGTCCCACATCTTCAACCTGCTCGATGCGCGCGGGGTCATCTCCGTGACCGAGCGGCAGGCCTATATCGGCCGGGTGCGCAGCCTGGCCAAGCTCTGCGCCGATGCCTTCGTGCAGACAGAGGCCGGGGGGTATGCGGCGTGAGCGGAAAGGTCATTGCGGGAGCCATCGTCATTCTGGCGCTGATTGCAGGGGCGGCGATCTACTATTTGCAGGTCTATGCTTACTACGAGGAGGTCTCGGCCGACGGCACGACCGATGTTCAGCTCACCTCGCTTGTGAGCGGCGCGCCGGAGCCCATTCTCTATGAGAATTTCGAGGCGATCGAGGCGTCGAGTTCGCCCATTCGCTTCCGGGCCTGTTTCACGACCTCGCAGAGCATCCCGCTGCTGACCGAAACCTATGAAGCCTACGAGCAGGCCGAGCCGCTCGTCGCGCCCGGCTGGTTCGACTGTTTCGATGCGGTCGAGATCGGTGAGGCGCTTGAAATCGGTGAGGCGCTGCCCTTCCTGGGCATCAAGAACGTGCAATACGGCATCGACCGTGTCGCGGCCGTCTTCCCCGACGGGCGGGGCTTTCTGTGGCACCAGATCAACGAGTGCGGCGCGGAAGTCTTCGACGGCAAGCCCGTTCCCGAAGGCTGCCCGCCGCCGCCCGACGAGTGAGCCGAGCGGGCCATGCAACGAAGATATCTGATTGAAAAGGCGCTGACATGCCCAACCTGCTGATCGAACTTTTCTCGGAGGAAATCCCCGCGCGAATGCAGGCGCAGGCGGCCGAGACCCTGCGCAAGAACGTCACCGACGGGCTTGTCGAGGCCGGGCTTACCTATGCCGGTGCGAAGGCTTTCTCCACGCCGCGGCGGCTGACGCTCGCCGTCGAGGGGCTGCTGGGCGAAAGCCCGGATATCCGCGAGGAGCGCAAGGGCCCCAAGGTCGGCGCGCCGGAGAAGGCCATCGAAGGCTTCCTGCGCGGCGCGGGCGTGAGCCGGGAGGCGTTGGAAGAGCGCGAAACGCCCAAGGGCGCGGTCTATTTCGCGACCATCGAGAAGACCGGCCGACCGGCCGAGGAGATCGTCGCGGAGGTGCTCGAGGCTGTCATACGCGGCTTTCCCTGGCCCAAATCCATGCGCTGGGGCGCGGGCAGCCTGCGCTGGGTGCGCCCGCTGCATTCGATCCTCTGCCTGCTCGACGACGAAAGCGGCGCGCGCACCGTTCCTCTCACCATTGACGGGATCGAGGCAGGCGACAGCACGGAGGGCCACCGCTTCATGAGCAAGGGGCGCTTTTCCGTCGCCTCCTTCGAGGATTACGAAGCGCGGCTCAAGCGCGCGCATGTCCTGCTGGACCCCGAGGAGCGCGCCGATCATATCTGGCAGGAGGCGACCAACCGGGCCTTCGCGCGCGGGCTTGAGGTGGTCGAGGACAAGGGGCTGCTACGGGAAGTCGCCGGCCTCGTGGAATGGCCCGTGGTGCTCATGGGCGAGATCGACGAAGAGTTCCTCGAGCTGCCGCCCGAGGTCTTGCAGACCTCGATGAAGGAGCACCAGAAGTTCTTTTCGGTGAAGAGCCCCAAGACAGGCCGTATCGAGCGCTTCGTGACCGTGGCCAACCGCGAGACGGCGGATAACGGCGCGACGATCCTCGCTGGCAACCAGAAGGTGCTCTCCGCGCGGCTGGCGGACGCCAAGTTCTTCTGGGAGAACGATCTGCGCGTGGCCAAGGCGGGGATGGAGGACTGGGTAGATGGCCTCTCCTCGGTCACCTTCCATGCCAAGCTCGGCAGCCAGGCCGAAAGGGTCACGCGCATCGCCGCGCTCGCCCGCGAGATCGCGCCGCATGTGGGGGCCGATCCGGACAAGGCCGAGGAGGCCGCGCGCATCGCCAAGGCCGACCTGCGCTCCGAGATGGTCGGGGAATTTCCCGAGTTGCAGGGTGCCATGGGCCGCTATTACGCGCTGGAAGCGGGGCGCGACGCCGATGTGGCCGATGCCTGCCGCGATCACTGGAAGCCGCTGGGGCAGGATGACAGCGTGCCGAGCGCGCCTGTTTCGGTGGCCGTGGCGCTGGCCGACAAGATCGACACGCTGACAGGCTTCTGGGCGATCGACGAGAAGCCGACGGGGAGCAAGGACCCCTACGCGCTGCGCCGTGCGGCGCTGGGGGTTATTCGGTTGGTTCTGGGGAATGGGATTCGAGTTGAGTTGGTTCAACAATTGCTATTTGGGAGATGCTTTGATCATCTCTTTTCAATAAAAGAACTTCACATTTTAAACGACGAGTTGAACGCGGCGATGGTGACAGTTCAGTCACGGAAGAAACCACAACCAGAATCGTTTTCAGATTGGCGAAATGTGATCGAGGAAGTTCAGAATTCAGAGGGGCAAATCGAGGCTTTTGAAAGCCGCATAGCTGCTGTTAATCGTGCATATCAGAAAGCTAGAATAATCGCCACAAACCTCCTCGCCTTCTTCCATGACCGCCTCAAGGTTCACCTCAAGGGCGAGGGCATCCGCTACGATGTGATCGACGCCTGCCTTGCCATGGAGGGCAGTGACGACCTCGCCCTTCTGGTCAAGCGGGCCGAGGCGCTTTCGGACTTTCTCAAGACAGACGATGGCGAGAACCTCACGCAGGGTTTCAAGCGGGCCAACAACATCCTCACACAGGCCGAGGAGAAGGACGGCGTGGAATACAGCTTCGGCGCGGATATCAAATTTGCCGAGACCGACGCGGAAAAGGCCCTCTTCGCGGCGCTGGACGCGGCCGACGCGCGGATCAAGCCTGCCATGGAGGCCGAGGAATTTGCGGAAGCCATGCGCGCCATGGCCTCCCTGCGCGCGCCGGTCGATGCGTTCTTCGAAGCGGTGCAGATCAACGCGGAGAGCGATGTTCTGCGCCGTAACCGGCTCAACCTTCTCAGCCGTATTCGCAGCGTTTGCTCCGGGGTGGCCGATCTGAGCAGGCTCGAAGGCTAGGCTTGCGCAGGCAATCAAAACGGCTATTCTGCCGCAGTGCAGAATACTGGTCCTGATATCACGCTGATCACAGCCGATGCGCCGCTGGCGTCACGCTCCCATGGGGGGCGGGCAAAATGCTTGCAGCGTCTTGTCAGGCTCGACTTGCCCGTGCCGGTGACGGTGGCGCTTTCTTTCAAGACCGTCCATGAGATCGCCGCCGGGCATATGCCCGACATGGCGGCCTTGCTCGCACCTTTCGGAGAAGCCCCGCTCCTGTGCGTGCGGCCCTCCTCGGAAGACCCGGACTGGGGCGGGCCGGGGGCCGTGCTCAATATCGGCATGAATGACAAGCGCTATGCCGAGCTGAGCGAGGCGCTGGGCCAGGACGCGGCGGCGCTCATTTACATGCGCTTCGTGCAGTCCTACGCGGTGCATGTCGCCCGGCTCGATCCGGATGTTTTCGAGGAGATCGACACGCGCGGCAGCGAGGGGCTTGCCGCTGCCCTGGCCGCCTACGAGGACGAGGCCGAGGAAGAGTTTCCGCAAGACCCCTCGAAACAGCTCGCCGCCGTCCTGCGCTCCATGGCGCGCGCCTGGGAGGGGACGACGGCGCGCCTCCTGCGGCAGGCCAAGGGGGCCCCGGCTGATGCGGGGCTTGGTCTTGTTGTGCAGAAGATGGTCTTCGGCATCGGCGCGGGAGAAAGCGGCTCGGGTGTGATCCAGCTTGTGAGCAGCACCAGCGGCGAAGCCCAGATTACCGGGCGCTACCTGTCGCAAAGCCAGGGCCGGGACGCGCTCAAGGATGATGCCGAAGCGATCTTTCTTGAAAAGGACGCGCGCGGCGTTTCGCTGGAAGAGCTTGCACCGGAGGCCTTCGAGAAGCTCATTGCCTACACAAGGCTCATGCGGGAGAAACTGCGCGCGGAAATGCAGGCGGAGTTCGCGATCGAGAATGGCGAGTTGCACCTGCTCGACGGTGTGCGCGTCTCCCGGACGGCCCGCGCGGCTGTGCGGATTGCCGTCGACCTGGCCAATGACGGGATCATCCCGCGCGAGGAGGCGCTGATGCGCGTGGAGCCACGCGCGCTCAACGAGCTTCTGCACCGGCAGGTGGACCCGGATGTCGAACGTGACAGGATCGGGACGGGCGTGGCCGCGAGCCCCGGCGCGGCCTTCGGCAAGATCGTGTTCACCTCGACCGAAGCGCAGGCCTGCGCCGCGCGCCAGGAGCCGTGCATTCTCGTGCGCCGCGAAACCTCCCCCGAGGATATCCGCGGCATGCACGCAGCCTCGGCGATCCTCACGGAGCGCGGCGGCATGACGAGCCATGCCGCCGTCATCGGCCGCGGTATCGGCCTGCCTTGTGTCGTGGGCGCCTCGGATATCACTTTCAACACCAAGAAGCGGACGCTTACGGCCGCAGACGGGCGGGTCTTCAAGGCGGGGGATGTCATCACACTGGACGGAACCTCCGGAGATGTTCTGGCCGGGGCGGCGGAGCTTGTCGAGGCGGCCCATGACGGGGCCTTCAAGGAGCTGATGGCCTGGTCGGACGGGGTGCGCGATATCGGGGTGCGCGCCAATGCCGACACGCCGGGCGACGCGGAAATGGCAAAGAATTTCGGCGCCGAGGGGATCGGCCTGTGCCGCACGGAACACATGTTCTTCGAAGATGCGCGGCTGACACCGATGCGCGAGATGATCTTCGCCGACAACTCCGAAGACCGCCGGGCGGCGCTGGAGCGGCTCTTGCCGATGCAGCGGGCCGACTTCATCGAGCTCTTCCGCATCATGCAGGGAAGTTCGGTTTGTATCCGGCTGCTCGATCCGCCTTTGCACGAGTTCCTGCCCCATGACAAGGCGGGTCACCGCGAGCTGGCCGAGGCGCTCGATCTTCCCGTATCCGATGTGACGAAGCGCGTCGAGGCACTGGGTGAATACAACCCGATGCTGGGCATGCGCGGTGTGCGGCTTGGCGTGACGGTCCCCGAGATCTACGACATGCAGGCCAGGGCGATTTTCGAGGCTACGATCGAGGCCAGCCGCGAAGGCGAGCCGCTTGTTCCGGAGATCATGATCCCGCTGGTCTCGGCGCGGCGCGAGGTCGAGCTGGTCAAGACGCGTGTCGATGCCGTTGCCGCGGCGGTGCGCACCGAGACGGGCAAGGACTTCGAGTATCGTCTCGGCGTGATGGTGGAGACGCCGCGTGCCGCGCTGCGCGCGGACGACATTGCGCCGCATGTTTCCTTCCTGAGCTTCGGCACGAATGACCTGACGCAGATGACCTACGGCTTGTCGCGTGACGATGCGGGGCGTTTCATGTCGGTGTATGTGCAAAACGGGGTCTACCCGGAGGACCCTTTCCATACTCTCGATACCGAGGGTGTCGGCGAGCTGCTCGAAATCGCTGCAAACCGAGGCCGCGCCTCGAAGCCGGAGCTGGTTCTTTCGCTGTGCGGTGAACATGGCGGGAACCCCGAATCTATCGCCTTTTGCCGCGATGCCGGGTTTGACTATGTATCCTGCTCGCCTTTCCGTGTTCCCGTGGCGCGGCTCGCCGCGGCGCAGCTGGCGATCAGGGACAAGATCGGGTAGAGTAATAGCCTTTCTCCACCAAATCGTGATTAGGCGGCAAGTTTCCGCGCAAAGCCACGACCTATTCCCCGGGTGCAAGGCAGCCATGACTTGCTTGACAGGTCCATTTTTCCTAAAAGCCCGCGGATTGAACAGAGTTCTGTGCAAATCTAGGAGATCCGTCATGAAACGCCTGCTCACCGGCATTGCCGCGATGATACTGGCAGGCGCGACCGCGCAAGCGGATGCGTCTCTCAAGCGACTCTTTGACAAGGAATCCCGTGCGCTGGGCGCGATTCCGCAAGAGCAGCTCAACGGCCTCCTGGAAAAACCCGAGGCGGCGCAGGCGATCTCGGGCGATGTCTCCTACACCAAGGCCTGGCTCGCTGGCCAACCCAAGGCATCGGGCGGAGCCCAGTGGCGCTGCCTTGCCGAGGCGCTCTATTTCGAAGCGCGCGGCGAGAGCGTGAAGGGCCAGTTCGCGGTAGCAGAAGTCATCATGAACCGCGTGGCGAGCGCCAACTACCCCGACAGCGTTTGCGGCGTGATCAAGCAGGGCACGGGCCGCAAATATGCCTGCCAGTTTACCTATACCTGTGACGGACGCGCCGAAATCATTTCCGAGCCGCGGGCCTTCACCAGCGTCGGCAAGATCGCGAAGCTGATGGTCGACGGTGCCGAGCGCCCGCTGACGAAAGGTGCGACCCACTACCATACGAAGGCCGTGAACCCGCGTTGGGCGCGCAAGTTTCCCCGCACCAAGACAATCGGTTTTCATCACTTCTATCGCCAGCCGACACGCCTCACGAGCAACTGAACGTCGCTGGCGCTCCATGAAGCGGCGGCTCTCGGGGTTTGCCCCTTGGCGCGGCACGGTATAGGCGTGGCCAAGACGCACGAACCACAGGCGAGTCCATGTCCAGCGAGATCACCCAAGCCTTCGCCCATCCCGACATGCGCTCGCGCGCAACGGCGGGGACCGCGCCGCTCGACAGGATTTCGCTGCGCGATCACATCGTCGAGGTCGAGATCGGCGCTTTCCAGGCGGAACGTGGCACGACCCAGCGCATCTGCTTCAACGTTGTCGTCGAGGTCAAGCCGCTCGGCTCCGAGATCGACGACGACGTCGACAAGATCCTGTCCTATGACAAGGTCACCGAGGCCATCAACCATGCCCTCGCCGAGGAGCGCCTGAACCTGCTCGAGACCCTCGCCGAGCGGATCGCCGAGCGCATCCTTTGGGAGCCGCAGGCGCAGCGGGTCTTCGTGCGGATCGAGAAGCTGGACCGCGGCCCCGGGGCGCTCGGTGTCGAGATCGTGCGCGCCGCCGAAGGGGCGCATGTCGAGCATGATGAGGAGGACAGACCGCATCCTCTGGTGATTTACCTGCCCAACGAGGTGATCGCATCTGGGCACCTCGGCGCGCATATTGACGCGCTCGAGACGCGGGGAGAGCCGCTTCTGATCTGCGTGGGCGCGGCGGATGTGCCTGTACCGCAGGCATCTGCCGCCCTCGCGCAACGCCGGATCGACTTGCTCGCGATCGAACAGAATGCCTGGGTTCTGGCCGGACGCGACAAGCGCTGTGTCGTCGTGGGGACCCGGACCGAACTGGACTGGGCGATGAAGAACGGCCAGATCAGCGTCTGGGCACCGTCGAAAATCGTGCTGGATGCCGTGGATGGGCCGTCGGCGCAAAAAGGCGACGCGCTCGCGCTTGCCGTCTGGTTCGCGCAGCAGATGGAGGCTGCGGAGCTTCTGGTTTTCGGCGAAGACTTGCCGGAAAAGGCCGAAGACCTGCGCGTCAGGCAGGTCTCCATTGATGACCCGGTGATCTGAGCCTTGTCTCACCGGTTGATTATGCGACAAGTGACGCCATGACTCGCTCCTACTATCGCCCCCAGGCACAGCTCGGCAAAGCCCGCCCTCCGGAGGCGGTGGCGCTGGCGGGCGGTCCGTGCTGGTTCACCCATGCGGAGCGTATGACCCGCGACGGGCGCGGCGAATACCTGCCGGCGGCACAGCTGCCCGAGGATGCGCTGCAACGGCTCTGCGCCCCGCGCGCGCCGATCGCGGGGCTGGAGATGAGTGAACCCAATGTCATGGGAATCCTGAATGTCACGCCGGACAGTTTTTCTGACGGCGGGCGGATCAATGGTGCCGCGGCGGCGCTCAGCCATGCGCGCTCCATGCGCGATGCGGGGGCCGATATCATCGATGTTGGCGGCGAAAGCACGCGGCCCGGCGCTGTTGAAGTGCCCTTTGAAGCCGAGATCGCGCGGACCGCGCCTGTCATCAAGGCGCTCAGCGAGAGCATGGACGCGCCCATCTCGATCGATACGCGCAAGCGCGCCGTGGCCGAAGAAGCGGCGCGCAACGGGGCCGGCCTCGTCAACGATGTCTCGGGCTTCACCTTTGATCCCGATCTCGGCGATTTCTGTGCGCAGCAAAAGCTGCCGGTCTGCATCATGCATGCGCAGGGCGATCCGCAAACCATGCAGGACAACCCGCATTACGAGAACGTGCTTCTGGACGTCTATGACTTCCTGGAGGGGCGTATCTCGGCGCTCGAAGCGCAGGGCGTCGCAAGGGATCGCATGATTGTCGATCCGGGGATCGGCTTCGGCAAGCGGATTGAGCACAACCTGGCGCTTCTGAATGGCCTGAGCCTGTTTCACGGGCTCGGATGCCCCATCCTGCTGGGCGTGTCCCGCAAGGGGTTCATCCGGGTTCTTGGCGATGCCGAAGACCCGCAGAAAAGAGCGCCCGGCTCCATCGCCGCCGGTCTCGCGGGGCTCGCGCAGGGCGTTCAGATCCTGCGGGTTCACGATGTCGCCGAAACAAGGCAGGCCGTCAAGCTCTGGCAAGCGGCAACAGGAGGATAGAAGCCCATGAAGCGCAGTCTTTTCGGCACGGACGGAGTACGAGGCACGGCAAACACCCACCCGATGACGGCGGAAATGGCCCTGCGGATCGGGGCGGCGGCGGGGCGTTATTTCCGCAAGGACAAGTCCGTGGCGCATCGCGTCGTCATCGGCAAGGACACGCGCCTGTCGGGCTACATGTTCGAAAGCGCGTTGACGGCGGGGCTCACCAGCACGGGGATGAACGTGCTGCTGCTCGGGCCGGTCCCGACCCCTGCGGTGGGGCTTCTGACCAAGTCCATGCGCGCCGATCTGGGCGTGATGATCTCGGCGAGCCACAATCCGGCGGTCGATAACGGGATCAAGTTCTTCGGGCCGGACGGCTACAAGCTGTCAGACGAGGCCGAAGAGGAGATCGAGGCGCTTGTCATGGGCGAGGTGGAGCCAGCACAGGCGCGCAACATCGGGCGGGCGAAACGGATCGACGATGGCCGTTTCCGCTATATCGAGAGGGTGAAGTCCAGCTTCCCGCCGGGGATGCGGCTCGATGGGATCAAGGTTGTTGTGGATTGTGCGAACGGGGCTGCCTACAAGGCTGCGCCCGAAGTGCTCTGGGAACTGGGGGCCGAGGTTGTCGCGGTTGGCGTCTCGCCCGATGGCTTCAACATCAACGAAAGATGCGGCTCAACTCAGCCGAAGGTCGCCGCCGAGACGGTCGTCGCGCACGGGGCCGACCTTGGGTTGTGCCTCGATGGGGACGCGGATCGCATCGTGCTCATCGACGAGACCGGGGCCGTCGCTGACGGGGACCAGCTCATGGGGCTGCTGGCTGCCCGCTGGGCCGAGCGCGATCTGCTCATGGGCGGTGCCCTGGTGGCGACCAAGATGTCGAACCTCGGGCTTGAGCGTTTCCTGCAAGCCAGGGGCATCGGCCTGGAGCGCACGAATGTCGGGGATCGTTACGTTGTCGAGCGCATGCGCGAGGGCGGCTTCAATCTCGGCGGCGAGCAATCGGGGCACATCGTCATGACCGACTATGCCACGACGGGCGACGGGCTGCTGGCCGGCTTGCAGTTCCTTGCCGAGCTCGTGACCACGGGCAAGCGCGCCTCCGAGCTCTTGCGCGTCTTCGAGCCGGTCCCGCAGATGCTCAAGAACGTCAAGTTCGAGAAAGGTCAGGTGCCGCTTCAGGACGACAGCGTCAGGGCTGTGATCGGCGAGGTCGAGGCGCGGCTCGAAGGCCGGGGGCGGCTCCTGATCCGCGAATCCGGAACCGAACCGCTGATCCGGGTGATGGCAGAATGCGACGATGCGAAGATGCTGGAGCAGGCCGTCGAAGATGTGGTCACTGCCCTCGAACGCGTCCTTTAACGCGGTGCCGCGTGCTGCGGAAGAGGCGGCTCAGCGGGCCATACTGGCTCACGCCCAGCCCCGCGAGAATGAGCACCAGCGCGAGCACGAGGCTCTGCGGCAGCGGCTCCGAGAGCAATAGCGCCCCGAGCAGCACCGACCAGAGCGGGACCTGGTAATTCACGAGGCTCATGAAGACCGGGCCAGCCGTGCGGATCACGTAGACCCGAAGGAAGTTCGCGCCAGCGGTCGGCACGAGGCCGAGAAAGGCGAGGATCCCGAGCGTGCGCAGATCGGGCATTGCCGGAGCACCCTCGACATAGACAGCCGTCGGGATGACCAGCGCGGAGCCGATGAGGAGCGGCATCGCGGCGAGACCGATCGGGTCGATCGGGGGCAGGCGGCGCATGACGACGGAGCTGACGGCATAGCAGCAGGCCGCGCCGACGCAGGCGATGCGCCCCGGCGTCTCCAGCACCGCGCCGGAGCTTTCGAAGGCCTGCCCGCCGATGAGGATCACCACGCCGACAAATCCGATGAGAAAACCGACCGTGCGGCGCAGGGTCATCGCGTCGCCCGGGACGAAGACATGCGCCAGCGGCAGCACGAGCAGCGCGACCGCGGCCATGGACACCCCGGCGAAGCCCGATGTCACGTATTGCTGCCCCCAACTGAGCAGCATGAAGGGCACCGCCGTCGAGAGCGCCCCGACGACAAGCAACCCGCCCCAGGCGCTGTCCTTTGAGAGCCAAAGCCTGCCGCCCATGGCACGCCAGATCAGCGTTGTCAGCACCGTGGCAAAGCCGATCCGCGCGCTGGCGATCCAGAAGGGTGTCATGGTGACGAGCGCAAGCTCGATCACAAGGAAGGTGCCGCCCCAGACGAGGCCGAGCGCGGCCACGCTCAGCCAGCTATTGAGGGTAATCTGATTGTGCGTTGTCATGGGAGGCCTTCCACTTCGCCGGACCGTTAGACGCCTGCGCGGCGCGAAACTCAAGGGGGCTTTGTGCTCCCGAAGCGCGCATAGCGAAAAAAAGGGCGCCCCGAAGGACGCCCCTTTCCGGTTGCCGGGGGATGGTCAGTTCTTTTCCTTGTCGACCATCTTGCCCGCCGAGATCCAGGGCATCATTTCGCGCAGCTTCTCGCCGACCTGCTCGATCTGGTGTTCGTCGTTGAGACGGCGCGTGCCCTTGAAGAAGGGTTGGCCGACAGCGTTTTCCTGCATGAAGTCACGCACGAACTTGCCTTGCTGGATGTCCGTCAGGATCGCCTTCATGCGTGCCTTCGTTTCATCGTAGGGCAGCACGCGCGGACCGGAGACATATTCGCCATATTCGGCCGTGTTCGAGATCGAGTAGTTCATGTTGGCGATGCCGCCTTCATAGATCAGGTCGACGATGAGTTTCACCTCGTGCAGGCACTCGAAATAGGCCATTTCCGGCGCATAGCCCGCCTCGACCAGCGTCTCGAAGCCCATGCGGATAAGCTCTACAAGGCCGCCACAAAGCACGGCCTGCTCGCCGAAGAGGTCGGTTTCGCATTCCTCGCGGAAGTTCGTCTCGATGATGCCCGAGCGGCCGCCGCCGATGGCCGAGCAATAGCTGAGGCCGATCTCGAGCGCCTTGCCGGTCGCGTCCTTGTCGACGGCCACGAGGCAGGGCACGCCGCCGCCCTTGGTGTATTCGCCGCGCACCGTGTGGCCCGGGCCCTTTGGGGCCATCATGATCACGTCGATGCCTTCCTTCGGCTCGATGAGGCCGAAATGCACGTTGAGACCATGGGCAAAGGCGATCGCCGCGCCTTCGCGGATGTTGTCATGGACGTATTTGCGGTAGGTGTCGGCCTGAAGTTCATCGGGCATGGTGAACATGATCAGGTCGGCCCAGGCTGCGGCTTCGGCGATCTCCATGACCTTGAGGCCCTCACCTTCGGCCTTGGGCGCGGAGGCCGAGCCTTCGCGCAGGGCGACGACGACGTTCTTGGCGCCGCTGTCACGGAGGTTGAGCGCATGGGCGTGGCCCTGGCTGCCATAGCCGAGGATGGCCACTTTCATGTCCTTGATGAGATTGATGTCGCAATCGCGATCGTAATAAACGCGCATGTCGGCGCTCCCTTGTCTGGTTTCGATTGGGCCTATTGATACTCGAACGCCAGTGTTTCATATTTCGAAATTGCGGATTTTGTCATATATTGATAGAAATTTATTCGTGAAATTTGGATATTTGAGAAAATCATGCTAGATGATACGGATCGGCGCATTCTGCGGCAGTATCAGGCCGACCCGGAGCTTTCCACGGCCGACCTCGCCGCGCGCTGCAACATGACGGTGGCAAGCTGCTGGCGGCGGTTGGAGAAACTGGAGAGCCACGGCGTGATACGGGGACATGAGGCCATCATAGACTGGCGCGCGCTTGGCTATACCGTGGAGGTGAGCCTGCGCATGACGCTCGACAAGACACATGCCAACGCCTTTGACGAGTTCATCGCGGCGGCGCGACAGGTTCCCGAAGTGCTGGAGGTGCAGACTTTCCTTGGCAGGGTCGATACGCGGCTTTCGGTCATCGCGCGCGACATGGAACATTACCAGCATGTCTACCGCACCCAGATCCTGACCCTTCCGCATATCACCGATATCGAGGCGCTGATGCATGTCGCTCGGATCAAGAGCGACGAGGCGCTCCCGCTATGATCGAAATCGATGCGCAAGACCGGGAAATCCTGCGCCAGCTACAGCGTGATGCACGCATGAGCAGCAAGGCGCTCGGCGCGCGCCTTGGCCTGTCGCAGCCCGCGACATGGCGGCGCATCAAGCGGCTCAGGGATGCCGGAGTCATTCGGGGGCGCAGGCTGGTGCTCGACCGCGAGAAGCTGGGTTTTGGCGTCACGGTCTTCCTCGGGGTCAAGCTGGCCACGAAAGGCCGCACGAGCCTGGAAGATTTCGAACGGGCCGTCTCGGCCATTCCCGAGGTGCAATCAGTCGAGCATGTGCTCGGGCTCTATGACTACCGGCTCAAGGTCGTGGCCCGCGACATCCCCGATTTCGAGCGCGTGCTCAGGCGGCGGATTATGACGCTCCCGGGCGCGGGCGAGGTCGAGGCGAATGTTCTGCTGAGTGATGAGCGTCTGCCCGGTCCGATCTGACGGGCCCGATCTAGCGGGGATGGCGATTGCAGCGACCATCGCGGCGGGTTAGCTATGAGCGGGACAAATCAGGAGACAGGTCATGGCATTGCTGAAACAGGTGGACCCCGATGGGCTCGAGGAATTCTCCGTGGTCTTCACGGACCGCTCGCTCAACCATATGAGCAAGCGGTTTCAGACCGTCATGACCGACATCTCCTCGATGCTGAAAGAGGTCTACAACGCCGAGGCCGTCGCGCTCGTGCCTGGCGGCGGAAGCTATGCGATGGAAGCTGTCGCGCGGCAGTTCGGGGCCGGGGCGCATGCGCTCGTGGTGCGCAATGGCTGGTTCTCCTATCGCTGGAGCCAGATCTTCGATGCCGGGCAGTTTGCCGAGGACATCACCGTGTTCAAGGCGCGCCAAGCGGGCAACGGTGTGCAGGCCCCGTTTGCGCCCGCACCGATTGATGAGGTGACGGCGGCAATTCGCGAGGCAAAGCCCGATGTCGTCTTCGCGCCTCACGTGGAAACGTCGGCCGGCCTCATCCTGCCGGACGATTATGTCACGGCGCTTGCCGAGGCGGCGCATGAGGTCGGCGCGCTGATGGTGCTTGATTGCATCGCCTCGGGCTGCGCATGGGTGGACATGAAGGCGACCGGTGTCGATGTGCTCATCTCCGCGCCCCAGAAGGGCTGGTCGGCCTCGCCGTCAGCCGGGCTTGTCATGATGTCGGAGCGCGCGCTGGAGCGGCTCGAGCGAACAAACTCGGACAGTTTTGCCATCGATCTCAAGAAATGGCACCAGATCATGCAGGCCTACGAAAATGGCGGCCATGCCTATCACGCGACCATGCCGACAGATGCGCTGCTGGCCTTCCGGGACACGATGCTGGAGACGAAGCAATACGGCTTCGAAAAGCTGCGTGAAGCACAATGGGCGCTTGGCGACGGCGTGCGTGCGATGTTGGCGGAGAAGGGTGTTAAATCGGTCGCCGCGACAGGTTTCGGCGCGCCGGGGGTCGTGGTGAGCTATACCGATGATCCCGAAATCCAGAACGGGGCCAGGTTCGCGGCGGAAGGCATGCAGATCGCCGCCGGGGTTCCGCTTCAATGCGACGAGCCGGAGGGCTTCAGGACATTCCGACTCGGCCTGTTCGGCCTCGATAAGCTATATGACGTGGAGGGCACGCTGGCGCGGCTGAAAGCGGTGCTGGACAAGGTTCTTTAACCCTTCGCGCCGAGCCCGATCTGCATCAGTGACTTGCGCAGGGGTTTGACCCCGTGAATTGCGTTCAGCCCGAGCGCGCGCAGATCGCGCAGGGGGCGCGCCCCGGCCATGGACGCGCGGTTGAGCGCGTCGATCCCGGTGATGCGCAGGCGGATATCGGCAAGCCGGCCGCGCGCATAGGCATCAAGCATCTCGCGGCTGCCGAGCGCGCCGCGATGCGCAACGGCCTGATCGCGTAAAGCGCGCAGATCGGCCAGCGACATGTTCAGCCCCTGCGCGCCAATCGGGGGGATGACATGCGCGGCTTCCGCGATGAGCGCCGTGCGCTCGCCCGTCAGCGACCTGGCATATTGCGAAATGATCGGCCAGATATCACGCGGCGAGGTCAGCTCGAGCGGGCCGAGAATGCCGCAGGAGCGCGCGTTCAGCTCTTTTTCGAAAGCCGCCTTGTCGAGATCGCGCAGGCGCAGGGCTTCCTCGCCGCGCTCCATCCAGACGATGGCGGAGGCGGGCAGCCCGTCGCGGTCGGGCAGGGGCACGAGCGTGAAGGGCCCGCCGGAGCGGTGAATCTCGGTGGAGATGTTGTTGTGCGGGATCGGATGGCTGACGGTGAAGGCGAGCGCTTTCTGGCCATAGCGGATGGTCTGGACATCGATGCGGAGCGCGCGGCGCACTGGCGAGTTGCGCCCGTCGGCAGCAATCAGAAGCTTGGTGCTGACAGTGCTGCCATCGCTCAGACGCAGGCGGACCGCTTCCGACCGTGTCAGGACATCCTGCACGCCGACGCCGAAGCGTGGGGTGATCTGCGGGTGCGCTTCGAGCGCCGCAAGCGCTTCGCGCCGCAAGAGCCAGTTGGGAAAATTCCAGCCGAAAGGCTGCTCGGAAATATCGGTCGCATCGAACTCGGACTCGACGCGTGGTGTGGGCGTTTCGCCACCGGCGTCGATGATCCGCATGACCTGAAGCGGCGCGGCATGGGCTTCGAGCCTGGCCCAGAGGCCGATCTCTTCGAGCAATGCGCGGGAGGGTTGCAGAAATGCGGTCGAGCGCATGTCGGCGCCCTTGGCGGCCCTGTCCGTCACCGGCGTTGCGGGATCGACACAGACCACGGAGAAACCCGCCTCGGCGAATGCGAGGGCAGTGATCATTCCGGCGATGCCGCCGCCTGAAACGAAAACCTCCGTGTGCTGGGTCTGCATCTGTGTCTCCTGATGACGCGCTTGCAAGTTAGTCGCGGGAACAGCTGGAGCCAAGCCTTCTTGGCGCGGCGAATGCGCGCGCGAGGGGCGAGGGCCCTGCTAGAGAAGCTTCGCGAGAAAGTCCGAGAGATCGTCGGTGTGGTGATGAATGTGATCGGCAGCCAGAGCCTCGGGCGCAACATGCACGGTGCGCATTCCCAGGGCGTGCGGCACGGCAAGATTGCGCGGGTCGTCCTCGAACATCGCGGCGCTGCCCGGTGTCAGTCCGGCCTTGGCGAAGACCTCGGTGAACGCTGCTTCATGCGGCTTGGGCCGGTAGCGCGCGTCTTCGACACCGTAGACAGCGTCGAACAGCCCTGAAAGGCCGCGCGCGTCCAGCACTTTCTCCGCGTAAGCGGCGGTTCCGTTGGTGTAGACGATCTTGCGCCCGGAAAGCGCGGAGATGCGCCCCGCAAGGTCATGATCGGGGGCCAGTGGCGCGAAGGAAATGTCGTGCACATCGGCAAGGTAGGGCTCCGGGTCGATGTCGTGATGATGCATCAGGCCGGCGAGCGTGGTGCCGTATTCGGCCCAGTAGCGGCTGCGCAGCCTGTCCGCCTCGACCCGCGCGACACCGAGTGTTTGCATGACGAAATCGGTCATCTTCACTTCGATCTGGTCGAAGAGGCGCATATGCGGTGGGTAAAGCGTATTGTCGAGGTCGAAGACCCAGGTATCGACATGAGAGAAGTATTCGCGAGGCATGGCGTGACGCTAGGCGCGATTGCAAATTGGCGCAAGACATGCACGATGGCGCGATCAAATAAAAGCAGAGCCGGGGCCAAGGCCGAAATGAAAGAACAACGCACGCCGCAAAGAGACGCCTACAGCCTGATCCTCGAGGCGATCGACGTGGGCGACTACAAGCCCGGCGACCGGCTTGTGGAAAACGAACTTGCCGAGCGCTTCGGCGTCTCACGGACACCGATCCGCGAGGCTTTGCAGCGGCTCGAGACCCAATCATTGCTGACGCGCGACGGGCGCAGCCTGATCGTTGCGTCGCTCGATCACAACCAGATGGCCGAGCTTTATGCCGTGCGTGCCGAGCTCGAGGGGCTGGCCGCGCAGCTCGCCGCGCGCCATGCGACGGATGAAGAAATGCGCGTTCTGCGCGACATGGTCGAGG
Organism: Rhodobacteraceae bacterium 63075; assembly: GCA_003417655.1. Lineage (GTDB taxonomy): Bacteria > Pseudomonadota > Alphaproteobacteria > Rhodobacterales > Rhodobacteraceae > Lentibacter. Next base: position 28,131 of record QVMW01000009.1, read on the forward strand.
AAGACAGGGCCCTGATCAACGACCCCAACGCCCTGGCCCAGGCCAACAGGCGGTTCCACAGGCAAATTCACCTGGCCTCGCATAACCGGTTCCTCGTGCAGCAGCTCAACCTGCTGCACCAGTCCATGGCGCTGATGGCGACCACGTCACTGGCGGCAGAAGGGCGCAGCATCAAGGCGCTTGAAGAGCATGACGCCATCGTCCGGGCGATCGAAACCCGCGACGAAAAGGCTGCGCGGGACAAGCTCAAATCACATATTTCAAAGGCCTTCGTGACCCGGCTGAAGCTCGATTCCGGGGTCTGAAGCTGCGCTTGAGCCCTGCCGCTTACGCAGGTGAGCCAGCGACAGCCCGTGTTTTGTCTTGTCCCAGTAGAATGGTTTTATCACCAGCTCGTAGAGCGCCTTGTAAGCGGCGATGGCGCCGAGCGGATAGTAGAAATGCATGGTCGGCACCCAGACGAAGAGATGCCGCAGGCCGGGCCGCGCGGCGGCGGTGGCATTGATGAGGGCGTTGATCAGTTCGATGGCGAGAAACGCGAGCCCCAATGCCATGAGCAGATCGCGTGAGACGAACTGCTCCAGCGGATGCGGCAAGCCGAACAGGACCAGCCAGAAACTCCAAAGAACCGGCGCAAGCATGACCTGCGAGAGCGCTGTGACGAAGTGCACCTGGAAGCCGAGAAAGCGCCAGGGGCCCAGTTGCCTGAGCAGGAGCAAGGGCGCGCGCATGTGGACGAGATAAGTGACCATGTAGCCCTTGAGCCAGCGGGAGCGCTGCCTGATCCAGGGCCAGGCCTTGCAATTGGCCTCTTCGCCGGTGCGGGTCGGAACCACTTCGGTGCGGTAGCCATGGCGCGCGAGCCTGAAACCCAGATCGGCGTCTTCCGTGACATTATGGGCATCCCAACCGCCAAGCTCCTCAAGCGGCGCGCGGCGGAAGAAGAGCGTTGTTCCCCCAAGGGGAATGGCGAAGCCGAGCCGCGCCATCCCGGGCAGGATCAAGCGGAACCAGGCGGCGTATTCTATCGTGAAACAGCGCGCGAGCCAGTTCTGGCGGCTGTTGTAATAGTCGAGCACGCCTTGCAGACAGACGACATCATCGGGGGCGTGGTGGAAATATCGCGCGACGGTTTCCAACTGATCTGCCGCCGGCGCGTCCTCGGCATCCCAGATGCCGATGATATCTCCCTTGCAGAAATCCAGCGCATAATTCATGGCGCGCGGTTTCGTCTTGGGAACGCCCTCGGGCACATCGACCACGGAAATCCAGGGCGGAAGATCGGCGGCGGCGATCGTTTCCTTGGTGAGCCTGTCATTCTCTTCCACGACCAGCACGACATCGAGCAGGGATTTCGGATAACTGAGCCTTGCCAGCCGCCGAAGCAGCGCTCCGGCGATCTCGCGCTCCTTGAAGAGCGGGACAAGCACGGAAATCCTCGGCATGGCATGGGCGGGGCAGGGCGGCGGTGCATCGTCGGGCTCTGCGGAGATTTCCGCGCTATAAGCGGCAATGCGCAACATGCACGAGATCAGCAGGGTGGCGATCGCCCAGACCGCGAAGATCGCGAAGGTGAGCCGCGGGTAGAGGAAGACCGTCGTTCCGAAAACGCCAAGGCCGAGCGTCGTCAGGGCAAGGCGCTTTCCATTGGTATGCCTCTCCCAGGTTCGGCAACTCTCTGCCTCGGGCACGCGCGCGGCGGCGCGGCGCGTCAGGGCCTCGCGGTGATGCGTTGTCAGCCAGTCTATGATGTCTGAGGGTGCCGCGAAGACAAAGGGGACAGCATCGGCATCGAGGCGAACATGGTTCAAAAAATCTGTGAAGCTGTCGCTGTCTGCGATCACGAATGTGACCGTTCCCCCCGTTTCGCGCCATGGGATGACCCGATAGCGCAGGAGAAGCGAGGTATCGAAGAGATCGCAGACTGAGTCTTCCGGCGGGGCTTCGTCCAGCGCGACGAAGGCCAGCCCGGTGAACCCGGCCTGGGCCGCTGCAAGCTCGTCGCCGGAAAGCAGCCCGGAGGCGGTCAAGCTTGCGCCCAAGGAACAATTCAACCGACGCGCCTCGGAGCGGGCTTGCATCAGGTTACTTGCGCTAATGCGGTCAGACGACACCAGATACTGGCCGAAACTGCTCCCGGCTGCGGTGCTTTTCCCTTGGAGCGCAAGCATCTGGCTTCCCTAAAAAATCACTAACGAAGCGACCGTAGGGAAGGAGGGTTAATTCATCGTTAACAATAGGTTAACGAAACATTAACATACGCGCAATCTGGTTAACGCCCTGCCATGTGGCTTGCGAATTTCTCGAAGAGATAGAAGCTGTCCTGTGGGCCGGGGCTGGCTTCGGGGTGATGTTGCACCGAAAAAACCGGCCGGTCGCGCATCGAAATCCCGCAATTGGACCCGTCGAACAGGGAGATATGCGTCTCTCGCACACCGTCCGGAAGGCTCGGGCCGTCAACGGCGAAGCCGTGGTTCATCGAGGTGATCTCGACCTTTCCGGTATCATGGTCCTTGACCGGGTGGTTCGCGCCGTGATGCCCGTGGTTCATCTTGACGGTCTTGCCGCCGAGCGCGAGGGCCAGCATCTGGTGACCAAGGCAGATGCCGAATATCGGTAGTTCGGTCCTGTCCAGAAGTTCGCGGATCATCGGGACGGCATAGGCGCCCGTCGCCGCGGGATCGCCCGGACCGTTGGAAAGGAACACGCCATCGGGTTCATGCGCCAGAACCTCGTCTGCCGTGGCGGTCGCGGGCAGCACCGTCACGTCGCATCCGGCGGAGGCGAGGCAGCGCAGGATATTCCGTTTCGCCCCGTAATCCACCGCCACGACCTTGTGTTTCGGATCGGTCTGGGGGCGGTATCCCTCGGGCCAGGCCCAGCGCATCTCGTTCCAGTGATACGATTGCGCGCAGGTCACATCCTTGGCGAGGTCCATGCCTTCCAGCCCTTCAAAGCCGCGGGCAGCGGCAATCAGCGCATCGGTGTCGAACTTGCCGTCCGGATCATGTTCCAGCGCGACATGCGGCGCGCCCTGGCTGCGGATCGCGCGGGTGAGCCTGCGGGTATCGACACCGCCGATGGCGACGCGTCCGCGCGCCCTGAGCCAGTCCGAGAGTGTCTGGACCGAGCGCCAGTTGCTCGGCTCCGTGGGGTCCCATTTGACGACCATGCCGTCCGCGACGGGATCGCCGGTCTCGTCATCTTCGGGGTTGACGCCGGTATTGCCGATATGGGGGAAGGTGAATGTCACGATCTGCCCCGCATAGGAAGGATCGGTCATGATTTCCTGGTAGCCGGTCATCGCCGTGTTGAAGCAGAGCTCTGCGGTGCGCTGGCCGGTGGCTCCGAACCCGTGACCATAAAAAACAGTGCCGTCCGCAAGGGCAAGGCATGCGGTCGGATGCGAGGATGTTTCCTGCGCCATATCGAGTCTCTCCGGCTGATAAATTGAGCCGTGTTTAGGGCCGGGTGGCGCAGGGGTCAAGGGCAGTCGCTGCTGTTGCCACCGCAATGTGAATTGGCTACTGTGGGAAGCTCGAATTGACCCTGAAGGCGGACCAATCCCCATGCGCGACGCGATCAAGACGGCCCTTAATCAGGCGATGAAGAACAAGGACAGCAAGCGGCTTTCGACGCTTCGGCTCATCAATGCAGCCATCAAGGACCGCGATATTGCGGTGCGTGTCGAGGGCAATGATGTCGGCGTGAGCGATGACGAGGTGATGGCCATTCTGGGAAAGATGGTCAAGCAGCGCCAGGAAAGCGCGCGCGTCTACGAGGAGGGCGGTCGGCTCGATCTCGCGGAACGCGAGCGCAGCGAGATCGAGGTGATCGAGGAGTTTCTTCCGCGCCAGCTCGATGGCGAGGAAGTCGACGAGGCCATCGACACGGCAATCCGTGAGACGGGCGCGGAAAGCATCCGCGACATGGGCAAGGTGATGGCTGCGCTCAAGGCCAAATATACCGGGCAGATCGACTTCGGTGCCGCTGGCCCGAAGGTGAAAGCCGCCCTGACAGGCTGACCCGCGCTGGCGGCGCGGCTACGAACGGTGGTCTCAAGCCTCGTTAACTTTCCATGCGTATTTCCTTTTTTCCGCGGGCACGGCCCCGCGCTGACGAAGGTTTGACCAGCGCCGCTTCGGCGTGGAAAGGAAACTCATGAACAAAGTGATTACCGATGGCCTGCAACTGATGCCCCCGGCGTTCTCGGAAGGTCTGGATGTCTGGTCGAGCCAGACGGGAACGCCCGGAACCGACACCTATGAAAACGCAGCGAATGCCGCGTTCGTGCCTGCAGATGCCGACTTCGGCGGCTGCCTCGAACTTGTCAAGACCAGCGCCCTCGAGCGGCTGCGCTACATGGGCGAAACCCCTCTTTTGCCCGGCTGCTACCTGCGCGTGCGCGCCCGGGTCAAAGCCGTGAGCGGGCCGCTGCCATCGGTGCGTATCGCCGCCTGGGCGGGCGCTGCCGGGGGCGCGCATCTGGCTGGCGTGACGGAAACCGGCCCCAGCACAACGCTGTCGGCCTTCGGCGATGTGGTCGAGGTCAGCGCGATCATCGGTATCGGCACGCGCAACGGTGTCGACATGGCCTGGGGCAGGGATGCGATATACGGCCATTTCGGGCTCGATCTGACCGGCACCACTGGCAGCGTCGTCCGGATCGACGATATCGTCATTGAAGACATAACCAGTGCCTTCCTGCAGGAAATGATGGCCAGTGTCGATGTCCGGGACTTCGGCGCCCTGGGCGACGGCACCACCGACGACCTGGCGGCTTTCGAGGCAGCAGATGCCGCAGCAGACGGGCGCACGGTCATCATATCCAAGGGCACCTATTTTCTCGGTGATGACATGACATTCGAAAGCCGCGTGCGTTTCGAGGGCACGGTGACCATGGCCGATGAGCACTCTCTGGGCTTGACCAAGAACTTCAACCTGTCGACTTACATCGACGCGTTTGGCGACGAGGAACAGGGTTTCAAGAAGGCCGTGCGCGCGCTCTTTTCGAACGGCGACCATGACTCGCTCGACATGGACGGCCGCCGCGTGAACCTGACGCGCCCCGTCGACATGCGCGAAGTGACCGGCAGGAGCAACTACTCGACGCGCCGTCATGTCCACAACGGGCAGCTCGATGTGCAGCCCAGCGCGGACTGGGATACCGAGGTTTTCACCAGCCAGGCGACTTACTCTGTGTCGAACAAGTGGCGGCTCACGGGTGTGACGGACGTGGCCAACATCCCGGTGGGATCGCTCGTGGAAGGCAATGGCGTCGGGCGCGAAGTCTATGTCAAGGCCAAGAACATAGCGGCCCAGGAACTGACCCTCTCGCGCCAGATCTATGATGCGGACGGCACGCAGAACTTCACCTTCCGGCGCTTCAAATATGCGCTTGATTTCAGCGGCATGGACGATCTGGATCGCTTCTCGATCAAGGATGTCGAGTTTCGCCTGCGCGGAAATTGCAGCGGCATCCTGTTGGCACCCAACGGTCTCATCTTCTCGGTCGAGAACTGTTTCTTCACCGGGCCGAAGGATCGGGGCATCACCAGCCCGGGCGATGGGTGCCAGGGGATGCATGTGGACAGGTGCCAGTTCCTGTCGAACGAGAACCCCGTCCCCTCGCAGGATCGCAGCTCCATCGCTCTGAACACCAACGGCAATGATGTGAAGCTGCGCAACAACCGCGTTGTGAAGTTCCGTCACTACGCGATCGTCGGCGGCTCCGGCACGATCATCACCGGCAACCACTTCTTCCAGGGCGATGGTGCTTCGAACGGTTTGCGCCTTGCGGGGCTTGTCTTTACCGGCACGAACTGCCGCGCAACCGTCGATGGCAACTACATCGACAATTGCTTCATCGAGTGGACGAACGAACATGACGCCGAGCCCGATTTCGAATCGGAGTTCTCGTTCAGCCAGCTCAACATCTCGAACAACATCTTCCTGGCGAGCCATGTTGCCCCCTGGTTCAGCTTCATCGTGATCAAGCCCCATGGGCCGGGCCATTTCATCAACGGGTTCAACGTGCAGGGCAACTTCTTCCGGACCATTGCCGGCAGCATCGAGCGCGTCGAGCGCATCGATACGAGCTTTGCGGGGTTCGACTATGGCAGGATGCGCAACATCAGTTGGCGCGACAACATGTACAACGCGGTCGATGTCGCCACTGTGAACCCCTACATCACCTCCCATGAGGAGCAGACCGAAAGCGACACCTGGCAGATCGACGGGGCCCCCCGGCTTCCCTTCGGCGGCTGGGCGCGCAAGGTCGAATCGGTGGTGCTCGAAGGACCCATTCGCAACGCCAGCAACGTCAAGCGCTACGAGATGCCTTATACCGACGTCGCCGAGGGGCCGAACAATGACCAGGTGCACCTCAAATGGTCTGAGCCCGTGCGGGGGCAGGTGCTGGTGTCGATGCGTGTCGACAACCCGATCTGACGGCGCGTTGTCAGAATTCGTGCCACAAGCCGATCTTGAGGCCGTATTCGGCAGGGCCGTGCAACGCGGTGGAGACACCGAGTTCGAGATGTGATCTCGAACCGACAGGCAACGCGATCGAAGGGGCGAGCCGTGCAAAGGACGGATCGCCCCTTTGCTTGCCGGTCTGCAATTGCCAGATCGTCTTGAACCCGCGCGCATGGTTGCGCCCATAGGTGATGTCGGCCTTCGCATCGGTGCGGTTCATCCCGAGGTGATGCTCGAAGAGCAGATCGACGGACAGCCATCCGGAGCCGCGCGCGCCGGAAAACCCGTAGCCATAGGACAGGCCGGGCCTGACCACGGTATCGCTGCCGATCTTGCCGAGCCCCAGCTCGGTCGCGAAAACATGCCCGCTATCGGTCTGCGCGAGCGGGCGGCGCAGGAAGAGGATGAACTTGGACTCCCCCGATACGCTGTGCCCGGTATCGGCGCCGAGGGTGAGCCGTTTCCCGAGACCGTATTCGAAATAGCCGCTGTAGTAGCTGCTGACAGGGCCGTTCACGTCAGGCGCGGAGACCTGATAGGAGGTCATCGCGAAGACACTCCCTTTCTCGCGTGGCCATGCGCCAGCGAAAGCCTGTGATGCGAACAACACCGCCAAGAGCGCCAAGCGAAACATGCGTCCTCCTTTGCGAGGAGACTGATTAACCGAGGTAAAGGAATGGTTAATGCGTTTCGAGAAACACCGGCCGGCAGGCCTTCCCGAAACATGCCGGGGCTCGAATTGTGCACGAAACACGGCAAAACGGCTTGAAGCCGGCCTCCCCGCGCCTATCTCGGACACCGAAAGGAGTTGCCATATGAAATGTCCGGTAGACGGAGAAACGCTTGTCATGGCCGACAGGAGCGGTGTCGAGATTGACTATTGCCCGCGTTGTCGCGGTGTCTGGCTCGACCGTGGAGAGCTCGACAAGATCATCGAGCAGGCGGCGGGCGGCGCGTCGTCCCCGGAGCCAGAGCCCCGCGCGACCCCGCAACCGGCGGCTGAGCCGCGCCCCTACCGTGAACCCTACAGGGAAGAGCGGCCCGATCCGCGCTATCACCACAAGGGCAAGCGCTACAAGAAGCGCAAGAGCGGCTTCGGCGACTTCCTCGAGGACCTTTTCGACTTCGACTGAAGCGAATTCGCGCGCATCTCATCTCAACGCTTTGATTCCGCAACGATCCTCGCTTAGGCTCGGGGTATGTGTTTTCAGGATCATGGAGGTTGGAGATGAGAGTATTGACGATTTGCCTGGCGCTGATGGCCGGCACGGCATCTGCGCAGGACGTGGCGATCACCCCGGACATGCCGATGGTCGCTGTTGAGACAGATAACGGTGTCGTGGAGATCAAGCGCATTCAGGACACGGAGAACCGCATCAGCGGCGAATGGGCGAAGACCTCGCGCTCCTGTCCGAATTTCTGCGTCCAGCCGATCATTCCGGCCCCCGGCGTGACGCCCATCGGCGAGCTGGAGCTGCTGGAGTTTCTCAAGGATCCCGATGTGGTCGTCGTTGACGGGCGCGTCGAGCGTGATTTCGCGACAGGCGCGATACCCGGTGCGGTGAACGTGCCTTACACGCAAGCGGCCGACAGGTTGCACGAGCTGGGCTGCGAGCCCGATTTCGACGGGTTTATCTGTGATGGCGAGGACGTCAAAAGCGTCGCGCTCTATTGCAACGGGCCGTGGTGCGCCCAATCGCCCACCGCCGCGCGCCGGATGATCGAGGCGGGCTTTCCGGCCGAGAAGATCCATTACTACCGCCCCGGCATGCAGGGCTGGCGGATGCTCGGGCTGACGGTGACGGGGGAGTGATCCCCGCGCCGCGCGCCGCAGCCACGAAAGGGAGACTGTCATGATCAAGATCGAAGCGGGGCTCGAAAGCCAGACCGTTCTGACCACTTTCGAATGCAGCCCCGGCACCTGCGCCGACCTGATGGAGGCGCTCAAGGACGCCTATGCGCAGTTCATCTCGAAACAGCCCGGCTTCATCGGGGCCGGGCTGCATGTGAACGACGCGCAGACGCGGATCGCCAACTACTCGCTGTGGGAAAGGCGCGAGGATTTCCAGGCGATGCTGCGGACGGAAGAGATGCGCGCACGCAACCGCGAGATCGCGGGACTGTGCACGCGCTTCGAGCCGGTGATGTATGAGGTTGAGGGGGTGTTCTAGCGCGACGACGCACTTGAAGACGAAATCTTGAAAAGATTTCGAAACGCTTTCTTTTCAAGAAAGCGGACCGTCGCGAGCCATCCAGCGAACAGGCGCGCGATTACAGAAGATGATGACCTGACCGGCGTTCTCAGCGGCTCTGTAACCACGCCGGTCTATCTCGCGCATGAACCTGTCCATGCCGGCGAAACGCTCGATATCACGCGCCTTGCGACGAATCACGCCGCCCTGTTGCACTGCCTTGCAGGTGAAAAGGTCATTCAGCCAGACCTCGGGGGAGAGAGGTGAGTTTCGGTTTTGCATGCGAGTAGACTGGGGGATGTGTGGTTAAGGGCGAGTTAATGGCTGCCTGGAGTGCGGGCGCGGAATAAAGGCGCGCAGCGCCGACGCACCTAAGCCGACGCGCCCCCACGCGCATCAGCTTAGGCGCGGTATCCAAGGCGGTTCTGGCACCGACTTATTCGAGACGATCTCCTCAACCAACTTCGCGTGCCAAACGCGCCCGAGTTGAAAGCCGTCTTCCTCATCGCCGTTTCGTCCAGAGTAAACGCCAAGAAAACGAGTCCAATAACCAAAAAACTGCGGCCTATTATTGCTGTCGAAGTCTCGCCCTTCCTTTCCAAAATTTCCGACAATTTTGGCGACAACCATCGCGCCGGACATTCCTTCCCTTGTAGCTGTGTCGCATAAGAAGAGCGGTTCATTGTTGAAGGGCAACTCAGGTTCTGTCGCGATAGAAGCACGCTTCCAAATAGGTGTTTTATTCGCAGCGGTAAGTCCTTGCGGATAAACAATAATAAAGCAATCATCTCCAGCCATTGGCGACCAATCGTATTGGGCTTTATCGTTGATACATTGGACGTCATAAGGCAGGCCTTTTAACTGCATTGCTACGACATCAATTTCAGCACCTTTTGGATGCTCCTGCCAATCAGGATTTCCATTTTCCCAAAGGGTGTATTCAAGTGCTTGTTGCTTATATAAAAAGGTTTCTGGCTCTGGACCGTCTTCAGCTAGATGCATGAAATATGCCCACAGGCGGGTGGGCATACATTGCTTGATTAACTCGTTTTGAGAGTTACGGCCGGTAACGTTGTGCCGATTAGTTATTAGATAAACGTCGCCCTCATACCGCCAGAAAAATCCGCTGGCTTTTGCAGAGAAGTCAGCTTCTTCGTCTGTGTTTTCTGTGGAAAAAAAGATTTCAAGAAAACATGAGCATTTGCTCTCGAAAGATACACTAGTTACCATCACCGCCCTTTCCTCTTCACATTCCCGCCTCTCTGCCCCGGCCTCCCGGCCGTGGACCGTCCGCGCGCCTTGCTTGCCTCTTCGCCCGCCTTGGCCACGGCCTGTTGCCGCGCCAGCGGGTCGTCGGCCACCGCTAAGTCCACAGCCTCCAGCCGCTTGACCTCGTCGCGCAGCCTTGCGGCTTCTTCGAATTCGAGGTTCTCGGCGGCCTTGCGCATGTCGGTGCGCAGCCCGTCCAGAACGGCTTGCAGATTGCCGCCTGCAAGCCCGTCGTCGATCGTCGCGGTCACGCGGTTCATGTCCGTATCGCCCTTGTAGAGCCCTTGCAGCACGTCATCGACGTTCTTCTTGATCGTCTCGGGCGTGATCCCGTGTTCCTCGTTATAGGCGATCTGCTTGGCGCGGCGGCGGTCGGTTTCGCCCATGGCGCGCTCCATGGAGCCGGTGATCCTGTCGGCATACATGATGACGCGGCCTTCAGAGTTGCGCGCGGCGCGGCCGATGGTCTGGATGAGCGAGGTCTCCGAGCGCAGGAACCCCTCCTTGTCGGCATCGAGGATCGCCACCAGCCCGCATTCAGGGATGTCGAGCCCCTCGCGCAACAGGTTGATCCCGACCAGCACGTCAAAGGCGCCAAGGCGCAGATCGCGCAGGATCTCGATGCGCTCGAGCGTGTCGATATCCGAGTGCATGTAGCGCACGCGCACGCCTTGCTCGTGCAGATACTCCGTCAGGTCCTCGGCCATGCGCTTTGTGAGCGTCGTGCAGAGCACGCGCTGGCCCAGCTCGGCGACACGCTTCACTTCGTCGAGAAGGTCATCCACCTGCGTCTCCACGGGGCGGATTTCCACCTGCGGGTCCAGCAGGCCGGTGGGGCGGATCACCTGCTCGGCGAAGACACCGCCCGATTGCTCCAGCTCCCAGGCCGCCGGCGTGGCCGAGACGAATACGGACTGGGGCCGCATCGCGTCCCATTCCTCGAACTTCAAAGGGCGGTTATCCATGCAGGAGGGCAGGCGGAAACCATGCTCGGCCAGCGTGAACTTGCGGCGGTAGTCGCCCTTGTACATCCCTCCGATCTGCGGGACCGAGACGTGGCTTTCATCGGCAAAGACGATCGCATTGTCGGGGATGAACTCGAAGAGCGTGGGTGGCGGCTCGCCCGGGGCGCGGCCCGTGAGGTAGCGCGAGTAGTTCTCGATCCCGTTGCACACGCCGGTCGCTTCCAGCATCTCGAGGTCAAAGTTGGTGCGCTGCTCAAGGCGCTGAGCCTCCAGCAGCTTGCCTTCGCCCACAAGCTGGTCGAGCCGCGCGCGCAGCTCTTTCTTGATGGAGATGATGGCCTGCTGCATGGTCGGCTTGGGCGTGACGTAATGCGAATTGGCATAGACGCGCACGCGGTCCATCGTGGCCGCCTTCTCGCCTGTCAGCGGGTCGAACTCGGTGATGTTTTCCAGCTCCTCGCCGAAGAACGACAGTTTCCAGGCGCGATCCTCGAGGTGGGCGGGCCATATCTCGAGGCTGTCGCCGCGCACGCGGAAGGAGCCGCGCTGGAAGGCATGATCGTTGCGCTTGTATTGCTGGGCGACGAGATCGGCCATGATGGCGCGCTGGTCGTATTCCTTGCCGACAATCAGGTCTTGCGTCATGGCGCCATAGGTCTCGACAGAGCCGATCCCGTAGATGCAGGAAACCGAGGCCACGATGATCACGTCGTCGCGCTCCAGAAGCGCGCGCGTGGCCGAGTGGCGCATACGGTCGATCTGCTCGTTGATCTGGCTTTCCTTCTCGATATAGGTGTCCGAGCGGGCGACGTAGGCCTCTGGCTGGTAATAGTCGTAGAAGCTGACAAAGTATTCCACGGCGTTCTCGGGGAAGAAGCTCTTGAATTCGCCATAGAGCTGGGCAGCCAGCGTCTTGTTGGGCGCGAGGATGATCGCCGGGCGCTGGGTCCGTTCGATCACCTGCGCCATGGTGAATGTCTTGCCCGTGCCCGTGGCCCCGAGCAGGACCTGGCTGCGCTCTCCCTCGTCCACGCCGGCGGTCAGCTCGGCAATGGCCGTGGGCTGGTCGCCCGCCGCCGTGAATTCCGTGTGCATGACGAAGCGCTTGCCGCCCTCGAGCTTTTCGCGCTCCTTCACGTCCGGCGCGGCGGCATGCATCATCGGCATCTCTTCGGAGCCGGGTGATTTGTCGGAATGGGCGTAGGGCATGTAGGCATCGCTTTTCTGGCTGAGGGTGCAGACTTGTGCTTCGGGCACGAAATTGCAAGGCCGCAGGGCGGCGCTGATGACAGCTTCTGGGCGCAAGTCGCACCGCTGCGGGGCAATTCGATCTTGCAGCGCGCGGCGAATTTGCGGATAAACGAGCCAAGCCCAGAGGAGCACGTCCCATGCCCGCACGCATCTACAAGCCAGCCCGCAACGTCATGCAGTCCGGCACGGCCCGATCGAAGCGCTGGGTGCTGGAATTTGCCCCGGCGTCGCGCCGCGAGGTCGACCCGCTCATGGGCTGGACCTCCTCGGAAGACACGCAGGCCCAGGTCAAGCTGCGCTTCGACAGCAAGGAAGCGGCGCTCAAATATGCCGAGACCCACGGGATCGACGCGATCGTGCAGGAGCCCAAGCGCCGCAAGGCCAATGTCCGCCCCGGCGGCTATGGCGAGAATTTTGCAACGAACCGCCGCGCGCCCTGGACACATTGAGCGCCCCGCGCGCAATGAACGCTTGCCTCGCGCGCGGCTTTTTCGCAAACAGGTCACAGCGGTCCCTTAGCTCAACTGGATAGAGCAGCTGACTTCTAATCAGCAGGTTGAGGGTTCGAGTCCTTCAGGGATCGCCATAAAAATCAAGAACTTGGCTTTTTTCTGGGTTGTGAGCGGCAGCATGTTCTGCCTTGGTCGCCGCGGGTGTCAGGCTGCGGCATATCGGGCAGACCCGCGCCTAGAGGAATTGATCCAGCAAGGCGCGGAACGTGGCGAGCAGCTCGGCGCGCTCCTTGGGCTTTGGTCCGATCTGGCCCTGCATGAGAAACCGGAAGACACCGTCCAGCAGCGCATAGGACAGCTCGACATTGGTCACCTCAGTATGCCCTGCTTTTTCGAAGGCAGCGCGAACGATGCCAATGAGCTTCTGCTCGATTTCGCTGACAACTGGCCGAAACGTTGCATCGAACATGGCCTGGGTGCGGATGTCGTACCAGAGCCGGTGGGTCATTTCGTGGTCGAAAATCGAGGTGACCAGGGCTTCCGAAAACGCATCGATCACTTCCGCGCGCCCGTTGGCCTTTTCCAAAGCTGCGGTTATGTCGCTCACGAAGTCTTCCTTGTAGATCGTGACGCAATAAATGATCAGGTCGGTCCGATCGTCGAAGTAATAATGCAGCATCCCGAGAGACATGTCGCTCTTGTCGGCAATGTCGCGCAGGCTCGTATGGGCATATCCAAGCTCTTTGAGCGCCAGGATTGCACTTTCGGCGATCTGGCGCTTTTTCACATCGCGTTTGGCGTTCTTACGCTCTGCGCGGGCCTGTAGCTTGGCGGGCATCTCGTTCATAGCGACTACCTGGTATCGTACCGGGCGAATTGCAAGCCAATCCGCCCGGCAAGTGACCTCATCCCAGCAAGGCGTGATAAAAAATACGGGGAAGCTTGAACCAGCTTGGCTTGTACTGGAACCCCGTCAGAGCCTCGCCGATTTTATGCTGGCGTTTGTTGGTGATGAAGAAGGGCGGGCGCGGCAGCAGGTTGAAGTTCAATGAAAGCAATCCGCGCGGGAAAGGGCCCCACGGCGCCGTGACCACCGTGCGTTCCGTCTCTTCGAGCATGAAGCTGTTGTGCACCGTTCCGATGCCCGATCCCACATCCTCCAGGGTATGGCCCGGGAACGCGCCCCAGGGGCAGGCCGTGATCAGAAAGCCCAGCCCACACCAGCCATTGATGCCGATGGTGCCATAGCGCAGCTTCGCCACGATCGTCTCGAACCGCTTCTTGCCGATCTGCCTGATGGTCCTCGGGTGGATCAGGATCTGGCATCCCAGCGTCCCCCACAGGTCGTTGTTGGCGTATTCTATCGCGGCTTCGAGATAGCTGGCGGGGTCAGGTGCGGCGAGCTTCTTGATGCTGAGCGCAGGCGCGAACACTTCGCAGGAGGCGTTGAAATGGTCTTCGCCAAGCTCCCCGACGATCAAGGCCGGAGCGACCGGGCCACGCGCGACGCGGTCGGCCTTGCCCGCGTGCTCGGCATAGGTATCGAGGCGTTCCTTGGCCCCGGGATACCAGGCCGGGCGGGTCGAGCCTGCAGCGACCTTCTTGACCGCCTCGATCAGTCGCGCGCCTTTGTGCCAGCCCTCGGGCATGACAAGCACCTGCGTGGCGATACAGTTATGCCCCGAATTGTGCAGTTTCATGGTCGCGATATTCTCGGCCTGAAACCGGATATCGGCGGATGACCAGGGGCCAGGCACGACGATTGTCGGGCTGACAGACCCCAGCTCGGAGGTGAAGCGCTTGTCATTTTTCGGGGTGCCGGCCTTTCGGTTCTTTTCGGCCTCTTCGCCAACGCCCCAGACGATGGCGTCGTGGGTCGTCTCCGCGCCCGTGATGTGCAGCTCCTCGATCACGGGATGATCGCAAAGATAGGCACCGCCCTGCGCATCGCCCTTGACGATGCGCAGGTAGCCCTCGTCGATGAAAGGCTTCATGGCGATGCGATAATAGTCGATCAGGTAGTCGTTGACCGGGTTCATCTTGAGGATCACGACCTGGTTTTCCAGGATGAGCTTTTGCAGCACATCGAGCGGCGTGATCGCGGCGACATTGCCCGCCCCCAGAACGAGCGCGACCTTGCCTTTGCGTTCCTTTTCCGGCGTGTCATAGGCGCGTGCGACATGGTCCTTGAGATTGCTCTTTGTAACGCCGTCCTGCATCCAGACCTCGGCGGAAACGCCGGACAGGAGCAGACGATCCCAGATGGAATGCGGCAGGACCTGAACCGCAAGCTGTCCCGTGGCCAGTTCCCGCTTCGGAAGGTGATCGATGAAGCTTTTCCCCTCCATCTCGGAGAGCGTGCCGATCAGCCCGTTGCATCCGGCCATGCAGGCATAGGGTCCGGCGATCCACTCTTCGCCGGCAACGGGCGTGCCGGGTTTCAGACCCTTCTTGCGGGCGGATTCCTCGGCCCAGCCTTGGGCGACCGCCATGATCCCGTCTTTCATCTCGGTGAGCAGGCGGATGCGGTCCGCGATCGGAAGCCGCGCCCATTTGTCCTTGCTTGCATCCAGCTCCGACAGGGCGCTGTCATATGCCTCGAACAGGCTGTCCTGGTCCTGAAGTGTGACTTGTGCGGCATCGAGCATATTAGAGACCTCTTTCTGGGAGCGTGTCGCCGACCTCTTCGCGCATCCTTGCGCCGAGCCTGTGGCTTGCCCCTGGTGATGAATATGGTCGGCCAACCGATCCGGCGGGCCGGCAGGTTCGCTTATTCGGCCGCAAGCGTCGCAGCTCCATGTTCCGCCTTGATCATGTCGGCGCATTTCTCGCCGATCATGATGGTCGGCGCGTTGGTGTTGCCCGAGACCAGCCGGGGCATGACCGAGGCATCGGCCACGCGCAGGCCCTCGAGACCGCGCACCTTGAGCTCAGGGTCGACCACGGCCATGTCATCGACGCCCATCTTGCAGGTCCCGACCGGGTGATAGACCGTGTCGGCGCGGGCGCGGATATGATCTTCCCATTCGGCATCTGTCATGTCGTCACGCGTGCCGAAGAGCTCCTTGTGCATGTATTTCTTCATCGCCGGGGCCATCAGGACTTCGCGGGTCTTCTTGGCGCCCTTGATCAGCGTCTGAAGGTCGCGCGCGTCGCTGAGGAACTTGGGGTCGATGCCCGGCGCATCCATCGGGTCGGCCGAATTGAGGAAGACCTCGCCGCGCGAATGGGGGCGCAACACGCAGACATGGCACGAATAGCCATGGCCCAGATGCAGCTTGCGCGCATGGTCGTCGACAATCGAGATCACGAAATGCGTCTGCACATCGGGCCGATCAAGGTTCGGGTCCGTCTTGAAGAAGGATCCCGCCTCGGCAATGGTCGAAGCCACCATAGAGTTGCCGTGCTTGCGCCATTTTAAGATCTCCGAGGTGAGCTTCATCGTCGCCCGCAGGCCCAGGCCGATATTGTCGGTGTCGCGCGTCTTGTAGGCGAGGATGAAATCGAGATGATCCTGCAGGTTCTGCCCGACGCCGGGCAGCTCGTGCACCATCTTGATGCCATGCGGCGTTATATCTTCCGCACGGCCCACGCCTGAAAGCTGCAAGAGCTGGGGCGACTGGAAGGTTCCGCCGGACAGGATCACTTCCCTGTTTGCAAGGGCTTCGAGCTCCTTGCCGCCCTGACGATAGGCAACGCCGACCGCGCGCTTCCCCTCGAAGATGACCCGAGAGGCCCGCGCCTTCGTGATCACTGTCAGATTGGGGCGGCTATCCATCACAGGGTAGAGATAGGCTGCCGCCGCCGAACAGCGCTCACCATTCTTTTCAGGGCTGTGGAACTGGCTGCACTGAAACAATGCCGCGCCTTCATTGTCGCCCGTGTTGAAATCGTCAGTCTTGCGAATCTGCATCTGCGCATTCGCCTCGATGAAGGCTTTCGAAATCGGGCGCGGCGCCTTCTGGTTGGAAATCTGCAATGGGCCACTGTCCCCATGGTGCGCATCGGCCCCGTTCACATTGTTCTCGGCCTTCTTGAAATAGGGCAGGACCTCGTCCCAGCTCCAGCCGTTGCAGCCCAGATCGGCCCATCCGTCGTAATCTTCCTTCTGGCCGCGCAGATAGAGCATCGCGTTGATCGCCGAAGATCCGCCCAGGGCGCGCCCGCGCGGCTGATACCCCTGGCGGCCATTGAGCCCGGGCTGCGGCACCGTCTTGAAGGCCCAGTTGTTGATCTTGCCATATCCCGGCAGCATGGCCACAACCCCGATGGGCGCGCGCACGAGAATGCCGTCGCCCTTGCCACCCGCTTCCAGCAGGCAGACCTTCACCTTCGGGTCCTCCGAGAGGCGCGCAGCGATGGTTGCACCGGCAGACCCGCCGCCGACAATCACGAAATCATAGCTCATTTCCAACTCCCTATCCTTGGTTTCGCCTTCCGGATCGGTCGCGACGAGAGGCCAAACCCAGCGAATCTTACGCTTTTCTCCTGTCTTTTCGCAAATTAGGCGAAAAATATATACAAATGTCCAGAAAAAGTGTTCAGGCGATTTGACCAGAGCGGAAACCACATGAGCATCAAGCCGGGAAAACGGCTCGCGGCGGAGGTTCTCATGGATTATGCCATTTTTGGAAACCTGCTTTTCGGCAACGCCGAAGCCAAGGCGCTTCGGGCCGGTATCTTCGAGCAGATGGGGTGTCAGGCTGAGGCAGGCACTGGGCGCAAAACGGGGCTTTGTCCAATACCGGGAACAGGCCGCAGCCCGCAGAATTGACGCCGGGCTCTTGGCCGCCATGGACGACTTCGCCCCGTTCTCCACGATCGCGACGCCGTGATCAAGGCAGGCCCGGGTTTCCCCCGAACTGCCGGGAGATCATTCCGGAACGGCTTCAGGCGTCTGTTCAAGCCAGGCGTTGACGCTGGAAAGGTCGGGCTCCAGCTCCTCGGCCATGCCTCCCGTGAAGCAGTCGAAAGCGGCGCGCTGGGCCGGGTTCAGGCCCGTGAGCACGGGGATATCGCGGCTGAGCGCCTCGCCGATGAGGCTGCGAAAGCCGCGCCCCTCGGCCTCGACCTTGCCGAACTTGTTGACGATCAGCAGATCGGCGCCAGTCTCGAGACCCGCCGCGACCTCTCCGACCGCTTCTGCCAGGGCCGACGGGTCGAGCGCGCAGCCGGTCGCCCCCGGGCCAAGATCCTGGGATATCCGGATGGTCCGCTCACCCGGAAGGAGCCGCAGCCGCATCTCGCTTCGCTGCGATTTGTCATCCTCGGCATTGATCTGCACGACGCCGGCAACGCGGTGTCCCCGTCCAAGCGCATCCGCCGCGAAGCCGGCGAGGAAACGGTCGGTCGCGCCTTTGCCTGTGAGGGTGAGGAAGGCGATCTTCATGTCGCAGCGCGGTCCTGCATCAGACGCAATTGCTGCCCGCTGGAGCGCAGAAATGCGTGTAGAGCATGCCGATCAGTTCCGTGGTCTTCTCGTCGGCGAGCGAATAGTAGATCGTCTTGCCGTCGCGGCGCGTCGTGACAAGCCCGTCGTCGCGCAGCCGTGCCAGCATCTGGCTCACGGCGGCCTGGCGCATCGACAAAAGCTCTTCCAGTTCACCAACCGATTTCTCGCCCGAGCCGAGATGACACAGGATCATGAGCCGCCCCTCATGCGCCAGGGTCTTGAGATAGCGCGACGCATCCACGGCGTTCTGCGCCATCTCGTCGGCAGGCACTTCGATCTTTTCAAGCATTTCGCGCGGCTCACATGTTATTTCGTCTATGTATAATGCCCCAATGCGGCAGGCGAGGTAAAGCACTTCCCTTTTGCGGCGGGGTCGGTGCCTTGCCCGCCTGCGGGGCATCGAGGGGTATTGTCACTCCGTCTGGTCACTATATATATCATAAACAGAATATGAAAAGGGGTGCCGGATGACCGGGAAGAAACTGACATGCTTCGAATGCGGGCAGGTGAACCGCGTGCCGGAAGACAAGCTGGGCGCGGGGCCGAAATGCGGCACCTGCGGGGCTGCGCTGGTGAGCGGGAAGGCCGTGGAAGTGGACTTCGCGACGCTGAAGACGGCGGCCCGCAACGACGAGCTGCCGCTTGTCGTGGATTTCTGGGCGCCCTGGTGCGGGCCATGCCGCATGATGGCACCGGAATTCTCGAAAGCGGCGGGGGAGCTCAAAGGCCGCGCGCGGCTGGTGAAGCTGAACACGGAAGAGCACCAGCAGGCTGGTGCAGCCTACGGCATCCGCGGCATCCCGACGATGATCCGCTTCGAAAACGGGACGGAAAAGAAGCGGCAGAGCGGCGCGATGCAGGCCGGGGCGATCGTGGAGTGGGTGGGGTGAGTTATAGCAGCCCCAATTCGTCTAGGATAATCTCATCGACCGCGCGTTCAAAGTTCACCAGCTTTGTTCCAATTAGCTTGCGTCGCTTTTCCAAATAATCGAGCTTCTCTTGAAAGACAAAAAAATCGATTGCCGAAGCAGCGGCATAGTCGAGCAATTTCGATGCATTCAGTTTCGGTTTGGTCTCGTATGAGAGAAGAATCCTGTTTGGCGAAAGCGGAAGGCACAATGGGTGCTTATTGTCCTCTCGTTCGATTGATATGCTCGCGCTCGCTTTTCTAGACAGAGTAAAGACGATGCCATCTGGCAAAACCACGCTCGACGAACCTAGCTCTACGATTTCGATTGTCCTCTTTAAATGCACTTCGACTCTAGGTTCTGGTGAGTGCGACGAGGCCAGCCCTTTAAGATGAAAGCGTCGTGCCTCGTCTTCTTTCGTTTGACCGAGTAGTCTAAGAGCTTGAAGAACGCTTGGGTCGAGATTTTCTGTTAGCCATGGTTTGATGACGGTTGGATCATCTTTTATTAGCTCGGCAGCCCACTTAAGATCTTGCCCGTTCGCCCCGAATTTTTCTACCGTTTTTTGAACAAATTCATCATCACCAATGACTTTTTTTGATACCAGTTCGTGAAGAACTTTTGGGTTTGTCACTACCGCCTGCAATGCATCATAGATAGCACCCGTAGCGATCAATGTCTGTTTCCGCATTAGGTTGGTTCTGACGCAACAATGCGCGATCAGCTTAGCAGCACTATCTTTTTCTTGATCTATAATTCCATCAAGTTGCAACAGATGCTTATGAATTTGCGCATACTCCGTTTCCGACTTTGCCAAGTCCGTTTCCAAGGAATTCTCACGGGGCTTTGTATAGAAAAAACGCTCTGCACCTATACCTCTTGTGCTTACTGGGAAACTGCGCTCCTTTCGGTAAGCAATGGTTTGAAACTCATCTTTTTTCCGCTCTACGGCAAACTCACGAAGCAGAAACTGCGGTACGTGATGCTGGTTCGTAGGTAGGCTCATTTCGATCAGCTTTCTTGGTGTTGCCGTTCAGGATACATGAGCTGGTGGTCATTTATAGATGTGTTTTCAGCAAGACCTAGATAGACAACTCGTGCGGAATAGCAGCCGAAGGCTGCCCGCACATCGCTGGGCCGCCCCCCCGGCACAGCGATTTGGTGGGGCTTGGCGCGAGGCTCGGAGGTTTGCGGATTTGGCTGGGATAAAGTGCCTAAAACAGGCGTTGGATCGCTGCGCCGCGGCCCAGCGATGTGCGGGCCGCGGTTCGCTTGCAGTCTAACGCGAAAACTTCTTGTGCTTCATCCGCGTCGGCTCCAGCGCGTCCGGCCCCAGCCTGCGTTTCTTGTCTTCCTCGTAGTCTTCGAAGTTGCCTTGGAACCATTCCACATGGGCATCCCCCTCGAAGGCGAGGATATGCGTGCAGATGCGGTCGAGGAAGAAACGGTCGTGGGAGATGACCACGGCGCAGCCGGCGAACTCGGTGAGCGCGTCTTCGAGCGCGCGCAGGGTTTCCACGTCCAGATCGTTGGTCGGCTCGTCGAGCAGCAGCACGTTGCCGCCCTCTTTCAGCAGCCGGGCCATGTGCACGCGGTTGCGCTCGCCGCCCGAGAGGAGCTTGAGCGTCTTTTGCTGGTCGCCGCCCTTGAAGTTGAACGCCGAGCAATAGGCGCGGGAGTTCACCTCCGCATCCCCGAGCTGGATGATGTCATTGCCCCCTGAGATGGCCTCCCAGACGGTGGCGTTGTCATCCAGATCGTCGCGCGACTGGTCGACATAGCTCAGCTCGACCGTGTCGCCATAGGTGACGGTGCCTGCGTCAGGCTCCTCCTGCCCGGTGAACATCTTGAAGAGCGTCGACTTGCCCGCGCCGTTGGGGCCGATCACGCCGACGATGCCGCCGGGGGGCAGCGAGAAGGACAGATCCTCGATCAGGAGCTTGTCGCCCATGGCCTTCTTGAGCCCTTCCACCTCGATCACCTTGCCGCCAAGGCGCGGGCCGTTCGGGATGATGATCTGCGCACGCGAGAGCTTCTCGCGCTCGGACTGGTTCGCCAACTCGTTATAGGCGTTGATCCGGGCCTTCTGCTTGGCCTGGCGGGCCTTCTGGCCCTGGCGCATCCATTCCAGCTCACGTTCCAGCGTCTTCTGTTTGGCCTTGTCTTCCTTGCCTTCGCGCTCCAGCCGCTTGGCTTTCTGATCCAGCCAGGCCGAGTAGTTGCCCTCGTAGGGGATGCCGCGGCCGCGGTCGAGCTCGAGGATCCAGCCGGTTATGTCATCGAGGAAGTAGCGGTCGTGGGTGACGATCAGGATCGTGCCCTTGTAGTCGATCAGGTGCTGCTGGAGCCAGGCGATGGTTTCCGCGTCGAGGTGGTTCGTCGGTTCGTCGAGCAGCAGCATGTCGGGCGCTTCCAGCAGCAGCTTGCAGAGCGCGACGCGGCGCTTCTCGCCGCCCGAAAGGCTGGTGACGTCGGCCTCGTCGGGCGGGCAGCGGAGCGCCTCCATCGCCACGTCGATCTGGCTGTCGAGATCCCAGAGGTTCTCCGTGTCGATCTCGTCCTGAAGCTTTGCCATCTCCTCGGCGGTCTCGTCGGAGTAGTTCATGGCCAGCTCGTTGAACCGGTCGAGCTTGGCCTTCTTCTCCGCCACGCCCAGCATGACGTTGCCGCGCACATCGAGGCTGTCGTCAAGCTGCGGCTCCTGGGGCAGGTAGCCCACCTTGGCGCCGGTCGCGGCCCAGGCCTCGCCGTTGAACTCCGTGTCCAGCCCGGCCATGATCTTCATCAGGGTCGATTTACCCGCGCCGTTGGGGCCGACCACGCCGATCTTCACACCGGGCAGGAAGCTCAGGTGAATGTTCTCGAAGCATTTCTTCCCGCCGGGATACGTCTTGGAGACACCCTGCATGTGGTAGACATATTGCTGCGCCATGAAAGACCTCGCTCTGGGTAAATTCGCTGGCGGCTGTGATAGCCTCTGGCGGGCCGGGGAGCAATGCGGGAAATGGTGCGCGTCGCGGCTGGCCGCAGGAGCCTCCGGCGGGGATATTTATAGCAAGAAAAAGGGTGGGGCGTTGACAAGGCGGGCGGCAGGGGCAAGGAAGCGGCGATGAGACAGGCTTTGCCATATGTGCCGAAAGGCCGCGTGATCGGGCTGTTGGGCGGCTCGTTCGATCCGGCGCATGAGGGCCATGCGCATATCACGCGTGAGGCGCTGAAGCGGTTCGGGTTGGACGAGGTCTGGTGGCTGGTCAGCCCCGGCAACCCCTTGAAGGAGCACGGCCCCGCACCGCTGGAGGAGCGTCTGGCGAAGGCACGGGAGGTCATGGCGCATCCGCGTGTGCGGATCAGCGATTTCGAGGCGCGGGCCGGAACGCTTTATACCGCCGAGACGCTGCGCGCCTTGATGCGCAGCTTTCCCGCCGCGCGCTTCGTCTGGCTGATGGGGGCGGACAACCTGGTGCAGCTCGATCGCTGGCAGGACTGGCGCTGGATCATGGAGAGCGTGCCTGTCGGCGTGCTGGCGCGGCCGGGCCAGCGCGTGGCGGCGCGGGGTGCGAAGGCGGCCGATATCTACCGGCGCTACCAGCTGCCCGCGCAGGCGAGCCATCTTCTGGGCCGCGCGCACGCGCCGGCCTGGTGTTTCGTCAATGTGCCGATGCGGCGCGTGTCCTCGTCACAAATTCGCGCGAGCGGCGATTGGTAAGCGCTTTCTGTGCTTGAGATCGACTCCGGCACGGGGCAACATCGGGCCATGACGAGACGCATTTCCAAGCGGTTTTTACTGACCTCTGCACTCTCCGCGCTGGCGGGCACGGCCCTCGCGCGCCCTCCCGAACGCTCGCTCAGGCCGGTGATGCGCTCGGGCAGTGTGGCGGGCACCGCCGCGCCGCGCGTGGCCAGCGCGGAGGCGCTCATCCGGTCTGCCGAGCTGGGTGGGGACGTGTCCTACGCGGTGGCCGATGCCAAAACGGGTCTGATCCTCGAAAGCGGCGGGGATCGGCTGGGCTTGCCGCCCGCGAGCACGACCAAGGCGGTGACGGCGCTTTACGCGCTCGACACACTGGGCGCGGGGCATCGTTTCCACACCGAACTCGTCGCCGGCGGGCAGATCAGCGGCGGCGTGCTCAAGGGCGATCTCATCCTCAAGGGCGGCGGCGACCCGACGCTCGATACCGACCGGCTCGCGAAGCTGGCCGCCGAGCTCAAGGCGGCGGGCGTGCGCGAGGTGCGCGGGCGGTTCATCGTTGATGGCTCGGCGCTGCCCTTCATCCGCCAGATCGACCGCGCGCAGCCCGACCATGTGAGCTACAACCCGGCGATCTCGGGGCTCAATCTCAATTTCAACCGCGTTCACTTCGAATGGAAGCGGCAGGGCGGCAAGTGGCGCGTGGCGATGGATGCGCGCTCGCGCAAATACCGCACCGAGGTGAGCTTCGCGCGGATGCAGATCGCCGCGCGCGAGACACCGGTCTACACCTATTCCGAGCGGGGCGGGAAGGACCGCTGGACAGTGGCCTCCGCCGCGCTTGGCAATGGTGGGGCGCGCTGGTTGCCTGTCCGGCAACCGGAAATCTATGCCGGCGAGGTTTTCCGCACATTCGCGCGCGCGCAGGGCATCGTGCTGGACGCGCCGCGCAAGGGGCGGGGCGGTGGCCGCGTGATCGTGCGCCAGCAGAGCGCCGATCTGAGAACGATTTGCCACGATTTCCTGAAATATTCCAATAACATGATGGCCGAGGCCATAGGCCTGGCCGCCAGCGCTGCGCGCGCCGGAAAGCCGCGCAGCCTGAAGGCGAGCGGCGCGGAGATGAGCCGTTTTGCCGCGCGCAAGCTGGGCATGAATGACAGCGCCTTCGTCGACCATTCGGGGCTAGGCGATGACAGCCGCGCCACCGCGCGGGATATGGCGCTGGCCATGGTGCGGGCGCGCGCCGCGATCGCGCCGCTGCTCAAGCCCTTCCCGATGCGTGACGAAAGGCGGCGCGTCATCAAGGGCCATCCGATCACCGTGCATGCCAAGACCGGCACGCTCAATTTCGTCTCGGCCCTGTCGGGCTTTGCCACCGGCGAGGACGGGACCGACATGGCCTTTGCCATCATCGCGGCGAACATGGATGTGCGCTCGAAGATCACGCGCGCCAACCGTGAGCGCCCGCGCGGCGGACGCAGTTGGAACCGCCGCGCCAAGGCCCTGCAACAAAAGCTCATCGAGCGTTGGGGCGCGCTCTACGCGAGCTGAGGCGCGGGCTCGTTGGCAAGCCGGGCCTGCCACTTCCCTTGAAAACCCTCTGCCCTGGCGGGGCCTGTCGGTCAGATCGCCCGGGTATTCTGCGCCGCGCGCAGCGGCGGTGAAAGGGCCTCGGGCCCGACTGCGCCGCAATATACTTTATGTTTAAAATATTTTTCCTTGAACCAAAACCCGACTCACCCTAGCCTCGTTTCAAAGCAGCTCGATGGGAGGGTGTCGCTCATGCGTATCGCGTGTCTGGGAGGTGGACCGGCCGGTCTCTATTTCGGGATTTCGATGAAGTTGCGAGATCCCGGCAGCGAGGTCGTCCTGTTCGAGCGCAACAGGCCCGACGATACGTTCGGCTGGGGCGTGGTGCTCTCCGACGAGACGCTCGACAACCTCGCCGCGAACGACCCAAAGAGCGCGGCGACGATCCGCGAGCATTTTGCCTATTGGGATGATGTCGCCCTCGTCCACCAGGGCAAGCGCACCGTGTCGAGCGGTCATGGCTTTTGCGGCATCGGGCGCAAGCAGCTCTTGCTGGACCTGCAGGAGCGCGCGCGAGAGCTGGGCGTCGAGATGCGCTTCGAGACCGAGGTGGAGAGCGCCTCGGCCTACATGGATGAGTTTGATATTGTCGTCGCCGCGGACGGGCTCAACTCCAAGACGCGCAACGAGTTCGCCCATGTGTTCAAGCCCGATATCGACGAGCGCCTGTGCCAGTTCGTCTGGCTCGGCACGCATCAGAAATTTAATGATGCCTTCACCTTCATCTTCGAGAAAACCCCCAAGGGCTGGGTCTGGGCGCATGCCTACCAGTTCGATGACGACACGGCGACTTTCATCGTCGAGTGCACGCAGGAGACATTCGACGCTTACGGCTTCGGCGAGATGAGCCAGGAGGAATCGATCGCCGTCTGCGAGGAGATTTTCCGCGATCATCTCGGCGGGCACAGCCTGATGAGCAATGCCAAGCATATTCGCGGCTCGGCCTGGCTGCGCTTTCCGCGCGTGCTTTGCGAGAAGTGGAGCCATGAGAATGTCGTGCTCATGGGCGATGCGGCGGCGACGGCGCATTTCTCCATCGGCTCGGGCAGCAAGCTGGCGATGGAAAGCGCCATCGCGCTGGCCGATTACATCACCACCGAGGACAGTCTCGAAGCGGCCTTTGCGCGCTACGAGGACGAGCGGCGGCTCGAAGTGCTCCGCCTGCAATCGGCGGCCCGCAACTCGCTTGAATGGTTCGAGAACGTGGAGCGCTATCTCGATCTCGACCCGGTTCAGCTCAACTACTCGATGCTCACGCGCTCCCAGCGGATCAGTCATGAGAACCTGCGCGCGCGCGACCCCGAATGGCTGGCCAGCGCGGAAGGCTGGTTCATGGAGCAGGCCGGGGCAGGGGCCAACGCGCCGCCGCGCGCGCCGATGTTCGCGCCGTTCCAACTGCGCGACATGCGACTCAAGAACCGCATCGTCGTCTCGCCCATGGCGCAATACAAGGCCGTGGACGGATGCCCGACGGACTGGCATCTCATTCACTACGGCGAGCGCGCCAAGGGCGGTGCGGGGCTCGTCTACACGGAGATGACCTGTGTCTCCCCCGAGGGGCGTATCACACCCGGCTGCCCCGGGCTCTACGCGCCCGAGCACGAGGCCGCATGGCGGCGGCTCACGGAGTTCGTCCATGCCGAGACCGAGGCGAAGATCTGCTGCCAGATCGGCCATTCGGGCCGCAAGGGCTCGACGCGCATCGGCTGGGAAGGGATGGACAAGCCGCTCAAGGCGGGCAACTGGCCGACCATCTCGGCCTCGGCGATCCCGTGGTCGGAGGAGAACGCGACGCCGAAGGAAATGGAACGCGCCGACATGGACCGGGTCAGGGGCGAGTTCGTCGCCGCCGCCGAGATGGCCGGGCGCGCGGGCTTCGACATGATCGAGCTGCACGCGGCGCATGGGTATCTCGTCTCGTCCTTCATCTCCCCGCTGTCCAACACGCGCGGCGATGACTATGGCGGCAGCCTTGAAAACCGCATGCGCTATCCGCTGGAAGTCTTCGCGGCCATGCGCGCCGTCTGGCCCGAAGGCAAGCCCATGTCGGTGCGCATTTCCGCGAGCGACTGGGCCGGAGAGGGCGGCGTGACGGCGGAGGAGGCTGTCGAGATCGCGGCCATGTTCGAAGACGCGGGCGCGGATATCATCGACGTCTCGGCCGGCCAGACCTCGACCGAGGCGAAGCCGGTCTACGGGCGGATGTTCCAGACGCCCTTCTCCGACCGGATCCGCAACGCGCGCGGCATCAAGACGATGGCCGTGGGCAATATCTACGAGGCCGATCACGTCAATTCGATCCTGATGGCCGGGCGGGCCGACCTTGTCTGCCTCGCACGGCCGCATCTGAGCGATCCCTACTGGACGCTCCACGCGGCGACGGCGCTGGGTGACAGGCAGGAGACATGGCCCAAACCCTACGAGGCCGGGCGCGACCAGGCCTGGCGGCTGGCCGACAGGGACGCGGAAATGGAGACCAAGGTATGAGGAAGGTTCTTGTTACGGGAGGCGGCACGGGCATCGGCCGCGCCATCGCGCGTCGCTTCGCCGAGGCGGGCGATCACGTGACGATCTGCGGGCGGCGCATGGAGCCGCTCGAACGGGCCGCCGAGGGCTATGACATGACCCTCAGGCAGGCCGACGTGACCGACGAGGCCTCCGTGGCGCAGCTTTTCAAGACGCCCTTCGACGTGGTGATCGCCAATGCGGGCGCGGCGCGGACGGCGAAGCTGACCGATCTGTCTCTGGACGACTGGAACCAGACCCTGAACGTCACCCTGACAGGCGTCTTCCTGACCTTCCGCGCGGCCCTGAAGGGCATGGCCCCGGGCGGGCGGCTCATCGCCATCGCCTCGACGGCCTCGCTTCAGGGGGGCGCGACGCTCGCGGCCTACAGCGCGGCCAAGCACGGCGTGCTCGGGCTGGTGCGCTCGACCGCCAAGGAGATCGCCCGCAGCGGCATCACCTGCAACGCGATCTGCCCCGGCTTCGTCGACACGGAAATGGCCGCCGATGCGGCGCAGAACGTGGCGCGCAAGTTCGACATCGACGAGGCCAAGGCGATGGACATGATCGTGGCCCCCAACCCGATGCGCCGGCTCATCGCGCCCGAGGAAGTCGCCGCGACGGCGCTGTTCCTCGCCTCGGACGGGGCCGCGTCGATCAACGGCCACGGGCTGAGCGTTTCGGGAGGCGAGATATGACACCCGCCGCAAGCCAAGCCCCGCTGGAAGCGCCGTCGAAGGAACGGCTGCGCCTCTGGCTTCAGCTTCTCAAGACGACGCGGGCCATCGAGGCCGAGCTGCGCGAGAAGCTCAAGCGCGAGTTCGGCACGACCCTGCCGCGTTTTGACGTGATGGCCGCGCTCTCGCGCTTCGAGGGGGGGCTCAAGATGAGCGAGATTTCCGGCGCGTTGCGCGTCTCCAATGGCAACGTGACGGGGATCGTGGACCGGCTTGCCGAGGACGGCCTGCTGGTGCGCGTCTCCGTGCCCGGCGACCGGCGGGCGCACCTTGTGAAGATGACCCGGAAGGGCCGCGAGGAATTTGCGCGCCAGGCCGCTGCGCACGAGGCCTGGGTGTCGGAGCTTCTGGGCCAGTTCGATGCCGAAGAAGCCCGTGCCATCGCGGCGGAATTCAATATCGAGGAGAGCGCGGATGCGAGCTGACGTGACACATTTCAAATGCACGATCGAAGACCGGATCGCCACCGTGGCGCTGGACCGGCCCGAGCGCAAGAACCCGCTCACTTTTGAGAGCTATGCCGAGCTGCGCGACTGGTTCCGCGATCTGGCCTATGCCGATGACGTCGATGCCGTGGTCTTCGCGTCGAACGGTGGCAATTTCAGCTCCGGGGGTGATGTGCATGACATCATCGGCCCGCTGACGAAGATGAGCATGAAGGAGCTTCTGGCCTTCACACGCATGACCGGCGATCTGGTCAAGGCGATGGTCAATTGCGGCAAGCCGATCATCGCCGCCATCGACGGGACATGCGTCGGCGCGGGGGCGATCATCGCCATGGCTTCGGACCTGCGGATCGCCACTCCGCAGGCGAAATGCGCCTTTCTCTTCACGCGCGTCGGGCTGGCGGGCTGCGACATGGGCGCCTGCGCGATCCTGCCGCGGATCATCGGCCAGGGCCGCGCAGGAGAGCTGCTCTACACGGGGCGCTCGATGAGCGCCGAGGAAGGCGCGGCATGGGGCTTTCACAACCGGATCGTGCCAACAGAGGAGCTTGACGGGGCTGCCCGTGAGATGGCCACGCGCATCGCCGCTGGCCCGAACTTCGGCCACATGATGACCAAGACGATGCTCGCGCAGGAATGGTCGATGTCGATCGAGCAGGCCATCGAGGCCGAAGCGCAGGCGCAGGCGATCTGCATGCAGACGGGCGATTTCGAACGCGCCTACAACGCCTTCGTCGCCAAGGAAAAACCGATATTCGAGGGCGACTGATGTCAGACAAGAGCTTCCTTCAATGGCCCTTTTTCGAAGCGGAGCACCGCGACTGGGCCGCGCGTGCCGAGGAGGTCGCTTCGGGGCTCGAGATCGACCACGCGGACACGGACGCGGCCTGCCGCGGATTGGTGCGCGCGCTGGGCGAATCCGGGCTCTTGCAGGCCACGGCCAGCGAAGAGGGCGCGCTCGACGTGCGCAAGCTCTGCCTTGCCCGCGAAACGCTGGCGCGCCATGACGGGCTGGCGGACTTTTCCTTTGCCATGCAAGGGCTTGGCACCGGGGCGATTTCCCTGTTCGGGACGAAAGAGCAGAAGGCCCGCTGGCTCCCGCTCACGCGCGCGGGCAAGGCGATCTCGGCCTTCGCCCTCACGGAGCCGCAGTCCGGCTCGGACGTGGCGAACAGCACCATGACCGCCACGCGCGATGGCGATCACTACGTGCTCAGCGGCGAGAAGACCTGGATTTCCAACGGCGGCATCGCCGATGTCTACACGCTCTTTGCGCGCACCGGCGAAGCACCCGGCGCGAAGGGGCTTTCGGCCTTCATCGTCACGCCTGACATGGAGGGCTTCGAAGTTGCCGAGCGGCTGGAGACGATCGCGCCGCATCCGCTGGCGCGGCTGCGATTCAACGATGTGCGCGTGCCGGCCAGCGCCATGCTCGGCGCGCCGGGCGAGGGCTTCAGGATCTCCATGTCGGTGCTCGATGTCTTCCGCTCGACAGTGGCCGCCGCGGCCCTCGGCTTCGCCCGCCGCGCCCTTGACGAGGCGCTTGCGCGTGTCTCGCAAAGGCATGTGCAGGACGCCCCGCTCTTCGATCTGCAAATGGTGCAGGGGCATATCGCCGAGATGGCGCTCGATGTCGACGCCAGCGCGCTGCTCATCTATCGCGCGGCCTGGGCGAAGGACAGCGGCGCGCCGCGCATCAGCCGCGAGGCGGCGATGGCCAAGCTCTACGCCACCGACCAGGCCCAGCAGGTGATCGACAAGGCGGTGCAGCTCTTCGGCGGCGACGGCGTGCGCTCCGGGATGGCCGTGGAGCGGCTCTACCGCGAGATCCGCGCGCTGCGCATCTACGAGGGGGCCTCGGATGTCCAGAAAGTCATCATCGCGCGCCAGGCCATGACAGCCCATCAAGGAGGTACATGATGCTCGGTCCATCTGCTCATACCGATACGTTCGCCCGCGACAACCTGCCGCCGCAGGACCAGTGGCCCGACTTCCTGCTGGACGGCTTCGATTATCCCGAGCGGATCAACGTCGGGTATGAGCTGACCGATGTGATGGTCGAGAAGGGCTTCGGCGACAATACCGCGCTGATCGGCAACGGGCGGCAGCGCACCTACAAGGAGCTGACCGACTGGACCAACCGGCTGGCGCATGTGCTGGTGGAGGACATGGGCGTGAAGCCGGGAAACCGCGTGCTCATCCGCTCGGCCAACAACCCCGCGATGGTCGCCTGCTGGCTGGCGGCGACGAAGGCGGGCGCCGTCGTGGTCAACACCATGCCGATGCTGCGCGCACCCGAGCTGCGCAAATATGTCGAGAAGGCCGAGGTCGCGTTTGCCCTCTGCGACACCCGCCTGATGGAGGAAATGGACAAATGCGCCGAAGGCAGCCCCGTCCTCAAGCGCGTGATCGGCTTTGACGGAACGTCGAATCATGATGCCGAGCTGGACCAGCTGGCACTGGAAAAGCCGGTGAAATTCGACAGCGTGGCGACAGGGCGCGATGATGTCGCGCTTCTGGGCTTCACCAGCGGCTCGACGGGCGAGCCCAAGGCAACCATGCATTTTCACCGTGATATCCTGATCATTGCCGATGGCTATGCGCGCGAGGTTCTGGATGTCGTGCCCGAGGATGTCTTCGTCGGCTCCCCGCCGCTGGCCTTCACCTTCGGCCTGGGCGGCCTTGCCGTCTTCCCGCTGCGCTTCGGCGCGACGGCGACCCTTCTGGAGCAGGCCTCGCCGCCCAACATGATCGAGATCATCGAGAAGTATAAGGCGACGGTCTGCTTCACCGCGCCCACGGCCTACCGCGTCATGCTGCGCGCGATGCAGGAAGGCGCGGACCTGTCGAGCCTGCGCGCCGCCGTGTCGGCCGGCGAGACGCTCCCGAAGCCTGTCTATGACGACTGGATGGCACAGACGGGCAAGCCGATGCTCGACGGTATCGGCGCGACCGAGCTCTTGCACATCTTCATCTCCAACCGCTTTGACGATCACCAGCCCGCCTGCACGGGCAAGCCGGTGACGGGCTACGAGGCCAAGGTCCTCGATGCGGACGGAAACGAAGCCGCCGATGGTGAAGTCGGGCGGCTCGCGGTGCGCGGCCCCACCGGCTGCCGCTATCTGGCCGACGCGCGGCAGGCCGAGTATGTCTCCGGCGGCTGGAACATCACCGGCGACAGTTTCTACAAGGACGCCGAGGGCTATTTTCACTTCGCCGCCCGCAACGACGACATGATCCTCTCATCGGGCTACAACATCGCCGGGCCCGAGGTCGAGGCGGCCCTGCTGGCCCATGACGCCGTGGCCGAATGCGCCGTGATCGGCGTGCCCGACGAGGCGCGCGGCCAGATCGTCGAGGCCCATGTCGTCCTCGCGGAGGGGCAGGAGGGCTCCTTGGAGACCGCCAAGACCCTCCAGGACCACGTCAAGGCGACCATCGCGCCTTACAAGTATCCCCGTTCCATCCGTTTCTGCACCAGCCTGCCCAAGACGCAGACAGGCAAGGTGCAGCGGTTCAAGCTCAAGGGGGAGGCAGGGACAAGCTGAGAAATCGGCCTAGAGTTCTGCCTGAATAAGCGTCAGAGTTGAGGCATAAACCAGAACCAACAAGGGAGAGAAAAATGAAAAAGCTACTGATGGCCGCAGCAACGGCTGCGCTTTGCGCAACGCCCGCCATGGCCGAAGTCAAGGTCGGGATGATCACGACGCTGTCGGGCGGGGGCGCGGGCCTCGGCATCGACGTGCGCGACGGCTTCATGCTCGCGATCGAGCAATCCGGGCGCGACGATATCGAGGTCGTGATCGAGGATGACCAGCGCAAGCCCGATATCGCCGTGCAGCTCTCGGACAAGATGATCCAGTCCGAGCGCGTGGACGTCATGACCGGGATCATCTGGTCGAACCTTGCCATGGCCGTCGTGCCCTCGGCGGTGAACCAGGGGGTCTTCTACCTGTCGCCCAATGCCGGGCCCTCGCCGCTCGCGGGCAAGGGCTGCCACGAGAACTATTTCAACGTCGCCTGGCAGAATGACAACCTGCACGAAGCCGCAGGCGCCTATGCCAACAGCGCCGGCTATGAAAACAGCTTCATACTCGCGCCCAACTACCCGGCAGGAACCGATGCTCTGACCGGCTACAAGCGCTTCTTCGAAGGCGACCTGGCCGGTGAGGTCTACACCAAGCTCGGCCAGACGGACTACGCCGCCGAGATCGCCCAGATCCGGGCGAGTGACGCGGACAGCGTCTTCTTCTTCCTGCCGGGCGGGATGGGGATTTCCTTCCTCAAGCAATATGCCGACAGCGGCGTCGATCTGCCCGTCGTCGGGCCGGCCTTCAGCTTCGATCAGGGCATCCTGCAAGCCGTGGGTGACGCGGCGCTGGGCGTGGTGAACACCTCGCAGTGGAACAAGGATATCGAAAACGCGGCCAATGCCGCCTTCGTCGAAAGCTTTCAGGCCGAATACGACCGCCTGCCTTCGCTCTATGCCAGCCAGGGGTTCGATACGGCCAACCTGCTGCTCTCGGCGCTGGAAAAGGCCGACCCTGCGGATGCCGATGCCTTCCGCGAGGCGCTGCGCGCTGCGGACTTCGAAAGCACACGGGGCGATTTTGCCTTCGGTCCGAACCATCACCCGGTTCAGACCATCTACGCCCGCGAGGTGATCAAGGAGGGCGATGTCTTCACCAACAAGATCATCGGCCCCGCGCTTGAAGGCCATTCGGACGCCTACGCGGCCGAATGCAAGATGTAAGCAAGGCCCGGCCTGCCCCCGAAAGCCCGGGGGCAGGCGCATGCCCGGAGGTCTCATGTCAACCATCCTGATCATCGAGCAGGTCCTCAACGGTCTGCAATTCGGCGTCATGCTGTTTCTCATGGCCGCGGGCCTGACGCTTATTTTCGGCGTCATGGGGCTCATCAACCTGGCCCATGGCTCGCTCTACATGGTCGGCGCCTTCGCGGCGGCCGCCGTGGCGGGTCTGACGGGCTCCTTCTTCCTCGGCCTCGTGGCCGCGCTCGCGGCGGCGGCTCTGGCCGGGGCGGTCATCGAGATCGCCGTGATCCGGCGGCTCTATGACGCGCCGCATCTCGACCAGGTGCTGGCGACATTCGCCCTCATCCTCATCTTCTCCGAAGGCACGCGCTGGCTCTTCGGCTCCTTCCCGCTCTTCCTCGACATTCCCGATGCGCTCTCGGGGCCGGTCACGCTGCCCGGCGGGATCGAGTATCCGCTCTACCGCCTCGCGCTTATCTGTATCGGGCTTGCGGTCGCGCTCGGCCTCTGGGGGCTTATCGAGCGCACGCGCATCGGCGTGCAGATCCGCGCGGGCGAGAATGACCGTGAGATGATCGCGGCGCTCGGCATCGACATCTCGAAGCTCTACACGCTCGTATTCGCCCTCGGCGCGGCGCTGGCCGGGCTGGCTGGTGCGCTCGTCGGCGCGATCCAGTCGGTGCAGGTCGGCATGGGCGAGCCGGTGCTGATCCTCGCCTTCGTGGTGATCGTCATCGGCGGCATCGGCTCCATTCGCGGCGCCTTCATCGGGGCGCTGCTCGTCGGCCTCACGGACACGCTCGCAGGTGTTTTCCTGCCCGAGCTCTTCAAGCTCTTCATGGAGACGGGCGCCGCGCAGAAGAGCGGTTCGGCCCTGGCCTCCATGGGCATTTACATCCTGATGGGGCTGGTCCTGATCTGGCGGCCGACGGGCCTTTTCGGAGCACGCGCATGAGACTGGATGAACGCTATATCAACGCGGTGATGATCGCGGGCCTTCTGGCGCTGCCGCTCTACGCGCTGGCCGTGGACGAGCCCTTCACGATCACGCTTGTCACCCGCGCGGTGATCCTCGCGCTGGCGGCGGTCGGGCTCAACATCATCCTCGGCATCGGCGGGATGGTCAGCTTCGGCCACGCGGCCTTCTTCGGCCTCGGCGGCTATGCCATGGGCATCCTGGCCTATCACGCCCAGACCTATACCGCGCTCGACCTCGGCTTCATCAGCTTCGAGGGGACGAAATCCATGCCGCTCATCTGGCTGGTCGCCATGGTGGTCTCGGCCATCGCGGCACTCTTCATCGGGGTGCTGTCGCTGCGCACGAGCGGGGTCTATTTCATCATGATTACCCTCGCCTTCGGCCAGATGTTCTATTACTTCGCGATCTCCTGGGCCCAGTATGGCGGCGAGGACGGGCTTTCGATCTATATCCGCAATGACTTCCCCGGCCTCAACACGCTGGAGCCGATCCAGTTCTTCGGTATCTGCTTCGTGATCCTCTGCGCCGTGTTGCTGCTCAAGGCGCGGCTTCAGGCATCCCCCTTCGGCCTCGCGCTCAACGCCGCGCGGCAATCGGCGGCGCGGGTCCAGACTGTGGGGATGAGCCCTATGCGCCTCCGCCTGCTGGCCTTTGTCCTGTCGGGCGCGATCACCGGGCTCGCCGGCGCGCTCTATGCCGATCTCAACCGCTTCGTCTCGCCCGCGATGTTCAGCTGGCAGCTTTCCGGCGAGCTGATCGTGCTGATCATCATCGGCGGCGTCGGCCGCCTGATGGGGCCGGTCATCGGGGCCTGCATCTTCGTCGCGCTCGAGCATTTCCTCGGCGGGCTGACGGAGTTCTGGCACATCTATCTCGGGCTTATCCTGCTGGGCATCGTGCTCTTCGGGCGCGGCGGTCTGCTCGGCTATCTCACGGGCAAGGAGGGCGCGCATGTCTGAGCCGGTTCTCGCCACGCAAAACCTCGTCAAGAGCTTCGGCGCGCTCAAGGCCACCGACGATGTCTCGATCGACCTTCGCCTTGGCGAAATTCACGCCGTCATCGGGCCCAACGGCGCGGGCAAGTCCACGCTGATCAGCCAGATCAGCGGCGGGCTGAGGCCGGATGCGGGCCGCGTGTTCCTGGATGGGCGTGACGTGTCGCACCTCGGGACGGAGGCGCGCGCGCGGGCCGGGCTGGGCCGGACCTTCCAGATCTCGGCGCTCTGCATGGAAGACAGCGTGCTCGAGAACGCCGTGCTCGGGGCCATGGGCGCTGAGGGCGCGGCCTGGCGCTTCTGGCGCGCGGCGCTGAAGACGGGCGCGCTCGTTGAGCGCGCCGAGGAGGCGCTGGAGCGCGTCGGCCTCGCCGATGAGCGCGAGACGCGCTGCGCCAACCTGAGCCATGGTCAGCGCCGCCAACTCGAAGTGGCCGTGGCTTTGACTCTGGCACCGAAGGCATTCGTGATGGACGAGCCCATGGCCGGGCTGGGCGCGGGCGGCTCGAAACGGCTGACAGGTTTTCTGGACGGGCTGCGCGAGCAGGCCCCGATCCTGCTTGTCGAGCATGACATGGATGCCGTCTTCGCGCTGGCCGACCGCATCAGCGTGCTCGTCTATGGCAAGGTCATCGCCACCGGCACGACCGATGAAATCCGCGCCAGCCGCGAGGTTCGGGAAGCCTACCTGGGGGAAGACGCATGAGCCTGCTGAACCTCGAAAACCTCACCGCCACCTACGGTGTCAGCCAGGCGCTCTTCGGCGTGGACCTGACCATGGAGGAGGGCGAGGTTACCGCGCTCATGGGCCGCAACGGCATGGGCAAGACAACGACCGTCAAGGCGATCTGCCGCATGATCGCCTCCGAGGGCGGGCTGTCATTGGACGGGCAGGACCTGCACGGGTTGCCGAGCCACAGGGTCGCGCGGATGGGGGTCGGGCTCGTGCCCGAGGGGCGGCGCTGCTTCGCCGACCTGACGGTGCGCGAGAACCTCATCGCCGCCGCCCGGCCCGGAGATTGGACGCTGGAGACGGTTTTCCAGCTCTTCCCGCGGCTCGGCGAGCGCGAAGGCCAGCGCGCCGTGTCGCTTTCGGGCGGCGAGCAGCAGATGCTGGCCATTGGCCGCGCCCTGATGACCAACCCGCGCCTGCTCATCCTCGACGAGGCGACGGAGGGGCTCGCCCCCATCGTCCGGCAGGAAATCTGGGCCGCGCTGCGCAAGCTCAGATCGGAAACCAGCGTCGCGATCCTGCTGATCGACAAGTCGCTGGCCGAGCTGTCGGCCGTGTCGGACAAGGCCGTGATCCTGGAGCGCGGCAAGACCGTCTGGTCCGGCCCGATGGCCGAGTTGGGCAATGACATCACGGAGCGGTATGTCGGCGTATGAGCGTGTTCGAGTTTCAACAGAAAGTGCTGTTCAAGCATTGTGATCCGGCGGGGATCGTCTTCTATCCGCGCTATTTCGAGATGATGAACGACTGTGTCGAAGCCTTCTTCGACGAGGCGCTCGGGATGCCCTTCGAGACGCTCCACGCAACCGGCGGCGTGCCCACCGGCCGGATCGAGACGCGCTTCTCCGCGCCCAGCCGGCATGGCGATCACCTCACCTTCCGCCTGAAGTTCGTGCGGATCGGGGGCAGTTCCGCGGATTACGTGATGACCGCGCATTGCGAAGACGAGCTGCGCCTGACGACGAAGGCAACGCTTGTTCACGTCGGGGCCATTGGACGTTCCGCCCCCTGGCCGGAGGCGATCCGGGAAAGATTGAACTCATACAAGGATGAAGCGCCATGAGTCACAAGACGATCCATCCCGCGGGCTGGCTGCCCGCCAAGGGCTATGCCAACGGTGTTCTGACCAAAGACGGCACGCTGCATATCGGCGGCCAGATCGGCTGGGACGCGAAGAAGGAATTCGCCCCGGGCGGCTTCGTTCCACAGATGAAACAGGCCCTGCGCAACATCGCGGCGATCGTGGAAGAGGCCGGCGGCGAGGTCAGCGACGTGACGCGCCTGACATGGTTCGTCACCGACAAGAAGGAATATCTCGCCAAGCAATCCGAAGTCGGCGCGGCCTACCGTGAGGTTTTCGGCAAGCACTTTCCGGCCATGTCGATGATCATTGTCTCCGGCCTTGTCGAGGACGAGGCGCTGGTCGAGATCGAGGCGACCGCTCACCTGGACCTCGCGTGATCACGCCCCTTCCAGCGCGCCGATCACCTGCCTGACCAGCTCCGCGTCCTCGGGGCGGGCGAGGGCAGGAGCATGGCCGCATTCCTCGAAGACGGTGACCGACGGGAGCGGGCCTGTGGCTTGCATCCGGTCGAGGGTTGCGGACAGGAGCACATCCGAGCGCGCGCCTGCAAAGACATGGCAAGGTGCTTCGATCCGCGCGAAATTCTCCCATGTGTTCAGTTCATCTGCGTGATGGGTGAACTGGCGCACGATCGCCGGGTCATAATGCAAAGTCAGCCTGCCATCCGAGCGGCGACGCAGGGAGCTGCGCACGAGGATTTCCCAGAAGTCTGCGGGAGCTGGACCAAACGGGGCATAGACCCGGCGCAGCCAGTCTCCCGCCTCCACCACCGTGTCGAAGACAGGCAGATCGCCGGTATAGGTCCGGATGCGGGCGATCGCGTCCTGCGGCACCTCGGGGCCGATATCGTTGATCATCAGGTAGCCGAGCCGATGCGCCTCGGGGCCGGCGGCGAGGGCCATCCCGACCAGCCCGCCCATGGAGGTGCCGAGCCAGCCGGCCCTCTCGATCTCGAAGTGATCGAGGAGCGCCGCCGCGAGCTGCGCCATATGGGCGACGGAATATTCCGTGTCCGGCGCGCGCGACCAGCTCGACATCCCGCGCCCGATCGTATCGGGGCAGAGGACGAAATGCGTCTCGCTCAAGCTGCGTGCCAGCGCGTCGAAGTCGCGCCCCGTGCGCGCCAGCCCGTGCCACATGACGAGGGGCTTGGCCGCGGGGTCGCCCCAGAGCGTGACATGCAGCTCATGGCCCAGCAGCGGGGCGAAGGCGTGGCGCGGCTGGCTCACGGCCGCGCGCCCTTGTCCCAGAGCGTCCCGGCGATCCCCTTGGGAAAGAAGTAAACCAGAAGGATGAAGATGATCCCCAGCCAGAGCAGCCAGCGGTCGGCATCGAAGAGCTCGGGCAGGAGCGGGATGCCCTGCATGGCCTCCGAGGCCGCGCCCATCAAATCGCGCAGGTAGTATTGCGCCAGCACGAGCAGAACCGCGCCGATGGCCGCGCCATACATCGTGCCCATGCCGCCGATCACGACCATCAGCAGGATGTCGATCATGATGTTGAACGCAAGCGCCGTGTCGGGCCCGGTATATTTCAGCCAGATCGCGTAGACCGTGCCCGCGAGCGAGGCCAATCCCGCCGCGATGCAGAAGACGAAGGTGCGATAGGCCACGACGCGGTAGCCCACGGCCTCGGCGCGGGCCTCGTTCTCGCGGATCGCCTTGAGCACCGTCCCGAGCGGCGAGGCCACCATGCGCAGGCAGAAGATGAACATCACAAGGCAGGTGCCGAAGACGAAATAATAGGCCGCCAGCTTGCCGTTGAGCTTCACGCCGAAGAGCCTTGCGACCTTGCCGTCCTCGTTCACCATCAGCTTGTTGGCCGTCTTGAAGATTTCCGGGGCGCGATAGGTGATCCCGTCTTCACCGCCCGTCAGGTTCGACAATTGCGAGGCCAGCACCATCGCGACAGAGGCCGCCGCAAGCGTGATCATCGCGAAGAAGATCGCCTTGACCCGCAGTGACAAGAGGCCGATCACCGTTGCCACGATGATCGACACGGCAAGGCCGGTCAGCCCGCCGAGGACCACCGCGTCCCAGCCCGGACCCATCTGCCTGAGCGCGATCGCCGCGCCATAGGCCCCGAAACCGAAGAACATCGTATGCGCGAAGCTCACGATCCCGGTATAGCCGATGAGCAGGTCATAGCTGGCCACCAGCACGACGAAGATACAGATGCGCGCCGCCACTTCGAGCGAGCGGGTGTCCTGGAAGAGAAACGGCGCAAAGAGCAGCAGCGCGCCGATGAAAAGAACGAGCGTCTTGATGAAGATCGCGCCTTTGGGAAGGGATTGGCTCATGTCACGCTCCTCACTTCACAGCCGGCTTGAGGCCGTTCGGCCGCCACAGCAGGATCGCCATCATCAAGAGCATGTTGGACGCCAGCGCCAGCTTGGGCGCGAGAAAGCCGATGTAGTTGGCCATCAGGCCCACCATGATCGCCCCCAGAAGCGTGCCCTCGACAGAGCCGAGCCCGCCGATGATCACCACGATGAACACGACGATCATGATCTCGCCGCCAAGCGCCGGGGTGATCAGCGTCTCGTAGCCCGCCCACATCGCACCGCCGAGCGCGGCCAGCGCCGAGCCGACCATGAAAACCCCGACGAAGAGCCGGTCGATCCGGAAGCCGAGCGCCTCGACCATCTCGCGGTTTTCCACGCCCGCGCGGATGAGCAGGCCGATGCGCGTGTGCTTGAGGACGAGGTAGAGCGCCACGTAGACCGCCAGCGCCAAAGCGAAGGCAAAGGCGCGATAGATCTCGATGGTGACATCCCCGATGAGCCAGGAGCCTTCGAGGAAGGCAGGCCGGGGGACGGAGACGGGCGCGCCGCCCCAGACCGCGAGGATGATCTGCTCGGAGACGATCAGCGCGCCCATGGTGATCAGGATCTGGCGCAAATGGTCGTGATAGACCGGCTTGATGATCACCACCTCGAAGAACCAGCCCACCACGAGGCCGAAGGCGATCGCCGCCGAGAAGGCGAGGAAGATGGCCAGCAGGTTGAGCCAGATGCTCTCCGAGCCGATCCAGCCGGCCATGTAGGCCAGCGCCGAGGCCGCCACGAAGGCGCCGAAGCTCACGAAGGCGGAATGGCCGAAGTTGAGAACATCCATCAGCCCGAAGACGAGCGAGAGCCCCGAGGCCATCAGGAAGATCATCATGCCCATCGACAGGCCCGCGACGGTGAGCGTCACCCAGCTCGACGGCGCACCGATGAGCACGAAGGCGATGAGCGCCACGATGACGGGCAGAAGATAGACCCCGCCAAGGCGTTCGAGCGTCGGGGACAGGGTTTGCGACAGTTGGTTCATGGTCTGTTTCCTCACGCCGACAGGCTCAGGAGCTGCTCTTGCAGCGCGGTGTCGGCGGCAAATTCGGGCATCGTTCCGGTATGGACGATGCGGCCATCGTCGATCACGGCCAGCCCGTCGCCCAGCCGCTTGGCGAAGTTGAAATTCTGTTCCACGAGCAGGATCGTCGTGTCCGCGCCGATCTCGGCGAAGGCCTTGGCCATGCCGTCGATGATCGCGGGGGCAAGGCCTTTCGTCGGTTCGTCGACAAGGATCAGCTCGCGCCGCTCGATGATCGCGCGGGCCACGGCGAGCATCTGCTTCTGCCCGCCCGAGAGCGACCAGGCCTGCTTGGTCCAGAACTGCTCGAGCGCCGGGAAGAGCGCGTAGATGCGCTTGAGGCGCGCGGGGTCGAACCTGCCTTTGGCCGTCGCCAGCACGAGGTTCTCCTCCACGGTCAGTCCGCCGAAGATCCCCATGTTCTCGGGCACGAAGGAAATCCCTTTGCGGGCGATCTCCGAGGCATGCAGCCCCGAGATATCCTCGCCGCGAAAGGTCACGGAGCCGGGGCTTGGCCGCCAGAGCCCCATGATCGAGCGCAGGGTCGTCGTCTTGCCCGCGCCATTGCGGCCCAAGAGCACGAAGACGCCGCCTTCGGGCACATCGAGGGTGACATCATGGAGCACGTGATACTGCCCGATCGAGGTTTTCATCCGGGTGAGGCTGAGAAGGCTCATGCCGCGTCCTCCCCTGCGGAGCCGAGATAGACATCGCGCACGATCTGGCTTTTCATCACCTCTTCGGGGGCGCCGTCGGCGAGAAGTTCGCCGTTGTGCAGCACGATGATCCTGTCGGCCAGGGCGCGCACGACGCTCATCTTGTGTTCGACCAGAAGGATCGTCTTGGAGCTGTCCTCCTTGAGCTTTGCAATCAGGTCCAGAACATCCGGCGTATGATCGAGGCTCATACCGGCGGTGGGCTCGTCGAACATGTAGACGCTCGGCTCCATCGCCATCAGCAGCGCCACTTCGAGCTTGCGCTGATCGCCGTGGGGCAGGGCGGCGGCGGCCATCCCGGCCTTCTCGGCCAGCTTGGTCGCCTCGAGGTAATGGCGCGCTTCCGCCTCAAGCGCGGAGAACTGCGCCGCCGGCGAGACGAACCGCCAGCCAAGGCCCGAGCGTGCCTGCACGGCAAGGCGGACATTCTCCAGCACGCTGAGCGCCGGGAAGAGATTGGTCAGCTGGAAGGCCCGTCCGATGCCCCTGCGGGCGCGCGCCGAGGGCGAGAGCCGCGTGATATCCGCGCCGCCCAGCAAGACGCGCCCTTCGGAGGCCGGAAGCTGCCCGGAGATGAGATTGAAATAGGTGGTCTTGCCTGCGCCGTTGGGGCCGACGATCACGGTGAGCTCGCCGGGCTTGAACGCGCAGCTGACCTTGTTCACGGCGACATGGCCGCCGAACCGGATGGTCAGGTCTTCCGTCACCAGGGATGGATCGGGCATGGGTATACTCATTTCGTGAAGGGTGGATATGCCCCGGCAAGTCGTGCCTGCCGGGGCCAGTCTCGGCCGCTCAGTTGGTGCGGCCCACGGGAATGTCCATTTCCTCGGGCGTGATCTCGCGAACGAGCTCGGGGATCGCCCATTCGACATCATCATCGACCTTGATCTTGAAGTGATACATCGATTGCAGCGCCTGGTGATCCTCGGGGCGGAATGTCATCGTGCCCTTCGGCGTCTCCCAGCTCATGCCTTCCATCGCCGTGATCAGCGCCTCTGTCTCCAGCTCTTCCGCCGTCTCCAGCGCCTTGACGACAGCCAGGGCGGCGGCCATGCCACCTGCGGTGAAGAAGTCGGGCGGGCCGTCGAAGCGCTCCTGATGCGTCTCGACGAGCCAGTCATTCACGGGATTGTCCGGTGCCTCGTAGTAGTAATAGATCGCGCCTTCCATGCCGGGCACGCGCTTGTAGGTCGGCAGCACCGGCAGGATGTGACCGCCCGTCGAGATTTCGATGCCGTGGCGCTCGGGCTGCATCGCCTGGATCTTGCCCATGGGATCGCCCCCGCCGGCCACGTAGATCATGATGACCTTGCGGCCGTCCTTGTCCTTGAGCGCGTTGAACATGCGCTCCGTCGCCGCCGTGAAGTCGGTCGTACCCTGGGGGACATATTCCTCTGTCACCACCGTCGCGCCGGAGCCGTCGAGCGCGGCCTTGAAGGCCTCGATCCCGTCATGACCGAAGGCATAGTCTTCCGCCAGTGTTGCCACATGCAGCGTCTCGTCGGGCTTGAGAGCCAGCGCCTGCGCCTGCATGTCCATCGAGGAGTTGCGCGAGGTCTTGAAGATGTAGCGGTTGCTTTCGGGGCCGGTGAGGCTGTCGGCCACCGCCGGCTCGACGATGAGGATCTTCTCGTATTCCTCTGCGATCGGCAGAAGCCCCTTCGTCACGCCCGAAGAGGTCGCCCCGACGGCGAGCAGCACTTCGTCGTCGCCGTAAGCCTCCGCCAGGACCGCGCGGGCCACGTCGGGCTTGAACTGCGTGTCCTTGTGGATGATCTCGATCTTGCGCCCCCCGACTTCGCCGGTGCCGTCCGTGGCATACTCGATGCCGAGCTCGAAACCCGTCTGCGCCTGCTTCGAGAAGGCCTCGAAGGCATGGCCGGAAATGCCGTGAACCAGCGCGATCTTGATCGGGTCTTCCGCCCAGGCCGCAGTGGCCATGGCAAGCCCCATGGCAGCACCGCTGAGTGCTTTGAAGAATGTTCTCATCTTTTCCTCCCTAGATGACAGTAAGGGCACGGGGGCGTTGCCACGCCCCGATTGCTCCCTTAGAATCCTGTCCTGAAAGGGTCACTCAAGCGGTGTGATAAAGCAATATTGTGGAAACACTTATCGACAAGGCCTACGCTTCGGGCGAGTTTTCCGAGCTGGCGTTTCTCTATGCCCCGGTGGGCCTCGTGGTGACGGAAAACCGCGTGATCCGCGATTGCAACCTCACCTTCTCGCGGATGTTCGGCTATGAGCATGGCGAGCTCAAGGGGCAGATCTTCGCGATGCTCTACCCCAGCGACGAGGAGTTCGTGAACATCCGTGACCGAGGCATCCCCGCCTTGCGCGAGACCAACACCTACTGGGACGAGCGCATCATGGCGCGCAGGGACGGCTCGCTCTTCTGGTGCCGCACGCGGGGGCATTCCTTCACGCCCGAGGAGCCGCTGATGCGCGCGGTCTGGAGCTTTGCCGACCTGTCGGGCGTGCGCCCCTACCAGCCACTCACCCGACGCGAACGCGAGATCGTCTCTCACCTCGCCGACGGGCTGACCAGCAAGGAGATCGCGATCAAGCTCGACCTGAGCCACCGGACCGTCGAGGTCTACCGCGCCAAGCTGCTCAAGAAGTTCGGCGTGAGCAACACATCGGCGCTGTTGCAATCGCTCGGGGCCGTGGAAGGCGAGAACATCGTCGCGCGGTAGGCCCCACTTTAAGTCACGGCGCGGGCGACCTACCTCGGGGGAAGACAAAGGAGGCCCGCATTGACCAAGGAACAACTCGCTCTCGACCCCGAACAGACCGCCCTCGTCGAAGAGCACGGCGCGCAGATCACCCCGCTCGAGCCGATCGGCGCGGAGGTGCGCGGGATCGACCTCGCCGCGCAGGCCCCGCCGCCGCGCGACGTGCTCGATGCGCTGGAGAGGGTCATGGCGCAGAGCGGGTTCCTCGTGTTCAAGAACGCGGAGACCATCGACCACGAGGCCTTCCTGCGCGCCAGTTGCTGGTGGGGCGGGCGCGCGCTGCACAGCACGCACGGTGTCCACCCCGAGACCCCCGACCTCAACCGCCATATCTTCCGGCTCTCCAACGATGAACGCCACGGAATCCCCGATGTCGGGCCGCAATGGCACAATGACGGCAGCTTCCTGCCGGCCACCTTCTCGCATTCGGGCTATCACATCATCCGGCCCGCCGAGCATGGCGGCGGCACGCATTTCGTCCATCAGGGGCTCGCATTCGACGCGCTGCCGCAAGACCGGCAGGAGCGCTGGCGGCGCCTGTCATCGGTGAATTCTGCCTCCGGCGTGGTGCATCCGATGGTGCATGAGCACCCGGTCTCCGGGCAGGCGTGCATCTGGCTGCACCTCGGAATGACCGGCGCGATCATCGAGAAACACCCCGACGCGGACGGCTTTCGCCTGCTGGAAGCCGAGGAGATGAAACAGGTCTGCCGGGAGTATAACGACATTCTCAATGCCGGTTTCGATGCGGGCTACGCCATCGCCTTCGAATATGCCGAGAATGACTGCGTGTTCATCGACAATCTCGCCGTCGCCCACCGCGCGGCCCCCGAGGCGCATATGCCCGCCGACCAGCAGGGCCTGCGGATCATGCACCGCAGCACGGTCCGTGGCGCGCAGGATCTGGCTCCGGGCTTCGGCCTGCCGCAGCATGTCAATATCGACGGCGGCAACCCGTTCGGTCAGGGCGTCTGGCAGGGTGGGGGCGTCGGTTTCCGCTGGGAAGAGGGGATCAAGATGCGGAACTGACGGGCCGGGCGCGGGATTGCGCGCAGCCTACGACTTGCTCTCATCTTCGATGATATCGGGATCGTTGTAGTTGCCGGGGTCGAACCCCTCCGGGTCGAAAGCTTCCTCATCCTCGGCGATGCCGGTCACATGCGTCGTGCCCGTTTCTTCATCGTAGTAGAGGCCATAGGTCGCTTTGCCCTCGCTCTTGAAGCGCATGTATTCGTGAATGGCCGCGTAGATGAAGGCCACCGCGAAGGGAAAGATGATAATGGCAGCGATCAGGCGGACATCCATGGCTGGGCTCCTTGGCGGGCAGGGCTGGCGCGCGGGGCGAAGGGTGGCGCGTCGTTTGCTTGCTTTGCGCGAAACTCGCGCAGACCCGCGCCATGTTCAAGCAGTTTTC
This sequence comes from Rhodobacteraceae bacterium 63075, assembly GCA_003417655.1. Lineage (GTDB taxonomy): Bacteria > Pseudomonadota > Alphaproteobacteria > Rhodobacterales > Rhodobacteraceae > Lentibacter. Next base: position 72,849 of record QVMW01000009.1, read on the forward strand.
CCGGGGCGCGCGGCCTCTGTCTGCCGCGCCTGTCACGATTTGACGAAACAGGGCCAAAACGGGCCTTGCACGGGATAAAAAGCCATGCCGGGGATTGACGCGCATGTCCCGCCTCTTGTCCATGGGTCTGGTAAACACCATGCCGGAAAGCCATCGCGCGGCCGCGGCACAGCAACAGGACAAGAACATGAAGACAGGATTTATCGGCCTCGGAAACGTCGGCAGCAAACTGGCCGGCAGCCTCGTGCGAAACGGCTTCGACACGGTGGTGCATGATGCCCGCCGCGAGGCCGCCCAGGCGCTGATCGACAAAGGGGCCGGCTGGGCCGACACGCCGCGGCAAGTGGCCGAGCTCTGCGATGTGGTGATCACCTGCCTGCCCTCGCCGCTGGTTTGCTCGGAGGTGATGGAAGGGCCCGACGGCGTGCTCAATGGCCTCTCCGAGGGCAAGGTCTGGATGGAGATGTCCACGACCGACGAGGCCGAGGTCAAGCGCATCGGTGCGCTGGTGCGCGAAAAGGGGGCCTTCCCGGCGGAATGCCCCGTGTCCGGCGGCTGCCACCGCGCCGATACGGGCAATATCTCGATCTTCGTGGGCGGAGACAGGGAGACCTTCGAGAAGGTCCTGCCGCTCACCACGACACTGGGCCGCCGCGTCCTGCACACCGGCCCGCTGGGCACGGCCTCGACATTGAAGGTGATGACCAACTATCTCGCCACGGCCAACCTGCTGACCTGCTGCGAGGCGCTCATCACCATGAAGGCGGCGGGCATGGACATGGCCACGACCTACGAGGCGATGAAGATCTCCTCGGGGACAAGCTTCGTGCACGAGACCGAAAGCCAGCTCATCCTCAACGGCGCGCGCGATGTCAACTTCACGCTCGACCTGATCCTGAAGGATATCGGCCTGTTCCAGACCATCGCCGAGCGCAACAATGTGCCTCTGGAGCTCTCCCCGATGATCATCGACATCATGAAGGACGGCCAGGACCGCTACGGCACCCGCGCCAACACCGACGAGATCATCCGCCGGCTCGAAGAGGCCACGGGCCTGTCGGTGCTGGCCGAGGGCTTCCCGGCGGAGCTGGTTGACGACGAACCGGAAGAGCGTGGCTACGAGGTGGTGCCGCCCGGGCCGCGCTGAACTTGCCGCCGCGCGCGGTCAGCTCACCCGCTCGCCCCGGCTCCAGACGCCGCGGATGAGCGGCGTCTGCCCTGCAAGGCGCACGCGCAGCACATCGCCGCGCCAGCCCGTCTCGAGCCTGCCCCGGTCCGTGAGCCCCCCCGCGCGCGCGGGGGTCTCGCTCACGCAGGCGACGGCGCGGGGCAGATCGTTCCAGCCCTCGGCGAGCCGGAAGGCCGCCAGCAGCAGCGCGGCGGGCACGTAATCGGAGGAGACGATGTCCAGCAGCCCCGCCTCGGCAAGCTCGGCAGCGGCGACATTGCCCGAATGCGAGCCGCCCCGGATGAGGTTGGGCGCGCCCATCATGACCGCGACGCCCTCGGCGCGGCAGGCTTCGGCGGCTTCGAGCGTCGTGGGGAACTCGGCGAAGCCCACGCCATTGGCCCGCGACGCGGCGACCTGCTCGGCCGTCGTGTCGTCATGGCTGGCGAGCACCGCGCCGAGCCGTGCCGCCTCGGCCACGGCGCCGGCTTCGTGCTTGGCCCCGAGACGCGCCTGGAGGCTCTTGAGACCGGCCACATGCTCGGCGAACTCGTTGTCCGTCATGCCGCGCTTCTTGGCGACATAGGTCTTGAGTGCCGACATGTCGCGAAACTGGCGCTGGCCGGGCGTGTGGTCCATCAGGCTGACGATGCCCACACGGTCATCGGGGCCGAACTGCGCCAGCTCCTCCAGCAGCGTCTCCGAGCAGATCTCGGCGCGCAGGTGCAAAAAGTGGCTGATCCGGAAATGCCCCGCCGCCCGCGCCGCCAGCAATTCGTCGGCCAGCTTGCGGGCATAGGCCCCGTAGCCGACCTGCCGCGAATGGATCGAGCCGGTGCGCAGCGCGTCGAAGACCGTGGTGATCCCCGTCGAGGCCAGCTCGGCATCATGCGCGACAAGCGCGGGCAGGTGCGGCCAGTCCACCTCGGGGCGCGGCTCGATATGGCGCTCGAGATTGTCGGTGTGCAGCTCGACGAGCCCGGGCAGGACATAGTCGCCGCCGCAATCGACCGCGCCGCCGGCCACGCCATCGCCCTCGCGGATCTCGGTGATGACCCCGTTCTCGATGCTCAGAGTGCCCAAGAGCACCTCGCCCGGGAGCACAAGACGCGCATTTGCAAGCTGCAGGGGGCCGGGCGCGGGGGTCGCGCTCTCGGCTCTCATGGCGTCCGGGGCGATGGGAGAATTCATGTCGGGGCTCATTTCCTGTCCTGGCCCGGGCCTCTGCCGGGGCGTTTCCTGTCTGTGCCGGTTTCGTGACATGGCGATGACAAAGCTGAGGGGCACATGGTTTCAGGCCTCCTCTCGCCGGAGCGCGCGCAGCGCCTCTTTGACCGTCGTCTCAAGCGCCCCGTCATTGGACACGGTGATCACGTCAAGCCCCTCCGGCAAGGGTTTCTCCGCCTGCCGCAGGCGCGCGGCGATCTCCTCGGCGCTTTCCCGCCCGCGCGCCGCGAGCCGGTTGGCGAGTGTTGCGGGCGTTGCGGTGATGTTGAGCACGCGCATGTCCGGCATGGCCGCGCGGGCCTTGAGCAGGGCGCTGCGCGAGAAATTGGCAAGGCAGTCCGTCCCGCGCGCAAGGTCACCCGGCACATCCGCCGGAATGCCATAGCGCATCCCGTGCGCTTCCCAATGTACGCAGAACGCGCCCGCCCGCGCGGCGCGCTCGAAAGCCTCGGGCGAGATGGGATCGTACTCCTCGCCGCCCAGCTCCGGGGCGCGGGTGATCGTCCGGCGCACCAGTCTGACCTCGGGCGCGGCGGCCTTGATCCCGGCCATGACGCTGTCCTTGCCGACGCCCGAAGGCCCGACCACGGCGATGAGGCGACCCTCGCTCATGCCGCCCGCCCCGGTGTGAAACGGCCCACGTCGATCTCCCGGTCGCAGACCTGCGCGCGCGCCGCCTCGTCGTGGAAGATCCCGATGATCGCCGCGCCGCGCGCCTTGGCCTGCTCGATCAGCCCGAGCACAACGGCGCGGTTGGCCGCGTCGAGGCTCGCCGTGGGCTCGTCGAGCAGCAGGGCCGGGTAGGGATGGGCAAAGCCGCGCGCGATGTTCACGCGCTGCTGCTCCCCGCCCGAGAAGGTCGTGGGCGAGAGGCTCCAGAGCCGTTCGGGAATGTTGAGCTGTGCAAGCAGGGCGCGCGCGCGGGCCTCGGCCGCGTCCGCCGCCGTGCCCAATGCGCGCAGCGGCTCGGCCACGACATCGAGCGTCGAAACCCGCGGCACCACGCGCAGGAACTGGCTGACATAGCCCAGCGTCTCGCGGCGGATCGCGATGATCTCGCGCGGCTCGGCGGTGACGAGATCGGTCCCGCCAACGAGAATCCTTCCGCTGCGGGCGCGGTAATTGCCGTAGATCATGCGCATGAGCGTCGATTTGCCCGCGCCGGACGCGCCCGTCAGCGCGACGCATTCGCCGGGGCGGACCGAAAGGGTCACCCCGCCCAGAACCTCGATCACCGCGCTGCCCTGGTTGTGAAGCGTGAAGGTCTTGGAGACATCCTGAAGATCAATCATGGTCATACCTGCAATACCGAGCTGACGAGAAGTTGCGTGTAGGCGTGTTGCGGATCGTCGAGGACCTGGTCGGTCAGCCCCGCCTCGACCACATGCCCCGATTTCATCACCATGAGCCGATCCGCCAGCAGGCGCACGACGGCGAGATCATGGGTGACGATGATCGCAGAGAGGCCCATGTCGCGCACAAGGCCGCGCAAGAGGTCGAGCAGCCGCGCCTGCACGCTCACATCGAGCCCGCCGGTCGGCTCGTCCATGAAGACAAGACGCGGCCCCGTCACGAGGTTGCGCGCGATCTGAAGGCGCTGCTGCATTCCGCCCGAGAAGGTGCTGGGCCGGTCGTCGATGCGGCCCGCGTCGATCTCCACGCGGCCGAGCCAGTCGGTGGCCTGGCTGCGAATGTCGCCGTAGTGGCGCGCGCCGACGGCCATCAGCCGCTCGCCCACATTGCCACCCGCCGAGACGCCCATGCGCAGCCCGTCGCGGGCATGCTGATGCACGAAGGCCCAATCGGTCCGCCCGAGCATGCGGCGCTCCGGCTCGCTCATCTTGAGCGTGTCGCGCGGCCCCTCGGCTCGGGTGTCGAAGACGACGGCGCCGGCATCGGGGGTGAGATGCCCGGCCAAGCAGTTCAGCAGGGTGGACTTGCCCGAGCCGCTCTCGCCGACGATCCCCATGACCTCGCCGGGGTATAGATCGAAGGCGACATCGGCGCAGCCGACATGCGCGCCGTAGTGCTTCGTGAGGCCCTGAACGGAGAGCAAGGGGGTCATGCCGCATCCTTTCCGCGATGACCGGCGGCCTGCCGCGTCTCGCAATGGTCGGTGTCCGAACAGACGAACATGCGCCCGCCCGCGTCATCCATGATCACCTCGTCGAGATAGCTGTCCTCCGCGCCGCAAAGCCCGCAGGGATGATCGGCCTTGGAGGCCTCGAAGGGATGATCCTCGAAGTCCAGGCTGACGACCCCGGTATAGGGCGGCAGCGCGTAGATGCGCTGCTCGCGCCCGGCGCCGAAGAGCTGGATCGCGGGGCACTCGGCGAGCTTGGGATTGTCGAACTTGGGGATCGGTGAAGGGTCCATCACGTAGCGCGCCTCCACCTTGACGGGATAGGCGTAGGATGTGGCGATATGCCCGTGGCGCGAGATATCCTCGTAGAGCTTGACATGCATCAGCCCGTATTCCTCCAGCTCATGCATCTTGCGCGTCTCGCTCTCGCGGGGCTCGAGGAAGCGCAAAGGCTCGGGGATCGGCACCTGGTAGACGAGGACCTGCCCCTCGGCGAGCGCCGCCTCGGGGATGCGGTGCCGCGTCTGGATCACGCTGGCCTGCGCCGTGCTGGTGGTGGTCTCCAGACCGGTGGTGCGTTCGAAGAACTTGCGGATGGAGACGGCGTTGGTGGTGTCATCGGCCCCCTGGTCGATGACCTTGAACCGGTCGCCCGGTGTGAGCACCGCGGCAGAGACCTGGACACCGCCCGTGCCCCAGCCATAGGGCATCGGCATCTCGCGGCTCGCGAAAGGCACCTGGTAGCCGGGAATGGCCAGCCCCTTGAGGATCGCGCGGCGGATCATCCGCTTTGTCTGCTCGTCGAGATAGGCGAAATTGTAGTCACTCATGCGGCGTGCTCCCGGTAAATGGGCGGCTCAGAGCCTCATGCGTGCCGCCTGTTCGATCTGTGCGAGGACATTTGAAAGATCGGTCTCGACGTCGCGGCGCTTCAGTCGAAGTACGCCAAGACCCATGCGCATGAGCTCCGCGTCCCGCGTCTCCAGAACGCGGGCATGCTGCGCCTGCCCCGTGACCTCCACGACCAGCCGGGCCGCGGGACACAGGAAGTCCACGACATGCGGCCCCGCAATGGCCTTGCGGCGAAATTTGAGCCCGGCCAGCTTGCGGTTCCGAAGGGCCTGCCACAGCACGGCCTCGGGCGCCGTCGCCCAACGCCTCAGGACGCGGGCCTTTCTGGTATGTGCGGGAGCCTGGGCCATGCCCGCAAACGTCGCGCCCGAGGGTGAAGAAATCCCTAACGGATATCCTCGCCTCTCGGCAATGGCCCCTCACCCCCAACCCCCTCTCCCCTCGGGGAGAGGGGGCTACACGCACGGTTCGGCTCGCAGCGCTTGTCGCAAACGATGCGCTATCTTCTGCGCGCCGCTCCCCTCTCCCCGAGGGGAGAGGGGCAGGGGGTGAGGGGGGTCTCGGGCTCATTCCTTCGCCTCCCGGGTCCGGTTGTCCGCGACTTCCCGGCGCAGCTTGCGCACCAGTTCCAGCTCGGATTGGAAATCGACATAATGGGGCAGCTTGATATGCTCCAGAAAGCCCGTCGCCTGTATGTTGTCCGCGTGGTAGAGCACAAATTCCGCGTCCTGCGCGGGCGCGCCCTCGTTGTCTTCTCCCAGCTCTTGCCAGCGCAGGGCGCGGTCGACCAGCGCCATGGAGATCGCCTTGCGCTCGGTCTGGCCGAAGACCAGGCCATATCCGCGTGTGAATTGCGGTGGTTCGGTCTTCGAGCCCGTGAACTGGTTCACGGTCTCGCATTCCGTCAGCACCACCTCGCCGATCTCGACGGCGAATCCCAGTTCGGGGATTTCCATTTCCACTGGCACGGCGCCGATGCGCAGCTCTCCCACGAAGGCGTGGTTGCGCGCATAGCCGCGCTGGGTCGAGTAGGCGAGGCCGAGGGTAAAGCCTTCATCGGCGCGCGTGAGGGCCTGAAGCCGGAGGGCGCGGCCCGCGGGCATTTCCAGCGGCTCGCGCGTGAGGTCCGGCGGGGCGGCTTCATCGCGCGGGGCCTCTTCGATGAGCCCTTCCCGGCCCAGGAATTCCGCGACATGCGGCACATCGCCCGGGCCGGCTTCGCGCGCGGGGGCGTCCGGTGTCTCTCCCTCGGCGGCCAGCTTGAAGTCGAGCAGCCGGTGCGTGTAGTCGAAGGTCGGGCCGAGGACCTGACCGCCGGGCACATCCTTGAACGTCGCCGAGACACGCCTGTCGCAGCTCATTTCACCCGTCTTCACCGGCTCGGAAGTGCCGAAGCGGGGCAGGGTCGTGCGGTAGGCGCGGATCAGGAAGATCGCCTCGATGAGGTCGCCGCGCGCCTGCTTGATCGCCAATGCCGCGAGGTCGGCGTCGTAGAGCGATCCCTCCGACATGACGCGGTTGACCGCGAGGCTCAGTTGCTCGCGGATCTGCGCGATACTCAGCTCCGCCACCGACTTGTCGCCGCGTCTTTCCTCGGCGAGCCAGGCATGGGCGTTTTCGATGGCGCTCTCGCCACCCTTGACCGCGACATACATCAGCAGACCTCCGTGGAGCGGGGCAGGGCCGCGACGTGGCTGCCATCGGTGAAGAAGAAATCGAGCCCGCGCGGGAAGAGCGCATTGTTGGCGCGAAAGGCGTCGGGATCGGGCAGCGAGAGCTGCGCCTCGGTGCGGATGCCCGGGCCGCGCAGGCGCGCGCCCAGGGCGGCGAGCGCGGGATGTTCGACGATCAGCGTTGCAGAACGGTCGGGATAGCGCGATGTGCCATGGGCGAAGCGATCGAGCGGCAGGAGCGCCTCCCATGGTCCGAGTGCAAAAGCGCAGTCCGCAGCCGCGACGAGCGGTGCCCCGGTGTGAAACGACACCCAATCGCGCATCGCACTACAATCGGCCGCGCCGGCAAGGTGCAGCGGCGTATCCGCGTCGCACAGCGTCAGGATCACGGCGCCGGCAGCCGGGGAGACAGGCGCGGGCGGTTGCGCGCCCTCAAGCGCGTGCAGTGTGCCCGGGCGGGCCATCGCCTCCATCACGCCGCGAAAGCTCGCGGCGGCCTGCCTTGCGGGGTCAGAGAACCCGCCTTCAAGCGCCTCGGCCTGCATCAGTCTTCTCCCCGTGCCATGGTAAAGAAATCGACCTTTGTCGCAGCGGCCTTGGCGGCGCGGGCACTCCGCCGTGTGGAACTTTCCGCTTCAAGCGGGCGCAGCACCGCCTCCTGCAGCCTTTCGGCGGCTTCGCTCTGCATCAGCGCGTCCACCAGCGCGGCCACCTCGGCATCCGCCTTGCTTCGGCCCTGGAGATAGGCATGTCCGATCTCTCCGCTCTCCAGCCGCAGTGTGCAGCGCGTGACGGTCATTTCACCCATATTGAAGGGCGCGCCGGTCCCACTCGTGCGGCCGCGGACCATCACGCTGCCGGTCTCGGGACGGCGCAGCCAGTCGAAGCCGGGCCGCGGCATGGCGGCGTCCAGAAGCTCCGCAGCACGCCCGCCGGGGGCCTTGGCCAGAAGGCTCATCCAGGCTTGTCTCTGCGCGGTCTGATCGGGCATGTCTTTCATCTCGACAACTTTCCGAAATACTATACAACTAGACACATATTAGCAGAAGCGGACCGATTCCCCACAGGAGATTTGTGAAACTTGCGTGACAATCCGAGATCGAAAGCCCGCACGCCGATCTGGCAGGCCATCGCGGCGGCGCTCCGGGAGGACATCTCGGAGGGCCGCTACACGGCCGGGGACAAGCTGCCGACAGAGGCGGCGCTGGCCGAGCGCTTCGGGGTCAACCGCCATACCGTGCGCCATGCGCTTTCGCAGCTCGTGGAGGACGGGTTGGTCAGGACGCGGCGGGGGGCGGGGGCCTTCGTGGCGGCCACGCCGACCGACTATCCCATCGGGCGGCGCGTGCGCTTTCACGAGAACCTGCTGGCCGCCGGGCGCCGCCCGGAGAAGCGCGTGCTCGCGCTCGAGCCGCGCGCCGCGACGCGCGGCGAGGCGGGCGCGCTGGAGCTTTCCGAGGGTGCGCCGGTTCTGGCCTATCACGGGCTCTCGCTGGCCAACGGCCAGCCCATCGCCCTTTTCGAAAGCCTTTTCCCCGTGGAGCGGCTTGCCGGAATCGAGGCCGCGCTGGGCGTCACGTCGAGCGTGACCGAGGCGCTGGCGGCCCTCGGCATCGCGGATTACACCCGCGCCTCCACGCGGCTCACGGCCCAACTGGCCGGAGCGACGGAGGCGCTTCACCTGCACTGCCGCGAGGGCGATCCGCTCTTGCGCTCGACAGGCGTGAACGTGGATTCGGCGGGCGTGCCGCTCGAATACGGGCGCACGTGGTTCGCCGGGGACCGGGTGACGCTGACGCTCGAAGGCTGAGGACCGCGCCGCTCAGCGCGCCAGCTTTTCCTGCCGGGCAAAGGGGCTGAGGCCGAGCCATGTCTGCATCGAGCGCATGAGCTCCGACGCGCCGACCAGCAGCAAGGCCTCGCGCTCCACCGCATCGCGCACGGAGCGCAGGCCCATCCAGATTTCCGTCATCGTGCGCAAATCCGTCGTCGCGTAGAGATCGACATCGAAACCGGGGTCGATGTGGCACAGGTCCACGCTGCGATCGGGCTCCACGATCAGCCACCATCTGCGCTGCGCCTCGGGCAGCTCGGGGTAGATGAACTCGATCACGCAGCGCCTGCGCGGCACGGGGCGCGTGTCAAGGTTGCGGCGCATGTCCCACATCAGCAGCTCGGGGTCGAGATTTTCCAGTGAAGGCTCGGTTTCAACCCATTTCTGGCCCCACATGCCGATCGCCTCGATCACCGGCTGCAGGTCGCGCCCGGCCTGGGTCAGTCGGTAGGCGTCGATCTCCGGCGCCTCGGCCAGCCTTTCGCGCGCCACCACGCCGGCGTCCTGCAACTCGCCCAAGCGCTTGGACAGAAGCGCCGGAGACATGCGCGGCACGCCCCGGCGCAGCTCGTTGAAGCGGCTCGATCCGGCGATGAGTTCGCGCAGCAGAACGACGGTCCAGCGGGTGCAGAGCACCTCCGCCGCCATCGCGACAGGGCAGAATTGCTTGTAGCTCGCGTTGGTCATGGGGCCTCCCTCGGGTGCTGGGATGCAGCATGCCATACCGGCCCGCCCCCGCGCCAGTTCAGAGTCTGTACCGGGGGCGCTTCAGTTCGTGAACTGGCCGGCAGGCCCCTCGACCGTCAGGGTTGGCCTGCGCCGGATTGGTCCGGCACGGAGCTGGGAACCCGACAGGAAAGGGAGAGAAAACATGCCACTTGTCGATATCGAACTGATCGAAGGCGTCTTTGACGACGCCGAGAAGCAGCGGATGATCCGCGATGTGACCGAGGCGATGGTCGGCGTCGAGGGCGAGGCCATGCGCGGGGTCACATGGGTCAGGGTGAAGGAGGTCGCCAGCGGCGAATGGGCCATCGGCGGCACGCCGATGACGGCAGCCGATGTCACCGCCGCGCGCGCCGAACCTGCTTGAATGACCGTCACGACAACCACGAAAGGAGCCGCCATGACCCGAACAACCGCACAAGACCTGCATGCCGTGACCCTCTACGAGCGCCTCGGCGGGGCCGCCGGCATCCGCCGGATCGTCGATGGGACGGTCGCGGCGCATATGGACAATCCCCTGATCGGCCACCGCTTCCAGCCCTATGCCGATCAGCCCGAGCGCGTCGAGGAGATCAAGCAGCATACCTGCGATTTTTTCGCCGCCGGGAGCGGCGGGCCGGACAATTACACCGGCCGAAGCATGACAGAGGCCCATCGCGGCATGCAGATCGAGGCGGCCGAGTATGACGCGGCTGCCGAGGACATCCTGGGAGTGATGGAGACGCTGAACCACGACAAGGCGACCCGCGACGCCGTCGCGGAGATTCTCGACTCCCTCAAACCCGAGATCATTCACGTATGAGCGGGCCGGTCTTGGGGCGACCTTACGGCGACGCCTAGCCGCCGTATTTGTCGAGGAAGGCCTCCGCCTCCAGCGCGCGGAAATCCTCCAGCGCGGCGCGCAGGGCGGCGTGGCTCCAGTCCCACCAGGCCAGCGCGATGAGCCGCTCGGCGATGGCCTCGGGCTGGCGCGGGCGGATCACCTTCGCGGGCGTGCCCGCGACGATCATGTAGGGGGCCACGTCTTTCGTGACCACGGAGCTTGCCGCCACGACCGCGCCGTGCCCGAGCGTCACCTCGGGCTTGATCATCGCACCGTGGCCGATCCAGGTGTCATTGCCGATCACCGAGCGCCGCGCGGCGCGCGCGGCCATGAACTCCGCATCTGTCTCGGCATCCTCCCAGTAATCATTCGAGCGATAGAGGAAGTGATGGCAGGAGGCGGTGTGCAGCGGGTGATCCGTCGCGCCGATGCGCGTGAAGCTGGCGATATTGGCGAATTTTCCGACATGGGCGTTGGCGATATCGGCGTAGCGGTCGCAATAGGCATAATCGTCCATATGCGTGTTCTGCACGCGGCTGCCCTCATGCACCTCCGTGTAGGCGCCGAAGGTGCTGTTCGTGATGGTGCAGCCGTCGTGGACGAGCGGCGCGTCGGGTTTGAGCTTGGTCATCTTGTCTTCGTTTTCTCGCCCCGGCTCACTCCGAGCGGCCGATCAGCTTGCCGCGCAGCCAGCCCGAGAACCAGTCCATCGCGATCACCATGAGGATGACCAGCACGATGTAATAGCTGACTTCCTCCCAGTCCTTCTGGGTGATGATCGCCTGCGTCAGCAGGAGCCCGATACCGCCGCCGGTGATCGCGCCGATCACGGTGGCGCTGCGGGTGTTGGATTCGAGATAGTAGAGGATCTGGCTCAGGAAGACCGGGGTCACCTGCGGGATCACCCCGAAACGGTAGCGTTGCAGCGGCTTCGCGCCTGTGGAGGTGACGCCCTCGATCTGCTTGTCGTCGACATTCTCGAGTGCCTCGGAGAACATCTTGCCGAAGCTGCCGCTGTCGGTGATCAGGATCGCCAGCGCGCCGGTCATCGGCCCGGGGCCGAAGGCGCGGCTGAGGATGATGGTCCAGATCAGCCCGTCGACCCCGCGCACGAAATCGAAGAAGCGGCGCACGGCGAAGCGGACGCTCATCAGCCGGGTGAAGTTGCGCGCGGCGAGGAAGGCCAGCGGCAGGGCGATGAGCGCGGCGCCCATCGTGCCGAGGAAGGCCATGAGCACGGTCTCGAAGATCGCCCAGATCACATCCTTGTGCCGCCACATGGCATTGTTCCAGAAATCATGCACCATCGCGGCAAGGTTGCTCTTGTCCGCGACGACGCGCTCGCCCGAGAACGCAAGCCCCGCCAGCTCGCCGAAGCTCTTGCCGTAGAAGGGGCTGTCGAGGGTGAACCAGAAGAGCTCCCAGCCCATGGAGTAGCGGTAGACCTCGGTGCGCGCGCGGGTGACGACGGCGCGACCGCCAGCGCCGGTGATGTTGACGCGCGCTCCGCTCGCGCTGATCCAGTCGGGCACCGTTCCGTCCGGCGTGTCGAGGATGATGTCGCGGCCCTCGACCGCCACGGTGACAGTGCCGTAGTCGGGGCGGGTATAGCGCAGGGTCGAGCCCTCTATCGTGGCGCTTTCCCCGGCCTTGAGGGCGATATCCACCGCGTCCTCGCCGGTCCGCGTGACGAATTCGGGCAGCATGCCCTCGGGATAGGTGCCCTTGTTCTCACCCTCGATGGCGAAGCCCAGGCCGCCGCCCCGGTTGTCATGGGTGACATGGGTCTTGTAGCTGTAGCTGTCGGCGACGAGGATCGCGGCATTGTCCATCCGCGCGCGGTCCACCAGACCGGGGATGTCGAAGGCGAAGAAGAGATAGACGAAATAGGCCGCGATCACCACGGGCGTCGCGAAGGCGAGGAGCCGTTTGCGCCCGATCAGCGCCGTGGCGCTCTGCTTGAGGTCGGTGATCGGCAGGGTCTCTGCGGTTGCGGTCATGGCCTTACGCCTTTCCGACGAGTTTGTTGCGGTAGTGGCTGGAGAGCTGGTCGAAGAAGACGATGGTCAGGAACAGCAGGATGAAGATCGCCGCCACCTCGTCATACCGGCCCTGGCCCCAGCTGAAGGCGTTCTTGAGGTCATAGCCGATCCCGCCGGAGCCGACGAAGCCGAGGATGGCCGAGGCGCGGATGTTGATCTCGAAGCGCAAAAGCGCGTAGCTCAGCCAGTTGGGCGCGACCTGCGGCACGACGCCCAGCAGCATCCGCTGGCTCCATGTGGCCCCTGTGCTCTCGAGCCCTTCGAGCGGCTTCAGGCTGGCATTCTCGTTGATCTCCGAGAAGAGCTTGCCGAGCGCGCCCGCCGTGTGCAGCGCGATGGCGATCATCGCGGGCACCGGCCCGCCGCCGAGCACGAAGATGAGCACGAGCGCGACGACGATCTCCGGAATGGCGCGCAGGATGTCCATGAGCCGGCGGAACACGCCGATGAGCCGGGGGAACCGCGCCAGCCCGCGCGTGGACAAAAGCGAGAGCACGATCGCCAGCAGCCCGCCGATCAGCGTCGAGGCGGCGGCGATGTTGATCGTCTCGACCAGCGAGGGAAAGAACTTCACCATGAGCGCCGGCAGCAGCGTGATCTTCTCGCCGGCTTCCTTCAGCACCTCGCCGGGAAAATTGAAAATGTTGAGGATCCCGTCCCAGAACCCGCCCGCGTTGCGGCTGTCGGCCAGCATGAAGCCCGAGACCATCAGCGCGATGAAGACAATCAGCATGATGCCGCCATACATGCGCTTGGTGCGCGTCATGGCCATGTAGGCGTCTTGAATCTCGGTGGTGCGTTCAGCGCCGAGCGACTGGCCGGTCGTGGTATCCGCCATTGCGGCTGCTCCTTGAGCGGGGGTCTTGAAAGAAAAGGGCCGGCCCCTTTCGGTCGGGGGCCGGCCGGATGCGCTGGCGCGCGTTTACATCTTGGACTTGCGCGCTTCGATGATCGATGTATAGGCGTCGTGATCGATCGGCTGGAAGCCGAGGGCTTCACCGGCCATGAAGTTGTAGGCGCAGTCGGCGTCCATGTAGGGAAGCGACGCGGTCAGCGTGGCGATGTCCACCTTGACGCGCTCGGGAAGCTCGCTGCGCAGCACGATCGGGCCTTCGGGGATCGGCTTGGATTTCCAGATCTCGACCAGCTCGTTCATGTCCACGAGGCCGGCATCGGCGGCCTTGCGCAGCGCGCCGGAGTTGTAGCCGTCGGCCCATGCGCCCATGCCGTCGGCCCAGGTCACGCCCGCGTCCACGTCGCCATTGGCAACCGCGACGATGGTCTGCTCGTGCCCGCCGGTGAACTTCACTTCACCGAAGTAGTCACCCGAGTCCATCGTTGCGCCGGTTTCCTGCGGGATCTCGATGGAGGGGATGAGGTAGCCCGATGTGGAGTTCGGATCGCCGAAGCCGAAGGACTTGCCGCCCATGTCTTCCAGCGAGGTGATGCCGCTGTCCTTGCGGGCAAAACCGATGGAGTGATAGCCGAAGGATTTGTCGACATTGGTCTTGACCATGATCGGCTCGACGGCGTCGGGGTCGGTCAGGTAGGTCTTGGCATAGGCCGAGGCGCCGAGCCAGGCCATGTCGATGCTGCCGCCCAGAAGGCCCTGGATCACGCCGTCATAGTCGGCCGGTGTGAACAGCTTGACCGGAACGCCAAGCAGATCCTCGGCGGCGGCGCGGTAGCATTCGTTGGATGTCATGCGGTCCTGGGCGTTTTCGCCGCCGAGGATGCCGATGCGGAATTCTTCGATCTTGTCCTGCGCCAGCGCGGGGCTGACGAGGGCGGTGGTCGCTACGATAGCAGCAAAGAGTTTGGTCATTTGGTCTCTCCGGTTGGTTTGTGGCCCGCTTTCCGGCAGGCCGGGGTGGTAAGGGTGTCAGACAACGGCTTCGGCTTCGCGGATGGCGCGGGCTGCGGCCGTGTCCAGTGTTTCGATGGAGGTGGATGTGCTTTCCTCGGAAAAGCTCGCATCCGCGCCGTAGATGTCGCGCGCCGCGCCTGTGGTCAGTTGCTCCGGTGTGCCGTCGAAGACGACGCGCCCGTCGCGCATCCCGATCACCCGGTCGCAATAGCGCCGCGCGGTGTCGAGCGTGTGCAGGTTGGCGATGACGGTGCGCCCGTCCTCTTCGTGAATGGTGCGCAGCGCTTCCATGACGATCTGCGCGTTCATCGGGTCGAGCGAGGCGATGGGCTCGTCGGCGAGGATGATCTGCGGGTCCTGCATCAGCGCCCGCGCGATGGCCACGCGCTGCTGCTGGCCGCCCGAGAGCGCCTCGGCGCGCTGCGCGGCCTGCTGGGCGATGCCGAGCCGGTCGAGGATCTCGATGGCCTTGTGAATGTCCGATTGCGGGTAGAGGTTGAACATCGTCGCCAGTGTCGAGCGGCTGTTGAGCGTGCCGTGCAGCACGTTCGAGACAACGTCCATACGCGGGACGAGGTTGAACTGCTGGAAGATCATCGCGCATTCCGACTGCCAGCTCCGCTTGGCCGCGCCGGTGCGCGAGGTCACGTCCTTGCCGTCATAGGTGATGGTGCCTTCCGAGGCGTCCGACAGCCGGTTGAGCATGCGCAAGAGCGTCGACTTGCCCGCGCCCGAACGCCCGATGATCCCGATCATGATAGGGCGCTCGACCTTGAAACTCACGGAATCCACGGCTGTCTTGGTGCCGAATGTCTTGGTGAGCTGATTAACTTCCAGCATGTCGTCCCCCTTGGTTCGGGGCGAACCTAGGGGCCGGGCGCGACGGATTCTTGACGGTCATGAATCAGACTTGCGAACTCTTCGAAACGGATTCGTGACAAGCGCGGCTTGCAAGGTAACGGGAATATGTCGCGAAACGGCAGATTGGCTGAGAGTGTCACCAAGAAGTCAAAAAAGTTTTACAAAGCGCGCGGGCCGATGCTAGCCTTTCGTCCATGAGCAGAATGACACAATTGGCAACAGCCTTGCTCGCGAGCGCACCGCAGATCGCCCCGGCCCAGCTTTCCGAGATGATCTGCGATGACAAGGCGCGGCTTGAGCAGCAGCTTTTCGGCGCGAGCGGTGCGGTCAGGCAGGGGCGCGGGATGCGCGGGCCGGATGCGCTTCTCGAGGTCTGGATCGAGCCGGGCTCAGGTGACTGGACGCTGGTGCAGAGCTATCCCAATGGCACGTCCTGCCTCGTGGCCATGGGCGAGCACTGGGAAGTGATTTCGCAGCAGCAAGAGCCGTCCTGACGCGCCTCAGCGCCCGTAATAAAGCGCCTGAACATGCTCGGCCTCGGCGAAAAAGAGCCAGCGGCCCGCCAGAACGCCCGCCAGATGCGCGGCGATGGCGATGACGGCCGTGAGGTGGCTGACCGGCACCAGCAGCATCAGCGCGGCGGGCAGCGCATAGCCCAAGACCAGCGTGATCACCCGCAGCTTGAGAGCATGTTTGCGCCCCACCCGGTAGGCCATCTCGCGCAACAGGTAGTTCTCGCCCGTATGCGGCGCTTCGAGCTGGCGCACCTTGCCGATCGCTCCGAGCCCCGTCGCGCTCTCCATGGTCGAGCCGGCCCGGCCTTTCTCGTCGCCCTTGATCCAGGCCCAGGCCATGAGAAAGCCCAGCACGATGAGCAGGATCGCGGCCAGCCGTGGCTGCCCTGCCAAGAGCGCGCCGCCGCCCAGGGCATGGAGCAGGAAGATCGGCGGCGTGGTCCAGCTGTTCCAGCGCGGCACCGTCTTGAGCTGGGTATAGATCATAGCGGTGGTGAAGACCGTCCAGAGGCAGAGCAGCGCGGCGACGGCGCCGACAGCGCGCAGGCGCACGCCGAAGAAGATCACGCCGATCGCGAAGACAGCCACGACGAGAAGCGCGACAATGGCACTGATCCCCTCGCGCGACAGCCACGAGGAGCGCCACTGGCTGAAGGCCTTGACCGCGTTCTTTGGGTTGGCCAGGTGCAGCACAGAGGCCAGCAGCCCGCCCACGGCCAGCGCATAGCCGATGAAGAAGAACACGAAGGCGACCTGGCCGGTGACGGGCGGCAGCCCGAGGCAGAGCCAGGCCAGCAGCCCGAAGCCGAGGCCCGAGAGGGTCGAAAAGAGAATGACGGACGGTGCCGGATGCATCAGATCTTCTCCAGCGCCTTGTCGAGCCATGCGAAGAGCCCCGACGGGTCTTCATGCCGCGGTTCCAGCGCCGCCTCGGAAGGCCGGTCCTTGAGCCGCGGCGGCAGATACTTGTTCACGGGCTTGGTTCCCTGCTCGGGCATGAGGTCCATCCCGCCGCGCTCGGCCACCAGCTTGGAGACATCGCTCTCGGGATCACCGAGATCGCCGAAATGCCGCGCCCCGGCGGGGCAGGTGCGCACGCAGGAGGGCACGCGGTCCTCCTCGGGGATGTTCTCGTTGTAGATACGGTCCACGCAGAGCGTGCATTTCTTCATCACGCCCGAGAGCATGTCCAGCTCGCGCGCGCCGTAGGGGCAGGCCCAGGCGCAGAGCCCGCAACCCATGCAATCGGCCTCGTTCACGAGCACGATCCCGTCCTCCTCGCGCTTGTAGCTCGCCCCCGTGGGGCAGACCGTCACGCAGGGCGCATCCTCGCAATGCAGGCAGGATTTGGGGAAATGCACCGTCTGGCTGCACCCCGTCTCCGGCATCGCCTCGTAGCTGTGCACGCGGTTGAGAAAGGTGCCTTCCGGCTCTGCGCCGTAGGGGTCGATATCCGACAGCGGCGCGCCGTAATTGGAGGTGTTCCATTCCTTGCAGGACACCACGCAGGCATGACAGCCGACGCAGGTGTCAAGGTCGATCACGAGGCCGAGCTTCGTCTCGGTGCTCTCTGGCAGGGTGGTCATGCGCGCGCCTCCGTGTTGATGTGTCCGCCGATCGGCTCCTCGGCGGTTTTGTCCCATGTGGCGACAAACCAGATGAACGAGCCGATCATGATCGCCATTGCCGCAAAGATCAAAAAGAGTGTCTTTGTCATCCCGCCTCCTTCTGCGCCGCCTGCGCGAAAGCCGCGATCTCTGCGTTGAAGCGCTCGGGGTCCTCGGCGAAGGGCGCGTGGCCGGTCTCCTCCCAGACGGAGTGCCGCGCCTCCGGCAGGGCCTCTGCCGCCGCCGCGCCCACCGCGGGCAGCACGATCCTGTCTTGCGCCCCGTGCAGCACAAGCGCGGGCCTCGTGAAATCCTGCCAGACGGGGCGGCAATCCCAATCCCCCTTGAAAAGCGCGCGGCGGACATGCGGCGGCACCAGCATGTTCGCCGCGACCATCGTGCCATAGACGCGCCGGGGCAGGGGGCGATGGGTGCAGGTCTCGACAAAGTCGGCCGTGGCCGGCATCAGCCGTGTCTGGTCATTCGTATAAAGATCGCGGTTGAGCGCGGGGCTGTCCTCGCCCATCATCCAGTCCTCCCGGGAGGCACCGATGGCTATGATGCCGCCGACGAGCGCGATGCCGGAAATCGCGTTTTGCCCGTGATGGGCGATGTAGCTCGAGATCACCCGCGCGCCATAGGACCAGCCGATGAGAAGCGGATCGCGCAGCTCCAACGTCTCGATGATCGCGTGGATATCCGCCCCCCAGAGTGCCGCATCCGTGTAGGCCGCGTCCTCGGCGGGCTTGCCCGAGGCGCCGTGGCCGCGCAGATCGAGCGTGACCACGCGAAAGCGCCCGGCCAGCGGCGCCTGTGCCTGCCAGCAGACCCTGTGCTGCGCCCAGCCGTGGACGAACAGCAGCGCCGGTGCGTCCTCGGGGCCCTCGTCGCTCATCTGCAGCTTCACGCCGCCGCCGCCTTCGATCACATGGTCGCGCATCAGAACTCCTCTCCATAGGCCACGGTCTTCGGCCCCGTGCCGACGGGGCTTTCCTGCGCGTCGAGCGCCGGCTCGCTCGGCCCGCCCTGCGGCGCTTTCTCGATCCGCACGCGCAGATCGAACCATGCGGCCTGGCCCGTGACCGGGTCGGAGTTGGCCCAGCGCAGCCCGTCGCCCTTGGGTGGGAGCAGCTCGTTTATGAGGTGATTGAGCAGGAAGCCCTGCGTGGCCTCTTGCGCGTCCTCTTCCAGCGCCCAGGCACCGCGCTTCTTGCCGATGGCGTTCCATGTCCAGATCGTCTTCTCGTTCACCCCGTCCATCCGCGCCACAGGCGCCTTGATCCGCCCGTGCGGAGAGGTGACATAGGCCCAGTCGCCCTCTTCGAAGCCCTGTTCCTCCCAGAGCTTGCCGGGGATGAAGAGCTTGTTGACCCCGGTGATCTGCCTGAGCCAGGCGTTCTGGCTGCCCCAGGAGTGATACATGTGCATGGGCCGCTGCGTGAGCGCGTGCAGCGGGTAGTCCTCGTCGGCAAAAGCCTCTTGCTCGAAAGGCGCATACCACTGCGGCAGGGGTGTCATCGTCTCGGCGATCCGCGCGCGCAGATGCTCGGGGGGCTGCTGCGCGCCGTGGCCCTCGGCGGCAAGCTGCATCTTGGCCAGCGGCTCAAGATAGAGGTTGAACACGTAGGGCGCGGGCGCATCGAAGAGGCCGATCTTCACGGCCCAGTCCTGGTAGTGCTGGTTCCAGGGCTTCATGAATTGCGCCTCCTCGGGAATGTGGCTCATCCAGAAGCCGCCATTCTCGATGTAGCGCTCGAGCTGTTTCGGGTTCGGCGCGCCGCGCCCCTCGCTCTCGCCATCTTCGCCGCGCCAGCCCGCCAGCGGCCCGACACCCGCGCGGCGCTCGTGGTTCACAATGTAATCAGCATAGTCGGCATATTTCTGGCTGCCATCCTCGTTGACGAAACCCGGCAGGCCCAGCCGCGCGCCGAGATCGCAAAGCGCCGACTGGAAGCCCTTCACGTCGCGGTCCGGCTCGACCACGGGCCAGCGGATCGCGTCCGCCGCCGCCTCGGCCTCGCAGATCGGGCGGTCGAGCAGGGAGATGCAATCGTGGCGCTCCAGATAGGTCGTGTCCGGCAGGATCAGGTCGGCATAGGCGACCGTCTCGGAGCTGTAGGCATCCGAGTAGATGAAATGCGGGATGACGTAGTCGCCGTTCTCATCGGTGTCGGTGAGCATGTCGATCACCGAAGAGGTGTTCATCGTCGAGTTCCACGCCATGTTCGCCATGTACATGAAGAGCGTGTCGATCTTGTAGGGGTCGCCCGCATGGGCGTTGGAAATGACCATGTGCATCATCCCATGCGCCGAGAAGGGGTTCTCCCAGCTATAGGCCTTGTCGATGCGCTTCGGGTTGCCGTCCTCGTCAAGCAGCAGATGCTCCGGCCCCATCGGGTAGCCCAAGTGCGGCCCGTCGAGCGGCTGGCCGGGCTGCGCGCCTGCATGCGGCTTGGGGTGCGCCTCGGGCGGCTTGGGGTAGGGCGGCTTGAAGCGAAAGCCCCCTGGCACCTCGACGGAGCCAAGCAGGATTTGCAGGACGTGCAGGGCGCGGCAGGTCTGGAAGCCGTTGGAATGGGCGCTGATGCCGCGCATGGCGTGAAAGCTCACGGGGCGCCCCGTCATCGTCTCGTGCCGCTCGCCCTTCCAGTCGGTCCAGGGCCGCTCCAGCACGATCTCCTCCTCGAAGGCGACGCGCGCGAGGTCTGCGGCCAGCGCCCTGATGCGCGCGGCGGGGATGCCGCAGCGCTCGGCCACGGCCTCCGGCGCGTAGGCATCGCTCATGTAGGTCTCGGCCAGAAGCTCGAAGGCGGGGCGGTATGTCTCGCCAGCCACGCGGATATGCCCGGTGAGTTTCGGCTTCACGCCCGGCGCGTCGTAATCCGCCGGCTTGCCGGTCGCGCGGTCGATCACCTGCGCCTTGCCCTCCTCCGAGCGCAGGAACAGCCCCTTGTTCGGGCCGCTCTCGGCGCAGTTCACGAGAAAGCCTGCATTGGTGTAGCGCGTGAGATAGTCGAGGTCGATCTGCCCTGCTTTCAAGAGCTCATGGATCATCGCCATGATGAACAGCCCGTCCGTCCCCGGCGTGATCCCGACCCAGTCATCGGCCACGGCGTTATAGCCCGAGCGGACGGGATTGACGCCCACGATGCGCGCGCCGCGCTCCTTCAGCCTGCCGATCCCCATCTTGATCGGGTTGCTGTCATGGTCCTCGGCCACGCCGAAGATCATGAACATCTTCGTGCGCTCCCAGTCGGGCTGGCCGAACTCCCAGAAGGCCCCGCCCATCGTGTAGATCCCGGCAGCGGCCATGTTGACCGAGCAAAAGCCGCCATGCGCGGCGTAGTTCGGCGTGCCGAAGGCCTGTGCCCAGAAGCCCGTGAAGCTCTGTGACTGGTCGCGCCCGGTGAAGAAGGCCAGCTTTTCCGGCGCGCTCTCGCGGATCGGGCGCAGCCAGCTTTCCGCGATGTCGTAGGCCTCGTCCCAGCTTATCTCCTCGAACTGGCCCGAGCCGCGCGGGCCGGTCCGCTTCATCGGCGCGCGCAGGCGGGCGGGCGAGTAATGCTGCATGATCCCCGCCGAGCCCTTGGCGCAGAGCACGCCCTTGTTGACGGGGTGATCCTTGTTGCCCTCGATGTATTTCACCTGGCCGCCTTGCATATGCACATCGATCCCGCAGCGGCAGGCGCACATGTAGCAGGTGGTTTTCCGGACCTCGTCGGAGACTTTCGGCGAGGGGCGCGCGGGAGCCTTGTCTTCGGAAATGGCCATGATTGAGCTCTTTTCGGATCAGATATCTTCGAGTGGGCGCGCCCTCCCGGTCGCTCCGCCAGGGAGAAGATGACCGACGGCAGGGCAGGCGTCAAAGGAAAATGGCCCGCGCGTCCAACCGCGTCTTCAGGCAAGATGCCGTAAATCAAGCAATTTTTGCAGGCCGGGAAGATCGGCTGGACTTAACCCCGCGCGCGCAGTGGACTCAAGGCGCCGGCGCAGGGCGCGGATATATGCCCCGAGGGCGGATGTGCCGGCGGAGGGGC
The DNA here is from genome assembly GCA_003417655.1 of Rhodobacteraceae bacterium 63075. Lineage (GTDB taxonomy): Bacteria > Pseudomonadota > Alphaproteobacteria > Rhodobacterales > Rhodobacteraceae > Lentibacter. The sequence continues at coordinate 94,164 of QVMW01000009.1, forward strand.
GCTTGCGGTGGAAGGCCGGGGTGCGGTGCCGGACGCGCCGCGCCCGAGGCCTTTCGGGCCGCGCGTTGCCTGTGGCGCAGGAAAAACTGTGTTTCGCAGACAAGAACAACGGGATGGCGAGACGTCACGATCCGCCCCCGCGCCGTCCGGCAGGGCGGATCTGCGATAGCTGCCTTCGCATTTTCCACGCGCCGCACTGTCGCGGGGTGGCGGGTCTTGCGCCTCCCGCCCTTGAAATGCCGCATCCGGACCCCGCAAAGCCTTGCAAAAAAGCGGATATGACGTGTATCGCCTCCGTTTCCCCTTATCGCGGGCCGTTGGTGCATGAGAAACTTTTCGGGGGCGAGGCGAAGGATTGTTTCACCAGTTGTTTTCGGCACCCGTGCCTTGGTCTCGTTCCGCGCGCCTGCGAGGGGGGCGCTGAAACGGGCGATGGGAACGGTTAATTGAACGGACAGCTCTACATCCTTGAGTTGTTTAAATTTTTTGTGGAATTGACTCGAATCGTTCCCTGGGCAAATCAGGACCAGTCGCAGGGTGCCTTCGAGGGCACATGCGGCATTGCGCTCGGGGGATCGCGTCAGAATGTAAGTGCTTCAGGTGGGAAAGCTGCCGCCCTGCCGCGCATGAAGCCGACCAGTGAGTGCAGCTCCGCGAGAGGCGCAAGTGTCGTCGGCGGGTGCGCTCGCAGATTTCCAGGCAGCGAGTTGTTAAAGAATTTCCTTGGGGGAAGCGACCTAATGAGCGAACGTGTTGAAAGCAAGGTGGACCTGCAGGGCTTGCGCGAGCTGCTCGGCCGCTCCTCCGGGTCCCATGCCCAGGGCGTCTACCGCAATCGGTTCAAACGGATGCTGGACATCCTCATTGTCCTGATCGCGGCACCCGCTGCCTTGCTGATACTGTTGCCCCTGATGGCACTCATCGCCCTCGACGGGCGCCCGCCGATCTATTCGCAACTGCGCATCGGCAAGAACGGCCGCGCCTTCCGCATGTTCAAGCTGCGCACGATGGTCGCCGATGCCGATCAGATCCTGGAGGCCTACCTCGCGCAGAACCCCGAGGCGCGTGCCGAGTGGGACGAACGTCAGAAACTGAACCATGATCCGCGTATCACGCTCTTCGGTGCGATCCTGCGCAAGTCCTCGCTCGACGAGTTGCCCCAGCTCCTGAATGTCCTGCTCGGTCAGATGGCAATCGTCGGCCCGCGGCCCATGATGGTCGGCCAGCAGAGCCTCTACCCGGGCCGCGCCTATTACGAGATGCGCCCGGGCATCACCGGCTACTGGCAGATCGCCGAACGCAATGAGACCAGCTTTCCCCAGCGTGCCGAATATGACGCGGCCTATTTCCGCGACCTGTCCTTCATGACCGATGCCAGGGTCATCGCGAAGACAGTGCGCGTCGTCCTGCATGGCACGGGCTGCTGACACGCGGATTGCTCCGCTGCGCCGCCCTCCCGCAATATCTCGTCTCAGCTTTCCAGAACCGACCGCGCCAGCGCGCGGGTAACGTCGCGCCCTTCGGACAGGGCCGCGCTGTCCAGCGCCTCCACGAGGCTGCGCGCGGCGGCAAAGCTGCGCGGCATGTGGCGCGTGAGATAGGGGATCACGTCGGGCTTGGGCACAAGCTGCCGGTCCGCGAAAAGCTTCATCAGCACCGCCGAGAGCAGCGCGTCATCGGGCTCGCGGAGCGGCGCGGCAGGTGCGGCCTGCAGGCGCGATTGCAGATCGGGCAGCGTGAGCGACAGGTGCTGCGGTTCGGCGTGGGCCGTCAGCAGCAGCGCCTCGCCGTTCGCCTGCGCGAGGTTGTGCAGATGAAAGAGCGCCTCCTGCGCGGCGCGGTCGCCGGCGATCTCGCCGATATCCTCGATGGCGATGGGGCCGGAGGCCAGCGCGGGCATATCCGCGCCGGGCAGGGCGGTCGCATCGACGATCCGCGCCCCGGAGAGAGCGGCCCAGACATGGGCGAGATGGGTCTTGCCGGAGCCGGAAGGGCCGGTGAGCATGAGCTTGCCCGAGGGCCAGCTCTCCCAGCCCTCGATCATGGCGACGGCAGCCGCATTGGCCTCGGTCACGAAGAAATCCTCCCGCCCCAGCGCCGTTCTGGCGGGCAGATCGAAGGTGAGCTGGCGCGACATCAACTGCCCTGGTCCGTGGCCTCTTCGGCGGCATCCATGGCCGCGTCGCCCGCGCTGTTGCTTTCGAGCCCGCGGTAGAGCCGGCTGTCCTTGTAGCTGTCCGAGACAAACCGCGCCAGGACGCCGAGCGCGGCGGCCACGGGCACGGCGACCAGAAGGCCGACGAAGCCGAAGAGCGTGCCGAAGACCGATAGCGCGAAGATGAGCCAGACCGGGTGCAGCCCGACGGAGCGGCCCACGAGCTTGGGCGTGAGCACGTTGCCCTCCACGACCTGCCCGATCACGAAGATCCCGGCGACCAGCGCGATGCTCAGCCATTCGCCCCAGAACTGGAAGAGCGCAAGCCCGATGGCCAGCGCGCCGCCGAGGATCGCCCCGAGATAGGGGATGAAGGTCAGGAGCCCCGCGACGAAGCCGATCACGAGGCCGAACTGGAGCCCCACGAGCATCAGCGCGATGGCGTAATAGGAGCCGAGAATGAGGCAGACCGTGCCCATCCCGCGCACGAAACTGGCGAGCGTCGCGTCCACGTCGCCGGCGAGTTGGCGGATGATCGGGGCGTGGTCGCGCGGCAGCATGTCGTCGATCGTGGCGATCATCCGGTCCCAGTCATAGAGCAGGTAGAAGGCCACGACGGGGACGATGACGAAGAGCATGACGATGTTGATGATCGACATGGCCGAGCTGAACACCGTCTGCAAAAGCTCCCCGCCATGCTCCTGGACCTTCGCGCCCAGCGAGGCGAGCGAGCGGCGCAGGGCGCTGTCCTCCTCCATGAGCGAGGGGAAGCGCTCGGTCAGGAAGGTCTGAAGGTCCGAAAAGAGCCGAGGTGCCGTCTCGAAAAGCGCGACCGCCTGCTGGACCAGCGTCGGGATGACGAGCAGCGCGAGCAGCACGAAGACCAGGAGCGCAATGAGCGTGATCGTCGTTGTCGCCGCGGCGCGCGAAAGGCCGGCCCTTTCGAGCTTGTCAGCGACAGGATCAAGGAAATAAGCCACCGCGCCGCCCAATACGAACGGCAGGATCACATCGCCCAGATACCAGAGCGCGAGCGTGAAAACGAGGGTCGCAATGCCCCAGTATTTCATCTGATCGCGGACGGGAAGCGCCATGAGAGCCTCTTGAAATGCCTGAGATCACTCATGCCCTGACGCGCCGCGCATATCAAGGGAGGTTTTCGGGGAGCCGAATGAAAACAGGCCCGCGCCGGAGCGCGGGCCTGGCATTCGCCGTGAGTGGGGGGTGGCTCAGCAGTCCGGCGAATTGCCCGGCAGAACGACCTTGTCGATCACGTGGATGACGCCGTTCGAGGCCTCGATGTCGGCGATCACGACATTGGCCATGTCGCCCGAGCCGTCATCGAGCATGACGCCGTCATTCTTGTTGATGCAGATCGTGCCGTCTTCCAGCGCCGTATCCGCGCCCATCTTGCCGGAGGGGATGTCGCCCGCCATGACCTTGCCGGGCACGACATGGTAGAGGAGCACGTTCGTCAGATCGCCCTTGTTCTCTTCCATGAGCAGCGTGTCGACAGTGCCTTCGGGCAGGGCGGCGAAAGCCTCGTCCGTGGGCGCGAAGACGGTGAAGGGACCCTCGCCCGAGAGCGTCCCGGCCAGATCGGCCGCCGTCACGGCGGCGACGAGGGTTTCGAAACGGTCATCACCGGCGGCGATGTCCACGATGGTCTTGCCGTGCCCGTCGGCGACAGCGCCCGTGGCCGTGATTGCGGCGGCGAGGGTTGCGGCGAGTGTGAACTTGCGTGTCATGTCATAATCTCCCGTTGCATGTTGCGGCATCATTGCCTGCCATGTGAGAAGGGTTACGCGGGGCCAGCGCGGCCCGATGACGCAGATGACAGCCCTGTGATCGGGCGTGATCAGTCGGCGGGTTTCGGGGGCGGGGTGTAGTTCTCTGGGTCGGAAAGCCAGAGCTTCCATTGGGTGTGGAATTCGTTGGGGCCGCGTGATGGCAGCTCCCAATCGGGCCAATGGGCGGGGCGTTCTGTTCCCTTGGGGAGTTTCACCGAGCCATCACCAAACATCTCGCCCAGGAACGGGGAAAGCTGTGCTATGGTCTCTGTATCTTCAACAGACCTTACCGAAGCTCCGCGCAGCAAGGCTTCCGTGAGGTTTGTGGAATTATCCATCGAAGTTCGTCCGAGGTCTGCCCCCTCGAGCCGCGCCCGTCCGAGGTCTGTCCCCTCGAGCCGCGCCCGTTCGAGGCTTGCCCCCTCGAGCCTTGCCCATTCAAGGTCTGCCGCCTCGAGCCTCGCCTCGATGAGGTCTGCCCCTTCGAGCCTAGCCTCGCTGAGGTCTGCCCACTCCATCTGCGACCTTGCGATACTTGCGTTCTCCAGATGTGCCATCGAAAGAACTGCCCCTTCCATCCGCGCCATGACGAGGAATGCCCCCTCGAAGCGCGTACATACGAGGAATGCACTTTCCATTCGTGCTTCTGATAGGTCTGCTCCCATCATGCGCGCTAGAGCGAGGTCTGCCCCCTCGAGCCTCGCCTCTCCGAGGTCTGCTCCTTCGAGCCTTGCCTCTCGAAGGTCTGCCCCCTCAAGCCGCGTTTTATTCAGCCTTGCGCCGGAGAGAATGGCGCCGGAGAGATCTGCGCCTTGCAGATTGGCCCCGCGCAGATCAAGCCGGTAGCCGCGATAGGACTCGATATGGCCTTTCCATTCGCGAAGCTCGGCGCGGTAAGCCGTGAGCGCCTCTGCGCTCAGGGCGTCTTCTGATGGCGTATCGGGCAGGCTTGGACAGGCGGCGTCGAAAACCCATGTGGCCTCCGGCGCGGCATCCTTGCCCCAACGCGCCTCGATGGCGCGCTGTTCTTTGGTGCGGCGGCCAAAGATATCGAGCGCCTGTTGGATATCGGCGCGGGGATTGGGGAGAGCTTGCGCCCACTTACATGCTTTGGCCTCGAGCCAGTAATCACCAAACCTCATTTGCCGCGCGGCAAAATGCGCCTCGCGTTCTTCGTCGGTGGCACCCTCTTTGAGCGGTTCCCAGTCCGGCTCGGGAAAGTCGATTGCACTTTTCGCAGGCGCATTCTCCCGCACATAGGCGCAGAGGATTTCCATGACGCGGACATGATCGCGGCCCTTGTCATATGTCGTGCTGTCCTGCGCGATGCGCTCGAGCGACAGCAGCCCGCCGATGCGCACTTCGATGTTGGGGACGGTGCGCTCAACGGTTTGACCGTCCACGACCTCCTTGACCGTCTTCTCCTCACCCAGTTGCTCCACAGCCTTGGAGATACGGTCGGTCATGTGCCCTTGTTCGGAGGTGCGGGTCTGCCGCTCTGTCGTCCAGACGCGGATGAGCGCGAGGGGGGCCGAGATGAGGCCGCCGAGGGCCGTGACGAGGCCGATGAACGCGAGGATGTGCCAGCGCAGGTCCTTGCCATCCTCGGTCGGCTCGAATGTCGCTGCGAGCTGGTAGAGCGCCCAGAGGATATGGGCGAAGAGAAAGAGCCAGATGGGCGCGAGGATGGCGGCGAAGACATTGAGAAAGCCGAGCGCGCCTGTGTCTGACAGGCGGTCTTTCCCATCGCGGACAGGCAGCGCGAAGAAGATGAGGGCCGACAGCAGCACGATGCCGAGCGCGAGGCCTATCGTGATCGCGATGTTGGCAGGGAGGCTGACTCCGAGTGTAATATATTCGCTGGCCATAAGGACTCTGAAAAGACTTGATCTGCCCCGAGCCTATCGCCGCGCGGCTTGCGGGGGAAGGGCGCTCTTGTTTGCGCCCGGGCTCTCGCCTAAAGAGGGGCGAACTCAAACTGAAGGTGTCCCATGCGTCTGAGCCGCTATTTTCTGCCCGTTCTCAAGGAAACGCCCTCGGAGGCGCAGATCGTCAGCCATCGGCTGATGCTGCGCGCGGGCATGATCAAGCAGTCGGCGGCGGGGATCTACTCGTGGCTCCCCTTGGGCTTCAAGGTGCTGCGCAAGATCGAGAACATCGTCCATGACGAGCAGGTCCGCGCGGGCCACATCCCGATCCAGATGCCGATCCTGCAATCGGCCGATCTCTGGCGCGAGAGCGGGCGCTACGAGGCCTACGGCGAGGAGATGCTGCGCATGAAGGACCGGCAGGGCCGCGACATGCTCTACACGCCCACCGCCGAGGAGCTGGTCACCGACATTTTCCGCGCCCATGTCAGCAGCTACAAGGACCTGCCGCTGACGCTCTACCAGATCCAGTGGAAATTCCGCGACGAGATCCGCCCGCGCTTCGGCGTGATGCGCGGGCGCGAGTTCTACATGAAGGACGGCTACAATTTCGACCTGACGAAAGAAGATGCGCTGCACGCCTACAACCGCCACCTCGTCAGCTACCTGCGCACCTATGAGCGCATGGGGCTGCAAGCGATCCCGATGCGTGCCGACAGCGGGCCGATCGGGGGCGACGACACCCATGAGTTTCTCGTGCTGGCGGAGACGGGCGAGAGCGAGGTCTTCTATGACAGCGAGATCACCGAGCTGAAATTCGGCAATCGCGAGATCGACTATGACGACAAGGCCGCCTGCCGGGCGGTGCTGGAGGAATTCACCTCGCGCTATGCGCGCACGGACGAGACCCATGACGAGGCGAAATTCGCCGAGGTCCCCGAGGCGCGCCGCCGCAGCGCACGGGGCATCGAAGTGGGCCAGATCTTCTATTTCGGCACCAAGTATTCCGACGCCATGGGCGCGACGGTGCAGGGCCCCGATGGCAAGCCCGTGCCCGTGCACATGGGCAGCCACGGCATCGGCGTCTCGCGCCTGCTCGGCGCGATCATCGAGGCCAGCCACGACGAGAACGGCATCATCTGGCCCGAGGGTGTCACGCCTTTCCATTGCGGGATCATCAACCTCAAGCAGGGTGACGAAGAGGCCGACGCGGCCTGCGCCGCGCTCGAGGCCTCGCTGGAGGCGCTGGGCCTCGAGCCGCTCTATGACGACCGCAAGGAGCGCGCGGGCGGCAAGTTCGCCACGATGGACCTGATCGGCCTGCCCTGGCGGATCACCGTCGGGCCGCGAGGCCTCAAGAACGGTGTCGTCGAGCTGACCAGCCGCCGCACGGGCGAAAGCGAAGAATTGCCGCCCGAGGAGGCCGTGCAGAAGCTGGTCGATATCTACCAGCCTCACAAGGTAAAAGGGCTCTGAACAAAGCCGCGCGGGCGGCCATGTGAAAGGGCAGGCGATGATTGTCAGGGCGATCACATTGGCCGGAGGGCTGGCAGGGGCGGCGGGGCTGTCGCAGTTTCCCGAGTTCTCCCAGCAGTATACCCAGCGGCTTGGTGGCGCGGTGGACGAGCTGGGCCGCTTCGTGGCCGAGTTCGACACCGATGCCGCCACGCTGGGCCTGAGCCGCGAGGACGCCCTCGGGGAGCTTGCCAGCGGCGGCGAGATGGGCCGGGCACGGGCTGAAACCGTTTCCAGCACGATCGACCGCCACGACCGGCTGAGCGCGGACCTCGCCGCGCTGCAAGAGGCAGGGCCCTTCACGCGCGCCTACGAGTTGCGCCGCTTCACCGACACCGAGATCGCAGCGCGCGCCTGGCAGGCCTACAAGCCGGCCCTTCCGATGACATTCGAAGGCGCGGTCTTCGCGGGCGTCGGCCTGCTCGGCGGGATGGGGCTGATGGGCGGGCTGCTGACGGGTCTCGGCGGGCTGCTGCGGCGCGGGAGGCGGGCGTAATCTGCCAGCCGCGATCCGTGGGTCGTCGCGGAGGTGGCATGTGGCGGGATTGCGCAGGGGGCAGGCTTCGCAGACCTTGAGCGGTTTCCCGATAACAGACCTTCAAGCTGGGTGCGGCGAATGACGGGTGAGATGCCACTTTTACCGATGCCACGCTCGGCTCGGAAGGCCGCTATGCGCAGGGAGTGCGGTTTGCAAATTCCGGTAACTTTCAAGATCGGGGCCGGAATAGCACCGAAGGTGCCCGGCCCATCGCCAGACCGCCCCCCGGGCTGGCGATTTGGTGAGGCTGGGTGCTTCGATCAGGTCTATTTCGGATTTGGCTGGCATAAAGTGCGTCTGAACAATCGTATGGTCGCCATCCCGCGGTCTGGCGAGGGGCCGTCCAGCGTCCGCTCCGGGGCTGTAAGCCGTCAATGAGCAGGGTAATAAGGACAGCAGCTCCGTCCCGCGTTGCAGTCAGTCGTGGCCAAAGCCTCGAATGTCTGCTTTCATCGGCCTGAGCCTCTCAGGATGTGACCCCTCCGAGCTGTAATCGGCCTTGCGCTGTCAGCTCATTGACCATTGTCGCATAGCACGCTCCGCCGACCCTTTCACCGCGACCTCGCCTCGCCCAGGCGTGCCTCGAAGATCTCGCGGACCGATCTGCCCCAGCTCTCCCAGTTGAGCCTCTGCTCGAACTCCGCGCGCGCGTTCCTGCGCATCTCGGCATACCCTTCCGGCGCGGCAATGTGGCCCATGACCAGCGCGGCGAAATCCTCCGCGCGCGCCCCGGCGTCCAGCGCGTGGCCCGTCACCCCGCCGCGCACCGGCACACCCCCGACGCGCAGGCAGAGCGCGGGCAGGCCATAGGCCGCCGCCTCGCAGAAGGCAAAGCCCCAGCTTTCGAAGCTGGGCTGGACGAGGAAATGGCTCTCGCGGAACGCCGTTTCGAAGCGTGCGCGCTCCTCGGGAACGGATTTGTCGAGCGACGGGTGCACCGTCACGTGCGCGTTGCGGTGAAATTCCGGCGGCTCCGTCCCGATCACCGTGAGCCGCGCATCGACGCCCCGCGCGCGCAGAAGCTCCATCACCTCGAAGGCCATCGGCCCGCCCTTGGCGAACCAGTCCCGCCCCACCACGAGCAGGCGCACCGGCGCACCCGCCGCGATCGGCAGCGGCCGCGCCTCGGCCTCGGGCGTGTCGATATTCGCGCCCCAGGGCACCACGAGGCTCTGCTCCGCGCTCAGCCCGTAAAGCGCATCGGCCTCGCGCTTGAGCCAGTCCGAGGGCCAGAGCGCCATGTCGAGTCCGCGATAGATCTTGCGTTCCGCCCGCAAGGTGAGCGGGTCGAGCAGGCGGCGCGACAGGACCGATGAGCCGAAGCTCTGCCCGATCTCGGAGCGTTTGTAGACGGTGAATGTCGCATCGGCGGTGAAGGCCTTGAGCATGGGGTAGGGCAGGCGCAGCCCGGCCAGCGACTGGACCGAATAGGCCCCGAAGACCACGTCATAGCGCTTTTTCTCCAGCGCCTGCGCGGTCTGCCGCGCGATGATCCGCGCCAAGGCCAAGTGCAGCCGCCAGCGCAGGCGCAGGTTCACGCCATCGGGCAGCGCATGGATCGCCCGGCGCAACGGCTCCGCCGCGCCCCAGCCCTGGCCGATGATGTCCACCTCGCCGACATGGCTGCGCAGCGCGTTGAAAATACGCGCGTTTCCGCCTGAATAGGGCTGAACATGCTCGGGGCTGATATCGCAAAGATACGCGATTCTCATGTGCTGTCCTCGGGCCGTGGCACCTGCCAATTGTGTCCTTTGTGCCCCGCGCGGGCCGCTTGCCTTCCACCTATCCGCATCAATAGGCACGATTGCGAAGGATTGTCGGCCAATTTGGGGCAATAGGGAAGAAACAAGCGACAAGCCCCTGCGCCGATGCTAAACCCGTGCAGGCTGGACCGGGGCGCAGCCGCAGAACGACCGAACGCATAGATGCCGAACGCCATAGCCTTTCTCGTGCTTGCAAGCTGGCCGCTTGCCTCGCTGGTGCTTTTTCGCAAGCTGCCGGTTGGCCGCGCCGTGCTCTGGTCGCTCATGGTGGCCTACCTGTTTTTGCCGCCGCCGCCCGCTGTCTTTGACTTTCCGGCCATGCCGCCGCTCGACAAGGACTCGATCCCGGCGCTGGCGGCCTTCGCCTTTTGCTTCTTCATGTATGGCGAGAAGATCACCTGGCTGCCGCGCTCGCATATCGCCAAGGGTCTGATGGTGCTCTTCGTGATCACGCCGCTCTTCACCGTGCTCACCAACAGCGAGCCGGTCTTTTTCGGACAGGTCGGCCTGCCGGGGCTGAGGCTGATCGAAGGCATCGCCCTGATGGTCCAGCAATGCATGATCCTCATGCCCTTCATCATGGCCTATTCCTTCCTGCGCTCCGAACGGGACCTGCGCGATATCCTCTTCGCCTTCGTCGCGCTCGGCCTGGTCTATTCGCTCTTGATGCTCGTCGAGATCCGCCTCAGCCCGCAGCTCAACCTCTGGATATACGGCTACTACCAGCACCTCTTTGACCAGCTTGTCCGCTTCGGCGGCTTCCGGCCCATCGTGTTCCTCTATCACGGGCTCTGGGTCGCGCTCTTCGCGATGATGATGCTCGGGGCCGCCGCCGCGCTCTTCCGGCACTCGCGGGGCACGGGAAAGCTCGTCTATGGCGCCATCACGGGCTATTTCGCCGTCATTCTCGTGCTGTGCAAATCGGTCGCATCGCTTGTCTACGCCGCCGTGCTCTTGCCGATGATCCTCTTCGCGGGCCGGCTGTGGCAGTTCCGCCTCGCCGCGCTTCTGGCCTTTCTCGCCGTGGTCTACCCGATCATGAAGGGGCTCGACTGGGTGCCCGAGCAATACATGCTCGAGCAGGCCGAGGCGCTCGACCCGGACCGCGCCGGCTCGCTTCAGTTCCGCTTCGACAATGAACGCGTCCTGCTCGACCGCGCACTGCTCAAGCCCGTCTTCGGCTGGGGAAGCTGGGGGCGCAACCATATCCTCGATCCGGTGACAGGCGAGCTGCTCACCGTCACCGACGGGCGCTGGATCATCACCATCGGCGTCTTCGGCTGGGTCGGCTACCTGGCCGAGTTCCTGCTCTTCTCCTGGCCGCTCTTCGTGCTGCTTGGGCGAAGTTTCGTGCTCACCCGCGAGGATCACACCGCCCCCTGGCTCGGCGCGCTGGCGCTCATCCTCGGGTTCAACCTCTTCGATCTTCTGCCCAACGCGACGATCACGCCGCTCACCTGGCTTCTGAGCGGGGCACTGCTGGGTTACGTGGAGCACCACATGCCCCGGCGCAGACGGGTCAAAGACCCGATCAAGACGGTGATGTGAGGGGCGAGAGATGAAAAGACTGCGCGTTCTGATCGTTGCTGACGAATGCAACCCCGACTGGCCCTCGCTGCCCATCGTCGGCTACAAATATGCCCGCGAGATCGCGCGGCATTGCGACGTGACCATCGCCACCCACACGCGCAACCGCGAGAACATCGAGGCCGCGGCGGACGGGCTCGATGTTGCCTATCTCGACAACGAATACATCGCCGCGCCCATGTTCCGCCTCGCGCGCTGGCTGAGGGGGGGCGAGGACGTCGCCTGGTCGACCTCGATGATGATGAACTACCTGCCCTATCTCGCCTTCGAGCGCGAAGTCTGGAAACACTTCCGCCCGGCGCTGGCGGCAGGGGCTTTCGACATCGTCCACCGGATCACGCCCATGTCGCCCACCCTGCCGAGCTATCTCGCGGGCAAGGTGCGCCAGCCCTTCGTGATCGGCCCGCTCAACGGCAATCTCGATTGGCCGAAGGACTTCCTCGCCGAGCAGGCGCGCGAGAAGGAGAAGATGCGCCGCCTGCGCGGGCTCTACAAATACCTGCCCTATGCGCGCTCCACCTATGACAGGGCCGCCGCCGTGCTCACCGCCTTCGACCACACCCGCGAAGACCTCACCCGCGTCGAGGAGGCCCGCATCGTCCGCGTTCCCGAGATCGGCTTCGACCCGGAGATCTTCCACGCGAAGGCCACGAAACCGGCCGGCCAGCGCGGGACCGATGGCAAGCTGCACTTCCTCTATGCCGGCCGCCTCGTCCCCTACAAGCTCCCCGAACTGCCCATCCGCGCCTTCGCCGCCTCCGAAAAGCTGCAAGGGCACCGCCTGCACATCCTCGGCAGCGGCCCCGAGGAACCGCGGATGCGCGCGCTCATCGCCGAACACGGGCTGGAGGGCTGCGTGAGCATGGAAGGGCGCAAATCACAAGCCGAGGTGGCCGAGATGATGCGCCGCTGCGACGGCTTCATCTTCCCCTCGATCCGCGAGCTGGGCGCAGGCGTGGTGATCGAGGCGATGGCCTGCGGCATGCACTGCCTCGTGGCGGATTACGGCGCGCCCGGCGCGCTGGCCGCGAAGGGCAGGGGCGACGCCGTGCCCATCGCGCCGCTGGAGGACATGGTCGCCAGTTTCACCGCGCGGCTCGAGGCCTGCGTGGACGCCCCCGCGCATATGGCAAGCTGCGCCGCCCGCGCGAAAGCTTACGCCGAAGACGGCTACACCTGGGCGCAAAAAGGCAAGCACGCCGCAGCCCTCTACCGCGCGGTGCTCGCGGGGGAAGACCTGCGGGGGTTTGATTTTGGGTGAGCGAGGGGCTTTCCGACAGGTGGATTGGCTTGTCCGACTGACCTGAAGCCCGGGGCCGGAACAGCACCGAAGGTGCCCGGCCCCTCCATTGTCAGACAGACGAATTGGAGAAGCCAATTCTGCCGGAAGGGGCCGGGGCGCCCCCACACCTGCTACAGCCTGAATAGGTAGAGAGGACAGTCGCTGCACTCTGGATGCACGCTGGCAGCGGAGGGCGAAGCGGCGGTTCTAAAGCCCGGGGCCGGAATAGCACCGAAGGTGCCCGGCCCCTCGCCAGACCGCCCCCCGGGCTGGCGATTTGTTGAGGCTTGGCGCGCCGCTCCGATCTTATTCGGATGTGGCAGGCATAAAGCGCTGCTGCGCCAGCGATGGATCGCCACCCCGCGGTCTGGCGAGGGGCCGCTCCCGCGTCGGCGGTTATTAATGCGCTTGCCATTAGCGCGGCCATGTCATCGAGACGGGCATCGCGACTCTGCGCGATGGGCGGAGAGCGGGCGTTCGCTGCGAGTTGCACCAATCGCCGCTTGTTGTGTTATTCAATCTTTTAGGGAGAGCTTCTGCCCATCCTCGTCTACTAAACGTGTAAACGCTGCTTCTCCCGCCTCGTCGATCAAATATTCGAAGCCAGGTACTTCATACCGCTCCAAAACTTCGGCAAGTTGCTTTTGGGACCACGGCTTGAAGACCTGATCGGATCCGTCTATTGGCTTGGATTTCGTGTACGGAACAACCGCCATTTGCTGGCACCTAAAAGTGTCTGCATCTTCAGAGTGAATATAGCTGTGCGTTGCATTGCGAAGTGCGGACTTGTAGTGAACGCGGGCTGCTAACTCATCAAACTGAATGGGATGAAGTTGCTGACGCGCTAGCTCGTAGGGACCAAGGCCCGCCAAATCATGCTGCAGCCCTCCGTCGCCAACAAAAGCGAACCCAAGATCGCCGAAGCGGATGCAGATCGATGGTCCGAAGATGTTGGTTGAAAGGTTGAACATCCCGTATTCTATATCTTCAGACAACGAATAGACATATAGTGTAAATGGATGTTGAGTATGGAGAGCGCGAAAAAGACTCAACTTTCGCCAAGACTGTAAAAGCAGGTGCAGCATAAACATTTCGTCCATAGCATCGGGGGGAAATATCTCTCCTAATGCAGGCTGGCGTTGGTCGCGCAACAGACTTGCCTCTTTGAACAAAATTCCAACTAGAATTTTGGACATCCAACGTCCAACTTCATAGCTATCAGCGACGGTCCAGTTAGGGATATTTTCAGCTGAGAGCTTGCTCACATAGCTTTCGGTTTTACCAAGAACCTCTCCGTTGCACGTCGCGCAAGCTGGTACACGCAAACTTCTATAGGGCAGAAAACTGCCGTTTAGCAGTCCTAGCTTGCTGTCCCAAAGATCGAACCGATTTTGAAGCCACTTTGGAATTACATGCTCGCCCCTGCCATTTGTAGGCTGGCCACCGCACAGAAAACACTGGCGCGCGATAATACTGTTCGGTTCAAGCGCTCTCTCGGTAAGGCGAAGAACATAGTCAGCGGGAAGTGGATTTTTTGATAAAACTGACATGGGCTTAACCAACTTATGTGTGGTGATCATTGTCGCGCAACCACTGATTACTGGGCCTTCCCGCTAGACAGAAGCACTTCTTGATCGCCATAAGGTGACGTTGCAGAGCGTTAAGGCGTTAACGCACACTCAGGGCCGAGCACGGCCCCACTTTCCCCTCACACCCAGCAAACCAAACCGCCCATCCCCAAAATGATTAACGCTCTGGCGTTAACTTTTGCGTGAGCTGCGGGCGCTGCACTAGAGGGGTGTACTGGGGGGTGTACAGGTTGGCACCCCCTGTTTTGCGGGGTTAATGGCGAAGGGTTAACCGGGCGTGCGCTCTGCGGGCCCGGGCCCCGAGATGACCTTCGCGGGGATGCCCGCCACCGTCGCGCCGGGGGGGACATCGCGGGTCACCACGGCGTTCGCCCCGATCACCGCGTGGTCCCCGACGGTGAGCGGCGCGATGAGTTTCGCGCCCGCGCCCACGTCCACATGGCCGCCGAGCACGACCGGCCCGGCCAGTGTAACCTGTTGGAAAATCATGCAATTCGGGCCGATCCTGGCATCCGGGTGGATGATGATGCCGGTCGGGTGCGTCAGCCGGAGCCCGCCGCCGATCTCGGTGTTGAGGTGAATCTCGCTTTGGGTGACGAGCGACCAGAACCAGTGATTGAGCACCCAGTATTTGCGCATGAGCCGCGCCCAGGGCCCGCGCTTCCCGCGCAGACGCTGGTACCGCCGCACCGCCCGCAGAAGCTTGCGCCCCGGGTCCCAAACCCCCTGCACCTCCTCCCGCCCCCAATCCGCCACCGCCGCGGAAACATTCGCGTCATCGCCGACGGTTTCGCTCATCATTCCTCCGATCTTGGGTTAACTTGCCAAAATAGCGCCGTTTTCCAGCTTTACGGGAGCGTGGCAATATTTGTTCGAAAGCGCAACAGAGCGTGACACGTTGCGGTGAATTGAAAGGGGAATCGAGAATGCTCAGACCGATGCTGATGGCCGTTTTTCTGTTGGTCATGTCATTGCCGGCAAGTGCCAAGGAGTCACGGATTTATGTCTTCGGAAACAGCCTCATCAATCACTTGGACGGCGGTGATGAAACCGCGGTGCCTTTCTGGCTCGCACGAATGGCAAAGGCGGCGGGCCATGAGTTCGCCGCAGATGGACAATGGGGCTTCCTGCGCGATTTCATCCGCCCCGGGAAGCCGCTTTCGAACTGGTCGTTCAATGGGGTGAAATCGGCCTGGAACCGTGATCGCGTGCAGTTCAGCGATGCCGACTTGACTGCGATCATGGTAAATCCAGCCAATTTTATCCAATACAAACAACCAGGTGCCCCATATGATGGAGACAACCCTGCTAGGATCTCGCCGCGAGAGGCAATGGAAAAGCTCATTGACCTTCATGTCGCAGACCGGCCTTTTCTGATCTATGAGGGCTGGGCGGAAATGGCTGGTGTCACGCGTCAATTCCCGCCGCGCAAATCCGGCTTGAGAGACTATCACCGCTTCAATGCCGGTGATTATCACGACTGGTACGTGACCTTGGCAGAAGAGCTCTCCGAGCTCCGCCCGGACGCAGATATCCGCCTGATCCCCGTGGCCAGGACGCTTTCCCAGCTATTGACGGAGGAGCCGCTCAACGCGATCGGCGCGGAAGATCTCTATGTTGACAACGCGCCGCATGGCACGTCGACACTTTATTACCTTGCTGCAATGACAGTATTCCCGGCGCTGTATGGCGAGGCAGCGCCGCGTCTCCAAGGGCTTGAGGGCACAGTGCATCCTCTGTTGATCGAGCATCAAACCACCATTGCCGCGCGTATCATGGAGCTGCAAGGTGACGATATTAGGGCACAGGTCGAGTCGCCGCGAGCGAGCGGGGCAGATGATAGTCGCATAGCAACCAAGATGGAGCGCGGGCCATCTGCTCAACAGAGCACGCAGATTACGAACCCTTCGTTGGCTCTCGGGCTTGACGGTGTGTCCGACTGGTCAACCCAGCACCCGTTTCTCAATATCATGAAAACCGCGCGGCCATGGGTCGGGCATGTTGGGGATGAGTGGGGCGCGATCACCATGGATGACCTCGAAAGGCGCGGGCTGCTCGATGAGCATGGCTATCCGCGCCGAATCCCTGCTGAGGCAAACAAGCTGGAAACCTTCGTTCTGACGGATCAGCCGGAGGCGGCCACGGATTTGGCGAGCCGATATCGCATCCGCTGGAAAGGAAAGGGCGAGTTGAGCGTGACGGGGCGGGGCCGGACTGCCCGTATGGTGCGGGGAGACAACGAAACATGGCTCGAATACTCGCCGGGAGAGGGGCTGGTCGCCATCTCGATCTTGAGCACGGACCCGGAGGGAACCGGCGATTATATCCGCGACATAGAGATCGTTCGGGAAGATCATATCCCACTGCATGACGCAGGGGCGCTGTTCAATCCGGCCTGGATCGAGCGCGTTGCCAACGTGCGATCACTGCGGTTCATGGACTGGATGCTCACGAATGGCTCACCCGTCGAAAGCTGGGACGGGCGGCCTTTGCCAGAACATTTTTCCTATGCGTGGCGGGGTGTTCCTGCCGAAACCATGATTGCGCTTTCCAACAAGATCGGAGCCGACCCGTGGTTCTGTATGCCGCACGCCGCCGATGACACCTACATGCGCAGCTTCGCGGAGCTCGTGCGGCAAACGCTCGACCGCCGCCTGAAAGCCCATGTCGAGTTTTCGAACGAGCTTTGGAACCATATATTTCCGCAGGCCGAATGGGCGGGAGATCAGGCCAGGAAGCGGTGGGGAGAGCAGGTAGAAGGCGATGCCTGGATGCAATATGCGGGCCTCCGCTCCGCTGAAGTGATGAATATCTGGGCAGATGTCTTCGGCTCACAGGCCGCGTCGAGGCTGGTCCGGGTCATGGGGGTGCATACGGGCTGGATGGGGCTTGAGGAGCCGTTCATGCAAGCACCGCGCGCTGTTGCGGAAGGATTGGCGCCTCCGGTCGAGTCTTTTGATGCCTATGCGGTATCGGGATATTTCGGCTTCGATCTCGGTTTGGAGGAAGAGGGCCTGCCCGAAGTGAGGCGGATCGTCGCGAAATCGCGTGGAAAGGCCGAACAGGCCGTTCGGGAGCAAGGCCTTCAACGCAAGGCCTTAGAGGCGGCAATTGAACCGGTCAAGTTCGATGATGCCTACCCCGAGGTGGCTGAATTGCTTTGGGAAGGGTCATTCAAGGAGCTGACCGAAGTCCTGTGGCCGTATCACGCGAGAGTCGCCGAGGCGAACGGCTTGCAGCTCATCATGTATGAAGGCGGAACGCATGTCACGCCTCATGGCGAGGCGATCAACGATGAGGAGCTTGTCGAGTTCTTTGTCTCGTTCAACTACGATGCCGAAATGGGCAAGTTCTACGAGGAATTGCTTCGGCGCTGGCGAGATGTCGGCGGCACATTGTTCAATGCCTTCGTGGATGTCGCAAAGCCTACGAAATATGGTAGTTGGGGCGCGCTCAGGCATTTGCAGGATCAGAACCCCAGGTGGGACGCGCTGGTCGCGGCCAATGCGCTCAGCCCGCAAAACGTGCCGGAACGAGCTTCAGGCACGTTTCTGCATGGGTTGACCATCATGGGAGGGCAGGGGCCGGACCACATGTATGGAACTCCGGAAGAGGACGTTATGGTGGGCGGGCCCGGGGATGACTTCCTGAAGTCTTTTGGTGGAAACGATGTCCTGAACGGAGGGCCGGGACAGGATATCGTGGAACTTCCCGGCAAAGCGGAGAATTATCGCATCTATCGGCAGGGCGCATTGGTGGTCGCAAAGCGGGAAGAGGACAACGCTGCCGCTTATTCTGTAAAGATGCGGGACGTTGAGAAACTCTATTTTTCGTTGGAGCCTACAAGAAAATACGTGGTCGCTGTAGACTGATTTTCAGTTGGCGTCAAAAGCGAAGGGCGCTGCACGAGGTTCGTGCAGCGCCCTTGCTTGGTAATCACTGAGGCTTTTAGAACAAGGTCACGCTGACATTGCCGTCGCTGCCCTCAGTGCTGTTCTTGTCCGCTTTGAGCTCCAGCTCGGCAACTGTCGTGTCAAGGTAGACAGCATCGTCTTTCATCATGACGTTGCCGGGCGTGAGCGTGACAACCAAGATGTCCGCCGTAATGGCCGATGACGATTTCACGTCGACATGCAGCTCAGGATTGCCCTTGGCATTGTAGTCGATCTCGGTGATTTCGCCGATGTTGTCGCCAGCGGTCGTCTGAAGCATCTCACCGCGCGAATTGGCAAGGGTGCGGAACGTATCAAGCGGCATCGCGATGGATTTCTCGTCGAACTCTGCCATGCCATTGTTGATACGCGGGCTGTTCGTGTCATAGACGAACGGCTTTTGGGACCCGACTTCCACGCCGCCTTCCGTGCTGGCTTCAGGCGATCCCGATTGCGCGATCGCGAGGGGCGCGGCAAAGGACATGGCTGTAGCGAGAGCAAGTGTTTTCATCGGTGTGATAGTCATTTCGTTTCCTTTCCGTTGATCGGTTATGCTCTCACAACGGGTGCGGTGGTCTGTAGTTCCAACGCGAGACGAAAGAAAGCGGGGAACAACGAGTGGCGGGTTTGCGTTAGGGGGAGATTTTGCTTTCCGTCATACCCTTCAACAGGGTGATGGCCCCTTCGCGCGAGGAAAAGCCTGTTTCTATGCGTGCCCGACCGGCCCGTGACAGATGCGCGAGCTTTTCAGGATCAGCGGCCAAAGAGCTTATGGCATCTGCCAGAGCTGACGGGCTCTTCGGCGGAACGAGCAAGCCGTCTTTTTCATGCCTGATAAGTTCGGGAACGCCGCCGCTATCTGTCCCGATAGTTGGCACTCCGCAGCTCATCGCCTCCATATAGGCCACGCCGAGAGGCTCATGCCAGCTCGCCAATACGAAGATATCGGCCTCCAGGAGCTTGGCGCGCACCGCATCGGCGCTGATGGCGCCGAGCAGGCTTATCTTGTCCTCAAGACCAAGTTCGTCGATTTTCGCTTCCAATTCGCCTCGGAACCCGCTTCCGCCTTCGTCGTCCTCTCCCGCGATTTCGAGACTGACATCAAGGCCGCGGTCGGTCAGGAGCCTGACGGCTTCCATCAGGTCCTGATGGCCTTTAACGATATTCAGGCGCGCGCAGGAGAAAAGCCGGAGCGTTTGGCCGCGCTGGGGCGGGATATAGGCGCCGGGCCTGTCCAGCTCTTCAGTATCGACACCCATCGGCTGCAGATATACCCTTTCCGGCAAATCCGCACCGACAGCCTCTTTCAGTTCAACGCGTAACTTCTCGGTGATCACGGTGCCGAAACGAGCGTGCCGCCATTTGAACCTTTGTCCCGGGCCGTAATCCGTGAGCGGGCCGTGAAGCGTGAGTGAATAGTCCAGACCGTAGACCAGCTTGGCGAGCGCGCAGATGGTCGCTGCGCGCCGCGCCGAATGCGCATGCACATGCTTGATGCCCAGTGACTGACAGGTAAACGCCAGTCGCCGCGCCGAAGGCATGCTCAGGAGCAAATCCTTGGCAAATTCCCGCGGCTCGATGCGCAAGTCACCACTCAAACGCCGAAGCGGCAAGCGAGACAACGCGCACGCTGCGTTGAGCGGGTTCTTGTCGACAAGGTAGGTCGTGCGGGACATCGCGTCCTGCGACCATCCGTGTGAAATTAAGGCAGGCGGCGGCGGGCGCGTGCTGAAAAGCGTCACATTCACGCCCATCTTTTTTAGTTCGAGTATCTCACGCCAAAAGAATATATGGGTCTGACCGGGAAATTGGGGTATGAGAATGCCAATTTTTTCAGGAGTTTCGTCAGTCTGTGGCAATGTGAGATGCTCGCGAGGCTCAGGAATCAGAACAGTCGTGGCAAACCTTGGTGTTCCCCATCGCGGAAAGAGTGCACCGTTGGTGGTCGAAGGCGCAAGCGAATGCATGGAAAAGGCATGATATGGCCGGCTTGAGTGTCATTATTCCCGCTTCGAACGAGGCGACCGAAATAGACGGCTGCCTGAAGCGCCTGCTGGCGTCAGATCCAAGGCCGGGTTTCGGATCGGGGTCTACCCCCGTTCCGATGCCGATAGACGTGGTCGTCGTGGCCAACGGGTGTTCGGATGCAACTGTGCAAAACGCGCGAGCTCTCGCGCCCGCTTTCGAGCGGCTTGGCTGGAACTTCAAGGTTTTGGAACTGGCAGTGGGCAACAAACCAGCCGCGCTCAATGCGGGTGACAGAGCAGCGCGGCATGGCGCCAGGGTTTATCTCGATGCGGATGTCAGAGTGGACAAGTTCCTGCTCGATCAATTGGCGCGCATTCTTCAGAGCAGGAAGCCTTTATATGCCAGCGGAACATGCCGGATCACCCCTCCCCGGAGCCTTTTCAGCAGGGCCTATGCACGCATCTATGCGCAGGTGCCTTTCATGACGCATGGAGTGCCCGGATGCGGGCTGTTCGGCGTGACTGCGGCCGGAAGGCGCCGCTGGGGAGACTTTCCCGACATCATATCCGACGATACTTTCGTGCGACTTCAGTTCCACCCGTCCGAGCGCATCTTGCTGAGCAGCAGCTATGACTGGCCGATAGCGGAGGGGCTTGGCAGGCTTGTCAGAGTGCGCGAACGACAGAACCGCGGTGTCGATCAGATCAGGGACCTTTATCCAGCGCTTTGTGTCAATGACGACAAGCCTCGCATGAGCCCCGGTGACATCGCGCGACTGGCCATAAAAGATCCCATTGGCTTTGCGAGCTACACGAGCGTTGCCTTGTTGACCCGCTTCAGGACTGCCGAAGGATGGAGCCGCGGACGATGAGCCTGCTCGCTCAGATAACCCGTGGCGATAGTGTCGTCGCACGTGCCTTCCGTGGAGCCGGTTTGACGATATTCGGCTTCGGTTGGGGGCAGATGATGCGGCTCGCATCCAACCTCATCCTGACGCGTCTGCTGTTTCCGGAAGCATTTGGCCTGATGGCGCTCATCACTGTTTTCCTGATGGGGCTCAACATGTTCTCCGATGTGGGCGTGGCGCCCGCGATCCTGCAATCGAAACGTGGCGATGAGCGCAATTTTCTCGACACGGCCTGGACGATCCAGGTCATTCGGGGGGCATTGCTCTGGCTGGCCGCCTGCGTCCTGGCATGGCCGGTCGCGCTGATTTACGATGTGCCAGAGCTTGCATACATGCTGCCGGTCGCTGCGCTGACACTCTTGATCAAGGGTTTCCTGACCACGCGGTATTTTGAAGCCAACAGGCATTTGCGTCTGGGCAGGATCACCGCGATCGACATGATCACGCAGGCGGTCGGGCTGGTCGCGGCGATCGTGTTGGCTTTCGCACTTCAATCGGTATGGGCCTTGATACTGTCAGGTATAATTTCGGGTCTTGTGGAAGTTCTGATCTATGAACGCTTCCTGCCGGGGCCGCGGAACCGTTTCCGCTGGGAAAAAAGAGCAGCGCGAGAGCTGATCTCATTTGGCAAGTGGATATTCCTTTCCACAGTGGCGGGATTTGTCATCAGTCAGGCCGATAAGCTCCTGATTGGGAAATACCTGCCGCTGGAACAGTTCGGGGTCTATAATATTGGCTATTTTCTCGCCTCTTTTCCGCTGCTGCTGGGCGGGGTTCTGGTCAATCGCCTCTTGATCCCGATCTACCGCGAGTGGCCGCCCGCGAAAAGCCGGGAGAATTTCCTGAAGCTGCGCAAGATGCGGATGATCGTGACGGGAGCCCTGATGGCGATGATTGCGGCTCTGGGACTTGCCGGAGTTCCGCTTGTCGGCTTTCTCTATGATCCGCGCTACGCGGCCGCTGGGGCGATCACCGTCATGATCGCGATGATGCAGATACCGTTGCTGATCGCGCTGACCTATGATCAGGCAGCATTGGCGGCCGGTGACAGCAGGCGCTTTTTCGTCCTCGCCGCGACGAAGGCAGTCCTGATCGTCGCCGGCCTTTGGATCGGCCTCGAAACTGCCGGTCTTCTCGGTGCGATCATCGGGCAGGGCGCAGCCATGGTGCTGGCCTATCCGGTCGTGGTCTGGCTCTCCAAACACATGGAGGCGTGGGATCCGTTGCATGACGCGGTATTCGCCTTCCTCGGACTGCTCGTCATATGGGTTTGCTATCGAGCAAATCAGCCTTATCTTGCGAGTCTGGCAGAGAGTGGCACCGTGTCGTGAACAGATTGTTTTTTGGGCTCAAAACCTGTCATATGGTAGGGGATCATGAACAAAATGCCCTATTTTGACCCCATTTTTATGAAACATCCGAGCCCGCGCACCATTTGTTAACCGGGGATTTTTTGATGCCTAGCAA
Organism: Rhodobacteraceae bacterium 63075; assembly: GCA_003417655.1. Lineage (GTDB taxonomy): Bacteria > Pseudomonadota > Alphaproteobacteria > Rhodobacterales > Rhodobacteraceae > Lentibacter. The sequence goes on from QVMW01000009.1 coordinate 116,525, forward strand.
GAGCGAAGCGCCGATCTTTGGCGAAAGCGATGTTGCAATTGTCGGTATGGCTGCGCACCTGCCCGGCGCAGACTCAATCGATGCGTATTGGCAAAACCTTCGCGACGGTGTGGAATCCATTCGAAAGCTCTCGAAGGAAGAGTTGAAGGCGGCCGGGGTCCCGGAAGCCATGTTGGCGCGGCCCGATTATGTGCCTCATGCAGCAATGCTTGAAAATTTCGAGTGTTTCGACGGAGACTTCTTCGGATTTTCGCCGAAAGAAAGCGCTATCCTGGACCCGCAGCATCGCCAGTTTCTAGAAGTGGCCTGGGAGGCATTCGAGAATGCGGGCTATCCCCCGGAGAATGTTGATGGCCCGATCGGAGTTTTCGCGGGCTGTGGCATGGGGAGCTATTTCTATTTCAACATCTGTTCCAACCGTGACCTGGTCGATGATGTTGGCATGTTCCTGCTCCGCCACACGGGAAATGACAAGGACTTCCTGTCGACCCGGATGAGCCATGTATTTGATCTCAAGGGGCCATCGCTGAGCCTTCAGACCGCTTGTTCCACATCGCTCGTGGCCACGCATTACGCTGCACAGGCGCTGCTGACCGGAGAATGCGACATGGCCATGGCCGGGGGCGTGACGATCGAGCTGCCGCAGGGGCATGGCTACGTGTTCAAGGAAGGCGAGATCCTGTCACCTGACGGGCACTGCCATGCTTTCGATCATCGAGCGCAGGGGACAGTTTTCGGCTCTGGCGCTGGCGCAGTTGTCCTGAAGCGAATGGAGGATGCGCTCCGCGACGGCGATCATATCTGGGCCGTGATCAAGGGCAGCGCTGTCAACAATGACGGCGCTGCCAAAGCCGGCTATCTTGCGCCTTCCGTTGACGGGCAGGCAGCCGCGATCAAGGAAGCGCTTGCCATCGCAGGCACCACCGCCGACACGATCGATTATGTCGAATGTCATGGTACGGGAACCTACCTTGGTGATCCCATTGAAATCGCTGCGCTGACGGAAGCCTTTTCCAAGACGACGGACGAAACCGGCTACTGTCGCATCGGGAGCGTGAAGACGAATATCGGCCATCTCGACACGGCGGCGGGCGTGGCCAGCCTGATCAAGGCAACCCTGGCGCTCGAGCAGCGGGAAATGCCGCCCTCGCTGGGCTTCGAGAAGCCGAACCCGGCGATCGAGTTCGAGCATTCGCCCTTCAAGGTCAACGACAGGCTGACGCACTGGGAGCGCCGGAAGGGACCGCGCCGCGCCGGGGTGAACTCTCTGGGTGTGGGCGGCACCAATGCGCATGTCGTGCTGGAGGAAGCGCCGGAGCGGGCGGCGAGCGGGCAAAGCGACTGGCCTTTTCAGTTGCTGTGCGTGTCAGGTCGCTCCAAGGCTGCGCTGAAAGAAAATGTGGCCGCAATGGCCGATTGCCTCGAGGGTCACCCGGAGCTGCCGCTCGCCGATGTGGCGTTTACGCTCAAGGAGGGGCGTCGGGGGTTCGAACGGCGCAGGGTCATCGTGGCCGAAAGCCATGAAGAGGCGGTGCAGTTCTGGCGTGAAGACGACCCGCGCCGCGCGTTTACGCATCAGGCCATGAGTGCTCCAGAGACCGTTTTCATGTTTCCCGGCGGCGGCGCGCAATACGCGGGCATGGCAAAGGACCTCTACGAGACCGAGCCTGTCTTCGCCGAGTGGATGGACCGTGGGCTTGATATTCTGCAACCCAGGCTGGATTATGACCTGCGCGCCCTGTGGCTGCCTAAGCCGGAAGATCGCGCGGCTGCACAGACAAAGCTCAAGAAACCATCGATACAGCTGCCGCTCATAATGATCGTGGAGTATGCCCTGGCGCAGCTCTGGATGAGCTGGGGCGTCAAGCCCGATTTGCTGGTCGGGCATTCGATGGGAGAGAACACGGCGGCGTGCCTCGCCGGCGTCATGAGCTTCGAGGATTGTATCGGGCTTGTCCATTTGCGCGGCAGGCTCTTTGACACCATTCCAGCCGGTGGCATGCTGTCGGTTTCGCTATCTGCGGAGAAGTTGAAGCCCTATCTGGGCGAAGATCTCGACTTGGCGAGTGTAAACGGTCCGGGGCTGAGCGTGGCGTCGGGGCCGGAGGTGGCGCTCGACAGGTTGCAAGAGCGCCTTGGCGCAGAGGACATCGAGTGCCAGCGTGTCGCGATCGACATCGCGGCGCATTCACGCATGCTTGAGCCTGTTCTCGACAGTTTTGGCGATTATCTGCGCACGATCGAGCTCTCCGCCCCACAGATCCCATTTCTGTCCAACCGCTCCGGTATTCTTGTCTCGGACGAAGAAGCAACTGATCCGAACTACTGGGTCAGACATCTGCGCGGCACGGTTCTTTTCGCCGATTGCATCGACACGCTCGCGGCGCGCGAAGAGCGGATCTATATCGAGATGGGGCCGGGGCGGGCGCTGTCTTCGCTGGCGCAGCAGAATCCAAAGCTGCGCCGCGACCAGATTATCAGCGCGCTCCGTCACCCCGATGACATGATCGCGGATGACAAGTGGTTCGTGGCTCAGCTCGGACGTGTCTGGGCGATGGGAGGAGATTTCGACTGGTCGCAGATCTGGGGAGGAGTGAGGCGCAACAGGATCCCTCTGCCCACCTATCGCTTTCAGCGCAAACCCTATTTCATTCAGCCAGCCGTGCCTGAAACAGATGCTTCTCAGAGGTATCTGCCCCGTCTTGCGGAGGTTTCGGACTGGGGCTTTGAACCTTACTGGAAGCCAAGCGCGCCGGATTGCATGATTGATGTGCGCAAGGAGCTGGGAGACATCGCGCCGGAGACGTGGCTGTTCTTCATGGATGATACGGGACTTGGCACTGGTTTGGCGGAGGCGCTTTCACAAGCGGGTCACCGCGTGGTCCAAGTTCGGCCCGGTGATGCTTTCGGGCGCGAAGGTGAGGGTGGATATTTGCTCTCGGCAGAACGAGGCCGAGAGGGCTATGATCTGCTCGTGGCAGATTTGGATGAGCGCGGCTTGGTGCCAACGCGCATCGCCCATTTGTGGCTCGTGACACGGGACCAGGGCCACCGGCCCGGTTCGAGCTTTTTTCATCGTGTCCAAGAGCAAGGCTTTTATTCGATGTTCTTTCTGGCACAGGCCATGTCGGCGGCGGATTGGTCCGAGGTCAGCATTTGTGCTTTCTCAAACGGGGCGGCGAGCATCAATGAAGAGTCGCTGGCCTTTCCGGAAAAGGCGACGATGCAAGGACCTGTGAAGGTCATTCCTCGCGAGTTTGCCGGGACACGCTGCAAGCTCGTCGATGTGCAGTTGACGTTGGCGGCGAACGCTCAGCAGCGCGCGCATCTGCGGGATTTGATGCTGGAAGAGCTGATGGCGGAGCCCAGTAATTGCATCGCGGCCTGGCGCGGAGAGCGTCGCTATGAGGAAGTATACCGGCCTTCAGCGCTTCCGGCGGTTGAAAAGGGTGAGCTGCCATTGCGAAATGACGGGACCTATATGATCACCGGCGGCTTTGGCGGTATCGGGCTGACCCTCGCGGAAGATCTGGTGCGTAGCCATGGTGCAAGGATCGTGCTTGTCGCGCGCACCCCGCTGCCACCCCGATCCGACTGGGAAGCTTACAAATTCAGGCATGGCAGCCACGCTCCGGTTTCCCGCAGGATTGCCGCTGTCGAGAAGCTCGAGGGTCTCGGCGGGCAGGTCATGGTCGTGGTTGCGGATGTATCAAACGTGGAAGAAATGCGCGGTGCACTGGAGCAGGTTCACCTGCGCTTCGGAGACGTGAACGGTCTCATCCATGCTGCCGGAATGATCGCAGATGCACCTATCGCCGGAAAAACACCTGATCAGATCGAGGACGTGTTCACCCCCAAGATTCACGGCACGGAAGTCTTGAGCCGGCTGTTTCCCGACGGCGCGCTCGATTTCATGGTGCTATTCAGTTCCAGCTCGACAGCCACAGCGCCTGTCGGTCAGGTCGATTACGTCGCAGCGAACGCCTTTCTGAACGCCTATGCCGAATCCAGAAAGGAATGCAGAACACGCGTTCTTTCTCTGGGATGGGGGATCTGGAACGAGGTTGGAATGGCGGCGGAGGCGCTTGGAAAGGTCGATGAAATAGCTGAGATCGAAGAGCGCCGGGTTGACGCGCCGTTGATCGATATCGCGTCTTTCGACAAGAGAGGGCATCGCCTTTTCAAGACGGATTTGAGCACCAGCCTTTGGGCGCTCGATGAGCACCGCACCAAGCGCAACAACGCGCTTATGCCCGGAACAGGCTATCTCGAAATCGCGGCACAGGCGCTTGCCGCGCAGGGAGAAAGGGCGAGCTTCGAACTGCGCGACCTGCACTTCCTGCGCGCCCTCGAGGTCTCGGAAGACAGCACACGCGAGATGCGTGTGACGCTTGAGCGAACAGACACGGGTTATGACTTCAAAGTCCAATCAAGTCGGGAGGTCGGCAGCGAGGTTGGTTTCGAAACCAATGTGACGGGCGAGCTACACCTGACCGAAATGAAGCGTCCGCCGGCGCTCGATATTGAAGCGATCGCTGATCGGTGCACCGAGCATCGGCTTGCAGAAGAAGGTCGGACCCTGCGTTCGCCTCAGGAAGCGCATCTGAACTTCGGTCCGCGTTGGCGCACACTCAAGGAGACCACACTGGGTCGTAAAGAGGGGCTTGCGCGGTTGGTCCTGCCGCAAAGCGCCCGCGAAGACGGTTGCATCCTCCACCCCGGCCTTATGGATTTGGCGACGGGATGGGCAATGGAGTTGATCGAGGGCTACAAGCCGAGCCATCTTTGGGTGCCGGTGTCATACGCTTCGCTCAAGGTATACAGCCCGTTGCCAGAGGAATGTGTCTCCTGGGTGCAGAATGCCGGGCGAAACAGCGCTGAACGCGGGGCGGCGAGTTTCGACATCGTGATTTGCGACACATCAGGAGAAGTGTGTGCCGAAATAACAGGATTCTCGATCCGCCGTTTGGAGTCGGTAGAAGAGTTTGCGGTTGCGGCATCCGGGTCAGAAAGTCTGGAATACCTCGACAAGTTGCCGGAACGAGATCTGTCGCCCGCAGAAGAGCGGTTGCGTGAGAATCTCTTTCAAGGAATACGGCCGCAAGAGGGCGTCGAGGCGTTTCGGCGCGCGCTCGCATCGCCGCGCAACAGGCTGATTGTCTCTTCGCTCGATCTGGGTGGACTGATTGCACAAACGACAGCTGGCGCAGCGAAGCCCATCAACTCCGAGCAAAGATTTCAGCGTCCTGATCTCGACAGCGAGTACGAGAAGCCTGAAGGGCCAATCGAAGAAAAGCTTGCAGAGTTCTGGAGCAGCCTGCTTGGCGTTGAACAAATCGGTGCTGATGACAACTTCTTCGATCTCGGCGGGCATTCTCTGATCGCCGTGCGCTTGTTTGCGCAGATCAGGAAAACCTTTTCGGTCGACTTTCCCATATCCGTTCTTTTCGAAGCGCCAACTATTCGGAAATGCGCACGAATGATCGCAGATGAGGGGGGGGGCGATCGAGTTCAGGTCCGCGACGAGTCGGCGGAGGAAAATGATGAGACACCGAAGCGTCGATTCACGCATATCGTTCCGATGCATCAAAGTGAGGGTGGCCCGCGTCGGCCCTTCTTTCTCGTCGCCGGGATGTTCGGCAACGTGCTCAACTTGCGACACCTTGCACATCTAGTCGGTGCGGACAGGCCGTTCTACGGGTTGCAGGCGCGCGGGCTCTACGGCGAACAGGAGCCTCACCGATCCATCCCGCAAGCGGCAGCGGATTACATCAGGGAAATCAAGCAGCTTCAGTCCGATGGACCTTACATTTTGGGAGGTTTTTCCGGAGGTGGCATTATTGCTCTGGAGATCGCGCAACAGCTCCAGGCCGCAGGAGACGAGGTTTTGATGCTCGTGATGCTCGATACCCCGCTGCCACAGCGCCGCGAGCTTACAACGACAGACCGGATGTTGATCCAGTTGCAGGAACTGCGTAGGGGCGGCTTTCTTTATCCGTTCAAATGGGCGGCAAGGCGCGTTGCCTGGGAGTTCGAGAAACGGACCGGCAAAACCACCTATGCGCCGGAGAACTCCGAAACATCGTTTCACAATTCACAAATCGAAGCGGCCTTTATCGAGGCTATCGCCGGGTACGAGCTGAAGCCATGGGAAGGACCGCTCGCGCTATTCAGGCCTCCCCTGCAAGGCAAGTGGACCGTTTCGGGAGATGCGATTGTGTCAAGCGAGCGCAGCTACGTCACACCCGATAATGACTGGACGCCATACGCTCCGCTCATTTCGGTTTACGAGGTGCCTGGTGATCACGACTCGATGGTGCTTGAGCCAAATGTGCGGGTCCTTGCAGCACGTCTGAAACGCTGTATCGAGGATGCGGAGAACCCGTCAGCGCGCGCGGCACGTGTCGCTGCAATGCCCCGGTCTGATCGAGAGGTGAGCTGAAATGAAAGAACCCAGCCTGCTTGCGATCGTACTCAACTTCCGCACACCTGAAATGACGCTGAAAGCGGCCGAGGCTGCACGGGAGGCGCTTGAAGGTCTCAATGCCGAGCTCGTGATCGTCGACAATGACAGCGCGGACGGATCTTTCGAGAGGATGTCTGCGCATGTCACTGAGCAGGGGTGGAATGTTCGTGTGCTGCAAGCCGGCCGCAACGGAGGTTATGGGGCGGGCAACAATATTGGTATTATCGCGGGTCTGTCTGACGGCACCCGCCCTGAATTCTACTATATCCTGAATTCTGATGCGTTTCCCGCCCGCGATGCTGTACGCTTGTTGAAAGACTACCTTGTCGCGAATCCTGCGGTCGGCTTCGCCGGGAGCTTTATCCATGGACCTGATGGAGACGCTCATGTGACGGCCTTTCGCTTTCCGACTGCCCTGGGCGAGCTGGAAGGAGCCGCCCGTTTTGGCCCCCTGTCGCGGCTGCTTCGAAATCACATCGTTCCTTTGCCGGTTCCTGATGAGACTGTCATGGTTGACTGGCTGGCTGGAGCCAGCATGATGATGCGGGCAGAGACGCTTCAGCAGATCGGCCTTTTTGACGAGTCGTTCTTTCTCTATTTCGAGGAAACTGACCTGTGCCTGAGAGCGGCAAGAGCCGGCTGGGCAACCGTTTACCTGCGTGAGAGCGAAGTGGCGCATATTGGGTCGGTGTCGACTGGCATGAAAAGCTGGCCTCGGGTCCCGGGCTACTGGCTGGACAGCCGATGGCACTATTTCAGCAAGAACCACTCACGTGCCTATGCGTGTTACGCCACGGCACTGCATCTTCTGGGGGGCACTTTTTACAAGCTCAGACGTTTGATCGAGAGAAAGCCCACGCATGCAACGCCACATTTTCTTTATGACATGTTCAGTCATGCGTTGCGCGCCTTGTTTGTCGGCAAGACATCCCCCGATGTCCCCCAAATGCAGGCGGTCAAAGGAGAAGGTTCATGAGTATTTCCGCCATCATTATTGGGCACGAAAGCCTTGCACTGCAATGCGCCCGCAAATGGCGCGAGGCAGGGCATGAAATAGGCGCGGTCGTGACACGGCATCATGGTTTTGCAGAATGGGCGCGCGCTGAGGGCATTCACTTGATCGAGCCAGGCCCGGGGTTGGCGGATCGGCTCGGTGGTTTCGCGGCGGATTGGCTCTTGTCGATCGCGAATCTGGACCTGCTTGACGAGAAGACCTTGAGCGTAGCCACGCAGGGGGCCGTCAATTTTCATGATGGACCACTGCCACGCTACGCTGGGCTCAACGCGCCGGTCTGGGCGCGGCTTGCCGGCGAAGAAGTGCACGGAATTACCTGGCACCTCATGGAGGCTGGCGTGGACACGGGCGATATCATTCTGCAGTCCGAGTTTGAAATCGCGCCTGATGATACGGCACTCGCTCTCAACACCAAAGCCTATGAGGCAGGGCTGAGCAGCTTTGACGATTTGATCGAGATCCTGGACAGGGACTCGTTGCCAAGGCTTGCGCAGGATTCATCGCAGCGCAGCTATTTCGGCAAGTACCAGCGCCCGGAAGCCTTTGGCTTGATTGATTTCGATCAGTCAGACCGCTCGATCCTGGCTTTTGTGCTCGGCCTGAATCATGGTCCCTATTTCAACCCTCTGGGTGTGCCGCGCATAGAGGTGTCTGGCTCTATCATTGCCGTGAGAGGGGCCGCGCCCTCTGGGCTGCCAAAACCCGATGTGGCACCCGGAACCGTGCTTGACGTAAGTGCCCGGTCGCTGACGTTGGCAACGAGCGGCGCCCCCGTGGTTCTCAAGGACCTTGTCTATTTCACAGGCGAAGCTGTGTTGACGGGGGATCTGTTTTCGAAGGGGCAGGTGATTGCCACGGTGCCCAAGAAACAGCGCCAAATGCTTGACACCGAACAAGCGAAAACGGCGAAAGGCGAGGCGATCTGGAGGGATGTACTCAAGGCGTATTCCCCTGCACACATGGCTGAGGCCGCCCCGCCGGGCAAGTTTGCACGTTTTACCAAGCAACCGCTCGATTTGCCTGACGGGCTGGAGTTTAAGGAACTGGTGCGCCGTTTTGCCGGCTTGGCCTGTGGTTTGAGCGAAAGCGGGCGCGCGGATATCGCTTTCTCAGCTGCTGGGCGTTCCGAACATATTCCCCACGTGAGCCAGTGGGTTCCGTTGCGCATGCACGCGAAGTTCGCGGAAGACTACGACACAGCGTGCACCTACCCCGCCTTCAATATGGATTTGCCGCTCCGTGACCCCGATATCGGGATCATCAACGCGCCGGCGCTTGGTGCATCGGAGGACGGATCACCCGTAGAAGGCTGTGCGCTGACGCTTGGGCCGGATGCGATTACCTATGATGCAGAGCGCGTGAGTGCTGTTTTGGCTGGCGTCTGGGCAAGACGCATCGAGCATTTGGCTCGCCTCGAACATCCGGGCGATGACCCGGCGAGCTGGCCGCTGATTCCGGAAACTGAAGTTGATATGGTCGTGAACCACTGGAATGACACCAGTGCCACGTTCGGGGTCGACCGGCTCGCGCATGAATTCTTTGAGGCTCAGGTTGAAAGAACGCCGGACAATATAGCTCTTGTCTTCGAGGCTGAAGAGTTGAGCTATGTGGAACTCAACGAGAAAGCCAACCGCGCGGCACGTGTTCTGCGCAAGATGGGGGTGGGGGCCGGAACCTTGGTCGGCCTTTCCGTGCGGCGCGGCCCTGAACTGCTCATCGGTGCTCTCGCGATCTGGAAGGCTGGGGGAGCCTATGTCCCGATTGACCCTGCCTATCCCGAGGACCGGATTGCCCTCTATATCAACGATAGCGCGGCACCTGTGATTGTGACCGAAAGCGAACTCGCTGAACGCCTTCCCGTGGGCTCCGCCACGATTTTGGAATTGGACCGCGACCCTCGGCTTGTTAATGCACCCAAGGATAACCTTGTGCGCGTGGCTGAGCCGGGTGATCTGGCTTACGTGATCTACACGTCAGGGTCCACCGGAAGGCCCAAGGGCGTCATGGTCGAGCACCGCAATGTCAGCAACTTCTTTACCGCGATGGATGGACGTGTCGCGCATGAGGAAGGCTCGGTATGGCTTGCCGTCACATCGCTGTCTTTCGACATCTCAGTTCTGGAGCTTTTTTACACTCTTGGGCGGGGGTTCAAGCTTGTTCTCGCCGGTGATGAGAACCGCACGCTTCTATCCGGCGAACGCATTTCCTTGTCCGACAAGGGTATGGAATTCGGACTCTTCTACTGGGGCAATGACGATGGTCCCGGCAAAAAGAAGTATCACCTTCTCTTGGAAGGCGCGAAGTTTGCTGATGCGAACGGGTTCAGTTCAATCTGGACGCCCGAGCGGCACTTTCATGCATTCGGTGGCCCATACCCGAACCCATCCGTGACCGGCGCAGCCGTTGCAGCCGTCACGGAGAATATCTCCGTGCGTTCAGGATCCTGTGTCGCACCTTTGCATCATCCACTGCGCATTGCCGAGGAGTGGGCTGTCATAGACAATCTCACGGAAGGGCGCGCAGGAATTTCCATCGCCTCGGGTTGGCAGCCCGATGATTTCGTTTTGCGCCCTGAGAACGCACCCCCTTCGAACAAACCGGCGATGTACGAAGCGATAGAAACGATCCGCAGGCTTTGGCGTGGTGAAGCGATTTCATTCGACAACGGTTCGGGAAAGAGCGTTGACGTGATAACCCAGCCGCGCCCCGTATCTGAAGATCTGCCGATATGGGTGACGACTGCGGGCAATCCGGCAACCTGGCGGGAAGCGGGCGAGATCGGCGCCAATGTGCTAACGCACCTTCTGGGGCAATCAATAGAAGAGGTTGGCGAGAAGATCAAAATTTACCGGGACGCTCTTGAAAAAGCGGGGCATAATCCCGGAGAGTTCTCAGTGACTCTCATGTTGCACACCTACGTCGCGCCGACACGGCAAGAGGCGAGGGAAACAGCGCGACAGCCGATGAAGGACTATCTCAATGCGGCTGCGGGCTTGATCAAGCAATACGCTTGGGCCTTTCCTGCATTCAAGAAGCCGGAAGGCGTGGACAACGCTTTTGATCTTGATCTTGATATTCTGGCCCCGGACGAACTAGATGCAATACTGGAGTTCGCCTTCGAACGGTACTTTGAAGAGAGTGGTCTTTTCGGCACCGTAGAAGATTGCCTGTCCCGTGTGGAACAACTCAAACGTATCGGGGTGGACGAGATCGGGTGCCTGATCGACTATGGCATCTCACCGGAAATCGTGCTGAACGGGCTTGAACCCTTGGCTGACGTCGTGCGCCTGGCGAATATCGAGGGCGGTGCGCACTTGGGTGATTACTCACTTGCAGCCCAGATCATGCGCCATGGCGTAACGCATCTTCAGTGCACGCCCTCATTGGCCCGACTGCTGATCGCGAATGACGAATGCAGATTGGCCCTTTCCCGCGTTCAGTATCTCATGCTGGGTGGTGAGGCGCTCCCGGGAGGCCTAATCGAAGAGATCCGGAGGAGCACGGCGGCGCGGATCGAGAACATGTACGGCCCGACCGAAACAACGATCTGGTCAACGACCGAGACCGTTCACAAAGTCGAAGACACGACGAATATCGGGCGACCGGTTGCAAATACGCAAGTCTATATTCTTGATGGAAAAAGAGAAATCTGCCCTATCGGGGTCTCCGGAGAGCTCTATATTGGCGGGAGCGGCGTGACTCGCGGCTATTGGCAAAGAGAAGATCTGACGACCAGCCGTTTTGTCGAAAACCCGCATCACGGTGGGCGGATGTATCGCACAGGTGATCTCGCGCGGTGGCGTAGCGACGGAAAACTGGAATTTCTCGGGCGAGCGGATTCGCAGGTCAAACTACGTGGCTACAGGATCGAGTTGGGTGAAATCGAGGCAAGATTGCACGAACAGCCTGGTGTTCGTCAAGCCGTGGTCGCCGCCAGAGGGCGGGATGAAAGCGATATCCGACTCGTGGCCTACCTGGTCGCGGATGAAACGGTGGAAGACACGCGCTTGCGTGAGCACCTTCAGCAGGCGCTCCCGGAATTCATGGTCCCCCAACACTTTTTGCGAGTGAAGGAATTCAATCTTACACCCAACAAGAAGATCGACCGGAATGCTTTGCCCGAACCGGTTACGCCAGACCTCCAAGCTTCTCGCCCGGAAAAAACCGACGTGCAGGACGACGATGATGTCATGGCGGCTGTCGCCGATGTCTGGCGCAGAGTGCTCGGTGTGGACAAGATCGCGAAAGATGACAGCTTCTTTGATTTAGGCGGGCATTCCTTGCTTGCGGTGCAAGCGCATCGTGAGATCAGGGATCTGTGCACTGTGCCACGCCTGTCCATCACGGATATTTTCCGCTTCGCAACCTTGGGTGCTCTGTCTGATCGTGTGCGCGGTCTTGGAGCGAGCGCGAGCGGGCAAAAACCGGCACCGGCACAACCGGCTTCGACGGGCAAAACAACCTTGTCGCCCGATGAGACCATGTCGCGGCGCAGGAAAATAAGAGCACAGCGGGAGATTGCGCGGGCCTCATAGGCATCGTGCCCGGAAAATACCGACGCGCCGGGCTCTATCGTCTGCGGTGGGCAGCCAGGTTCTTGTTGAGGGCCCCAGTTGATCAGACATGAGAGATGGAAGCTTTCTTTTCTGACTCAAACGGTAAGAGACGGGTTGCTCAACTAAAAGCTCGAAAAGCCTTGCGTGCATGTTGTATACTTTGTTTTAGAGCGGGGTCCGGGTTTTCGCGACGCCCTCATACTTGCTTGGATTCAATGAAAATAGGTTTGGAAAAGGGGGCCTAAGAAGCTCAAAGGTCTGGTCTTTTTCGATGCGAGTTACCGGAATGGAAACTCACAGTTTCGCGTCATAAGGTGAAAGAAGTGGCAAATCCAAGTCAAAACCCCTAAATTGACGAGCGATCCGAGAAAGCGCGCTGGGCGAATATCGGCTTCGGTTTTCAGCTAAATTCCTGCGGGGGCAGGGAATGGTGCCGGTTTTTGGAGTTGGGCATGGGCCAGATCCATTCGATTGGTGATTTTTTGAATATGTTGCGTCGGCGCTTCTGGCTGATCGCGCTTGTCGTTGTATTGGGCACTCTCGGATCAGTCTACTGGGCGCTTGGCCAAGAGAAAATCTACGAAGCGACTGCTGTTGCACAGATTGAATCTCCAACGGTTGTTGATGCCGGGTCGACGCGAGCGGGCGCGAGTACGTCCATCGAACGCAGGCTGCGTTTGCTGGAACAGCAGATTATGGCACGAGATAACCTCGTGGAAATGATCAAGAAGTTCGGGCTTTATTCGGGAACGGATTTGTCGATGAGCATGAAAGTCTCGAATTTGCGCGAATCCGCAAGTCTCGTTCAGATAACGGAATCCAGCGCCGGCTGGGGTGCGCAGCGAATTCCGACCGGAATGCTGATCACGGTTTCGCATACTGATCCCGAAGTCGCGGCTTTGTTGGCCAACGAATTCCTTCGGAAACTGCGCGAATTGAACAATCGCAGGCAAACAATCGCAGCTTCTGAGCAACTCGCATTCTTCGAAGCGGAGAGAGAACGTGTCGAAGCAGAGATCGTGAGAATCGAGTCCCAAATCGCAAAATTCAAAGAACAGAATGCGCCCTATCTACCGGCAGGAATTGCAACGCAGCGCACGGAGCTGACAGAATTGCGCAGCACGTTGCTTCAGCTTGATCAGAGATTGATCGAGCTCGAGTCGAATGGGACAAGGCAGCGCACATCAGTCATCGAGAGGCAGCGTGCTTTGATCTCCGAACAGCAGGAATTGATCCGCGCTCGAATCTCCGAGATAGAGGAAGCCATCGCAACGGCCCCGGAGGTTGAGAGGCAGTTCGCAGCACTACAGCGTGAGCAGGAGCAGCTTGAGGAACAGTACACCGTAATCACGCAGCGTGCGACTAGTTCAGAGATGAGCCAAGCGCTTGAAAAGCAAAACCAGTTCGAAAGAATAGAGGTGCTCGAGACGGCATTGGTTCCGGAGAACCCAGTATCGGGCAGCCGCAAGAAAAAGGTCCTTCTGGGTGCATTCGCGTCAGGCTTTCTGGGGCTTGGGCTGGCTTTCTTGCTTGATCTGATGCGGCCAGTTGTCCGAACCCGGGAGCAACTCGAGCGTCAGCTGAATGTAAAGGCTGTGGTTGCGATCCCGCGCATCGAGACACCGCGCGGAAAGGCGAAGAAGAAGGTGCTGACAGCCACTATCCTTGTTGCGCTACTTGCTTTGCTCGCCCTTGCATATGGCCTGCTCAAGGACGGCTGGAATGGTCTGTCTGGCTTGTTTCAGCGCAAGTATGCTCCGTGAGTTTTCGGTCTCAATAGCCGTAGCTATAATCGGATCCGTCTTCGCCTTCGGCCTGGTTCAACACTACGCCCAGTAGCGGCACGTCTTCTCCCAGCCGCCGCATTACCTCGCGTACGTCTTCCGGCCGAGTCTCGCCGCCTCCCACCACCATCAACACACCGTCGAAATGTGGTCGAAACGCGATCACATCGTCGAATGCGAGGGCAGGGGGCATATCGTAGAGCACGATGTCAGGGGACATTTCTTCCATCATGCGCTCAAGGCTCTGGGCTGTCGATGGATCTTGAGCCAGTTCTGCTGCGTAGGGTTCAACTGCGTCATTCGTTCCGATTGCAAGGCTTGGACCTATGTTGAGTTCATTGTGGTCAAACTTGACCAAGGCCAGTTCTGGAGGAACCTTGCCGCGCAGAAAGTCGCCCATCTTGCCTGGGCGTGTGTCGCCAATAACGTCTGCAATTGATGGATTTCGCATGTCGAAGTCGAGCAAGATTGTGCGGCTCGCTTCATAGCGAGACAGTGAAATGGCCAGATTTACGGCCGCAAATGTCTTGCCGCAGTTCCGAGTCGGTGAGGTGATTGCAACTCTCTTCCAGCCGTGCTCGAGGAGTGTCTGGACGAGACGTGTGCGCAAGACATCGAAGGCACCATGAGCCGGATCTTTTCGGCTTGCTGTGATGACCAGATTGCGCTCAAGATGCGGAATGTCGACCGGAACAACATCAAGCATCTCCCATTTGTCGACCGCTTCTCCAACGTGTTTGGAGCGCGGAGCCGTCTCGTATGCCTGACGGAGCCGGTCTCGAAATGGAGCCTCGGCGGGTGAGGCGTCACCCACGCGAGAAACTGCACGCTGCCTACGCTTTGAACCTTGCTCGGTCGGCGCGGACGCCACTCCCTCGTGATTGTCACTCGAGTTCCCGGCTATCTTGCTGACGCTGCCATCATCATCGTCCTGTTTGGACGCATTTCCAGTTATGACGTCTCGAGTATCAAAATCTTCAGAAGGCAATCGAGCCTTGCTGCGTTGAGGAGCTGGCTCCGGATCGTTTTCCAGCTTTTCAAGATCGGCACTAGGCAGCTCACGCTCATTTGCGCTGATGTCGAACGCTTCAGAGTCCGTTTCTTGAATTGCAGTGGCGTCAAGCGCGTCAAGAGCGCCGAAGGGCTCTGGCTCGGGATCGGCATCTTCTGAGCCCTTTTCTTTTGAAGCACCAGAGTTCAGATTGCTTTCTTCAAGAACCTGGAGGCGATCGTCTTCCACAAGATCAGAGATCAGCTTTTCTCTATCTTCCTTCGAGAGCGCCTTGCGAGGCTTGCGGGAATAGGCACGACGATCAGCCAACGCACCCTCCAACGGAGAGCGTGGTGAGGCAGGCCAAGCAGTAATCAGTATGCGCTTGCGTCACGCGGCACCTTTTTCGTTTCGTCTTTCATATGAAAGATAGGGGTCTGACGATCATATCCCAAAGAAATCAGGCAGAATTATGTAAATAGCCAGATTGTTGCGTCAGAATCCGAAAAGGTCAGCCTCGGTGATCGCGCGCTTGATGAATTGCTCGCGGCTCATTTCGGGCATCCAGCCAAGCATATGTTTCGGCTTACTGTTATCGAAGGCGGCGTAGTGCGCGCGGCTCTTCCAATCGCGGTAGGAAGGCCGGCTCAATCCTGTTCGTCGCAAGAATCTGTGCTTCAGAAAGAACTTCAGAGCATCAGCCCCGTAGAAAGCCAAGGGTGAGCCGGAACTTACCTTGATCCGGGCACCAAGCTCCTGGTGGATCGCGTCAAAGTATCCAAGAGCTGAGAGCATTGGCTCTCCAACGAGGTTGAAGCTTTCGCCTATTGCGGTTGGCTCGTGCGCCATCAGGATGAGCCCGTCCGAAACATCGTCGATCAGAACAAAGGGAAGTATGTGGCGACCATTTCCCCAGATTTTCACGGCGCCGGCCCCATGCCAGCGCCCGATTCCCCAGTGCTGCAAGGGACCGCCCTTGCCCAGAACGATCCCGGGCCGAGCTATGGTGACTGGCAACCCATCGTCATGATGCATCGTCATAAGCCGCCGCTCGCATTCGGCCTTGGAGCGCGCATAAACATTGCGATCGTCCATGTCTGCCGCGAAGCCGGTCTCTTCTGTAATCAGAGCAGAAGGGTCCGACATGTCATAAGAGGCGATTGTACCCGTATAGATGAGCCGCTCGACACCGCAATTCAGCGCTGCACGGGCAATTCTCTCAGTCACGCCTACATCGTTCTCGAGCGCATCAGCCCAGGTTTTGTCGTCCGACTTGGCAAGATGATAGACATGTGTGATCCCCTTCATTGCTTTTCCGAGAGCGGCTTCATCTTTCAAAGAAGCTTCAAACAGCTCTACCTTGTCGGAAATATCATCAAAGGGGCCGGCCGCTGCGCGTGAGAGAACGCGCACATCCGTTCCTCTTTCAGCGAGCTTCCTGGTGAGGGCCCTTCCTATGAACCCGGTTCCGCCGATGACGAGCGCTCTGGGTTTCGGTTTGCCTTTCGGTTTGCTCGATTTTGGCTCTGCGGGCAGCAATGCAACGGCCGCATCCAGAGACTCTGTGACAGCCTCTCCGCTTTCCCCTGAGAAACGGGGATCGGGTGCGTCACCATTTCGCAGAGACTTGTACACGGCTTCGCACATACCGCGAAAGCTCAGGCCATAGGGAGATTTCTGATTGAGCGAAACAAGTTGACGAGCCGCATTCGCGGTGCCCTCCCGCAGATGACCCCAGCTCTGCGCGAGCGCGTCGCGAAATGGGTTGAGCACCAGATCGGAGGTATTGGTGCCGACGGTCACGAGCGTGTCTCGGGCATAGTCGAGCCGGGCAATTCGAGATGACCCACGCACGGTAACTGAGCGGTCATCCAGCGTTTCGACGAGGGATATGTTGAATATCACATCGACACCGCCCGCATGCGCTAGTATCCGGAATCCTTGCGGTCTGGTGCCGCCTCCCGGGATGGATATCGGATTTGACGTGCTCAAATGTAGGATTTTGACCGGGCCGAAGAGGTCATTTGCAAACGCAAAAAGATGGGGGCCCAGCTCGTACAGCAAATTGCGTGTCTCTCGCATGAGCCAGGCGCCGTAAGGTCCTGATCGCAAAGCGGAAAGCGGAAAGCACCAGTTTATCTCGGCGGTCGAGATACGTCCCAGAGAGCCCTCTTGAGTCGCTTTCTTCAGCCGTGTGTATGAGGGCAGGCCGAGGAAATTGTGCCCGACCGACAGACGAACACCATTAACTCGCGCGCTTCGCACCAACTCGGCTGCATCGTCGCTGGACAGCGCCAAGGGTTTCTCGACTAGCACATGGAGGCCACCTGCGATACAGAGCCCGGCGAGACGATGGTGATGGTCGGGCGGCGTCAAGATATGTACCGCATCGCAAGTGCTCGCTGACAACATTTCGGATACGGATTCAAAATGCTTGATCCCACGCGCAGTAGCGAAGGCCCTGGCCTTTTCGCGGGACGCATCAACCACGCAGGTCAGTTCCGCGTGTTCGGAAGAGCTCAGCGCGTCCGCATGCCAATCGGCAATGTAGCCAGCACCAATGATCCCAACTCTGATAGTCTTGGCCATGATCGTCTCACTTGTACTCAATGATCTCCATCTCACGTCCGAGCCGCTTGCGTTTGCGATACATTGCAGCGCCGATGAGATTGGGGAATTTGGATAAGAAAATGAAAACAGCGTGTTTCAATGCGCGCCCCGTTGGTAGCCCGTCTACACTCAGCCCTTTTACGGTCCGGATGTAGGACGACAGGTAGACAAGGGATGCAATGACAAAAAGCGGCCAGAAAAGGATCGCCCCCACCAGCGTGAGAAGGGGCAGGACGGCACCGTATATCCACATCCGATGACGCTCTCGAACGAAATAGTCCGGGTGCAGATCATTGACCTGTTCGAAACCGTGACCAGTGCGCACGGCCCGGCTCCACCATTGTGAAAACGACGTCATGTTGGCGTCGTGGTGGGTCATCGGGATCGGCAGTCGTACAAGTTTGTAGCCGGCTTTGCGCAGTCGCGTGCAGAATTCATCGTCTTCGGCGGCAATGACTTCGGGGTTGAACCCGCCGATTTGTTCGAAGGCACCGCTTCGCACCATCATGTCGCCGCCGCAAGCCATGATCTCGCCGGCCGGGCGGTGCCATTCAAAGTGGCACATCTCGTTGTAGATACTCACCCCAGTGTCGACTTCTGTCCGCCAGCCCGTAACAAGGCCAAGTGTCTGGTCCTTTTCGAGGGCCGCGGCTGCGTGGGTAAGGAATCCGGGTTCAAGCGCGCAATCTCCATCAACAAACTGTATCAGCTCAGGCGGATCTGGCCTTGCCATGATCTTGTCAAAGCCGGCATTCCGCGCGCGGGCAGCCGTGAAAGGCGCATCTTCGTCGGACAACAGCACGGTTTCAGCATTCATTTCTTCGGCGCTTGCGAGAGAGCCATCATTGGAGCCGCTGTCGACGTAAACGACCAAGTCAATTTCATTCTGCATTGATGACAAGCAGTTCAACAAACGCTGACCTTCATTGCGGCCAATCACGACTGCCCCGATCTGTGCACGCGCGCTCATGATGTGCTTCCAGTCGGGGCTGGCCGGAGCGCCGGGATTCTATTGTTGCAATATCCAGCAAGGAGTGTGGCGAGACGCGCGGCCTCTATGTCGGCATCGTATTCTGACATGACGGCTGCACGCCCGGCCTGCCCCATACGGTCGGCCGCTTTGGCATCCTGGACAAGGTGCCGAATTGCAGATGTCAGGGCTTGGGCATCTCCGGGTTGGCAGAGCAGGCCGCTGATACTATCTTTGACAAGCTCGGAAACGCCCGCGACCTGCGTGGCGATCACGGGCCGGGCCGCTGCCATCGCTTCCATCAAGACCACGGGCACCCCTTCGGCAAAGCTCGGCAGCACCAATGCGTCAGCATTTGCAAGAAGTTCGGAAACCTCGCTTTGTGAGCGGTAGCCCAGAAAAGTGACACGATCTGTCAGATCATACTCTTGCGACAGCGTTTCAAGAGCTTTCCGGTCGGGACCATCGCCGACGACTTGCAATGTGACACCGATATCGCCCAGACCCCGCATCGCGTCGAACAGGACAGGCAGGCCTTTAACTGCGGCGAGACGCCCTACGAACAACAGGTTTCCTTCATGCGGCGCTTTCGGCATCGAGGCGTAACGCTCAGGTTCCACACCACAGTGGACAATGTGAAGCTTCTGCCAATGCGACGGATCGGAGAATAACATTGCCTGCGATCTGCAAAAATGGCTGATGCATGATACGAAACGCGCCTTGGCGATCTTTTCGTCGAGGCACCAGCGTTTCGGTTCAAAAAAAATGTCTGGCCCGTGCAGCGTAAATGAATAAGGGGTTCCCGAAAGCTCCGAGGCAAGCATGGCGACTGTGCAACTGGATTTGGCGATATGGTTATGCAGGTGGTCGACTCTCCATTCTCGCATTTTCTCCGCAAGCACCGCGGCTTCACCAAAGTAGAAGAGATTGAACAAAAGGCCTTTGAATCCTGCCTGGGCTGTTGAAAACGCGAGGCGCAATGCACGGAGGTAGCGCGCCGGAGATCTGCGAAGCTGGCGCAGGTGGGCTTTGATCAGATTGAGCGGATTGCGGGCAGTTTCAAGAACATGAAAGGTTGCAGCCTGCTCCCGACGCTGTTCGTCTCCGACGAGATGTTCCAAGCCGGTCCGTCGAATGGATGCGGTGAATACTTCCTGGCCAAGTTTTCGCAATCCGGCGACTTCCCGCTGGATGAACGTATCGGTCGCCCTGGGATATTCTCCTGTTAGGTAAGCGATCTTCATGCGGGCCCTTCCGGTTTGCTTGTCATTTCGCCGAAGCGCCGTTCGGGTTGCCACCCAAGGCGGCTCTTGGCCCGGCTGTTGTCATAGCTCCGGTTGGACATTCGCGCACGTAAGATACGCGGCTGTAGCAAGCCCGGCGCTCTCGCCCCGAACAACCTATGCGCAACATTTGCAAATGGTATAAGGAGGGACCAGTGCAGGGGCAGGTGGATCGCTGGCGCAAGTGCGGCGATCACCTCACGGCGCTTTGGCGGGACATCTTCAACGATGTTGACTGCTTCGAATTGACCCATCGGATCTGTCTCAGCCGCACTCAAAAGCGCGCCAGCTGCATCGTTCAGATGCACCGTCGGGACTTCACCATTGCGTCCGAGGCTCACAAGCAGTGGCCCCTTGCGAAAGCCTATATGGGCATTCCAGAAATTGCACTCGCTATATACAGCACCAATGCGGAGCGCCCAGGCTGTGATGCCTGCGTCTTGCACGCACTGTTCCTGATATAGCTTCGCGCGCATGTAGGGTTCTCGGTCGCCAGCGCGCGTTTCCAGAGCGCTGGATTCCTTGACAGGAAGGCTCCGGGGCAAATCCGCATCATAAACCGAGATTGTGCTCGCGAGAACAACAAGAGGCTTTTCGGCAAGGGCGGCAAGCGAATTTGTCAGCGCCCTTGTTGCATCGATAGTATCGCGCTTGAGAGCTGCGGGATCATTGCTGACGGAGGCCGCGATGTGGAGAACTGCATCTACGTTCGCGAGAGCGTCTCCTGGCAGCCCGTCGATCAAATCGCTGGTCCAGCCCGTGGCGCCTTGCGGCGTCTCACCTGCGCGCCGTCTGAGCGCGACGACCTCATGACCGCGCGCCAGAGCTTCTTCCACACAAGCCCTGCCAAGAGCCCCGCCGGCGCCCGTGATCAGAATTTTCAGCGTGCCCATGGCATAGGTTCCATCACCGAACAATTGCTCCTGGGATGATAGGTCCCGCCACCAAAGCCGGCGTTCTGAATTGCGAGTGTCACCTCTGTCAGGTGTAGCGCATAGGAGCCCGCGAGGCGGCTTTGCCGGTTGGCTGAGATCGCGTTGAGCATCTCATCCGGGCCAAGCGCAAAATTCATCGCCGCAGCCCCCTTGCGTGAAACCTTCGGGTGGGTTTTGCGCGTTGGCAGGCGCTGGCGCTTGCCGACGGGGTGTTCCAGAAGGCGGCGACGTATTGTCATCCGCTTATGAAACCGGACAGGCGCGGAGTTGTCCCAAGCCTTGTTGATTGATAGGACGCCACCGTCGGAAATCACGCGCAAACGATGGTCGTGGGGTGCCCCGATGGAGCAAGTCAGTCGTGCGATGGGACCGTCTTCGAATTCAAGTACGGCCACTGAAAAGTCAGGTGCCGCGTCGGTAATGCCGCGCTTGCCCGGAATGATTTCTGCCGAGCAGGCTGCGACTCGTTTAACCGATCCGAAATGAGCAATGAGCCAGCTAAGATGGTATCCAGCATGCTCAAGAGTGCATCCTGTTCTTATTTCGTCCTCGAATGGCCATGCCGCGCCGCTTTCGCTGCGCCAACCTTCAATCGGAGCTTGAGAGATGTATCCGTCATCCATTTCTCCATAAACAAGGCGCGGGATGCCTCCGACCGTGTTTCTTAACGCATATCCGAGTGTCTGAGCTGTTTCGCCGAGGACTGAAGATGGGGCGGAGCCGAGCTGAAGTTTGCTCTTTCTGGCCAGTTCTACGAGTTCAAAAGCCTCATCATAGTCAAGGGCCAGGGGTTTTTCGCAAAAGACATGGTGCCCCGCGACAAGCGCTGCTTTGTTGATCTCATGGTGAGCAAGAGGGTTCGTCAGATTTAGAACCAGCCCATCTTCGGGAAGGGCAGAGAACAGTGCCTTCAGATCGGACGCAGCATCTACATTCCAATACTTCGAGAACGCTTCCAATCTCTCTTCGGAGCGGTCATAGACGGCGACGATGCGAATGTCGCGGTGGCGGGCGAACGAACGCATGTAAAGGTCAGCCACGAAGCCACAACCTATTATTGCAATGCACTTCAAAGACGCTCTCCGAATACTGACAAACTGCGGGGTAGGCCTCTCAACCCGTTTGGTTTCTATACTTCAGAAACGCGGTAAAAATATAAGACAAAAGTGGCGACACTGGGAAAAGAGGTAATTTTTCACTAGTTAATAGGCCTATTGTACCTTTCAGAAGCGAAGTAGATGGTCTGTGCAAATTCCAGTAGGAGAAATCATTGCTTTTCAGGGTTCAAGGTAAAGAAATTAGCCTGTCGCACCCGGACCGCGAAGTCTTGTTCAAAGCGGTTGAAGCGCGGTTCGTCGCAAATGATGGCTTTGCCCTGGCGACGCTCAATCTTGATCATTTGGTCAAGTTGCGCGGGGATCAGGATTTTGCCGAAGCCTACGCGGCACAGGATTTCGTGGTTGCCGATGGTAATCCGATTGTTTGGTTGTCGAGACTTTCCGGGCAAAACGTGAAACTTGTAGCAGGCGCTGACATGGTCCTTCCGTTAGCGAAACTCGCGGCTCAGCATGGTGTCAAGGTTGCATTGTTCGGCGCAACCCAGAAAAGCCTTTCGGCTGCGGCTGATGATCTCAAGGAGAAGGTTCCTGCGCTCGAAATCGTAGCCTCTATCGCGCCGCGAATGGGGTTTGATCCCAGTAGCGCGGAGGCGGGGCATCTCTTGCACGAACTGCATGCTTCCGGGGCTGGGCTCGTTTTTTTGGCTATTGGAGCACCAAAGCAGGAGATCTTCGCGGCCAGAGGGCGTTCCGAAACCCCTGGGCTGGGGTTTGCGTCTATTGGGGCGGGGTTGGATTTTCATGCCGGTGCACAGAAACGTGCGCCGCGGTGGATACGCAGGCTTGCGCTTGAATGGGTCTGGCGAATGGCAAGGGCCCCGGGACGACTCGGTCCGCGTTATGCCAAGTGCCTGGCAATTTTGCCTGGTCTCGTATTCGAAGCATTGCGCCAAAGGAATAATTAGAGCTCACGCGGAACAGGAGCGCGCCGAAACAGGAGCTTGTCCTTCAATTTCTGTTTGAGGCTGCGATGCGGAGGGATTTCCCGGTTCATTTCGAATGTGGTGCCATTCAGTGATCGGTCATGCATGAGGGCAAGTTTCGTTCCCCAAAGAGCCGCAGTGTCAGGGTTCAGGCCGTCGGCGACCCCCATTGGCGTGTCGAGCATGCCGGGCAGCCAGTCCGTAATCACGATGTTGGGAAAACGATCGGCCAGATCAGCCTGAAGCGCCCGTGAGAGAATGCGTGCCGCGCCTTTGGAGGCAGAATAGGCGGAAGATGCAGGCAAAGGCTCAATATCGGCAAAGGTGGCGACGTTCAGAATTCGGCCAAACCCAGCTTCGGCCATGTCATCGAGCGCTAGGCGAGTAGCCCCGAATGTGCCACCAAGATTAATTGCAACCGTGGCCATGAAACTTGTGTGGCTTTCGTCGAACACATCCCTTTTGGGGTAGACGGCGGCGTTATTGATCAGGATCGTGATATGACCGAGGGTGCTGCGTATATCGGAGAAGGTTTTCTCAAGGGCGATCGGATCTGACACATCACAGCGAAAGGGGCTTATATTGTGGGATATAAGCGCGGTTTCCTCCAATTGTTCAGGGCGCCGTCCCAGAGCGGCGAC
>QVMW01000018.1 GCA_003417655.1 Rhodobacteraceae bacterium 63075
GTCAAACTTTTCCTTTGCCATTATGGCCTCCTGTTTCTTGTCCTGGGGAGGTGCGCCATCAAGCGCGCCTCAATTCATTGATATCTCAAGCGTATTTCGACTGGATCTCTTCCGAGATGTTGCTCGGCACCGGATCGTAGTGCGAGAACTGCATCGTGAACTGCGCGCGGCCCGAAGACATGGAGCGCAGCGTGTTGATGTAGCCGAACATGTTGGCCAGCGGCACATTGGCATCGATCGCGATGGCATTGCCCCGGGGCTCCTGGCCCGAGACCTGCCCCCGACGCGATGTCAGATCGCCGATGATGCTGCCCGTGTATTCCTCGGGCGTGATCACTTCGACCTTCATCACCGGCTCCAGAAGCTTCGCACCAGCGAGCTTGAGGCCTTCACGCATCGCCATCCTAGACGCGATCTCGAAGGCGAGAACCGAGGAGTCCACGTCATGGAACTTGCCGTCGATCAGCGCAACCTTGAAGTCGATCACCGGGAAGCCGGCAAGCGGGCCGCTGTCCATGACCGACTCGATGCCCTTCTCGACCCCGGGGATGTATTCTTTCGGAACTGCACCACCGACGATACGGCTTTCGAAGGAGTAACCTTCACCAGCTTCCGTGGGCGAGATGATCATCTTGACTTCGGCGAACTGACCCGAGCCACCCGACTGTTTCTTGTGGGTGTAGGTGTGCTCGATCTCGTGACCGATGGTCTCGCGATAGGCCACCTGCGGCGCACCGATATTCGCATCCACCTTGAACTCGCGCTTGAGGCGGTCGACGAGGATGTCGAGGTGCAATTCGCCCATGCCCTTCATGATGGTCTGGCCGGATTCGAGATCCGTCTCGACGCGGAAAGAGGGGTCTTCCGCCGCCAGGCGCTGAAGGCCCTGGCTCATCTTTTCCTGGTCGCCCTTGGTCTTCGGCTCGACAGCGATCTCGATCACCGGGTCGGGGAAGGTCATGGTTTCCAGGACAACGGGTTCCTTCGGGTCGCAGATCGTGTCGCCCGTCGTCGTGTCCTTGAGGCTGGCAAGCGCAATGATGTCACCCGCGAAGGCCTCTTCAATCTCGCTGCGGTCGTTGGAGTGCATCATCATCATGCGGCCGATGCGCTCTTTCTTGCCCTTGGTCGAGTTGAGGATCGTGTCGCCCTTCTTGAGAACACCCGAATAGATGCGCGTGAAGGTGAGCGAGCCGACGAAAGGGTCATTCATGATCTTGAACGCGAGGCCCGAGAACGGCATGTCGTCATCCGCGCGGCGCGGGATGTTGCGTGTCTCGGTCTCGTCATCAGGCGCAAAACCCATGTAATCGACAACGTCCAGCGGGCTGGGCAGATAGTCGATCACGGCGTTGAGCAGCGGCTGAACGCCCTTGTTCTTGAAGGCCGAGCCGCCAAGAACCGGAACGAAGGCCATGTCGAGGCAGCCCTTGCGGATCAGCTTGCGCAGCGTGGGAACGTCGGGCTCGTTGCCTTCGAGATATTCCATCATCGCGTCGTCGTCCATTTCGACGGCGTTCTCGACAAGCTTGCCGCGCCACTCGTCAGCCATGTCCTTGAGGCTGTCACGGATGGGCGCCTTGATCCAGCTTGCGCCGAGGTCTTCGCCCTGCCAGAGCCACTCTTCCATGGTCACGAGGTCGATCAGGCCTTCCAGCTCGGTTTCCGCGCCGATCGGAATCCCGACAGGAACGGCAACCGCGCCGGTGCGGTCCTCGATCATGTGAACGCAGTTGAAGAAATCCGCGCCGATCTTGTCCATCTTGTTGACGAAAACGATCCGCGGGACCTTGTAACGGTCGGCCTGGCGCCAGACGGTCTCGGTCTGCGGCTCGACACCGGCGTTGGCGTCGAGAACGGCAACCGCGCCGTCAAGAACGGCCAGCGAACGCTCGACTTCGATCGTGAAGTCGACGTGGCCGGGCGTGTCGATGATGTTCATGCGGTGCTTGGGCGAGTCGGGTTGTTCGCCGTCTTCGGTGCGCTCCCAGAACGTCGTCGTCGCGGCGGAGGTGATGGTGATGCCGCGCTCCTGCTCCTGTTCCATCCAATCCATCGTCGCGGCGCCGTCATGCACCTCACCGATGTTGTGGGACTTGCCCGTATAGAACAGGATGCGCTCCGAGCAGGTCGTCTTGCCTGCGTCGATATGCGCCATGATGCCGAAGTTGCGGTAGAGTTCGAGCGGATAATCGCGTGCCATGGGTAGGGTCCTTGGGTTTACCAGCGGTAATGGCTGAAGGCTTTGTTCGCCTCGGCCATCTTGTGAGTGTCTTCGCGCTTCTTCACAGCGGAACCGCGGGACTGAACCGCGTCGAGGAGCTCACCGGCAAGGCGCTCTTCCATCGTGTTCTCGTTGCGGGCGCGGCTGGCACTGATCAGCCAGCGGATCGCAAGCGCTTCACGGCGCTCGGGGCGCACTTCGACGGGAACCTGGTAGGTCGCACCGCCGACACGGCGCGAGCGGACCTCGACCGAAGGCTTGATGTTGTCGAGCGCTTCGTGGAACAGTTCCACCGGCGCGCGCTTGACCTTGTCTTCGACGCGGTCGAGCGCGTTGTAGACGATGTTTTCCGCGACCGACTTCTTGCCGTCGATCATCAGGTTGTTCATGAATTTGGAAAGCACCCGATCGCCGAACTTGGCGTCAGGCAGAATCTCGCGTTTCTCAGCGGCGTGACGACGTGACATATCTCTGTCCCCTTACTTCGGCTTCTTCGCGCCGTATTTCGAGCGGCGCTGCTTACGGTCCTTGACACCTTGCGTGTCGAGTACACCGCGCAGGATGTGGTAGCGAACACCGGGAAGGTCTTTCACACGGCCGCCACGGATCAGGACAACGGAGTGTTCCTGAAGGTTGTGGCTTTCACCGGGGATGTAGGAGATCACTTCGTAACCGTTCGTCAGGCGCACCTTGGCAACCTTACGCATCGCCGAGTTCGGCTTCTTCGGTGTTGTCGTGTAAACGCGCGTGCAAACGCCGCGCTTCTGTGGGTTGCCTTCCAGGTGCAGCGACTTGGAACGCTGGGGCTTCGGCTTCCGCGGCTTGCGGATAAGCTGTTGAATCGTTGGCATAGGGCTCTTTTCCCGTTTCTCAACACATGTGTTGCAAGGGTGTCCCCTTGCGGTTTCAGTTCACTCTCGCGCTGCGCGTCCACAACACGAAAAAACCGCATCGTTCCCATTCCGAGGTGAACGGCGCGGTGGGTTAGCAGAGGATCTTCGCACCAGTAGCTCGGATCTTGAAAACGTCGCTTTCGGTATCGGCGCCGGGGGCCTGCCCCATGCCGGATGAGGGGCGTATAGGGGGAGTCGGCGGGCTTGTCAACATGGCCCGCCAGGCAAGGCTATGACCCGCCGCTCCGCGCCATAAGCGCCTTCCAATCCCGCTCGAAAGCTTCAAGATCTATCCCGAAGTCAGCCTGCGCAAGGTCGGGCAGTTTCTCCATCCGAAAGCGGAAATGATCGACCTTGCGCCGCCCGATCTCGCTGTCATTGCCGTCATGGCCGCCGCGGATGAACATGGGCCGCGTGTTGAGCGACAGGACGGGCATCTGCCGCCAGGTGCGCATATGCGGGTAGTTGAGCAGGCTGCGCTTGTGATCGGGGGACAGGTAGAGCGCCAGCGCAGGCGTCCAGAGCCGCGCCTCCACCGGCTCGAAGCCGATGCTCCCGTCGCTCTCGCAGCGAAAGAGGAACCCGCGGCAAAAATCCACAGCGCAACGCCCGGCATCCTTGTAGATCGGCCTGAGCTGCCGGTAGAGCCCCCGCAACCTCTCGACGAAGCTTGCCGCCACCGCGTCATCATCATCAAGGCGAAACTCGACAACGAGATCGGCGCCCTGATCGCGCTCGGCCAGCATCACGTCCCGACAGACCTCCATGTGGTTCTGCCCTTCGGCGAGGAATACCGGCTTGATTTGCGGCATATCGGCAATCAGCTCCAGCAGCCGCCCGCGCCACGGCTCGGGGAGCCTGTCACCCATCATGAGAAGCAGCGTGAAATCCGGGTCGGTCTGCGCCCGGAGGCTCGGCAGCACCAACCGCTCGAAGAAGAAGAGCCGCGTGTCCAGCCGCTCCGGCGCGTAGAGCTCAGCCCTGATCTCCTCGAGGCTCTGGCCGCGATTGTTGAACGCGCCGGTCTGGCTCGGATAGGACCAGCGGCACAGCCCGAGGATATGCAGCTTCGCACGTCTCACGCCGCCCCGGACCTGACAGGCGCTTTCGGCACACGTCTCTTCAGCTGCCGCTCGCGCAAGAGCATGAAGACGCCTGAGCCGATGACGATCACTGCCCCCAGTAGCGTAAGGGCGCTCGGCCACTCTCCGAAGGCGAGCCAGCCCAGCAGCAACGCCCAGACAAGCGAGGTATAGCGGAAGGTCGCCACGAAGCTGATCTCACCCACGCGCATCACCATGATCGAAAACAGATAGCCACCAATGATCATCACGGAAGCACCCGAGATCATCAGGGCTGCATGGCTACTCACAGGCTGCCAGCCCTGGCCGGGCAATGCGGCGGCGAAGAAGATCGTCACGCCGAGCGCCGAATAGAACGAAACGGCCATCGAAGGCGTCCCCGCGCTCAGCCGCCGCGTGGCCAGGTCTCGCAGGGTCACGAAACCCACCGCGATCAGGGCGTAAAGCGAGTAGATGGTGAAGTCGCTTGCGCCCGGGCGGATGATCAGCATCACCCCGACAAAGCCGATGAGGATCGCCAGCATCCGCCGCCAGCCGACAGGCTCGGCAAAGAAGACCGCCGCCGCCAGCGTCACCGTCAGGGGCAGCGCCTGAAGGATCGCCGTGACATTCGCCAGCGGCATGTTGAAAAGGGCCGTGAGGAAGAAATAGGCCGCGCCGACTTCGGCGACCACCCGCACGATGACCGCGCGCCGGTCTCCGCGCGGTATGGCGAAGCGGAAGCGCCCGAGCGCGAGCATCGTCAGAGCAATCAACACGCTGGTGAGAATCCCCCTGAGTGTCAGGATCTGAAAGAGGGCCAACTCGCCCGCGATCAGCTTCATGAAAGTGTCGTTGAGCGTGAAAGCCGCCATCGACGCCATCATCAAAAGCGCGCCCTGAAGATTGTCCTGCGGCGCGGGCATCAGAGCGCCCTCAGCATGTCGATGTCGAAGCCGAACCGCGCTTCGATCTCCCGGGCCACGGCGTCGGGTGGCATCTTGCCGGTAATGCCGAGCTTGGCCGGGGTCGACTTGTTGTCGCGGTGTAGCGTGCGCAGGAAACAGGGCGCGGAAATGTCCGAATAGAGCGTGTAATGCTGCGCCAGCGCGCGGTGATTGTAACGGTAGGGGTTGCGCCCGTAGGCGGCGGGCTTCAGAAGCGCCGTCCCGCAAGAGAGCGGCGCGCGCTCGACCGTGTCGAAGACCGCGTTGCCCCCCTCGCCCGTCACGTCCACGTAGAACCCGCGATTGAACGAGATCGCCGTCGGCGCCTCTGGGTTCAGACCTTGCAGCGGCCCGGCCAGCGCCTTGAGCCGGGAGATGTAGTCGCCTGCCAGCGCATCGTCATCGTCCAGCCTGAACTCCACGCGGTGGCTGCGTTCTTCCTCGTAGACCGAGGCATAGGCCGCCTTGATGATCTGGTAATGCGGCCCCGGTGCAGCGGCATGCACGCGCATGTTGGGGTAAGGCGCGAGCATCTCGTCCAGACGCGCGCGTGCCTCATCGGGAAGTTCCGTCGAGGTCAGCACGACCAGCGTGAAATCGGCATCGGCTTGCCGCGCAAGCGACGGCAGGCAGAGCGTTTCGAACATCTTGAGCCTGAGCGCCATCCGCTCCGGCGTGTAGAGATGCGCCTTCACGGCTTCCGGGCTGCCGTGGGTGTCGGAG
This sequence comes from Rhodobacteraceae bacterium 63075, assembly GCA_003417655.1. Classification (GTDB taxonomy): domain Bacteria; phylum Pseudomonadota; class Alphaproteobacteria; order Rhodobacterales; family Rhodobacteraceae; genus Lentibacter. The sequence goes on from QVMW01000018.1 coordinate 5,849, forward strand.
TAGTAATCCGTCGCCAACACGGAAAACCGAACCAATCCGATGACTTGTGGCCCCGTTTTCGGCCCTGCCTTGTCCATGCGAGCGCCCTCCTCGGGCTCAGCAAACACCCTCCCGCCCGGCGCGGCAAGCGCTTTCAAATCTGCAGGGCTGCAAAAAAGGCCCCGGCGCATCGCCGCGCCGGGGCCCCCTCATTTCTCAGGCAGAGCTTACTCCTCGTCGCTGCCGGTTTCAGGCGTATCGACAATGGTATCCTCTTCCGCTTCCGAGCTGCCGCCGAAGACATCATCTTCGCTCGGCGCAGCAAGCGCGGCTGCAGCTTCCGCCTCTTCGCGGCGTGCCTCGATCACCACGTTGTCGCGATCCTGAGCCACCTTGCGGACATTCTGCGTCGCACCGCCCGTGCCCGCCGGAATGAGGCGGCCCACGATGACGTTTTCCTTGAGGCCCACGAGCTTGTCCTTCTTGCCCTGCACGGAGGCTTCCGTGAGAACACGCGTCGTCTCCTGGAACGAAGCCGCCGAGATGAAGGACCGCGTCTGCAAGCTCGCCTTGGTGATCCCCAGAAGGATCGGCTCGCCATGCGCAGGACGCCCGCCCTTGGAGACGGCTTTCTCGTTCGCGGCGTCGAACTCGGCCTTGTCGACATGCTCGCCCTTGAGAAGCGTGGTCTCCCCGCTGTCGAGGATCTCCCACTTCTGGAGCATCTGGCGCACGACAACCTCGATATGCTTGTCGTTGATCTTCACGCCCTGGAGTCGATAGACGTCCTGAACCTCGTCGATCATGTAGTCCGCCAGCGCCTCGACACCCAGGATGGAGAGGATGTCGTGGGGGGCCGGGTTGCCGTCCATGATGTAGTCGCCCTTCTGGACGAAGTCACCTTCCTGAACGGGAATGTGCTTGCCCTTGGGCACCATGTATTCGACGGGCTCCAGGCTGTCATCGGCAGGTTCGATGGCGATACGGCGCTTGTTCTTGTAGTCGCGCCCGTAACGGACATAGCCGTCGATCTCGGCGATGATCGCGTGGTCCTTGGGACGGCGCGCTTCGAAGAGCTCGGCCACACGCGGCAGACCGCCGGTGATGTCCTTGGTCTTCGCGCCCTCGCGCGGAATACGCGCCACGACGTCACCGGTCTTGATCTCCTGGCCGTCCTCGACGGACAGAACCGCATCGACCGACATCGGATATTTCACCGGGTTGCCCGCATCGTTGCGCACCGGCTCGCCATCCTTGTCGACCAGGATGATCTCGGGCTTGAGATCATTGCCCTTCGGCGCGGCGCGCCAGTCGGTGACGATTTTCTGGGTCATGCCGGTCGCCTCGTCCGTCTCGTCGCGCACGGCGATGCCGGTCACGAGATCGACGAACTTCGCCGTGCCGTCACGCTCGGCGATGATCGGAAGCGTGTAGGGGTCCCATTCGAAGAGCTTGTCGCCCCGGGAGACCTTCCCACCTTCCTTGACGAGGAGCTTCGAGCCATAGGCCAGCTTGTGGCTGGCGCGCTCGACACCATCCTCGCCCTGGATGATCAGCTTCATGTTACGGCCCACCACAAGCGCCTCACCCGCCTCGTTCTCGAGGATCTGGGCGTTTTCGAAGGCGATGAGGCCTTCCTGGCTCGCTTCGAGGAAGGACTGCTGGCCACCCTGGGCAACACCGCCGATGTGGAAAGTCCGCATCGTCAGCTGCGTGCCCGGCTCGCCGATCGACTGCGCCGCGATGATGCCCACGGCCTCGCCGGTGTTCACCATCGTGCCGCGCGCCAGGTCACGACCATAGCACATCGCGCAGACGCCATCCTCGGCCTCGCAGGTCAGCGGGCTGCGGATACGGGCGCTCAGCACGCCGGCCTCTTCGATCGCATCCGACATGCGCTCGTCGATCATCGTGCCGACGGCGCAAAGCACCTCGTCCGTGCCCGGCTTGACGATGTCTTCCGCCGCCACCCGGCCCAGAAGGCGCTCGGAGATCGAGGCGACAATCTCGCCGTCGTTGACAGCCGCTTCCGCCGTGATCGCGCGCTCGGTGCCGCAATCGTGTTCGCGCACGATGCAGTCTTGCGCGACGTCCACGAGACGGCGGGTCAGGTAGCCCGAGTTCGCCGTCTTCAGAGCGGTGTCCGAGAGGCCCTTCCGCGCGCCGTGTGTCGAGTTGAAATACTCGAGAACGTTGAGGCCTTCCTTGAAGTTCGAGATGATCGGTGTCTCGATGATGTCACCGTTGGGCTTGGCCATCAGGCCGCGCATCCCGCCGAGCTGTTTCATCTGCGTGACGGAGCCACGCGCGCCCGAATGCGCCATCATGTAGACCGAGTTGGGCTCTTCGACCGCGCCGTTCTCGTCACGATGCTCCGAGGAGATCGTCGTCATCATGGCCTCGGTGACCTGATCGTTACACTTCGACCAGGAATCGACCACCTTGTTGTATTTCTCGCCCTGCGTGATGAGGCCATCGAGATATTGCTGCTCGAAGTCTTTCACCAGCGCGCGAGTCTCTTCGACGATGGACCATTTGGAGTCCGGAATGACCATGTCGTCCTTGCCGAAGGAGATCCCCGCCTTGAAGGCCTCGCGGAAGCCCATGGTCATGATCTGGTCGCAGAAAATAACCGACTCTTTCTGACCGCAGTAGCGATAGACCGTGTCGATGATCTGCTGGACTTCGCGCTTGCGGAGCAGGCGGTTGACCAGCTCGAAAGGCGCCTTGTTGTTCATCGGCAGAAGCGCGCCGAGGCGCACGCGGCCCGGCGTCGTCTCGAACCGCTCGAAGACCTCGTTGCCCTCCTCGTCGATCTGAGCGATGCGTGCGGTGATCTTGGAGTGCAGATGCACCTCGCCCGAATCCAGCGCGTGCTGGACTTCGTCGATCGAGGAGAAAGCCATGCCCTCGCCCTTCATGCCTTCACGCATGATGGTCGTGTAGTAGAGCCCGAGGATCATGTCCTGGCTGGGCACGATGATCGGCGCGCCGTTGGCCGGCGAGAGCACGTTGTTGGTGGACATCATCAGCACCCGCGCTTCAAGCTGTGCCTCGAGGCTCAGCGGCACGTGAACGGCCATCTGGTCGCCGTCGAAGTCGGCGTTGAAGGCCGAGCAGACGAGCGGGTGAAGCTGGATCGCCTTGCCTTCGATCAGGACCGGCTCGAAAGCCTGGATGCCGAGACGGTGCAGCGTCGGCGCGCGGTTGAGCATCACGGGATGCTCGCGGATCACCTCGTCAAGAATGTCCCAGACCTCTGGGCGCTCCTTCTCGACCAGTTTCTTGGCCTGCTTCACCGTCGCCGAAAGGCCCTTGGCTTCGAGACGCGAGTAGATGAAGGGCTTGAAGAGCTCGAGCGCCATCTTCTTGGGCAGGCCGCACTGGTGCAGCTTGAGCTCGGGGCCCGTCACGATGACCGAGCGGCCCGAGAAGTCGACCCGCTTGCCCAGAAGGTTCTGGCGGAAGCGGCCCTGCTTGCCCTTGAGCATGTCCGAGAGCGATTTGAGCGGGCGCTTGTTGGCACCGGTGATGACACGGCCGCGGCGGCCGTTGTCAAAGAGCGCATCCACCGATTCCTGGAGCATCCGCTTCTCGTTGCGCACGATGATATCGGGCGCGCGCAGCTCGATCAGGCGCTTCAGGCGGTTGTTGCGGTTGATCACCCGGCGATAGAGGTCATTCAGGTCCGACGTGGCGAAGCGGCCGCCATCGAGCGGGACCAGCGGGCGCAGCTCCGGCGGAATGATCGGGATCACCGTCATGATCATCCACTCGGGCCGGTTGCCGCTTTCAAGAAAGCTCTCGACGACCTTCAGGCGCTTGATGATCTTCTTGGGCTTGAGCTCGCCGGTCGCCTCGGCGAGGTCCGCGCGCAGCTGCTCGGCCTCGGATTCGAGGTCGATCTGGCTGAGCATCTCGCGGATCGCCTCGGCGCCGATATTGGCCGTGAAGGCGTCCATGCCGTAGTGGTCCTGGGCGTCCATGAACTCTTCTTCGGTGAGCATCTGGCCATAGGCGAGATCCGTCAGCCCCGGCTCGATCACCACGTAGTTCTCGAAATAGAGCACGCGCTCCAGATCCCGCAGGGTCATGTCCAGCATCAGGCCGATGCGCGAAGGCAGCGACTTGAGGAACCAGATATGCGCGCAAGGCGCGGCCAGCTCGATATGGCCCATGCGCTCGCGGCGGACCTTTTGCAGCGTCACCTCGACGCCGCATTTCTCGCAGACGACGCCGCGATACTTCATGCGCTTGTATTTGCCGCAAAGGCACTCGTAGTCCTTCACCGGCCCGAAGATGCGCGCGCAGAAGAGGCCGTCACGCTCGGGCTTGAACGTGCGGTAGTTGATCGTCTCGGGCTTCTTGATCTCGCCGAACGACCACGACAGGATACGCTCCGGGCTGGCCAACGAGACCTTGATCTCGTCGAACACCTTCTGGGGCGTGAGCGGGTTGAACGGGTTGTTTGTCAGTTCCTGGTTCATCTTGATGTCCTCGAATAAGGTGCAAAGGTTGGGCCGGGGCGAAATTTCTTCGAAGAAATTTGAGAAAAATCTTCGAAGATTTTTCCGCCCTTAATCCTCCTCCTCCGCATCCAGGAGTTCCATGTTCAGGCCAAGGCCACGGACTTCCTTCACGAGAACGTTGAAGCTCTCGGGAACACCCGCTTCGAAATTGTCTTCGCCCTTGACGATGCTCTCGTAGACCTTCGTCCGGCCCGCCACGTCATCCGACTTGACGGTGAGCATCTCCTGCAGAGTGTAGGCCGCGCCGTAGGCTTCGAGCGCCCAGACTTCCATCTCGCCGAAGCGCTGCCCGCCGAACTGGGCCTTGCCGCCCAGGGGCTGCTGCGTGACGAGGCTGTAAGGCCCGGTCGAGCGCGCGTGGATCTTGTCGTCCACGAGGTGATGCAGCTTGAGCAGATACTTGATGCCGACCGTGACGGGACGTGCGAATTGCTCGCCCGTGCGCCCGTCAAAGAGGATCGACTGGCCCGACTTGTCAAAGCCCGCGCGTTCCAGCGCATCGTTGACATCAGCCTCCTTGGCCCCGTCGAAGACAGGCGTCGCGATCGGAACACCGCGTGTGACATTGCCCGCCGCCTCGGTGAGCGCCGCCTCGTCCATGCCCTCGATGCCCTCGTCATAGACATCCTCGCCATAGGCAAGGCGCATCGCCTCGCGCACCGGCGTCAGATCGCCGGAGCGGCGATACTCGCCGAGCGCGTCGTCGATCTTGATGCCGAGCCCGCGTGCGGCCCAACCCATATGCGTCTCCAGGATCTGGCCGACATTCATCCGGCTGGGAACGCCGAGCGGGTTCAGGCAGAAATCGACCGGCGTGCCATCGCCCAGGAACGGCATGTCCTCCATCGGGACAACCTTCGAGATGACGCCCTTGTTGCCGTGACGACCGGCCATCTTGTCGCCGGGCTGAAGCTTGCGCTTCACGGCCACGAAGACCTTGACCATCTTCATGACGCCAGGGGGCAGGTCATCGCCGCGGCGCACCTTCTCGACCTTGTCCTCGAAGCGGGCATCGAGCGCGCGTTTCTGCGCCTCGTATTGCTCGTTGAGCGCCTCGATGATCTGCGCGTCCTTCTCGTCCTTGAGGGCGATCTGCCACCAGGACGAACGCGGGTAGGCTTCGAGCATCTCGGCGTCGACCGATGCGCCGGCCTTGATGCCGCGCGGGCCCTTGGCGACTTCCTTGCCGAGCAGCATATCGCCCAGGCGCGCGTAGATGTTGCGGTCGAGGATCGCCAGCTCGTCGTCGCGGTCGCGCGCGAGACGTTCGACTTCCTCGCGCTCGATCTGGAGCGCCCGCTCGTCCTTCTCGACGCCGTGGCGGTTGAAGACGCGGACTTCCACGACCGTGCCGAAATCACCCGGCTTGACGCGCAGGGAGGTGTCGCGCACGTCCGAGGCCTTCTCGCCGAAGATGGCGCGGAGCAGTTTCTCCTCCGGCGTCATCGGGCTTTCGCCCTTCGGCGTGATCTTGCCCACGAGAATGTCGCCCGGCTCCACATCGGCCCCGATATAGACGATGCCCGCCTCGTCGAGGTTGCGCAGGGCTTCCTCGCCGACATTGGGGATATCGCGGGTGATCTCTTCCGGCCCGAGCTTCGTGTCCCGCGCGGCGACTTCGAATTCCTCGATGTGGATCGAGGTGAAGACGTCATCCTGCGCGATCCGCTCGGAAATCAGGATCGAGTCCTCGTAGTTGTAGCCGTTCCAGGGCATGAAGGCGACGACCACGTTCTTGCCGAGCGCCAGCTCGCCAAGATCGGTCGAGGGGCCATCGGCGATGACCTCGTCCTTGGTCACCGTGTCGCCCACCTTGACCAGCGGACGCTGGTTGATCGTGGTGTTCTGGTTCGAGCGCTGGAACTTGCGCAGACGGTAGATGTCCACGCCCGCATCGCCCAGCTCGAGGTCTTCCGTCGCCCGGACCACGATCCGGCTCGCATCGACCTGGTCGATCACACCGGCACGGCGCGCCTGGATCGAGGCGCCCGAGTCGATCGCGACCTTGCCCTCGATACCCGTGCCCACGAGCGGCGCTTCCGCTTGCAGGAGCGGCACGGCCTGGCGCTGCATGTTCGAGCCCATCAGGGCGCGGTTGGCGTCATCGTTCTCGAGGAACGGGATGAGCGAGGCCGCAACGGAGACCAGCTGCTTGGGGGAGACGTCGATGAGGTCGACATGCTCGTTGGGTGCGAGCGTGTATTCGCCCGACTGGCGCGTGCTCACGAGATCGTTCACGAACTTGCCGTTCTCGTCGAGATTGGCGTTCGCCTGTGCAACAACGTGGCGCATCTCTTCGGTCGCCGACATGTAGGAGACCTCGTCGGTCACCTTGCCGTCCTCGACGCGGCGATACGGCGTTTCGATGAAGCCGTACTTGTTGACCCGTGCGAAGGTCGCAAGGCTGTTGATCAGGCCGATATTCGGGCCTTCCGGCGTCTCGATGGGGCACATGCGCCCGTAATGCGTCGGATGCACGTCGCGGACTTCGAAACCCGCGCGCTCGCGTGTGAGGCCGCCCGGCCCGAGCGCCGAGAGGCGGCGCTTGTGGGTGACTTCCGAGAGCGGGTTGGTCTGGTCCATGAATTGGCTCAGCTGGCTCGAGCCGAAGAACTCGCGCACCGAGGCGGCGGCCGGCTTGGCATTGATCAGATCCTGCGGCATCACCGTGTCGATCTCGACCGACGACATGCGCTCCTTGATCGCCCGCTCCATGCGCAACAGGCCGACACGATACTGGTTTTCCATCAGTTCGCCGACAGAACGCACGCGGCGGTTGCCGAGGTGGTCAATGTCATCGACATCGCCCTTGCCGTCGCGCAGCTCCACCAGCGCCTTGATGCACTGAACGATGTCTTCGCGGTCAAGGGTGCGCTGCGAGTCTTCTTTCTCGAGCGCAAGACGCATGTTCATCTTCACGCGGCCGACAGCCGAAAGATCGTAGCGCTCGGAGTCGAAGAACAGCGTGTCGAAGAGCGTCGAGGCCGCCTCGACGGTCGGCGGCTCGCCAGGGCGCATGACCCGGTAGATGTCCATGAGCGCGGTTTCGCGGCTCATGTTCTTGTCCATCGCCATGGTGTTGCGGATGTAGGGGCCGACATTGATGTTGTCGATGTCGAGCACGGGAATGTCCGTGAAGCCCGCCTCGAGCAGCTCCATGATGGTGCCGCCGGTGATCTCGCCGTCCTTGTTGCGCTCCAGCGTCAGCTCGTCGCCCGCTTCCACGTAGATCGCGCCGGTTTCCTCGTTGATGAGGTCCTTGGCAACGAACTTGCCCTCGATCTGCTCGAACGGCACGAGAAGGTCGCTGACCTTGCCCTCGTCGATCAGCTTCTTGACGGCGCGCGGCGTGACTTTCTTTCCGGCCTCGGCGATCACTTCGCCGGTCTTCGCATCGACAAGGTCATATGCCGGGCGCGTGCCGCGCACGCGTTGGGGGAAGAACTTGGTGACCCAGCCCTGTGTCGTCTTGCCCTTTTTCTTCAGCTTGTAGTCGACCGTGTCGTAATAGGCATCCATGATGCCTTCCTGGTCGAGCCCGAGCGCGTAGAGCAGCGTCGTGACAGGAAGCTTGCGGCGGCGGTCGATGCGCGCGAAGACGATGTCCTTGGCGTCGAATTCGAAGTCGAGCCAGGAGCCGCGATAGGGGATGATCCGGCAGGCGAAGAGCAGCTTGCCCGAAGAATGCGTCTTGCCCTTGTCATGGTCGAAGAAGACGCCGGGGCTGCGGTGCATCTGGGAGACGATCACCCGCTCTGTCCCGTTCACGACGAATGTGCCGTTCTGCGTCATCAGGGGCATGTCGCCCATGAAAACGTCCTGCTCCTTGATGTCCTTGACCGACTTTGCGCCCGTGTCATCATCGACATCGAACACGATGAGCCGCAGCTTCACCTTGAGCGGCGCGCTGTATGTCATGTCGCGTTGCTGGCATTCCTCGACGTCGTATTTCGGCTCCTCGAGCTCGTAATCGACGAATTCGAGAACCGATGTCTCGTGGAAATCCTTGATCGGGAAAACCGACTGGAAGACACCCTTGATGCCTTCGCCGTCCATGGGCTCGGGCTGATCGCCGGAATCCAGGAAGAGATCATAGGAAGATTTCTGAACCTCGATGAGGTTCGGCATCTCCAGAACCTCGCGGATTTTACCAAAATATTTACGAAGACGTTTCTGGCCAAGGTAGGTTTGCGCCATGGTCGATGTCACCTTTTCTTTTCTCATCGAGAGCAGGCCACGTCGGGCACCGTGCTTGCTCCCCTCGAGACAGGGCGTTTCTGGTCAATTCCCGGCTCTCGTCCCAAGAGAGCCTCCCGACCGTCGAACCGCGCCTTAGAAAACGCCTCTACCTGAGGCCCTTTCTAAGACAGGTTCGGCTGGGCACGGATTTCTCCCTGCCCAGCCTGAATTCACGCAAGACACAGGCCTTGCGACAAGCCGATTACTTGAGCTCGACTTCGGCGCCAGCTGCTTCGAGCTTGCCCTTGATCTCGTCTGCTTCGGCCTGGTCGACACCTTCCTTGATGGCCTTGCCGCCAGCTTCGACGAGTTCCTTGGCTTCTTTGAGGCCAAGGCCCGTGATGCCGCGGACTTCCTTGATCACGTTGATCTTGGATGCGCCAGCGGAAACGAGAATCACGTCGAATTCCGTTTGCTCTTCCGCTGCTTCGCCGCCGCCGCCATCTGCGGGGCCGGCCATCATCACAGCGCCGCCAGCGGCGGGCTCGATGCCGTATTCATCCTTCAGGATGTCTTTGAGTTCTTGTGCTTCGAGAAGCGTCAGACCAACGATCTCTTCTGCGAGTTTTTTCAGATCAGCCATTTTACCGGGCTCCGTTTGATAAGTTGTGTTCCAACGTGCGGGGTTTCACACGCCAGTCATTCAGGTTGCTTACGCCGCCTTCTCTTCGATCGTCGAAAGGATGGAAGCGATGTTTGAAGCAGGTGCGCCAATCGCACCGGCGATATTCGAAGCAGGCGCGCCGATCATGCCCGCGATGGTAGCCAGTAGCTCCTCGCGCGAAGGCAGTTTCGACACGGCTGTCACGCCGGCACGGTCAAGGATATCTCCCGCCATGGCCCCGCCAAGGATTTCGAACTTCTGGTTCTCCTTGGCATAATCCTCGGCAACCTTGGCCGCAGCCACGGGGTCCTCGGAATAGGTCAGAACGGTCATGCCCGTCAGAAGCTCACCCATCTCTGCGATGGGCTTTCCTTCAAGGGCGATCTTGGCGAGCCTGTTCTTGGCGACACGGACCGACCCACCTGCCTCACGGGCACGGGCGCGAAGGTCCTGCATCTCAGCAACTGTCAGACCGGCATAGTGTGCGACCACAACAACGCCAGAGCTTTCGAAGATCTGGCCGAGCTCGTCGACCACTTTCTCTTTCTGGGCTCTATCCACAGTTTCACTCCAAATTTGGGGGTTGCCCCCCGGCTCAGTTTTGCCGGCCTGCAAGAGACCGGCACTCATGTCCGAATACGGGGCAAAGCCAAGATCACCCGAGGATCGCTCCTCGAAAAATCCGCTGTTTTCCCGTCTCAGGCAGGACATTAAGAAAGGCGTTTGCCCCTCACCCACCGTCTTGGACGAATGCAAAGCAGCGCACGACGAATCGCACGCTGCTTGCGAGGGTGTGTGTAGAAAGTCTGGCGGCAAAGTGCAACAGTGATTTCGGCCTGTCTGTGGCTCAGCCCCTGACCAGCTTCAGCACGGGTTCAGGCGCGGCCGGGGCCGTCTGGATGTCCTGCTTGATCTGCGTGCTGGACACGTCCGGCGTGCGCGGCAGGTAAAGCACATCGCAATGGGCTGTCAAATCGTCGAACTTGCCCGCCCAGTCGCTTCCCATGACGAACAGATCGGCGCCATGCGCCGCGATGTCTGCGGGTTTCTGCTCCCAGCCCTCCTCGGCAAACACCGCATCGACATGGCGGCACGCCAGAAGCATTTCGACACGGTCTTCATAGGGCACGATCGTCTTCTTGCCCTTGAGCGCGTTGAATTCATCGGTCGAGCAGCCCACGATCACGCGCCGGCCCAGCTCGGCGATCCGCCGCAAAAGCCGCACATGCCCCACATGCAGCAGATCGAAGGTGCCATAGGTGATGACGGTCTTGTCCGGCCTTTCGGCCTTGGTCTCTTGCTGCATTCTGTCGCCTGCCTGCTCGTTTGCGGGCCGTGCTTTGCGCATCTGTCGCCCATCAGGCAGGAAACCTAATGACAAATAGTGACCAAAATAAGGCCCGCGCGCCTCAGGCGATGGCGCCCAGGTAATCCGCAAACCGCTTCTTCGCCTCGAACCATGGAAAGGCATAGTAAGGGTCCGGCTCGCGCCAGTCCTTGCCGTAGTTTATCGCCAGCATCGCCTCGGGCTCGGCCGGAACAGGCAGCCCCGTCACCGTGCAACTATGCGTCGGGAAAACCTGACTCTCTTCGAGCTCGCCGAAGGTATGCGGGAAAACATAGACACGGTCTGCCGCATCGAGCCAGACCGGAAAGAGATCGACCCGGACGACTCCGCCCCCGTCGAGCTTCATCATGCCGGTGTCGATCTGGTAGTCCGCCTCTGCCAGCCCCTCGGCCACCAGCCGCGCGTTGAGCGCGCGCCATTCGCTTGCCGCCTCCGCCGCGCTCCGCGCCTCCAGCCTGTAGGCCAGGTCGATATCGTCGTCATGGTCGATCAGCCGCCCGTCGCGCACCACGCCCAGCAGCGTGCCGGAGTTGAGGAAGACACGATCCTCCCCGCCGGTGATCTGCGCGATCAGCTCCTGCACATGCGCCCAGACGGCAGCGTGATCCATGGAGCGGAAGGTCTGCGCGCCGAAACTGTGTGTCACGATCGCATCGCCGCCCAGCTGCGCGGCCAGCTTCGCCTCGAAGGCTTCGAACGCGGCCATCTCCCCCGCCCTCTTGCGCATCGTCCTGAGCCGCGTGAGGAACTTGCGCGTGCGCTTGGGCCTGATCCGGCAGCCGGCGCAGACCATGATCATCGCTTCGAGCGTGCGCGGTTTCTTCTTTTCCGCGCCGAAGGAGACAAGCTCTTCGAGCAGCGCATGCCCCTCCCTGGACGAAAGGCTCTGCGCGGCGAGGTTTTCCTCGGCCAGCGCATGGATCTGGCCCACGCGGGCGCGGATCTGCCACGGTTTCATCGGGGGCTTCGTCATCGAGGCTGCTCTCGTTTTTGCGAAGCCTACTGCGGCGACCACGCGCAGACAAGCCGCGGATGCCGGCTCTCCCTGCGCTGAGCGGCCACAGCCAAGTGCCTGCAATGGCCTCAAATCAGCCACTTCCCGCAACGAAAAAGGGCGCCCCGCAGGACGCCCCTTCCCAATTCCAGTTTCCGAGATCACTCGGCGGCGGCGCTGTCCACGTCGACGCTCACGCCCGGGCCCATTGTCGAGCTCAGCGAGATCTTCTTCATGTAGGAGCCTTTCGCGCCCGTGGGCTTGGCCCGCAGGACGGCACTGACGAAGGCACGCACATTCTCGATGAGTTTCGCCTCGTCGAAGGAGATCTTGCCGACACCGGCATGAACCACCCCGGCCTTCTCGGCCTTGAACTGCACTTCACCGCCCTTGGCCGCTTTCACGGCGTCAGCCACGTCCATCGTCACCGTGCCGACCTTGGGGTTCGGCATCAGGTTGCGCGGCCCGAGCACCTTGCCCAGGCGGCCGACGATCGGCATCATGTCAGGGGTCGCGATGCAGCGGTCGAAGTTGATTTCGCCGCCCTGCACGGTTTCCATCAGGTCTTCCGCCCCAACGATATCCGCGCCCGCTTCCTTGGCTTCCTCCGCCTTCGGCCCGCGGGCGAAAACGGCGACGCGCACGTCCTTGCCGGTGCCATTCGGCAGGCCGACAACACCGCGGACCATCTGGTCCGCGTGGCGCGGATCGACACCGAGATTCACGGCGATTTCGAGCGATTCGTCGAATTTCGCGCTCGCGTTCGATTTGATGAGCGTCACCGCTTCTTCAACCGTAAGGCCGGATTTGTCAGCGAAAGCTTCGCGTGCCGCCTTGGTACGTTTTCCGAGTTTTGCCATCTTACTTCACCTCGATGCCCATGGAGCGTGCCGATCCGACGATGATCTTCATCGCGGCTTCCACGTCGTTTGCGTTGAGGTCTTTCCACTTGGCCTCGGCGATTTCACGAACCTGCTTGGGCGTGACGGTCGCGATTGTCTCGCGGCCCGCTGTTGACGACCCCGATTTCAGCTTGGCCGCCTTCTTCAGGTAGTAGGACGCCGGTGGCGTCTTGATGTCCATCGTGAAGGACTTGTCCTGATAATAGGTGATGACCGTCGGGCAAGGCGCGCCTTGCTCCATGTCCTGCGTCTTGGCGTTGAACGCCTTGCAGAATTCCATGATGTTGATACCGCGCTGACCCAGCGCCGGCCCGACGGGCGGGCTCGGGTTGGCTTGTCCGGCGGGCACTTGCAGCTTCATCGAGCCTACGAGTTTCTTGGCCATTGGCCGTCTCCTTTTGTCCGGCCCCGGGGCGCGTCCCCGAAGCGATTTTGGATGTGGTCAGGTCCGGATCACGCGTGACCCTCGCCTCCCACACGGGATGCTGCTGTCGCAACAGATGCGGCGTTTAACCGTCGCCGCGCGGTTTTGCAAGGCCGATCAGCCCTGCTTCGTCACCTGGGTGAATTCCAGCTCCACGGGCGTCTCGCGGCCAAAGATCGACACGGTCACCTTCAGGCGCTGGTTGTCGTCGTCGACTTCCTCGACCATCCCGTCGAAGTCCTCGAACGGCCCCTCGTTGACCTTGACCTTCTCGCCCACCTCGAAGCTGATCTCGAGGCGCGGCGCGTCTGCGCCTTCCTCGACGCGGCCGAGAATGCCCTGCACTTCCGCATCGCGCATCGGCATCGGGCGGCCCTGCGGGCCGAGAAAGCCGGTAACCCGGTTGATCGAATTGATGAGGTGATAGCCCTTGTCCGACATTTCCATGTGCACAAGCACGTAGCCCGGCATGAAGCGGCGCTCGGCGGTCACTTTCTTGCCGCGGCGCACCTCGATCACTTCCTCGGTCGGCACGAGAACCTCGTCGATCTGCTCCTCAAGGCCCTGTTCGGCCACCTGTTGCCTGATCTGCTCGGCGATCTTCTTTTCGAAGTTCGAAAGAACGCTAACCGAATACCACCGTTTCGCCATGATGTGCCGTTCCTCATCTCGCCCGCGCGGGGCCGGTCTCAACAAATCCGTCATCAGCTTCGAGCCGTCTCGATTCGGAAGTCATGATGTCGGGGATTGTCTCGCGAATACCTTGCGTGCCGGCCGGTTTCAAGCGGTTTCAGCCATCCGCGCGACAAAGAAAAGGCCCCGCGCTTGCGAGGCCCCGTCAGAACTCAGGCGAACAGCCTCAGCCGAAAACGTTCAGCACGACCTGGAGACCGTTGCGGATGACCAGGTCGACCAGCGCGAAGAACACCGCTGTCAGCGCCGCCATGATGAACACCATGACCGTGGTCAGCAGGACTTCGCGGCGCGTCGGCCAGACCACCTTGGCGATCTCGGCGCGTGTCTGCTGGATGAACTGGAGCGGGTTGGTTGCCATGACGGGTCTTCTTTCTCTTGCCGTTGAGCGCTCACATACGCAGGTCGAAGCCCGAATTCAAGTCCGATTGCGCCGCGCGGCGGCCACGCGACTCATTTGGCAGCCGCGGCTTGCGATGACGGCGCGTCGACTGGTCTGCCCGGACCGTCCCTGCCCGGACCGTCCCTGCCTGAGCGCGCCCCTTCCTGCGCCAGCCGTGAGAACGGATCGTCTTCCAGCGCGGCGCGGCGCGCATCGCTCAGCCCGAGTTCCGAGCGGCCAAGGTCGGGCGTGTATATCCCCTCGGTCCATTTCCCGGGCAGCCGCGCAAGAAGCCCATCGACCCTGTCGGCACCACGTTGAAGCGCCTTGTATATCCGCGCGGCCCTCTTCGGTCGCCTCGCGCTGTAGAAGGCCCAGCCTTTCATCGTCAGCGCGCTGATGCGCGTGCTTCCAAGCAAAAGGAAGAGCACGAGAGCGAGCCATATCGCCATGAATATCAAGAGCGGCAGGAGCCAGGGCTTCAACACCAATAGCAGCGCCGCGCCCGCGAACGCCGCCAGCTTGGCGCAAAGGATCGCCCTCGCCCGCGTGCTCGCCTGCCCGCCCTTGTCCGGGCGCTCCTGCGAAGATGCCGAGCGCCAACGGATCCGGGGCATGCGGAGCCTCGGCAAGCGCAGCGCCTTGACCTTCCGGCCGTCTTGCCCACTGTCTTCGCCGATCGGCGCAGCCTGCGGCTTCAGCGGGTCGAACAGGCTCCCCGGGGACAGATCGCCGGAAACATGTGGCGCAAGGCGCGTCGGGTTGCGCTGCCCTGTTGCTTTGCGAGTGGTGCGCCCGGCCTTGCCGCCCACGGCATCATGCGGTCCTTTGCCCGGCCCGGGCTCGGCAGCAACTGCTTCATCGGTGGCGCTGTCGGAATGCGGCTGTGACGCACCTGTTTCTGCTGCGATCATCAGCCTAACGACCTCAAGCGTTTCGTCTTCCCCCAGGGAAGGCGTCCCGGTGCCGTCCGGCAGCTGATCGGATCCGGTTTTCATACTCTTTACCCCGTATTTCGGGCTTGAGCGGATAGCTCGGAAATATGGCGGGCAGGAGGCCAAAACATGTCGGCAAGATGGCTTTCATGGGGGCTTTGCCCTGGGTGAAGCCGATCGGGCAGCACATGCATGCCTTCACGGCGGGGCCCTCAGAGCTGTTGATCGCTTCGCCGGCGTTGCTTTCCGCTCCGCGCGGGCTCGGCTACCCGCGACGGCGCGGCGTCGCGGCGCATTTCCTTTCTGAAGAAGCGGTGCTGCGCGCGGCCTGCATTCTTGGAGGCATATAGCGCGATGTCCGCATCCTCCAGCATCCGCTCAGCCGCCGGGGCCTTGTATTCCCCGGAGAGCACCGTGCCGCAACTCGCCGAAATCCGGCACAGCTCGTCGCCGAACGGGATCGGCACTTCGAGCGCATCGATGATTCTCTGCGCTGTCCGCTCCAGCGCCTTTTCCTCGGTGAGCCCGTCGAACAGGATGACGAACTCGTCGCCGCCGATCCGGGCGATCGTGTCTTCCTCGCGGGTTTGCAGGGTCAGGATCCGGGCGACTTCGCCCAGCACATGGTCCCCCGCCGCATGGCCCAGCGTATCATTCACCGCCTTGAAGAAATCGAGGTCGATCTGCATCAGCGCGAAGGGCTGGCCGCGTTCGAGCAACCGCCCCAGCACATGCTCCATCGCCCGGCGGTTCCCCAGCCCGGTGAGCCCATCCGTATAGGCTTGCTCCTTCGCCGCGATCATCGCGTCCTGCAAACGCAGGTTCAGCTTGCGTGATGCTTCCATCGCCGCGGATTTCGCCTCGACCAGATAGAGCAGTTCCATGGCCAGGTCCGTCGCCGCGAAATCGGAGCTGACCAGCGCATAGTCGCGGACAGCTTCGATGATCGAGATTCCGAAGCCGAGATCGACCACCGCACCGCCATCGGGCAAGGGTTCAAGCGTGCCCTTGAGATCCGTCCTCGGCGCGCCCCTGAACCGCAGGTGCAGCTTCGTCCCGGCGCATGTCAGGAGCGCTTTCATCGTCGTGATCGCGTGTGGTCGCCTGACTTCGAAGAGCTCGAGAACGCGCTGCCCGACAAGCTCCTCGCCCGGGCGCAGTTTCTGCAATGTCGGACCGGCCTGGATGACATGCCCCGACTCGTTCAGCACGAGGTGCATCGGGCAGAACCTGTCCAGTATGGCCTCGAGAGTGTGCAGCCCGGCCTCCGGCCCCTTTACAGGTTGTATCTCGTTCATCCCGCCGGCGCTCCCAGTTCGAAGCCCCGCCCCGCCGCGAAGGCTGTCTCGATGATCTGGATGTCGATATTCTCCACACCCTGTGTCCCCGAGGCGTATTCGAGGAAAACCAGCGCGCCATAATCGTCCGCCATCGCCCTGAGAACGCCGAGCATCACGGCACCGAAGCCCTGCATCCGCGTCATCACCGTGAGGCTGAACCGATCCGCAGCATGCTCGCGCAGCTCGAGCCGCGGCAGGACGAGATCATCCACCGCAAGGCGCGCTCGGTCGGGCAGTTCATCGAGCGAATGGAGGAACTCGACGAAGCTCATTCCGCCAAACCGCAGAAGCCGCCGCACTCTCTCGGAATTCTGGTGGCTCACGAGATAGGTCCCGATATCCTCGAGCACCGCCTCCCGCGGCAGCGCCAGCGCCTCGCCCAGCGCTTCGAGAATGCGCTCGGTCACCTCCGCATCGTAGCTGAGCATCGGCTCGAACTCTTCAAAGCCCAATTGCGCCGCTTCTGCCGCCGCTTCCCAGAGCGCCGGTCCGTATGCATCGCGTGCAAAGCGTTGGATCGTGCTGTTGATCAGCCCGTGCATCTGCCTCGTTTCCTTCATTTGGGACAGCTTGCACCGGCATGCGTTAACATCCGCTCAATAGAGAAAATTGTAACTAAGAAAAGGCGCGTGTCTCACGCGCGGCTTCCCGGCGCGGCGCGCCGTGCCGCGGCGCAAATCCTCCGCTGGCCTCAGAAATCGGTCGGCGCGCCGCCTTCGGCCTTTCGGCGCTCGACAAAGTCGGACAGCTCCTCGCGGATGGCCACATCCATGGGTGGGGCCTCGAAATTCGCGATGATCTCCTTGTAGAGGTGATGCGCCCGCTCCGGCGTCCAGATGCCCCCGGCAGCGTCCCAGGCCTCGAAATTGCGCCAGTCGCTCAGGAAGGGCTGGTAGAAGGCCGTGGTGTAGCGGTCCTGCGTGTGCTGCAGCCCGAAGAAATGCCCCTGCTGGCCGACCTCGGCGATCGCGTCGAAGGCGATGTCGTCCTCGGCGGTGGCGAATGTCGCAGGCTCCATGTAGCGCTGGATGTGCTGGAGGATCTCGCAATCCATGACGAATTTCTCGGGGCTGGCGACCAGCCCGCCTTCGAGCCATCCGGCGGCGTGATAGACCATGTTGCTGCCCGATTGCACCGCCGCCCAGAGGCTGTTCGAGGTCTCCCATGTCGCCTGCGCGTCGGGCACGTTCGCAGCGCAAACCCCCGAGGACCGCATCGGCAGCCCGTAAAAGCGCGCAAGCTGGCCGGTCATCTGCGTGGCGCGCATGTATTCGGGCGTGCCGAAGGCCGGCGCGCCGCTCTTCATGTCCACATTGGAGGTGAAGGTGCCGATCGCGCAGGGCACGCCGGGCCGGATATACTGCGCCAGCGCCACGGCGATCAGCCCCTCGGCGATGGACTGCGCCACAGCGCCCGCCATGGTCACAGGCGCCATCGCGCCGGCCAGCGTGAAGGGCGTCACGACAAGGCCCTGCCCGCGCTGCGCCATGCGCATCCAGCCGTCGAGCATCGGCTGGTCGTGCTTGAGCGGCGAGGTCGAGTTGATGTTGGTGTAAAAGCGCGGGGTCTGCTCGAATTCCTCGTGGCTCAGCCCCCCCGCGATCCGCACCATCTCCATCGCGTCCTCCACGCGCTCCTTGCCGAGGCTGTAGGTATGCACGACCTTGTCGGTCAGCGTGAGCTTGTCGTAGAGCACATCGAGGTGGCGGATGCTGGCATGGATGTCCTGCGGCTCCACCGGGTAGCCGCCGCAGAAATGGATGCAGTTGAAATACTGGCTGAGCTTGATCAGGTCAGCACACATCGCGCGCGTGCCGGTCATCTTGCGGCCGGTCTCCATCGTCCAGTAGCTCGGCGGCGAGGAGACATTGCCGAAGGCGAGATAGTTGCCCCCGAGCGTGATCTGCCGCTCGGGGTTGCGCGGCGTGATCGTCCATTCGGCCGGGGCCTTGCCGATCATTTCCATGATGAAGTCGCGGCCCACGCGCACGTTTTCGCCCTCGATCAATGCGCCCGCCTCGCGGAAGATCTCCAGTGCCTCCGCGTTGAGGATCTCGATGCCGATCTCCTCCAGGATGCGCATCGCACCCTCATGGATCGCCCGGACGCCCTCTTCGTCCAGCGGCTCTGTCGGCTTGTCCACGTTGCGCACGAGTCGCCACGGCATCTGCTCGATGACTTCCGAGCCCCGCCTCAGCGCCGCGCCCGCGCGCCCGCCGCCTCTGCGCCCCGCCCTTGACCGTCCTTCGCGTGCCATGCCGCTCACTCCTCTTCGCTTGCCCCCCGATCAGACAGAAGCAAAGAGCCCAAGAACCCTCCACTTGCGACAGGCTTTGTCGGATTCAGAACAGGCCTTTCGCGTGACTTCCATGGAGCGCGCGCTGAAGCGGCTGATCGCGCCGCCGGAACCGCCGGGGCTGACCCTTGCCCAAAATGTTCGTTTGGCGCATGCCTGCGCGGCTTCGGAGGGCGAAGGAAATGCGCCCCGCATGGCAGCGCGCCCCGCAGGCAGAAAGGAGATCTCCGGTTGATATTTTGGCGAGATTGGCGAATACTCCGCCAGTGCCCGCAGATGGCGACGTAGCCCTATCGAACTGCGTAGACGTCGCAATGGGAGGTTCGATGACCCGGTCAAAGATACACGTTGCCGATGGGCGCATTTTTCTTGCCTTGGTCGCGACCGTGTTCGCACTTGCCGGCCTTGGCGGCGCGGCCGTCACGGCAGAGGAAATCGCCGCCGACAAGGGGCAATCGGATGGGTCGGTCTCGATCACCTCGCGCCCCTTCGCCCCGCGCTCACCCGCGCATGAGACGGTTTTCCAGCGCGTCGAGGCGCGGACCCACGGCATCGACAAGCCCCTCGAACTCTCGATCAAGGACATGTGGCCCCCTTTCTGGGAGGGGCGCAGCCTGACAACCGGCGATATCGACCATGACGGCGATCTCGACCTGGTCATCGCCTCGACAGAGCGCGGGCTCTATCTCTACGAAAACGACGGCGCGGGCCAGTTCAGCCGGCGGGAGGAAGCGCTCGGCCCGGTGGCCGATCTCGACGTATTCAACGCGGCGCTCGTCGATATCGACAATGACGGCTGGCTCGACCTGTTCCTGGCCACCTATCTGGATGGCAACTTCGTTGTCCATAACCGTCAGGGAAGCTTCGACATGGCCAGTCCCGAGCCGGTCCGGAACCGCGACGACGCGATGCTTTCGATTTCGCTGAGCTTCGCCGATGTCGACCGCGACGGGGATCTCGACGCCGCCTTGGGCAACTGGGCGGCGGGCTGGTATCGGCGCATCCCCGGCGAGGAATCGCGCAACAGGGTGGTGTTCAACGAAAACGGCACACTGGATGGCAGCAGCTTCACCGAGCTTTCGGGGCTGCCCGGCGAATCGCTCGTCATCCTGCTCAGCGATATCGACCTGAACGGGACCGCCGACCTGCTGGTCGGAAATGATTTCGAACTGCCCGACTATGTCTATCTCGGAGACGGAGAAGGCGGGTTCACCCCCATCACCCGCGCGGACGGGCTGATCCCGCACACCACCAACACCACCATGTCGATCAAGACGGCGGACCTGCACAATGACGGGATGCCCGAGATTTTCTTCACCCAGATCGCCGGGCGCTCCTCGCGGGTCTCCGAGCGGCTCAAGATGCAGCCCCTTGCGGAATATTGCGATGATATCGTGCATGCCGAGACCAAGGCATTGTGTATCCGCAACATGGAGATCAAGACGTGGTACAAATCGGGCAACCGTTTCGATCCGAGCTATTCGGCCAGGTGCCAGGAACTGACGGGCACGCTAGAGGCCGAATGCAGGGCGATGCTGGTCAAGGACCTGGCAATCCAGAAGGACAACCCCGAGATCTGCGCCCTGATCCCCGCGGGTCAGCCCATCCCCCGCGCCTATTGCGACATTCATTTCAAGCCCTTCGAAGCGCCCCTGATGTCGGTTTTCGACACCACGCTGCGGCAGATCATGCGCACGAATGTCCTGCTGACCTGGCAGGGCGAGTCCTATGCCGACACCGCCACGCAGGAAGGGCTGGAGATCGGCGGCTGGACCTGGGACAACAAGATCGCCGATTTCGACAATGACGGCTGGCAGGACGTCTACATCGTCAACGGCACATGGGTGCCGAACGAGGTGAGCCCGTCAAACCTGTTCTACCATAACACCGGTGAGGGGCGTTTCGAGGAGGCCTCCGGCCCCTTCGGGCTGGAAGACTACCTGATGACCGCCTCTGCCGTGGCCTTCGACATGGATCATGATGGTGACCTCGACATGATCAGCCAGCCGGTCAATGGCCCCGTGATGCTGTTCCGCAATGGCTCACAGACCGGAAATGCCATCCAGTTCGAGCTGCGCGATTCCAGGGGGAACAGCCACGGGCTCGGGGCGCGGCTTGTGGCCGAATTGCCCGATGGCACCACGATGATGCGCGAGCTGCAATCGGGCGGCGGCTTCATGTCATTCGACGCCCCGGTGGCGCATTTCGGCCTTGGCGATGCAGGCGAAGTCTCCCGGCTCACGGTTCACTGGGCGGGCGGTGGCACCACCGAGATTAACGAGCCGCTTGCAGCGGGTGCCACCTATCGCATCACGCGGCAATGAGTGGAGGCGCGCCTTGATGATGGACCGGGAAAAATCTGCTTGGAGCCGGAGTTGGAGCGGGCGTAACCTGATGGGCACAAGAAAAGCAATCGGAGAAAGCCGGATGACATCCGTTTTCGCGACCCTGCGCGCCTGTCTGCTGTCGCTGGCCCTGGCCACGCCGGCCATGGCGACCGACCTGCCGGACCCTCTGACGCTGGATGATTTCCTCCAGTTCGACCCGGCACAGGCAAAGCTCGGGCAACTCCTGTTCTATGACAAGATCCTTTCGGGAAACCGCAATATCGCCTGCGCGACCTGCCATCACCACGATCTCAACAGCGCTGACGGGGTCAGCCTCGGTGTCGGCGAGGGCGGCAGCGGGCTCGGGATGAACCGCACCGGCGGCGCGGGAGCGGACAGGATCGAGGAGCGCGTGCCGCGCAACGCGCCGGCGCTGTGGAATCTCGGGCACAAGGATGTCCGGTTCATGTTTCATGACGGGCGCGTCGAGGTGTCCGAGGATTTCGGCAACGGGTTCAGAACCCCGGCCTGGATCTTCCTGCCCGAGGGGCTGAATTCACTCCTGGCGGCGCAGGTGCTTTTCCCGGTCGGCTCGGAAACCGAAATGGCCGGACAGCCGGGCGAGAATGCCATCGCCGGAGCCGCCTATGACGCGCCGCATTACGTCTGGCCGCTGATCTCCGAGCGAGTCCGCGAAATCGACGCCTATGTGCCGCTCTTCACCGAGGCGTTCGACCATGTGAACGAGGCTTCGGACATCACCATCGTCGAGATCGCCAACGCTATCGCCGCCTTCACCGCCATCGAGTTCCGCAACTTCGACAGCCCCTTCGACAAGTATCTGGGCGGCGACGAGGACGCGCTGACCGCCGCTCAGAAACGCGGGATGGACCTGTTTTATGGCGAGGTCGGCTGTTCGGGGTGTCACGCGGGGCCGCTGATGTCGGATCAGAGCTTCAGGGGGCTGGGGCTGCCGCCCTTCGGCCCGGGCCTGACCTTCCTCAACGACCCGATCGCGCGGGATGTGGGTCGCATGGCGATCTCCGACAAGCTGGAGGACGCCTACCGCTTCCGCGTGCCGTTTCTGCGCAATGTCGCCCTGACCGCACCCTATGGCCATAACGGCGCCATGCCGACGCTGGAGGCGATGGTCCGCCACCACCTGAACCCGCGGGAGAGCAATGCGAAATGGCGCAGCGAGATGGCCAAGCTGCCCCCCGTCCCATGGCTCGCCTCGGAGGATTTCGCCCTTCGGGAGAAAACCGCCGAGAATGATCGGATCCTTGCCAGTATCGACATTGACCTGCCGCCGGTGAGCGACGCCGAGATCGCCGACATCGTGGCTTTCCTGCACAGCCTGACCGGTGAAACCGCGCTCGACCGTCCGATGGGCCGCCCCGAGACGGTGCCGAGCGGCCTGCCCGTCGACTAGGGCAAAAGCATCGCGTCAGTTCTTTTTGGAGCCGCGCGGTTTGGGCTTGCCGCCGGGGGGCGTGAAACGCTTTGACGTGTCGGAGGCGCTGGCGCGGGGCTTCGCTGGCCTTGCATCCTTGCCCTTCGCGCCGGGCTTGCCGGCAGGCTTGTCTCTGGAACCGGGCTTGCCGCCCTGCTTGCCCTTGAACGGCGGCTTGCCACCGCCCTTGCCTTTGTAGGCGGGCTTGCCGCCGGATTTCGGCTTTCCCTTGAAGGGTTGTTTGTCATCGCGCGCGCCACGCGGTTTGGCCGGGGCGACAGCATCACCATGATCCTTGCGCGCGGGCTTGGGCTGGTGGGGCTTCCTGGTGCTCTTGGCGCTCTGCGGGTCATCCGCTGCGCCGGGGACGATCTTCGCCGGAGCGTCCGAGCGGGGCTTGGCGCTCCCCTCACGCGGTTTGCGAGGCTTGTCGTCAAACGCCTGCTTGGGGCGTGGTTTTTCCTCGTAGTCGCGCTTGGTTTTGCGCGGACCGCGCTCGCCGAGCTGCGGCGGGCCGTCGAGCGGTTTGAGCTTGGCCTGGTTTTCCAGCGACATGTCGGGGCCGATGGATTTCAGGAACCCCACCACGGCTGGCTCGGAGATTTCAACGTAAGTCTCATTGGGCTGGATACGGATCGCACCGATCTCGTTCTTGGTGATGCCGCCCGCCTTGCAGATCATCGGCAGCAGCCAGCGCGGCTCG
Organism: Rhodobacteraceae bacterium 63075; assembly: GCA_003417655.1. Classification (GTDB taxonomy): domain Bacteria; phylum Pseudomonadota; class Alphaproteobacteria; order Rhodobacterales; family Rhodobacteraceae; genus Lentibacter. Next base: position 28,997 of record QVMW01000018.1, read on the forward strand.
GCCTTGCTTTCGCGTCCGACATCGATGCTGAACCATTTCGAGGGGCCGAAGGATTTCTGCTCGCGCGGTTTGCGTTCCTCGCGCTGCGGGCCGTCCTTGTATTCGCTCAGATGCTCGGGGGCGGAGTTCTTGCCCGCGAAGAGGCGCAGATAGGCGGCGGCGATCTTTTCGGGCGGGTGCCGCTCCAGCAGCTTGGCGGCGAAGGCGGCATCATCCTCGGAGACCTCCTCGGCCCAGACCGGATCATTCAGCAGGCGTTCCTGATCCTTCGCGGTGATCTCCTCCGCCGTCGGCGGGAAAGTCCATCTGGCCGAGAGCTTGCCCCACTTGAGCAGGTTTTCCGCGCGCCGGCGCATTTTCGCAGGCGCGATCAGGGCGGAAACCCCCTTGCGGCCGGCGCGGCCCGTCCGCCCCGACCTGTGCAGCAGGGTTTCGGCATTCGTCGGCAGCTCGGCATGGATGACCAGCTCCAGCTTGGGCAGATCGATGCCGCGCGCGGCCACATCGGTTGCCACGCACACACGCGCGCGCCCGTCGCGCATGGCTTGCAGCGCGTTGCTCCGCTCCTGCTGCGACAGCTCGCCAGAGAGGGCCACCGTGGCAAAGCCCCGGTTCGACAGGCGCGTGGTCAGGCGGGTGACGCTGGCGCGCGTGTTGCAAAAGACGATGGCATTTGGCGCATCGTAGTAGCGCAGGCAGTTGACGATCGCGGCGTCGACATCGTGATTGACGACTTGCATGGCGAGATACTCGATGTCGGTGTGTTGCGTCTCCCTGGTCACGGTCGTCACGCGCACCGCGTCATTCTGATAGGATTTCGCCAGTTTGACGATCATCGGCGGGACGGTGGCCGAGAACATCAGAGTGCGGCGCGTCTCCGGGGCCTCGCCCAGAATATACTCCAGATCCTCGCGGAACCCCAGGTCAAGCATCTCGTCGGCCTCGTCCAACACGATCGCGCGAATGTCCGACATATCGAGACTGCCGCGCAGGATATGGTCCTTCAAGCGCCCGGGGGTTGCCACGACGATATGCGCGCCGCGCTCGAGCGCGCGCCGTTCGTCGCGCATGTCCATCCCGCCAACGCATGAGGCCATGGTCACGCCCGCACCCGCATAGAGCCACTGCAATTCGCGCTTCACCTGCATGGCCAGCTCGCGCGTGGGCGCGATGCACAGGGCCAGCGGCGGCCCGGCCGGGCCGAAGCGCCCGTCATCTCCCAGGATCGTCGGCCCGATCGCAAGGCCGAAACCCACGGTCTTGCCCGATCCCGTCTGGGCGGAGACCAGCAGGTCCTTCCCTTCTAGCTCGGGGTCGGTGACCGCCTCCTGGACGGGTGTCAGGGTCTCGTAACCCTGCTTTTGCAAAGCAGCGGCCAGGGTCGGAATCATCGTGGTCATGTCAGGCTTTCAAGCGGAGAAGAGGGCGCCATGCGCGCAAAGGGCGGTCGGGGTCTCCCGCCGCGCATTCAGGATTGGTCGGAAGAATCGACGCATATTCCCTTATTGGCCGAGTGTCACGTCAAGATGTGACAACCTTCGCCGCCGATCACGCCGCCGTGTCTGCGGCCCTCGCCCAAAGGCGAGACAGGGGAAGTGCCTGCGCGGCGGGAAAAACGCCTCCTGACCCCACGGTCGGCTTGAGCCTTGGAGTTCTCGCCTCTAGCCTTGATGCAAAACTTGTGGAGACGTGAAATGATCTGGCTCAAACGTGGCATACTGACCCTTCTGGCCCTCGTGGCCATCGGCCTCGCCGGGTTCTGGACGCTCGCCCCCGGCATCATCGGCGAGCAACGCAATGCCGTTCTGCCGCATGAGCCCTACCCTGTCTCGCAAGAAGCGCGCGCGCTTCACGAGAGCCTTATCGTCGGCGACCTGCATGCCGACCCGCTTCTGTGGAAGCGCGATCTGACGGAGCGCGGCGACTGGGGGCAGGTCGATATTCCCCGTCTCCTCGAAGGCGGCGTGGCGATGCAGGTCTTTACCGCCGTGACGAAAAGCCCCGCGGGCCAGAATTACGAGGAGAACACCGCCGAGGCCTTCGACAACATCACGCTGCTCGCCTTCGGCCAGCTCTGGCCCATCCGCACATGGGGGTCGATCTATGAACGCGCGATCTACCAGGCCGAAAAGCTGCATGATTTCGAGGCGCGCTCTGACGGGCAGCTCAAGGTCATCCGCACCCGTGCGGATCTCGATTCAGTGATCGCTGCGCGCGAAAGCGGCACCGATATCGTCGGCGGCATTCTCGGGGTCGAAGGGCTGCATCCTCTGGAAGGGGATATCGCCAAGCTGGACGGGCTGTTCGAAGCGGGGCACCGTGTCTTCGGCCTTCAGCATTTCTTCGACAACGCGGTCGGCGGCTCACTGCACGGGACGGGCGGCCACGGGCTGACGGAGTTCGGCAAGGATGTCGTTGCGCGGCTCGCCGAGATGCCCGTCGTGATCGACGTGGCCCATTCCAGCCCGCAAAGCGCCCGCGAGGCCCTGGCCATCGTCGACGGGCCGCTCATCGTCTCGCATGGCGGGCTGCATAGTTTCTGCGAAGTCCAGCGCAACTTCCCCGATCCCCTGATGCGCGAGATCGCCGCGAAGGGCAGTATCATCGGCATGGGCTACTGGGCGGATGTGACCTGCGGAGATATCACACCCGGCGGCATCGCGAAGATGATCAAGGCCGCGGTCGAGACCATCGGGGAGGACCATATTGCGCTTGGCTCCGACTTCGACGGCTCGGTGGCCACCGCTTTCGACACCTCCGAACTGCCCGCCCTGACCGACGCGCTCCTGCGCGAAGGGCTCACGCAAGAGCAGATCGCCAAGGTCATGGGCGGAAACATGCTACGCGTCTTCCGAGACAGGCTCGAATAGGGAAATAAGCGAGCCCGCCGCGCGCCGGTCGGGCGCGGCGGTTCATGTCAGGCGGCGCGCGGCTCAGGCGCTTGTCAGCATCCCGCGCTCCTTGGCCAGATCGCGCATGCGCTTTTGCAGCTTTTCGAAGGCCCGCACCTCGATCTGGCGGATACGCTCGCGGCTCACGTCATATTGCCCCGAAAGATCCTCGAGCGTGATGCTCTCCTCGCTCAGCCTGCGCTGCGTGAGGATGTCCTTCTCGCGGTCATTGAGCACGTCCATCGCCTCGGCCAGAAGCTCGCGGCGCGATTCGAGCTCGTCGCGCGCCTCGTAGTCGGAGGCCTGGTCGGCATCGTCGTCCTCGAGCCAGTCCTGCCATTGCATCGTGCCTTCGCCCTCGGAACCGACGGTGGCGTTGAGCGAGGCATCCCCGCCCGACAGCCGCCGGTTCATCGAGATGACTTCGGTCTCGGTGACTCCCAAATCGGTCGCGATGCGCTTCACGTTCTCGGGGCGCATGTCTCCTTCTTCCAGCGCGCCGATGCGGGCCTTGGCCTTGCGCAGGTTGAAGAAGAGCTTCTTCTGAGCGCTCGTCGTGCCGAGCTTCACGAGGCTCCAGGAGCGCAGGATATATTCCTGGATGCTCGCGCGAATCCACCACATGGCATAGGTCGCGAGACGAAAGCCCTTCTCGGGGTCAAACCGCTTGACCGCCTGCATGAGGCCGACATTGGCCTCCGAGATCACCTCGGCCTGCGGCAGGCCATAGCCGCGATAGCCCATGGCGATCTTGGCCGCGAGGCGCAGGTGCGAGGTGACCATCTTGTGCGCGGCCTCCGCGTCTTCCTGCTCGACCCAAGCCTTGGCGAGCATGTATTCCTCTTCAGGCTCGAGAAGCGGAAACTTCCTGATTTCCTGCATGTAGCGGTTCAAGCCGCCTTCCGGCGTCGGTGCCGGCAGATTCCCGTAATTGCCCATGTCCGTGCCCTCTCCCAGAATGTTATAGGGTTTAACATCGAGTTATATCTGCGCCAACGGGTTTTCAAGACCCCGCTCCGCTCTCTTTCTCAACATATCGCGGCTGCCGATTGTTCCCAATCATGTTGCAGCCTGTTCACGCGAACGGGAAGCCTGTGTCGATGACGCTTCAGGCGAAGCATACGCATCCAGACCCCTTCCGGATCAGCTCTCCGTGCCGCTGAGCGATGCGATCAGCCCGGCCATGTCCTCCGGCAGACCGGCTTCGAACCGCAGCATCTCGCCGCTGACAGGGTGCTCGAAGCCCAGGGTTGCCGCGTGCAGGGCCTGTCTCGGAAACCCCCTGACAGCCGCCAGCGCATCCGCACCGAAGGCTTTTTCGCTCAGCTTGCGCTTGCCGCCATAGACCGGATCGCCCACCAGCCCATGCCCCGCATGGGCCATATGCACGCGAATCTGGTGAGTCCTGCCTGTTTCCAGCCAGCAGTCGACCAGGGCAAGGCTCTCGGGCGCGCCATAGGCCGTGACGACGCGGGCGCGCGTGACGGCATGCCGCCCGGCCTCGAAGAAAACAGCCTGCCTTTGCCGGTCATGCCGATGCCGCGCCAGCATGGTCGAAATCTTCATCACCCCGCCCGGCTCGAAGCTCACACCGCGCACCCCGCGCAGGCGCGGGTCGGAGGCATCGGGCGCGCCATGCACCAGCGCGCGGTAGTGCCGCTCGACGCTGTGCCGCTCGAATTGCGCCGCAAGCCCCTGATGCGCCTGATCGCTCTTGGCCACGACCAGCAAGCCGCTCGTGTCCTTGTCGATCCGGTGGACGATCCCGGGCCGCGCCACGCCGCCGACACCCGAGAGCGCATCGCCGCAATGATGCATGAGCGCGTTCACGAGCGTGCCCGACGGCGTGCCCGGCGCGGGATGCACGACCATCCCGGCAGGTTTGTTGACGACGATCAGGTGGTCATCTTCATACACCACATCGAGCGCGATCGGCTCGGGCGCGATATGGCTCTCGGCAGGCTCCGGCAGCGCGATCTCGATCAGATCGCCCTCCTCCACCTTTGCCTTCGCCCCTGCGGCGACAGCGCCATTCACGCGCACCGCGCCCTGCTCCAGCAGCCGCGCCAGCCGCGTGCGGGAGAGCTGCGCCGCCTCTGGCGCATCGCGCGAAAGCGCCTTATCAAGGCGGGGCGGCGGATCATCCATGATCCGGAATTCAAGCGAGGCACCAGCCATGGAAGAAACCCCTCAAAGCGTTGACCCCGCGCTGCTGCGCTATCTCAAGACACTGGTCACGGCGCTGACCGGGGTGATGATCGTCGGGCTTGTAGCCGTTGTCTGGCTGCTTGTCACGCGCCTCTCGGCGGATGTCCCGCCCCTGCCCGAGCGCATCACCCTGCCCGCAGGCGCGCGCGCCCAGGCCTTCACGCAAGGAGAGGGCTGGTTCGCCGTGGTCACGGAGGATGCGCGCATTCTCATCTTCGGGCGCGACGGGGCCACGCTCCTTCAGGAAATCGAGATTTCAACGCCGGACTGAGCGCGCTCAAGCGCCGGGGACTTGGCGGACAATGCGCAAGCCGGGGCCGGAATAGCACCGAAGGTGCCCGGCCCCTCGGTTGTCATTGTCGCGCCATTGGTCCGAGCGACAATGGCGACACCGCCCCATCGCGCTGGCGATTGGTGAAGCTGGCCGCGTCGCTCATACGGAGTGCGGATGTGGCTGTCATAAGTTGCCAAGAAAACCTGATGAACGCCATCCCGCGGTCTGGCGAGGGATCTTTTCTCGAAAATCCAACTCGGGTTCCAGGCCGCCATCGCACCAGCTTCGCGGCGTGCCGATCTGCACTGAGAGGAGGGGTGGTACCACCTCCCCGGCTCGAACGGGGGACCTCCTGATCCACAATCAGGCGCTCTAACCTACTGAGCTAAGGCGGCACACAGGGGCGATTTAGCTTTCCAGACGCGCGATTGCAAGAGCTTTCCAGCTCAATTTTCCACGCCTGCTCGACGAGCGGAACACCGAAACTCACCACATCTGACGCCTCCAACGGCTCCCAGCCTTCGCTGCGATAAAGCGCGCAGGCGGCCTTGTGGCTCTCATGCGTCCAGAGCCGCATCTGCCTGTAGCCCGTCGCCTGCGCATAACCCATGCACTCGCGCAGAAGACGCCGGCCCAGCCCGGTGCCGCGCGCCTCGGGCACGGTGAGGAAGAGGCGCAGCTTCGCCGTCTCCGCGTCCAGCCTGACGCAGAAGATCGAGCCCAGCCGCGTCCCGCCCCGCTCCGCGATCCAGGCGCGCTCGCAGGCGGGGTCATGGTTGCGGATTGGGGTCCGTGGACAGTCATGAGCCGCCACCAGCGCGAGACGGATTTTGCACAGCGCCAGGCGCTTTGACCGCCGCGATGTGGTTCATCGCAAGGGCAAAGCAACACAGCGATGGGCAAAATCCGCCGCGCCCCGAAGGGGTTTCGCCAAAATCGCCCATTTCGGCGTCATTCGAGCTTGCAATAGCCTGCTATTCCTGCGCTCGAATTCCTGGAACTGAGCGATTTTGGACTGAAACTGGTGGCGGCTCATGACTGTCCACGGACCCTAGCCGGCGAGAATCTCCGCCACAAGCGCCTCGAACGTGGCGTCGAAACCTTCGTCTTGCGCATAAAGCCGCCCGTGCTGTTCGATCAGCCAGCCCGCATCCCCGATCGCCATGTCTCTCAAGGTTATCGCCGTCATGGCCCGAGCCTTGCGCGCCCCCGCTTGCAAGGCAAGGCAAAACTCGCTAGCTCCTGACGCCTGACAAACGTGCGACGCTCCAGGAGGCCGTCATGGGTATCAACACCGAACGCGACATCGAAACCAATCTGCAAATCGGCCCGACCGATCAGGGCATGGTCCGGCTCTTCATCGAAGCGGACGGCACCGAGATCCCGATGGACTTCACACCGGAAGAGGCGCTCGAGATTGCCGAGGAAATCCGCGCCGCAGCAAACGCCGCACGGGGCTGACCCGCCGGGCGCGCACTCCGAGCTGTGCCGTTTTCTTTCAAAGAAAACGGTCCGGAATTTTCGAAAAATTCCGGCTCCAGATTAATCTATTTCTGCTTGCCGCTGATCAGGAAAAACAAGAACCCTAGTATTCCAGCTAACGCCGCGAGCATTCCGATGTACGTGCTGATATCTTCAACTATATGATGGTCTCGAAAAACAAAAAAAGCGAAACCTGAGATTACGAAGAACAACACACTACTGACTATCAGCATACACCTTCTCTTCTTTATTGACGAACGCTTTATTGAAGTTGTTTCTGATCTTGTTGGTCTAAAATTCGGAAAAGCCTTTTCAGCCGCATTTAAGATAGCACTGTGTCGATCTTCATGTACCTCACCCTTTTCAAACCGATCTAGAAATTCAACATCTAACCCAAACTGATTTAAATGCGGGGTCAGTTTGCGAACCATATATGATTGTGAAAAACCGTTCTCAATTCTGAAGGACTTGAGATCCATTTGTCTAGTTACCGAGCACTAAGTACTTCATTTCGTAGTCGGATCTGTGAGCACAACCCAACAGAGGTAGGTCTTTGTTTGTCAACAGCACAACTGGGGTTTTTGCGACTCTTTCGCTGTGGCTTGATCTATCGGCATAATGCCGTTTGAAGCGAGTTTTCAACAAGTCTGAGGGCATTTTTCGCACAGCTCCACCCCAAAGAAAAACCGCTTTGTCACAATTAAACGTCAAAGCTGCGTTTCCACAAAAGTTCGCGAGTGTCTCGCAAAACATCTCCATAGCGTCAATTGCCGCTTGATCATTTCCGCTTCGTGCCAATTGCACTATTTCGTCAGAGGAAATGCTCCAATTTGGTTCAGAATTGTGATCTGCTTTTCTAAAAAAGTTGTAAATACTTCTCAATCCTACATGAGAGAGTACTGATTCATAAGATCTTTTGCCTGAGAACGCACCTGACTCTCCTAGAAGCCGATACTGCTGTATGGTTTCAGGTGCTAAAGATTGGTGGCCTCCTTCAGAGCTGAAGATGAACGGGAATCCGTCCTTTTTCAAATCATCTACTAGGCAGGTTATTCCTAAGCCGGTGCCTGGACCACATACGATTGACCTGGAGCCAACATCTTCGCCAACTCTAGCGGGCCCAGTTCTTAAACGCCCGTGTATCGGCTCGAAGTCATTTTTCTCTATCCCTCCATCGAGCAACTTCAACAGTCCGTAGCCGAGCGCTTCGAAATCATTAATAATTGAAGAATAACCTTGGTGGCCATGATCTTCCAAAATTGCATTGGCTGTTTCAATCTTAATTTCCCAACCTTCGATGTTTGTTGGATTAACCCTCTTGTGGTCTGTTGGCCCAGCGACCCCGAATGTGGCGTTGACAAGAGTTTGAGCGTCGCTCCCCATTCGCTGCTTATAAGCGAGCAGGAAATGATCCATCATTTCATAAAAATCTTCGTAGTCGCTTGTGCCTAATTCTGACCTAAAAACAAAGTCAAGCTCGTCGGAGTCGTAGATACCCCAGTCTGCGGTCGTCCCTCCTAGGTCACAGCATAAGTACCGCATGTTCACCTCACCCGAGTATCTAGTTTCGATTAGTATTTTGTGTACTGCGGCACGGTTATGGGACAGCGCTTCGCGCTGATTATGCTGCCATGTTAACCACCGAAACAGCTTTGGCTTCAAGGGCTTTTTGCTCGTCCTTGATCTGATTGGGCGTTTTATACCCATGGCGCTGGCGAAGCCACGACGCGCTGTACTTCGCTGCGAATGCGGCGAGTGCTGCGCGAAGACCCTCGACCATTTCGAAGTGGCGTACCCAGAAAAGCTGCTCTTTGAGGGACCGTATCGCCCTCTCGGCCAGACCATTCCCCTCCGGCTGCCTGACGAATGCCGTCGACGGCGTTATGCCAAAGCACTTGGCCTCATTCTGGAAGTCTTCCGACATGTAGGGGCCTTGTCCCTAGATCCGGGGGTCGCGCAGCCTCTGGTGGCGCAGCGCCACGTCTCGTGCAAATTTCAATGTCAGCTTCCTGCGCCGCGCCGGGGCGAGCTTGTCCTCGAAGCCCGGGCGGATGATCTCGCCGCCATAGGCATCGGCCATGATCAGCCCCGTCTCGTCGGGCAACAGCTCCAGCGGGAAGCCCGCGTCCACGGCCCAGAAATACCTGTCGCACCAGTGGAGATACCCCTGCCACTTGCCGTCGCTCATGAAATCTTCCCGGCTCGACTTGCACTCCACCACCCAGATCTCGCCCTTCGGCCCCAGGGCCATCACGTCGACGCGTTTGCCACGCTCGGGCACGAACTCCTCGAGGACGGCGAAGTCGAGACTGCGCATCAGGCGGCAAACGCCCCTTGCGAGAAGTTGCCCGGGTTGCAGGGAAAGCGGGGTTTCGTCCGACATGCCCCATTTATGAACATAGCGTGAACACGGGCGCAAGCCCCTTTGCGCCGCGCCCCCTTGCGCGTGGGCTCCACGCACATTACTTAAGAGCTGTGACGGCGTCTGCCCTTCTCGTTTCACGGTTGCATTCCGGTGGCCTTAAGCAATTCCGAGGGAGCTGGCTCTGACAGGGTCGTGGCCTTGTTACCTGGTGCCCACCTGTACATACAGGTCCTCGGGAATGAGATAACCCAACGGTTGCGGTGGTGCCGTCACACCTTCCGCCTTCCCGAACAACCAGCGCCTTGAAGCGTTTTCTCAGGAGCGATTGCTCCGCTGCGGCCTGTGAGCCGGTGCGCGAACGGGCACAGGCTCATGGCGCACCCGCGTGACAGGCGCGCGATTGCCGCCGCGCGGCTCGTCGTCATCGTCGTCCTTCAGGCGCATCACCGCGATGCCGAACTGGACCCCGGCGAAGATGATCCCGTTCGATATCCAGAGGATGAGCACGGCCAGCCAGCCCTTGTCGGAGGTGCTCACGAGATGCCAGAGATTGGCGATATTGAACCACAACAGCATTCCCACGAAGGCCCCGGCAAGCGCGAAGCCGATTGCGACATTGACGATATAAAGCTTGATGAGCTTGGGCATGGGCGATTCCTTTCGCACCTTCCAAACTATGCGCAGCAGCTTTCATTTCAAGCACAGCCTCGGGAACTGCGACAGATCGGCCCGATCCTGCCCGCTGGCCGGGCAAGCGCCCGGCGTCCGGCTTGGCTCAGCTCAGCCAGGCGGATGTCACCCACCAGCCAGGACGCGCCGCGCGCAGCTCCGCCGCTGCCTCTTCGGCAGCAACCCAGTCATCGAAGAGCGCAAAACAGCTCGCCCCGGAGCCGGACATGCGCGCCAGCCGCGCGCCGCTCAGGGCCCAGAGCCTGTCGAGCAACTCGCCGATCTCGCGCGCAAGCCCGCACGCGGGCGCTTCAAGGTCGTTGCGCGTGTGCTTGGACAGGAAGGCGATGAAGGTCTCGAGGTCGGGCGCGCGCGGCAAGCGCGGCATCGGCGCGTTTTCCTTTTGCTCCAGCGCGCCGAAGACACGCGGGGTCGAGAGCGGCACGCCGGGGTTGGCCAGCACGGCAGCCAGCCGCGGCAGGTCGTCCACGGGGGTGATGTCTTCGCCGATGCCGCGCATCAGGCAGGCGCGCCCATGCTGGCAGACAGGCACATCCGCGCCCAGCGCGGCAGGATCGCCCGCGACCGGTCCGCCCAGCGCCTCGAGCGCGCGCAAAGCCGCCGCCGCATCGGACGAGCCGCCCCCAAGCCCGGCCGCTGCGGGCAAGTGCTTTTCAAGTGTGAATTCCGCGTTCCGCCCCGCCCATTCGGCCGCCTTAAGCACAAGGTTCTCCGGCCCAGGGGGCACGCCTTCTGCCATCGGGCCGGTAAGCACGAGCGTGCTCCGCTCCGCCGCGCGCGCGGTCAGCCTGTCGCCGAGATTGGCGAACATCACGAGACTGTCGAGCAGGTGATAGCCGTCCGCGCGCTGGCCGAGCACGTGCAGCGCGAGGTTGATCTTCGCCGGGGCGAAGGCCTCGACCGTCATGCCTCAGGTTTCGTCATTGGCCAGTTGCAGCGGCTCGGAGCCTTCCTCTTCGAGCACCGCGTCCAGACCCTTCTCGAGCTTGCGGCGGATCCGCTCGGGATCGGCATCCTCGCTGGCGGTGCCATGGTCAATGAACGAGAGCGCGCGCTTCCACTGGAACCTCGCCTCGAGCTTGCGCCCGACGGCCCAGTAGACATCGCCGAGATGGTCGTTGATCACCGGGTCGATCGACATCAGCTCCGCCGCGCGCTCCATGTGCGGGACGGCTTCCTCGTAGCGCCCCAGCCGGAACAGCGCCCAGCCGAGACTGTCGATGATATAGCCGCTCTCGGGGCGCGCCGCGACGGCCCGCTCGATCATCTCGAGCGCCTCTCCCAGCTTGCGCTGCTGCTCGACGAGCGAGTAGCCGAGATAGTTGAGCACATTCGGCTCATCGGGGCGGATTTCCAGCGCGCGCCGGAAATCGGCCTCCGCGCGGTCCCAGTTGTCCAGCCTCTCATGCACGATCCCGCGGGTGTAGAAGGTCCGCCAGTCGTCGCTCTCTGCCCCGCCGCGCAGCTCCAGCGCCCGGTCATAGGCCGCGACAGCCTCTTCCCAGCGGTCCTCGCTGCGCATCAGATCGCCCATCGCGCTATGCACGACGGCCAGCTCTGCATGGCTCTCGGCCAGCTGCTCCATCACTTCGATCGCCGCGTCCTGCTTGCCCGCTTGCCGCAGGGTCTCGGCACGACCGAGCTCGGCCACATGGTAGGCCGGATGATCATAGGGAACCTTGCGATAGGCCGCCGTCGCGGCATCGAACTGGCCGATGCCCTCGAGACGCTGCGCGATCAGCAGCGTCGCATCGACATTGCCGGGGTCAACCGCAGCGGCCGCCTGCGCAAAGAGCAGCGCGTCGGGCCCGGCCGTTTCCTGGCCGATGGCTCCGGCAATGGTGAAATACACCTCCGCGATCCCGGCGCGCGGCCCGTCTATCAGGTCGAACTGCAAGGTTTCACCGGCTTCCAGGGCGGCCTTCATCGGGGCCAGCTCCGGCCCCGGCTGCGGCCCGAAGGAGCGTTCGATCAGGGCCAGCGCTTCCTCGGTCTTGCCCTGCATGCTGAGAACCTCGATGCGCGCGATCACGCCGCGCCGGGTCTGGATCAGCGAGCCGGGCCGCGGCGCTTCGAGAAGCTCGGAGGCGCCGCCCAGATCGCCGACATGCGCGAGGGCGAGGGCCTTGTGATAGGTGCCGAAAGAGCCCGTTCCCTTGCCCTCGATCACCTTGTCGAACTCTTCCAGCGCCGCGCTCATGTCGCCCGAGCCGACAAGCGCCCAGGCCTTGACCAGCTGGTCCAGCAGCTCGCCCATGTGGCGGCCCGCCTCGATCCGCTCGATCAGCGCGGCGTAATCCGTCTCCTGCGCCTCCCGGACGGCCAGCGAGAGCTGGCCGAGCTGGCTCGGTTTACCGGCATCCTCCAGAGTGCGTGCAACGGTCGCCGCGCGGTCAAGCCGCCCCATGGCGATTTGCGCCAGCACGAGCTCTTCCTTGAGCCCGATGTTGGACGCATCCCGCGACAGCGCGATCGTGTAATACCGCGACGCGGCATCGAAATCATTGAGCCGTGCCGCCTGCCGCGCGGCCAGGTAGGCCCCGGAGAACCCCTGCCCCGGTGCCGTCTCCTGCGCCTGCGCCGAAGGCGCTGCTACGCTCAGCGCGCCGAGCAGAAGGGCTGCCGCTCCTGCCAGCCCGACTGCTCCCATTCTCGTTCTCGCCATGTCTCGCCTCACCTCAGATTGAACCGGAAGACTATCTGCACATCCCGCAAATGCAAGCGCCTGACCCCCACGCCCCCGTGAAATGGCAAACGCCCGCCTCCCCTTGTAAGGAAGCGGGCGTTAACAGCGCCTTATGGCACGCGCCTTACATGTTGGGGTAATTCGGCCCGTCGCCCCCCTGCGGCACGGTCCAGTTGATGTTCTGGCTCGGGTCCTTGATGTCGCAGGTCTTGCAGTGCACGCAGTTCTGGAAGTTGATCACGAATCGCGGCTCCTTGCCCTCTTCGGTCGCGAACTCGTAGACCCCTGCGGGGCAGTAGCGCGCCGAAGGCCCGGCGTATTTCGGCAGGTTCACATCCACGGGCACGCTCTCGTCCTTGAGCTTGAGATGCGCCGGCTGGCTCTCCTCGTGGTTGGTGAAGGAGAAGGCCACGTTGGTCAGGCGGTCGAAGCTGAGCTTGCCGTCGGGCTTGGGATAGTCGATCGGCTTGTGCTTCTCGGCTGGCTCTGTGGCTTCCGCATCGCTCTTGCCGTGCCCCAGCGTTCCGAAAAGCGAGAAGCCGAACGTGTTGGTCCACATGTCGAGCCCGCCAAGCGCAAGGCTGGGCATCAGGCCCCATTTCGACCACATCGGCTTGACGTTACGCACCTTCTTGAGGTCTTTGCCGATCTCGCCTGTGCGCACCTCGTCTTCATAGGCGCTCAGCTCGTCGCCCGCGCGGCCGGCCTTGATCGCGTCATGCGCGGCCTCGGCCGCGGCGATCCCTGAATGCATGGCGTTGTGGTTGCCCTTGATGCGGGGGACGTTGACCATGCCCACCGAGCAGCCCAGCATCGCAGCCCCCGGCACGACCATCTTCGGCATCGACTGGTAGCCGCCCTCGCTGATCGCGCGGGCACCGTAGGCCACGCGCTTGCCGCCTTCCAGCAGCTCGGCCACCATCGGGTGATGCTTGAAGCGCTGGAATTCCATGTAAGGGAAGAGATGCGGGTTCTTGTAGTTCAGGTGCACCACGAAACCGACATAGACCTGGTTGTTCTCCAGGTGATAGATGAAGGAGCCGCCGCCCGCATTGCCGCCCAGCGGCCAGCCCATCGTGTGGGTCACGCTGCCCTCGCGGTGCTTCTCGGGGTCGATCTCCCAGATCTCCTTCATGCCGAGCCCGAATTTCTGCGGCTCGTGCCCGTCCGAGAGATTGTATTTCTCGATCAGCTCCTTGGAGAGGCTCCCGCGCACGCCCTCGCTCAGGAAGACGTATTTGCCGTGCAGCTCCATGCCCGGCTCGGTGTTGGGCCCGATCGAGCCATCGGCCTCGAGCCCGAAGACACCGGCAACGACGCCCTTGACCCGGTCACCTTCGTAAACCAGCTCCGAGCAGGCCATGCCGGGGAAGATCTCGACACCCAGCGCCTCGGCCTGTTCAGCCATCCAGCGGCAGACATTGCCCATCGACACGATGTAATTGCCGTGGTTGTTCATCAAGGGGGGCATCGGCCAGTTGGGCACGCGGATCTCGCCCGCCTCGCCCAGCACGTAGAAATTGTCGTCCTTCACCGGCACGTTGAGCGGCGCGCCCTTCTCCTTCCAGTCCGGCATCAGGCGGTCGAGGCCCGAAGGGTCCAGCACCGCCCCCGACAGGATATGCGCGCCCACTTCCGAGCCTTTCTCCAGAACCACGACGTCGAGGTTCTCGTCGAGCTGTTTCAGACGGATCGCCGCCGAGAGGCCCGCGGGCCCCGCGCCCACGATGACCACATCATATTCCATCGCTTCGCGTTCGATGTCAGACATACTTTGGTTCCCTTCAACCCGGAGAGGCATAACATTATTTCGCGTCTGATTACATGCCCCCGCTTGCCAAGGTCAATCGCGACACGACGTTAAACCCGCAAAACGCGGCATCTCGCAGCAGGGCAGCGTCCATCCGGCGCGCGCTGGGTTAACGAACGGGCCGGGCCCGGAAAGCCGTTCGCGGGGGTGTACCCGGGGTGCACAGGGGGGTGTACGGATGTCACCCCCTGGCCTCGCGGGATTCGCCAGTGGTTAACGACGCGCCTGAAAGCGCGAAAAATCGCTCACATCCGGGCCGGGACCTCGATCCCGAGCAGGTCGAGCCCGAGCCTGAGCTGCTGGCTGGCCGCCTCCAGAAGCCCCAGATGCGAGGCCGCCACGCCTGGGTCTATCCCCTCGCCCAACACGCGGTTGGACTGGTAGAAGCTGTTGGTCACATTGGCGAGCTTGTAGACATGCATCGCCAGATGGTTCGGCTTGCGCGTCTCCACGGCGCGCTGGACCTTGCCGGCGAACTCGTCAAGCGTCAGCACGACGGGCCGCGCGTTCTCTGTCACGTCCCTGAAGGGCGCAGGCAAAAGGCCCGCCGCCTTGGCCCGCTGCATGAGCGAGGCGATGCGCACGCAGGTATACTGGATATAGGGCCCGGTTTTGCCTTCGAACTGCAAGAACTGTTCCATATCAAAGACATAGTTGCTCTCGCGGTCATGACTGAGCTCGCCGAACTTGATCGCCGCAAGGCCGATCTGCTCGGCGGCAGCTTCCAGCTCCGCGCCCGAAAGCTGCCCCATCTCCTCCAGCCGCTTGCGCGCGGCGGCGTGCATTTCGTCCATCAGGTCATGCAGCCGCATCACGCCGCCTTCGCGGGTCTTGAAGGGCTTGCCATCGGTGCCGTTCACCGTCCCGAAGGCGGTATGTTCGAGCTGCGCACCGCCCGACAGCCCGGTCTGCCCGGCAGCGAGGAAGACCTGCTGGAAATGCATCTTCTGGCGCGCATCGACGACGTAGAGAATATAGTCGGGATCGTCCTGCTCGACACGGTCGACGATGGTTGCCAGATCGGTCGCGCCATAGCCGTAGCCGCCATTGGAGTTGCGCAGCATCAAGGGAGGCAGTTTCTTGTCGGTCTGAAGATGCACCACGATCGCCCCGTCATCGAGCACCGCATCACCGCTTTTCTCAAGCTTTTCAACGATCTGCCCGAGCATGTCCTGGTAGCGGCTTTCACCGTGGAAATAGGTGAATTCACAGCCCAGCCTGTCATAGTCCCGGCGCAGGCTCGCCTTGCTCACCTCGACGATCCGTCGCCACAGGCGCATGTATTGCGCGTCGCCTGCCTGAAGCGCCGAGGTCGCCTTGCGCGCGCGGTCGCGGAAGGCCTCGTCCGCCTTCGACTTGGCCGAGGCCTGCGGATACCATTCCTGCAGGTTCTCCATGGTCAGCGGCGCTTCGACTTCCTCCTCGAAGAGGTCGGGGCGCACCTCCTCGATCTGGCTGATGAGCTGGCCGATCTGAAGGCCCCAGTCGCCCAGGTGCACATCGCTGACAACGTCATGCCCGGCGAACGCGAGCAGGTTGATGAGCCCCTGCCCGACGATGGCCGAGCGCAGATGCCCCACATGCATTTCCTTGGCCAGGTTCGGTCCGCCGTAATCGACCATGATCTTGGCGGGCTTCTCAGCGGAATCCGAAAGCGCGCGCGCGTCGCCTGCCTGCGCCGCAACGGCCTGCGTCAGCGCATTGTCCGTGGCGCGGAAATTCAGAAAGCCCGGCTTCACGAATTCGGCCTCGAACAGCCCGCCGAGCTCCAGCTTCTCCATGACAGCCTCGCCCGCGAGCGCCGGGTTCATTTTCCGGCTCTTGGCCACGCCCATCAGCCCGTTGCACTGAAAATCCGCCAGATCGGGCCGGTCGGAGACGCGGACCGCGCCGAACTTCGCCTCGAAGCCGGCGGCTTCGAAAGCCTCCGTCACGCTCTGCTGCAAGCTGTCGATCAGTGTCGTTTTCATGGCGCGCTGCCTCTTCGCGGGGGTTTGGAAAGTCGCGCCTACATAGAGCAGGTAAGGGCCCAAGGAAAAGGGGCAAATCGCGCCAAATCGCGCCTGTCCCGAATTCCCTTGCCCCGGTTTTCCTGCTAGCAAAGCGCCATGAGTATTGCTGAAAGCCTCACCCGTGGCGCAGGCCGGAGCGCCAATGTCGAGTTCGTCTCGGCCTATCCCACGCGCGCCCTGCGCGCCGAGGACGGCTATGCCGCCGTCACGGGGGATGTGCTGAGCAACCTTCTGGACCATTTCGGCTGGACGGTCACGCGCGAGTATTTCGTCAACGATACCGGCCCGCAGCTCGATGCGCTCGCCCGGGGCGTCTATGCGCGCTGCATCGCGCCGGATGATTTCGCCCGCGATGACATCTCGGGTCTTGCCGAGAAGGTCCGGCAGCGAATCGACCCCGGCCTGCTCGGAGCCCCGGAGGAGCGCTGGCTGCCATCCGTCCGCGAGGCCTCGATCGACATCGCCCTCGGCACGATCCGCGCCGAGCTTGCGGCGCTCGGCGTGCGCTTCGACCTGTTCAGCCGCGAAAGCGCGCTCGGCCTCGGCACGGCGCGCGCGGAGATGCTGGCGCGCTTCGCCGCGCGCGGGCAGCTCTGCGATACGAATGGTCATCCATTGCGCGCAGATGACCTCCCCCCGACAGGACGCGCGCTGCTCGCCACGGACAGGGCAGGCGACAGCCGCACGCGCCCGCTCACCGGCGGCGACGGTCAGCCGACCTACTTCGCCAATGACCTGGCCTATCACGCCGGCAAGATAGCGCGCGGCCATGCGCTGCTGATCGACGTTTTCCGCCGCGATCACGCCTCCTACGCGCCTGGCCTCAAGGCGGGTGTGTCTCTGCTGAGCGAGGGCGCGGCGGCGCTCTCCGTCTGCCTGATCGACCCGGTCAAACCGGCGGCCGACGAAACGCCCTCTCCCCGCGCCCAAGGCCAGGGAGGACCGCCCGGACTTTCGGAGTTGCTGGCCTTCTACGGCCCTGCGACCCTGCGCCATCTCTGCCTGTCACATGTCCCCGGAACACCGCTCGAGATCGCCCTTGATGCAGGCACACGCGCAGCGCTGGAGGGCCGCGAGAAGCGCCAGCGCGCGGCCCTGGCCCTGCCCGAGGACACCGGCGCAAAAGCCTGTGCCCCCGAGCCCCTCGATGAAATGCTCGCCCGAAGCCTGGGCGAACTCGCGCCCGGCATGCTCATGGCCCATGCCGATGCCATCGCCCGGAGCGCGGAAAGTGTCGCTTCCATCCACCCCGACGACCTTTTCGCGCTCAAGAGCTGCCGGGCGCTGCTCGGGCTCGCAGAACCACAGGAGATATCCCCGTGAGCGACCTCAAGATCCGGCCTGTCACCCCGGCTGACCGCGCCGCCTGGCAGCGGCTCTTCACCGATTACCTCACCTTCTACGAGACCTCCCGCCCCGAAGCGGTGTTCGACACCGCCTTTTCCCGCCTCCTGAGCGACCACCCGCAGGAGTTCAGCGGATTGCTCGCGGAACTGGACGGAGAGATCGTCGGGCTCACGCATTACCTTTTCCACCGCCACATGTGGTCGGAGGCGAACACCTGCTACCTGCAGGACCTCTTCGTGGCCAAGGCAGCCCGCGGCGCAGGTGCAGGCCGCGCCCTGATCGAGGCGGTGCATGACCGTGCCGCGCACGCGGGCGCAACGGGCGTCTACTGGCTGACGCAGGACTTCAACCACACCGCGCGCCGCCTCTATGACGAGGTTGCCGAGCTCACGCCCTTCATCAAATACAACATGCCCGTCACCTGACCCTCGGTTCGCGCGCTTCAGCGACCGCCATGGGCGCTTGCTAACCGCCCGAGCAAGGCGCCGTTTTCTTTCAAAGAAAACGGTCCGGAATTTTCGAAAAATTCCGGCACCCGAGGGTCAGCCGTCCGGCCCGATATCCTCGCGCGCGACGGAAACGGTCTTGACGATGGCATAGGCCTCCACCCCCTCGGCCAGCGCGAGTGCACGCGCGGAACGCCGTGTGATCCGGGCCTGGATTTCGCCCGCTGCCGTCTCGAGGCTGACGATCGCGCCCGGCCCCGTCCCGATCCGCAGGCGCCTGACCGTTCCCTTCAGGATGTTGAGCGCCGAGAGCCCCTGCGGCTCGGCGCGCGAGAGGATCACATCCTGCGCGGCAATGCGCAGACGCAGGGCCGCGCCGATCTGCTGGTCGATCCGGGGCAGGAACAGCCTTGCGCCCCCTGCTTCCAGCTCGCTAAGCCCGTCCTCGTGCTGCGCGACGAGCCGGGCGTGGACAAGCGCGCCGACGCCCCGCACCCCGCCGGGCATGATCGCCGGATCGGCCAGGACCTCCTCGCCCTGCCTGACCCCCGTCAGCTTGCCCTGCTCGAAGGTGAGAACCTGCGAGGCCAGCCGGCCAAGCTCGGAAACCGAATGGGTGACATAGAGAATGGGCATCTCCCGCGCATCGCGCAGACGCTCGAAATAGGGCAGAAGCTCCGCCTTGCGGGCCGGGTCGAGCGCCGCCAGCGGCTCGTCGGCAAGCAGAAGCCGTGGCCGCGCGAGCAGCGCCCGGCCAAGGGCAACGCGCCCTTGCTCGCCGCCCGAAAGCTTCGCGGGCCGGCGCTCCAGCAAATGCCCGATGCCGAGCATGTCGATGATCCGCCGCGCCGTCTCCTCGTCCGGCGCGCCGCGCTTGAAACGCCCGGAAAAGCGCAGGTTCTTCTCCACGCTCATATGCGGAAAGAGCCTTGGCTCCTGGAACACATAGCCGATCTGCCGTGCATGCGGCGGCACGTTCCGCTTGCCCGCTTCGAAAAGCGTCTCCTGCCCGAGCGCGATGCGCCCCGCATCCGGCGCTTCCAGCCCTGCAATGGCGCGGATGAGCGTCGTCTTGCCCGCACCTGACGGCCCGAAGACGACACTCAGCCCGTTCTTCGCCTCGAAGCTGGCTTTGAGCGTGAAATCGCCCTGCGCCTTGGTGATATCGACCTTCAGGCTCATGCGCCCGACACCCGGCGTGCCATCCGGCGCGCGAGCCATTCCGAAGCGAAGAGCGCGCCCATGGCGATGACCACGGCGATCAGCACCAGCCTCAGCGCCGCGTTCTCACCCCCCGGAACCTGAAGGAAATCATGAACCGCCAAAGGCAAGGTTTGGGTTTCTCCGGGAATGTTCGACACGAAGGTGATCGTCGCACCGAACTCTCCCATCGCCTTGGCGAAGCCGAGCACCGCCCCCGCCAGAACACCGGGCAAGGCCATTGGCAATGTTACCGTGACAAACTGCATTCGCCGCGATGCACCGAGCGTCGCCGCAGCCTCTTCCAGCTTCGGATCGACCGCCTCGATGCTCAGCCGTATGGCGCGCACGACCAGCGGAAAGGCCATGACCGCCGCGGCCAGGACGGCCCCCGTCCAGCGAAAGGCGATGGGCATGCCGAGCGCATCCAGAACGCGCCCCGCCGGGCCCTGTGCGCCGAACGCCATGAGCAGCAGGTAGCCCGTCACGACGGGCGGCAGCACCAGCGGCAGATGCACGAGGCCGTTGAGCAGCCCGTGACCGGGAAAGGACTTGCGCGCCAGCACATGGGCCACCCAGGTCGCGAGCGGCAGGCTCAGGAGCGTCGCCCAGAAGGCCACTTTCAGCGAGAGCAGGACCGCCTGCCATTCTTCCGGGCCAAGCCAGCTCATTTTCCCGGCTCCGCCAGCAGGCCGAAGCCCTGCGCCTCGAAAATTTCGGCAGCAGCCCTGCCTGTCAGGAAGTCCATGAACCTCCCCGCACCGTCGCCGCTGCCCGCGATCCGCGCGGCAGGGTAGATGATCGGCTCGTGCGCCTCGGGCGGAACCGGGCTGACGATATCGACGCGCGGCTCGGCCAGCGCATCGGTGCGGTAGACCAGCCCGAACTGCGCCTCGCCCCGTGCCACGAGCGCGAGCGCCGCGCGCACATTGTCGGTCTGGGCGACACGCGCGGCGACCTGCTCCCAGAGACCGAGATGTTCGAGGGCCTCGCGGGCATAGATCCCCGCTGGAACGGCCTCCACCAGCCCCATGGCAATGTATCCCGCGCCCTCCGCGAGTGTCTCCAGCGGGGCCGCTTGGGCAGGAGCCGGCGCGATCAGAACGAGCGTGTTCTCCAGAAGGTCGCGCCGCGTGCCCGCGTGCAGCCGCCCCTGCGCCTCCACCGCGTCCATCCAGGCCACATTGGCCGACAGGAACACATCTGCGGGCGCGCCTTGCGATATCTGCCGCGCGAGCGCCGAGGAGCCGGCATAGACAAGCACGAGCTCATCGCCGCTCTGCGCCTCGAAAGGGGCCTCCAGCGCGTCCAGTGCCGTCTTGAGGCTGGCGGCGGCGAAGACGGTGACACGCTCGGCGCTCAGGCTCGCGGCAGAGCCGAGCCACAGGCAGGCCGCCGCCAGCAAGGCGCGGCGCAGGGTTTGCCACAGGGCTGCACAAGAAGATCGCCATGAAGTCATCATCCGCCAAGAATTACGCAGAACCCCGGCACCATGGCAAGCGCCGCTGAAGGCCGGGGGCCGAACGCGGACGTGACACGATGTCCTCGCGGTGCCCGAGGGGAGAGGGCTGGCAAGACGCCCGGGCTCAGGACAGGATTTTCGTTCCCGCCTCGCCGATCACCTGCATGACATGCGTGGCAATGGCCGTATCCTGCGCGCCCGTGCCCGTGAGATCGCAGATCGTCACATCGCTTTCGCTGCGCCGCGCCGGCGCCTTGCCGGTGATGACCTCGCCAAGCTCGGCGGGTATCGTCCCGTCCCGCCATTCCCCTGCCGCCAGGGCCGCTTCCAGCTCGCCCGAGCCGATCACCTGGCCGGCGCGGTCGGCCACGTAGAGATCGGCCGCGGCGATGGCCTTAGGGGCGATCTCGTTCTTGCCCGGCTGGTCCGAGCCCATCGCCGTGACATGCAGCCCTTCGTGCAGCCATTCGGCCTTGAGCACGGGGGCGCGCGCGGCGGTCGTCGTCACGACGAGCTGGCTCTGGGCCACGAGCTCGCCGGCTTCGGTCATCACTTCGGCTTCGATCCCGAGGCTTTCCGCAAGGTCGGCAGCGCATCTCGCCGCCTTCTGCGCATCCCGCCCCCAGACAAGAAGCCGCTCGAAGGGGCGCACCAGATGCGCGGCCCGCATTTGCAGCCGCGCCTGCGCGCCCGTGCCGATCACGCCCGCCGTGCGCACCGTTTCAGGCGCAAGGTATTTGGCCGCCACGGCCCCTGCCGCCGCCGTGCGCAGATCCGTCAGGTAGCCATTGTCGAGCAGCACCGCATCGACCAGGCCGGTCCTGGCCGAGAAGAGCATCATCAGCCCGTTGAGGCTCGGCAGCCCCAGCTTGGGGTTGTCGAAGAACCCGGGGCTGACCTTGATCGCGAAGCTCTCGAACCCCTCGATATAGGCGGTTTTCACATCCACCTCGCCATTGGCCGCGTCCAGCTCCATCGACAGGATCGGCGGCATGATGACCCGCCCCTCGCCCAGCGCCACGAAGGCGCGCTCGACCACATCGACGACGCCCGGCCCGAGCTGCACCGCGCGGCGCAGCTCGGCTTCGGTCACGATACGTATTTCATGGCTCATAGGTTTGCCCCCTGATCGTCTTGTCGCCGAGCGTGACGGGCTCACCGGCCATGATCCGGTGAAAGAGGTGCATGTCGAGGTTCCGCCCCGTCACGATGGTTGCGACGGGGCCGCCCGGCTTCGGCAGCTTGCCCGTCAGCGTCGCCGCCAGCCCGACAACGCTGCCGCCCTCCGCCACCAGCCTGTCCTCGTAGAACAGGACCTGCATGGCGTGGTAGATCTCTTCCTCGGTCACGAGGACTGTCCCGTCGAGAAACTCGCGGCAGATCGGATAGCTCAGCCGGTTGTTCATGCCGATCCCGCCGCCGAGACTGTCGGCAAGGCTGGGAAGCTCCTCGACATCCACGGGATGGCCCGCGCGCAGGCTTTCATGCATGGCCGCGCCCCGGTCCATCGTGATGCCGTAAATCTTGACCTCGGGCTTGAGCGCCTTGGCCGCGACGGCAACGCCCGCGGCAAGACCGCCGCCCGACAGCGGCACGTAGATCGCCTCCAGCTCCGGCGCGGCGCGCATGATCTCGAGCCCGATCGTCCCCTGCCCTGCTATGACATGCGCGTCATCGAAGGGCGAGATTTCCACGAGTCCTTCAGCCTCCACGAGCCGCTGGCTCTCGGCCAGCGCGTCGTCCTGGCTGCGGCCCACGATCTTGACCTCCGCGCCCAGCGCCCTGATCCCGTCGACCTTGGCTTGCGGGACCAGCTCGGACATGCAGATCACCGCGCGAATCCCCCGCGCCGCCGCGGCAAAGGCCACACCGCGCCCGTGATTGCCCGTCGAGCAGCAGGTCACGCCCTGCGCGCCCTCGGGCAGGTTCATGACGGCGTTCATCGCGCCGCGCAGCTTGAAGGCCCCGATGGGCTGCATCATCTCCAGCTTGAGATGAAACGGCACACCCGCTGCCTCGGTCATGAAGGGCGAGGGGACGAGCGGCGTGGCATCCGCCTTGCCTTTCAAACGCGCCGCCGCGGCTTCGATATCGCTCAGATGAAGTGTCATGTCGCCTCCCGTTCGCCCATAAAAACCACACCCCGCCGCGTCTGTCAGCCCGCTTCGGGGCGTTCAACAGAGTGTTTTCAGGCTGGCGCACCGCCCCTGCGCTGCCCCTGCGTAAAGGAAAAAGTGTTTGCCATTCGTGGTCAAAGCCATAGTCTTTGCCTGTTGCGACACCGGATTCCTTTCGGCGCGTGACAACAGGGACAAGACAAATAACATGACCGAACAAGCCAGGCAGGACGGCTCAGCGGCAACGCTCGAAGTCGAGGACCTGCACAAATCATTCGGAGACCTCGAAGTGCTCAAGGGCGTGTCGATGACCGCTCACAAGGGCGATGTCGTCTCCATCGTCGGCTCGTCGGGCTCGGGCAAGAGCACTTTCCTGCGCTGTATCAACCTGCTGGAGCTGCCCACATCGGGCACGATCCGCCTCAGCGGCGAGGAGGCCAAGTTCAAGCAGACGCGCAATGGCCGCGTGCCCGCCGACAAGAAGCAGGTCGCGCGGTTGCGCTCACAGCTCGGCATGGTCTTCCAGAGCTTCAACCTCTGGCAGCACATGACCGTCATTCAGAACGTGATGGAGGGCCAGGTGCAGGTCCTCAAGGTGCCCAAAGCCGAGGCGCGCGAGCGGGCCGAGCGCATCCTCGAACGCGTCGGCCTCTATGACAAGCGCGAGCAATACCCGGCCTTCCTGTCGGGCGGCCAGCAGCAGCGCGCCGCCATCGCCCGCGCCGTGGCCATGGAGCCCGAGGTCATGCTCTTCGACGAGCCCACCTCGGCGCTCGACCCGGAGCTTGTCGGCGAGGTGCTCAAGGTCATACGCGGGCTGGCCGAAGAGGGGCGCACGATGATCCTCGTGACCCACGAGATGCGCTTTGCCCGCGATGTATCCTCCGAAGTCGTCTACCTGCATGAAGGCCGCGTCGAAGAGCGCGGCGCGCCGGCAGACATCTTCACAAATCCGTCGAGCGCGCGCTTCGCCGCGTTCATTCAATCCACCCACTAACCAGAACCAACGGGAGAACAACATGACACTCAAGGCAATCCTCGGAACCGTCGCCGCAGCCGCGATCAGCGCGACTGCCGCCAGCGCGGAAATCAAGATCGGCTTCGCCGCCGAAGCCTACCCGCCCTTCACGACCAAGAACGCCGCCGGCGAATGGGAGGGCTGGGAAGTCGAGATCAAGGACGCGCTCTGCGCCGCGATCGAGGACGACTGCACCGTCGTCGAAGTGGCCTGGGACGGGATCATCCCGGCGCTGACCTCCGGCAAGATCGACGCGATCATCGCCTCCATGTCGATCACCGAAGAGCGCATGCAGACGATCAATTTCTCGGACAAGTACTACAATACGCCTGCCGTGCTCGTCGCTCCGGAATCGATGGAGATCGACACGGGCGACATGAGCGGCAAGATCGTCGGCGTTCAGGTCTCCACGATTCACCAGAACTATGCCGAAAAGCACTTCGACGGCGCGGACATCAAGACCTACGCCACCTTCGATGAGCACAATGCCGACCTCTCGGCAGGCCGTGTCGATGCGGTCGTCGGTGACAGTCTCGCCTTCTCGGACTACCTGGAGTCTGCGCCCGGCATGGAAGTCAAGGCCGAGCTGAGCGACGAGGAAGTCTTCGGCCCCGGCGTGGGCGTCGGCCTGCGCAAGGAAGACACCGAGCTGGCCGAGACATTCAACGCGGCGATCAAGCAGATCCGCGAAGACGGCACTTATGACGAGATCTCGGCGAAGTATTTCGACTTCGACATCTACGGCGGCTGATCCGCTTTCCGTGCGCGCCCTCCCGCGGGGGCGCGCACAGCTCTGAAAGGCCCCCATGGAAAACGCGCTCGAACTCTTGGCACTGTCACCGCCCGGCTGGGGCGGCAATCTGCTGCGCGGTCTGTGGAACACCTTTCTCATCGCCTTCGGCGCCTATATTCTCGGCCTCGCGCTCGGCCTTTTCGGCGCCTTCGGCAAGATCTATGGCGGCCCCGTGCTGCGCGGCGTGCTGACCACCTACACCACCCTCATCCGCGCCATCCCCGAGCTGGTGCTGATCTTGCTGCTCTACTATCTCGGCACCGATCTTCTCAACATCGCGCTCACCTCCATGGGGTTCGAGCGCATGGACATCTCCGGCCTCTGGGCGGGCATCTACGTGATCGGCTTCGTCCAGGGCGCCTACAGCACCGAAGTGCTGCGCGGCGCGTTCCATGCCGTCCCCTATGGCCAGATCGAGGCCGCGCGCGCCATCGGCATGTCGAGCTTCAAGGCGCATACCCGCGTCATCCTGCCCGCGATGATCCCCTTCGCGCTGCCGGGGCTGGCCAATCTCTGGCTCATCGCCACGAAGGAAACCGCGCTGCTGGCCGTTGTCGGCTTCTCCGAGCTCGCCCTGCTGACCAAGCAGGCGGCAGGCGCGACCAAGGCCTATTTCCTCTTCTACGTGGCCGCCGCCGTGCTCTACCTGATGCTCTCGCTCACGTCGCAGGGCCTCTTCAGCCTGATCGAGCGATATTATCGCCGCGGTCAGCCGCAGCAGGGGTGACGTGATGGACTGGTCCTGGCTCCCCGAATACCTGCCCCGCTTCGGCGAAGGTCTCTGGCTCACGATCCAGCTTCTGGTCTATGCCATCGTCATCGGCATGACGCTGGCCATTCCCATCGGCCTTGCGCAGGTCACCGGCCCGCGCCCGCTGGCCTGGCTCGCCAAGGCCTTCTGCACGGTGATCCGCGGCACCCCCCTTCTGATCCAGCTCTGGCTGATCTATTACGGCGTGGGCAGCCTCTTCCCCTCGATCCCGGGCATCCGCGAGAGCTTCCTCTGGCCGGTCCTGCGGGACGCCTTCCCCTATGCCGTGCTCGCCTTCTCGCTCAGCGTGGCGGGCTATGAAGGCGAGATCCTGCGCGGCGCCTTCCGCGGCGTGCCCAAGGGCGAGCTGGAAGCCGCCCGCGCCGTCGGCATGAGCCGTTTCCAGGTCCTGCGCCGCGTCTGGCTTCCCCGCGCCTTGCAGAACAGCTTCCCGACGCTCACGGGCGAGTTCATCCTCACGCTCAAGGCCACGCCGCTCGCTGCGACGATCACGATCTTCGAGGTCTACGGCGTCGGCTCCATCGTCCGGCAGGAGACCTACAAGATCTACGAGCCGCTGCTCTTCGTCGCGGCGATCTACCTGTGTCTGGCGGGAATCCTCGTGCTCGGTTTCCGCTATCTCGAAAACCGTATCCCGCAACCCTCCCGCAGTTGAGGCCCATATGTCCGGCAAGTCCTACAGGTTCACACATGCCATCTCCCGCCGCCCCGCCGCCTCCATCACCGATGGGCTGCGCGCGGTCGACACCGGCGCGCCCGACCTGGCGCTCTTCGAGCAGCACCATGCCGACTATGTCGCCGCGCTGCGCAGCACCGGGGCCGAGGTCACGGTGCTGGACCCGCTCGAGGACTACCCCGATTCCGTCTTCGTCGAGGACGCGGCACTCTGCCTGCCCGAAGGCGCCGTCGTGATGCGCCCCGGCGCGCCTTCGCGCCTCGGGGAGGCCGCCGAAATGGCCCCCGTCCTCGCCCGTTTCTACGACGATATCCGCACCATCACCGATCCGCATTACATCGAGGGCGGGGATATCCTGACCACCGAAAAGGAAATCCTCGTCGGCACTTCGGACCGCACCACATCCGGCGGGATCGACGCCCTGCGCGCCGCTGTCGCGGACTGGGGCTACACCGTCCGCGAAGTGGCCACGCCCCCCGGCGTTCTGCATTTCAAGACCGATTGTTCCCTGCTGGACGAAGAAACCATCCTCGCCACCGAGCGGTTCGACGCCTCGGGCTGCTTTGCGGGCTACCGCGTGATCCATACCGCCGCGGGCGAGGAGGCCGCCGCCAACACGATTCGCTTCAACGAGCTGGTCATCATGCCCGCCGGCTTCCCGCGCACGGCCGAAACGCTGGACAAGGCGGGCTATGCCGTCCGCGAAGTGGGCAACAGCGAGGCTGCCAAGCTCGATGGCGGCATGTCCTGCCTCAGCCTGCGCTTCAGCCCTCCGGCTCGGGGCTGAGCCAGCCCTCATAGGCCAGGAGCCGCCTGCCTGTCAGGGGCGCGCGCAGCTCGATGCTGAAACGGTAGGTCCCGTCCTCGCCCCATTCACGCGTGGTGACCTTCGGCCAGAGCGCACGGGGCAGCGGGATGTCGAAAGCACGCATGGCAAGCGGGCGCAGCACGAGGGCCCCTTCCTCGCAGACCGGCTCCGAGATCACCGTCATCGCGTTCATCCGCTCGGCAAGATGCGCGCCGCTCTGCGCGATCTCCGAGCGCAGCTCGCGGTCATTGATCTGGCGCATCCAGATCGCCTTGCCGTCTTCCTCGCGCACGGCGAACCACAGCATCGCGTCCTTGGCGCTCGGCGGAAACCCGAGGAGCCGCGCCAGCGGCGCGGTATGAACGTCGATCCTGCCGCTCCTGATCCCCGAGCCGCGATGCAGGGCCTGCACCTCAGCATCGAGCTCTTCGAAAGCCGCTCCCATCACCCGCTCGACAAGCTTCATGTGCTCCGCCCTTTCCGCACTGCCCTGAAAGTCACTGACCCAGAGCTATGCGGCGGCGCGCGTCATTTCAACGTGGAAAAATGGCAGGGGCAGCAGGGTTCGAACCCGCGACCTACGGTTTTGGAGACCGTCGCTCTACCAACTGAGCTATACCCCTAAGGCCGAGCCTCCGGATAAAACGAGCGCCCCCGGAAATCAAGGCGCTTTTTTGGCTCCGCGCCGAAAACGGACCGGCGCGGCACAGCGATTGATCCGCCAGCCCGCATCCTGCGTATATTGTCACGATACAGGAGGATAGAATGCCCTTTCGCATCATCGTCGTTTTTCTTGCAGCTCTCGTTGCCCTGCCCGCGCTCGCGCTCGATCTGAAAACGCCCTTCGGCTCCATCGACGGCGGCGAGCTGGCGCTTGCCGACTGGGCTGGCAGCCCCGTGCTTGTCGTCAACACCGCCTCCCGCTGCGGCTACACGCAGCAATATGCCGGGCTGCAAAAGCTCTATGATCGCTACCGGGACGAGGGGCTTGTCGTGCTTGCCGTGCCGTCGAACGATTTCAGGCAGGAGCTGTCATCCGACGAGAAGGTGAAGGAATTCTGCGAAGTCCAGTTCGGCCTCGACATCCCGATGACCACGATCACCCCGGTGAGGGGCGGCGATGCGCACCCGTTCTATGCTTCGCTGGCCGATGAGGAGGGGTTTGCCCCGCGCTGGAACTTCAACAAGGTGCTGATCGGCCCGGGCGGGACCGTTGCCGGCACGTGGGGCAGCCGCACCAAACCGCTGTCCGGCAAGATCACCCGCGCGGTCGAGGCACTTCTGGAATGAAGGCGCTGCGCTCGGGAATACTGGTCCTCGCGCTTGCCGCCGCATCGCCGGGCATGGGAGAAACGGGCATGACGCATCTCGGCGGCCCCGATTCGAACTGGGAGTTCATCAGCGATCAGGTCATGGGCGGTGTCTCCACAGGCCGTGCCCTGCGTGAGGGCGCGGGCGAGAGCCGCGTGCTGCGCCTTCAAGGCCGGGTGAGCACCGAGAACAACGGCGGTTTCATCCAGGCAAGGCTCGATCTGCCCCGAGCCCTGCCGGAAGAGGCGCAAGGGATCGTCCTCGAAGTCCGTGGCAATGATCAGACCTACTATTTGCATGCCCGCACCACGGGAACGGTTTTGCCGTGGAACTTCTACCAGGCCTCATACGAGGTCAGCCGGGACTGGCAGGAGCTGCGCATCCCCTTCTCGGATTTCGAAGCGCAGGGGCGGCTTCTGCGCAAGTCTCTTGCCCCGGAGCGGATCACGAGCCTCGCCGTTGTGGCCTACGGGCGCGACCATGCCGCCGATCTCTCGCTGCGCAGCCTCGGGTATTATTGAGCCCTCTGACCGGTGCAAAGCAAAAGGGCCGCTCGTTTGAG
>QVMW01000025.1 GCA_003417655.1 Rhodobacteraceae bacterium 63075
GCCCCCGCCGTAGCCATACAGTGTTCCCAGGAAATCGGACAGTTGGCTAAGGTGTATCCAAAACGTTTGAAGGGATCTGAAACTCTCGCAAGCGCCCACATTCCGCCCTTGGCGGCAGGCCTCCCGCTGCGGTCTACTGGCTGAGAAAAGACGAAACCAAACCCGATCAGCAGGAGCAAAAAATAGCATAATTTACGCCAGATATTGTCCAACCGACGCGGAGTAGCTCACCCCTTCTCGAAGCAACTCAAAAGATTGCGACCATTGAGCTTAAGTGTTTCGTAAGATAACCGGCCTATTGAGCCCGGACAAAGCCCTCACCGCCGCTCACACAAGCGCCGCAGCAATCGCACTCCGGCCAGTGTCGGCCCAATATCGCGCCCGTTGCAGATCATGCGCAGGAATTCGACCCAGGCGATCTCGTTGTCGGTCAACTCAGGCGGTCCAAAGCCGGGCGGCCGGCACCGGTTGGGCGCGTTTTCATCATTCCAACCTTGCATGCCGATATCCTCTACTTGCCAAAGATCGCGCGAACAGAAGCACGGCTGCGTGCCGTCATCCTCGGGTCGGTGTCGTCTGAAGCGGCTCGGAGTTCCTGAAGCCATGCCCTCTCGTTCTCAGTCACGGCCGTGCCCATGATGTCCATCAACGCCTCGGCGGCGGTGTCGCCCTCAATCTGCTCAAGGGTGAGACGCAAGAGGTAGGCCGGGTCGCAGTCGAGCGCCTTGGCCAGGCTGGGCACGCGATCGAGCGGCAGCTTGCTTGCCCCGCTCTTCAGCATCGACAGCATGTTGCGGCTAAGAAAGCCTGCCTCTATGGCAATCTCGGTCTGAGACTTCCGCGGGCGCAGTTCCATGATCCGCTGGCTGATGAATTTGGCCAACCGGGTATCTTCGTAGGGTTTCTTCGGCATGTCGTTCCTATCCAGTAAAGCTGTGCAGCTCATGCGCTGCATGCTTTCTGTATAGCGACGGGCTGATGGGGAGTTTGCGGGAGACATGCCTGTCATTTCGGGCTTTGGTCAGCGCTCCACCGGACCACCCGGACCACCCGGAAAGTGGAGCTTTGTGTATTTCTGTGGTCATGGGCAGAAGTCGCCTAGTCCGAGCGGTCCGGACCAGGTGCCAGTTCTTGCGTATCCCAGCTCTTCGGAGCCTCGGGCGCTTACTCCGACATTACGGCAGAGGCGCGCACCGCGTAAAGGGAAGCACGTTTTCGCCCTCGGTTTCGGGCATGGAAAAGTCCGTGTGTTTCGTCATGAATTACCTCGATTTGACATAGCTGGTTTGTTCGGCAAGACGATGGTCAAGCCGATGGAAGGTGCGGTCCCCGGAAAGCCGGAGATCGCTCAGGGTTGGTTCGGGAAGGCCGCCCGGGCCGGGCGTCAGCGTCTCATCATTGCGCCGACGTCAACGTCCAGATGGGTGATCAGGCAGCAGGGCCGCTGGCTTTCCCACTCCTCGATATGGGACAGCCGCCAACGCGAGGTGTTGCCGCCCAGCTTGACCGGCGGCGGGAAATCACCCTCGCGCTTCCAGCGCCAGATCGTGTCCTTGGAGACATCGAACCGGGTGGCAACCTGATCGACGGACAGGTAGAGATTTTCATGCGACATGCTGTTTACTCCTTTCATGTTCAGGCACGCAAAATTCCTTCGCCCAAAGCGGCATGCTCCGGTCGGTTGGGTCGTAAAGACGTGCGTTTGGTTGTGGCTTGCTTATAGCAAATCGGGAGAGAGTAAGATTTAGGATTATTTAGGATTCTTATAAGTTGTTGTTTCCAATGTTTTTTCCTATTTGCCGAATCTGCAGTCTGCTGAACAAGCGAACGGCAGCTGAGGCACGCTACAGCTCGGATCGTCATCGTGTCTGGGAATGTCCGGTCGCTGGTAGGGAACGGACATGACAGCATTGCGCGACACCTGAGTTCAAGTGATCTGGTCCAGAGCCAAGCCGCCCTTAAGGCTTCGATGATGAGCTTGGCTTTTTTGCTGACGACGAAACAGAAATCCCATCACTTGGATGAGACGCCGCCAGAGCTCGGCCTGCAGAAGGGGCGGTCTCCGGTCATTCGCTGCAATCGCGAAGGGCTCGTGTAGGGAAGAATAAGCGGTCATTCACCGCGCATAGCCGGGCGTCTTGGTTAGGCGCTCAAGCGCAATGCCTGTGCCTCGAACCGCTTCAGCGTATAACGCGAAAGTTCATAATCACAAACTTGCTGTTCAATTTCAGGGAAAAGTGCCACAATTTCGTCCCGCTCGAGCGGCGTAACCGCTTCAAGCGACTGCTGACCGGGGAATAGGCTTTCGACCGGACTGGCCTCGGCAAAGACGACCTGATGCTGATCGAACATAAAATGCCAATACTCGATGGTCTCACAGGGGGTGATGCGGATTGTATCGTCATTCACCAGGTGTTTGGCGGCTACTAGCACCTGTGCCTCACCGAACAGCAATTCAGCCCTAGCGCCCGTGATCAGAACTCGGTGATTTTGCGACACCCAAAGATTGCGGACATTGCCTATCGCTCCGCGCTGGATACGCACCGGCGCATTCGCGCCAACACCAGCTGTTTGGGTTCCGCCGATCCAGCGAATGCGTTGCGGTCCTTCATCCATGGTATTGACCAAGTCGCCCATTCTAAGCGTTTCAATCGCCTGGGGGCCGCATGGGGTTTCGATCAGAGTGCCCGAGGCGAAACACACAAAGGTGTTCTCCGTAAAGATGTTGAGATCGCTGGAAAATCGTCCATCAGACACCTCTTCGCCCGAGATTACCCCGTCGCCATTCAGATCGATATCTTCATTGGTGGGCACCTCTAATGGCCCATTGGTGGCCTCCAGCGTTCCCAGAATATCCACACCCGACACCGTCGCCATTTCACCCAAAACCGGCGCACCGGCGTCGGTTGAGGTCAGCGCGCTTGCATCAAATTCCAGATACCGATCGCCCATAGTATTGCGCCCGACATCAATATCGACACCTTCGCCCGGCGGAGCGTTGAATTTATAGAGGGAAACATCGTTGAAATAATCCGAGGCGTTGTCATAAACCGTGATGCCAACAATAACGGAATCGTCAGTTAGGATGCCATCGTCGGTCGCACCTTCAACATGATATACGACGATGTCGTCATATTCGAAAATAGCCGTGCCATCATGAATCATCAATTCGCCCCCACCACTTGCATTGGTGTTGGTTTGGGGGTCACCTATGACACTAAAACCGTTCAACAAAAGCGTTGTATCGGCCATATCTGCTCTTTTCCTGCCTCGAACCCGGTTCTTTTGCCCGTTTTTTCGATTTTGCCTCTCCGCTTACAGCATTAAGGCGGAAATGTGGCCCAAATAGGGCGGGGATTGATGGTGGAGTAGATATTCCGCGCTGCGGGTTTTCAAATGGCCAACAATTGTGCATGACCAGCGAAGGTCCGGAATCGCGGACCGCGATGCAGCGGTGGAAAGGCATGGCCAATGGCAGCTTAGGGCCGATTGTGTTGAAAAACTCCGCAGCCCCAATAATGGCTCGAAAATTTGGAACATCATTCTCGCATACGGCCTTCCCGCAAACTGCGTTTAGCAAAGATGGCTTTGGCAGGAGAGTGTTCTGCTGGTCTGCCCCTGCTCGACCGGACACCGACTTTTTCAACACAATCGGCCGAGAGCCGACGAAGAAGTCCAAGGCAACCGGCAACAAGCCTCGGCATTGCGTGGCAGCGGGCCAAAGGAAAAGTGATGGAAGGCTGCAATCAGATGCAGGAGCTGTCAGCCAATTGAGAGATTTTTGCTGGTAAGGTTGGTGGCAAGACTGACCTGCAGGAGCAAAATTCTTTTAAAATCATGAATATGCAAATTAAAATGGCGGAGACGAAGGGATTCGAACCCTCGAGACCCTTCCGGGCCTACTCCCTTAGCAGGGGAGCGCCTTCGACCACTCGGCCACGTCTCCGCTGACCCGTTTAGCGATACGGGCCAGCAGGGACAAGTGAGAATTTCGAGGGCTCCGGGAAAATCAGGTCCCGGCGCATTCCGATTGCAGACGGTCGACCATTTTGGCCGGATCCGTCGCGATCAGCGCGAGGAGCTTGCGGGCCGGGCCGCCCGGTGTGCGGATCCCGCGCTCCCAGGCGCTGTAGCCATAATCGCCCATGCCCATCAGCCCGGCCATCTCCTCGCGGCTCAGGCCGGTTTGCTCGCGCACCTCGCGCGGATCGGGCGTGTCAGCATTGCCCGGTGCCTCGGCCACGGCATCGCCGGAAAGGGGGGTATTGAGTGTCTTGTTCATCGTTTCACCTGCTCTGTTATGGGCCATGTTCTGCGAATGGCGTCTTTCTTCATGCGCGGCGCATGTGCGGGCAAAACATCCGGTCAACCGTTCTGGAAAAGAGCCGAGATCCGCACGGGCGATCATGTGAGTAACTCACAAAATACTGACAGGCCTGTTATTTAAGGCATGACCCTCATGTGGAAAGACTAACGCGGCAGAAGCCACCGCGCAAATCGGCCGCTTTGCCGGCGTTGCACAGATGCGACACAGGCAGCCGCGCCGCGCTCGGCACACGGCCATGACGCCACGCGCCCGGCCGGGCTGCTTTCACGTGTTGAACAGGAAATGCATCACGTCGCCGTCCTTGACGATGTATCCCTTGCCTTCGGCGCGCATCTTGCCCGCCTCCTTGGCCCCCTGCTCGCCGCCGCAGGCAACATAATCGTCATAGGCGATCGTCTCGGCCCGGATGAAGCCCTTCTCGAAATCGCCATGGATGACGCCCGCCGCCTTGGGCGCGGAAGTGCCCTCCTTGATGGTCCAGGCGCGCGCTTCCTTGGGGCCGCAGGTGAAATAGGTCTCGAGATGCAAGAGCTCGTAGCCCGCGCGGATGAGCCGGTCGAGCCCCGCCTCTTCGAGACCCATCTCCTCGAGGAACATCGCCGCCTCATCATTATCAAGCTGGCTGATCTCCTCCTCGATCTGCGCCGAGATGATCACATGCCCGGCCCCCTGCGCCGCGGCCATCTCGGCCACGGCCTGCGCATGGGCATTGCCCTCCGCGGCGCTGGCCTCGTCGACATTGCAGACATAGAGCGTCTTCTTTGTGGTCAGGAGTTGCAGCCCCACCCAGGCTTTCGCATCATCCTCGGCCACCTCGACAAGCCGCGCCGGCTTGCCCTCTTCCAGCATCGCCTGCGCCGCCGCCAGCAGGCGGTCCTGCTGCTGGGCTTCCTTGTCATTGCCCTTGAGCTTGCGCACCAGCCCCGCGCGACGCTTCTCGATGCTCTCCAAATCGGCGAGCATCAGCTCGGTCTCGATCACCTCGGCATCCTCGACAGGGTTCACCCGGCCGTCCACATGGGTCACATCGCCGTCCTCGAAACAGCGCAGGACATGGGCGATGGCATCGACCTCGCGGATATTGGCCAGGAACTGGTTGCCGAGCCCCTCGCCCTTGCTCGCGCCCTTCACAAGCCCGGCGATGTCCACGAAGGTCATCCGCGCCGGGATGATATTCGCAGAACCAGCGATCTCGGCCAGCTTGTAGAGCCGTGCCTCAGGCACGTTCACCTCGCCGACATTCGGCTCGATCGTGCAGAAGGGAAAATTCGCCGCCTGCGCGGCGGCGGTTTTCGTCAGCGCGTTGAACAGCGTGGATTTGCCCACATTCGGCATCCCCACGATTCCCATCTTGAAGCCCATGGCCCAACTCCCGATACAGTCTTGCGCGCCTCTTACGCGCTTGCCCCATCGGCTGCAATACGAGGTCTGGCGCAAACCGCGCTATTGATTTCCCCCGTGCTTTTCGGCAAACCGCGACGAGCCAGAAAAAGGACGCGCCCCATGAGTCGCATCGACGCCAAATTCGCCGACCTCGCCACACGTGAGCAAAAGGCCTTTGTCGCCTATATCATGGCCGGCGATCCCGACGAGAAAACGGCGCTCGAAGTCATGAAAGGCCTGCCGGACGCGGGTGTCGACATCATCGAGCTGGGCCTGCCCTTCACCGATCCGATGGCAGACGGGCCGACGATCCAGCGCGCCGGGCAGCGCGCGCTCGAAGCGGGCATGACGCTCAAGAAGACCCTCGCCATGGCCACCGAGTTCCGCAAGCAGGACGACACCACGCCCATCGTGCTCATGGGCTATTACAACCCGATCTATTCGCATGGTGTGGAGGCCTTTCTCGTGGATGCGAAGCAAGCGGGCATCGACGGGCTGATCGTCGTCGACCTGCCGCCCGAGGAGGATGACGAGCTGTGCATCCCCGCCCAGGCCGCCGGGCTCAACTTCATCCGCCTTGCCACCCCGACCACAGACGATGCCCGCCTGCCGAAAGTGCTGCAGAACACCTCCGGCTTCGTCTATTACGTCTCGATCACCGGGATCACCGGCGCGGCCGAGGCGCAATCGGCCGATGTCGGCCCCGAGGTGGCGCGCATCAAGGCGCAGACGGATCTGCCCGTGATCGTCGGCTTCGGGATCAAGACGCCCGAACACTCCGAGGCGATCGCCTCGGTGGCCGACGGGGCGGTTGTCGGCTCGGCCATCGTCGAGCGGATCGGGCGCGGCGAGGCGAGCGCGGATGTGCTCTGCTTCGTCGCCTCGCTGGCCGAGGGCGCGCACCGCGCCTGAGCGGGTATGGACCGGGGCAGCTTGGCAGCGCATTTTTACGCAGTTGCCCTGCCCCGTGTGAATTGGTAATCTTTCCTAACCAATTTTCCCGGAGCCTTCCGCCATGCCTGTCATCACCAATATCGAAGACCTCAAACGCCTGCATCGCCGACGCGCGCCACGCATGTTCTACGACTATTGCGAGAGCGGCAGCTGGACGGAACAGACCTTTCGCGAGAACAGCTCCGATTTCGACAAGCTCTACCTGCGCCAGCGCGTTGCCATCGACATGTCGGGCCGCTCCACGGCCACGCAGATGATCGGGCAGGATGTCTCGATGCCCGTGGCCCTCGCGCCCGTGGGGCTGACGGGGATGCAACACGCCGATGGCGAGATCAAGGCGGCGCGGGCGGCGGAGAAGTTCGGCGTGCCCTTCACCCTCTCGACCATGTCGATCTGCTCGATCGAGGACGTGGCCGAGCACACCGAAAAGCCCTTCTGGATGCAGGTCTACACGCTCAAGGACGACGATTTCATGCAACGCCTCTTCGACCGCGCCAAGGAGGCCAAGTGCTCTGCCGCGGTCATCACGGTGGACCTTCAGCTTCTCGGCCAGCGCCACCAGGACATCAAGAATGGTCTCTCCGCCCCGCCCAAGCTGACGGCGAAATCCGTCGCGAACATGATGACCAAGGTGCAATGGGGCCTCGGCATGCTGGGCACCAAGCGGCGCTTCTTCGGCAATATCGTGGGCCATGCGAAGGGCGTGAAGGACGCAGGCTCGCTGTCGACATGGACAGCCGAGGCCTTCGATGTCTCGCTCGACTGGGACCGCATCCGCGAGTTTCGAAAGATGTGGGACGGCCCGCTCATCATCAAGGGGATCATGGATGCGCGCGACGCAAAGCAGGCGCTGGACGTTGGCGCCGATGCCATCATCGTGAGCAACCACGGCGGCCGCCAGCTCGACGGCGCGCTCTCGGCGATCCGCGCCCTGCCCGCGATCCTCGATGCGGTCGGCCACAAGATCGAGGTGCATTTCGACAGCGGCATCCGCTCGGGCCAGGACGTGCTCAAGGCGATGGCCCTCGGCGCGGCAGGGACGTATATCGGCCGTGCCTGGGTCTATGGGCTCGGCGCGATGGGCGAGGCGGGCGTCACCCGCGCCCTGGAGGTGATCCACAAGGAGCTCGACACCTCGATGGCCCTGTGCGGCAAGACCGATATCAATGACGTGGACCGCGACATCCTGATGATCCCGAAGGGTTTCGAGGGCGACTGGCAGGCTTGATCCGGTTTCGGATTCGACTTCGTCGAATCCGACCGGTTGAGGGGGCGCTGCCCCCTCAAACTCCCCCGGGATATTTATCGCAAGAAAAAGGCCATGTTGACTGTGCATTACCCCCGCGCATAGCGTTTGCGAAAAGAAAGCCGCCGATGCAGATATTCTTCAAACAGAACCTGGCCCTGCTGGCCGTGCCCAAGACGGGCACAACAGCCTATGAGGCCGCGCTGCGCGGCGAGGCCGATATTCTGTTCAAGAAGCGCCGCAAGCACATGTCGGCCGAGGCCTTCGACAAGACCTGCGCCCCTTTCCTGCGCCGCGCCTACAGGCTCACGCCCGAGCGCGTCGCCATCATGCGCGAGCCGCTCGACCAGCTGCGCAGCTGGTACAGGTATCGCACCCGCGAAGCGCTGCTGGGCAGCAAGAAATCCACGGCCGGCATGAGCTTCGACGCCTTCGTGCGCGATGCGATCGAGCGCCCGGCCCCGCCGCATGCCAATGTCGGCACGCAATGGCGCTTCCTGACGCTGAAGGACGGCACCGTGCCGCTGCATCATCTCTTCGCCTATGAGCGGCAAAGCTGCTTTCTGGGCTTCCTCGGGGAGCGGTTCGGCAAGGCCGTGGACCTGCCGGAGGCCAATGTCTCGCCGGCGCTCGAAACGGAGATTTCACCCGAGACGCGCGCCGCCTTCCGCGCCGCCCGCACCGAGGATTACGCGCTCTATGAACGCATCCTGGAGGCAGGCGGGCACCTTCAGCTCGAATACGGCTGAATCCGCCCATCGCCCCCTTGCCAAGCCCGCGCTTCTGGGCTATGCGCCAGCCTTCACGCGGGGATACAGCCTTGGAGGGTCCCCGCCTTAGCTTAGGAGAAAACACATGGCTGGACAGATCCCAGATCTTTACGCCGAGGCACGGACGGGGACAGGCAAGGGCGCCGCTCGTCAGGCACGCCGCGATGGCAAGGTGCCCGGTATCGTTTACGGTGGCGACAC
Source organism: Rhodobacteraceae bacterium 63075 (assembly GCA_003417655.1). Classification (GTDB taxonomy): domain Bacteria; phylum Pseudomonadota; class Alphaproteobacteria; order Rhodobacterales; family Rhodobacteraceae; genus Lentibacter. The sequence goes on from QVMW01000025.1 coordinate 8,882, forward strand.
GGACCCGCTTCCCATTCAGATGCCCTTCAACGAGTTGCTCAAGAACCTGCACAAGGGCCGCTTCCTGTCGACGCTCTTCAACCTGAAGGTCGAGGGCCAGGAAGATGTCCGCGTCATCTGCCGGAACGTCCAGCGCGACGTGGTGAAGGACCTGCCGACGCATCTCGACCTGCTGCGCCTGCGCCGCACCTCGAAGATCAGCCTCTTCATCCCGGTCAACTTCATCAACGAGGAAGAGGCGCCCTTCACACGCCAGGGCGGCTTCCTGTCGGTTGTGCGCCCCGAGATCGAGCTGCGCGTGACGGCGGGCGACATTCCAGAGGAGATCACGATCGACCTCGCGGGGCTCGAGATCGGCGATGGCATCAACATTTCCGATGTCACGCTGCCCCAAGGCGCCAAGCCGACGATCGACCGTGACTTCGTCATCGCCAACATCGCCGCGCCGACAGCCCTGGCCGCAGACGACGAGGAAGAGGGCGACGAGGTTGCGCCCGATGAGGTCGAGACGATCGAACAGGGCGACGACGCCGAGGCCGGCGCAGAATAAGCCGCGCCCCTGTCACGACATTCGCGAAAGCCCGCCCCCGGCGGGCTTTTTGCTTTCTCAGACCCTGCGCATGCACAGAAGCGTGCCGGTGGAGGCCCCCGGATCATAGGCCATGCCCGAGCCGCTCAGGCAATCGACGATCTGCTTCATCACGGCGCGGCTTTCGTATTGCTTCGGGTGCAGCTCCATCACGACGGTCTTCACGAACCGGGGCCATTCGCGCGTGAAAAGGTGCTGCTCTGCGCCCTCGATATCCATGATCACCATCTGGGGGCGCACCTCGTCTAGAAGCGCGTCGATCCTGACCGCCGGCACCTCCACGAGCCCCCCGGCCCGGCTGGTGACATCCGCGATGCGCGAGGCCCAGAACTGGCGCGCGCGGGCAAAGCTGAGCGTCTCGCCCTCGAACTCCGCCCCCACGACGGCGCCATGCCTGAGCGTGATCTGCGCGCCGTCATTGCGGTCGAAATTGGCGCGGATCGTCTCCAGCATGTCGGGGTTCGCCTCCACGGAAGTGACCTGCGCGCCGCCCGTGACCTGCGCCGCAAGCGCGCCGATATAGCCCAGCCCGGCCCCAAGCTCCAGCACGCGCTGGCCCGGGCGCAGGCGCATCGAGACGGCGCGCGCCTCCGAGCCTTCGTATTGCCCGCTTTCCAGCTTCGCCCTGATCTTGGCTGTGAGCTGCGCCCCGGGGCAGCCAAGCCGCACCCCGCCGATCTCGAACTCTTCCAACGCGCTCTCCTGCCTCTTTTGTTGAATCTTACCCCTGCCCCCCTTAAACCACAAATGAAACCGCAAGGATCCAGCCCATGCATCTCTTCGTCGGCCTCGGCAATCCCGGCCCGAAATACGCCCGCAACCGGCACAATATCGGCTTCATGGCCCTCGACGAGATCGCCTCCGCGCACGGCTTCGGGCCATGGAAATCCCGCTTCCAGGGGCTGGCCTGCGAGGGCCGTTTCGGCTCGGAGAAAGTGCTCCTGCTCAAGCCGGAAACCTTCATGAACCTTTCGGGCAACGCGGTGAACGAGGCCATGCGCTTCTACAAGCTCGCGCCGTCCGACGTGACCGTCTTTCACGACGAGCTCGACCTTGCGCCCGGCAAGGTGAAAGTCAAGCAGGGCGGCGGTCATGCCGGCCATAACGGGCTGCGCTCGATCCATGCCCATCTCGGCCCCGACTATGCCCGCGTGCGCCTCGGGATCGGACATCCAGGACACAAGGATGCCGTTTCGGGCTACGTGCTGCGCGACTTTCCCAAGGCTGATGACGCCTGGCTCGATGACGTGCTGCGCGGCGTGGCCGATGGCGCGCCCGAGCTGGCCCGCGGCGATACGGGCCGCTTCATGAACGCCGTCTCGCTGCGCGTGAACCCGCCGCGCAACCAGTCGAAGCCGAAGGCCCCGGAGGCGCAAGAACCGGAGACGCCCGCAGCGCCGGAAGAGGACACCCGCAGCCCGATGCAGAAACTGCTCGACAAGTTCAAGTAGACCAGCCCCCAATTGCCTTGGGCCGCGCCTTGGTGCATCCTGCCCCAAAACATCGGGAGGCCACATGCGAACATTCGGCAAATGGCTCGGGCGTATCCTTCTGGCGCTCATCGTCATCGGCGCTGCGCTCTATATGTGGAAGCGCGAGGAGATCACCCGCGTCATGGCGGTCAATTCGCTCTTCGACGAGAGCAAGATCACCCGCAATTTCTCAAACATGAACGAGATGTTCCTCACAACCTCCGTGCCGCGCGGCGAAGGGCCCGTCACGCCCTTGCCAATCGGCGGCCCGCTTGAGCTGCCCGAGGGCTATGACGCCTGGGTCAAGGCGCGCGCAGTCACCGCCATTGTCGTGCTCAAGGACGGGCTGCTGCGCCACGAAGCCTACTATCTCGGCACCGGCCCCGACGATCTGCGCATCTCCTGGTCGGTGGCCAAGTCCTTCCTCTCCGCGCTGCTCGGCGTCCTGCTCGAAGAGGGCGAGATCGAAAGCCTCGAGGACCCGGTGACGCGCTATGCCCCCGCGCTCGAAGGCACGGCCTATGACGGCGCGACGATCGAGGACGTGCTGCAAATGGAAAGCGGCGTGAAGTTCAACGAGGACTATTTCGATTTCTGGTCCGACATCAACAAGATGGGCCGCGTCCTCGCGCTCGGCGGTTCCATGGACGGCTTCGCGGCGGATATCGACGAGACCATCGCCGAGCCGGGCGAGATGTGGAAATACGTCTCCATCGACACCCATGTGCTCTCCATGGTCCTTCGCGGCGCCACCGGCCGCCCGATCGCCGAGCTGCTCAGCGAGCATATCATCGCCCCGCTGGGCCTTGAGCGGGAGCCTTACTACGTCACCGACGGTTTCAAGGCGGCCTTCGTGCTCGGCGGGCTGAACCTGACCACGCGGGACTATGCCCGCTTCGGCCAGATGATCCTCCAGAACGGCGCCTGGGAGGGCGAGCAGATCGTGCCTGCCGCCTGGGTCGCCGCAAGCACACGCCCCTCGGCGAAGACCGAGCCCGGTGCGTCGCAATACGGCTACCAATGGTGGATACCGGCCGATGCGCGGCCCGGCGAGGTCTTCGCGCGCGGGGTTTACGGCCAATACATCTACATCAACAAGCCCCTCGGCGTGGTCATCGCGGTAAACTCCTCCGACAAGGGTTTTCGCGAAGACGGTGTGAACAGCGCCAATATCGCCATGTTCCGCCGGATCGCGGAGGCGGCACAATGATGGCCGAGCCCGACAAGCCGATCAACGTGCTGGGCGGCGTGCTCGAGCTTTGTGGCTCGGACCCGATGACAGGCTATTTCCGCGACGGGTTCTGCAACACCTGCGATGCCGACATGGGCTCGCACACGGTCTGCGCCGTGATGACGGCGGAATTCCTCGCCTATTCCAAATATGTCGGCAACGATCTCAGCACAGCGCGCCCCGAGTTCGGCTTCGAGGGGCTCAAGCCGGGCGATACCTGGTGCCTGTGCGCCGCGCGCTTCCTGCAGGCCCATGACGAGGGCTGCGCGCCCAGGGTGCGCCTCGAAGCCACCCATGGCCGCGCGCTCGAAATCGTGCCGATGCGTGTTCTCGAGGAACATGCGCTCTGACGTCGGCCTCTCACGAGTTGACGCGTGAATCGGTGGCCTCGTGCTCTTCCCGCGCCTCGCGCGTCACGTCCGCCTTGCCGATGAAGTCTTCCATGAAAAGGCTGAGCAGTTGCGAGCGGCCACTGACACCGGCCTTGCGGTAAATCGCATTGGTCTGCGCCTTCACCGTGCCTTCCGACGTGGCGCGCAGCTCCCCGATCTCCTGCGTGCTGAACCCCTTGAGGGAAAACAGCGCCACGTCGCGCTCTGCCGGCGTCAGCCCCCAGGCGTCGAATTCCCTTTCTAGGTGATCGAGAAACTCGCCACGCACCACGCGCAGGCTCTTCTCGGCGCGCCTCGAGCGACCGAGCTGGTGGCGAAGCGCAAGCCAGCCGAGCGCGAAACCGGTCAGAAGCCCGACCGCGGCGGCCAGTTCCAGAAGCTCGCGCAGATGCCAGTTCATCGGCGTATCGCGCAAGCCGAGGACGGTGGCGAGAATATCTGAAACGAAAAACAATGCGCACAGGCCCTGGAAAACGAACAAGACGAGCAGGAAACCGGTAAACTTCACGACATCGCCCTCGCTTCGAGCGCGCGCATGGCGTGTATCCGGGCAGCCTCAGTCATCGCCGCCTTCTCCTTCGCCCCCGTCGCCTTCGCCCCCGTCGCCTTCGCCCCCGTCTCCTTCGCCTCCGTCGCCTTCGCCCCCGTCGCCTTCGCCGTCTCCTTCGCCGTCGCCCCCGCCGTCGTCGCCCCCGTCATCGCCCCCGCCGTCGTCGCCTTCGCCGTCATCTCCCCCGTCGTCGCCTTCGCCGTCATCGCCCCCGTCGTCGCCTTCGCCGTCATCGCCCCCGTCGTCGTCATCCCCCTCGTCGTCATCATCGTTGTCGTCGTCATCACGATCATCGTCATCACGATCATCGTCATCATCGTTGTCGTCGTCATCACGATCATCGTCATCGCTCTCATCGGCGATCTGGCCAAAACCTGAACTTCCTTCCGTATAGTCCCGCAGAAGCTCGCCCGTGCGCGGGTTGATGATGATCTCTCGCTCCACCCCCGACCTCGACGCAATAAAGCGCAGGCGCCCGAGGAAGGTGCGCGACACCCGGATTTGCGAATAGCCCTGCTCCCGCAACTGTCTGACGACACTGTCGACGAGCGGGTCGGCCTGCGCGGCAACCGGGCAAAGCACGGCGCCTGCGAGCATTGTGAGCACGTATCTTCGGTTCATTCTCACCACCTTGCATTCGGCCGGCATGCACGAGGCTGCCGGCCGGAACACGTTGTCATGCGATCATCCTAGGGCGTTTGGGGGAAAAACTGAAAGAGATGTTTTCCCGCCAAATGCGCACAAGACGATGGCCAAGTGCGGACTGAGCACGTCAGTCGTCACCCTCGCCCTCGCCACCATCATCGCCGCCCTCGCCTTCGCCGCCATCATCGCCGCCATCATCGCCGCCATCATCGCCGCCATGGTCGTCGCCGCCATGGTCGTCGCCGTGGTCATCACCGCCATGATCGTCACCGTGATCATCGCCCGCGTCGTCATCGCCATGATCGTCACCGTGGTCGTCGCCATAGTCGTCGCCGCTGTCATCATCGTCATCGTCATTGTCATCGTCGCGGGAATCATCGTCGTCATCATCGTCGTCGTGACCGTCATCATCATCGTCGTCGTCATCGTCGTCATCGCCGATGTCGTCATCGTCGAGGAAATCCTCGTCTTCGGTTTCGACCTCGATACCCGTCCGCGTGGCATATTCATCCTCGGCGGCTTCGAGTTCCTCCTTGAGAATCGCCCCCGTCGCGGAATCGTAGATCACTTCCAGCTTCGTGCCGTCGCGGACGGCCTCGACCTTTGTCTGGGTCGGCCCCTCCTTGATCTCCATATAGGTGACGCCCTGATCCTGAAGATCGGAAATGATCTGATCGGTGATGGATTGCGCGAGGGCCGGAGCGGTGGCCAGTGCAATCGCGGCGGTGGTCGAAAGAAGTGTCTTTTTCATGGGTCTCATCTCCAAAGCTAGATTGCGCCGAAATGCGGCGTGACTCCAGCCTGGCCGCCAGGACCCGCCCGGACCATTGACCGATGGTTTAGGCGGGGCAGAATAAACCCGGGATAGCAGGCCATAAACCTCAGTTTATGGCCCTGGCGGGAGGGCGCGGCGTGCTCAGTCCGCCTCGCGCCCTTCCGTGTCGGACATGTCGAAGCCAAGATGCTTGGCCACGGTGTAGATGTCCTTGTCGCCGCGTCCGCACATGTTCATCACGAGGATATGCTCCTTCGGCAGGTCCGGAGCGATTTTCATGACATGGGCCAGCGCGTGGCTCGGCTCCAGCGCGGGGATGATTCCCTCCTGCGCGCAGACGAGCTGGAAGGCCTCCAGCGCCTCCTTGTCGGTGATCGAGACATATTCGGCGCGGCCGGTGTCATGCAGCCAGCTGTGTTCCGGCCCGATACCGGGATAGTCGAGCCCGGCGCTGATCGAGAAGCCTTCGAGGATCTGGCCGTCTTCATCCTGCAAGAGATAGGTCCGGTTGCCATGCAGAACGCCCGGGCGCCCGCCCGTGAGCGAGGCGCAATGCTGCATCTCGTCGTTGACGCCCTTGCCGCCGGCTTCCACGCCGATGATATTCACGCTCTTGTCGTCGAGGAACGGGTAGAACAGCCCCATCGCGTTGGAGCCGCCACCGATCGCCGCGATCACCGTGTCGGGCAGGCGTCCCTCGCCCTCCTGCTCGGCGAGCTGCCAGCGCACCTCCTTGCCGATGATCGACTGGAAATCGCGGACCATCGCCGGGTAGGGATGCGGCCCCGCCACCGTGCCGATGCAATAGAACGTGTCGCGCACATTCGTCACCCAGTCGCGCAGCGCGTCGTTCATCGCGTCTTTCAGCGTGCCGCGCCCCGAGGTGACGGGAATGACTTCCGCGCCCAGAAGGCGCATGCGGAAGACGTTGGGCGCCTGCCGCTCGACATCGTGCTTGCCCATGTAGACGACGCATTGCAGCCCGAACTTGGCACAGACCGTCGCCGTGGCCACGCCATGCTGGCCCGCGCCCGTCTCGGCGATGATGCGTTTCTTGCCCATGCGGCGGGCCAGCAGGATCTGGCCCAGCACATTGTTGATCTTGTGCGCGCCGGTATGGTTGAGCTCGTCGCGCTTGAGATAGATCTTCGCGCCACCGAAATGCTCGGTCAGCCGCTCGGCGAAATAGAGCGGGCTCGGCCGGCCCACGTAATGGGTCCAAAGATCGTCCATCTCGGCCCAGAAGCTCGCATCGTCCCTGGCCCTGTCGTATTCGGCTTCCAGCTCGAGAATGAGCGGCATGAGCGTCTCGGAGACGAACCGCCCCCCGAAATCACCGAAGCGGCCGTTCTCATCGGGTCCGTTCATGAAGGAATTGAAAAGATCGTCGGCCATGGCGCGCCTCCCGCATTGCACTTGCCCCGTCCTACTCGGGCGCTTGGGCAAGGGCAAGTGCAAGGCGTTTCGAAACGCCTTGCAGAAGCGGTTTCGAAACCGCTTTTCAAGCCGCTTCCAAGCGGCTTGCCACAAGGGCTTTCGAAAGCCCTTACACGGCGACGCGCCGGATCGGCAGGCGATTGCAGAAGACCACGAAATGGCGTCCATTCTCGACAACCTGGAAGCCACGTCTTTCCACTTCCGCAAGAAAGGCCCGGCGACCAACGAGTCTCTCCACATCCCTGACCTGACGTTTCACGACCCCTCCGCGCCTTGCCTCGCCAGACGTAAAGAACTGGCTCAGCCATATTTCCGAGTTGATGTGTTCAGGCAGTTGCGTCATGGCCTTATCATCCGCAACCAGGGTTAAAGCCGCGTTAAGCCCGGCTCAGCCCTTCACCGCCGCCACGAAAGCCGCGATCCGCGCCGCGTCCTTCACGCCCGGCGCGCTTTCCACGCCCGAAGAGACATCGAGCTGCCGCGCGCCGGTCATCTCGGCTGCCGCCCGCGCGTTCTCCGGCGTCAGCCCCCCGGCGAGCATCCACGGCTTGCGCCAGTATTTGCGCCCCTGCAACAGCCGCCAGTCAAAGCTCAGACCGTTGCCCCCCGGCAAATCGGCCCCCTTGGGCGGCTTGGCGTCGACAAGGATCTGGTCGGCAACCTCCTCGTAGGCGTCGATCTGCCGCAGGTCCTCGGCTTCGGCAACGCCCACCGCCTTCATGACCGGCAGGCCGAAGCGCGCCTTCACCTCCAGAACGCGCTCCGGGCTTTCACTGCCATGAAGCTGCAACATGTCGAGAGGCACTTGCCCACAGATGCGGTCCAGCTCGGTGTCGCTTGCGTTCACGGTCAGGGCCACCTTGGCGACACCATCCGGCGCAGCCAGCGCCGCCTCCCGCGCCCTGTCAGGCTCGACGTGACGCGGCGATCTGGGAAAGAAGACCAGCCCGACATACTTCGCGCCCGCGCCCGCCGCGGCGCGCACGTCCTCGGCGCTGCCCAATCCACAGATCTTGACCCTGATGGCCGCCTCGCTCATCCCGTTACCCTTCCAAAGAAAAAGGGGCGCACCGCGGCACCCCTCACCTGCCGTCGCCGCGCGGCTCAGCTCGCCTCGTCGAGCAACGCCAGAACCTCGTCGCCCTCGTCGCGCGCTTTCTGGCCCTTGAGGCGCTTGAGCTCGCTTTCGAGCTTTTGCACCTCGGAGCGTTTGCGCGACGCCTCGGCGCGGTGCTTGTGCTCACGCAGCCACTCCCAGACAAACCCGATGAAAAGGCCCGCCAGAACGCCGCCGAAAATGACCACGAAGAGCGGCAGCTCGATCGCCCAGCTGAACCCCGTGGCACTTGCCAGCGGCGCGGGCAGAACAGTGAGCGTCACCTCCCCGCGGTTGGCCAGCGCCAGCACCATGAGAATGACCGCAACAGCAGCCAGAAAGGAGTACTTAATCAATCGCATGTTACTTCCCGTTCAGCCTGTCTCTGAGCAGCTTGCCGGTCTTGAAGAACGGCACGTGCTTCTCCTCGACATACACGGATTCCCCGGTGCGTGGATTGCGGCCCGTGCGCGCATCGCGCTTTTTCACGGAAAAGGCACCGAACCCTCTGAGTTCGACGCGGTCCCCCCGGGACATAGCCTCGATGATCTCCTCGAAAATGGTGTTCACGATTCTCTCGACATCGCGTTGATAGAGATGCGGGTTTTCATCCGCGATCTTCTGGACCAATTCCGAACGGATCATGGCACTCTGTCTCCCCAGGCAGAAATCTGATTTTTTCTTTATCGCTTTTCCGGACTATAGTTAGAAATCGCGCGGGCGCAAACACCCAAGCCCGCCGCAGCGCGGAATATTCGATTGAGAATCAGGAGGATCGGCAGGAAATCCGCCAGTTTTTGCCGACGCCTGCCGCCGCAATGCAGCGCGAGCAAGCCGGCAGGCCGCCCGCGCATGTCAAGCCGCCCTGCTCACGGGTTCGTGATTCGCCGGTCCGTCAGACGCCCTTTCAAAGCCCGTGCGATGACCGCTCATGCCCCGGCATTTCAGCTCCGACAGGACAGGCAAGCGCTGCTCCGTCCCGGGACGGCCGGAACGAAAAACGGCCCCGGGATTTCCGGGGCCGCTCTCGTTTCAGCTTGCCTTGAGGCCGGGGCTCAGTCGTCGTCAGACTTGAGCGCCGCGCCGAGGATGTCGCCCAGCGACGCGCCGCTGTCCGACGAGCCATACTGCTGCACGGCCTCTTTCTCTTCGGCAATCTCGCGCGCCTTGATCGACAGGCCGAGACGGCGGGTCTTGCTGTCGATATTGGTGACGCGCACGTCGACCTTGTCACCGACGGAGAAGCGCTCGGGGCGCTGCTCGGAACGGTCACGGCTCAGATCGCTGCGGCGGATGAAGCTCTTCATGCCTTCATACTCCACCTCGATACCGCCATCCTCGATCGAGGTGACCTCGACAGTGATGATCGAGCCGCGCTTCACGCCGCCCACGGCATCGGCGAACTTGTCACCGCCGAGCGCCTTGATCGAGAGCGAGATACGCTCTTTCTCGACATCGACTTCCGAGACCACCGCCTGGACGACATCGCCCTTGCGGTAGTTCTGGATCGCCTCTTCGCCGCGCTCGTCCCAGGAGATATCCGAAAGGTGAACCATCCCGTCGATATCGCCCTCGAGGCCGATGAAGAGGCCGAACTCGGTGATGTTCTTGACTTCGCCTTCCACTTCGGTGCCCTCGGGATGCGTCTCGGCAAAGACTTCCCAGGGGTTGCGCATGGTCTGCTTGAGCCCGAGAGAGACACGGCGCTTGGCCTGGTCGATCTCGAGAACCATGACTTCGACTTCCTGGCTGGTCGAGACGATCTTGCCGGGATGCACGTTCTTCTTCGTCCAGGACATTTCCGAGACGTGCACGAGCCCTTCGACACCGGGCTCCAGCTCGACGAAGGCACCGTAGTCGGTGATGTTCGTCACACGGCCGGTATGAACCGAATCGAGCGCGTATTTCGCAGCCACCAGATCCCACGGATCTTCCTGAAGCTGCTTCATGCCGAGGCTGATGCGGTGCGTTTCCTTGTTGATCTTGATGACCTGGACCTTGACGGTCTCGCCGATCGACAGGATCTCCGAGGGGTGGCTCACGCGGCGCCATGCCATGTCGGTGACGTGCAGCAGCCCGTCGACACCGCCGAGATCGACGAATGCGCCGTATTCCGTGATGTTCTTGACGACGCCGTCAACCGCCTGGCCTTCGGCAAGGTTGCCGATGACTTCGGCACGCTGCTCGGCGCGGCTCTCTTCGAGGATCGCGCGGCGCGACACGACGATATTGCCGCGGCGGCGGTCCATCTTGAGGATCTGGAAGGGCTGCTTGAGGCCCATGAGCGGGCCGGCGTCGCGCACGGGGCGCACATCGACCTGGCTGCCGGGCAGGAAGGCCACGGCGCCGCCGAGATCGACGGTAAAGCCGCCCTTGACGCGGCCGAAGATCGCGCCTTCGACACGCTCTTCGTCGGCATATGCCTTCTCGAGGCGGTCCCATGCCTCTTCGCGGCGAGCCATCTCGCGGCTGACCACAGCTTCGCCGCGCGCGTTCTCGGCGGCGCGGAGATAGACTTCAACCTCGTCTCCGACGGAGATATCGGGCTCTTCCCCGGGGTTTGCGAATTCCTTGAGATCAACGCGGCCTTCCATCTTGTAGCCGACGTCGATGATGGCCTGGCCCGCTTCTACGGCGATGACCTTGCCTTTGACAACAGAGCCCTCCTGGGGCGTGTCCATTTCGAAGCTTTCATTGAGGAGGGCTTCGAATTCCTCCATGGATGCGTTAGCCATGTGGCGTCATTTTCCTTTTGCATGTTTCTGGCCGCGCGGTTGTCTCCGCCGGTCTTTCAGGGTTTCGTTGGTCAGCGGACCTTCCTTGGAAGGCCCGGGTTTCGAAAACAAAGAGGGCCGGAGGCTCCGACCCTGCTCGTCTCGCTGCCCGGCGGTAGCCCCGCCTTGTCGACAGGCGCGCATATACTGGGCTTTGCGCTGCATTGCAAGCCCCGCCGCTGCCCTTCGTCGCGAAGGACAGGCAAGCCACCATGCAGCGTCTCGAGTCATCGGGCAACCGAAACACCCTACACGTTCCCAGCCCTTTTTCTTGCCAAAAATATCCCAGGGGGAGCGCGAGGGGGACAGCGTCCCCCTCGCCCCGGTCGGATTTTCGCCCCGCGAAAATCCGATCCTCAGAAACAGCGCATCAGCAATAGCGCTCCGGCCCGATCCATTGCGCGTCCGAGTAGCGATCCCCGTGCGCCCAGCCGATGGGCAGCACCGCCTCGACGGCTGCCAGTTCCTCGCCGCTCAAGGGCCGCTCCAGCGCCTCGAGGCATTCCCCGAAATGCGCGGTGCTCCGCGTGCCGGGGATCGGGATCACGTGATCGCCCTGCGCCAGCAGCCAGGCATTGGCCAGCCCCGCCGCACTGATCCCCATTTCCTTCGCCAGTGCGCGGAAGGCATCCGTGCGGGCGATATTCGCGCCGTAGTTCGGCTCGATGAAACGCGGGTTGGGCCGCAGGAAATCCAGCACCTCCACCGCTTCGAGGCTCAGCGGATCATCCGTCAGCAGCGAGCGCCCGACGGGGCTGAAGGCCACGAGCGCGGTGCCCAGCTCGGCGCAGGTCTGCACAAGCCCCATCTCGGGGCTGCGCGTGGACAGGCTGTATTCGCTCTGCACGGCGGCCACATGCGCCACCTCGCTGGCCCGCCTGAGCGAGCTGGGCGCAATCTCGGAAAAGCCGAACGCCGCCACCTTGCCGGTCCTGACGATCTCCGCGAGCCCCTCGGTCACCTCCTCGATGCTCATCTCCGGATCGCGCCGGTGCACGTAGAACAGCGCCACCTGCTCGACGCCCAGCCGCTCCAGCGACTTGTCAAGTTCCGCCTCCAGGTGTTTGCGATCGTTCCGGAAGACGCGGTTGCCCTCCTCGTCCCGCGTGATCGCGGCCTTGGTGGCGATGACGAACTCGTCCCGCGCCTCCGGGTGCCTGGCGAAGTAGCGCCCGATGGCCTCCTCCGAGCGGCCCATGCCATAGACATTCGCCGTGTCGAGATGGGTGATGCCCCGCGCGCGGCACATGTCGAGAATGGCGTGGCTCTCGGCCTCGTTCGTGGCCCCGTAGAAATCGGAAAACGACATGGCGCCATAGCCCAGCGCACTGATTTCCGCCCCGTTCCTGCCCAGTCGCCGCTTCATGTCTCTTCCCTCCTTGCATTCACCGCCGCGATCGCCGCCGCGATCGCATCCTCGATGCTCATCGCGCTGGTGTCGATCAGCGTCGCGTCTTCCGCCGGGCGCATCGGCGCCTCGGCGCGATCCGTGTCGCGCGCATCCCTCTCGCGCACATCGGCCAGCACCTCCTCGGGCGTGACATCCGCCCCGCGCTCCAGCAGCTCGCGGTAGCGCCGCGCCGCGCGCACCTCGGCGCTGGCGGTGACGAAAAGCTTGGCCTCGGCCTCGGGGCAGATCACCGTGCCGATGTCGCGCCCGTCAAGGACAGCGCCGCCGGCCCGCCGGGCGAAGGCACGCTGGAAATCAACCAGCGCCGCACGCACGTCGGCGTTCACCGCCACACGGCTCGCGGCCTGCGCAACTTCCGCCGTGCGCAGGCCCGCCGCGTCCAGATCCTCAGCGACAAGCGCCTTCGCCGCCTCCACGGGGTCGGCCCCGTCCCGGACCTTCGCGCCGACCGCACGGTAGAGCAGCCCTGTGTCGAGATGCGCGAACCCGTAATGCGCCGCCACGGCCTTCGAAATCGTGCCCTTCCCGGCGGCCGCCGGCCCGTCGATGGCAATCGCGAAGCTCATGGGCCCGCCCTCTCGATCTGCGCGCCCAGCCCGGTCATCAAATCCTCGAAGATCGGGAAGGAAGTCGCGATCGGCCCGCCGTCGTCAACCTGCATGGGTGCCTCGCTGGCCAGCCCCATCACGAGAAAGGACATGGCGATGCGGTGATCGAGCCGGCTCTCAACGGTCGCGCCGCCCGTCACGCCGCCATGGCCGCGGCCTTCCACGGCCCACCAGTCCTCGCCCTCGTCCACGTCCACCCCCGCCGCGCGCAGCCCCTGCGCCATCGCGTCGATCCGGTCGCTCTCCTTGACGCGCAGCTCCTTCACGCCGCGCATCTCGGTGCGCCCCTCGGCGAAGGACGCGACCACCGACAGGACGGGATATTCGTCGATCATGCTGGCCGCGCGCGCCGGCGGCACCTCGACGCCCTTGAGGCCGGGCGAGAACTTCGCGCGCAGGTCGGCCACGGGCTCGCCGCCCTCCTCGCGCATGTTCTCATAGGTCAGATCCGCCCCCATCTCGCGCAGCGTCGTGAAGAGCCCCGCGCGCGTTGCGTTGAGCCCGATATTGGGCACCAGCACGTCCGAGCCTTCGGTGATGAGCGCCGCACAGACGGGAAAGGCCGCCGAGGACGGATCGCGCGGCACGGTGATGTCCTGCGGCTTGAGCTCGGGCTGGCCTTGCAGGATGATGACGCGGCCCGCCTCCGTCACCTCCGTCTCGATCTCGGCCCCGAAGCCCGCCAGCATCCGCTCGGTATGATCGCGCGTCGCCTCGGCCTCCGTCACGCGCGTCTCGCCGCGCGCGTTCAGCGCCGCCAGCAGCACGGCCGATTTCACCTGCGCGCTCGGCACCGGCACGGTGTATGTGATTCCAAAGGCCTCGCGCGCGCCCACGATGGTCATCGGCAGCCGCCCGCCCGCGCGCCCCACCGCCCGCGCGCCGAAGAGCGCCAGCGGGTCGGTCACCCGCGCCATCGGGCGGCTGTTGAGCGAGGCATCGCCCGTGAATGTCGCGGTGATCGGGCATGTGGCCATCGCCCCCATGATGAGCCGCACACCCGTGCCCGAATTGCCGCAATCGATCACGCCTCCCGGCTCGGCGAAACCGCCGACGCCCACGCCATGAACGCGCCAGCTCCCCGGTCCCGTCTGCGTGACCTCGGCGCCGAAAGCGCGCATCGCGCGGCCCGTGTCGAGCACGTCCTGCCCCTCGAGCAGCCCCTCGATCCGCGTCTCGCCCACGCTCAGAGCCCCGAGAATGAGCGCGCGATGCGAGATCGACTTGTCGCCGGGCACATGGGCCTCGCCGGAAAGCCCCGCGCTCTTGCGGGACATCATTGGAATGGGATCGCCGTGAGATGACATGAGGCTCGCTTTCAAAGACGCGTTCGATGCGCGTCATAAATCGTTTTGCCGAGAGATTGAATTGCAAATCCGTGCTGTGCGGGAGCCGATTCCCGTCGCGGAAATCGGCCCGTTTTCATTAAAACGTCCCGCCAAGAACCTGCAACGCTGCTCTTGGCGGGGCGCGGTGCAACGCCCGAACGGAGCACGCGCTTCGCCTTTACCTGATGTCTCAGGTTAAAGGCGCAACGCTTTCGATGAAAACAGCAGCGCCCCAGCCTCAGCGCTGCTTCGAATTCATCGAATGAATTCGGATCGTTTTTCGCGACGAAAAACGACCCTCTCAGAACCACTGCCCCGGCTCCATCAGGCCGAGGTCGAGAAGCTGGCGCGAGTGCCATTCGAAGGGCACGGTATTGTGCCAGTTGAACGTGTCGATGTCGAAGGTCGATCCGGGGTTGCGCTTGAGCGCCTTGGCGGTGCGGAACGAGGCGACCGCGGCGGTCAGGTTGTTGTGCCAGGGGCAGGCATAGGTGTTGTATTCCTCGTCGCTCAGCGTGTGGTCGCCGCGCTGCTCGAGCCCCGGCTTGGCGCGGAAGATCGAGACCCTGTCGATCTTGCGGCGCGGAAGGGGCACATGCTCCTCGAACCGCCAGCGCAGCCCGCCGAAGAAATCGAGCTGCCGCTCCTTGGGGTGGTTGTGATTGGCCGGATCGGGCCGCGCCAGCGCGTAATATCCCGTCCGGTCGATACAAGCATTGTCGAGCGAGACGGCGCTGGGATGGGTGTCGAGGTCACCCGCGTAGAGATCGACCACGTAGGTCAGCATCGCATCGCGCCGCTCCTCGGTATGAAAGGAAAGCATCTCGCCCACGGTGCGCGTCTCGCAGAACGGGTAGAAGAGGTATTCGGCATTGTAGCAGTAGAAGATCCACTGCCCCGCCGCCATGCCGATCACGACGTTCACGGCCCGCTCCAGCGCCCCGTCGGCGCGCATGTCGTAAGTGACCCTGACAACCGTCTCGGCCAGGTCCGGCGGCAGCGAGAACCCTTCCGGCATGAAGCCGACCACGCTCTTGAAGCCAAGCTGCTGGTGATGGCGCAGCGTCGTGTCGAGCTCGGTCTCGTCCTCGGCGAAGATGAGCGCGACAGGCCCCTTGGCGACATGGGCCGCGCCGTGCTTGGCAAAGCTGTCCAGACCGGAAAAGCTGTTCTGCATGAAGCCTCGAATTGCCATTTGTGCTTTTTGTGACAGAATCGGTTAAATCATCGTGCATTGCAAGTGGTCAGCGCATTGGGTATCTGCGCGAGCCAAGCCCTGATCCAAAGCAGACCCACCAGCGCGGGAGCCCCGACATGTCCGAGTCCAAACCGGAGCCCAAATCCGAGCCCAGGAAACTCTTCATAAAGACCTACGGCTGCCAGATGAATGTCTATGATTCCGAGCGCATGGCCGAGGCGCTGGAGGGCTACGATCAGGTTCAGACGCCGGACGAGGCCGACATGATCCTGCTCAACACCTGCCACATCCGCGAGAAGGCCGCCGAGAAGGTCTATTCCGAGCTCGGCCGCTTCAAGGGGCTCAAGGCCGACAAGCCCGATCTCAAGATCGGCGTGGCCGGCTGCGTGGCCCAGGCCGAGGGCGAGGAGATCATGCGCCGCCAGCCCATGGTCGACCTTGTCGTCGGCCCGCAAAGCTATCACCGCCTGCCCGAGCTGGAGGCAAAGGCGCGCAGCGGCGAGAAGGCGCTGGACACGGACATGCCCGAGGAGGACAAGTTCGAGCATCTCAAATCGCGCCCCAAGGCGCAGCGCGGCCCGACGGCCTTTCTCACCGTGCAGGAAGGCTGCGACAAGTTCTGCGCCTTCTGCGTCGTCCCCTATACGCGCGGCGCGGAAGTGAGCCGCCCGGTTGACCGCGTGCTCGCCGAGGCGCGCGACCTCGTGGAGCGCGGCGTGCGCGAGATCACCCTGCTGGGCCAGAACGTCAACGCCTATCACGGGGCCGGCGAAGGCGGCGAGCAGAGCCTCGCCCAGCTCATCTGGCAACTGGACAAGATCGACGGGCTGGAGCGCATCCGCTTCACGACCTCTCATCCCAATGACATGAGCGACGATCTGATCGAGGCGCATGGCACCTGCGACAAGCTCATGCCCTACCTGCACCTGCCCGTGCAGTCCGGCTCCGACAGGATCCTCAAGCGCATGAACCGCGCCCACACCGCCGAGAGCTACCTGCGGCTCATCGAGCGGATCCGCGCGGCACGGCCCGACATTCTCATCTCGGGCGATTTCATCGTCGGCTTTCCCGAGGAGAGCGATCAGGATCACGCCGACACGCTCGCGCTGATCGAGGAGGTGAATTACGGTCAGGCCTTCTCCTTCAAGTATTCCACGCGCCCCGGCACCCCCGCAGCCGAGCGAGAGCTGGTCGATGCGGACGTCGCCGATGCGCGGCTTCAGGAGCTGCAAGCGCTGATCACCCGCCAGCAACGCACCATCCAGGACAGCATGGTCGGCCGCGAGCTCGACGTGCTCTTCGAAAAGCCCGGCCGTTTCGAGGGCCAGATGGTCGGCAAATCGGGCTACCTGCACGCGGTCCACGTGGACGATTGCACGGCGAAGCGCGGCGAGATCGCCCGCGTGCGGATCGTCTCCAGCGGGCCCAATTCGCTCTCCGGCGCGCTGGTCTGACACCGCGCGCGGGGCCAAAACGATTCTCTGGCGCCCGCCCGGTCTGCCCGCCTGGCGGGAAGGCGGCAGGGCCTGCGCAGCTTGCGGCGCAGGCACGGGGCAAGATTCTCGCTCCCATGCCGCTATAATCCACAAGATATTGTAATTTCTGAGCTTCACATGCGACGCAATCTTGCTAAACTGCTCCCAGTGTTACGTCCGGGTCTCGAGCTGCCACGCTGAATTCCGAGGTCCGGGTGGGGGAAATAATAAAAAGGGACATCGGCTGTGACGAAGAGTTTCTCTAGCATAAGAACTTCGCTCACCGGCGGCCTCGCGGTCGCGGTCATGAGCGTTTTCATATCATCCAGCGCAATTGAAGCGCAGCAAGAACAAAGGTTCACACGGGACACGCCCTCTCAACAAGGGCGCGACCAGGGACAATATATCCCGACCATCTCGATCACACCCGATGGCTGCGAAGCCTGGGTGATGGATGACGGCGCGGAAGGCTACGCCGTGAACCACGTCACGCGGCAGGGCAAGCCAGTCTGCCACGAGACCAACCTCTGCGGCGTGATGAACACCGACCAGTTCTTCGCGACCGACTCCTACCGCATCACGGCCTCGGGCAAATCGCGTCTGCGCAAGTTCTTCAGCGAGTCGAGCGCCTTCGCTTACATCATCGTCGGCCATACCGACAGCCGCGCCTCGGACGCCTACAACATGCGCCTGAGCTACAACCGCGCCAATTCGGTGGCCGCCATCGCCCAGTCCACCGGCTCTCGCATCGCCGATGTGCGCGGATACGGTGAGCGGATGCCGAAGGCATCCAACAACACACATGCCGGCATGGCCAAGAACCGCCGCGTCGAAATCATCTGCGTAGAGTGAAAGGCATTCCCATGACCAAGAAAATCGCAACTGCTGCGCTCGTGTTGTCAGCCTTCACCCTGTCCGCCTGTGCCGACTACGAGGCCGGCCCCGGCCGCGGCTATCCCGCCGACAAGACCGTGGACCGCGGCATCGACAAGAAGCATCTCTCCCAGCTCCAGTGGGGCGTCTGGGTTGATCCCACCGGCTGCGACACCTGGATCGCCGATGACGGGGTCGAGGGCTACCTGGTCCGCCGGATGGACAAATACGGCAAGCCGGTCTGCTCCGGCGTGGCCCCGCCGACCTACACCGCCGGCGACTTCAAGGGCGGCTCCGACATCCGGGACCCGAACTGACCTTGCCCCGACAGGCATTGACATCGAAACAGGGCGTGAAAGGCAGCTTTCGCGCCCTTTTTGCTGCGCGACCGGCCCGTGCCGCGAACCTGCCCCTTGCACCTTCCCGCCGGCTTGGGCATCCTGACCCCAGACGCTTTGCGATGGAGATCTGATTGGCCACGACAACGCTGCCTCACGCCGCCGATACGCCCGAATCCGATCCCGACAAGCTGTCTGAAACCCTGATAGAATTTCCGGACAACCGCCTGCTGATCGAGCTTTGCGGCGAATTCGACAGGAACCTGGCCGATATCGAGGAAAAGCTCGGCGTGCAGATCCTGCGCCGCGGCAATCAGCTCGCCATCATCGGCGACGCCGCAAGCGCGGCAGCGGCCCGGGACACGCTGACAGCCCTCTACGAACGCCTCGAAAGCGGCCGCCCCGTGGAACCGGCCGATGTGGACCGCGAAATCCGCATGGACAGCTCCGACGATGACAGCCCCCGCGGCAGCCCGGAAAGCCAGCTCGAGATGTTCCGGTCGGGCCGCGTCGAGATCCGCACCCGCAAGAAGACGGTCGAGCCGCGCACGGACGCCCAGAAGGCCTACGTGAAAAGCCTCTTCGCGCATGAGCTCGGCTTCGGCATCGGCCCCGCCGGCACCGGCAAGACCTATCTCGCCGTCGCCGTCGGCGTGAACATGTTCATCGAGGGACATGTCGACCGGATCATCCTCTCGCGCCCCGCCGTCGAGGCCGGCGAGAAGCTCGGCTACCTGCCCGGCGACATGAAGGACAAGGTCGATCCCTACATGCAGCCGCTCTACGACGCGCTGAACGATTTCCTGCCCGCCAAGCAGCTCGGCAAGCTGATCGAGGAGAAACGCATCGAGATCGCCCCGCTCGCCTTCATGCGCGGGCGCACGCTCTCCCGCGCCTTCGTGGTGCTCGACGAGGCCCAGAACGCCACGGCGATGCAGATGAAGATGTTCCTCACGCGCCTCGGCGAGGATTCGCGCATGGTCATCACCGGCGATCGCAGCCAGGTCGATCTGCCCCGTGGCGTCCAGTCCGGCCTGCGCGACGCCGAGCGCCTGCTGTCGGGCATAAAAGACATATCCTTCAACTACTTCACAGCCGAGGACGTGGTCCGCCACCCGCTTGTTGCCGCCATCATCAAGGCCTATGACGCCGACCAGCCGGAGGGCTGACCCCAGGTCTGACCTCAGGTCTGCCCCGAGTCTTCTCCCGCGCTTTTTCTTGCCGGAAATATCCCAGGGGGTGTGGGGGACAGCGTCCCCCGCCCCAGTCGGATTTCGCGCAGCGAAATGCGAAAGCCCTTTTCCAAGGCGCCCTGCCGGACTACAGAGCCGCCATGACAGTCGATCTCATCTGCGAAAGCCCGCTCTGGACCGAGCCCGAGCTTGCCGGCCTGGCCGACCGCGCCAGCGCGGCGGTGCTCATGCGCCTCGGTCTTGATCCTCAGCGCCACGAAATCGCCCTGCTCGCCTGTGATGACGCGCGCATCGCCACGCTCAACACCGAGTTCCGCGGCAAGCCTTCGCCCACCAACGTGCTGAGCTGGCCCGAGACCGACCGCGCCCCCGAGACCCCCGGCGAGATGCCCGGCCTCCCTGCGGCGCAAGACCACGACGAGGATTTCCTTGGCGACATCGCCATCGCTCACGAGACCTGCGCACGCGAAGCCGTCGAACAGGCCAAGCCTTTCGCCCATCACGTGACGCATCTCATCGTGCACGCCACGCTGCATCTGCTCGGCTTCGATCATGTTCGTGACGAAGATGCCACGCTCATGGAGCGGATCGAGGTCGAAATACTTGGCAATCTGGGCATCCCTGACCCATATTGGAACGGCAATGGGTAACCCCCTCCAGGAAAAGGCAAGATGGGCGAGAGAACGGACGGAAACGAAGGCTCTTCTGGCGCGGCGCAGAGCGCGCGCACCGAGGACGACACTCAAGACATCGCAGGACAGGGCGAGACGACATCCGGCAAGACAGCGGCATCCCCCGCCGAGGATGAGAGCGGCCAGGGGTTCTTCGGGCGCATTATCGCCGCCCTCAGCCCCACCGAGGAGGACCCGGACGGCAGCGCGGATCGCCTGCATGCAGAGAATGCACAGACCAGCTACGGCGTGCTCAACCTGCGCCGCATGGCCGTGGAAGACGTGATGGTCCCCTCCGCCGATATCACCGCCGTGCCCTCGACGACGAGCAAGGAGGATCTGGTGAAAGTCTTCCGCGAAAGCGGGCTGACGCGCCTGCCGGTCTACGAGGAGACACTCGATACACCCGCTGGCATGGTGCACCTGAAGGATTTCGCGCTCAAGCACGGGTTCAACGGCACGGCCAAGGAGCGCTTTTGCCTGAGCGGCCTGCTGCGTCCGCTGATGTATGTGCCGCCCTCGATGCCAATCGGCGTGTTGCTCACCAAGATGCAGACCGAGCGCAAACACATGGCCCTCGTGATCGACGAATACGGCGGTGTCGACGGGCTGGTGACCATCGAAGACCTGATCGAACAGGTCGTCGGCGAGATCGAGGACGAGCACGACACCGAGGAAGACGCCTATTTCACCCCCGACAAGCAAGGCGGATACCTCGCCCTGGCCAAGACACCGCTCGACGAGTTCGAGTCGGAAACCGGCCTCAAGCTGACAGAGGCGCATGAAGTGGACGGCGAGGAAGTCGACACGCTCGGCGGGCTGGTCTTCATGCTGACCGGCCGGGTGCCTGTGCGCGGTGAAGTCGTCAAGCACCCCGGCGGCGCAGAGTTCGAGGTGGTCGATGCCGATCCGAGACGGATCAAGCGGCTGCGCGTGCGCCTGCCCGGGCAGGCAGCCCCGAAACCGCCCGCACCCGCCGCAAGCGCCAGCGCGCCGCAGGAGCCGGGGCCCGATGACACCGCCTGACGCGGCCCCGCGCTGGCTGGTCTCGGCGCCGCTCAAGGGGCGCATGGCGCTGGCCGCGCTGGCGGGCGCCACAGCCTCGCTCGGCCTTGCCCCCTTCGAGCTCTGGCCCATCGCGCTCTTCGGGCTGGCCTTCCTCTTCGTGATCGCGCCCTCCGCCTCGGGGCGCAAACAGGCCTTCTGGACCGGCTGGGCCGCCGCCACGGGCTATTTCGCCGTCGCGCTGGCCTGGATCGTCGAACCCTTCTTCGTCGATCCCTGGCGGCACGGCTGGATGGCCCCCTTCGCACTCGTCTTGCTCGCCGGCGGTCTGGCGCTCTTCTGGGGCGCAGCCTTCGCCGCCGCCCACCGCAAAGGCCCGCTCGCGCTCGCCGCCGCGCTGGCGCTGGCCGAGCTCGCGCGCGCCTACCTGCTCACGGGCTTTCCCTGGGCGCTCATCGGCTACCTCTGGCTCCCGAGCCCGATGGCGCTCTACGGCGCCTGGATCGGCCCGCACGGGCTCACGCTGCTCACGCTGCTGATCGCCGCGGGGCTCTCCCTGCGGGTTACGGGCAACCGGCTCGCGGCCTATGGCGTGCTCTTCGCCACCGTTCTGCTGCTCAGCGTCGCGCCGCGGCTGATCGCGCCCGCGCCTGAGCCGGGCGAGGACGCCCCGCTCATCCGGCTGATCCAGCCAAACGCCGCCCAGCGCGAGAAATGGGACCCCGATCTCATCCCCCTCTTCTACGAGCGCCAGCTCGGCTATACCCGCGCCGGGGATGAGGCAAGCCGCCGCCCCGACCTCGTGGTCTGGCCGGAGACGGCGATCCCCTGGCTGCTGAGCCGGGCCGGCCCGGCGCTCGACCAGATCAGCGAAGCCGCCGGCCCCGCGCCCGTGGTGCTCGGCGTGCAGCGCTTCGAAGGGCGCGCCCTGCACAATTCCCTGCTGCTGATCGGCCCCGACGGCAGCCAGGAGGCGCTCTATGACAAGCATCACCTCGTCCCCTTC
This sequence comes from Rhodobacteraceae bacterium 63075, assembly GCA_003417655.1. Taxonomy (GTDB): domain Bacteria; phylum Pseudomonadota; class Alphaproteobacteria; order Rhodobacterales; family Rhodobacteraceae; genus Lentibacter. The sequence goes on from QVMW01000025.1 coordinate 30,949, forward strand.
GGCGAATATATCCCCTATGGCGATGCGCTTGGCCGCTTCGGGATAGCCGGGCTCGCGGCGCAGGCCGGCAACGGCTACGCCCCCGGCCCCGGCCCCCGCACCATAGAGATCGGCGGCATCGGCACCGCCCTGCCGCTGATCTGCTACGAGGCCGTCTTCCCACAGGATGTGCGCGGCGCGCCCGAGCGGCCCGACCTGCTCCTGCAAATCACCAACGACGCCTGGTTCGGCCGCTTCTCCGGCCCCTACCAGCACCTCGATCAGGCCCGCATGCGCGCCATCGAGCAAGGCCTGCCGATGATCCGCGCCGCCAACACCGGCATCTCCGCCCTTATCGGCCCGCGCGGCGAGGTCCGCGCCTCCCTCGCGCTCGGTGAGGCCGGCTTTCTCGATGCGCCGCTGCCCGCGCCCTTGCCGCCCACGCCCTACGCACGCAGCGGCGATCTGCCCGCGCTGCTCGCCGCGCTGCTGGTCTTCGCCGGGGCGGGGCTGCAAGCGCGTGCGGCGCGCCGGAGGAATAGCGGTTGACTTTATCGCCTGCAAAGGTGACTTAGAACGTCATAACGCGCGCCCCAACGGCTTCCTGGCGGGGCGCTACAAGAGCAATCAACGGAGCACATCCCATGGCACGCCAGAACTACACCTTCACCTCGGAATCCGTTTCCGAGGGCCACCCCGACAAGGTCTGTGACCGGATCTCAGACGCAGTTCTGGACACGCTCATCGACATCGAGCCCGAGGCGCGCGTCGCCGCCGAGACCTTTGCCACGACCAACCGCGTCGTCATCGGCGGCGAAGTAGGGCTGTCGGATCGCGACAAGCTCACCCACATCAAGGATGACCTCGCCCACGTCGTGCGCGAGTGCATCCGCGACATCGGCTATGAGCAGGACAAGTTCCACTGGAAGACCTGCGAGATCACCAACCTGCTGCACGAGCAATCCGCCGAGATCAAGCAGGGTGTCGATGCCTCCGAAAACAAGGAGGAAGGCGCCGGCGACCAGGGGATCATGTTCGGCTTCGCCACCAACGAGACCCCCCAGTTCATGCCCGCCCCGATCCATTTCGCTCATGCGATCCTGCGCCGCCTCGCCGAAGTGCGCAAGGACGGCACCGAACCCCAGCTCGGCCCCGACGCCAAGAGCCAGATCTCTGTGGTCTACGAGAACGGCAGGCCGCGCTGCGTCAGCTCGATCGTGCTCTCGACCCAGCATCTCGACGCAAGCATGAGCTCCGAGGACGTGCGCGCCATCGTCGAGCCCTACATCCTCGAAACCCTGCCCGAAGGCTGGCTCGTCCCCGAGACGACATGGCATGTGAACCCGACGGGCAAGTTCGTCATCGGCGGCCCTGACGGCGACGCCGGCCTCACGGGCCGCAAGATCATCGTCGATACCTATGGCGGCGCGGCCCCCCATGGCGGCGGGGCCTTTTCGGGCAAGGACCCCACGAAAGTGGACCGCTCGGCGGCCTATGCCGCGCGCTATCTCGCCAAGAATGTCGTCGCCGCCGGCATGGCCGAGCGCTGCACGCTGCAACTGAGCTATGCCATCGGCGTCTCCCAGCCGCTCTCGATCTATGTCGACACCCACCAGACCGGCGAGGTCGCCGACAGCGCGATCGAAAAGGCCATCCGCCAATGCATGGACCTCACGCCGCGCGGCATCCGCGAGCACCTGACGCTCAACAAGCCGATCTACCAGCGCACCGCCGCCTATGGCCATTTCGGCCGCGCCCCCGAGGCCGATGGCGGCTTCTCCTGGGAGCGGACGGACCTGGCCGAGACGCTTAAGAAGGCGGTCTGAGATGCCGCGCGCACAGGGAAGCCACCGATGATCTTCTACGATTGCACCACCGCGCCCAATCCGCGCCGCGCGCGCATGTTCATCGCCGAAAAGGGCCTCGAGATCGAGACCCGCGAGGTCTCGATGGTCAAGGGCGAGCAGCTCTCCGAGGCGTTTCGCGCCATCAACCCGCGCGCCACGATCCCCGTTCTGGTGACCGACGAAGGCACGGCGCTGACCGAGAACATCGCCATCGCGAGCTACCTCGAGGAGATCGCCCCCGAGCCGCCCCTCATGGGCACAGGCCCCGATGAAAGGGCGCGCGTGCTGATGTGGAACGCCATCGCCGAATCCCAGGGCGGCCAGCCCATCGGCGAGGCCTTCCGCAACGCCCACCCGGCCATGAAGGGCCGCGCCCTGCCCGGCCCGCTCGACCTGCCGCAGATCCCCGAACTGGCCGAGCGCAGCCTCACCCGGGTCGACGCCTTCTTCGACCTGCTCGAAGAGCGGCTCTCGCAAAGCCCCTGGCTCGCCGGGGAGCACTTCTCGCTGGCCGATATCACCGCCTTCGTCTTCGTCGATTTCGCCCGCGTCATCAAGCGCCGTATCCCGGAAGCCAGCAGCGCCAGCCTTGACTGGTTCGAGCGCATCAAGGCGCGCCCCTCGGCCAGCCTCTGATCTGCCTGTGACAGGCTTTGACATCCCCGCCCCGCGCGCCTAAACCGCGCGCCATGAGCGAAAAATCCGGCGACAAGCACCCCTCCGGCGCCCCCTGGCGCAATTTCTACGGCCGTTTCAAGGGCAAGGGCCTGCGCGCCTCCCAGGAGGCCTATCTCGACGAGGACCTGGCAAGGCTCTCGCCCGGCCCGGTGTCATGGGAAGAAAACCCCGATCGCGCGCCGCTCGACCTCGCGGCGCTTTTCGGCACCCGCGACATCTGGCTCGAAGTGGGCTTCGGGGGGGGCGAACACATGGTCCACCAGGCCGCGGCCAACCCCGGTATCGGCCTTCTCGGCTGCGAGCCCTATATCAACGGCGTCGCCATGCTGCTTGGCAAGATCCGCGAGGCCGGAACGGACAATATCCGCATCCACCCCGGCGACGCGCGCGATCTTTTCGACGTGCTGCCCGCGGCCTCGATCTCCCGCGCCTTCCTGCTCTACCCCGACCCCTGGCCGAAAAAACGCCACCACCGCCGCCGCTTCGTCACGCCCGAACATCTCGCGCCGCTTTCCGACAAGCTCAAGCCGGGCGCGATCCTCCGGGTGGCCACCGATATTCCCGACTACGTGCGCCAGACGCTGGAACAGGTCCCCCGCCACGGCTTCGAATGGCTCGCAGAACGCCCCGCCGACTGGCGCGAACCCTGGGATGACTGGCTGCCGACGCGCTACGAGCAAAAGGCCCTGCGCGAGGGGCGCACCCCGCACTACCTCACCTTCCGCAAGCGCTGAAAAGGCGTCCTGCCCCGCGTTCTTCCGCGTGCCCCGGCGCTGCCTGCCCTTCTTCTGGCTGAAAATATCCCGGGGGGTCCGGGGGGCTGGCCCCCCGGCCCGTCGGATTTTCGCACAGCGAAAATCCGACCTCAGAGATTTTCCTGCTGCGGCATGCCGAGCACATGGAAGCCGCCATCGACGCGGACGATCTCCCCGGTGGTGCAGGCACCCGCGTCGGAGGCGAGGTGCACGGCCGTGCCGCCTACCGCTTCGAGCGTCGCATTGGCGCGCAAAGGTGCATTCATGTCCGTGTGCTTGTAGGTCGCTCGCGCCCCGCCGATGGCCGCGCCCGCGAGCGTCTTCATCGGCCCGGGGCTGATCGCGTTGACGCGGATGCCTTCCGGCCCGAGATCATTGGCCAGGTAACGCACCGTTGCCTCGAGCGCCGCCTTGGCCACGCCCATGACGTTGTAATTCGGCGTCACGCGCGTCGAGCCCATATAGGTCAGCGTCAGGATCGTCCCGCCATGCTCGACCATCATCGGATGCGCCCGCCGCGCCACCTCGATGAGGCTGTAGGCCGAGATATCCAGCGAGGCCTTGAAGTTCTCGCGGCTCGTGTTGAGGATCCGCCCGGTCAGCTCGCTCTTGTCGCTGTAGGCGATCGCGTGAACGAGAAAATCGAGACTGTCCCAGCGCGCGCCCAGCTCTTCGAAAGCACGGTCGAGCGAGGCGTCGTCGGTCACGTCCACATCGACCATGAAATCGCTGCCCACGGACGCCGCCAGCGGCTCGAGCCGCTTGCCGAAGGCCTCGCCCTGGTAGGTGAAGGCCAGCTCCGCCCCCGCATCGGCCATCGCCTTGGCGATCCCCCAGGCGATCGAGCGTTCATTGGCCACACCCATGATGAGGCCGCGTTTTCCGGACATCGCGCCCATGCTCACTCTCCCCGATACTTCGACAGGATCATCGAGCCGTTGGTGCCGCCGAACCCGAAGGAATTGGTCATCACCGAATCGAGCCCTGCGCCCTCCACCGTCTCGGTGGCGATCTCCTTCGGGCTCAGCGCCGGGTCGAGCTCGTCGACGTTGATCGACGGGATGAGGAAGTCATGTTCCAGCGCCAGCAGGCAATAGACGGCCTCCTGCGCCCCCGTCGCGCCCTGGCTGTGCCCGGTCATCGACTTGGTGGAGCTGACGGGCGGCGTGCTGCCTGTCCCGAAAACACGCCGCACCGCCTCGATCTCGCCGACATCGCCCACCGGCGTCGAGGTGCCGTGCGCGTTGATGTAGCTCACGCGCCGCCCCTCGGGCAGCGTGTCCAGCGCCAGCCGCATGGCGCGCTCGCCGCCCTCGCCCGACGGGGCCACCATGTCGGCGCCATCGGAGGTCGCGCCGTAGCCCGTCACCTCGGCATAGATCTTCGCACCGCGCGCCTTGGCATGTTCCAGATCTTCGAGCACAAGAATGCCGCCGCCCCCGCCGATGACGAAACCGTCACGGTTCGCATCGAAGGCGCGCGACGCTTTTTCCGGCGTGTCGTTATACTTGCTGCTCATCGCGCCCATCGCATCGAAAAGGCACGAAAGCGTCCAGTCCAGCTCCTCGCCGCCGCCGGCGAACATCACATCCTGCTTGCCCAGCATGATCTGCTCGGCGGCGTTGCCGATGCAATGCAGCGAGGTCGAGCAGGCGGAGGTGATCGAATAGTTGATGCCCTTGATCTGGTAGGCCGTCGAGAGGTTCGCCGAAATCGTCGACGACATGCATTTCGGCACGGCAAAGGGCCCGATCCGCTTCGGGCTGCCGCTTTTCAGCACGGTCTGGTGCGCGGCGAACATGGCGCTGGTCGAGGGCCCGCCCGAGCCGGCCACGAGGCCTGTGCGCGGGTTGACGATGTCGCTCTCTTCCAGCCCGGCATCGGCAATCGCCTGGCCCATCGCGATATAGGCATAGGCCGCCCCCGGCCCCATGAAGCGCAGCGTGCGCTTGTCCACGTGCTCGGCGACATCGAGCTTCACATCACCCGCGATCTGGCTGCGAAAGCCATGCTCGGCCATGGCCTCATTGGCCGTGATCCCGGATTTGCCCGCCTTCAGCGAGGCGAGAACTTCCTCTGCATTGTTTCCGATGGAGGAAACGACCCCCAATCCTGTGACAACTACGCGGCGCATGCGGCCTCCCAATTCTTTGCTAAGGCCTGTTTAGGTGAGCAGAGGCGATGGAGCAAGGAGGTTGCGCGTCACGGCTTGCAACGGGCGATGACTGGGGCGAATGGCAGCAATGCGCAGGGAGCGGGGTTTG
>QVMW01000016.1 GCA_003417655.1 Rhodobacteraceae bacterium 63075
GGCATGGAAGGAGCGTCCGCTCCGTCCGCTGCGCGATCACTTGGCACCCAAACAGCGAATGTCCGCTCTGGCCAGTCCCGTCGCCTCGCGCCGCGAGCGCTGAGGGATCATCTTTTCTGCCTGTGCTTGCGGCCTCAGCAGTCCGTGTGAGTGAGGAACATGGGGCTGCTGCGGATGAAACGGTCATTCATGCCGACTGCGGCAAGGGTCTGACCTCGGATTTGCAGATCTGAAAACGAAGCTGTCATCGACCATGCATGACTTGCACGCGACAAGCCGATACGACCTCTGCGACGCGCTCGGCATTGCTTGCCGCGACGGTTCCATCCGCGTTCACGAGGTTGTTCTCGAAGCCCACGCGGATCTTGCCACCCAGAGCACGGGCGGCGCGAAGACAGGCGGTTTCATCGCGCCCGAATGCGCAAACGGCCCAGTCAAGCTCCGGCAGGGCCGGGTTGAGCGACCGCAGCCGCGCCTCCATATCCGCAGGCCGTCCGGGGCGTTGGCGGGCATATTCGCCGAGCACCAAGAGAACCTGCGCCGGACCGGCCGGCAGTGTGCCGTTATCCCGAAGGCGCATGAACAGCGCGATGTCCTGCGCGTCGTAGAGGATGTGCTGAATGGCGGTGCCGGCCCCCGCGGCACGGTGGTAGAAATCGGCAAGCGCCTTCTCGTCCGGCGCGCGCCACATTTCGCGCAGCGCGACCGAGGCGGCGGCGGGGACAAGCCGCTGCACAAGATCGCGTTGTTCGAGCGGCGTGTAACGGCCGACCGCTTCCGTCGTGACCTGAGCGGCCATGCCCGGCACCCGGCGGGCCATCTCGCTGAGCAATTCGCGATAAAGGCCCGCATCGAGGACATGTCCGCCGCTTTCATCGCGCAGGTGCGCATGAAGTCCTGTCGCGCCGGCCCGGTGGCAGCTTTCAGCCGCCTGCACCGTCTCCTCCAGTGTCATCGGAAGGGCGGGATGATCCGCCTTCGAGAGTCGCGCTCCGTTCGGGGCAACCATGATTTCGGGAAGCGGCGTCACGCGGCCAGCGCTCGCTGGATCGCAAGGCCCAACTTGTCTACCAGTTCACCGATCTGGTCATCCTCAATGATGAAGGGCGGGGCAAGCAGGACGTGATCGCCCGAGACACCGTCGACCGTGCCGCCCATTGGGTAACAGATCAGCCCGGCTGCAAAGGCCTCTGCCTTGATGCGGGCGTGTAGTTTGCGGCCTGCGTCGAAGGGCGCCTTGCTCTGCCGGTCCGCAACCAGCTCGATCCCCCGGAAAAGGCCACGGCCCCGGATATCGCCGATATTTGGATGATCGCCGATCGCCGCCTTCAGGGCGTCATCAAGTTTCTCGCCCTGTTCGCGAACGCGGGTCAGCAGGTGTCGGTTCAGGATTTCACCAAGCACGGCATTGGCCGCCGTGGCGGCGAGCGGGTGGCCCATATAGGTATGCCCGTGTTGAAAGAAGCCGGACCCGGCGGCCAGCGCGTCGTAGATTGCCGCCTGACACAGCAAGGCACCGATGGGCTGATATCCGGCCCCCAGCCCCTTGGCGATGGTCAGGATATCGGGCGACACTCCGTCCTCTTCGCAGGCAAAAAGGTGGCCGGTTCGGCCCATGCCGCACATCACCTCGTCGAGGATCAGCAGAACCCCGTAGCGGTCGCAGATGTCACGGACACGGCGAAGATAGCCCGGAACGGCGGGAACCGCGCCCGCTGTTGCCCCGACAACCGGCTCCGCGATGAAGGCCATGACACTCTCGGGACCGAGCCTGAGGATATCGTCTTCCAATGCCTGCGCGGCGCGCAGGCCATAGGCCTCGGCGCTTTCCCCGGCCTGCCGCTCGCGGTATTCGTAGCAGGGCGCGATATGGCTGGTCTGTGCAAGAAGCGGCGCAAACTGCGCCCGCCGCCATGCGTTCCCACCGGCGGCCAGCGCGCCCAGCGTGTTTCCGTGGTAGCTCTGCCGTCTGGCAATGACGCGGTGGCGCTGTGGCTGCCCGATCTCGACGAAGAATTGCCGGGCCAGTTTCAACGCAGCTTCCACGGCTTCGGACCCGCCCGAAACCAGATAGACCCTGTCCAGCCCGGCAGGTGCATGGGCGGTCAGGCGGTCGGCGAGTTGCTCGGCCGGTTCGGAGGTGAAAAAGCCCGTATGCGCAAAGGCAAGCTGGTCGATCTGGGCATGCAGTGCCGCGCGGACCACTGCGTTGGAATGGCCAAGGCATGAGACGGCTGCCCCACCCGACCCGTCGAGATAGCGTTTGCCATCCGCGTCGATGAGATAGCAGCCATCACCGGCGACGGCCTTGGGAGGATCGTGGCGCATCGAGCGGCCAAAGACGTGGTTCGACATGGCATCCTCGTGAGGGGCGATTTGCTTGGCTTCAGGCTACCAGATCTGGTCCAGCATGCGCGGTTCGTTGGTCATGTTCAGTTTGCCCAATGCGCGCAGTCTTGCATGTGCGGCTGCCGAAAGGGCCTCGCAATCAGCCAGGGCCTCGGCCATGCGCGCATGGGCGAACTCGGTCAGGACCTGCGCCGCGAGGGCCTCTTCGCCAGCTTCCAGAAGGCGTTCCGCGGCGCGCAGGGTGTCGGAGATGTGGGCATTCACATCTGCCTCGATCGCGCGCCAATGTGTCCAGACCTCGGTCAGGATCGGGTCGGGGTCCTGGAATGCCAGGTGCATCAACCGCTTGAATTCATGGAAAGCGGATGTCCCGGTCTCGATCCCCTGCGGGACCAGCGACACTGTATCGGGGTCTTTCTCCTGCTTGCGGCGATCCAGGAAACGGTGGCTTTCGCCGGTTGTCAGGTAGCGGTGTTGCCGCCAGGCGGGCGGGACCGAGTTCTGCCCGAGGAACACGGGCAGGAGCGGCGCCGTGACGGGCCCCACGGGGGCGTGCCACATCATGCGCAAAGCCTCATGCGCGGGATGTATCAGCGGCACAACCTGCCCGTATCCGGCGGTATCGCCCGTCAGCCGTTCGGTACTGATGGACCAGAACACGTCCTCAAGGCCGATCTTCTCGGGGCGTTCGGCGCGGGCGCGCATCTCGTCCTCGATCCAGGCGACACCGTCCCAGCGGTGCTTGCCGTCGCCATAGACATGGTTGACATGGAAGGGGCCTTCCTCGGGGGACCACCAGCCTTGTTCGCGGGCCGTGTCGAAGAAATGCGGCGGGAAAAGGAAATCCTCGTCCGGTGCGTCCGGTATCTCGCCGATATAGCCAGGGCGCGAGGCGCTGATGCTGTCCGGCCCGAGCCGCTCGGCGCACCATAGGCCGCGACCCCCGGCAAATTCGATCACCACCCAGGCCTCGTCGGGATCGGCGATCATGTGGGAATTGCCGCCATAGGTGGAATAGCCATGCGTGGCGATCAACTGGCCAATCAGGTCGACGCCTTCGCGGGCCGTCCGAGCGCGTTCCACCACAATGCGGGCGAGGTCGGAATAGTTCGGCCCGGTCTGGTCCTTGGGCGTCATGGCGATCAGATCGGCCCGCGAGGTGGACCAGATGTCGCGCACCGCGACCCCGCATTCGTTCAGCCCGCCATTGGTCAGCGGTGCGGGCACGCCGAGATAATAGCTGTAATTCACCCGCATGTTGCGCAGCGTCTCGGGTGCCTGCGGGATCTCGGTCAGATGGCCGGGCATGTCGGCCTGCGGCGTCACGCCGACGGTGACGCTTGCGCCCTCCGGGTGCTCTGCGCGGGGGTTGATCTCCAGCCAGTGGCTGCTGGGCTCATCGCCGTAACCGGCCAGATAGGCCACCCCGTCGGCCGTGTGGTTGCGACCGATATAAAAACCATAACTCATTGTGTTTTCTCTTCAGGTGATATGCGTCTGGATCATGTGAGGGGGAAATGACAGGCGTGTCGCCGCCCGTCCACCATTGTCACATGCGGCGGTTTCTCGGCGCGGCAGTGGTCTTGCGCGAAGGGGCAGCGCCCGGCAAAATCGCAGCCCTTCGGGCGATTGAGCAGGCTGGGCACCTCGCCCGAGATCGACACATGTGCGCGGCGACGGTCCGGGTCGGGTTGCGGCACGCCTTCGACCAATGCTTGCGTGTAGGGGTGCACGGGGCGGGCGAACACCTCGGCCGTGCGGCCCTCCTCGACGATGCGGCCCAGATACATGATCGCCAGCCGGTCCGCGATATGGCGCACCACGGGCAGGTTGTGCGTGATGATCAGATAGCCCAGCCCGTGCTCGGCCTGCAAATCGGCCATCAGGTTGAGTATCTCGCCCTGGACCGACACGTCGAGCCCCGCGGTCGGCTCATCGGCGATGATCAGCTTGGGGTTCAGCGCCAGCGCGCGGGCCACGCCGACGCGCCTTGCCTGCCCGCCCGACAGCTCATGCGGATAGCGCGACAGGAAGGGCCCCGGCAGGCGGACCATTTCGGCCAGTCGCTCGGCTTCGGCATCCAGATCGACATCGGTGATGCCGTGGATCTGGAAGGGTTCGGTGATCAGCGCCCGCACCGATTTGCGCGGGGAGAGCGAGCCGACCGGATCCTGGAACATCATCGCCATGTCGCGGCGCAGCGGTTTGAAACGCGCTTCGGGCATGTTGAGGATGTCCTGACCCTCGAATTTGACAGAGCCCCCCTGTCCCGGCACGAGGTTCAGCACGCAGCGCCCCAGGGTCGTCTTGCCCGAGCCGCTTTCACCCACCAGCCCGACGGTCTCGCCGGGGGCGACAGACAGGCTGACATCCAGAACCGCATCCACATGCCGCGTTTCGAGCCCCCTCAGCCGCGCGCGCAGGGGGCCGACGGTCTCGAACTGGACATTGAGATCGGAGACGTCGAGCAGCGGCGTGTCGCTGACGGCGCGGGCGGGTTTGCTGGCGCTGGTCTCGCCGACCCCCACGGTCATCACATCCGGCGGCGGCGGCCAGCTTGGATCGTGGTGCGGACCGTCAAGAAGGTGACAGCGCGCAAGGCTCATCTCGCCGCGCGCCACGTCGGGGGGTAGCTTTTCGCGGCAGACCGGCATGGCCCGCTGGCAGCGCGGGGCATAGATGCAGCCCGACAGCGGCTTGGTCAAATCGGGAATGTCGCCGGGGATCACCGGCAGCTTGCGCGACACGTCGTCGATGCGCGCCGGATCGCATTCCAGCAGCGCGCGGGTATAGGGGTGCTGCGCGTTGTGGAAGATCTCGCGCACCTCGCCCGCCTCGATCACCTCGCCCGCATACATGACCACCACGTCATCGCAGAGCTCCGCGATCAGCCCGAGATTGTGCGAGACCACGACGACCGTGGCGTCCAGTTCCTTTTGCAGGTCCTGGAGCAGATGGATGATCTGCGCCTCCATCGTCACATCGAGCGCGGTTGTCGGCTCATCCGCCAGCAGAAGCTGTGGCCCGGTCAGCAGCGCCATGGCAATTCCCGCGCGCTGGCGCATCCCGCCCGAGAAGTGATGCGGATACTGGTCGATCCGCTTGTCGGGATCGGGGATGCCCACCTTGCCCAGCATCTCGACGGCCATGCGCCGTTTCTCGGCGGTCGAGAGATTGGGCCGCCGGTAGAGGATGTCGCGCATCTGTCGGCCATAGGTCAGCACCGGGATCTGGCTGGTCATCGGGTCCTGGAAAACCACCGAGACCTCCTCGCCTCGCGTGGCGCGCAGCTGCGCCTCGCTGGCATGCAGAAGGTCGCGATCTCCGAAACGGACTTCTCCGCTCGTAACCTCGGCGTTCTTGGCCAGAAGGCCCAGAAGCGCCCAGAGCACGGTGGACTTGCCCGAACCGCTTTCGCCGACGATCCCCACGATCCGGTTCTTGCGGATCGGAAAGGTGATGTCGCGCAGCGCCTTGACCCGGCCGCGCGGCGTGCGGAAATCGACCGACAGGTTGCGGATGTCCAGCAGTGTTTCGGGGGCGTGTATTGCGTCCTTGGGCATGTCAGCGTCCTTTCCCCATGCGTGGATCGAAGATGTCGCGCAGTGCCTCGCCGAGGAAGGTGAAGCCCAGCGTGGTCAGAATGAGCGGAATGCCTCCGGCGATCACCATCCAGGGCGCATCGCGGATCACCAGATAGCCTTCGTTCAGGATCGTGCCCCAGCTGGCGGTGGGCGGCGTCACGCCCAGCCCGAGGAAGCTGAGCCCGGCCTCGACCGTGACCACCACCGGCACGTCCATCGCCGCGAGGATCAGCAAGGGCCCGACGACGTTGGGCATCACATGGTGCAGCAGCGTGCGGGTCATGCTGGCGCCCAGCGAGCGCTCGGCCAGGATGAAATCGGTGTTCCTCAGTGTCAGCGTGGCGGTGCGCGCCACGCGGGCATATTGCGGGATCGAGGTGATGATGACGATGGCCAGCACCACACTCAGGCTTGGTCCGGTCAGCGCCACGGTGGCCAGCGCCAGCACGATGGTCGGAAACGAGCGCACGGTGTCAAACAGCAATAGCAGCAGGCTGTCGAGCCAGCGTGGCCCGAAGCCTGCGATCATGCCGAGGATCAAGCCGATAACCAACGAAACAGATACGCCGATCGCCGCGATATAGAGGGCCACGCGCCCGCCGTAGAGGATGCGCGAAAGCGTGTCGCGTCCCAGTTGGTCGGTTCCGGCAAGGTGCTCCAGATTCGGGCCCGACAGGCGCGACGGCACATCGAGCGCATTCGGATCATAAGGCGCGAGCCAGGGCGCGAAGATGGCGCTGGCAAAGAACAGGATGACGAGGATCAGCCCGGTCAGCCCCTGCCAGTTGGTCAGGAAGCTGCGCAGCTTTTCGCGGTGCTCGCGGGCGGCGGATTCTCGGATCTCGGCCTCGGTGACATGGTCGGGAAGACCCGTCGCGTCTACGGCCGGGATGCCGGTTTCGGATTCAGAGGGATTCTCGGACACGGGGATCAAACCAGGCTATGAGGATGTCGGAAAACAGGACGACGAGGATATAGAGGCCGGTGGCCACCAGAACCGCGCCCTGCACGATGGGGAAGTTGCGCGCCATGACGGCGTCGAAGATCAGCTTGCCGATGCCGGGGCGGGCGAAGATGATCTCGGCGAAGACGGTCGAGGAGATCATGCCGCCAAAGCCCATGCCGATCAGCGTGATGGTGGGCAGGATGGCGACGCGCAGCGCGTAGCCGAAGATCACCCGCCGCGGATGCAGCCCGAAGGCGCGGGCCGAGCGGATATAGTTCTCGCCCATCACTTCGAGCATCGAGGCCCGCACCATGCGCGCAAGGTATCCGACCCAGCTCAGCCCGATGGCGAAGGCCGGCAGGACCAGGTGGCTCAGCTGGTCGCTGAAATCTCCCGGCTCGCCCGCCCCGATGGCCGGCAGCCAGCGCAGATGCACAGCGAAGATCAGCAGCGCCCAGATCGACACGAGGAAGGACGGCACCGCGATCGTGCCGACTGACAGGACGCCGGTGACACGGTCGAGCCAGCTATTGGGTTTGACCGCAGCGAGGCAGCCCAGCGGGATGCCGATCAGCATCGCCCAGCCCATCCCCGCAAAGACCAGCGCCAGGGTGAAGCCGATCCGCTCCATGATGATCGCGGTCACCGGCCGGTCGGAGAACACGTCGAGCCCCAGATCACCGGTCAGCGCATTGCCGATATAGATCAGGAATTGCCGCCAGACCGGCTCGTCCAGATGCATCTTCTCGGCATAGCGTGCGATCGCCTCTTCCGTTGCGCGGGGGCCAAGAGCGATGGTCGCCGGGTCGCCGGGGATGAGGTAGAGCAGCGAGAACAGGACCAGCACCACGAGGCAAACCACCACCGCCGACAGGCCCAGACGTTTGGCAAGGTAGTAAAGCACGGACGACCTCCCCTCGACCGGATTTCAACGTACCGGCCCGCGCGCCTTGGCGCGGGCCGGTTCCATGGGCTGAAAATCAGCCCTGGGTGAACCTGCGATAGTTCAGCTCGCCTGACGGCGCGGCGTTCACGCCGACGGACGTGCTGTGCACGAAGGCTTCCGGCTCATGGTTGATCCAGACATAGGCGCCGGTGTTTTCCATGATCTCCTGCATGCGCACGTAGATGTCGTGGCGCTTTTGCATGTCGGTCTCGTTGATGCCTTCCTCGTAGAGCCGGTCGAACTCGGGGTCCGTCCAGCGCTCCCAGTTCCAGACACCGACCTGATCGGACGTGAACCATTGTGTCGCCTCGTAGGGGTCGGGCGTGGTGCCGAAGCGCATGATCCACAACTCGAGATCCTTCCAGGTGTCGCCCTTGCTTTCCTGGCCCATTTCCCAGAAGGGGCCGCTGTCGAGCGGGAGAACATTCACCGTGATTCCGACCGCCGCGAGATTGGCCTGGATGATCTGCGCCGAGAGCATCCGCTCCTGGTTGTTCAACGTGCGCAGCGTCACTTCGAGGCCGGACACCCCCGCCTCCGCCAGCAGCTCGCGCGCCCGGGCCGGGTCATAGCTGTAACCTGCGCTGTCGCGCTGGCCGGTCAGGCCGGGGCAGATGATGCCATGGGATTTGGCCGTGGTGCCCGAATAGGCGCCTTGCAGGATGGTGTCGACATCGACCGCATGCTGGATCGCCTGACGCACGCGGATGTCCTGCAGCTTGGGATGCTCGGTGTTCATGCCCATCCACATGTATTGCAGCTCGCCCGCGACGGCGATGCCGGTGCCCTCGGGCATGTCCTTGGTATAGCGCGCCAGCGTGTCGGCGCCGACTTCCGTGCAGTCCAGCTCGCCGGCCTCGAAGGCCAGCTCGGCGGCCTTGACCTCGGTGATGACATTGCATTCGACGCGGTCAAAGGCCGGTTGCGGCCCGGTCCAGTCGGGGTTGGCGGAAAAGACTGCGCGCTGGCCCGGCGTCGCCTCGTAGGTGTAGGGGCCGCAGACCGCCGGGAAGCTGGTGGTGAATTTGCCGCCCGCATCGGCCATCGCCTTCTCGCTCAGCACCGCGCCGGGGCCGTGGCAGAGCGTGATCATGATGAAGGGGGCGAAGGGCCTGCTCAGCACGATGGTGCCTGTCCGGTCCCCGGTCACGTCGACACGCTCCAGCGCATCAAAATAGCCGGACCAGTCGCTGTCCTTCATCCGCTCATAGGAATACTTGACGTCCGAGGCCATGACCGGCCCGTAGCCGTTTGACCATGTGAGCCCTTCGGTCAGCTCGAAGTCGATATGCGTGGCGTCGCGCTGTTCCAGCCGGGTGACGAAATAGGTCGGCTCCCAGGTGAAGGTCTCGCCGTCACGCGCATATTGCGCAAGGAATGGCAGGCACTGCTTCTGCGCTTCGATCTCCGTTCCGCCGGTCATGAAGCCCGGATCGAGCACATTGTTGTCGCCGTCGATTCTCAGGCGCAGCGTGCTGCCGGCCTGCGCGAAGGCCGCCGTGCTCCAGGCCGGGGCCAGAGCCAATGCGCCCAGTGCGGCTGTTGTGCCGAGAAAGCCCCGGCGGGTTGTTCCTGTCTGTTTCATTGTCGTGTCCTCCCTAGACAATTCCTGCCCGAAGCATGACATAGCGCCATGCGTCGGCATATTTCGCGCGCCTTCGCGAGGTGACGCTCAGGGAGCGCCCTTTCGCTCACAAATGATCGCGCGTGATCCGTTCGTCCCAGTGTTTCTCGGCGATCAGCTCATCGCCCTCCCAGGCGCGCAGCTCGGCAGTGATGATGAAATCCTCGGCGTCAGAGCGCAGAAGCGTCCGCGTTTCGGTTCGCACCGACCAATCGCCGCGGCTCAGCCCATAATGCCATTCGGTGCGCCCCCAGGCGGTGGTGACGTCCTCGAGCTTTACGCCATATGTCTCGTATCCCTGCTTGTGCAGGGTGATATCGTTGGTCAGCAGCCGCGTGACGCCGCTACCATCGGCGATCTGCATCTCGATCTCGCCCCGGCCTGCGTCTTCCACGACATGAAAGTAGCTTTCCGGATCTGCGATCTGCTCGGTCGGCGGCGGTGGTCCCGCCTCCGGAGGTCCGAAATCCGGCAGCGCCGCATCCAACGGCGAGGCTGCGCGCAACGGCAGTTCCAGCGCGCTGCCCTCGGTATGCAAGCTCAGCGTGACAGGTTCCGGCGCAGGCCAGATCATCGGGAAGTAGCTGCTCGACAAGGCCAGCCGAAGCCGGTGCCCGGCAGGCAGGGACTGCGCGACATGCTTCATCGGGATGGTGACGTCATGGACCTGGCCGGGCTCCAGCATTTCGGGGCTGTCATGGCCCTGGCGATGCGTCAGGTTGAACACCCCGTAGGAAATCCGCGTGCCCCGACCGTCCGGGTGGACATCCACCAGCCGTGCCGCGATCTGCGCCACGGGCCTGTCCACGCTCAGCCGCAGATGCACATTGGCATCCCCGGCGAAGGCCAGGCCCTCGTCGGGGATGTCGATCTCGAAACACAGGCTGCCGGCGTCCTCCCGCCTCTGATCCACCGGCGCATCTCCGGGCTTGCCGTAGCCGCACCATTTGCCCGCGGCCATGCCGACATCCGCAGGGGTTTGGTGATGAAGAAGTGCGGTTTCGGGTGCCTTCTCGAGGTTCAGCGCGCCATCCGGCGTCAGGTGAAACATCCTGCGTTCCACCTGTGGTGACGGCCAGGACGGCTCGGCGATCCAGCGCCCGGGGCGGCTTTCGTAGTGACCCTGCGGCGGGACGCTGTCCTGCATGTAGAGCCGCAGCATCGGCTCTTCCATGATCCCGGTTTCCTGTCCCTTGAGCCAGTGATCCCACCAGCGCAGCTCCTCTTGCAGAAATCCGATGGCCGGTCCCGGCGCGCCTATGTGGGGATAGCGATGCGCCCATGGCCCGATGAGCCCCTTTCTTGGCCCTTGCAAATGCTCCATCAGGCGAAAGACGCTGCGCGGGTAGCCATCCGCCCAGCCCGAGACGGCATAGACCGGGACCTGCACGCGCGACCAGTCCTCGCAGATCGACCCGTGCTGCCAGAAGGCGTCGCGGCGCTGATGCGCCAGCCAGTTTTTCTGCCACAGCCCGCTGCCCTCCAGCCGCTCCAGCCACATGTCGCGCCACTTGTCGCCCACATTCGCGGGGTCGGGCGGCAGGGTGTTGCGCCCGAACATGATCGAGGCCCAGCTGAGCTGCTCACCCAGCAGGCAACCGCCCATGTAATGGACATCATCGGCATAGCGGTCATCGGTGGAGCAGAGTGTCACAACTGCCTTGAGGGCGGGCGGCTGCAAGGCGGCGATCTGCAACCCGTTGAAGCCGCCCCAGGAAATGCCGATCATGCCGACAGAGCCGTCGCACCAGGGCTGTTCGGCGATCCAGGCGATGGCGTCGCAGCCGTCCTGCAATTCCTGCGGCAGGTATTCGTCGACCATCAACCCCTCGGAATCGCCCGCGCCGCGCAGATCGAGCCGGATCACCGCATAGCCATGCCCGGCCAGATAGGGCTGCATCGAGGCGTCGCGCGCGGTAGTGAAATCGTTCTTGCGATAGGGCAGGTATTCGAGGATTGCCGGGACCGGCGCCGCCTCGGCGCCCTCGGGCAACCATATGCGCGCGGCCAGCTTGCAGCCGTCCGGCATCGGGATTTCCATATGGTGTATTTCCCGCACCGCATGGGGAAACGCGTCAACCTGCTCCATCTTCCGGGCCTCCTTCGCCATAATGCCGATAGCGCGAGACTACGCTGAAGCGCCGGAGCGGCAACTTCGCGAGCTTTCGCGAATTGACGCGGAAATGGCTTCACTCTAACAATGCCTCATGTCCGAAGAGCTTCGTCACAACCTTGCCCTGCTGTGCAGCTATCACCCCTCCATCGCCGAGGTGTGTCGCAGGCTCGAGATCAACCGGCAGCAATTCAACAAGTATCTCGCGGGCAGCTCGCACCCATCGCGCAGCAACATGCGCCGGATCTGCGATTTCTTCGGCGTGTCGGAGTCCGAGCTTCTGATGGAGCCGCAGCAATTCGAGGAGATCGTCGCCCTCAAGCGCAAGCCGCTCCAACAGGAAGCATTGAGCAAGCCGCTGCGTCATCTCGACAAGTTGTATCAGCACAGCCAGGACCTGGAAAAATACCTCGGCTACTATTTCAGATATTTCTACTCCTTCGGAAATCAGGGAAAGATCATTCGCTCCCTCGCGCTGATCTACCGCGAGGACAACAAGTATTACTGGAAGAACATCGAGATCCTGCGCGACCCGTACACAGGCCGCTCCAGCGGCTTGAACAAATATGAAGGCATCCTGTTCTACCTTGCCGACCGTTTGTACATTCTCGAATATGAATCGATCGAAGTGAACACGATCACGCAGGCCACGTTTTACCCCAGCCACCGCGCAAGGATCGGGATTCTGCTCGGTATACAGACCGGTGGTCCGACCCGCCGGGGCCGCAAACCGGGGGCGTCAAAGGTCGCGTTGGAGTATCTTGGACGTGACATCAATGTACGTCAGGCGCTCAAGAGGACCGGGTTGTTCGACCCCGGTGACGGCGCGCCGCGTTCCGAAATCATCTCCTTGATCGAGAACAGGATGGAGCCGTCATCTTTCGTCCTTGATGTGGACGAACCCTGATACCCGTTCCGGGAATGCGATTCGAACAGGCTGGCCTCTCGATACTGTGGCAAGCTGCGCGCCCCGCAGGGCCGTCATTGACCCGCGGCTCAGATCTTTTGCCGGCGTCTGCGGGCGCCGCCGCGGCGGCGGCGTTGCGGCAGGGCGAGATCCAGAGGGCGGGGCGGCATTTTCATGGCCTCTTCAAGCAGCGCGCAGAAGACCTCGACGGCCGGGTCCGCCTCGCGGAAGGGCGAGGCCGCCTCCAGCGCTTCTTTGGCCTGGGCGGGAAAGCTCTCATCTCCCTTGAGCCCGCCGAGCCATTGCATGACGCCCATGCGCCCCAGCTCGGCGGCGCGTTCCTCTGTGTCAGTTTCGGTTTGCAGCATGTGCAGCGTTCGTTCCAGGTGCATTGCGCCCTCCGCGCGTATTGCGAGCGAGAGCTGTGACGTGAGACTGCGGCTGGGAGCCATGTGCAATCACCCGTCCGAGGCACCCCGCCCGTAGGTTGACAGATGATGGCAGGTCTCCTGACTCGCGGGTCCTTGCTTACTTCGCCCTTCCCGGGCGCAGGCCCAGTGGATATTTCGAAGCGCGCTTTCCGCTCACAGTTGCGGGGGCAGTCACGGACTTGGCAAGATGCCGCACCGTGTTCCCATTTCATCCCGCGCGGCGCACCGCTTGGGAACCATCGCCCCCAGAGTGGCGCTGACATGTGCCCCTGTCAATCACCGTTTGCTGCAAGACCGGCCAGGGGTCGCGCTCACGCGACGCCTTCCTGGCGGGCGCGCGCTTCGGCAAGGGCCGTCAGCTTGTCCAGAAGGCGCAGGAACTCGGCACATTCCCCCGCGCCGAGGCAGCCTACGACCTGCTCGTTGCGCGATATGACCTCGGCAAGAACCTCGTCATGCAGGGTGCGGCCTTGCGGCGAGAGGCTTACTTGGATGACGCGCCTGTCGGTCGTTCCGGTAGCGGTGCGCACGAGGCCTCGGTCAGCAAGGGAGGAAACCGTACGGCTGAGCTGCCCCTTGTCCATTGAAAGCTCGGCGCGGATGCTTGTCACCGTCGCCTTCTCGGTTGCATGGGTCAGCCCGATCACGCGCCATTCGTTGAGCGTGATGCCGAAGCGTTTCCGAAAATTTCCCGAGCCCAGGCGTTCGAGCAGCAGGTTGAATCGTGCGGTGCGAAATGTGAGCGCATCGGTTATCGTGTTGATCGGGGGGGGTGGATGCGCGGTGGCGCCTCGCCCCTGTTTTCGGTGCTGCCTCTTCGTGTCATGTCGCCGCCTCCTTCCATGTGATCGAAGGCGAAGCGCCCGGGCAAGTCAATCCGCCGCGGCAAGGACATGCCACGTCAGAGCACGATCACATGGCCCTCACCCGGGTTCGCCTTGCCGCGCGCAAGGGCGTCGTAGACGGGTCGTGCGGCATCAAGACCCGTGTGCCGCTTCAGCGTCATCCAGCTTTCTGCATCCGCCGCGACGCGCTTCCATGCCGCCGTGATCCTGCGCTCGATCACCCCCGGGCCCCAGTCTTCGCGCCGCTTGGCGATCTGGCTTGGCGCAAAGAAGAATTGCGGCTTCGCGCCCGGCATTTGCTGCGGCTTGGCGAACTTGTCCCAATGGCTCGTACCGACCGCCGCCGAATGTTTCAACTCCTCGCCCAGATGCGTGTGAAGGCGCAGTTTGACCTCGGCGTTGCCCGCCATGTCGACATAGACGCTGGGGAGCCGGTCGATATCTTCGATCTCATCGTAGCTCAGCACACTGTCGCAATCTCTCAGGCCCTCGACAAAGCTGCGGTTGCCCTCGGAGGTCAGCCCGATGATGCTGAAGTCGCGTGGCTCAAGCTCGGCCAGGAACTTCGCCAGCCCTAGCCCGGTCTTTGAGGAGGCGCTGCCGATGATGATCTGTTCTGCGCCGAAGAAAGCATTGTCCTCGAGCCAGTCCGTCAGCACGAAAGACGTTGCCAGAAGCGGCTGCAAGAGCGCGCGCAGCCCATCCTCGCGCCAGTCGCCTCCGCTTATCTCGGCATAGCGGTTGTAGACGGCCGGCAGTTCCGCGCGGTGGGCGCTGTGATCGAAAAACATTCCCCCTTCGTCCAGTTCCGGGCAAATGACAAGCTCTTCGGCCATCGGAAAGAAGCCGTAGAGCCGCGTGCCTTCTGCAAGCGTCTCCGTGCGGCTCTCGGTGACCCGCGCCGTGCCCCATACAGGCACGATCCCTTGCCCTTCGATGCCGCTGGGAAAGAACTTCCAATACCCGATCACGAACCCCGTTGCCGCGTATGTGACGTTATTGGCCGTCAGTGCAAAACTCTCCAGCCGAAGCCGCGCCTCTCCGTCTTCCAGAGTTGCGGAGGGTATTTCTTCGAGCCTGGTGGCCGTGATATCGCCCTGGTCGGTCAGAATACGCTGCGGCATGGGCCTCTCCCTTTCGTGGCATCATCGGCAGTCTCGCGGCGAAATGCCAGACTTGCGCATGCAAACGTGGCGTCAGCGCCGGCGAGCAGGGCCGGCAGGCGGCAGTGACAGTTTGGATTGGCTGGTACCCGCGGCCGGACTCGAACCGGCACGGCCCTGAGGCCTGGAGATTTTAAGTCTCCTGTGTCTACCATTCCACCACGCGGGCCAGCTTTGAAATGCCTAGCGTGACGCGACACTGAAGACAATCTCGGAACTGCGGGGCGCGAGGCGTGATATTTTCAAATGTTCCGATAAACTGCTGTCTCACCTTTGCGGGTGGATTGAAAGCGCGTCTGCTTCCATAGTGGTCAAGCCTCTGACGCGGAAAGGTTTCACATGACGAACAGCTATTTCGCCCCGCAAGGCGGCCATCCCGGCCAGGAGCAGCTTCTGACGGACCGCGCCGTCTTTACAGAAAGCTACGCTGTGCTCCCGAAAGGCACGATGCGTGACATCACGACAAGCTTCCTGCCGTTCTGGGAAGACACGCGGCTCTGGGTGATCGCGCGGCCCATGAGCGGCTTTGCAGAGACCTTTTCGCATTACATCATGGAGGTGCAGCCCGGCGGCGGCTCGGATCGGCCCGAAACGGAAGCGGGCGCCGAAGCGGTGCTCTTCGTGGTGGAAGGCGCAGGCGAGTTGAGCCTTGACGGCAAGGTGCACACGCTGACGCCGGGCGGCTATGCCTACCTGCCGCCGGATACGCCCTGGAGCCTGCGCAATAGGGGCGACGCGCCGCTGCGTTTTCACTGGATCAGGAAGGCCTACCAGCCCGTCGCGGGGCTGGACGCCCCGGAGGCGCTGGTTCTCAACGAGAACGACATCGCGCCGGCGCCGATGCCCGGCACGGACGGCAAATGGGCGACGACCCGCTTTGTCGACCCTGCCGACATGCGCCATGACATGCATGTGACCGTCGTGACTTTCGAGCCCGGCGCGGTGATCCCCTTTCTCGAAACCCATGTGATGGAGCACGGGCTATACGTGCTGGAAGGCAAGGCGGCCTACCGGCTCAATACTGACTGGGTCGAAGTCGAGGCGGGTGATTACATGTGGCTGCGCGCCTTCTGCCCGCAGGCCTGTTACGCCGGCGGGCCGGGGCGCTTTCGTTACCTGCTCTACAAGGATGTGAACCGGCATATGCCGTTACGCCCGCTCGGCATCCGCTGAATCAGGCTGCGCCGCCGATGGCGCGGGAGAGCGCCCCGGCGGCTTCGATGACCGGGCGCGAGAAGGCCTCGATCTCCGAGCGGCTGACGCGGCTCGTGGGACCGGAGACGGAAATCCCCGCGACCGCCTCGCCGTTCATGTCAAAGACCGGCGCGGCGATGCAGCGCATTCCCTCGTTCTTTTCCTCGTCGTCGATGGCGTAGCCCCGCGCGCGGGATTCGCGCAGATCGGCGATCAGCGGCTTGGGCTCTGTCAGCGTATGGGGCGTGAAGGCTTCGAGCCCCTGCGCGGCGATGATGTGGCGCTGGCGCGTGTCATCCATGCCGGACAGAAGCGCCTTGCCGATGCCGGAGCTGTGCATGGGCGAAAGCGTGCCCGGTGGAAAGAAGGCGCGGATGCTGGCCGTGGTCTCGACCTGGCTGACGAAAAGCACCTGGCCGTCGCGCTCTATCCCGAGATTGGCTGTCTCTCCGGTTTCTTCCATCAGCGTGCGCAAGATCGGGCGCGCGCGCTCGACGAGCGACGTGCGCCGCAGGAACCGCGCGCCGATGACGAAGGCTTCCGCGCCGATGTGCCAGAGTTGCGCGCCCGCGTCGAACTCCACCAGCCCCTTGCCCTCGAGCGTGACCAGGACGCGGTAGACCGTCGCGGGCGACTGGCCGAGATCATGGGCGAGGGTGGTGAGCGGCAGGCCCGGACTTTGGCTCAGGTAGGCGAGAATATCCATCGCGCGGGCGAGCGATTTGATGGTGTTCTGTTCGGTCTTGTCGCTCCAGCCGCGTGGTCTGCCGCGGGATTTTCGGAGTTCGAAATCCATGGATCATCCCTTTTTGAAAATATTATTCACTATATGAAAAATACAAGTATCTGACAAGGAGCGATTTTTCTCGAAATACACAGATTAAAAAACGATTTCAAAAAAATTTACCGCGGCATCCAAGCGACTTAAACAAGACGGGACTGACCTAAGGAGACGGATATGAGCTTTCAGAATCCGGTATTCATTCCCGGCCCGACGAATATCCCCGAAGCGCTGCGCAAGGCCTGTGACATGCCGACGATCGACCATCGCTCGCCGCTGTTCGGGCATATCCTTCATCCAGCGCGCGAAGGTGTGCGCAGGGTGATCAAGAGTGAAGGCGCGGAGGTATTCATCTTCCCCGCGACGGGCACGGGCGGCTGGGAGACGGCGCTGACCAACTGCCTGAGCGCGGGTGACCGCGTCCTCGCGGCCCGCAACGGGATGTTCAGCCAGCGCTGGATCGACATGTGCCAGCGTCAGGGGCTCGACGTGCATGTCGTCGAGGCTGGCTGGGGCGAGGGCATTCCGGCAGACCGCTACGAGGATATCCTGCGCGCTGACACCGCCCATGAGATCAAGGCGGTTCTGGCGACGCATAACGAGACGGCGACAGGCGTGAGATCCGACATCGCTGCGGTGCGCGCAGCTCTGGACGCGGCGGGCCACCCGGCGCTTCTCTTTGTCGATGGCGTCTCTTCCGTCGGGTCGATGGACTTTCGCTTCGATGAATGGGGCGTCGACGTGGCCGTGACGGGCTCGCAGAAGGGGTTCATGCTGCCACCCGGCCTCGCCATCACGGCTTTCAGCGAGAAGGCCATGGACGCAACGCGCAGCGCCGATCTGCCGCGCACCTTCTTCGACGTGCACGACATGGCGCAGGGCTACGCGGCCAACGCCTATCCTTACACGCCTGCTGTGGGCCTCATGAATGGTCTCAATGAAGCCTGCAAGATGCTCTTGGATGAAGGGCTGGAGACTGTCTTTGCCCGTCATCACCGCACCGCGCAGGGCGTGCGCTCGGCGGTTGACGCCTGGGGGCTGGAGCTCTGCGCGGTGCGCCCCGAACTCTATTCTGACACTGTGAGCGCGATACGCACGCCCGAGGGCTTCGACGCGGGCCGGATCGTATCCCATGCAGCCGATGTCTATGGCGTCGCGCTCGGCACGGGGCTTGGCGAGGTGGCGGGCAAGGTATTCCGTATCGGCCACCTGGGCAGCCTGACCGATGTCATGGCGCTTTCGGGCCTCGCAACCGTCGAGATGTGCATGGCCGACCTGGGCCTCGGCATCCGTCTTGGAAGCGGTGTGGCTGCGGCGCAGGAGTATTACCGCGCAGGCGCAGGCGGCACGGACCGAAAGGCGGCGTGATGACGCATATGAATATCCCCACCTATAACGACATGCTTGCCGCCCACGAGCGCATCGAGCCCCATATCCGGCGCACGCC
Organism: Rhodobacteraceae bacterium 63075; assembly: GCA_003417655.1. Classification (GTDB taxonomy): domain Bacteria; phylum Pseudomonadota; class Alphaproteobacteria; order Rhodobacterales; family Rhodobacteraceae; genus Lentibacter. The sequence continues at coordinate 18,331 of QVMW01000016.1, forward strand.
GATCCGCCGGTCAGAATATCTCGATGAGCTGACGGGCGCGGAGCTGTTCTTCAAGTGCGAGAATTTCCAGGAGCCGGGGGCCTTCAAGATACGCGGGGCGTGCAATGCCGTGTTCGGGCTGGATGAGGCGCAAGCGGCGAAGGGCGTCGCGACGCATTCCTCGGGCAACCATGCCTCCTGCCTGAGCTATGCGGCCAGGCTGCGCGGCATCCCGTGCAACGTGGTCATGCCGCGCACCGCGCCGCAGGCCAAGAAGGACACGGTGCGCCGCTATGGCGGACGGATCACGGAATGTGCCCCGTCGACAAGCGCGCGCGAGGAGGCATTCGCCCGGGTTCAGGCCGAAACCGGGGGTGACTTCGTGCATCCCTACAATGATCCGCGCGTGATCGCGGGGCAGGGGACTTGCGCCCGGGAGATGATGGAACAGACCGGCGGGCTTGACATTGCCCTTGCGCCCATCGGCGGCGGAGGAATGATCTCGGGCACCTGCCTGACGCTCGCCACGCTGGCGCCGGAATGCCGCGTGATCGCGGCGGAGCCAGAGCAGGCCGATGACGCCTACCGCAGCTTCAGGGCCGGGCGTCTCATTGCCGATGATGCCCCGAAGACGATCGCCGACGGGCTGCTCGTGCCGCTCAAGGAGCTGACATGGCACTTCGTCTCGACCCATGTGAGCGAGATATACACGGCGAGCGAGCGCGAGATCATCGACGCCATGAAGCTGGCCTGGAAGCATCTGCGCATCGTTTTGGAGCCGTCCAGCGCCGTGCCGCTGGCCTGCATACTCAAACACCCCGAGGCCTTTCGCGGCAAGCGCGTCGGCATCGTCGTGACAGGCGGGAACGTGGATTTGGACAGATTGCCCTGGATGCAGGGCGCAAAAGGAGTGACGTGATGAAAGACCTGACAGATTTCGAAAAATACGAGGTCGGCTATGACATTCCGGCCAAGCCGGGGATGGCGGAGGACGATATCCAGACCCCCGCGCTGGTGCTCGACCTAGATGCGCTGGAGCGCAACATCACGAAGATGGGAGACTATGCCAAGGCGCATGGGATGCGTCACCGCACGCATGGCAAGATGCACAAGTCCGTCGATGTGCAGAAGCTCCAGCAGGAGCTGGGCGGAGCCTGCGGCGTCTGCTGTCAGAAGGTCTCGGAGGCCGAGGTTTTCGCACGCGGCGGGATCACCGACATTCTCGTGTCCAACCAGGTGCGTGATCCGGCAAAGATCGACCGTCTGGCCCGCCTGCCCAAGCTCGGCGCGCGCACGATCTGTTGCGTGGATGATCCGGCCAATGTGGCAGAGCTGTCGGCTGCGGCGCAAAAGTACGGCACCGAGATCGAATGCCTTGTGGAGATTGACTGTGGCGCGGGCCGCTGCGGTGTGACGACCACGCCGGAAGTGATCAAGATCGCCAGGGCCGTCGACGCGGCCGAGGGGCTGAAATTCGCGGGCATCCAGGCCTACCAGGGGGCGATGCAGCATCTGGACAGCTATGATGAACGCAAGGCCAAGATCGACATTGCCGTCGAGATGGTCCGCGATGCCGTCGATGCGTTGAAGGCGGAAGGCCTGGAGTGCGACATCGTCGGCGGGGGCGGCACCGGCTCCTATTATTTCGAGTCGAACTCCGGCGTTTATAATGAACTCCAATGCGGCTCCTATGCCTTCATGGATGCCGATTACGGACGTATCCTCGACAAGGATGGCAAGCGGATCGACGAGGGCGAATGGGAGAACGCTTTCTTCATCCTCACATCGGTGATGAGCCATGCCAAGGCGGAGAAGGCGATCGTCGATGCGGGCCTCAAGGCGCAATCGGTCGACAGTGGTCTGCCGGTGGTCTTCGGGCGCGACGATGTGGACTACGTCAAATGCTCGGATGAGCATGGCGTCGTCATGGACCCGCAGGGCGCGCTGAAAGTGAACGACAAGCTCAGGCTCGTGCCGGGCCACTGCGATCCGACCGCGAATGTGCATGACTGGTATGTGGGCGTGCGCGGCGGCAAGGTCGAGACGGTCTGGCCGGTTTCGGCGCGCGGGCGGGCTTATTGAGTTTCGTATTTCGCGTCGCGAATACCAAGCGGCATCGCATCGCGATGCGCGAAACTCGATATAGCGAAAAAAGCTTTTCGCGGAATCGAGCGACCCGCGGGGGGACGTTGTCCCCCCGCGCCCCCCTAGGATATTTCTGGCAAGAAAAAGGCGCGGAATGCGCTGGTAAGGAGAGCGATGTATATTGTTCCGGAACATGAGATTGCAACGCTGTTGACGCGTCAGGCCGCGTTCGACGCGGTGGAGAAGGTCTTCGCGGCGATGGCGTCGGGGGAAGCCTACAACTTCCCTGTCGTGCGCGAGGCCATTGGCCATGAGGACGCGCTTTATGGCTTCAAGGGCGGTTTCGACCGGGCGGGCAAGGCGCTTGGGCTCAAGGCGGGTGGCTATTGGCCGAACAACCTCGAAAAGCGCGGGCTGATCAACCACCAGTCGACGGTCTTTCTCTTTGATCCCGATACGGGAAAACCGCATGCGATGGTGGGCGGAAATCATCTCACTGCGCTCAGAACGGCCGCGGCGTCGTCCGTGTCGATCCGCCACCTGGCGCGCGGGGACGCGAAAGTGCTCGGCATGGTCGGCGCGGGGCATCAGGCCACGTTCCAGCTGCGCGCGGCGCTGGAGCAGCGCGCATTCGAGAAGGTGATCGGCTGGAACTTGCATCCGGAAATGCTCGCCAACCTCGAAAAGGTGGCGCAGGAGGCGGGCGTGGGTTTCGAGGCGGTCGCGCTGGAGGAGATGCGCGCGGCGGATGTGATTATCACCATCACCTCGTCTTTCGATACTATCCTGATGCCCGATCACGTCAGCTTAGGCACGCATATCGCCGCGATGGGCACGGATACGAAGGGCAAGCAGGAGCTTGCGCCCAAGCTTCTGGCGCGGGCGGCGGTCTTTACCGACGAGGTCGCGCAATCGGTCAGTCTCGGGGAGGCGCAGCATGCCGTTTCTCAGGGGCTTACCGAGGCGGGCGACATCCGCGAGATCGGGGCGGTCATCAATGGGCAGGTTGCCGGGCGGACTGACGCCGATGAGATCACGGTTTTTGACGGGACGGGCGTCGGCTTGCAAGACCTTGCCGTTGCCGCAGCCCTTGTCGGCCTTGCAATCAAGAAAGGTGTGGCCATCGAAGTGGAGATCTGAGCGGCACCGGCTGACAATAGAAAAGGCCCCCGCCGGAGCGGAGGCCTTTTGCTGTTCAGGATGGGGTTCACTCGCCCGGCAGCGACCCAGAGCCATGGCCGGACATGCCGCCGGAGACTTCTTCGGTCGACTCGCCTGCCAGGTCTTCGGGCAGGGCTAGGTTGAGCACGATGGCGATCAGCGCGGCGGGCAGGATGCCCGATGTTGCCAGGACCTTGATGGTTTCGGGCAGGTGCTGAAGCGCGCCGGGTTCGAGCTGAAGCCCGAGACCGAGCGAGAGCGAGATCGCGAAGATCACCATGTTGCGGCGGTTCCAGGCCACGTCCGACAGCATCGAGATACCCGCCGCGACGACCATGCCGAACATGACGATGACGCCGCCGCCCAGCACCTCGATGGGGATCGAGGAGATCACAGCGCCGACCTTGGGGACAAGGCCGCAGAGGATCAGGAAGAACGCGCCGATCGTGACGACATGGCGGCTCATGACGCCGGTCATGGCGATGAGGCCGACATTCTGGCTGAACGACGTGTTGGGCAGGGCACCGAAGAGGCCGGAGACGGCGGTGCCGATCCCGTCGGCAAAGGTCGCGCCCTCGATCTCCTTGTCGGTGGCTTCGCGCCCCGCGCCGCCCTTGGTGATGCCCGAGACATCGCCGACCGTTTCAACGGCGGAAACGAAGGACATCAGGCAGAAGCCGATCACTGCGGCAACGGTGAATTCAAGCCCGAAATGGAGCGGGTTTGGCAGGGCGAAGGGTGCAGCATTACCGACATTGGCAAAGCTCACCTCGCCCATGGCGAAGGCGAAGGCATAGCCCACGAGCAGGCCGACCAGGACAGCCGACACCGAAAGCATCCCGCGCGCGAAAAACTTCAGGCCCAGCGTGACGAGGATTACCACGCCGGCCATGGTCCAGTTCATGAGCGAGCCATACTCGGGAGTGCCGATGGCCGGCACGCCGCCGGCGGCATATTGGATCCCGACCTTGACGAGTGCGAGGCCGATCATCGTGACGACAAGCCCGGTCACGAGCGGCGGCAGCGCGAAACGCAGGCGCCCGATGAAGAGCCCGAGGACCGCGTGGAAAAGCCCGCCGACGACGATGCCGCCCATGAGCACGGCAATGGCATCGACACCCTTGCCCGCCACCAGCGGGATCATGATCGGAATGAAGGCGAAGCTCGTGCCCTGCACGATGGGCAGGCGCGCGCCCGCCGGGCCGAGGCCGATCGTCTGGATCAGCGTGGCGATGCCCGCGAAGAACATCGACATCTGGATCATGTAGATCATCTGCGGAAAGTCGGGCGAGTTCGACCCGAAGCCGAAGCCCGCCGCGCCGCAGACGATGATCGCCGGGGTGACGTTGGAGACGAACATCGCCAGGACGTGCTGGATTCCCAGCGGCACGGCCTTGGCGATGGGTGGTGTGTAGTTGGGATCGCGCAGCTGTTCTGGCGTCCCGATTGTTGCGTCACTCATGGGGTTTCCTCCGTTTCCCGTGTGTGTGGCCGCTCCTCCTCCGAACGGCCGTTATCATTTGGCGCGAGACACCTCCCAGGGGGGCTCGAACCAGACTTCTTCGAGGTTGTCGCCCGCGCCGATCCGGTCGATCACGGCGAAGAGCCCCGGCCCCGAAAGCGGTGTGAGCACGCCGTGCCATGTGCCGCGGTGAAAGTTGATCGCCTGGCCGGGCGCGGACAGGAAGGCGTGGGGTGCTGCGGGGCGGCCGCTGTCATCTTCGGCGACGATCACAAGGAAGCCGTCCTGCGACATCGGGATGAAGGCCTGCGAGCCGAGCGGGTGCCGCTCCATCATGTCCAGCCTGTAGGGCAGGGCGCGCAGCTCGGCCTGAAAGAGGCTGACCCCCGCGCGGCCCTCCACGAAATCGAGCGTCGCCAGATCGTGAAAGCGTGCACAGAGGCCCTGGTTGATTATCTTGTCCGGGTTTCCCGACGCGTCCATCACCTCGCCGAACGGGGCGAAGGCCTCAGCCGTCAGGGGCGCTGCCTCGATGCGCCGCGTCATGTGCCGAGCGCCTCGATCAGGCGCAACTCCGCGATCCTTTCGACCTGTCGGCAGGCTTCCGCAAACTCGGTCTCGCGGTCGTTCCCGATCCTGCGGTGAAAGGCGTCGAGGATGCTCTGCTTGGTGTTGTCCTTCACCGCGATGATGAAGGGAAAGCCATGGTGTGCGACATAGTCGGCATTGAGCTTCTGAAAAGTCGCGCGCTCTTCGTCGGTGAGCATGTCGAGCCCTGCTCCTGCCTGTTCGGCGGTGCTTTCGGCGGTGAGCCGACCGGCGGAAGCGAGCTTTCCGGCAAGATCGGGGTGGGCGTTCAGCACGCCGAGGCGCTCGTCGCGGGACGCGCTGCGGAAGACGCGGGTGAGCGCGCTGTGCACGCCTGCGGCGCTGTCATGCATCGGGCCGAGCTCGAGACCGTGGGCGCGCTCGGCAATCCAGGGGCTGTGCTCGAAGATGCCGCCGAAGGCCGCGACGAAAGCGTCCTTGTCCATCTCGGAGGGCCGCTGTGCGCTGAGCGGCGGGTGCTGCTCGGCCCAATGTTCGGCGATCTGCTCGCGCGTGGCGAACCAGACGCCTTCATGGGCCTGCATGTGCTCAAGAACCCGTTTCAGCGCCATGGCGCGGCCGGGCCGGCCTATGAGGCGGCAATGCAACCCGATCGAGAGCATCTTCGGCGCACCGGCCGTGCCTTCGGCGTAGAGCATGTCGAAACTGTCCTTGAGATAACCTTCGAACTGCGCGCCGTCGGTGAAACCTGCCTGGATGGCGAAGCGCATGTCGTTGCAATCCATCGTGTAGGGGACGATGAGCTGATCCTTCCCGCCCGCGCGGACCCAATAGGGCAGATCGTCGGCGTAGCTGTCGGCGATATAGGAGAAATCGCCCTCCTCGGCGGCGAGCGCGATGGTGTTCATAGAGCAGCGGCCGGTATACCAGCCGCGCGGTTTCGCACCCGTCACCTCTTCATGCAGACGGATCGCTTCACGGATTTGCGCGCGCTCCTCTTCGGGCGTCATGTCCTTGTGCTCGATCCATTTGAGACCGTGCGAGGCGATTTCCCAGCCTGAGGCTTTCATCGCTGCGACCTGCTCGGGCGCGCGGGCCAGCGCCGTGGCGACGCCATAGACGGTGACAGGCGTGTCCTTGAGCAGGCGATGCACCCGCCAGAAGCCGGCGCGCGCGCCGTATTCGTAGATGGATTCCATATTCCAGTGCCGTTGCCCGGGCCAGGGGGCCGCGCCGGTGATCTCGCTCAGGAAGGCCTCGGAGGCAGCATCTCCGTGCAGGATGTTGTTCTCGCCGCCCTCTTCGTAGTTGAGCACGATCTGAACGGCGATGCGCGCGCCGTTCGGCCAGTTTGCCTCGGGCGGGTTGGCTCCATAGCCTCTCATATCGCGGGGATAGCGTTGCACGGGGTTCGTCCTTCGATCGGTTTCTTGCTTGATAGACCATAAAATGACGGAAGTTTTTCAAAAAATTCTTTAAGCTGCCTTCGGCAAGTGTAGTTTGGCCCTTTAGGTGCAGGAGGGCTAGAAGAAAGAAAACCAACGTGGAGGGACCTGCCATGAGCGGCTATCTGACGACACATGTGCTCGACACGGCGCGCGGCTGCCCGGCTGAAGGCCTGAAGATCGAGCTCTACCGGCTGGACGGCGAGCGCCGCCTGCTGAAGACACTGGTCACCAACGACGACGGGCGCACCGATGAGCAGATCCTGCCTGCTGACGCGTTCGAGACCGGGGAATACGAGTTGGTCTTCCATGCGGGCGACTATCTCGATGCCATCGGCACGCCCCCGGAGAGCCCGCGCTTTCTGAACGTGGTTCCGATCCGCTTCGGTATGTCCGAGGCGGCGCATTATCATGTACCCCTGCTGCTTTCGCCCTTCGGCTATTCGACCTACCGGGGCAGTTAGGTTTATGAACCGGCGTGCGCTACGATTGATCTGAAATCGTCCCGGGGGCGGCGCTGCCGACCCTGAGCTGCACTTGTCTGCGGAAAGCATGAAATGGGGTTTCGGGCGGCTTAAAAAGCCGGGGCGCGAAGGCGGAGAGGGCTTGATCCGCACCACTGGGAGGCGTTTGCATCGGGGCCTCAAGGGAGCGCGCGATGGCCATTCGATATCTCAAGCAAGCTGACACCTCCGCTGGCGAGGCGCGCGGCGATGTGGCTGACACGGTGCAGGTCATGTTGGAGCGCATTCGCGCAGGCGGCGAGGCGGCGGTGCTGGATTATGCGCGGCGTCTCGACCGCTGGGAGGATGCGGTGACGGTAAGCGAGACGCAAATCGCCGCAGCCATCCGGGCCGTTCCGCAGGATCTCAAGGATGACATCGCCTGGGCGCACGAGAACATCCGCCGCTTCGCCGAGGCGCAGCTTGCAACGGCGACGGATATGGAAATCGAACTCAGGCCAGGGCTATTTGCAGGGCAGAAACAGATTCCGGTCAGCGCGGCGGGGGCCTATGTGCCCGGTGGCCGCTATGCCCATGTCGCCAGCGCGCTGATGACGATCACTACGGCGAAAGTGGCGGGCGTGCGCCACATCACCGCCTGTTCGCCGCCAAAGCCCGGGCAGGGCATTCATCCGGCGATACTCTATGCGATGCAGCTTGCCGGTGCAGACCTCATCCTGTCTCTGGGCGGCGTGCAGGGCGTCGCCGCGATGTCCGAGGGGCTGTTCGGGGCCAAGCCTGCGGATATTCTCGTCGGGCCGGGCAACGCCTATGTCGCCGAGGCCAAGCGGCAGCTTTTCGGCCCGCGCGGGATCGACATGTTCGCCGGGCCGACGGACAGCATGGTGATCGCGGAAAACGGCGCTGATGCCGAGCTTGTCGCCTGCGACCTGGTCAGCCAGGCCGAGCACGGGACGACATCGCCCGTCTGGCTGGTCACGGATGACGAAGTTCTGGCGCGCTACGTCATGGCGCTGATTCCCGAGCAGGCGAAGGCCCTGCCCGATGCCGCGCGCGATGCGGCGCTGGCGGCCTGGCGCGATCTGGGCGAGGTGATACTCTGCGACAGCCGTGACGAGATGGCCGACGTGGCGAACCGCTATGGGCCGGAGCATCTGCATGTGCAGGCGCGCGAGCTTGATTGGTGGAAGCAGGCGCTCACCTGCTATGGCTCGCTCTTTCTCGGGGCTGAGACGACCGTCAGCTTCGGTGACAAGGCGGCAGGCCCCAACCATACGCTTCCCACATCGGGCGCGGCCCGCTATACGGGTGGCCTCAGCGTGCACAAGTTCCTCAAGACAGTGACATGGCAACGCGCGGAAGGCGAGGCTCTGCCCGAACTGGCGCGCGTGACGGCGAATATCTCGCGGCACGAGGGCATGGAAGGCCACGCCCGCGCCGCGGAAATCAGGCTTGAAAAATTTCCGCCGACGCTCAAGCTGGCGACGGGCTAAGACCACGAAAAGGAAACAGGATGAACCTTGCGAAATTCCCGCGCGTGCGGCTGGCGCATCTCGCGACACCGCTCGAACCGATGCCGCGCCTGACAAAGCTTCTGGGCGGGCCGGAAATCTGGATCAAGCGCGATGACTGCACGGGGCTGAGCACTGGCGGCAACAAGACCCGCAAGCTCGAATACCTTATGGCCGAGGCACAGGTGCAAGGCGCGGAGATGGTCATGACGCAGGGCGCGACCCAGTCGAACCATGCACGCCAGACAGCCGCCGCGGCGGCAAAACTGGGGATGGCCTGTCATATCCTGTTGGAGGATCGCACGGGCTATAACCACGACAACTACAAGTATAACGGCAACGTGCTGCTCGACTACCTGCATGGCGCGACGATGGAACATCGCGGGCCGGATCTCGACATGAATGCCGAGATGGAGGCCGTGGCCGAGACGATGCGCGAGGAGGGTCGGTCAGTCTACACGATCCCCGGCGGAGGTTCCAACGCGACCGGCGCGCTGGGCTATGTGAACTGCGCCTTCGAGATGCTGCATCAATTCGTCGAGATGGGGCTCGATGTGGACCATATCGTCCACGCGACGGGCAGCGCCGGGACACAGGCGGGGCTGATCACGGGGCTCAAGGCGATGAATGCGGATATCCCGCTGCTTGGCATTGGCGTGCGCGCGCCCAAGGACAAGCAGGAGGCCAATGTCTTCGCTTTGGCGGAGAAGACCGCCGAGAAGCTGGGCTGCGCGGACGTCGTGCAGCGCGGTGACGTGGTCGCCAACACCGATTATGTCGGGCCGGGCTATGGCATGCCTGCCGACGATACCCTGGAGGCGATCGAGATATTCGCGCGCTCGGAGGCGATCCTGCTTGACCCTGTCTATTCGGCGAAGGGCGCGGCGGGGCTGATCGACCTCATCCGCAAGGGGCATTTCAAGAAAGGCGAGCGCGTTGTCTTCCTGCATACCGGCGGGGCGATCGGGCTGACGGGATACACGCATTGCTTCGACGTTCCCAAGTGAGGCCCGGATGAAAACGGTCGGCATTCTCGGCGGCATGGGGCCGGAGGCGACGGTGCTGCTCATGCAGAAGGTGCTGGCGGCGGTTCCCGCGGCGGATGATGCGGACCATGTGCCGCTCATCGTGCACCAGAATCCGCAGGTGCCCTCGCGCATCGCCGCGCTGATCGAGGGGACGGGTGAAGACCCGGCCCCCACCCTGAGGCAGATGGCGCGCGATCTGAAGGCGGCGGGCGCCGAGGCGCTGGCCATGCCGTGCAACACGGCGCATCACTACGCGCCCGCTCTGGCGGGCGAGGGGCTGCCCTTTCTCGACATGACCGAGGCGACAGCGGCGCGGCTCACGGGCCGCGTGGGGATGCTGGCTTCGCCAGCCGTGCGCAAAACGGGCGTTTTTGATGCCGCGTTTGACGCGCGCGGGATCGCGCCTGTCTGGGCCGAGGAAGAGGCCCTGCTGGCTCTTATTCGCGCCGTGAAGTCAGGCGGCGGTGACAGGGCCGAGTTGCGGCGGATCGCGGAGCAACTGAAGGCAGCGGGTGCCGAGCGCCTGCTCGTGGCCTGCACGGAGCTTTCGCTGATGAGCGATGGGCTCGAGGGGTTTGACTGGCTCGACAGTCTCGATGCGCTCACCGAGGAAATCGTCACTTTCGCGCGCGGATGAGCGCCGCCTCGGCGGATGGCCTATCTCGACAGCCAGCCGCCATCGACAGGCAGGATGGCTCCGTGGATGAAATCGGCCATGTCACTGGCCAGGAAAGCGACCGGCCAGGCGATCTCTTCCGGCTCTCCCCAGCGGCCGGCGGGCACACGCGCCATGAGCGCAGCAGTTCTCTGTGCATCCTGTTGCAGCGCAGAGGTCACGTCCGTTGCCACGTATCCCGGCGCGACGGCATTCACGTTGACGCCAGACGCGGCCCATTCATTGGCCAAAGCATGCGTAAGCTGTGCCACCGCGCCCTTGGCTGCCGCGTAGCCGGGCACGAGGATACCGCCCTGGAAGGAAAGGACCGAGGCGGTGTTGATGATCTTGCCGTGGCCGCGCGCGAGCATCTTTGCGCCAAGTGCGCGGCTGAGCAGGAAGACGGCATCGAGATTGACGGCCATGACGGCGTCCCAGTCTTGGGTGCTGTGCGTTGCAGCCTCCTCGCGGCGAATGATCCCGGCGTTGTTCACGAGGATATCAATCGGGGCGGCGTCGGCGTCCAGCGCTGCCAGCAACCTGTCGATCGCGTCGCGGTCCGACAGGTCGCAATCCATCGGTGTGAACCGCCCTGCAAGACCCTCGAAGTCCCGGGCAAGCTCTTGCGCGTTCCGCGAGATCGCTGTGCCGATTCCGATCACGTCCGCGCCACATCTGGCCAGCACCCGGGCGATGGCGAGGCCGATCCCCCGGCTGGCCCCGGTGACGAGCGCCGTCTTCCCGCGCAGGTCGATTTCGGGGCGTTGCGTGGCCATCAGATCATGATCCTGCGTGGATCCGCGATCAGCCCGGCCAGATAGCTCATGAAGCGCGCGGCATCCGCGCCGTTGATCACGCGGTGATCATAGCTCAGATCGAGCGGGACCATCGGCACGGGGCGGGGGGTATCTGCGTCCCAGATCGTGACAGTCTCGGTGCGGGTGATGCCTAGGATGGCCACTTCGGGCGGGTTGACGATCGGGGTGAAGCCGATGCCTCCGATACCGCCGAGGTTGGTGATCGTCATCGACGCGCCGCCCATCTCGTCGGGGCCGACTTTGCGGTTCTGCGCGCGTCCTGCCAGATCGGCGATCTCGGCGGCGATCTGCCAGAGCCCCTTGCGGTCCACGTCACGAACGACCGGGACCATGAGGCCATGGGCGGTGTCGACGGCGATGCCGATATGGACGTAGTCCTTGAGCGTGAGCGTCTGCCCATCGGGCGAGAGAGAGGCGTTGAAGCGCGGGAACTCGCGCAGCGCGCGGGCGAGCGCCTTGGCCTGGAAGGCCAGCGCCGTCAGTTTGACGCCGCGCGCCTGCGCCTCGGGCTTCAGCTCGGCGCGCAGCGCCTCGATCGCCGTGACATCGGCGCGGTCGTGATGCGTGACCTGCGGGATCAGCGCATTCGCGGCCCCGAGATTGGCGGCGGCGACCTGGGCAAAACGGGTCACCGGCTCTTCTGTGACGGAGCCATACTGGCTGTGATCCACATCCCAATAGGAAGTGTCGCCGGCTGGGCCTGCGGCGGGTTTGCCTGCGCCGGTCCTTTCAAGATCCTCGGGGCCGATGGTCGTGCGGCCGAGATCGGCGGCGAGCTTGTCGATATCGACGCCCTTGTTCAGCGCCAGAGCGCGGGTCGAGGGAGAGGCTTTCACATCGTTCATATCCGCCTCCCTACCAGCTTGCCGAGATGTATTGGGTTTCCATGAACTCCAGCATACCCTCATGCCCGCCCTCGCGTCCAATGCCCGATTGCTTCACGCCGCCGAAAGGGGCCGCGGGGTCCGAGACGAGACCACGGTTGAGCCCGACCATGCCGTATTCGAGCCGCTCGCAGACTTGCAGCGCGCGTTTGAAATCCTCCGAGAAGACATAGGCGACGAGGCCATATTCGGTGTCATTGGCCCTTGCGATGACCTCTTCCTGCTCCTTGAAGGTCTGGATCGCGGCGACGGGGCCGAAAATCTCGTCCTTCACGCAGTCGGCATCCTCGGAGACGTTCGACAGGACGGTCGGCGGATAGTAGAATCCCTTGCCCTGGGGCTCCTTGCCGCCACATTCGATTTTCGCGCCTTTCTCCACGGCATCGGCGACGAAAGCGGCGACCTTGTCGCGCGTGTCGGCATTGACCAGCGGGCCGACATCGACGCTCGGGTCCGTCCCGTCTCCGAGCTTGAGCGCCGACATCCGCTCGGTCAGGCGCTTGGTGAATTCCTCGGCGATGCCGTCTTGCACGTAAATGCGGTTGGCCGCCGTGCAGGCCTCGCCGAGATTGCGCATCTTGGCAAGCATCGTGCCTTCGATGGCCGTTTCCATGTCGGCATCGTCGAAGACCACCACCGGCGCGTTGCCGCCCAGCTCCATTGCGGGCTTGAGAACCTGATCGGCGGCGCTTTTCAGAAGCTTTTGGCCGACACCCGTGGAGCCTGTGAAGCTGACGACGCGGACGCGCGGATCATGGAGCATGTGATCGACGAGCGAGCCTGTCTTGCGGCTCGGCAGGACGTTGACGAGGCCCGGGGGAACACCCGCTTCCTCCAGAAGCGGCATCAGCGCCAGCATGGTCAGCGGCGTTTCGGACGCGGGCTTGATGATCACACCGCAGCCCGCTGCCAGGGCGGGTGCGATCTTGCGGGTCCCCATGGCCGCCGGGTAGTTCCATGGCGTCACGAGCACGGCCAGCCCGGCGGGCTTGTGCTGCACCATGATGCGCGCGCCCGAGGCCGGCGCGTGCGTGATCATCCCGTCGGCGCGCACCGCTTCCTCGGCGAACCAGCGGAAGAACTCGGCGGCATAGGTGGCCTCACCCCTGGCATCCACGCCGGCCTTGCCGTTCTCCAGCGTCATGAGATGGGCGAACTCGTCAAGCCGCGCCGTCATCAGCTCCCATGCGCGGCGCAGAACCTCGGCGCGCGCCCGCGGGGTGCGCGCGGCCCAGTCCTTCATGGCGGCCTCGGCCGCGTCGAGTGCGGCATCGGCATCGGCGATATCGGCGGAGGCGACGGAGGCGAGGACCTCTTCGGTTGCCGGGTTTATGACGTCGAAGCGGTCGCCGGAGGCTGGCTTTTTCCACTCGCCGTTGATGTAGAGATCGGTGAATTCCATGAGTGTCTCCAAAACTTAGAGCAGGTGGCGGAGCGGTTGCTCCATCCGGCCTGCGAATTCGGACAGAAGGCCCGTGGCCTCGCTTGCCGTCAGGTGATGGCTTGCGCATTCGAGCGTGATCAAAAGCCCCACGCTGGCGCGCGTGAGCGTGAGAACCGGGGCCTCTTCCGCGCCGAGAGCGACGGTGCTGACACGGCTCATGCGCAGATCGCGCAGGATGATGTCGGGGGCGGTTTCGTCTTGCGCCTCGGTGATCGCGCTGAACGGTCCCGCCGGGACCGCGAAGACGCGCGCCTGGCCGAAGCTCTCGACCGCAATCGTCGCTTCATCGCGCCCCAGACTTGCGGCGGCGAGGCCGGCAAGAAGGGCGGCGGCATCAGAGAGCCCCCCGGTCTCGGCGGCCCATGCGGCGAAGTGTGCAAAGCCGTCCGAGGCAAGCTCGGCAGTCAGGTGGCGCGAGGCCGTGGCCTCGCTGCCGGCGGTCTTCTCCGGCAGCGCCCTCAGAACCTCGAGATCAGCGACATGAAAGGGCTGTGGATGACCGGCCTCGGCGAGACGGTTCAGGTCCAGCCCCTGTTCAAGCGCCAACCGCCGCGCCTTGGGTGAAGCAAGGATACGACCATCAGTGCGCTTGGGCGCGGGAGCCTGTGGCACCTTCGCTGGCTCGGGTTCAGGTTTGGAGTCGGGCGCGGAATCTGCTTTGGTCTGCGACGTCGCGGGCGCAGCGGCGTCGGCCTGGCTGCGCTGCACGGGGTTTGAAGGCTTTTCCGCCGAGATGACCGCGATCGGCGCGCCCACGGGGGCGGCTTCGCCCGCCTCGGCCAGCAGGGCTGCGACGAAGCCATTCTCCCCGGCCTCGACGTCCATCGTGGCCTTGTCGGTTTCCACTTCGAAGAGGATGTCACCAGCGGCCACCTCATCGCCCAGGGCCTTGTGCCAGGCGACGATGAGTCCCGTATCCTGCGCCATGCCAAGCGCGGGCATGATGACTTCTGCGCCCTCGGGCAGCGCTTCGGCAGAGCCCGTCTCGGGCGCAGCGGGCGCGACAGGCTCAGAGGCTTGCGCCTCGGAGCCGATCTGCGCGATCACATTGCCGACGGGCACATCCTCGCCCGCCGCGGCGCGCACGCCGTTCAAAAAACCGCTCGCCTGCGCCTCGACTTCCATGGTGGCCTTGTCGGTTTCAACCTCGAAGAGCACATCGCCCGCCTTGACCGCATCGCCCTCGGACTTTTGCCAGGCGACGATCTTGCCGGTTTCCTGCGCCATGCCGAGGGCGGGCATGATCACCTCATGCGGCATGGATCAACTCCCCGGACATGAGCTTGCGCGCGTTCTCGGCGACGGCGTCGGGCGTGGGCACGGTGATGTCTTCCAGCGCGGGGCTGAAGGGCACGGGCACATCCATCGCGCCCATGCGCAGCACGGGGGCGTCGAGATGGTAGAATGCCTTTTCATTGATCCGGCTGGCGATCTCGCCGGTGATGCCAAAGCTCTGGTGGCCCTCGTCCACGACGATCACGCGGGAGGTTTTCTTCGCGGATTCGAGCAGCGCAGCCTCGTCCAGCGGCACGATGGTGCGCGGATCGATCACCTCGGCCTCGATGCCTTCTTTCGCAAGGATTTCGGCGGCGGCCTCGCAGACCTGCACCATCGACGACGTGCCGATGAGCGTGATGTCCGAGCCTTCGCGTTTGATATTGGCTTCGCCGAAGGGAATGAGGAATTCCTCCTCGGGCACCGGGGCCTTGTCGTTATACATCAACTTGTCTTCGAAGATGACAACGGGGTTGTCATCGCGAATGGCGGTTTTCATCAGCCCCTTGGCCTCGTAGGCCGAGGAGGGCATGGCGACCTTGAGCCCGGGGATATGTGCCACCAGCGCATGGAGCGACTGCGAGTGCTGCGCGGCAGAGCGGCGGGTGGCACCCAGATTGGTGCGCAGCACCAGCGGCACGTTCAGCTTGCCGCCGGACATGTAATAGGACTTGGCGGCCTGATTGCAGAGCTGATCCATGATCAGGTAGATGAAATCGCCGAACATCAGGTCGACGACCGGGCGGGAGCCGGTCATGGCTGCCCCGACGCCGAGGCCCATGAAGCCCGGCTCCGCGATCGGCGTGTCGACGACGCGGGCCGTGCCGAACTCCTCCACGAGCCCGCTCAGAACCTTGAAGGGTGTGCCCGCCTCGGCCACGTCCTCGCCGATGATGAAGACGGTTTCGTCACGGCGCATTTCCTCGGCCAGGGCCTCGTTTACGGCTTGGGACAGGGTGATTTCTCGCATTTTCTCGCTCCTCAGGCCGTGTTGCGCGCAAGCGCGTGTTCGATGTCGGTAAAGACGTGCATGTCGACCTCGGACTGGTCGGGGTAGGGCGCCGCCTCGGCATAGGCGACGGCTTCCTCGGCGTCCTTCTTGATCTCGGCATTCATCGCCTCGATCTCCTCCTCGCTGGCGATGCCTTGTTCGACGAGCCAGCCGCGGAACTTGATGATTGGGTCCTTGTTTTCCTTCCAATCCGTCTCTTCATCCTTGGAGCGATAATATTCGCGGTTGATGTCGCCAACGTGATGCCCGTGATAGCGATAGGTCATCAGCTCCATGAAGAAGGGGCCTTCGCCCTTGCGGGCGCGGGCGACGAGCTTTTGGGTCAATTCGTTGACGGCCAGCACGTCTTGGCCGTCGACCTGGTGGGCCTCGATACCGAAGGCCTCGGCCCGCGCCGTGATCGAGCCGGCGGCGATTTCCTCTGTCTTGGTGTATTCGGAATAGCCGTTGTTCTCGCAGGCGTAGATCACGGGCAGGTTCCACAGGGCGGCCATGTTCATGACCTCGTAAAGAAGGCCCTGGGCGGTGGCCCCGTCGCCGAAGAAGCAGACGGTCACGTCATCCTTGCCCAGAAGCTTGGATGTGAAGGCCGAACCCGTGGCGATGCCCATGGAGCCGCCGACGATGGCGTTGGCTCCGAGGTTGCCGTTCGACTGGTCGGCGATATGCATGGAGCCGCCCTTGCCCCGGCAATAGCCCTCTTCCTTGCCCAGAAGTTCGCAGAACATTTCCTTGAACTCGGCCCCCTTGGCGACGCAATGGCCGTGGCCCCGGTGTGTCGAGGTGATCTTGTCATCGATGGTCAGCGCTTCACAGATGCCGACGGCCACGGCTTCCTCGCCGGAATACATATGTGTCAGGCCGGGCATCTTGGCCGACAGGTAAAGCTGGTTGGCGTTGTCCTCGAAGGTGCGAATGCGCACCATCTGACGGTACATGCGAAGGTAGTCTTCGGTATTGGTTTTCGTCTTGGCCATGGTGGTCTCCTGAGAGATGCGGGGGCGATGGGGCAATTCTCCGCCTTGCGCAGGGAGAAGCGCGCAAGGCGGAGTTTTGCCGCCCGTCAGTAGCGGTTGGCGATCGGCAGTTCCTCGGCCGGGAAGAGGCTGATCACTTCGCAGCCCGTCTCGGTGACGACGACTTCCTCCTCGATCCGTGCAGCCGAGTATCCGTCAGTTGCAGGGCAGTAGGTCTCAAGCGCAAAGACCATGCCGGTCTTGATCTCCATCGGATGCTCCATGCTGACCGCGCGCGAGATGATGGGGCGCTCGTGCAGCGCGAGGCCGAGGCCGTGACCGAATTGCAGGCCGAAGGCCGCGTCCTCGTTGGGAAAGCCGAGCGATTCCGCCGTCGGCCAGACCGCGGCGACCTTGTCGGTGGTCACGCCCGGTTTGATCATCGCGATAGAGGCGTCGATCCATTCGCGCGCCTTGACGTAGGCATCGTTCTGCGACGGTGTGGCGCGGCCTACGTTGAACGTCCGGTAATAGCAGGTGCGATAGCCCTGGTAGGACTGGAGGATGTCGAAGAAGGCCTGGTCACCGGGGCGGATCAGACGGTCGGTGAAGTTGTGCGGATGCGGGTTGCAACGCTCACCGGAAATGGCGTTGATCGCCTCCACATCGTCGGACCCCATCTCGTAGAGCAGCTTGTTCGACATGGCGACGATGTCATTCTCGCGCACGCCCGGTTTCAGCTCTTCGTAGATCATGTGATACACGCCATCGACCATCGCGGCGGCCTGTGTGAGAAGCTGGATTTCGTCCCAGTTCTTGATCTCACGCGCCGCCAGCATGATCTGCTGACCGTCGACCACGTTGATGCCTTCTTCCTGGAGCGCATGGAACATGGCCGTTTCGGCATAGTCCACACCGACGGGCATGTCGGCCATGCCCGCATCCTTGATCAATTCGGCGATCATCTTGGCGTATTTGCGCATCAGGCCGAATTCCGGCGGGATGGTGCCGCGCATGCCGACGACACCGGCGAGGCAGTGATCGGGCTCGAGCCAGTCGGAATGGAGCTGGTGATGCACCGCAGCAGAGCCGAAATCCCAGACGTAAGGTGAATCATCGCCCGTCAGCAGGCAGAAACGGCACATCTTGTCCCGTTCCCACTCGCCGATCTTCGTGGCCGAGACATAGCGGATGTTGTTCACGTCGAAGAGCAGCAGCGACCCGGCATTGGAGTTCTGGAGAGATTGACGCGTGCGGGCCAGACGGTAGCGCCGCAGGCGGTCATGATCGACGCGGCGTTCGAAATCCACGGCGGTGTGACCGTGCGCCGGCAGCTTGTCGCGCCATTGCCAGTTGGTTTCAAGGTCTTGCGGCGTGAGCAAGTTGGGCATGAGTGCGTTGCCTGGACGTTCTGACATGATGACTCCTTGGGGGCGTGTCGCCCCGCTGTTTGTGTGCTGTTGGGTTGGTTGCGGCTTACTTCGTGACCCAGCCGCCATCGATCGAGATCATCTGGCCGGTCATGTAGTCGCTGTCATTCGAGGCCAGGAACGAGGCCGTGCCCGTGATGTCTTCGGGGTAGGACACGCGCTTGATCACCAGGTTGTTCTCGACGATGTCGTCATAGGCCTGGCCCGGGCGCTCCTTGAAACCGATCTCGACAAGGTCCTTGTCGAGCTGTTCCCAGAGCGGGGTCACGACGACACCCGGCGCATAGCCGTTCACTGTGATGTTGTGCTCGGCGAGCCCGAGCGCGCCGCATTCGGTGAGCGCGAGGCAGCCGTATTTCGACGTGCAATAGACCGTCACATCGACGAGCGGCTTGCGCGAGGCGATGGAGCCCACGTTGATCAGCTTGTAGGGGTGATCTGCCATCGGGCCCTGGGCGATCATCTGGCGGGCCACTTCCTGCATGCCAAGCCACATCGCCTTGGTGTTGACGTTCATGATCATGTCCCAGTTGTCCTCATCGATATCCATGAAGAACCGGGGCTTGTTGAGGCCGGCATTGAAGAGCCCGACATTGATCGAGCCGAAGGCCTCGACCGTGGCGGCGACGGCGCTCGCGTTGTCCTCGCGTTTGGTCACATCCATCCTGACCGCGATCGCCTTGCCGCCTCCGGACTCGTTGATGCGGGTTGCCACGGCTTGGGCTTCGTCCTGATCGAGATCGCCGATGCAGACATTCGCGCCTTGGGCTGCAAAGGCCTCGGCGTTTGCAGCACCCATGCCGCGCGCGGCTCCGGTGATCAGGATATTCTTACCTTTAAGGCGATTGGGGTCCATGATGTCTCCTCCTCAGTCACATTGTCCCGTTTGGTCGCAAGAGTGCATCGGCCCGCTCCTGGGCCCTGCGCAAAGTATCGCGCGGGGATGTGATCCCGCGCAGCATGTCGTGAAATTCCTCGCCGCAGATCCGGATGATATCGCTGATCTCGGGGACGGGTGGGCGCGGCCAGAACTGGAGCTCGTCACGCCAGGACATTGCGTCGACCGCTTCGAAGATCGGCGAGGCCCGGCGCACTTCCGGATCGGAGCCGACCGAATAGCGCGGATTCGTGCGGCTGCCGTTCTGGACGTAGAGCTTTTGAGCCTCCGGGGAGGTGAAGACCATCAGAGCTTCGACAGCAGGGCCGACTCGCTCCGGCGGCAGGTTGGCGGGAATGCCCATGATGTAGCCCCCTACCGGTGCGACAGGGCGTGCGCCCGGTCCGGCAGGATGGGGAAGGTAGCCGGTCTGCCCGTGGGCAGGGGAGGTCTCGTCCAGCTCGAAATAGGGGGCGAGCAGGGTGTAGCCATAGGCCATGGGGACGCTGCCCGTCGCGTAGGGGCGAATGCGCTCGTACCAGGACATCGAGAGAATGTCGGGCGGCGAGTAGCGCAGCATTTCAAGCAGG
Source organism: Rhodobacteraceae bacterium 63075 (assembly GCA_003417655.1). GTDB lineage: Bacteria > Pseudomonadota > Alphaproteobacteria > Rhodobacterales > Rhodobacteraceae > Lentibacter. The sequence goes on from QVMW01000016.1 coordinate 37,956, forward strand.
AACTCGGCAGCGCGCAACCCTGTCTCGGTGTCGATCATCGGGTTGTAGGGGCGCGTGGCGAGATCGTCCGTGCGAAAGCCGCCGGCGTGACTTTGAAGATCGATGACCGGCTGGCCGAAATCCGCCATGGTCATCAGCACGGTATGGCCGAGGGCTGTGCCGCGGGCCGCGTTCCAGGCGATGCCGTAGCGGCCCCGGGTCGGATCGTGGAAATGGCTGGCGGCCTCGAGCAGCATATCCGTCGTCGCCGGGGGCTTCAGGCCCGCGCGTGCGAAGAGGTCCTTGCGGTAGAAGAGCAGCTCCGGTGTCGTCTGGGCTGGAACGCCAAAGGGGCGGCCGCCCCAATGCGCCGCCTGCCATCCGGCGGTGTGGAAATCAGCCGGGTCGATCCGCGCGATATCCATCGCCTCGTCCAGCGGCATGAGCATCCCGCGTTCGGCGTAATGCCCAACCCAAGGCAGATCGAGCGCGATGATGTCATAACGCGAGGACTTGCGCTCCGCATTGCGGATCGCCTCCTCGCGCAGCCTGTCGATGGAAAAGGCGCGTTGGTGAATCTGCGTTCCGATCGCCTGTTCGAACTGCCGCTTGAGATTGTCCATGACCATGAATGTCGGATCGCCATGCACGAGCACGCGGATGCCGCCCGAAACCTTCAGGGGCTCGGGCAGGACCTTGAGGGGCGGGATCGACTGTGCCGAAAGGTAGGAGCCGCCGTAGTAGTAGTCCTTCGTGTCGGCCGTGCGCTCGCGTCCGCCGAACCGAGCTGTGGCGAGCCGCTCGACACGGCTGGAAAGCTGCATCCACTGATCAAGGAGCTTCTCGCTGGGGTGCATCGAGAAGCTCTTGCCGCTCTGTGTGCGCGGGCGCTGCTCGATCAGCCCGGCCTCGACCATCTCCTTGAGCCGCCTGTTCGCCGTCGCGTAAGGCACCTGGCTCGCGCCGATGAGCGATGTGGGCGTTACAGTCTTCGCATCCAGATGGCCGCGGATCAGGTGCAGCGACATGCGATAGTAGGGGTTGGGGGCATAGAGCTCGATCGAGGCTTCCAGTTCGCCGGCGAACTCTTCCAGAAAGGACACGATGCGCAGCATGTCTGCCTTCGCCTCGGGCGAAGCGACATAGCTTTCTCCGTGTCCTTTCATGGCATTCATGGGGCGCGACCGCTCTTTGAGTTCTTCAGGATTCTTTCCGGTTTCGGAAATATTCATTCTGGACGAATTCGATTCGACCATTGCATCTCTCCTGTTCAAAATGTTCAAAATGACAGCTACACCGTATCGCGAAGCGATCCGATTTGGATGTTAAAAAATTCAAAATGGATAAATAGCCTGCATTCCGTTGTGGTCAGTCCGGGCCAATCTAATCAAGATCGTTCGATGAACCGAATGATGATTCCTCGAGAGGAGACGAGGGAGTAAACCTTTTAAGGATCTAACCGGGAGGAGACCCAAATGAACTATCGTAAAGCACTTGCGGCAACGACGGCCGCAGCAGCTCTCACGATTGGCAGCGCGGCTGTCGCGGACACCATGACCATCGGTATCACGCAGAACAACGTGGGCGTGGACAGCTACCAGACCACATATGAGAAGGCCTTCATCGAAGCGGCCGAGGCGAACGAGAACGTCGAGGCCGTCGTGCTCGATGCGGGCGGCGACGTGGCGCGCCAGATCGCCCAGATGGAAGACCTGATCCAGCAGGAAGTTGACGCGATCATCATCTGGCCGACAAACGGCGAGGCCGTGATCCCTGCCGTGCGCAAGGCGCACAATGCCGGTATTCCCGTCATTGTCACCAACTCGAACATCGCCGAACAGGGCTTCGATTTCGTTGCCAGCTTCTCCGGGCCCGACAACATCACCCAGGGCAAGCGCTCCGCCGAGATCATGTGTGACAAGTTCAAGGACATGGGCATCGCAGACGAGGCCAAGGTCGTGCACATCACCGGCCAGCCGGGTTACACCACGGCGATCGAGCGCGCCAAGGGCTTTGACGACCGTCTGCCCGAGGTCTGCCCGAACGTCGAGCAGATCGACAAGCAGCCTGGCGACTGGAACCGCGAGAAGTCGCAAAAGGTCATGGAAGCCTTCCTCGTCAAGTATGACGACATCGATGGCGTCTATGCAGGCGATGATAACATGGGTGTTGGCGCTCTGAACGCCGCCAAGGCGGCTGGCCGCGAAGGCATCATCTTCGTCGGCGCGACGAACTTCGCTGTAGGATACGAAGCTATGGAGCGTGGTGAATATTGGGGCTCAATCTACCAGTCCCCGGTAGATGACGCGAAAGCGGCCCTCAAGACAGCCGTCGAAACGCTCGAGGGCAAGGATCTGCCCTTCCTGAACTACTTCGACACGCCGAAGATCACTCAGGACAACATGGGCGAGTACGACAAGCCCGTCTTCTAAGACACGGGCTGTCAAACAGGGCGCGGCTTCGGCCGCGCCTGCTTCACATCGTATTTCAAAATGGTTTCTGGGAGGGCGTTATGGCCCGAGTTGCCGGACGGTCGTGCATCGTGACGGGTGCTGCACAGGGAATTGGGCGCGCCATAGGAGAGGCGCTGCTCGATGAGGGCGCCGATGTTTGCTTCGCCGATATCAACGGCAACAAGGTCGCAGACGTCGCCGGGGCCAATGCGGAGCGCGCGGCGCGCTACGGTGGCAAGGTCACACACGCGTCGGTCGATGTGACCGAGCGCGCACAGGTTCGGGAGATGATAGATCATGCCGTCGGGGTTTTCGGCAAGCTCGATGTGAAGTTCAACAATGCGGGCGTGAACAAGCCGATGAACTTTCTCGACGTGACCGAGGAGAACTGGCGCTTCATCAACGATGTGAATGGACTGGGGTGTCTCATCGGCATGCAGGAGGCGGCCAGGCAGTTCATTCGCCAGGGCACCTTCGGCAAGATCATCAATACCGCCTCGATCGCCAGCCGCCAGGGCTTCGACAATGTGGCTCCCTATTGTGCCTCGAAGTTCGGGGTTGTCGCGATGACGCAATCGGGAGCGCGCGACCTGGCACAACATGATATTACCGTCACGGGGTTTGCGCCCGGCGTGGTGGCGACGGAAATGTGGGAGCAGGTCGACAAGGACCTGATGGAGATAGGTGCCGCAGAGCGGCCCGGTCAGGCGATGGAGGAATTCTCCTCCGAGATTCTGAGGGGCCGCGTTGCGACGCCGGAGGACATCACGGGAACGACGACGTTCCTGGCGTCAAAGGACAGCGATTACATGACAGGTCAGATCGTCATGATCGACGGAGGCATGACGCTGGTGTGAGCGCCGCCATGCGCGGCAAATGGGAGGAAGTTAAATGGCAAGGCTGACCAAGAAAGACATCGGCGGCTTTTTGGCGCGGCAGGGCATACTTGTCGCCTTTGCGCTGTTCATCATCGGGTTCACGATCGCCAACGAGCGGTTTCTCGATCCGGACAACATTATGGGTGTCATTCGCTCTTCAGCCATTCTCGGGGTCATGGCCCTGGGGGTCACCTTCGTGGTGATCAGCGGCAACCTTGACCTTTCGGTCGGCTCGATGATGTCCTTTTCGACAATTGTCGTGCTCGACCTGCATGACAAGATCGGACCGGCCATGGCGATCCCCGCGATGTTCGCGATGACGCTGGCGCTGGGGGCCTTCATCGGCTTTCTCGTGGCCTATCTGAAGCTCAATTCACTGATCGTGACGCTCGGGATGCTCTCGGCCATTCACGGCCTGACTCTCACCTATTCGGGCGGAAAGAACATGGATATCGCCGACAAGGAGGGCACATGGTTCTCCGTTTTCGGACAGGGAGATATCATGGGCATCTCGGTTCCGATCCTGATCTTCCTGCTGCTGGCCGCCTTCCTCGGGGTCTTGCTGGCCAAGACGCCTTTCGGTCGCAAGGTCTACTCCGTGGGCGGCAACGGCACGGCGGCGACCTTCTCGGGCGTGCGCCGGGCGCGGGTCGTCTTCAGCTGCTACCTCATCAGCGCCTTCTGCGTGGCGACGGCGGGCCTCTTGCAGGCCTCGCGCTCGCTCGGCTCGCAGAACACCGTGGGCCAGGGGCTTGAGCTCGAGGTACTCGCGGCCGTGATCCTCGGCGGTGCGTCGCTTCTCGGCGGCTCCGGGACGATCTTCAAGACGGTCATCGGTGTGCTCATTCTCGGGTTCATCACCAACGGCCTGCTGCTGGTCGGGCTCGAATTCTACGTCCAGTTCGTCGTGACCTGGGTCATCATCATACTTGCAGTCTGGCTCGATATCGCGGCCAAGCGCGGCAAGCTCTGGTCACCGATCGCGTAAGGGAGAACGACAATGCAAGCTGGAACTCTTTCGAAGTATCTCAAGAGCGGCGCCATTTGGGGCTTCATCGTCTTTGAACTGATCTTCTTCTCGGTCGCGGGCGAGTTCTTGTCGGTGAGCGACAAGGCCTTCATGGACGCCGATAACATGCTACTTCTCTTCAAGCAGTCGGCGCCGATCGGGATCATCGCCATGGGCATGACCATCGTCATGGTCAACGGGAATATCGACCTCAGCGTCGGTGCGACCTATGCGCTGGCCGCAATCGTCATGCTGGACAGCATGACATGGTCGATCTTCGAAGGGATGGGCGATGCGGTGATCTTTGTTGCCTGGGGGCTGGCTCTGCTGACGGGTGTCGTCCTGGGCGCGATCAACGGGATCATCGTCTGGAAGACCGGCGTTGACGCCTTCATCGTCACGCTCGGTGCGATGCTGGGCTACCGCGGCCTTGTCTTCATGTATAACGGTGAGCAACCGACGAGCCATCTCAACTGGACGCTGGTGGATTTTGCCGAGGCGCAGTTTCTCGGGCTTCATACGCCGACATGGTTCCTTCTGATCGTGACGGCAGCGATCTGGTTCCTGATGAACCGCACGGTGCATGGCCGCAACGCCTATGCCATCGGCAACAACCGTGAGGCTGCCGTCAATGCCGGTATCCGCGTCGGCCCGCACATGATGATCAACTTCATGATCATCGGATTCCTGGCCGCGCTCTCGGCCGTGGTGTTCTATTCCGAAAGCGGATCGGTCAATCCCAACGATGGCGAGCTTTACGAGCTTTGGGTCATCACCGCCGTCGTTCTGGGCGGCACCAAGCTGACCGGGGGGGCGGGCTCGATCATCTCGACCTTCGGCGGCGTGGTCGCGATCCAGCTGCTGCGCAAGGGGCTGGCGCATGTCGGGGCGGATACTTCGACGGTCAACCTCGTGATCGGTCTCATCCTGATCGCGGTGCTGTTCCTTGACCGGCAGCTCAACGTGAAAGGCAAAGAGGAGTTGAAGGTATGAACGAGCAAACACCTGTCCTGCGGCTGGAAGGCATCGTCAAGACCTTCCCCGGCGTGCGCGCTCTCGATGGCGTCTCGCTGAGCATCCTGCCCGGTGAAGTGCATGCCCTGATGGGCGAGAACGGCGCCGGCAAGTCCACCCTGATGAAAGTCCTGGGCGGCATCCACCAGCCCGACGAAGGCCAGATCATCGTGAGTGAGCAACCTGTCGTCATGTCCGGCCCGCTCGATGCCAAGGCCAAGGGCATCGTCTTCATCCACCAGGAGCTCAGCCTCGCCGATGAGCTGAGCGTGGCCGAGAACATCTATCTCGGCGAGCTCCCGCGCAAGCGTTTCGGCCTGGTCGATTGGGCTGAGCTGGAGACGCGGACCAACGCGATCCTCGAAAAGCTCAAGGTGAGCTTCGATGCCAAGACGCGGGTGGGCGATCTGTCGATCGCCAACCAGCAGATGGTCGAGATCGCCCGCGCGCTGACCGTGGATGCCAAGGCCGTGATCTTCGACGAGCCAACCGCCTCTCTGACGGATGCGGAAAAGATCGTGCTATTCGAGGTCATCTCCGATTTGCAGGTGCAGGGCGTTGGCATCGCCTATATCTCGCACCGGATGGAGGAGATCTTCAAGATCACCGACAGGATCAGCGTCCTGCGCGACGGGCAGTATCAGGGCACGGTCAACACGGCCGAAACCGACGAGGAGGGCGTCACGCAGATGATGATCGGGCGCAAGCTCGATCTCAGCCGCAACGAAAGCCATCACGAGCTGGGCGAGGTCGCGCTCGAAGTGCGTGGCCTGAGCTGCGGTGATCTCTACCAGGATGTCAGCTTTGAGGTGCGGCGCGGTGAAGTTGTCGGTTTCTACGGGCTTGTCGGCGCGGGGCGCACGGAGATCGCCGAGACGCTGTTCGGTCTGCGTGATCCTTCTGCAGGCACCATACTGATCGGCGGGGAAGAGGCGAAGATCCATTCACCCTACGACGCGATCGAGCGGGGCATCTCGCTTGTTCCCGAGGATCGCAAGGATCAGGGTCTGGTGCTGGGCATGAATTGCCGCGACAACATGACCCTGCCGCAGGTCGACGAACTCAAGGCCGGGCCTTTCGTCTCCGACGGGGCCGAGATCGCGATCTTCGATCAATACCGCGACAGGCTCGATATCCGGACACCGAGCTGGAAACAGCTCGTCGGCAACCTCTCGGGCGGCAACCAGCAGAAGATCGTCATCGGCAAATGGCTCTCGATGCGCCCTGACGTGCTTATCGTCGATGAGCCGACGCGCGGTATCGATGTGGGATCGAAGGCCGAGATCCACAACTTGATCCGCGATCTGGCTGCGCATGGCTATGCGGTCATTGTGATCAGCTCGGAAATGCCAGAAGTTCTGCATGTCTCCGACCGCATCGTGGCGATGTATTCGGGGCGGATCATGCGCACCTTCACTTCCGAAGAGGTGACCGAGGACAACCTGATCCAGGCGATCTCGGGAATCGGGTCAGACAAGGTCGCGTGATGCGGATCGGCTTTGCCGGACTTGGCCGTATGGGCACCCATATGGCGCGCAACCTCTCCCGCGCGGGACATGAGTTGACGCTCTGGAACCGCTCGGATGAAAAGGCGCGCGTGCTGGCCGAAGAGCTGGGCTGCGCTGTGGCTGAGAACCCGCGCGCGCTGTCCGACGCGGCGGAGGTGGTGGTTACGATGCTGGCCGATGATCCGTCATCGGAGGCGGTGCATTTCGGTGATGGCGGGCTCTATTCCGGTATGGCCCGGGTCTATGTCGAGATGGGGACAATGAGCCCCGATCATATCGCCCGGCTGGCCGCGGAATGTCCCGCAGACAGCGTGGTGATCGATGCGCCCGTCTCCGGTGCTACGCAGACGGCGGAAAATGCAGAACTGGTCATCATGGCGGGCTGCACGCAAGAGCAGGCCGCGCCGCTGATGGCGATCTTCCATGCGATGGGCGCCAGGACGCTCTGCCTTGGCCGGTCCGGTGCCGGCGCGGTGATGAAGCTCGCTGTCAATTCGCTTATCCACGGGATCAACCAGACACTGGCCGAGGCGATGACGCTGGCCGAGGCCGCCGGGGTCGCACCGGAGGCGGCCTTTGATGTGATCGAGGCCTCCGCGGCCTGTGCGCCGATGTTGAAATATCGCCGCCCGCTCTATCTCGATGAAGCGGCGCATGATGTGACCTTTACGGTCGCGCTGGCGCGCAAGGATATGGAAGTTACCGCCGATCTGGCCCGAAAGCTGGGTACGGCGATGCCGCAGGGTGAGGCGACGCTGGACAAACTGAAACAGGCCGAGGCCGAGGGCTATGGTGCCCGTGATATGGCTTCGATCCTCAATTTCATGCGAAAGGACGCAAGATGAAAGCTGCGCTGTTTGTCGGAGGCTGGGAAGGCCACACGCCCACCGACTTTGCCGATTGGTACAAGGAACTTCTGGAGGCAAACGGCTTCGAGGTGGATGTCCATGACACGCTGGAGCCGCTGGAGCGGCCTGGTGAACTGGCTGATCTCGATCTCATCACACCGATATGGTCTTCGGCGCGCTCCGGGCACCAGGAAGAGTTCGGCAACATGACCAAGCCGCAGGAAGACGGACTCCTTAAGCTGATCGGCGATGGATGCGGCCTTGCGGGTTGGCACGGGCACATGGGCGACGCCTTCCGTGACAGGCCCACCTACCACTTCCTGATCGGGGGGCAGTTCGTGGCGCATCCGCCGGGTTGGCCGGACAACCTGCAACCGGCCGAGGATTATATTGACTACGATGTGACGATCTGCAAACCAGACGATCCGATCGTCGCGGGTATCAAGAGCTTTCGCCTGACATCCGAGCAGTACTACATGCTGGTCGATCCGTCGAACGAGGTTCTGGCCACGACGACATTCTCGGGCGATCACCTGTGGTGGATCGAAGGCACGGTGATCCCGGTGGTCTGGAAACGCCGGTGGGACAAGGGGCGTGTGTTCTGTTGTTCGATCGGCCACGAGCTGGACGACCTCAAGATGCCGCAGGTGACGGAAATGATCCGGCGTGGCGCGCTCTGGGCCGCGCGCGGCACCTGACGCTGAGAGCGATCACAGGGCGTAGCTGATGGGGCCTGCAACCCGTCGCCCGCGAGGGTGCAGAGCCGCGCGTCATTTAACGGGCACTTGTTTCGCGCCCATCTGCACCGCCTTGGCGATCCTCTCCACCATGAATTCCATGAATAGACGTGTCTTCGGGTCCTGCCCGCGCCTGTGCGTGAAGAGGCAGGCCATCTGGATGGGTTCTGGCGGGGTCTTTTCGGCCACCGGAACGAGCGCGCCGGATGCCAGGTGTTCGGCGATCTCGAAGACCGGTTTCATCGCGATACCGTGGCCGGCAAGCGCCCAATCCGTCAGCACATCGCCATCGTCGGATTCATAGCGGCCGGTGACTCGGAAGCGCTTGGGGCCCTCGGGTGTGGACAGGCGCCATTGGAACTCGGTTGCGCCAGGAAAGCGCAGGCTGAGGCATTCATGGGCGTCCGAGACGAGCGCCTGTCCGTCCGAGGGCTTGCCGCGCGCGGCGATGTAGGCCGGTGCGGCGCAGAGGACGCGCTCGACATCGGCAATCTTGCGGATTCGCAGGTTGCTGTCTTCAGGCTGGCCGAGGAAAAAAGCAAGATCGAGCCCTTCCGTGGTCAGGTCCACATTCCGGTCGGTGAGCCGAAGGCGCAGGCTGACTTCCGGGTATTGCGCGAGAAACTCCGGCGCTTGCGGCGCGATGAGCCTCCGCCCGACGCCCAGCGGCGCAGCCACGTAGAGCGCGCCGCGCAGGTTCTCCGTGATATCGGTGATCTGCGCCTCGGCGGCCTCGACCGCCTCGAGAATGTCACTGGCGCCGCGATAGAAGCTCTTGCCCTGTTCCGTTGGCGCGAGGCTGCGTGTGGTGCGCTGGAACAGCCGCACTCCAAGGTGCATCTCAAGCTGCGAGATGCGCGAGGAGGTCACCGCCGGAGAAATCCGCAGATCGCGCCCGGCGGCGGACATGCTGCCGAGTTCATAGACACGGACGAATGTGCGGATGTTGTCGAGGTAGGACATTTTTCGGATTTTTTTGATGCTGCTTGGTATTTGCAAGAGATAGCAGAATAAACGCGTATGGCATAGTCTGCACAGGACGCAGAATGATCGGGGGTCGGCCATGTATGACTGGGCTGTGATGTGGGATTGGATCGCTTTTTCGGTGCGATGGCTGCATGTCATCACCGCGATGGCATGGATCGGGGCATCATTCTATTTCATCGCGCTCGACCTGATGCTCAAGCCCAATGACGCGTTGCCCGAAGGGGCTTATGGTGAGGAGTGGGAAGTCCATGGCGGGGGCTTCTATCACACGGTCAAGTACATGGTAGCGCCCGCGCGGATGCCTGAGCACCTGACATGGCACAAATGGCAAAGCTACTCGACATGGCTTTCCGGCGCGGCGCTCCTGATGATCATCTATTGGGTTGGCGGCGAACTATACCTGCTTGATCCGGGCAAGGCCGAGCTGACGCTCATGCAGGGCATTTTCATCTCGGCGGCCTCGCTCACCATCGGCTGGCTGGCCTATGATTTCCTTTGCAAGTCGAAGCTGGGCGAGAACCCGACATTGCTGATGCTCATCCTCTTCGCGATTCTCGTGGCCATGTCCTGGGGGTATAACCAGGTCTTCACAGGCCGCGCGGCGCTCCTCCACCTGGGCGCCTTCACGGCCACGATCATGACAGCCAACGTCTTCTTCCAGATCATGCCCAACCAGCGCATCGTCGTCGCCGATCTCAAGGCCGGGCGCAAGCCGGATGCGAAATACGGCAAGATCGCCAAGCTGCGCTCGACCCATAACAACTACCTCACGCTCCCGGTCGTCTTCCTGATGCTGAGCAATCACTACCCGCTCGCTTTCGGGACCGACTATGCCTGGATCATCGCCAGCCTGATCTTTCTGACCGGTGTGACGATCCGCCATTACTTCAACACGATGCACGCCACCGGCGCGCGGCTCAACTGGACATGGCTTGCCACGGCGCTCCTCATGGTCGCCATCGCCTGGCTGTCGACCTTCGGCCCCGACGAGACCATCGACGACGCTGAAGCGCGTGCGCTGACGCCTTATGAGCAGCAATACGCCTCTGCCGCGAGCTTCGAGGACGCCTATTACGCCGTTGTCGGGAACTGCTCCATGTGCCACGCACGCGAGCCATCCTGGGACGGGATGCACTGGCCGCCGAAGGGTGTCGTGCTGGAGACGGAAGCCGACGTGGCGCGCCATGCCGGCGCCGTTTATCTGCAAGCCGGACGAAGCCATGCCATGCCGCCGCCCAACGCGATCGAGATGGACGCGGAGGCGCGCATGCAGATCGTAAGGTGGTATCGCGAGGTCAACGGCTGAGTTCAAACGCAGCGAATATTGGTCACGGCGACGTCTGGCCGCGCGCCGAGGGGGCGAGAAATCTCCGGGCAATATCGGGCATAGCGCCACAATAAATGACATTTTCGATCTTGGGCGGGCGGTAACGCACCCCGCGCAGTCTTTCATACTCCTCGTGAAAGCTCGGGGCCGGATGATCACTTGGGGTCACATTGGTCGCGACCCCGCCGTGAAACTGGTGAAAAACCCCTTCGCCTAGCAGGACGATGAAATCCGTCTCGTGCAGAGCGGCGGCCCGTGTGACGAAATCGTGATTGACAAGCCCGCCTCCGGGGCTCTGAAAGCCTGGATCATAGCCCCCGAGCTTGTCGAAAAGCTGACGCGGCAGGGTGACCCAGCTGCACTCGGTTGGAAATCCGCCGAGAAAGCCCGGCATCGACGACTGCGCCAGGGCAGATACCTCGAACAAGCGGTAGCCGTCCTCGGGCCACGCAATCCCGGCGAGCAAGGCGTCTTCGACCTCCTGGTTGTAACCCTCTACCATCGAGCGGTTCTGCACGTCTGGCCCAAGATGCCATGAGAGGCTGCAGAGAAACGGTGCGTCCGACAGGCGCAAGGCCTTGAGTGTGGAAAGCAACAGCCCTGGCGTCGCCATGCGCGCACCATCGACGATCAGCGCCACGTAGCGTCCGCGCGCCATCCCGGCACCGAGATTGAGTGCCTCGACCGGCGAGACGGAGGCGGTTTGCAAGTAGTGATAGCGAAAGTTCGGCCCCGTAGCGGTGACCTCCTCCGGATCGAGCGGTTGCGAGGAGCCGTTGTCGATGGCGATGACCTCGTAATCCGAGGCCTTCACGCCCCTCTGATGGGCCGTCGACAGGCTAAGGAGGGTGCGCCGCGCCTCCCTGCGCATGTTGTGAAAGATCACGACAATGGAGAGCAGAGGGGGGGTCATGTCTTTCGCAGGTATCCATTGGGATTGTAGGTGGCGTTCTGGCCGAACATGTCGCAATATTCGGTCGCCACTTCGAAGACATCCGGCGAGGCTTCGAAAAACTCCGCGATGGCCCGGTTCGGCCCACCATCGTAGCGCTCGGAGAGGCCCAGCTCGACAAGGTTGCCGTCCTCCATGGCCAGCAAGTCGCCGGTCTGCATTTCCCGCGCGAGAACCCGCAGGGCTGCGAGGCAGCCCGCATAGGTATGCGCGCTGTCCTCGTTCACGAACCAGGGACGAGGACAGTCCGAGAGCCCATGTGCTGCAAAGCTGTCCTCAAGGTGGTTCACATCACCCTCGAGGAACGTGATGCGCGGATCGGTCAGGTCGGGTCGTTCCAGATCGATGGAGTAAACATGTGTCCCAAGCCCGTAACTCTGCATCAGATCAGCAAAGAACAACGCGCTGCCGCCGTGTTTGGAGCCTATCTCTATGATCGTTCCCGGCTTCAGGTCCCACAGCAATTTCATGTAGATACAAATATCCAGGGGGCTCTTGAGACATGGAACGCCCTTGTATTTGTAAGATAGAACACCGCGTTGAATCGGCTGGAGAACGCTTTCGGGGAAAGGTGTCTTGAAAGAGCGCATGGGCTTACCTCTATTGGGCCTTTTGCTTGATCCAGTAAACTCCGGTCCAATCGATCTCTATGACATCCGGCTGCCGCTCACCGCGTTGATCGAAAAAGTCCTGAACCGCCTGTCGGCATGCCTTTATCGCGCCATAGTCGTCAATGATAACAACTCCGCCTTCAGCGACTTTATCATACAGCGCCTTCAGCGCATCCATAGTGGATTCGTAGAGGTCCCCGTCGAGCCGTAGCAGGGCGATCTGGTCAGTTGGAGCTTCATGCAAGGTATCTTTGAACCAACCTTTCAAGAAAACCACGTTCTCACCGAGCAGATCATAGGCCGCGAAGTTATCCGCGACGGTCTCCTGGGAAATGGCCAGCTCGGGATACCTTTCCTTGTCCAGAACCAGCCCCGAATCCTGTGGGTGGCTGGGCTTGGGCAGACCTTCGAAGCTGTCAGCTACCAGTATGCGCCGTGCAGTCTGACCGTGCGCGCGCGCATAACCGGCCATGAAGATACCGGCGCCGCCGCGCCAGACGCCGCATTCCATCAGGTCACCGGGGATGCCGTTGCTGAAAACCTGGTCGAGGCAATCATGCAGGTTGTCCAGTCTTGCCTTGCCCATCATCGTATGAGTGAAGGCCAGATTAGAAATATTGTTTTTGTAGGGTTTACTCAGCGTGCAGGCTTCCTCAAAGGAGGTGTATTCATTGGGAAAGCGCTGCGTGATGTCAATATAGGTCGCCTGATCAAAACTGTCCTCACCATTGAGGCAGCGGCGCAGGTAATGAAGGCGAAACTCATCTTTGCGGTATGGCTCGGTCAATAGTCTTTTTTTCAGTAAATCCAGATAATCTGTAGTTTCGGGGTCGACAGAAACGGTAGCAGCTTTCTGAAGAGATGGCCGCGACAGCGATTCGATGTGACTCTTGAGATCGCTGGAGGCTCGCACATTAAGACGTTCGCGAATGTCCGCGCTGGATTTTTCGAGGTAAGCCCCTTTGCTCAATTCACTCGAGATCGCATCATATTGTTTCGATAACATAGTGCTATTGGTGTCCAGATTACTAATCACCGCCACGCCCTTGTCGAAGCCAGAAATCTCGGCGTCGAATACTTCGATATCCAAGTCCGGGCGATATTCACGCAAAAGCGGAATCAGGCGGTATACATCACCGGTCCAGGCCTGGGTCTCCCGCTCGCGGCTGGCCCATGCGATATCGCCAGGAGCGACATCATCTATCACGACAACTGTGTCTTTGTGTGCATAGGACTCGACATTGATAAAGTCGCGCAGAGCGAACTCCACTAAATGCATTCCGTCGATAAAGGCCAGGTCCGGCGCTTGCCCGAGGATTTCGATTACGTCGGGACGGGAAAAAAACGCATCGGATGTTTCGCGAAAAACTCTGGTAGGCCAGTGAAGCGCGGTCGTGATTTCCGGTTCAGGGTCAATCGCCAGGCGTGGACAGGCAGCGAGGCTTAGACTTGCTCCCTTTCGACACCCGATTTCCAAGTATGTTCTTGGCTTAACCGCAGAATGAATCAACTTGAGAGCGTCGATGTAATTCAAACCTATCTCCTAAAGGGTCTCTGAATACTTCAGGTCAGCCGGCGGTGGTGTAGCAGCATCGGGACGGTCCTGGCGGTGAATCTCAGCTATACATCCAGCGGCTTCTGGGCGAGGATAACCGACGAGCAGCGGTATGCGGGTTGAAAAACGAAATGGCCGCCCAATTCTTTCCTCGTATCGGGCCTTGTAACGTGCAACTTCAGCGCTGATTTTCTCGTGATTGGCGGCCGATAGAGTTCCACCGTGGATCTGATGGAAAGTCGCTTCTCCAAACAAAGATACTAAGGTGCTCTCAGGCGTGTCAGTTGCGCGTGTAAAGAAATCAAGATTAGCCAATTCTCCGCCCGGCAGATCAAAACCTTCGTCAAACCCTCCGATCTCGTGATACATGGAGCGGCTCAGAAAGATGAGGTTACTCTCAGCCATGCGGCCGAACCAGCCTTCCCAGTTGACGCCTGTTAGCGATGCGATCTCGAACATGCGATAGCCATTCTCGGGCCAGCCTATCTGATCTAGGAGCATATCCTCGACTTCGGCGCTATATCCGGTCTGGGCAGCCCATTTTTGCATGACGTGACCCAAGTGAAACCCGATCGTTGCCACTACAGCACGGTCAAACCGCTGTAGCGTGTCGAGCGCGAGATTGATGCAACCAGGTGTGGCAATCCGTGCGCCGTCGATCATAATTCCCACATAAGGGGCTACTGCAATGGCAACACCTTGGTTGATCGCGTTGCACGGGGACGGTTTCGCTTCATCAGAGCTTATGGGTAAGTAGCGAAAATTAGGCCCGAAGCTTTCAACCCATGAGCGCTCTGGAGCTAAGTCCGAACCGTTGTCTACCACAATTACTTCATAGTCTTCCGCTTCCACTCCGGTTTGATAGGCAATCGACAGTGAATGCAAGGATCGCGCGGCCTCGCGCGCCATGTTGTAGAGAATGATCACAATGGAAAGCTTGGGTGAAGCGCGTTTGTCTGGATGGACAGGTTGCAAAAGAGACCTACCGTCAGTGCAGTTATTAGATATTTGTTGATTTGGAATGCGGAGGAAGGACCGCTTCTCAGATTTCGCGATCCTTCCAGCATCTGCGATGGTTTATTGCAAATCAGCCAACATCGCTTCCAGTTCCTTCACGCGCGAATTGAGCTGATCGATGTAGATATGTGCATGTTCCAGCTCGTTGATCATGCCGGTCAGCTTTGCGTTGACGTTGGTCGGGCCGTTTCTGGTCGGGCCGATTGCGGGCAAATACTTGTTGGCCCACATCGCGTTTGCGTGGTCCTCGATGGATGGGACCGTGTAGACTTCAGGGTCGAACACCGCGTCACAGGGGCTTGCCGTCGTGCAGGTGCCGATATCGGTGATGATGCCAGCCGGGCTGAACGTGGCGAAAAGGTTGCTGGAGTCGTTGGTGCCAGCGATTTTCACTTCGTTGTCTCCGAAGATCACCTGTGATTGAGGGCTGCCGGCCGCATTCAGGGCGACGAAGCGGCGATTGGTGGAGTCGGTTTGCATGCGGACCTGAACGGCGTTGTCGTCAGTGCTCTTGACATCGATCACCTTGACACCGTCGCCTTCGAACAGCGCCAATGTCACGGCTTCGTCGTCCTGAACATGCAAAGGCGCATCAGGGCTTGTGCCCGCGCCCATGCCCACATGGTTGTTCGCCCCAACAACAAGCGAGTTGGAATCGGCACCGGGAAAGATTCTGAGCGGCAGTTGGGACCCGTTGCTTGCATCACGCACGAAGAAGTTCGTTTCATTCCCCGCGATGTCCCATGTCTGGGCCGCGAAGCCCGAGGAGCCGTCCTGCTCCAGCCGCAGCGTCGGCGTGTTGCCCTGTTTCACATGCAGATCGACCGACGGCGTGGCGGTGCCGAAGCCGACCTTGTTGTTGTCGGCCAGGTAAAGCTGGTGGGAACGGGTGTTGGCTTCGATGGTGAAGGGGGTGCGGCCAGCGTCAACATCGTCGATGGAGAACTTGTTCAAACCACCGTTTGTCGACTCGTTCGCCGTCAATTGCCAGTCCACGGTTGGAAAGCTGGCGGAGCTGGACGTGTCCTGGAACTTGATGCGCGTGTTGTTTTCCTTCATGCGGATCGTGTCGAAGCCGAAGCTCTCGCCGTTTACACAATCAAAGCCGACACAGAGTGAGCCGTTCACGATTACATCATCGTTAAAGACCTGGTCTGCCCTGACGGCTCCGGTACCCAGCACCAATGCACCGGCACCGGCGATAACCCCGGCAGCGAGTAGGTTTTGAGAAATAACTTTCATTCAGTCTTCCTTTGTTGTGGTCTGGCCGTTTGCATCCGTTCGGCACGGAAGTCAGCCGTCTTCTTCCTTAATTTCTTCAGGCGTTATGATAACCCCGCGGGACACGATGAACCGCCCGGTCGTATAAAATGGCTTGCGGGTGGTGCCGCTTGCCTTGTCGCCGCGTCCATTGTCGACTTTATTGACGCTCTCGACCTCTTCCTCGGTCGCAGCGCTCAGCTCATAGCGGTATACGCCGTCCTGAACCTCGTCACTTTGCAGCTGAAAGACCGGCGTGCCGCTCTCGGCAAAGATCTTCGTGATCTTGCCGTTCGGAGCGACGACGGTCAGCGACGCATTGCTCAAACCTGTCCAGTTTTCAAACCAGACGGCATTGGAATTGTGCTGTTGCACCGGCTCAGCGGCCCAAGCGGCGACTGTTGTGCCGAGTGACAGCACAGCGCCCAGGATGAAGTTTTGCAAATACGTCGTCATCAGCGTCTCCGCGAGTGCATTTGACCAACGAGTTACTAACGACACAAAAAACAGAAACAAAAAAGCGCGCCAAACGCGTTGAGACGATGTTTACCACAAAACGGTTGGATTGGTAAGAAATTATTCACTCTGCGCAGCGGCGCGGGCTTGGGCCTCGTTAACTTGCTCGGGCGTCATCTTCGCCCCTAGTTTGTCGATCAGCCCGCCGGCGTCCTGCTGACCGGACCGGGCCGCCAGTGTCAGCCACATCCGCCCAAGCACATAGTCTTGAGGGACGCCGCGCCCGTCGAAGTAGAGCAGACCCAGATTGCGCATAGCGGGACCATGGCCTGCCGAGGCTGCGGCCTTGAAAAGGGCGGCGGCCTCGGCATCCGTTGCCAGACCCGCTTCGGTCGTCTGAGACAGATACCAGCCCAGCTGAAACTGCGCCACTGGGTCGCCCGCGTCTGCGGATTGGCGCAACAGAGCGATGGCGTCGTCTCCTTCCGGCAATGGACGCAGGCGGGGATCATAACGAAGGGATGGCGCATCATCGCCGGACCCAGTTCCCAGCCCGGCCTGGCGGTAGAGCTCGGTTGCCCGGGCTTCGTCCAAGGGGACGCCGAAGCCGTTTTCATACATCACGCCGAGATTTCGCATGGCACCGGGAAGCCCGGCATCTGCTGCGGCCGCGAACAGGTCGGCTGCCTTGCTGTAGTCCTGCGGGACACCGTTGCCGCGCACATGCAAGAGCCCGAGGTTGTTCTGAGCGCGGGGGTGGCCCTGTTCTGCGGCGACCTGATAAAGTTCGAGCGCGCGGGAAAAATCCTGCTCGATGCCCTCACCCTCCTGGAGCAGCATGCCAAGGCTGACCACGGCGTCCATGTGCCCGGCCTCGGCTGCCTGCGCATAGGCCCGTGCCGCTGCGGCGGGGTTCGAAGACCCGTCCGCGCCGTTTTCCAGCACCAAGCCCAGATCGTAGATATACTGCGCCCCGCCCGTATCTGCAGCCGCTCTGAGCCAACGCAGTGCCAGCGCCTGATCCCGAGCGACTCCAAGGCCGGCGTGATAATACCGACCAAGCAGGTTTTGAGCGGCAGGATCGCCTGCTTCGGCGGCGCGGGCGGCCCATTCGGCAGCGGCGCCATAGTTCTGCGCGACGGCTTTGCCCTCGTGATACAGTCGCGCGAGGGCGAATTGCGCGGATGCGTCGCCAGAATCGGCGCGTTTGGTCAGATCTTGCAGGGTGGCTTCCTGCGCGCCCAGTGGAGCGCTGGACAATGCAAGGGCCAGAAGGGCCGCACATGTACAAGTCGCGCGCGAAGTCCGCGAAAAAAGATGAATCATTCCTCGACCATTATGCTTTGTTCGGTAGCGGGAGGTTGTGGCTCTTCGTTTTCGAACCAGTTTCGCGCGGCGGTCTGTGCGCGGGCAAGGTCCTCTGGTGTCATCAGCGCACTGACAGTCTCACGAAGCTCGGCTGCCCTCAACTGGCCAAGGGTGGCGGCTATATTGAACCACTTATGCGCCGCGACATAGTCCAGATCGACATGGCTGCCTGTCATGTACATCTCGCCCAGACGGGCTTGCGCAACGGCATCGCCGGCCCGGGCTGCCTGTTCGCGCAGCCGAGCCCCCTCGGCTGCGGTAGCATCGTCTTTCAGGTAAAGGCCGGCGAGCCCGGCCTGAGCATCACGAATGCCGGCTGCGGCCTGCTCGGCTAGCCAGTTCATGGCGGCTTCATCGCCCTGTTCTGCTGCATAAAGCGCCCATGGAATCGCGCTTTGCGGGGCAATTCGACCCTCAAGATCGCCCGAGGCGGCGAGTCGGGCGAGACGGCGGGCTGCAAGGCCTGCATCCGGTGTCTCAAGCGCCTGGCGATAGAGCGCAATGGCGCGGCCCATGTCCTGCTCGACCCCGCGCCCTTCCTGGTAGAAGCTGCCGAGCGCAACCTTGGCCCGGCCGAGTCCGTATTCGCTCGCGCGAGCATACCACTCCGCAGCTGCCTTGTCGTCTTGCGCGACGCCCAAGCCATTGGCATATGCGAATCCCAGATTGCCCATCGCCCCCGGGTCTCCGGCCTTGGCTGCCGCGTTCAGCCAGCGCAGGCCTTCCTCCGTGTTCTGCGCGACGTCTTCGCCTTTGAGGTAGTAGGTGCCGAGGTTGCGCTGCGCAATTGGCAATCCGCGTTCGGCGGCTCGTCGATACCATTTGATCGCGGTGGAAAGGTTTTGTGAAACCCCGCGACCTGTTTCGAACGCGATGGCGAGAAAGTACTGTGCTTCGACGTGGTTGTTTTCCGCGGCGCGCTCGAGCCAGTCAACGGCGCTTTCTTCGTTCCGCTCCGTGCCGATCCCGCGTGAATAGTAGCGGCTCAGCTCAAATTGGGCCGGGGCATATTGCTGTTGCGCCGCAGCCAGCATCCAGGTGAAGGCCGCGTCGGTATCCGCCTCGACGCCTTCTGCTTTGGTATGGAGCAGGCTGAGGTAATACTGGGCCTCCGCATTTCCGAGAGCAGCCGCGCGGGTCAGAAGGCCAGCGGCTTTCTCCGGATCCCGCTTCAGCCCGGTCTGTGTGTCCTGGTCTTCAGAGATGTTGCTGAGGTAGATTCGTCCCAGCAGGCTCATCGCCTCAGCATGATTTTTCTCGGCAGCCCGGCTCAGCCAGAGCACCGCGCCGGGAAGGTCTTTCGGCCCGCCACGCCCCATTGCCAGCACGCGGCCATAGCGATATTGGGCCAGCGCGGTCCCGTCTTGTTCCGCCAGCTGTTTCAGCCCTTGGCGGACGAACCCGAAATCGCCCTGTTGCCAGGCCTGTTCGATCTCGGCCATGGTTGGTGCTTCTGCGGCATTGTCCTGCTTGCCTTGCGACAGAACCGGTGTGGCGAGAACTATACAGATGACGAGCCAGCTCAGGCCGAGCAGACGGAAATCCGGGATTGGGCGGTTGCGTTTCATTTGGAGTGTCGTCCGAAATACCATTTCAATCCAAGGCAACCTAACTCAAAGCCAAGGGCAAGGCCATTGCAAGCATTACGCCAAATGAAAAAGGACGAACCGGCATTGCAGCTGGGCCATCGGATCATTCAATGATGTCCGGGGTCAATCGGACAATCGGTCTTCCAGGTGAATCACACGCGCCTTCAGCGTCTCGATATTGGATCCCATCTCCTTGATGGTTTCGTGCTGCTCGGCAATATAGATATGCGCCACCTCCAGCTCATGGATCACCCCGCCCATCTTCTCGGTGAGGTTGATCGGAGCGTGGGGCTTTGTCGGACCAATGGCGGGCAGGTGTTTCTGCGCCCACATCTGCGCCGCGCGCGCCTCGATATCCGGCACCTCGAAGACCTCCGGGTCGAAGACCGCATCGCAGGGGCCGGGGTTGCAGGTGGGCCCCTGGGAGACGATGCCATCGGGGCCGACGCTCAGCCAAAGGTTCGCGCCGGAATCCGTCTCGCCGGTGAAGTTGATCCGGTCATCGAGGAAGATGAGCTGACTCTTCACCTCGTTGGCGTTGTTCACCGCGAGGAAGCGGCGGTTTTCGCTGTCGGTGCGGAAACGGACCTGAACGGGGCCACCGTCGCCGCTTTCGAAATAGGCCAGTTGCACGCCGTCGCCCTTGGTGTGCAGCTTTCCTTCGGGGGCGGCCGCACCCATGCTGATATCCCCATCGTCGTCGATAAACAAACTGTTGCTGGAAGCGCCCGGGCGGATACGGAAAGGCAATGCGCTGCCGTTGGTTACGTCGCGAATGAAAAAGTTGGTCTCGTTCCCGGCCACGTCCCAGGTCTGTGCGCCGAAGCCGCTGCTGCCATCCTGTTCAAGTCGTAATGTGGGTGTGTCACCAGAGACGCTATGAATATCCGTCGCGGGATTCGCAGTTCCTGAGCCAATATTTCCCTGACTGCTCACGACGAGCGAATTGGAAGGAGCATTGGCTTCAAGTGTGAAGATGTCCCGGTTGGCCGTGGCGTCGATGACGCGGAAGTATTCATCGCCGCCATTTGCACTCGAGTTTACCTCGATACGCCAGTCCTGGTCGGCAAACCCTCCTGCAGCCGCTGAGGTGTCATCGAAATGGATGCGCAGATTGTTCTCCTTGAGCCGTATCGTGTCGAAGCCATAGCTCTCCGAATTGGCGCAATCAGAGCCGACGCAGAGTGAATTGTGGATCGTGGTGTTGGAATTGATCACGTTCTGAGCTTGCGCAACCGTGGCGGCGAGGCCAAGAGTGGCTGCTATCAAAAATCCGCGAGTTGATTGATGCGTCATTTCTTAATTCTCCCATCATGCATTTTTCATGCCGATCATTTGCTTGAAAAACAAATGAACCGAATTGCAATTCACCCTAGTCCGCACCGTGAAATCCTCCCGAAGGAACCGCAGACCCTTGGATCATATCAGGAATTGCCCAACTTTTGAAGCGAAGTGTCGCGAGTCAACCTGACAGCCGCAGTGAGACCCAAAGCACGGCGCTGGCGGCGGCAAGGGCTGCGCCGAAGGGAAGGGGCCGTGTCGGCCTCAGCGCATGGGGTGAGCGGGCCCGTCCCGCCAATGCCACGGCCAAGGCTGTCACGCTGGCGAGAAGCAGCATAAGCGGCAGTTCGTAGGGCCCCAGCGCCGCTCCGAGCCCTGCCATCAGCTTCACGTCACCCATACCGAGCCCCTCGCGGCCGCGCAAGCGGTAATACCCCCAGCGCAGCAGCCAGAACGTGCCTGCCCCGATCGCAGCACCAAGCAATGCACCCGCCAAGGTGACATGGGGCGTCAGCCAGGCCAGCGTCAAGGCTGTGACAAGAAGAGTACCTGTCAGCGGGTCGGGCAGGCGGAATGACAGAAGGTCAGAGGCGACGAGGGTCAGCAACACCCAAAGGAAGATCGCCGAGAGCCAGGCCTCGGTCGTGGTCTGGCTCAGGATGATCGCCACCACCGCGCAGCCGATGGCGAGGATCTCCATGTCGAGTAGCCAGGGCGGAATCGGGGCGCCGCAGGACCGGCAGTGACCGGCCGAAAGGGAAAAGGACACCAATGGGATCAGGTCGCGCGCGCTCAGGGGGCGCTTGCAACTGCGACAGGCGGACCGGGTGAAGACGACATCCTCGCCCCGGGGCAGGCGATCGGCCAGCAGGGCCAGGAAGGAGCCGACGGCGGGGCTGACGAGGACAAGGAGTAACGAGCCTAACATGTATCGTCTGATAAGGTGCATGACCGTGATTGTCAGCCTGAAGATGCGACTCTAGTATGGCCACGGATTGCTGATGAGGATTATTCGATGACATGCACCGCCGCCCCAGTGCTGCCGACGGACCGCGAGGCAGGCCACGGGCCTGCTGCGACGGTAGGCCGGCGTGATGCCGGCTTCTCTTTGCTGGAGCTGATGGTCGTCGTCGTGATCCTGTCAATTCTGGCGCTGGTGATCGTGCCGCGGGTCATTGACCGGCCCGATCAGGCACGGGTCGCGCGCGCGCAATCCGATATCGCGGCGATTTCCAGTGCCGTGAACCTCTACCGGCTCGACAACTTCCGCTACCCGACAACGGAACAAGGGCTGGAGGCGCTTGTCAGCCGGCCGACCACGGAGCCTGCCGCGCCCAACTGGGCGACCAACGGCTATATGGACCGTGTGCCGGTGGACCCTTGGGGCCAGCCCTATCAATACCTCTCTCCCGGCGTGCACGGGGATTTCGACGTGTTTTCCTACGGGGCTGATGGTGTTCAGGGCGGATCGGGCGCAAACGCGGATATAGGCTCGTGGAGCGACAGTTGAGGCATGGCCTTTCGCCACGGTTAGGCGGTGAGCACGGGTTTTCCCTGATCGAACTGCTGGTGGTGATCGCCGTGCTTGCCATACTGAGTGTCGGGGCCACCCTGGTAGTGAGCCGTGGTGGAGACACATCCGAGACCGCAGCCGACATGACCCGCTTTCAGACGAACTACATGACCCTGCGAGCCTTGGCCATTCAGGGTCGCGAAATGCGTGGCCTCACTGTGCAGGGCGCGGGGATGCGGCGGGCGCGATTGGGCGAGGATGGTTGGGTTCAGGCCAGCTCGGTGCAGCCTTGGCGCGGCCTGGTCAACTTTTCCGAGCAGGCCGAGGCCTATGAGCCGGGCGGACCGGATATCCGCTTCCTGGCCAATGGTCGCACGAGCGCCTTTTCCATCGGGTTTGGCGTTGCTGGTCGCTGCCGGAGCGATGGCTGGAGTGGATTGACTTGCGAGGAGGGCTGAAATGATGTCCCGGTCGAGTAAAAAGCCGCCCTCGAAACCGCGCCGCAGGACCCGGTGCACCACAATGGGCCTGACCCTGCTGGAGCTTGTCGTGGCGGTGATGGTTCTGTCGGTGGGCTCGATCGCGGCCTTGCGTGCGACAGATCAATCCCGAGTGGCCATCGGCGGTATGCCTTCCCGGGTTCTGGCGCAGATCGTTGCGCGCAACAGGGCACAGGAATTGCAGCTCTACGGCGGGCAGGGCGCGCAGGCGCTGCCGGGCGAGGTCGAGATGGGCGGGCGGCAGTTCAAGGTGACGGTCCAGACGGCGACCACGGCTGCGGGGCTTGTCGAGGCAGTCATAACTGTTCGTGGCCCCGATGGGCCGGGGGCGCATCTCGTCGCCTATGTGAAACCGAACGGACCGGGCTCTTGACGGTGCCTGATCATACGACACGCGGCCTGACGCTGATCGAGCTGATCGTTGCGCTGGGTATTTTCGCCCTTGTCGCCGCCATGGGGCTGCAAAGCCTGACGGTCAGCCTGTCGATGCGCGACAGGCTGGGCGCGCAGGCTGATACCACCAACCAACTGGGGCAGGGCATCGCGCTATTGCGCAATGATCTGTCGTCGGCCTTGCCCTTGCTTTTCTTCTCGCCGGAACGGTCCTCGCCGTCCTCTGCCATCCGGCGCGTGCGCGACGGGCAGGGATTCAGCCTGTCGGTGGGTGGCCAGCCCGGCATCCGTCTCGTGTCCGGAGGGCTGAACGCGGCCGACAAACAAAGGGTGGACTGGCGGTACCATCCTGCAGACGAACGTCTCTCCCGGCAGGCCTGGCCCACCCTCTATCCCCTGAGCGCGTCGCAGCAGGGCCCGGAAGTCGACGTCCTTGAGGGGGTCACGGGCTTGTCGCTGCGCAGCTACTGGACGGGCCAAGGTTGGCGGCCAGGCTTGCATTCGGCCCTGCAAGCGGAGCGGGGCGAGCAGCCTGAGAGGGATGAAGATATCGGCGGCGGGGTGCCGCCGGAGATCTATTCAAGCGGTTTGCCGCGCGCGGTGGAGATCACGCTCGAGACCCGTGATTTCGGCCGGATCGTTCTGGTGGAGTATTTCCAATGAACGATGCAAGGCGGACAAGGGGGTTCGTTCTGGTCAATGCTCTGGTGTTGGTGGCGGCGCTCTCGGCCGTCTCTCTGGTCTTGCTGAGTCGTGCCGAAAGCGGACGCCAGCGGATGCTGGCCGCCACGGAAGCAGTCCAGCTGGAGCTCTACCTCGATGCCTACGAGGCACTGTCGCAGACGGTTCTGAACGCCGATGTCGGGGCGGTTGACCATACCCGAGAGGCCTGGGCGCGCGAGGACCATGCGGTGCAGTTGGATCGCGGACAGGTTTCAGGGCGGCTCAGGGACCTTCAGGGGAGGTTCAACCTCAATTGGCTGGCTGATCCCGAGGACTTGGCCGTGCAAGAGGCTTTCGAGCGACTTCTGACGCGATTGGGCGTTTCGCAGCGTGTCGGCGAGAGTTTGTTGGTTGCCCTGCGACCCGGCGGTGACGGTCCGGCACCGGTTGGTGAGTCCGCCGTGGCGGAACGATTGCCCGGGGGCCCCGCGCTGATGCTGGATCAACTCGCCATTCCCGAGCGCGCGTTCCGGCGGCTTGCGCCGCATGTCGCGGTCCTGCCCGGTCAAAGCAGTCTCAATGTGAACACGTCCAGCGGCGAAGTGTTGGCCGCTTTTCTGCCCGGAGTGAACCCTGCGGCACTTGACAGGCTGCTGACCACCCGCCGGACCGAACCATTCACTTCCACGGACGATTTCATTGCGCGGCTGGTGGCGATTATCGGTGAAGAGGCAAGCGAGGGGCTGGACATGGGGCGTCTCGGCGTCGGATCAGACTGGTTCGAGGCAAGGATCATGGCCGAGCTGGACGGGCGCAAGGTGAGCCGCCGCGTCGTCTTGCGGCGCTTGTCACTTCCTGCCGGGGCCCAAGTGGCTTATCGTCTGGACAGATGGTAGCAAACGGGAATGGCAAATTGAACGCGGAGACGGGTTTGGATACCGGCGCACCGGAAGAGGCAGCGGGCGGGGCTTTCCCTGACCAGTTTGCCTATTTGACGCCCGGAGGGTCTGCGCCGGGTGCCCGCCAGATCGGGTTGGTGCCCGGTAACGAGGTGCCTTTGCTGGAGGTCAATCTGCCCCCTGCCTTGCGTGGCCATGCAAGAGAGCAGGTCGCCGAACGGCAGATGCGCGATACGCTCGCTTCGGGGGATGACTTGATTGAGGTGCGCCCCTTCTACAGGCCTGACCGGCAGGATGACTGGACTCGCGTTCTCGTGGCCGATCGCGCCATTCTAGAAGACTGGCGGCGTCTTGCCGGGGCTGGCTGCCGTGCTGTTTTACCAGATTATCTGGCCTTGCCCGCAGGAGAGGGTATCTGGACGCTGATTCAGCGAGGCGCGGTCGTTCTGGCGAGACTTGGCCCTGAAGATGGTTTCCGCGCCGGCCCGACCGTGGCGGAGCGTTTGTTGAAGGAGGCGCTGGACAGGGCAGACCCCGCCCCCCAAGCTGTTTATGCACGGACACCGGTCACCGCCGAGTTGGAGGCGCTCTTCAATAGGGCAAATGTGCCTCTGCTACGTGATGAGCCGGCTCTGAAGGCGCAGGGCCTGGTGCCGCCGCGCCGCCTGGCCCATGGTGAGCTGAATTTCGATTTGCGCCGCGACCCCCGAGCTGCGCGCGCGCGGCTGCGCGCCAGCGTGCTGCCGTGGCGCTGGCCCTTGCTGGCTGGCTCGCTGGCGGCCGCGATGTGGGCCGGGGCAGAGACGCTGGCCATATCCCGCCTGGAAGAGCAGACCGCAGAGCTGCGTGATGTAACGATGCAAGCCGTGCGCCGTGATTTTGTGCCGGATGGGCCGGTTCTGGACATTCGCACACAGGTCAGTCGTGCGCTCGCCGAGGCGCGTGTCAAGGCCTCCGGTGCTGGCCGGGCCGTGTCGCCTCTGGACCTGCTCGGACTCAGCGCTGACGTGATGACCAAGCGCGGGGCGCGGCCCGATTACACAGACTATACGCAGGCTGATGGGTTGAGCGCCGTGGTAAGAGTCGAGGATTTCGCCGCCGCCGACGAGCTTGCCGCCGCTCTGCGGCAAGCCGGGCTGGCGATCTCTGTCGTCGAAAGCCGTGTCAGCGAAGCCGATGAAGGCGTGCGCACGCAGTTGCGCATCGATGCACCGGACAAGCCGGTAGGGGAGGAGCAATGAGCGAACGCCTGATTGACCTGCTGGTGCGGCTGGCCCCGCGGGAACGGATCCTGCTCGGGGCGTTGTGTCTCCTGATCCTCCCGGTCGCGCTCGTTCTGGGCGTGCTCTGGCCGCTGCACGACGCCCGCCAGGCGGCCGTCGCGGAACTGGCCGAGACGCGCGCGCTCAACGCTTGGGTCGCGGAGCGGCAAGCGGAAATGGCGCGCCTCTCGCTGCCCTCAGAGAATGCGGAAATGCCTCCGGCGATCGGGGTCTCGGCGCTGGAGGAGAGCCTGATCTCCAGCAATCTGCGCCCCTTCATGACTGCTCTGGAGACCCGCGACGAGGGTGAGATCGCCCTGCGCTTCGACGCGGTCAGCTTCGTGGATTTGATGCGCTGGATGGACAGGTCGGACCCGGGCTGGGGCTACAGGATCGCTTCGCTCAGGCTTGAACGCGGCGAGCGCTCGGCATTTGTCGAGGCGCGCCTGACGCTCATGCCTGCTGGCCAATAGGCGGATTACAGCCTTTTTAGGCGTGCATCCACGGCTGCTTTGCGCCCGGCCATGGCCCCGAGAGGGTCCATCTCGGGATGGGCTTTCAGCATCATTCCGAGCGCGGACTGCGCGGCCGCCAGATGCTGCCGCCCGGCAGTCAGGTCACCTCTTTGCAGCGCGGCCTCTCCCAGCTCGTGCTCGGCGGTTCCATAAACGGCCAGTGACGCCGACTTCAAGGAGACATCCTTGCTTTGCGACAGGGAACGCGCGATCTGCGATGCCTTTCCATATTGGCCTACTCGCAATTGCGCGTGAGCATATTCGAGCTTCATCCGCGGGGCCAGTGGCCCGGCTTTGGGGATGAGCTGGGCATAGGCTTTACTGGCACGCTCATAGCGGCCCTCTTCCAGCGCGTCGCGGGCGATGGCGTATTGTCTCTGGAAGCTCTTCTCACCGATGCCGACTGTTTCGTCACATGACGCCAGCAACACAAGCGACACGCCGAAAAGGCCGGCCCGGGCCAGTTGTCCTGTTCTCATCTAACCTGCTCATCATTGTTTTTATTATGTACCTAGGAGTGTATCATTTGCGGAATTGTGCGTCTATCGCGCCGAAAAACCCGTTTGCAGCCTGTTGCTGAGGAAGGACACTCATGCGGATTGCCGCGTTTCTTGCGCTGTTGATGACACTGGCGGCGACTGTCTGGGCAGGGCAGGCTCTCTGGGAAGAATGGCATAAGGACCGGGCAACCGCTCCCGAACGCACGACCCTGGCGCGGGAACCGGAGCCTCAGCCGCCCGCAGAGGCGCTTCCGCCCAGGGACTGGCCGCAGCTTTTCGGTGAGAAGATGCCACCGAAAGCGACGCTGAATCCACCAGCTTCCGACGACGAGCCGGAACCGCCGAAAGCCAAGGCTCCTCCGATCGACGCGCTCGGATACACGCTCAAAGGGGTGGTGCGCGCCGACGGGGCTGTCTGGGCCATGGTTTCGCACCCGACTGGCGAGTTGATCATTCGGGAGGGCGACGTGTTGGAGGCGGGGTTGGTTGTGGCCCGGATCGACGAGCAGGGGCTGTGGGCCGGTCCCGAAGACGAAGCGCCGCAATTGCTCGGGTTCTCGAAAGATGAGAACTCGCCTGCCGACTGAAAAGGTGCCGATCCGGGCTTTGCCGGCCAGCGCCAACTTGTAATGTTGCCGCTCCTGCCACGGGGCTCTAAAGAAAAAGATTCAAATTTGGCGGGAAAGCGACTAGACTGCGCTTTGAGGAAATTCCCTCCCAGCGACACCCAACTGAAAAACCGGGGCGCGGTGGGGAGCAAGAGGCAGAGAGCAGGCCATGGCACATTGGATACGGTTGCGGGCGGCGTGGGCGGCCCTTATGCTGATCGTGGGGGTATCGATCCTCTCGCCAAAGGCGGTTGAGGCGCAGGTGGAGTTGAACTTGCGCGATGCGGATTTGCGCAGCTTCGTCGAGATCGTGTCAGAGGCGACTGGTCGCTCCTATGTGCTGGACCCGGCCGTGCGCGGAACTGTGACGGTGCTTGCACCGGATGACATGACCCCGGCCGAGCTGAACGAGGTGTTCCTGAGCGTATTGGAGTTGAACCGGCTGACGATCGTGCAGGGCGACGGGTCGGACCGGATCGTGGCGATGAGCACGGCGCGCGAGCTATCTCCCGGAGGGGCTGACGGCGGGACTTTTGAAACCAGGGTGATCAAGGTCGAGCACATCCCTCTTTCGGATGTGGTCGAAGTGGTGCGCCCCTTGCTGCCCGCCGAGGCAGTGCTGACGCCGGTGGCGGGTTCCAACATGCTGATCCTGTCTGACCGCGGGCAAAACCATCGCCGGATAGAGGCGCTCGTTCGCAGACTCGATCAGCCCAAGGAATCGCCCGTCGAGATCATGAGGTTGCGCAATGCCAACGCGGCCGAGGTGCTACAGGTGGTGCAGGCGATGGATATCATTCCCGAAGGCTCCAGCGTGACGGCAGACCAGCGCTCCAACGCTTTGGTGATTTCCGGGCCGCCCAGCCTGCGCAGACAGGTGCGCACATTGGCCTCGCGTCTCGATACGCAGCAGAACAACACGGTGTCGCGCGCAATCGGCCTGAACTACGCCGAGGCCGCAGCCATGGCGGACGTGGTGCTGCGCAGCCTGCAAAACCAAAGCCAGGACGGCCAGCCCAGCGGCGAAATCCGCATTGTGCCGGAGCCGCAGACCAACACCTTGCTGATCACGGCCCCCCTCGAGCAGATGGATGATATCCATGCCATGGTGCGCTATCTGGACCGCCGCCCCTCTCAGGTGCTCGTCGAGGCGGTGATCTTCGAAATGTCGGTCGAGGCCTTCTCTGATCTATCCGTGCAGTTCGGCGCCATTCTGGACGCCGCCGTGGTCGGCGGAGCGCAGTTCTCACTGTCCGGCCGAACCAGCCTGACAAATCTGGTGTCAGGCGTCGTATCGGGCGCTGCGGTGGATGTGGGCGATGGCGGGGTCATTGCCAGCGCGCCTTCGGGTGACAGCGGCCTCGCCGCTCTCTTGACCGCAGTGGCGTCGAGCCGAACGACCAAATTGCTATCGACGCCCTCGATCATGACACTGAACAATGAAGAGGCGGAGATCGTCGTTGCCCAGAACGTGCCCTTCGTCACCGGCTCGTTCACATCGACAGGCGATGGCTCGAACCCGGAAAATCCCTTCCAGACCATCGAGCGGCAGGATATCGGGCTGACGCTCAATGTCACTCCGCAGATCAATGCCGATCGCACCGTGAAGATGGTCATCAAGCAGGAAGTCTCGACACTGACGCGCAACACCGCCTCAACAGGGGGCGAAATCACGTCGAAACGCGCGCTCAGCACGTCCGTACTGGTCAATGACGGCAACGTGGTGATGCTGGGTGGTTTGCTTGAAAACGGCTCGGGCAGTGAAAAGCAGGCCGTGCCGGGACTTTCCAAGCTTCCCTTGGTGGGCGGCCTGTTCCGGGGCAAGAATGCATCCAAGAGCCAGCGGGTGCTTTTGGTGCTGTTGCGCCCCAAGGTCGTCAATTCCGAGGAAGAAGCCAAACGGTTGAGCCAGGCGCTTGCCCGCGAAGCCAAAGCGGCAAGCCTTGCCATTCAGCCTGCAGATGAGGGAAACTACCCGCGCAGCCCACAGGGCGGCCTGCCTTTTGACGGGGCGGATCTCAACCAACCTTTTGATGCCGGATTTGTAGATGACGTTGCCCAAAGCCGAAATTTCCCGCCGCTCCCCACGCGACTCCGCTTCGGCGGCAACTGAGCCCGGTCAACGGCGTTCTCCTGCACGATTGCCTTTTGCCTTTGCCAGGGATGATCAGGTGTTGCTTGACGGGTCGCGTCTTGTGGCTGGTCCGGGAGCCACGGTTGTTGGGTTGCGAGAGGCCGAGCGCCGGGCGGGCGGCCGGACGCTGGAGCTGGTGGAGCAGACACAGGCCGGTTTCGAGGCGGCGCTGTCACGTTTCTACGAGAGCGGTGAGGGTCGCCAAGGTGAGACCGAAGCCGAACCGAGCTTTGACCTGGAAGCAAGCGCAGGCCCGGCGGCGGGTCGCGATTTGCTGGAAGAATCGGGCGATGCCCCAGTGATCAAACTGGTCAACCAGCTCTTGCGCCGCGCAGTCAGCTCCGGAGCCTCCGATTTGCATGTGGAGCCTTACGAGGGCGGGTTGCGGGTTCGGATGCGTATTGACGGGTTTCTTCAGCCGATGATGGACCGCAGCGACGTTCCCGTGCGCCGTGTGATCTCGCGGCTCAAGGTAATGGCTGGCCTCGATATCGCCGAGACCCGCCTGCCACAGGACGGGCGTATCCCTTTGCGCATGGGCGGGCGGCTCATCGATACGCGGGTCAGTTCTCTTCCTGGCAATTACGGGGAGCGGATCGTGTTGCGGATCCTCGACCGCTCGACCGGGCTGATGCCGCTCAAGGCGCTCGGGCTGAGCGCGGCGCAAGAGGCGCAGCTCGACCGTATGTCGGCCCTTCCGAACGGGATCATCCTGGCGACGGGCCCGACCGGCTCGGGCAAGACCACCACGCTCTATTCCCTTCTGAAACTCGCCAATCAGGACGAGCGAAACATCGTGACAGTGGAGGACCCGATAGAATACGATCTGGAGGGAATTTCGCAAAGCCAGATCAATGCCGAGATCGGCATGACCTTCGCCGCCGGGTTGCGCGCCACCCTTCGCCAGGACCCCGACGTCATTCTCGTGGGCGAGATTCGCGACAGCGAGACCGCGAGCGTCGCAGCGCAGGCTGCGTTGACCGGGCATCTTGTCTTTTCCTCTCTGCACGCCAACGGATCGGTGGGTGCGGTTGTGCGCCTGCGTGATCTGGGGGTCGACAATTTCCTGATCGCGGCCACCCTGCGCGGGGTGATCGCTCAACGTCTGTTGCGGAGAATATGTGTCAGTTGCAGACAAGCCTACGCGCCAAGTTCTGCGGACCTCGCGCACTTCCAGAGACATGGGCTTGCTGTGCCCTCCCGGCTATACGAGGCGGTGGGCTGCAAGGCCTGCAATGGATCGGGCTATGCAGGCCGCCTGGGGATCTTCGAAATGGTGGAAGTGGGCGAAGCCCTGCGCGAGGCGATTGATCGCGGTGCCACCGAGACCGAATTGAAGAGCCTTGCGCTGGACGAGGCCGAAACGCTTTTCGGCCAGTCTTTGGGTGAGGTCGCCTCAGGCCATACATCCCTCGCCGAGGCTCTGCGGGTTGTGGGAGACGTGGCGTGATACTCCCTGAGCCGAGACAGGCTGAAGGCGCTGCGCAGGTGCGCTCATGAAAGCCTTCACCTATGTTGCCTATACGGATGCGGGCCGCCGCAAGACCGGCACCGTGGTCGCGGAAACGGAAACCCATGCCGCGCAGCAGCTACAGGGGCAGGGACTCTATCCGTCCGAGCTGACGGCACGGACCCGAGCTGTCGGCCTCGGTGCCAGCATTCTGACGCGCGCGCGGTTGAGCCCGGAACTCCAAGCCGTGATGACACGGCAGATTGCAGTCCTTCTGGCGGCGGACCTGCCCGCGGAAGCAGCCCTTGAAGCGGTGCGCGCCGGCGGGAGTCCAGCCCTTGACAGGGTTGCGGCCAGCGCCCTTGCCGCGCTGATGGACGGCGCGCCCCTTTCGGAAGCACTCGATCGCAGCGGGGCCGGGTTTCCGCGCTACTACATAGCTTCGGTGCGTTCGGGTGAGACGGCGGGAGATGCCGCGGAAGTGTTCGCTGAACTGGCCGACCATCTCGAAAACCTTGGCACCGACAAGGCTCAGATCACTACCGCGCTTGTCTATCCGGCGTTCGTGGCGGCAATTTCCCTGATGGTCTGCGCAATCCTGATGGTCAACGTCGCTCCGGAAATCGTTGCCTTGTTCGAGCTTTCGGACCGTCCGCTGCCGGCGTTGACCCAATGGATGCTGGCGATCAGCGACTGGATCGGGCGAAACCTGTGGCTTCTGGGCTCGGCGCTGGCGGGGCTCGTCGCGCTCGGTGTGGCGACGAGCATTGTCCCGTCCTTGCGACAGGCGCGACACAAGCTGGGCTTGAGGCTTCCCTTGATCGGAGGGTTCATGCGTCTGGCGGCGTCGGTGCAGTATCTGCGCACGCTGGCGTTGGTCCTGGCGTCTCGCCAGTCTGCCGTTGCCGCCGCATCTTCAGCCGCAGAGGTGATGGATATCGACCAGTTCCGCGAAGAGGCCGAGCAGGTGACGGTCGCCGTGCAACAAGGCGAAAGCCTGAGCCAGGCGCTTTATAGCCTGAGCCCCATTCCGCCAGTGGCACGTCAGCTCGTAGCGGCGGGTGAGGCCTCCGCGCGTCTTGCACGTATGACGGAGCGGGCGGCAACGCTGACCGAGAATAGGCTGTCGATGGAGCGCAAACGCATCGCCGCCCTGCTGGAACCTGCGCTCATGATCGTGGTCGGGGCGATGGTGCTCGTGATCGTGTTGGCGGTGCTCTTGCCCATCTTTGACCTGCAAGCGGTCGTGGCGGGCTGAAGGCACTCGCCAGTTTCTGTGCGTCTGTAGGACGTTCTCCGCACACGCTCTTCGATTCAAAAACAGTCAGCCGCGGTCTTCGAGGGCCTTTGCGCGCATGTCGCTCAATGACATCCTCGGGGTGAGCGCTTCGGCCGAGACGTTGAGATCGAGCACAGCGCCCGTCGGCGAGGTTGATGCGCGCTCGAAGGCGGCGGCGAAATCCTCGGTGCTTTCGACGCGTTCGCCATGCATGCCGTAGGCCTTGGCCATGGCTGAAAAATCGGGGCTAAACATGCTCGTGCCCGAGACGCGTTCGGGATAGTGCCGTTCCTGATGCGCGCGGATGGTACCATAGATGCCGTTGTTGAGGATGAGGATAACCACCGCAAGATCGGCCTGGCGCGCTGTCGCCAGCTCTTGACAGGTCATCTGGAAGTCGCCGTCTCCGGCAAAACAGACGACACGGCGCTCCGGGGCTGCCAGCTTGGCGGCGATGGCCGCCGGCACGCCATAGCCCATGGCACCCGATTGCGGCGCGAGCAGACGCGCCTCGGAGCCGAAGGGAAAGAACTTGTTGGGCCAGACGGCAAAATTCCCTGCACCATTGGTGAGTATGACATCGCTGGGCAGAATCTCGCGCAGATGGGCGGTCACGCGCCCCATGTCGACAGGGCTTGGCTGGGCCGGTGCAATGAGGCTTTCTTCAAATGCCGCGCGGCATGCGGCGCGCCAGTCCGACCAATTGCCGCTTACTGGTTCAAGTGCATTTGCAACGGCATTCGATCCGGCATGAATGCCCAGATCGGGCCGATAGATCTTTCCCAACTCTAGATCAGACGCATGTGCATGAATGAGCTTCTGGCGGGGCGAGGGCACGGCAAGCAGGCTGTAGCCATCGGTTGTCATTTCTCCAAAGCGCAGGCCGATTGCGAAGATCGTATCCGCCTCCGAGATGATCTGTTTGACATGCGGGGGCATGCCAACTCCGGCCTCACCAGCATAGCAGGGCGAGTGATTGTCGAACTGGTCCTGATAGCGGAAAGCAGCCAGTACCGGGATGTCAGAGCGCTCTGCAAATGACTGAAGCGCCGCGCGCCCGCTGGTACTCCAATTGCAGCCGCCGACCATGATGACCGGCTTTTCCGAGCCCTGAAGCATGCGCAACGCGTCTTCGACGGCGCTGCGCGGCGGCTCCGGCTCGGTCGGAACGAAAGGCGCGCTGATTGGCGCGGCGTCGGACTCGCTGGTGAGCATGTCCTCAGGCAAGGCTACCACGACAGGCCCGGGCCGGCCGCTCAGGGCGAGCGACCAGGCACGGCTGACGATCTCCGGGATGCGCGCCACATCGTCGATTTCCACGGCCCATTTTGCCATGGTTCCGAAGACGCAGCGGTAATCGAGCTCCTGAAAGGCTTCTCTGCCTTTCATTCCCGTGCCGACCTGGCCGACAAACAGCAGCATCGGGGCACTGTCCTGCATTGCCGTGTGCACGCCGATCGAGGCATTTGTCGCGCCGGGGCCGCGCGTGACCCAGCAGATGCCGGGCTGGCCGGTGAGCTTGCCGTAGGCCGCAGCCATGAAGGCCGCTCCGCCCTCTTGCCGGCAGAGGGTAAAATCAAGCCTGCCTTCGGTGTCGTGGAGCGCGTCAAGCACGGCAAGATAGCTTTCGCCCGGCACGCCGAAGCTGTGCCGCGCCCCCAGCGCGATCAGGCTGTCCACGAGAAGCTGTCCGCCGGTGCGTGTCATGACGTGGGCCCTCCGAATTCAAAGTCACTCAACAGCAGCAGGTTGGCAAGTTCAACCTTATGACGTGCTGGTTCGGTAGAAAGACGTGAATGATCGCCAAAACCGTCAGTACCGGATGCGCCTTTCGGTGGCAGTCGAAGCTCACTAGTAGACGGGAGAGGCGATGCCGCGCCATTTCCGTCAAGCTGCGAAAGCGACAGGCCTTAGTGTGGCGCTGGTTCAAGAGCTCTTGGCGGAAGCCATATTCACTGGTGTTCGACGTAGGGCGACTATCGCCCATGCTGAATGATCTGCAGATAGCTTTTTTCTTTGAGGCTTCTAAACCGGATCGCTCCCGGAAATGCGGTGGATCGGTGCATTACCCACATGATCTGGTGCGGCTGTCCTTCTCGAACGGAAGCACAGCGCCTGAGGTGAGCTACCTCTACCGCAACGCGCTCGGCTCGGTTGTCGGGATCACCGACGCAAACGGCAACCGCGATGTGCGCAATCACTACCAGCCGTTCGGCGAGCTGACCGCTCATAACTACAATGCGACGTTCGCAGCAGAAGACAAACGCGAAACAAAAGGCTTCATAGGTGAGCGCTTTGACGCCGGAGCCGGGTTGCAGTATCTGAACGCCCGTTACTACGACCCCGTGACAGGGCTGTTCTTGCAGCCTGATTGGTTCGAAGTGACTGAGCCAGGAGTCGGGACGAACAGATATAGCTACAGTTTCAATGATCCGGTGAATTTGATGGATCCACGGGGAAATAGTGCGGAGAATCCCACTGTTGCGGACCACGTTATGGATGGGATAGCTCGCGGGTTCGCTGGGCTCATGTCGGCGATTTTTGGGGGCGAAGACAATGCAGCTGCTGCTGTTGAGGCAACTGCTGAGACAGCTGCTGATATGAGTGGGCTAACGGGCGTTAAAGACACAATCGTGTCGGTGACGGAGAGTGATGTAAAGGGTGCTGTAAAAGGAGTTGCAGAAATTGCTCTTGGAAAAGCGAAAAGCTTGGCCAAAATAGGAAAGGCGATGTTTGGGAAGAAGGGGCCACCTGCCACAGCAGATGGCCAAACTGGGATTTCAGGATCACGACGAGCTCCTTTAGTCCAACCCCGGTATCAGCCAGTTCGTAACCGGCCGGCCGAAATCAATGGTAGGCAATAAACGGGACATTCGTTAGATCAAATGCAGAATCGAGGAATTCCTCCGAGTGCCATCGAAGACACAATTTCACCCTCCAATTTCTCGAAACCTGGAAATCTGCCTGGCACAAGTGTTTACGACAGTGCAGAGAATGGAGTACGTGCAGTCGTCAATGATGACGGAGATGTGGTGACAGTTATTACGGTGACGAGACAGTAGCATGGATATGCAAAGACAAGAACATGTTAGGCTCCTTCAGGAGTTAATAAAGGGTTGTTGGACGACCAGAAGTACGTCCGTTCATTGAATCGCCCCGGTTTCACC
>QVMW01000050.1 GCA_003417655.1 Rhodobacteraceae bacterium 63075
TGAATCGCCCCGGTTTCACCGGAGACCTATAGCTTCATTTCACGCAACCATATCCAGCACGTCGCGCTGTGCATAGAAGTTCTCTTCGGCCTCTGCTGGCGGGATGTTCCCGATGGGCCCAAGCAGGCGTCTGTGATTGAACCAATCGACCCAGCCGAGAGTGGCCAGTTCCAAATCCTGCATGTTGCGCCACGGTCCTTGGCGATGGACCAGCTCGGTTTTGTAGAGACCGTTGATCGTTTCAGCGAGGGCGTTGTCGTAGGAATCCCCGACGCTGCCGACCGATGGTTCGATCCCAGCTTCGGCCAAACGCTCGGTGTATCGAATGGACAAATATTGCCCGCCGCGATCCGAGTGGTGGACCAATCCGCTTTTCTGGACGGGCCGTCGATCATGCAAGGCTTGTTCCAGAGCATCGAGGACAAAGTCAGTTTTGGCTGACCGCGAGACCCGCCAACCTACGATGCGATCGGCGAATGTATCGATCACAAAGGCGACATAGACGAAGCCTTGCCAAGTTGACACGTAGGTAAAATCACTGACCCACAGCAGGTTCGGCGCAGGGGCCCGGAAGATCCGGTTCACCTTGTCACGCGGACAGGGCGCAGACGTGTCGGGGATCGTTGTCTTGACCACCTTTCCGCGCACGGCGCCACGAATGCCGATCTGTTTCATCAAGCGCTCCACCGTGCAGCGCGCGAGCGTATAGCCTTCCCGCTTGAGCTGATGCCACGCCTTGCGGACCCCGTAGACCTGATAGTTTTCATCCCAAACCCGTTTGATTTCCGGACGCAGATCTGTATCCCGCTGCTGCCGCGCCGAGGCTTTGGAAGGGTCGGCTTGGCACGCCAGGCGATGGTAGTATGTCGACGGCGCGATCGGCAGAACCCTGCAGATCGACTCGACGCCGTAGACAACACGCTGATCGTCAATGAAGGCGATCATCGTTTCAGTGGGCGGTCGAGTTCCGCCTGAGCAAAATATGCTGATGCCTTGCGAAGGATCTCATTCGCTTGGCGCAGCTCGCGAACCTCACGTTCGAGAGCTTTGATCCGGTCGCGTTCCTCGGTCGTGACGCCGTCGCGCATCCCGCTGTCTTTCTCGGCCTGTTTGACCCATTCGCGCAGAGTCTGGGGAATACAGCCGATCTTCGGTGCAATGGCCGCGATCGCGCCCGCCTGCGTTTCATAAGAGCCTTGGTGCTCAAAAACCATCCGGACCGCGCGAGCACGGACCTCAGGCGAATAGCGATTTGCCGTTTTGCTTTTTGTCATAACCATCATCCTTACTTAAGTTGATGGTCTCCGACAAACTCGGGGCGATTCA
>QVMW01000023.1 GCA_003417655.1 Rhodobacteraceae bacterium 63075
CGCCGCTCTTCCGATCTGTATATCGGAGAAGGTTTTCTCAAGGGCGATCGGATCTGACACATCACAGCGAAAGGGGCTTATATTGTGGGATATAAGCGCGGTTTCCTCCAATTGTTCAGGGCGCCGTCCCAGAGCGGCGACTGCGGCACCGCGCTCGGCCAGACGGCGGGCAAGGGAGCGACCGAGACCAGATCCAGCCCCCGTGACAACACAGGCTCCGGAAAGAAGTTTGTTCGCCGGGTCACCCATCAGAGCCTCTTTGCAAGATTGCCTCGCTCACGCGAAGCGCTTGAGCTGCGATCGTGAGCGATGGATTGACACCTGTCGAGCTAGGCATAAAGCTGGCGTCTGCGACATACAGGTTCGAGATCTCATGTGAGCGGCCATCTGCGCGCAGCACGGATGACGCCGCATTATCCCCGAAGCGCATGGTTCCGCACGGGTGGCCGAAGTTGAGCTCTGGTGCACCGGAAAGAAGCAAGCGTCTTTGTCCCTTGAAGGCGGAACGCAGGGCTTTTCGGAAAACCTTGCGCCGCTTGCGCAGCTCCTTCGACAACCGGTATTCAAAAGCGATTTCGTCAGTCTCTGTCGGCAGGACGCGGTTTTCATCATATGGGAAGTCTTCCATCAGCCCGACGAATATCTTGGCCTCGCCGAGCAATGTCGCTGCAAGGGCAGCAGGCAGTCGTGCGATCTCCCGTGCCAGGCGCGAGCCGCCGACTTGGCTGCGTGCCAAACGTTGGCGGATATAGTGGAGAATCTCACCATATGAAGCGTTTATGCCCATGGACTGAACCATACCGAGTCGCATGCCATCTTTGCAAAGAATGTCTCGGAAACCCAATGATTTGGAAGGCAAGCCTCCCTTGAGGCCCGGCCAGACCGCAAGCATCTCGTTGACATGGAACATGAGGCCGCGACCAACAAGGCCAGAGATGTTGGCGATCCCATTCGGATCGGTTTCAGAGGTTGACGTCAGGCAGAGGCGCGGGGTTCCAAATGCGCCCCCGGCGAGAACGACGACAGGAGCATTCAACATCAGCGTTTCTCCGGCGCGTCTTGCCCAGAGGCTGGTTATCTCTCCTGCTTCACTTTCAAGTTTTGTAACCTCGGTGCAGTCCAGCAACGCGGCATTGCCAGTGGCGAGTGCGGGCTCCACTCCCGCTGAGCGCCCGTCCATCTTGCAATCACGGGGACATTTGAAACCAAGGCACTCATTGCAGTTTTCCAACCGACGGATGGCCGAGTGGAGATGATACGGCGTCATACTGGCTTCTCGCAGCCTTTGCGAAATATGCTTGTCGACTTCATTCATCGGGTGTGGAACGGCCAATTCACCAGATGGCGGCGGCGAGAGCGGGCAGGGCGCGCCCGAGACATGAAATAGGGCTTCCGCGCGAGACAGGTAAGGTTCGAATTCCGCGTAGCTAACAGGCCAAGCTCCATTCGGATGCGGGCAGGTTTCGCAGTCGTCGAGATCGTGAGGTGCGGGGCGTTCCAACGTCGCGGCATAGAATGAGGAGCTTCCACCCAGACCTGCCCCCAGAGGACCAAAGAAAAGGTTCTTCTTACCATCAATTATCGCGCGCATTTGCCCCGGCCACAGGCCGCGTGCCAGTCGCGCTTCCGGAACGAAAATATCGTGGCTCAAAGGGGTTTGTTCCCGTCTGTGACCCTTTGGGCCCTTCTCGACGAAAAGCACCTTCTTGCCAGCTTCCGCAAGCGCGCGGCCCACTGTACCACCGCCGATCCCGGTCCCGACGACGATTACGTCCCAATTGTGATCCAGCGGAGAGTTCATTTCTTTGAGTTCCCTTCGAATAGGATTTGGAAGAGAGGGCGAATGGTGCGCGCGGCTGAATTGGTTATGTGGTTGTTGTCGAAATAGAGGCTCTCTTCGCCATCCAAGGCAGAACAAATGCGCGCATCGCAGAACTTATCCCAGCTTTCTAGAACTTTCGCGTCTCCAAAGGCTTCACGCGCAAGGGACTGGCGCTGTTGCACTGCGTTTCGGGATATCCGCGCGGTCTTCGCAACCTGTCCGGGCGCTCTGTGGCCATGTGCCAGGTCTCTGGCGGCGCGCCGACTGTCATAGAGAGGAACTTCAGGAATTTGTTCGAAAACAAAGACTTGATCGAACTCTGATCGCAATCGGCGCAAAGTCTGTTCGATGCCGGTTCGCAGGACTGAGGTGTTGTCCGCTTTGCCATGGCCCATGAGCCTGATCGTATTGCCCTCGTCAAGCCCGATGCCATGGCCTGTCGCATAATAGGACCAGCGCCCGACAAGCAACACCGTATGAACGGAATCAAGCGCGTCAATGTCACGCTCAATGACTGACTTCACTTTCGTGCAGGCGGCGTCTTCTGAAGGCGTAGCATAGCTTTCGGTCTTCGACACGCCAAAGAGAGGCGGACACCCTGCGTGCCAGATGATCAGGCCGGGCGCATCAGCCTCCCAAGACGCCATTTCGAGGCCTTCCTTGATGGCGCGCACATGGCTGTCCCCCCATATCAATACCTCGGGCGCACCTTCTGGCCCGATGGGGCAGAGTTCGACACCGGCGAAGGGGCCGATATCCGGCACGTGGCAGCGAGACCAGTCTTGCAAGAAATCTCCGCTGGCTTTGATGTGAGCCTGTGTCGCCCGATCGAATCGTTGAGGAAGGCCATCGTGAAGATAGACGAAGAGCCCGAAGCCCAGTGTTATGGCGGATGGAGCGGCCAGAGCAGCCAGAACCTTTCGCCCGCTGGTGCGGGTGATCTGGCGAAACGGGGTCTCGATGAAACGCCAGGAAAGTGTAGCCAGCGCAAAGCTCAGCGCAATCCAGATGCCGACTTCGAGCCATCCTGAATAACCGTCACGCCAGTAGTTGGAGTAGACGAAGACAGGCCAATGCCAAAGATAGAGCGAATAGGAAATTTTCCCGATGAAGACTGGGCCGGATTTGGAAAGCAACCCGTTGACCAAGTTACCGGACCTCCCGTTGACAAGCAGCAACAAGGTTCCCGCGACGGGTAGCAAGGCTTGCCAGCCGGGGAAGCCACGCGCTTCATCAATCCAGAAAAATGAGAGCAGCACGAACGACAGGCCCAGCCAACTGATCCAGGCCGGTCCGTGAAACGTCTGCTTTCCTGCCATCGACAGGGCGAGCAATACCCCTGCAAGCAATTCCCATGCGCGGAAGTGGAAGAGGTAGAATGTGGCGGTCTGATGTGTCGGCGTCAGCCAGATGGTTGCGGCGAGCGACGCAAGGAAACTCAGCCATAGGACCACGAGCAGAAGTCTTTTCCATCGGGCGGCCAGCAATATGATCAAAGGCAGAGCAATGTAGAATTGTTCTTCCACCGAGAGTGACCAAGTATGCAGCAAAACCTTGCTTTCGGCCCCTATGTCGAAATAGCCTTCACCACGGAAAAAGAGCACGTTGCTTAAGTAGACGGTCGCAGCGACCAGAGATTTTCCATATTCGCGGAATTCGAATGGTAGCAAGATCAACCAACCAACAAGGCTCGTAGCGAAGGCCATCGCAAAAAACGCTGGTGCAAGGCGTTTCACACGGCGAATGTAAAAACGCGCGAGGTTCAGCCCGTTGGTGTCGGTATATTCACGCCAAAGCAGTCCACCGATCAGATATCCGGAAATCACGAAGAAAACATCGACGCCCGCAAATCCCCCATCGAGACTGGGTGTGCCAAAATGGTAGAGCACGACCGGCAGGATCGCGATCGTACGAAGCCCGTCGATTTCCGGGCGATAGGCGTGAGTTTCTTGCGACATGAAAAGTGTTGTGCTCGATTCTTGCGACCACTCAACTCGTAATGCTGCAATAGGGCGGTTTTTTGGCTGGAATGGCGGAGAATCTGGAGCATTCGTTACATCAAATACCTCAAGGCGTAAAAAAATGTAACGAAAGACTTGCTGCGAATCGTTAGCATAGGCATATTGAGACGGCAGCAGGACACGTTTCAGGAGAAGGGGTTTGGCAGAAGCCTTTATTTGCGACGCCACGCGCACGCCGATCGGGCGATATGGTGGATCACTCAGCACAATTCGCGCCGATGACCTGGCTTCATTGCCCATAGCGGCACTCAAGGCGCGCAACGAAGGGGTTGATTGGGCCAAGGTAGACGATGTGGTTTACGGATCCGCCAACCAGGCGGGAGAAGATAATCGCAACGTTGCGCGCATGGCAGGCCTGCTGGCCGGATTGCCGACGGAAGTGCCCGGGACCACGATCAATCGACTCTGCGCTTCGGGAATGGATGCCGTCGGCATGGCCGCACGTGCGATCAAGGCGGGCGATTATGACCTCGCGATTGCCGGTGGCGTTGAAAGTATGAGCCGCGCGCCGTTTGTCATGCCCAAGGCGCAGACCGCGTTCTCGCGAAGCACCGCCGTATATGACACGACAATTGGCTGGCGCTTCGTCAATCCGAGGATGCAGGCAGAATTCGGAACGCACTCGATGCCCGAAACAGCTGACAATGTCGCTGATGACTATGGCGTTTCCCGCGCCGATCAGGACGCTTTCGCAGAGCGTTCGCAGGCACGCTGGGAAGCAGCACAGGCCGAAGGTCGTTTCGCAGACGAGATAACTCCCGTAGCGATCCCGCAGCGCAAGGGCGATCCGATCGTTTTTGAAATAGATGAGCATCCGCGCCCCGGCACGAGCACGGAAAAACTGGCCGGGCTACGCGGCATCAATGGTGATGGCAAGACGGTGACGGCCGGGAACGCGTCGGGTGTAAACGATGGCGCGGCCGCCATCCTGCTCGCGTCGGAAGCCGCGGCAAATGAACATGATCTGCAGCCGATTGCGCGCATTGTGGGGATGTCGGTTGCGGGTGTGGAGCCGCGGATCATGGGTATCGGTCCGGTGCCGGCGAGCCGAAAAGTGCTCTCGCGGGCAGGATTGGATGTCAGCGACATGGACGTTATCGAACTGAACGAAGCATTCGCGAGCCAAGGCCTTGCGACACTTCGTGAGTTGGGAGTTGCCGATGATGCCGAATACGTGAACCCGAACGGTGGGGCGATCGCTATGGGGCACCCGTTGGGCATGTCGGGCGCACGACTTGTCATGTCGGCAGCCTACGAACTCAAGCGCCGTAAAGGTCGCTATGCTCTTTGCACGATGTGCGTGGGCGTGGGGCAGGGCGCAGCAATCATTATCGAACGCGTCTGAGGAGGGCCGTAAAATGTATGCACAGATGGTAAAATCCACGGGTAAGGGTGTTAAATCCCGAGACGAAATGAGCCCCGAGGAAGCCGCATTCCAGGATCGTATCGATGCGGATATCAAGATCGAGCCGAAGGATTGGATGCCGGATGGGTATCGCAAGACACTGATCCGCCAGATTGGCCAGCACGCGCATTCGGAAATCGTCGGGCAATTGCCCGAGGGCAACTGGATCACTCGCGCTCCGACGCTGGAGCGCAAGGCGATCCTTCTGGCCAAGGTCCAGGATGAGGCCGGTCATGGGCTCTACCTCTATTGCGCAGCCGAGACCCTCGGGGTCAGCCGTGACGATTTGACCGAGCAGCTCCTTGATGGCCGCATGAAATACTCTTCGATCTTCAACTACCCGACCTTGAACTGGGCCGATATCGGTGCAGTTGGCTGGCTGGTTGATGGCGCAGCGATCATGAACCAGGTGCCCCTTCAGCGCACCTCCTACGGACCTTACAGCCGTGCGATGATCCGTATCTGCAAAGAGGAAAGCTTTCATCAGCGCCAAGGCTACGACATCATGATGAAGATGGCGCAGGGAACCGAGGCGCAGCGCCGTATGGCCCAAGACGCCCTGAACCGCTTCTGGTACCCGTCTCTTATGATGTTCGGGCCTTCCGACAAGGACAGCGTCCATTCGGCACAATCCCTCGCCTGGAAAATCAAGATCGATACGAATGACGAGCTTCGCCAGAAGTTCGTCGATCAGACCGTGCCGCAAGCGGAGTATCTCGGCCTGACGATCCCCGACGACAACCTCGCCTGGAATGAGGAAAAGGGCGGTCATGATTTTTCCGAACCTGATTGGTCAGAATTTTTCGATGTGGTTAAGGGCAATGGGCCTTGCAACAAGGACCGGCTCGATGCTCGCAACAAGGCCTGGGAAGATGGCGCCTGGGTCCGGGAAGGCCTGCTGGCCCATGCGGAGAAACGCGCAGCCCGCAAGACGGCCGCTGAATAAGGAGATTTCAAATGAGCAAGGAATGGCCCCTTTGGGAAGTTTTCATCCGTGGGCAGCATGGCCTGTCTCACCGGCATGTCGGCAGCCTGCATGCACCTGACGCGGAAATGGCAATCAAGAACGCGCGTGACGTCTATACACGCCGCAACGAAGGTCAGAGCATCTGGGTTGTCGAGGCACGGCACATTACAGCCTCGAGCCCGTCGGAAAAAGGGCCGCTCTATGAGCCATCCGAAAGCAAGGTTTACCGCCATCCGACCTTTTTCGACATTCCTGATGACGTGGGGGCGATGTGATGAACACGCTGCATGAGTTCGCGCTCCGCATGGGGGACAATGTCCTTGTGCTTGGGCATCGCGTGTCCGAATGGTGTGGGCATGCGCCGGTGCTGGAAGAAGACATCGCTCTGGCCAACAGCGCGCTCGACCTGATTGGCCAGACGCAGCTTTGGCTCGGTCTGGCGGCAGACGCTGAGGGTTCCGGCAAGAGCGCGGATGACCTAGCGTTTCTTCGGGATGCTTGGGATTTCCGGAATGCGCTGCTTTGTGAACTGCCCAACGGGGATTTCGGCCAGACGCTCATGCGCCAGTATCTCTTCGATGCGTGGCACCTTATCATGCTCGGAAAGCTCACGTCTTCCAGCGAGGAGCGCGTGGCGGAAATTGCCGACAAGGCTATCAAGGAAGTGAGCTATCACGTGGAGCGCTCGCGTGACACGGTGATAGGCCTTGGCGACGGCACCGAAGAGAGCCACGCCCGCGTGCAGGCGGCGCTGGATTACCTTTATCCCTACGTCGGCGAGTTTTTTGTCAGCGATAAGGTCGACGAGGCTGCTGCGAGGGCGGGGATAGCCCCCCGGCTTGAGGATCTTCGCGGCGCGTATGATTTGGCTGTGGCCGAGACGATGTCGGAAGCCACGCTGAAACTGCCCGAATCGGAGTTTGCCCATAAGGGCGGACGGACAGGCTCGATGCACACGGAACACTTGGGTCACATGCTAACGCAGATGCAATGGTTGCAACGCGCCTATCCGGGTGCAACGTGG
This sequence comes from Rhodobacteraceae bacterium 63075, assembly GCA_003417655.1. GTDB lineage: Bacteria > Pseudomonadota > Alphaproteobacteria > Rhodobacterales > Rhodobacteraceae > Lentibacter. The sequence goes on from QVMW01000023.1 coordinate 7,240, forward strand.
TAATTGCGATGGGTATTTGTAAACCGGAGCCGCAAGACGTTCTGGACTGGCTTGATGATGTGCCGGATCCCGAAATTCCGGCAATCAGCCTCGTCGACCTCGGCATCATTCGCGATGTGGCATGGCGTGGAGACACGCTCGAAGTCACGGTCACACCAACCTATTCGGGCTGCCCGGCGACCAGCGTTATCAACTTCGAAATAGAAAAGGCTCTGCGGGATCACGGAGTCGAGAAGCTTGAACTCAAGCGTCAACTCAGCCCTCCTTGGACCACTGACTGGCTCTCTGAGAAGGGGCGTGCGAAACTCGAGGCATATGGGATCGCGCCGCCGCAGCCCGCGGGCGGTCCGAAGCATTGCCCGCAGTGTCAAAGCACAGATGTTGAGCGACTAAGCCAGTTCGGTTCAACCCCGTGCAAGGCCCAATGGCGCTGCAAGAGCTGCCTTGAGCCATTCGACTATTTCAAATGCATCTGAGGTATGAGCATGTCCCGTTTTCATGAGCTTGAAGTCACGGATATCCAAAAGACAATTCGCGATGCCGTTGTCGTAACCTTGAAGCCTCGCGCCGAAGCCGAGGGCGACTTCGACTTCACACAAGGCCAATACCTTACCTTTCGACGCGAATTCGACGGCGAGGAAATTCGCCGTTCCTATTCGATCTGCTCGGGCAAGAATGAAGGCATCCTGCAAGTTGGAATCAAGCGAGTGGATGGCGGCGCCTTTTCAACCTGGGCAAATGAAGAGCTTCAGGTAGGTGAACGGATTGAAGCCATGCCTCCGATGGGGCGTTTTCATGCGCCGCTAGATGCGAATGCACAGAAACACTACCTCGGGTTTGCTGGTGGGTCTGGTATCACCCCTGTTCTGTCTCTGATAAAAACAACGCTCGCTGCCGAGCCCGGTTCTTCGTTTACGCTCGTGTACGCCAACAAGGGCGTTTCGACGATCATGTTCCGCGAGGAATTGGAGGACCTGAAGAACACCTACATGGGCCGCTTCAACGTCGTTCACATTCTCGAAACGGATGCTCAGGAAATAGACCTGTTCAGCGGACTTGTCAGCGAGGAGAAATGCGCCGAGCTTTTCAAAGGCTGGATAGACATCGAAAGCGTCGACATGGCCTTCATTTGCGGGCCTGAGCCAATGATGCTCGGTATCGCGAAAGCACTCAAGACGCACGGCCTTGAAGACAGTCAGATCAAGTTCGAGCTTTTCGCTTCGTCTCAGCCGGGGCGGCTTAAGCAGCCGGCCAAATCAAAGACGGCTAGAGCGGGCGGAACCATCAAGCTCTCGGTGACTCTGGATGGTGCGACGCGCAGCATGGAGACTGGAGGCGATGAAAGCCTCCTAGACGTTGCCCGCTCAAACTCGCTTGATGCGCCCTATGCCTGCAAGGCTGGTGTGTGCTCCACGTGCCGCTGCCGTGTTCTGGAGGGGCAGGTAGAGATGCGTGCCAATCACGCTTTGGAGGATTATGAAGTCGAGAAAGGCTATGTGCTCTCCTGCCAGGCCTTTCCCGTCAGCGAAGCCGTCAAGGTCGATTACGACCAGTAAGGAGACGTGTCATGGACATCGAAAAATACCTTGCAGAGGGCGGTGTTCTGTCGAATCCGTCCAACGTGCCACCGCGCTATAGGGCTGAGCTTATGAAGCTCATGGCCACCTTCGTGGACAGCGAACTGGCCGGGGCAGCAGGTTTCGCTGACATTATCAACTGCGGCCCCGGCATCAAGGAGCGGATTGCCGCGGCGCGGATTGTACTGGAGAAAACCGATCACGCTGAGCGCGTGCTCGCAGTGATGGGCGAATTCGGCGCGGATGAGAGCCGCTACGTAAATGCCCACCCGTGGGCGGCACGACTGGACCGTGACGCGAATATCGGAGCGAGCCGCTCGGAAAATGACATGCGCCTTGCGCTCTTCAATTACCCGCTCACAGGCTGGACCGACGCGGTTGTGATGAACTTGCTGATGGGACTTGCAGTGGATGAGCAATTGAAGGACATGGCGCTTGTGTCCTACCAACCTCTCGCGGAGGTTCTGCGCGAGATCACACCACGCGAAGCCCGGCACACGGAATTGGCGCGCGAGGGCGTCGAGCGGCTCATGAGCGAAGACAAACGCGCCGAGATCGAGGCGGGCACGGCCTATTGGTGGCCGCGGGTGGCGGCCAGTTTCTCGACAGCAACCGACGAAAAATTTGCGCGCCTAAAGGCGGTTGGCCTCCGCAGCGTCAGCGGCGCGGAGCAGCGCAAAGCCTGGGAACGCAAGGCGGCAGCGGTTCTTTCAGAATTTGGGCTTGCAACGCCAAACTGAGCTTCGGGCTCTTTCTTGGAAAGAGCCAAGCAGATGCAGATGGTAAACTCTTGGATTTGCACTGGGGAATCCCTGTCAAAAAGTAGGGTATTATAGCGCTTTGAGCCCGCTGATCATCAGGTCGGCCACATGGGCGGCATATACGCGCCTCTCAGCCTCGCCTGCACCGCCGGCCCACATGTAGTGCCAATTGAGCATGCCGAAAAAGGACATGGTTGCGGCGCGCAATTTTCTTGGGGCATCGTTGAACACTTCGGGGGCGTTCTCCCGGATCACGCTCGCGACGAGGCGGACCATCTCGCGTTGATAGTCCTTGAGAATCTGTACCTGTTCGTCCGGTAAATGCGCCATGCCCGCGCTTTGAACGCGGTGTGCATTGTCCGCGCCCTGGTAGGCCAGCAACAGCTCTGTTGCGATCAGGTCGAGTTTCTCTGGTGGCGTGCGGCTTGAGAGATCAAGCCCCATCAAGCGATCGCGCAGATCGCGCAGGTGGCTATCCAGTAGATCGAAGAGAAGGGCATCTTTACCGTCATAATAGTGATAGATGTTGGCCTTCGAGATCCCGGCTTCTTCTGCCAGCGCGGACATGCTCGCTCGGTCAAAGCCTTGCTGCGCAAAAACGCGCGCTGCTGCATCAAGAATGGAGTCGCGTTTGGCACCGTGATCCTTGGCCTGAGTTCTTGCCATGGATCAGCCTTGCCCGCGGTTGTCGATTACACGGACCGCTTTACCCTGGCTGCGCGCCACGGAACCGGGATCACCGACAACCACTTCCGACGAAACCCCGATCATATCCTTGATATGCTTTGTCAACATGCGCGCCGATGCTGTGCGCGACAGCTCGTCTGCTGCGTCGGGGAGAGCCTCCACATGGACGCGCATGGCATCCATCCGGCCTGATTTGTAAAGCTCGATCTGGAAATATGGCGCCAGCCCACCGGTCGCCATAACCTGCTCTTCGACCTGCGTCGGAAAAACGTTTACACCGCGCAGGATTATCATGTCGTCTGACCGGCCCGTGATCTTTTCCATGCGCCGCATCGAACGAGCCGTGCCGGGCATCAGACGCGTCAAGTCGCGCGTGCGGTAGCGGATCATGGGCATGCCCTGCTTGGTGAGCGTGGTGAATACGAGCTCGCCCTTTTCGCCGTCGGGCAAGACTTCGCCGGTTTGAGGATCGATGATCTCGGGATAGAAATGGTCTTCCCAAATATGAAGCCCATCTTTTGTTTCGACGCACTCATTGGCCACGCCCGGGCCGATGATCTCGGAAAGCCCGTAGATATCGACGGCATGCATATCGAAGGCTTCCTCCACCTCCTCGCGCATCGCGTTGGTCCAGGGCTCCGCGCCGAAAACACCAACATCCAGCGAACAGGCCCTTGGGTCGAGCCCCGCCTTGTGAAAGCCTTCGAGGATGTTGAGCATGTAGGATGGCGTCACGAGAATGCCCTGTGGCTCGAAGTCCGTGATCAGGGAAACCTGCTTCTCGGTCTGCCCACCGCCCATCGGAACGACCGTGGCTCCGAGCCGCTCAATGCCGTAATGCGCGCCCAGCCCCCCTGTAAAGAGCCCGTAGCCATAGGCATTGTGGATCGTATCACCCCGCTTGAGCCCCGAAGCGCACAGGCTACGGGCAACGACCTCGGCCCAGACGTCGATATCCCCTTGGGTATAGGTCACGACCGTTGGCTTGCCGGTCGTGCCGGAGGAGGCATGAATGCGCACGAGGTCTTCGCGCGGGACGGCCGTGAGACCAAAAGGGTAGTTCGCCCGCAGATCATCCTTGTAGGTAAAGGGGAATTTCGCCAGGTCGCTCAGCTCACTCAGATCATCGGGGTGAACGCCTGCGTCATCAAAACGCTCACGATACATTGCCACGTTTTTATAGGCGTGGCTCAGAGACTTTTTCATGCGCTCGAGCTGCAAAGACATGATCTCATCGCGCGAGGCGATCTCGATCGGATCGAGGCTTTCCTTGGCAGGTGTCAGATCTTTCATGGCGCTTTTCCCTCGTTTTCTTGCTCTTCGAAGTGCCGGCCGTTGATCGTGCGGGAAAACCCGCGAAACTCTGCCAGCACCAACGCGTCTTGGTTGGTCACCTTCACATCGTAGATACCGCTGCGCCCTGCGTGATTGACCTCCGTCGCTTCGGCGCGCAGACGGTCGCCTTCCTTGCCGGGGTTCAGGTAGCTCATCACAGTGTGCTGCCCCACGGTTATGGCGTTTCGGCTGTTACAGGCGAAGGCAAAGGCGCTGTCGGCGAGCATGAACGAGACCCCACCATGGCATGTCCCATGGCCATTGCAGTGGTGCGCAAGCACTGTCATCTCGAGAACTGCGCGCCCCTCATCGACTTCCACCAATTGCATTCCGACCCATTGTGAGGCCTGATCGCCCGCCCACATGGCGGCTGCGGATTTCTCGGCGCGTTCCTTGGGTGTCATCTCAGCGGCCCTTAAATTTTGCGGTGCGCTTCTCGCTGAAGGCGCTGACACCTTCGGCATAGTCGTCGCTCTCGCCGCAGATTTTCATCATGTCGGCCTCCAGCTCCAACTGTTCGTCCAGCGTGTTATTCGACGCGCTCTGAATCGCCATCTTCGTGTAGGCCAGCCCCAGTGTCGGCCCTTCCGCCAAGCTGGCAGTCAGGCTGCGCGCCTCAGCCATGAGCGCTTCGTCTGGGTAGGTCCGCCAGATGAGGCCCCAGTCTTCCGCGCGCTTTGCGTCCAGTGGCTCAGCTGTCAGCGCCAGGCCCTTCGCACGTGCTTCACCAATCAAGCGAGGGAGATGCCAACTGCCGCCGGTATCGGGTATCAAGCCGATCTTCGAGAAGGATTGAATGAAACGGGCGCTTTCGGCGGCGACAACGATGTCGCAGGCGAGCGCGAGGCTCGCACCAGCGCCAGCCGCGACGCCATTGACCGCACAGACAACCGGACAACGCAAGGAGCGGATCAAGCGCACGAGGGGGGCGTAGTTGTCCCGAACCGTCCTGCTGAGATCGGGCGCGCCTTGGGATGGATCCCGGTCGCCCAGATCTTGCCCGGCGCAGAAGCCGCGTCCCGCTCCTGTGACAAGTATCGCGCGCGCGCCATCGTCTCGCGCATCGATAAGTGCTGTCCGCAGAGCGGCGTGCATTTCGTCATTGAAGGCATTGAGCTTGTCAGGGCGTGAGAGAACAATCTCATACCAAAGCTCGTGCTGCTCGACCTGAATGGTGTTCGACATCAAGCGCCCTCCCAAGCGATGATCTGATGTTAGAGGTTGCATAAACCGAACGGTTGGTCAATATATTATCGCAAGAGACAGGGAGAATGGCATGCGCGAGATTTCTAGCTTTGCAATGGGAAAGTGGGTCACGCCCGGCGAGGACGCGCGCCGCGTCGATTGCGCGATTACGGGTGAACCCTTCGGCAGAATCGGAGGTGGAGCGATCGACACCGTGGCCATGCTTGGCCATGCGCGCGATGTCGGCGGGCCTGCGCTTCGTGCAATGAATTTTCACGAACGTGCGAAGATGCTCAAGGCGCTGGCAGTGCATCTTGGAGAACAAAAGCAACAGCTTTATGATCTGAGCTTTCATACGGGTGCCACGCAGAACGACCACCTGATCGACATTGATGGTGGCATCGGAACGCTTTTCGTCTTCGCTTCGAAGGGGCGGCGCGAACTTCCTGAAAGCAAAGTCTATGTCGACGGTGACATTGAGCAGCTCTCGCGCCACGGCAGCTTTCTGGGGCAGCATATCTGCACGCCTCTGCACGGTGTCGGCGTTCATATCAATGCCTTCAACTTCCCGGTCTGGGGCATGCTGGAAAAGCTCGCGCCCACCTTGCTTGCCGGTGTTCCGGCGGTGGTCAAGCCCGCGAGTTCCACTGCCTACGTGACAGAGCTGGCCGTCCGGATGATGCTCGAGAGCGGCCTGCTCCCCGAAGGGGCTTTGCAACTGATCTCTGGCGGGGTCGGTGATCTCTTCGAAGGGTTGACGGCCCAGGACGTGGTGAGCTTCACGGGGTCCGCCGCAACGGCCCTGACGCTTCGCAGTCATCCGGCGATCATGCGCAACTCCGTTCGTTTCATCGCCGAGCAAGACAGCCTCAACGCCTCCGTTCTCGGCCCTGATGCGACAGAGGGCACGGAAGAGTTCGATCTGTTCGTCAGGGAAGTGTTCCGGGAAATGACGGCGAAGGCTGGTCAAAAATGCACGGCAATTCGCAGGGTTATGGTGCCTGAGGGGCAGGTTGATGCCTTGATTTCCGCTTTGTCGGCAAAGCTTGACCAGTTACGCATCGGTGATCCGCGCGAAGAGGGTACGCAAATGGGGGCCTTGGTCAGCGAAGGCCAGAAGAGGAATGTGCTCGAAAACGTCGACAAGCTCAAGCAAGAGGCCAAGATCGCCTGGACGACGGAAATCTCAGGCAAGGGCGCGTTCTGCGCGCCGGTGCTACTCTATTGTGAAGATCCTGACGGCGCGGAGCTGGTCCATACCACAGAAGCCTTTGGCCCTGTCAGCACCGTGATGGGTTATCGTGATCTGCAACATGCGGCTGAGCTCGTTGCGAAGGGCGGCGGTAGTTTGGTGACATCCCTGATCACATCTAGTGCCGAAACAGCGCGCGCTTTTGTCGAAGACGCGGCGGCTTGGAATGGTCGAATCTACATCAACAACAGCCATTCCATGAAGGAAGCGACAGGTCATGGCAGCCCATTGCCACACATGGTACACGGCGGCCCGGGGCGCGCCGGGGGCGGCGAGGAAATGGGCGGCATTCGCGGCGTCATGCACTACATGCAGCGCACAGCAATTCAGGGAAGCCCCGATATGCTCACAGCAATAGGGGACAGATGGGTGCCCGGCTCCTCGCAAGGGCAGTCATCTGCCCATCCATTTACACGGCGTTTCGGCGAGCTGTCGATCGGTGACACACTTTTCTCTCGGAGTCGGCGAGTTACCCTGGATGACATTGAGCATTTCGCGCAGTTTACGGGAGATACCTTCTATGCGCACATGGATGATGCTGCGGCCGCCCGCAATCCTTTCTTCCCGGGGCGCGTAGCGCATGGCTACCTTTTGCTCAGCTTTGCCGCCGGATTGTTCGTGGAGCCAAACGAAGGGCCCGTTCTTGCCAACACGGGCCTCGACAACCTGCGTTTCATGAAGCCCGTGGTTGCAGGCGACGAGATAAAGGTCGCCCTGACTGTCAAACGCAAGACCAAGCGCAACGACGATTATGGCGAAGTGCGCTGGGACGTGGCCCTATCCAACCAAGAGGACGAGCCGGTCGCCTCCTATGAGCTCTTGACGATGAACGCGCTTTAACGCGCTCCGGCTTATGCTAAAGTGCCGACATGAACGTCGGCACCTCACCGCTTTTTGACCAATGCTATGAAACCCTCACTGAGCAAGGGTCGCTTAAGACATGGTCACTCATCGTAACGATTTTCGGGGACTTGGCGCCAGATGGTATCGCTGCTTTGGACAGCCAGCTACTAGGTGCGCTTTGTGCGACGTTTTCAGTTCGCCCCGAGGCTCTGCGAGTGGCGTTGCATCGATTGCGCAAGGACGGTTGGCTCGACGCGGAAAGAAGCGGGCGGCGTAGTGTGTACCGACTGAGTAAAATGGGTCAGGAACTGACCCGCGAAGTATATCGCAGAATCTATCGTTCGCCGGTGACCAAGCCATGCGATTGGCACATCATCATATCTCCTGAAGACGCCCCTGAGCAGCCTGATAGCGTGCCAATCAATTCTTCCTTGAGCGTGTCAGCCGTTGAGCATGCCGCTTTCGGTTTCAAATCGGCGGCGGCGGATGTACCGGTTTGGTTCAAGGCGCGCATGAAAGATGAAGAGGCCGCCTCGGACTTCAAGAGATTTGAGTGTTCGATCAGGGATTTGCCAAAGCAGGCTGAAATGTTGTCCAGTGCCCAGAGACTGTGCCTGAGATTGCTTGTGCTCCATTACTGGCGAAGGCTGCTGCTGCGCCGTCCCGATGCGCCGGAAAGGCTGCTGGGGCCGGACTGGGAGGGTTTCGGAGCGCGAGTTGCGGCTCGGAGGGTCTTTGATGTCTTCGACCGCCCTGATCCTGTCGAGCTCTCCGGCAGCTTTATCGAGGCAGCATAGGGGCTTAGGCCTGCCGTCAATTCTTTATCAAGCTGGCAACGGGGCGTCTTTCTTGACCTGGTTCATCACGATCTGGCTGTGCACGCGATTCACAGCCCCGTGCGCCAGCAGAACATCGTGTATCAATGAGTTCAATGACGCCAAGTCTCTACAGTAGATGCGCAGGAGCAGATCGGCGGTGCCGGTAAGCGTCCAGGCCGAGACGATTTCCGGCTGAAACTCCAGTAGCTTGTTGAACCCCGAAGAAATTTTTGGGTCATGTGACCGTAATTCGACCTGAACAAACGCCTGAACGTCAAGCCCCACAGCATTTGGATCAAGTTGCGCGCGATACCCTTGAATAACGCTTTCCGCTTCGAGCCTTTGTCTGCGACGTGCAGCCTGGCTGGCGCTCAGGCCGAGTCGCGCGGCCAATTCCTGCGCGGTCAGCTGGGCGTTTTCCTGAAGCGCCCTTATTAACTCGGAATCAGTCTTGTCTCTCATGCGAGATTTCTAGCCTTTCTCGGTTGTTCGCGCGAGCAATACGCAGTCTGTTCCTGAAATCGGATACGTTCCGCGCAAACAATGCGTTTCGTTCATACCGGCGTAGCGGCAATAGCGATTTCGACACGAAAGGACGGGCTCCGCGACAGAGCCGAGTCGCATTCCTAGGGAACGTCTCGCATTCGGCTGTCATTCGCGAAACCCGCATCAGCCTCGCGGCATTTTCAATGTCACGTTGCGGCCATTCTTTTGGTAGCGGAGTTCGCTGTCGCCTATTGCGGAGACGCGGCCGCCATCAATCCTGTCGCCAACTTTAACTTTCTTATAGCGTCCGCTGGATAGTCTTACGAGCGCCCTCCGATTGGCGGGCTTGCCGTAGACCCCAATCAGATTGACGCGCCGCAGGTTTATGGCATTTCGCACGGTTGCCTGCTTCGCGACCGATGCCTGTGAGGGAATGCGCGGTGCCACTGTAGCCGGGGCGGCAACCTTGCGGACTTCTTCTTTTTGTTGCTCTGCGCGCTTGACGATGCGCGAGATATTGCTGGGGCGGTTTCGCGGTTTGACGGAGGTCGCAACAGCTTGAGGCGTCGCGTTGGGATCTAGATCAGGTGTGGTTTCGCTAGAAGGGTCTGGAAGCGCGATCGTGACAGCCCCCGGGGTTCGCGGCACCGACTCCTGCTTTTCTTCTTCTTGGCGTTGCACTGCCTGAGCGATAGCCGCCGCTGAGGGCGGACGCATTCTCGGACGCTTCTTCGCAAGTTCAGAACGGCTCAACCCTCCTAGGGTGGCCCGTTCATTTGCCTCTATAAGTCCTGAAGGTCGTGGTCTTGGCCGTATCCGGGAAAGCCGCTCTCCGCGAGCAAGGTCCGTCGGGGAGACAGCTTCATTTCTCTCAGGCAGGGAGTTTGGAAAAGCTGCGGGCTTCCCGGCAAATACCATATGGCCATCGGGGGAGCGAGAGCCGTCAACCGTCGCCTTTACAAAACCGCGCTCATCAAGTTCGAAAGTCTGACCGTGTGCGGCAGGGCTCGGTTGCTTGCCGAGTCCATCGTCGGAGGGAAGATTGGCAAGCCGGGGCAATGCCAAGGCGTCTTGCGTGTCGATGGCTGGATCAATTGACGGAATGTAGAAATCGTCAGTCGGTTGAATGGCTGGCATTGGCGGAGAGTCAGGAGCGAGGGCCCATATTCCCGTGACTGCGTATTTTTCCTTTACGTCTTCCAACGTCATTTTCGCTGAAGTTGAAGGCTCCGGGCGTATTTCAGGCTGATCCAGAGGCTCTGGCCCTTTGCCAAGCGCCGCCAGTTGCGCATCTTGGGCGGGAACCTCGGCTTCCTCGCCCTCAATCTCCAGTTCGTCTTCTGTTTGAGCGGGGAGCTCGACAATGCGGGGAGTGTCTCGTCCAAAGAAACGAGACAACCCGTCATCAACGAAAATGGATGCCCAGGCCCCGACGCCGACAAGAAGTAGCAGTAGGACGGCCGTCAGAATGAGCCCCAAAAAACGAGGCCTTTTGTCTTGTGAGTCTTTGGTATCCCCGCTCGCGGGTTTTCGCGCGCCAAATATTGTAAGCCGTTCTTTCTCGTTCGCAGCAGGAGGAATGACACTCGGCGGAGGGGCGGCTGCCGTCGAGGGGGGCGAGCTCCCTAGCCCTGGTACGCGCGTGGGTGGACCCGCAGCCGAACTTCGGCCCTTGGCCCTGCGGCTGAAGAAGGACATCGCTCCGTTTCCCGGCTCTACTTCTTCCGTTTCCTTGAGGCTTGCCGTGGCGCGTTCCATAAGCGGCTCTGACGAGACTGCGGAAGCAGGAACATCGGCATTGGACTGGCTGTGTTCGGCGTGGGGTTCTTTTCCTGTGTCTTCGGGCTCGGTAGGGAATGTCTCAGGCAAGTCAACTTGCTCAGGCATTATGGAAGGCGTCGCGGCATTTGGTTCGTGACGAGTAACGCCGGAGAGTGCGGGGGCTGCGCTCGTTTCTTCATCGGCACGGCGCGAGGCAAATGCGAGCGGTGCAGGGGGCTCGCCTGCGGCATCTGAAGAGGAGCTCTCTGCGCTTTCCACGCGTTCGCTGACAGAATCATTGGACGTGACTTCATCTGGATTGGGAGACTCCGCGCGCTCGATCGTGTCGTCATTTTGCGTGGGAGTAGTGAAGTCATCCGAAGGATCGGGTTCATCAGGCTCAGGCGGTCGTGCGACCCCGTCGATTACGATCGCCTGCGTGTCGCGTTCGAGCTCACCAACTATGTCAGTGTGAGTGCGTGCAAACTCCGTTTGCCCGAAGTAGGGTTCGCCGCCAAAAGTGCCCGCTTCCGGAGCAGCTGCGAAATAAACGGGTTCGAATCTGTTCTCGCAAGCGAAGGTCTCGGCTTCCTCGAGTGTTTCATAGGCCACAGCAGCGATCGTCAGCTCGCCGTTGAGTTCCCTCCAGTCATAGGACAACTCGTCCAGACTGTACGGAGTTGCGCCGTCCAACGAGGCTTTGACTGCCGCCTCTTGGACTTCTCGCCCTCCACCCGGATCGGTAATACGTAGATATTTGATCTGCTCATCTGGCAGTACAAGTTTAACATGAAGGGGGGAGGCTGTGAGATCTGACGCTGTCTTGCGAAGCAGATCGAGGGCCTTCGAAAGATCAGGAACATCCAGAGGGACATCGCCGACACGGTTCCAGACGGTTCCGTTGCGCAATAGCAGACCAATGCCTTCGAAGGAAAGCGTCAGGGCAAAATCGGGCTTGGTCATGTAGCCTCACCAGCCAAAGGACTTCTGTTTCAAGCCCATTATATCAGTGAGTAGTTCGAGGATACAACGAATTGGCACCTTCGCTCACTGCGAAGGTGCCAATCCTTGCCGATCGGCGCTTTCACGCGTTTGCCTTGTCCAGTGCCTGTTCGAGATCGGCGATGAGATCGTCGGCATCTTCGATGCCGATGGAGATGCGCACCACATTGGGGCCCGCGCCGGCAGCTTCCTGTTGTTCGGGTGAGAGTTGACGGTGTGTCGTCGAGGCTGAATGGATGACGAGACTGCGCGTATCTCCGAGATTGGCCACGTGGCTGAATATCTCGAGACTATCTACAAGCTTGACGCAGGCATCATAGCCGCCTTTAAGCGCCACCGTGAACAGACCGCCGGCACCTTTGGGACAAATGCGTTCAACCCGATTGTGATAAGGTGAGGATTCAAGACCAGCATATGTAACATAGTCCACGGCCGGATGCCTCTCGAGCCAGCCGGCGATTTTCTCGGCGTTTTCAACGTGCCTCTGCATGCGCAGGCTGAGCGTTTCGATGCCCATGAGCGTGTAATGCGCTGCTTGGGGGTTCATGGTCATTCCAAGGTCGCGCAGGCCGATCGCGATGCCGTGGAAGGTAAACGCAAGGGAGCCGAACGTCTCATGGAACTTCAGACCGTGATAGGCGGGTTCGGGCTCCGAGAGGGACGGGAACTTGTCGGATGCCGACCAGTCGAACTTTCCGGAATCGACGATGCACCCGCCGGTGACTGTTCCATTGCCTGTGAGGTACTTGGTTGTAGAATGAACGACGAGCGTCGCACCATGTTCGATGGGACGGCACAGATACGGAGTTGCTGAAGTGTTGTCGACGATCAGCGGAATGCCCGCACGGTCGGAGATTGTTGAGATGGCGTCGAGATCGGTGATATAGCCACCCGGATTGGCGATGGCCTCACAGAATACAGCGCGCGTGTTCTCGTCGATTGCCGCCTCGACGGCATCGGTATCGTCGAAATCGACGAACTTGGCTTCCCAGCCGAAGCGTCTGATCGTTTGGCTGAATTGCGTAACGGTGCCGCCGTAAAGGCGTGTCGAGGCAACGACGTTGCAGCCTGGTTGCATCAGCGGAAAAAGCGCCATGATCTGCGCCGCGTGACCGGAAGAGCAGCACACCGCGCCCTGGCCGCCCTCGAGTGTCGCGATGCGCTCTGCCAGCACCGCCACTGTCGGATTGGTCAGGCGCGAGTAAATGTAGCCAACTTCCTGAAGATTGAAGAGTGCCGCCGCGTGATCCGCATCGCGGAAGACATAGGCTGTCGTCTGGTAGATTGGCGTCTGGCGCGCACCGGTTGCCGGATCGGGTGCTGCGCCCGCGTGAATCTGTAACGTGTCGAATGCATATGCCATGGATTGGCCTCCCCAATTGCGTTTTTCGGAGGTTACGCAAGATATCGGAGAGCCACAACACGGGTTTCAATAAGGGGAACGAGTGTTTCGTGAACTACTCCTGATTTGGGACGCTGGTTCCTGCTGGCTCAGGTTCAGGCCAGGAGTTGACGAATATATCGACCTTGCCGTGAACATCTCGTCAAAGAAAAACTCACTGCGGGCGCGACCCCGTCTGGAATGCAGAGCAGGGCAATAAATACGTTTCGGACAAAACTAGCGTGTCTGCAACTTCTAGGGTGGACGTATGCCGAAGGTCTCAATTCAGGATTTCCAGGCGCCAGACCCTATCTCATCCAGAAGCCTTCGCGCTTGATCTTGTTTCGGATGGCCTGCTCCTTGCGGGGAAGATCATCCTGATCGAACAGAGCGCGGACTTTTTGTCCGCGGCCCTGGTAGACCATCCGCTTGATCGGCTCGTGCCCCTTCAGAGCTTTCTTGAACTTGTTCGGTGCACTGACGGTTTCAAGCGCTGTCACGACAGCGTCGTTCTCTCTTGCGTAGAGCATTGGAAAGAGGCGGTAGTGACAACTTACTTCGCCGTCCAGCAACCCCGTTGGCAACGTGTCGCGACCACCGCCCAAGGCATGAATGACAAGAGGTAGCGCAATCTGATCGAGCCAGGGGTCGAGCGGCTGGCAAACAAGCTCCGGCGGCGCGTCATCGCGAATGCTAAGCGCAAATTCGAGGAACTTCTCGCCAAAGATGTGAGGGCATTGGTAAAAGAAGAATCCTGCATTGAAATAGAGGTAGCGGCGCCAGTATTCGTCAGGTTGCGACAAGTCCATGGAGCTTTCGAAATCCAGATCGAATTTCTCGTAGAGCGAGCGCCAGATTTCTCCATAGCCGGGGCCGTAGAGTTCGAGTTTGGGCCAGGTGTTTTCGCGCTTCAAGGACGCCGTGGGGCGCGAAAAATCGAAAGGGACAAGCCCTATATCGCCCGTGATGAGCGTATCGGTGTCAAAGAAAACGAACGGCTCGTCTTTTGGCAGGGCGGATAATGCCTCTATCTTGTTTCCATAAGGGTATGTCTGGCCGAAGTGCTTGCTTTCGAAGGGGACTATTTCCACGTCAAGATCGCGCAAAGCTTCCAGCACAGCGTTGTCGTCCATGCGCGGATCACGGTTCCAGAGTTGCCCAGGCTGGGGCTCGGCAACAATGAGACGACCGGAGAACTCCGGGCTGAAATGGCGAAGTGAGGCCGCAAACAGTAGAGCTTCGTATTGAAGGCGACCTGATTGGCCAACAACAAATACGTTGAAGGTCTGATTTGTTTTCGATTTCGCCATAGTTAGGCTGTCCGAACTGCTCATTGTTTCTCTTCTCATTACAATCGCAGGAAGCGGTCAAGCGCAATGTCTAAAGCATTTTGCAGTATGCAAGGCAAAGGTATTGGCAGTCACGTCATGATAGGTGCTTGTGGCTGAGAGCCGTCTTGGCGCGTCAGGCATGCAGGCCAGCAGCGCAGAAGCGAACCAGGTGAGCGATTTGGTCTGCCTCGTAGGAAGGTTCTGCACTTAGAGACGCAATTCGCTGTTGAGAGGTCATCAGAGCGAGGGTCGACGAGACGCAATATACGAAGCTCTCAGCGACCCAAGGTCGGCTGGCCTGTGGCAACAGCCCTCGCATTTCTTCCATGAACACTTGTGCAGTCGGGTCGAAATGCCGTGCGGAAATATCTTTCCAGCGTTTGTCGGTCGAAACGAACGCCACGAGGTGTGCATAACTTCGCCAGCGCGGCTCTGTCATCGCGAGATCGAAGAGTGGCCTGACGAAAGCCGAAAGTACGGCTTCCAATGTCAGTGCTCCCTGTTCCCTGGCACTGTCGAGGGCGTTCATCCTGGCGCACGACAAAGCTTCTGCGCGGCGGACGACGGTTTGTTGAAACAGGTTCTTCTTGCCGCCCCCGTGGTGGTGAACCAACCCGACAGGTTCATCGGCGAGTTCGGCGATGTCACGGATGGTCGCACCATCGAACCCCCTATCCGCAAAGACTTGTTCGGCGGCATCCAGGATGCGCTGTCGCGTCGCGAGGGATCGTTGCGATGGGGCTCTTTTTCTTTTGTATTCGCGAGCTTGTAGCGACGTCATAATAAAATCTTGCCTTATTTTGAACATTTGTTCAATACTATTCCGAGCGAGGGAGAAGGTTGATGAGCGAAGCGCGCGAGAAACTCGCCCTGATCGGGGCGGGACCGATGGGTTTGGCAGCAGCCAAGCTCTTGGTTGAGCATGGCGTAGATTTTCAGGGATTCGAGCTGAATACTGGTGTCGGTGGCCTTTGGGACATTGATGGGCCGCGATCGACGATGTATGAAACCGCTCATTTGATTTCTTCCAAGCAAATGACGGAGTTCACCGATTTCCCCATGCGCGAGGAAGTCGCGGAATACCCCTCGCATCGCGAGATGAAGCGCTATTTCGAGGACTTCGCAGAAAATTTCGATCTGCTTCAGCATTACCGCTTCGGGGCCGAGGTCGTCTCTTGTGAGCCGCTCGGCGCATCAGGTGAAGGCTGGCGCGTGACATGGCGGGACAAGGCGGGCGAACATGTCGAAAGCTTCGCCGGTGTTCTGATCGCGAACGGTACGCTGAGCACGCCGAACATGCCGGACTTCGAGGGAGACTTCAGCGAAGAATTGCTTCACGCGTCGCAGTATCGCCACCCCCGTCAGTTCGATGGCAAGCGTGTACTCATCATCGGGGCCGGCAACTCGGGCTGTGATATCGCTGTCGACGCGATTCATCACGGAGTGTCATGTGACCTCTCGATGCGTCGCGGCTACCATTTCGTTCCCAAGTATATTTTTGGCAAGCCCGCGGACACGCTGGGCGGGGCGGTCAAACTGCCCATGGCGCTCAAGCGGCTCATCGACGGAACGATCCTGAAATGGTTTGTAGGCGACCCTCAGAAATACGGTTTTCCAAAACCCGACTATAAGCTTTATGAGAGCCACCCGGTCGTGAATTCGCTCGTCCTTTACCATGCAGGGCATGGTGACATTACAATTCGCCCCGACATTGAGCGGTTTGAAGGCAAGCATGTACAGTTCAAGGATGGCACGAGTGTCGAGTACGACATGGTTCTGGCCGCGACGGGATATAAGCTTGACTACCCGTTCATCGAGGATGATCTGCTCAATTGGCAGGGCGATGCGCCCCATCTCTACCTGAATTGCATGCACCCCGAGCGCGACGATCTGTTCGTTCTTGGAATGGTCGAGGCCTCGGGTCTTGGCTGGCAGGGTCGGCATGAGCAGGCCGAGATGGTGGTGCGTTACATCAAGGGGTTGCGGGCCGGTCAGGAGGAGGCTGAAAGCCTCAAGAAGACCAAGGCCGAAGGTTTTGACCGTGCAACCGGTGGCGTGAATTACATCGATCTTCCGCGCATGGCCTACTATGTCGATAAGGCGACCTACCGAAAGGCCGTCACGAATTGGATCGATAAACTGGCTGGGGGAAGGTCATGATTGATGACGCTGTCCTGAACTTCTCCGCAGGCTCACTGATGCTTCTCAATGCGATCCTGGCGATCGTGATGTTCTCTATTGCTCTTGATCTGAGGTCTTCGGATTTCAAGGTTCTCGCTAAGGCACCCAAGCCGCTGATCGTCGGGCTTGTCTCACAGTTCCTGTTGCTGCCTGCCTTGACATTCTTGCTTGTCATGTTGGCCCAGCCGCGTGCGTCCGTCGCGTTGGGGCTCATTTTGGTCGCGGCATGTCCCGGCGGTAATATCTCCAATTTCATAACGCACCGTGCGGGCGGAAACGCGGCGCTTTCCGTCTCCATGACCGGATTCGCAACAGTCGGGGCCATCTTGCTGACCCCGCTCAATATCGCGTTTTGGGGGAGCCTTTATGAACCGTCTGCACAGATATTGCGCGCGACGGCTATAGACCCGGTTACCATTGCGATTACCGTGAGTCTCATGCTGGTTCTGCCACTTGTTCTGGGCGTGACCCTGAACATGCGTCGGCCCGATGTGAGCAACAGGATAAGAGGGCCGTTGCAGTGGCTTTCAATGGGTATTTTCGTTGCGTTCATAGTGTTGGCGCTTGCGGCGAACTGGGACTTGTTTCTGGCTTTCGCTGGAGGTATCGCCGCTCTCGTCATCGCTCATAATGCGCTCGGTTTTGCGGGAGGGTTTACGCTTGCGACGATCGCGGGCTTGTCGCCGTTCGACAGAAGGGCGATTACAATTGAAACAGGCATCCAGAATTCCGGGTTGGGGCTTGTTCTGATTTTCGGATTCTTCGGTGGATTGGGCGGAATGGCGATCGTGGCGGCGTTCTGGGGAATCTGGCATGCCATTTCCGGTCTTGCACTTGCAGGTCTGATGTCGCGTCGGGTTGTTCCCACATGACGGATGTGCTGATCACAGGCGGGGCCGGTATGATCGGTCGGGAGCTGGCGAGTGCTCTGCCTGCCAAGACGACATTGGCGACGGACCTGGCCCGCGGAAACCTACCCGAACAAGTCCGCTTCAGGACAATGGATGTGACCGGTAGCGATCCTGATACGGTCATCGCAGAGGAGCGCCCCAATGTGGTGGTTCATCTGGCTTCAATCGTTACGCCGGCTGCCGGAATGACGCGGGCAGAAGCTTTTGCTGTGGATGTGATAGGTACGCGGAACGTCTTGGTGGCCTGTGTTCGAAATGGGGTCAGGCGCCTCGTGGTGACAAGTTCCGGCGCCGCCTATGGATATCACGCCGACAATCCGGTTCCGCTCACGGAGGCTGCGCCGTGCCGCGGAAACCCAGAATTCGCCTACGCCGATCACAAGCGGCGCGTCGAAGAATTGCTCGCACGGGCGAGACAGGATCATCCGGAGCTGGAACAGGTTATCCTTCGGGTTGGCACCGTGCTTGGTACCGATACTGATAACCAGATCACCGCGTTATTCCGACGAAAAAGGCTGCTCGGGATAAGCAACAGCGACAGCCCCTTTGTATTTGTCTGGACAGGGGATCTCGTCCGCATACTGGAAAGGGCGGTTGCCAATGGTCCGCCGGGCGTTTTCAATGTTGCAGGCGATGGCTGGATGACCGTCGATGACCTCGCGCGCTGCTTGGACAAGCCGGTGTTGAGAATTCCGACATGGATGCTGAAGGCCGCTCTGGCGGTGGCCCATCCGCTTGGGCTGACGCGATATGGCCCAGAGCAGGTCCGCTTCCTGCAATACCGGCCCGTCCTTTCAAATGATCGGCTCAAGTCTGAATTCGGCTACACGCCGGAATTGACCTCTGCTGAAGTCTTCAGTCTCTGGATGCGTGAGGTCGGGCTTTGAAGACGGCTGTCATCTCCGGTGGAAATGGCGGTTTGGGCCGGGCATTGGCAACGCGACTTGAGCGCCAAGGGTGGCACTCGGTGCTCATGGACATCGACGTATCCGGTCTGGCCGCCTCGTCCAGCCGAACACCTGTTTGCGTTGATCTGACCGATGTTGTGGCGCTCCGTGAGGCGGCCGCGAGAGTGATCGCCACGCGTCCTTCGATTGATCTTGTTATCTATAATGCCGGGGTTTCCCAGATCGGCCTTTTCGAAATGGCCGATGCGCAGGCGCACAGGCATGTATTCGACATCAACTACTTTGCGGCTGTTGAAATGGCCCGTTTGTTTCTTCAGCCGATCCGGGAAAGTCACGGAACGCATCTGGCAATGTCCTCGGTCGCGGGTTTTGCGCCGCTGCACGGGCGAACGGCTTATGCGGCCTCGAAACA
Organism: Rhodobacteraceae bacterium 63075; assembly: GCA_003417655.1. Taxonomy (GTDB): domain Bacteria; phylum Pseudomonadota; class Alphaproteobacteria; order Rhodobacterales; family Rhodobacteraceae; genus Lentibacter. The sequence goes on from QVMW01000023.1 coordinate 26,071, forward strand.
TGCCTTGCAGGGCTTTTTCACTTCTTTGCGCTCGGAAGAATCCCGCCATGGCGTGCGATGCGTGATCGCGGCTCCAAGCTTTGTTGCGACGAACATCGGAAATTCGAAGAGCTCACATGTTGGAACCGTGCGGCCGGGCTCTTCTGAGGATGGTATCGACCATATTTCGCCTGATACTGCGGCGCGTGAAATACTTCGCGGTATTGAAAGGCGGCTTGATTTCATTCCCGTGGGGCGCGTGGCGCGTCTTGCTTCGCTTCTCATGCGCATTTCACCCGGGCTCTACCAAAGGCTGATGTGGCGAGGAATTGCATCGGCCGAGAATTGAGCTGATGACCTGCGCGCCGCTGTGCGTTCGATGACACAGCTATAAGCTCTGATTAGAATGGCGTGCGCTCATGAGCGGACTTCGCCGCCCCGGTTTTTGTGGGAGCTGTCAGAAGTGGTGGGCGACCTTGGAATCGAACCAAGCGTGCGTCTCCGCGAGGGAGTTACAGTCCCCTGCCACACCTTGCGGCCTGTCGCCCACTGAGGGGGGAATTACTGCTCATGGTTTGGGTCGTCAACACCAAATTGGCGTGCTATGCGGGCGCTGTGTATGAAATTCCAAAGCACTGAGCAGGGCCTTTGATGAAGAAGCCGAAATGGGTAGTCGAAAAGGAGCGCGGCAGGAAGCGCGAGGCTGCAGAGACATTCTGGCTCTTTGGTTTGCATGCGGTGCGCGATGCGCTTGAAAACCCCAAGCGCGAGAAGTTAAGGCTCGTAGTCACACAGAACGCCCTGGCAAGGCTGGGCGAGGCGGTGGCGAAAGGGGGCATCGCACCTGAGTTGAGCGATGCTCGCAAGTTCGCCGCGCCCCTGGACAGTGGTTCAGTGCACCAAGGAGCGGCGTTGGAAGTCAAGCCGTTGCAATGGGGCTCGCCCAAGGAAGTCTGTGTTTCCGGCGGCGATGCGCGGCCTGCGCGCGTAATTGTGCTTGATCGGGTGTCAGACCCGCACAACGTTGGCGCGATCCTGCGGTCCGCCGAAGTCTTTGGTGCGCGGGCCGTAATCGGAACCAAGAGGCACGCAGCGCCGGAAACCGGAGCTTTGGCCAAGACGGCGAGCGGGGCGCTGGAGCGTCAGCCTTACCTGCGAGTGAGCAATTTGGCGCGTGCGCTGGAGGAGCTCAAAGCCTGTGGTTATGTTTGCATCGGCCTTGACGGGGATGCGGAGCAGGAATTGGAAACCGTGCTGACGGGTCTCGAGAACCGCCCGGTGGCTCTGGTTATGGGTGCTGAAGGGCCCGGATTACGCGAGAAGACAAAAGAGACCTGTGACGTGATCGCGCGAATCGAGTTTGCGGGGGCTTTCGGCTCACTCAACGTCTCGAATGCCTCTGCGGTCGCGCTTTATGCAGCAACGAGGACGTCATGAGCGCTAAGCTGCTTGAATCGGCAATCCGTTCACAGGTTTTTTACAAGGTCTTCCTATCGTCGGATTCGTTCCTACATGGAGTCGGGAAGCGGGGCGGAACACCCGCTTTCTACACACTGTCCCTCGTTCCGTAACTGCGCTCAAGCTAGTCTTGAGCGCTTTTTTTTGGTTTACGGTCGCACAAGGAGTTTGCTGATGAACGAGATCTACAGCGACAAGTTTCTCAAGTCCCTGCTCGAGAGGGCTAAGACCTTTGCGATTGTTGGCATGTCCAATAAGGAAGTCAGGGCGAGCTATTTTGTTGGTCGCTATCTGACTCTTCGTGGGTATGGGATCGTTCCGGTCAACCCGGCATATGTCGGGCAGGAATTCATGGGAGCTCCCTATGTGGCCGGGCTGGAGGATGTGCCCGAGCACGTGGATTTTCTTGATCTATTTCGGCGTCCGGATGATATCCCGCCCATCGTCGAACAAGCTGTCGAACAACTTCCGAATTTGCAGACGGTTTGGATGCAAATCGGTTCGGGAAACGAAGAGGCCGCGGCGTTTGCTCGGGCGAAGGGCCTCGACGTGGTAATGAACCGTTGTCCGAAAATCGAGCATCAGCGTCTTTTCGGGGAGCTGCGCAAGGGCGGGTTCAATACCGGCGTCATCTCGTCGAGGCTATGAGCCGGTCAGAAACGTCTCAGCGGCTTCTTTTCTCCGCAAGACCGGACTGTGCCTGCCGCGCATCAAGGATGCTCATGACGTCAGAGAGTGCCACGTCATGGCTCTTGAGCATGACGAGAAGGTGAAAGAGCACATCTGCAGTCTCGGAGGCAAGCCCTTCGCTGTCTCCCTTGACGGCCTCGATAACGGCCTCAATCGCTTCTTCACCGAACTTCTCGGCGCATTTTTCGGGGCCTTTGGAAAGCAGCTTGGCAGTCCAGCTTTCCTCGGGCATGGCCGCTGAGCGTTTCGAGATGATTTCTTCGAGCTCTTCAAGTGTCATGTCAGTCTCATTGGAATGCCGTTTTCCTGCATGTAGGCTTTGGCTTCAGTGATCGAATAGGTCCCGAAATGGAAGATCGAGGCGGCAAGAACAGCTGAAGCATGACCTTCTGTTACACCTTCCACCAAGTGATCGAGCGTGCCGACACCGCCCGAGGCGATGACGGGGACGGAAACGGCATCCGCGATGGCGCGGGTGAGCGGCAGATTGTATCCCGCCTTCGTGCCATCCCGGTCCATCGAGGTTAGGAGGATTTCTCCAGCGCCATTGGCGGTTACGAGCTTGGCGAACTCCACAGCATCGACTCCAGTCGGCTTCCGACCACCATGGGTGAAAATCTCCCATTTACCGGGCGAGACGGTCTTGGCGTCAATCGCCACGACGATGCATTGAGCACCGAAATGGGCAGCGGCCTCTTTGACCACATCGGGGTTGGCCACGGCGGCGGAGTTGAAACTAACCTTGTCGGCCCCGGCAAGCAAAAGATCGCGCACGTCAGAGACGGTGCGCACGCCGCCGCCGACCGTGAGCGGAATGTAGCATTGTTCCGCCGTGCGCGTGACCATGTCGAACATTGTGCCGCGGTTCTCGTGCGTGGCGTGAATGTCCAGAAAGCAAAGCTCGTCTGCACCGGCAGTATCGTAGGCTTTGGCCGCGTCGACCGGATCTCCCGCATCGATGAGATCGACGAAGTTGACGCCTTTGACGACACGCCCGTCGGCGACATCGAGGCAGGGGATGATGCGGGTCTTGAGCATGGTGTCGCTCTCACGGCCAGTTCACACATTTGTTTATGGGTATTCAAACCCGGATGCCAGAGGGTGAAATCACTATTTACCAATGAAACGAGGAATATCACGATGACACGTCTCCTTGCCGCTGCTGCAATCGCCCTGAGCGTAGGACCGGCATTCGCCAGTAGTGACGACATTATCAAACTTCGCTCCACCAGCGATGTTGCCACCACCATGGATAGGCTCGAAGAAGCTGTGAGCGGTGCAGGCGCAAATGTCTTCGCCCGCGTCGATCATGCCGCAGGTGCCGCCTCGGTGGATATGGAACTGGACCCGACGCAGGTGTTGATCTTCGGCAACCCCAAGATCGGCACGCAAGCGATGCAGGACGATCCGGTGGCCGGTCTCTTCCTGCCAATGAAGATGCTGGTCTACCAGGATGCCGCAGGACAGACTTGGCTATCCTATGAGGATCCAAAAGAAATGTTCGATGATCTCGAAATCTCTGATGATGCCCCGTATATCAAGATGATGATCGGCGCGCTTGACAAGCTGACGTCCAAGGCGGCAGGGCAGTAAAACGCTGTCGGGTCCCAGAGTAATGGACCAATTTGACCGGGCAATCTGGACGCGAAACCTCTTTTCAGAAGAGATGCCCCGGTCAAACTGCGCACTGATGGCCTTCGATGAGCGTCAGTCGCGCAGCGCCTCGAGAGCTTTTGCCAGATCAAGAGCCCCATCATAGAGTGCGCGTCCCGAAATCGCGCCGTTGAGCTGGGCGCCGCAGTCGCGTAGCGCGATCAGGTCGTTGAGCGAGGACACCCCACCCGAAGCGATGACCGGGATCGAGACCGCGCGGGCGAGGGCGGCGGTGGCCTCGACGTTAGGGCCTTTCATGGCTCCGTCGCGGAGGATGTCGGTGTAAATGATGGCCGCAACGCCCGCGTCCTCGAAGCTCTTGGCAAGCTCCGTGGCGTCCACATCCGTCTCTTCGGCCCAGCCTTTCGTGGCGACCTTGCCATGGCGCGCGTCGATCCCGACCGCGACCTTGCCGGGGAATGCGCGCGCCGCTTCGCGCACGAGCGCAGGGGTCTCGACAGCGACGGTTCCGAGGATTACGCGGGCGAGACCGGCTTCGATCCAGCGCTCGATCGTGGCCATGTCGCGAATGCCGCCGCCGAGCTGCGCGGGCACTTTTGTCTGGCGCAAGATCTCCTCGACGGGTGCCGCGTTCACGGGCTCACCTGCGAAAGCGCCGTTGAGATCGACGAGATGGAGCCATTCACAACCGGCCCGAACAAACTCCAGCGCCTGCGCGGCCGGGTTTTCGTTGAACACGGTCTCGCGGTCCATCTCGCCATGCACGAGGCGCACGGCGCGGCCGTCCTTGAGGTCGATCGCTGGGTAGAGGATCATGGCATAGTCCTGGTATCGTAGGCTTTGCGGCTTTATGCACGAATGCCCGCTGACCTCAAGTCAGGCTTGATTGGAATCGCTCCCTGCGGCCAGACTGGAATCAAAGGGAGAGTGACAATGAAGAAAACGATCATGATCGCCGCCGGTGCAATGATGATGGCAGGGGCCGTATCGGCCGAGCCCGCGCTTGGCATGTGGAAGACGGAAGTGGATGACGGTTCCTATGCGCATGTCAAGATGTCCAAATGCGGTGCCAATGTCTGCGGCACAATCGCGCGCACCTTCGACTCAAGTGGAGAATACGACTCGCCCAACAAGGGCAAGATGCTCGTCAGGAACATGTCGCCACAGGGCGGCGGAGCCTACAAGGGCAAGGTCTGGCGCCCATCCAACGACAAGATCTACATCGGCAAGATGCAGGTGAACGGGAATGAACTGACGCTGGATGGCTGTGTCCTGGGCGGGCTCTTATGTGCCAGCCAGGAATGGACCCTGATCAAGTAGGCGGAAAGCCGCTGCCGACAGTTTTGGTGCCGTGTTTTTTTGAACCGCCGGCGCTGCGGTTTCGTTCATCTCTCAGAAGTGCGCGTCAATTCGGCGCGGATCAGCTGGGAGATTAGCGATGAAGATAGCATTTGGAGCGGTCTTGTTCGGTGCGACGATGCTTGCGCTGCCGGTTCAGGCCGATGTTGTGCATGGCGTCTGGCAGACACAGCCTGACGACAAGGGGCAGATCGGCCATGTCCGGATCAGCGATTGCGGTGCTGCGCTCTGCGGCACGATCGTCAGGGCTTATGACAAGACCGGGAATGAGATCACAACAAAGAACGTGGGCAAGCAGATCGTATCCAAGATGACTCCCACAGCGGGCGGGGCCTATGAGGGGCGCGTTTTGGTCCCGAAATTCAACCGGTCGCTCAACGGGAAGATGGAGGTCAAGGGCAAGCGCCTGAAGATTTCCGGTTGCCTGCTCGGGATCTGCAACAGCCGCACATGGATCCGTGTGAATTAAGGCTTCCAGCCGAGGAAGTTCGAGACCATCCGCAGCCCGACATCCTGGCTCTTTTCGGGGTGAAATTGCACGCCGATGATGTTGTCGCGGCCGACAATGGCCGTGATCGTCTCGCCATGATCGACCGATGCGAGGCGCTGCGCGGGGTGGTTCACGACGAAATGGTAGGAATGGACGAAATAGGCGTGATCTCCGCCCTTTACGCCTTCGAAAACAGGGTGTTCCGCCTCGAATTGCAGCGCGTTCCAGCCCATGTGCGGGACGCGGAACTCCGGCGTTGACGGCGCGATCCTGCGCACTTCGCCGGAGATCCAGTCAAAGCCGGGCGTCTCTTCGTATTCCAGGCCGCGCGTCGATAGCATCTGCATGCCGATGCAAATGCCCATGAAGGGGCGCGCGCGGGTGATGACCTGCTCCTCGATGGCCTCGAAGATGCCCTTGTGGTCGAACAGGGCCTTGCGGCAGGCGGGAAAGGCCCCGTCGCCGGGCAACACGATACGATCGGCCTTGAGGATCGTGTCGGGCTCCGAGGTGACGATCACGTCGCCGAAGCCGCCTTCTCGCGCCATGCGCTCGAAGGCCTTGTGGGCTGAGTGCAGGTTGCCGCTCTCGTAGTCGACGATGGCCGTGAGCATCTAGAGGCGGCCCTTGGTCGAGGGGATGCTGCCGCCCGCGCGTGGATCGGCCTCGAGCGCCATGCGCAGGGCGCGGGCGACGGACTTGAAGGCGGCTTCCGCGATATGGTGGGAATTGATGCCGTGGAGCGCGTCCACGTGCAGCGTGAGGCCGCCATGTGTCGAGAATGCCTGGAAAAATTCGCGCACCAGCTCGGTGTCGAATGCGCCGATCTTGGCTGTCGGCAGATCGACGTTCCAAACGAGATAGGGGCGGGCAGAGATATCGAGCGCGGCGCGCACCAAAGCGTCATCCATCGGCAAGAGGCAGGCCCCGTAGCGGTTGATCCCGGCCTTGTCGCCCACCGCCTCGGCAAGGGCCTGGCCGAGCGCGATGCCCACATCCTCGACGGAGTGGTGATCGTCGATGTGCTGATCGCCGGAGCAGCGCACCGTCATGTCGATCATCGCGTGTCGCGCGAGCTGATCGAGCATGTGATCGAAAAAGCCGATACCCGTCGCGTTGTCATAGATGCCGGTGCCGTCGAGATCGAGCTCAACAGTGATCTTCGTTTCGGCTGTATCGCGGGTGATGCTGGCCTTGCGCATGGGCTTTTTCCTTCTGTCTTGAAGCGCTTATAAGCGGGTCGCGTGCGCGAGGAAAGGGGCGGCGCGCATGGGCCGTTGCGCCTGTTGCGCTTGCGTGGCAGTCTCTGCGCAAACAGGAGAGGTTTTCATGGCCGATTGCGTATTCATTCAGCTCAGATGCAAGCCCGGGACGACATACAAGGTGGCCGAGGAGATCGTGCTCAAGGAGCTGCATTCGGAGCTTTATTCCACCAGCGGTGATTGGGATCTCCTGCTGAAGGTCTACGTGCCCAAGGGCGAGGATATCGGCAAGTTCGTCAACGAACGGCTGGTGGATATCGACGGGATCGAACGGTCGCTTACAACGCTGACTTTCAAGGCTTTTTAGCGCTTCGCTTCTAGAGGATCTGATCCCGACGCGACGCGCATATCGCAGAGGAGAAGGCCGCCGGAAGGGCGGTTTTTTCATGGGTCTATAGAGAGAAAATGGAGCGGGTGATGAGATTCGAACTCACGACATTTACCTTGGCAAGGTAACGCTCTACCCCTGAGCTACACCCGCATCCTTGGGTGAGGCGTGATCTACTGAATACCGCGCTGGGCTGCAAGAGGAAAAATGCAGGCGCGCGTGATTTTTTGGAAGGCGGCTTGCGCGTCGCCGGGAAGCTCTCCGGCAAGGGTGCCGGCCGTGCATCGAGAGGCTGTTAACCTTTGCGCGGCCCGAAAATGCGCCGTACAAGGCCTGTGCACAGTGCGTGCACCCCCCAGTACACCCCCCTAGTACACCGGAAAGTGAGTCGCGGGCCGCCCTGATCGCACCCGCCAATTCTGAAGGCAGCGTCCGGCGCGGTAACGCGATCCTGACGAACTGCCCGACGTGCCGCGCGCGGCGACTCACTCCAGCTCGATCATCAGATCCTTCGCGTCGATCTGCCCGCCGGGCTGGACATGCACGGCCTTCACGGTCGCGTCGCGTTCGGCGTGAATGCCCGTCTCCATCTTCATGGCCTCGATGGTCAGCAGCATGTCGCCGTCGCTCACTCTCTGGCCTACCGTGACCGCCACGGAGGCGACGACGCCCGGCATCGGCGCGCCGACATGGTCCGGGTTGCCCTCCTCGGCCTTGGGGCGCGCGGCGGCTGTGGCCTTGACGAGCCGGTTTGGCACGCGGATGCTGCGCGGCTGGCCGTTGAGCTCGAAGAAGACCTTCACGTCGCCGTCCTCGTTCGTCTCGCCGACGGCCGAGAGGCGGATTTCCAGCGTCTTGCCGGGGTCTATCTCGGCGGTGATCTCCTCGCCCGGTTCCATGCCGTAGAAGAACGTCCGCGTCGGCAGGGTGCGCACCGGGCCGTATTGGCGATGGCGGCCCATGTAATCCATGAAGACCTTGGGATACATCAGGTAGCCATTGAGATCCTCGTCGTCGATCTTGAAGCCGTCCAGCTCCTCGATGACGCGCGCGCGGGTCGCTTCGAGGTCGACCGGCTCGAGATTCTTGCCGGGGCGCTCGGTGTTGGGCGCCTCGCCCTTGAGCGCCTTTTTCACCAGCGCCGGGGGGAAGCCGCCCGGGGGCTGGCCGAGATTGCCGCGCAGCATGTCGAGAACTGAGTCGGGGAAGGACACGTCCTTGCCCGGGTCTTCCACATCGGCGCGCGTGAGCCCTTGCGAGACCATCATGAGCGCCATGTCGCCCACGACCTTCGAAGAGGGCGTGACCTTCACGATGTCGCCGAACATCCGGTTTACTTGCGAATAGGTGCGCGCGACTTCGGGCCATTTGTCCTCAAGCCCGAGGCTGGCGGCCTGCGCCTTGAGGTTGGTGAATTGCCCGCCCGGCATCTCGTGCAGGTAGACCTCGGAGGAGGGAGCCTGCATCCCTGTCTCGAAGGCGGTGTAATGGCCGCGAACCTCCTCCCAGTAGTCGGAAATCTCGCGCACGGCCGACACATCGAGCCCGGTGTCGCGCTCGGAACCCGCCAGCGCCGAGACGATGGTGCCGAGCGTGGCCTGGCTGGTATTGCCGGAGAAGGCGTCCATCGCGCAGTCGGCGGCATCGACGCCGGCTTCGGCGGCGGCGAGGATGCTGGCGCAGGCGATGCCTGCGGTATCGTGGGTGTGGAAGTGGACGGGGATGTCCAGCTCCTCCTTGAGCGCCTTGACGAGCACGCGGGCGGCAGCAGGCTTGAGAAGGCCTGCCATGTCCTTGAGCCCCAGGACATGCGCGCCCGCCGCTTCGAGCTCCTTGGCCATGTTCACGTAATACTTGAGGTCATACTTGGCGCGGGAGGGGTCGAGGATATCGCCCGTGTAACAGATCGTGCCTTCGCAGATCTTGCCGCTTGTCAGAACCGCGTCCATGGCCACGCGCATGTTCTCGGTCCAGTTGAGGCTGTCGAAGACCCGGAAGACATCGACGCCCGACGCCGCCGCCTGGGCGACGAAGCTCTGCACCACGTTGTCGGGGTAGTTGGTATAGCCGACGCCGTTGGAGGCGCGCAGGAGCATCTGGGTCATGAGGTTGGGCATCTTGCTTCGCAGATCGCGCAGGCGTTGCCAGGGGCATTCCTGCAAGAAGCGGTAGGCCACGTCGAAAGTCGCGCCGCCCCAGCATTCGACCGAGAAGAGCCCGGGCAGGTTGTGGGCATAGGTGGGGGCCGCCTTGATCATGTCGATCGAGCGCATCCGCGTGGCCAGAAGCGACTGGTGACCATCACGCATGGTGGTGTCGGTGATGAGAAGGCGCTTTTGCTCCAGCATCCAGTCGGCGACGGCCTTGGGGCCCTTCTCTTCGAGCAGGTTGCGGCTGCCGGGCGCGGGCGCCTCCGCGCGCAGGGCGGGCGGGCGCGGATCCTTGAGATCGGCGCGGGGGCGCGGCTTGCCTTCCGTCTCCGGATGGCCGTTCACGGTAATGTCGGCGATGTAGGTGAGGACTTTGGTGCCGCGGTCGCGGCGTTTCTTGAAGTGGAAGAGCTCGGGCGTTTCGTCGATGAACTTGGTTGTGTATTCGTTGTTCAGGAAGGTGGGGTGCTTGAGCAGGTTCTCCACGAAGGCGATGTTCGTGCTGACGCCGCGGATGCGGAACTCGCGCAGGGCGCGGTCCATCCGCGCGATGGCTGCTTCGGGCGTCTGGGCATGGGCCGTGACCTTCACGAGAAGCGAGTCGTAATAGCGCGTGATGACGCCGCCGGAATAGGCCGTGCCGCCGTCGAGGCGGATGCCCATGCCGGTGGCCGAGCGATAGGCCGTGATGCGGCCGTAATCGGGGATGAAGTTGTTCTGCGGATCTTCCGTGGTGATCCGCGTTTGCAGCGCATGGCCGTTGAGGTGGATGTCGTCCTGGGCCGCCTTGCCCGTGGCCTCGGCCAGCGTCTTGCCCTCGGCGATCCTGATCTGGGCCTGCACGATGTCGATGCCGGTGACTTCCTCTGTCACGGTATGCTCGACCTGCACGCGCGGGTTCACCTCGATGAAGTAGAACTGGTCCGTGTCCATGTCCATGAGGAACTCGACGGTGCCGGCGCATTCGTAATTCACATGGGCGCAGATGCGGCGGCCGAGCTCGCAGAGCTCCTCGCGCTGGGCTTGGGACAGGTAAGGCGCGGGGGCGCGCTCGACGACCTTCTGGTTGCGGCGCTGGACCGAGCAGTCGCGCTCCCAGAGGTGATAGATCCGGCCGTGGCTGTCGCCGAGGATCTGCACCTCGACATGGCGCGCGCGGGTGATCATCTTCTCCAGGTAGCCCTCGCCATTGCCGAAGGCGGCCTCGGCCTCGCGGCGGCCTTCCATGACCTTCTCGGGCAGCTCGGCGGCGTTGAGGATCGGGCGCATCCCGCGCCCGCCGCCGCCCCAGCTCGCCTTGAGCATGAGGGGAAAGCCGATCTCTTCAGCTTCCTTCACGATGGCGTCCATGTCATCGCCCAACACTTCGGTGGCCGGGATGACCGGCACGCCCGCCTCGATGGCCACGCGGCGCGCGGAGGCCTTGTCGCCGAGGGCGCGCATCGTCTCGGCCCTGGGGCCGACGAAGGTGATCCCGTTCTCGACGCAGGCATCCACCAACTCGGGATTTTCGCTCAGCAGGCCATAGCCCGGATGGATCGCGTCCGCGCCCGAGAGCCTCGCGACGCGAATGATCTCCTCGATGCTCAGATAGGCCGCGACCGGCCCGAGGCCCTCGCCGATGCGATAGGCCTCGTCGGCCTTGAAGCGATGCAGCCCGAGCTTGTCCTCCTCGGCGTAGACCGCAACCGTCTTCTTGCCCATTTCGTTGGCCGCGCGCATGATGCGGATGGCGATCTCGCCCCGGTTGGCGATGAGGATTTTCTTGAATTCAGGCACAGGTTCTTCCCTCGTTTTGGCAGTCTGTCTTTGTCTATCTTTGTCTGTCACCGGTCGCGGCGCGCAAGTTTCGCGCAGTCATAACGCAGTTGCCGGGCGTTGGTAACATTATTTTACCAATTTCCCGCTGGCGCTCGCTGAAGAATACTCTTTGCGGCGTGCCTCACGGCATTCGGAAAACGGCGCTCGCTGTCTTGGATGAGACACGGCGCTTGACGCGAGGTGCCGCGTGCCGGGCTTTCGCCTCTAGGTGCGCGCCCACTCAGGCAGAATGAGTCGTGCGCTCACGTCATCCAGCTTCGCCGCGCCAAGCTGCCCCATGTTGGCCTCCATATCCTTTTGTAGAACCTCCGAGAGGTGCGACGGCCCCCGCGACCCGAGCGCGGCCAGCGCGAAATGCCAGGCGCGCCCCAGCATGACGAAATCCGCCCCGAGCGCGTAGGCGCGCAGGATGTCGAGCCCGCCGCGCACGCCGCTGTCGAAGATGATCGGAAGCTCGGAGGCCGCGCGGATCCCCGGTAGCATCTCGATGCTGGCCGGGGCGGCGTCGAACTGGCGGCCCGCATGGGTGGATACCCAGAGCGCATCGACCCCCTCGGCTTCGATCCCCCGGATCTGCTCAGGGTCCAAGATCCCCTTGAGAATGAGTTTTCCGTCCCAGGCGTCGCGCAGGCGGCGCAGGTAGGAGAGGTCCGGCGAGGTGCGCAGCAAATAGCCGATATGCTCGGTGGACGGCAGGTTGCGGTTGTCCTGCATGTAGCTTTCCAGAAAGCGCATGCGGGGCGTGCCGCTGCGCGCCATGCCGAGCGCCCAGGCCGGGCGCTGGGCGGTCTGCCACAGAAGGCGCGGAGTGAAACGCGGCGGCTGCGTCAGCCCGGAACGGACCTGCCGTTCGCGCCGCGAGGCGACGGGCACATCGACCGTGAGCGCAATGGCCTTGAAGCCCGCGGCCTTCACCCGCGCGACCATGTCCTTCAGGATGCCCTCGTCCTTCGGGGGGTAGAGCTGGAACCAGGCCTTTTCGCCCATGACCGGTGCGACATGCTCCGGCGTCTGGCTCGCCACGGTTGAAAGGCAGTAGGGCAGACCCGCGCGCGCCGCTTCGCGGGCGAGGTGCCGTTCGGCATCGGGCCAGACGAGGCCCGACATGCCCACGGGCGCGATCCCGAAGGGCAGTGCATAGTCCATGCCGAGCAGCCGGGTGCGCAGATCGGGCGACTGCGGGCCATGCAGGATCGATGGCAGGAAGCGCAATTCGTCCAGCATCGCCTCGTTGCGCGCCGTCGTGGCTTCCCTGCCGGTGCCACTATCGAGATATTCGAAAACAAACTTGGGAATGCGCGCCCGCGCGCGGCGGCGCAGGTCTTCGATCGAGGGGTAGCGGGCATGAAGGGTCATGCCGCCATGTGAAACGCCGCGCAGGCCATTGTCCAGAGCGGTTGCGGATTGACGGGATGGCAAGCCACTACCCGCAGCCGTTTGCCGCTATATCGGGCAACCTGTCTTGCGCTGCTTTCATGAGTTCGGCGAATGCCGCTCGATACCGATTATCCATAATTTATCTCAGGCGCTCGGAACACAAGGCGAACATCGCTTTGACACGGGGGCGAAATCCGTTAGGTAGAGGAGGAGCAGAGACGACAACGGGTGAGACGTGACTTCGCTTTCAGAAAAAGCCATGGCGGCGCGGCCCGCGCCTTACCTCGAGGAGCTCAACGCCCAGCAGCGCAAGGCTGTCGAAACGCTCGACGGCCCCGTCCTCATGCTGGCGGGGGCGGGCACCGGCAAGACCAAGGCGCTGACGACGCGGATCGTGCATCTTCTGGGGACGGGGCGGGCGCAGCCGAACGAGATCCTGGCTGTCACCTTCACCAACAAGGCGGCGCGAGAGATGAAAGAGCGCGTTGCGCGGATGATGAAACGTGACGTGGAGGGCATGCCCTGGATGGGCACGTTTCACTCGATCTGCGTGAAGCTCCTGCGCCGCCATGCCGAGCTTGTCGGGCTCAAGAGCAATTTCACGATCCTCGACACGGACGACCAATTGAGGCTGCTCAAGCAGCTCGTGCAGGCCGCCGGGATCGACGACAAGCGCTGGCCCGCGCGGATGCTCGCCAGCATCATCGACGGCTGGAAGAACCGCGCCTGGACGTCGGAAAACCTGCCCGCTGCCGAGGCCAGCGCCTATGACGGCAAGGCCCCGGCGCTCTATGCGCAGTATCAGACACGGCTCAGGGAGCTGAACGCTGTCGATTTCGGCGATCTGCTCCTGCATGTCGTGGGCATTTTCCAGAAACACGACGATGTGCTGGCGCAATACCAGCGCTGGTTCAAATACGTGCTCGTCGACGAGTATCAGGACACAAACGTGGCGCAATATCTCTGGCTGAGGCTGCTTGCGGGCGGGCACAGGAACATCTGCTGCGTCGGTGATGACGACCAGTCGATCTACGGCTGGCGCGGCGCGGAGGTGGGCAATATCCTGCGCTTCGAGAAGGATTTTCCCGGCGCGGAGGTGATCCGGCTGGAGCAGAACTACCGCTCGACGCCGCATATCCTGAAAGCGGCCAGCGGTGTGATCCAGGGCAATGAGAGCCGGCTGGGCAAGGAGCTCTGGACCGAGGCCGAAGAGGGCGAGAAGGTCCGCCTCATCGGCCATTGGGACGGCGAGGAGGAGGCGCGTTGGATCGGTGAGGAGATCGAATCGATGCAGCGCGGGACACGCGGCATGCGGCCCTACGGCCTCGACGAGATGGCGATCCTCGTGCGCGCCAGCCACCAGATGCGCGCCTTCGAGGACCGGTTCCTGACCATCGGGATGCCCTATCGCGTCATCGGCGGGCCGCGCTTTTACGAGCGGCTCGAGATCCGCGATGCAATGGCTTATTTCAGGCTCGTCGTCAGCCCCGAGGACGACCTGGCCTTCGAGCGGGTGGTCAACACGCCTAAGCGCGGGCTGGGCGACAAGGCGCAGCAGAAGATCCAGCGCATGGCGCGCGACAACTTCCTGCCGCTGCATGAGGGCGCGCAGATGCTGCTTGACGCGAAGGGCCTGACGGGCAAGGGCGCGGGGGAGCTTCAGCGCTTTCTCGACAATCTCCAGCGCTGGCAGCGCCTCGACGCGTCACCAGACGTGAACCATGTCGAGCTGGCCGAGATGATCCTCGACGAGAGCGGCTACACGGAGATGTGGCAGAACGACAAGACGCCCGAGGCGCCGGGGCGGCTCGAGAACCTCAAGGAACTCGTGAAAGCGCTCGAGCAATTCGAGAACCTGCAAGGGTTTCTCGAACATGTCAGTCTCATCATGGACAACGAAAGCGAGGATGCCGAGCAGAAGGTCAGTATCATGACGCTGCACGCGGCCAAGGGGCTGGAATTCCCGGTGGTGTTCCTGCCGGGCTGGGAGGACGGGCTTTTCCCCTCGCAGCGCTCGATGGACGAAAGCGGGATCAAGGGGCTCGAGGAAGAGCGGCGGCTGGCCTATGTCGGCATCACGCGGGCCGAGGAAGTCAGCACGATTTCCTTTGCTGGAAACAGACGTGTTTACGGCCAGTGGCAAAGCCAGATGCCGAGCCGCTTCATCGACGAGCTGCCGGAGGATCACGTCGAGGTGCTCACACCGCCGGGGCTTTACGGGGGCGGGTATGGTGCGAGCGGGATGCGCTCATCTCTCGAGGACACGGCGAGCGAGGCGAATGTGTATAATTCTCCCGGCTGGCGGCGCATGCAGGCGCGCGGCAGGCAGCGCCCGACGAGCCAGCCCCGGGAAAGCCGGAACCTGGTGATCGATGCCGAGGCCGTTTCGACCTTCGCCGTGGGCGAGCGGGTCTTCCACACCAAGTTCGGCTATGGCGAGATCCTCGCCCTCGAAGGCGAGAAGCTGGAGATCGCTTTCGACAAGGCCGGGACGAAGAAGGTCGTTTCCCGCTTTATCGTGAGCGCGGCGGATGCGGACAACATCCCGTTCTGACGAATTTCCAGGATTTTCAGGGGCTTGAAACAAAGGCGGCGGACCCAAGGGAGGAAGGGCCCGCCGCGCAAGTCATGGCGGGGAAGGGAGGAGACCCCGACACAATCTCGATTATGGACAGTTGCGGCGACATCTCGTCATGGGAGGAGGAGAGATGCCGCCGCTCTGTCTTGTGACAGGCCCCTAAAGGGAGGAGGGGGGACCAGTCACTTGGTCGGGCGCATCTCGTGATGCGGCCCTGTGCGCAAGGGGTCGGCTAAAGGGAGGAGGGCCGATCCCTTGCGTGTCTCTTAGCCGTAGACGGCTTCATGCGCCGTGGCGCGGATGTTGGTGGCGTTGAGGCCCAGATCTGCAAGTTCACGCGGTGTGAGCTGGGAAAGTTCGCGCACCGTGCGGCGGTACTGCATGTGCAGCGAAATCTGCTCGGCAGTGTTCGAAATTGTCGTGGCGAGTTTGCCTGCGATGGTTGCGATTGTGTCGCCGAAGGCGCCTGAAGTTGTGCTGAGAACGTGGTTCATGATTTTTCTCTCTTGCTTGCGTTCGGATGTCTGTCGTGTTGCGTTCGAGAGCGATATAGGGCGATGCTGCAGGTGCGAAAAGAGCCGCTTCGGAATGTCCGATATGCAGGCAGCGCATGGTTGACGCGGCGGTAGGCGCATAGAGCAAACTGTCTCATTGCAATCGGGTTGAATTTCTACATGAAACACGCACCTATGCATGAAGCGTAGGGTGAAGGAGCAAGCGGATGCCGACAGAAAAAGCCATCATGGCAGAGCTTGGGCGGCTTCAGCTGCCGGACGGCGACAATCCTGTAAGCGCGGACATGATCCGGGCCCTGACCATCGAGGGTGGGAAGGTGCGCTTCGTCATCGAGGCCGCGAGCCCCGAGGATGCCGCGCGGATGGAGCCGATCCGCGCGGCAGCGGTTGAGCTTGTCGGCAAGCTTGACGGTGTCGAATCCGTTTCGGCAGTGTTGACCGCCCATGGCGCGCAGTCTGCGCCTGCGAAGGCACCGCCCAAGCTGAGTATCGGCGGGCATCCCGACCCCAAGCGAAAAGATATCCGCCCGCCCGGTGTCAAACGGATCATCGCCGTTGGTTCGGGAAAGGGAGGCGTCGGAAAATCCACAGTGAGCGCCAACCTTGCGGTGGCGCTTTCAAGAGGCGGTCAGCAAGTCGGCTTGCTGGACGCAGATTTCTATGGCCCAAGCCAGCCGCGCATGATGGGGATCAACGGTCGGCCCGGGCAGGCCCCGGATGGTCGGATCGCCCCGCCTCAAGCGCATGGCATCACGATTATGTCCCTCGGGCTGATGCTCAACGACGCGCGCCAGGCCGTGGTCTGGCGTGGCCCGATGCTGATGGGAGCGGTGCAGCAGTTGCTGGGCGATGTCGATTGGGGCGAGCTGGACACGCTGGTGATCGATCTGCCCCCGGGGACGGGCGACGTGCAATTGACGCTCGGCCAGCACAAGGTGCTGGACGCCGCGGTCATCGTCTCCACTCCGCAGGACGTGGCGCTGATCGACGCGCGCAAGGCGATCGACATGTTCGAGAAACTGAAAGTGCCTGTGGTTGGTCTTATTGAAAACATGTCGCTCTATATCTGCCCCGAATGCGGGCATGAGGCGCATGTCTTCGGGCATGGTGGTGTCGCCGCCGAGGCGGAGAGTATGGGCGTGCCCCTGCTGGCGCAGCTTCCGATCGACCTCGAGACGCGCCTTGGAGGCGATGAGGGCACGCCCGTGGCTGTGACGGACGGGAAGGCCGCGGGCCTTTATGCCGAGCTTGCGCGCAAGCTGATGTGAATACGCCCATGCGTGGGAAAGGATGGGAGCGTTCATGGGAAACCATGGGCGCTTTTCGATTCCGAGGCGTGAAAGCTGCTGAAAACGAATCAAAATGAAGCGAAACTGAGTGATTCTACGGGTTCGAAGGCCTCTCAGGGCACAGGGTCATGTCTCTTGAACCCGTTTCGACGAAAAATTCTGAGAAAATCACGCCTCTCATGGAAATTTCTCAAGCTCCAGAAGGCGCTCTATATATTGTGTTGAGTGTTTTCATTTCCGCTACAAATGGTGTCCAGGAGCGTTCAAATCACCCCCAAATGTTGATTTTCAGCGCCTCGGAAACCAGATGATGTAGGTGTGACCCAGAAAAAACTATTGATTACCATGTTTTCCCATGGCATCCCTTGGTCATCGGATGAGGACGGGAAACAAGGGGCGACGCAAAAGACCCCGAAACAAACTCCCAAAGTCAGGTTTCATACAGGCACCCGCTTCATCAGAACAAGAGATCCGGCGCGCGGGCGAGCAGACATCCCCCCAGGTGGCGCGCGCAGCTGGACTTCCCGCAACGCGGGACGAGGGCGGCGGTTGATCAGTGGCAGCAGATCAACCGCCGTTTTCTTTAAAAGACACGATTTTTCAAGGGGGGAGGGACAGAGAGGCGAACGCTTTTGGGTCGTAGGTTTCGCGGCGAAAGCCACCACAAGGTGGATGCGAAGGGGCGGGTGTCTATCCCGGCCTCTTTTCGGCGTGTGCTGGAGGCTTCTGATCCGAACTGGCGCGAGGGCGACAACCCAGAGCTTGTGATCGTCTACGGCGATCATCGCCGCAACTTCCTCGAATGCTACACGATCGAGGCGATCGACGAGGTCGACCAGAAGATCGCCCGGCTTCCGCGCGGCTCGAAAGAGCGCAAGCTGCTGCAACGTCTTTTCCAGGGGCAGTCATTGCCGACATCCGTCGACGAGACGGGGCGGCTTGTCTTGTCGCAGAAGCTGCGTGACAAGATCGGCATCGAAAAGGAAGCCTTCTTCATCGCGGCGGGCGATACTTTCCAGATCTGGAACCCGGAGACCTACGAGGCCGAGGAGTTGGCGGCGACCGAGGAATTCCTCGATGATCTGCCCGATGACTTCGATCCGCTCTCCTATCTCGACGCCGCAGGCGAAACAGCACCGGAGGCTTAGTACGGGATGCGTGAGGCAGAACAGGACCCACGGCACATTCCGGTTCTTCTCGATGCCATCCTCGAGCGCGTCTCACCTGTGACAGGCACTTGGATCGACGGCACCATGGGCGCTGGCGGCTATGCGCGCGGGCTGCTCGACGCGGGCGCTGAAAGGCTCATCTGCATTGACCGCGACCCGCTGGCGCATGAGATGGCCAAGACATGGATCGACGCATATGAGGGCCGCATCGAGCTTCATCAGACTGTCTTCTCGAAAATGGACGAGGTGGCGCAGGGGGTTGATGGTGTCGTGCTCGATCTGGGCGTGAGCTCCATGCAGCTCGACGAGGCGGAGCGCGGCTTTTCCTTCCAGGGCGACGGGCCGCTCGACATGCGCATGAGCCAGAGCGGGCCGTCGGCAGCCGAGCTTGTGAAT
>QVMW01000012.1 GCA_003417655.1 Rhodobacteraceae bacterium 63075
GTCAAACTTTTCCTTTGCCATCGCGTTGGCGCCCCTTTGTTTACGGCCCGCCCGATGCGGGGCCTAGGTTGATCTGAGCGGCCACATATTGGGTTCTGACAGGGAAATCAAGGCTTGGTTTTACTTGGTAAACCAGCCTTCCTCGCGATTTTGCCGCACCAGCCACAGCTCGATCTTCTTGGCGGCGTTCTTCGCCAGCTTCTCGAGCTGCTGTTCGGCAGACTGGGTCAGCCCGGAGCCGACGATCGTCTCGCCCGAAAGCTGCTCGAAAACGACGATCTGGTGAGCTTTCTCATTGAGTTTCTTGCCGGCCTCGTCATCCCAGACGGTGACGCGGATGATCAGCGTGGATTTCGGGCTGGCAACCAGCGGCACCCCGGGAGGCGCGAGGATATAGCCTTCGAGGCTGACGCCGAAGTGATAGAGCTTTTCGCCCTCATAGCGGCCGAAGCGTTCCTCGATGCGCGTCTCCACCGCCTCGATGAAATCCTCTTTCGGCCGCACGCGGGACAGGGGCCCCTCCACGAGGTTGGGCGCTATGACGACATTGTGCCCGAGGCTGAAATCACCGAGGTCGGCAGCGGGTTTGTCGAGGTCGTCCGGGCTCGCACAGGCGGCGAGAAAACCCAGCGTGGCAAGAATGAAGAAACGGCGCAGCATCATGGCTCCTATCTGTCAGGTGATCTTCGGATATACCAGACGGAAGGCGCATGCAATTGCCGCGGCGCTTCGTGGCACCTATATCACAGGACAGAGGAGCCGCCGATGCAACAATCCAAGCCGAAACCACGGCAAACCGCCGCGCTGCCCGTCTCCGTGCCGCTCGTCACGGAGCCCATGTCGATTCTCCAATCGCTCGGAGCTGCAAGGCGCAACGTGCTCTCGATCATCCCGAAGATCGCCACCACCCAGCCGGTCGTCTCTGGCCGTACCGGCGTGCGCTGGCACATGCTGATGGACCCTGACGCCATCCGCCGCGTGCTGCTCGAGGAGCTGGACAATTACCCCAAGTCGCTGGTGACGAAGAACCTGCTCAGGCCGGCCATCGGCGAGTCGCTCTTCATCGCGGAAGGCGCCCATTGGCGCTGGCAGCGCCGCGCCGCCGCGCCCGTCTTCTCGCACCGCAATGTCGAGAACCTCGCGCCGATCATGTCCGCCGCCGCCGAGGCCAGCCTCGCGCGCATCGAAGCGGCGGGCAAACGCGCGACGGATGTCTACGAGGAGATGGTGCGCGCGACCTTCGAGATCACCACGAAGGTCACGCTCTCCGGCTCGGACAGTTTTTCGCCGGACGAGGTCCACCGCGCCATCGACGGCTATATCGCCGCGGCGGGCAAGCTCTCGCTCTTCGATGTGCTCGGTCTTCCCGACTGGGTGCCGCGCCCCTCCCGCGCCATGGCCGGCCCCAGCCTGCGGCAGATGAAGGGGATTGCCGACGATGCCGTCAATGCCCGCCGCGCGGAAGGCCACGAGGGCGTTTCGGACCTGCTCGATCTGCTGCTGGAAGGGGAAGACCCCGAGACCGGGCGGAAAATGACGACAGCCGAGCTGCGCGACAACCTGCTGACCTTCATCGTCGCCGGCCATGAGACCACGGCGCTGACCCTCTCCTGGGCGCTCTATCTCTGCGCCTTCGACCAGGACGTTCAGGACCGCGCGCGCGCCGAGGCGCAGGCCGCGCTGAAGGGGCGCACCGCCACCGCCGAGGACCTCGAAAACCTGCCCTTCATCCGCATGATCATCGACGAGGCCCTGCGCCTTTACCCGCCGGCCTCCGTGATCTCCCGGACGGCGCAGGCCGATGACACGCTGGCGGGCCGCGAGGTGCGCAAGGGCGATACGGTGATGATCCCGATCTACGCGCTGCACCGCAATGCCCTGCTCTGGGACGCGCCCGACGCCTTTCGCCCCGACCGCTTCGCGCAGAAGCCCGATCGCTACGCCTACCTGCCCTTCGGCGACGGCCCGCGCATCTGCATCGGGGCGAGCTTTGCCCTGCAGGAAGCGGTCATCATTCTCGCGACCCTGCTCTCGAAGCGCCGTTTCTCACTAGTCGAGGGCCGTGCGCCGGAGCCGGTCATGATCCTGACCCTGCGCCCCGAAGGCGGCGTCTGGCTGACATCCGAGCCCGCCTGAACGGGCTGCGCCTCGGAAAAATCGAATTTTTCCGGATCGTTTTCTTCGAAAGAAAACGACCTACTGCGGATCGCGCGCGCGGACGCCTTCCATCGCGGTCTTGAGATCATGGACCAGCGTGCCCGCCATGGAGCGGAAACTCATGATCTGCCAGCGATCCGCCGCGAGCCGGGAGATCGACGCCTGCATGTGAAACAGCTCCGTGCGGGCGGTCTGGCCTTCGGGAAATGCACTATCGCGCAGGTCGACCGGCGTCAGCCGGGCGAGCACATCCCGCGCGCGCGCGCCCTCGACAATCACCCGCGCCCAGGCGTCGGACTGATCCGTCACGGCTGCGTGCCGTGCGAGCGCGGCCTTCGGCTTGGCCCCGATCAGCATCGCCTGCGCACGGCCGAACCAGACGAGCCGCGCGCCGTCCTTGGCGGTCACCGCACCGGGCTCCGGCCAATCCATGCCCAGCGCCTTGGAGACGGCGCTTTCCCTGCCCGTGAAAGGCGCGACAAGGAACATCGGCTCCGCCTCGGGCTCGCTGACGCGCACCTCCCCGATCTGGAGCGGCAGCAGCCCCGAACAGGGCGAGAGTGGTTTGAGTTCAGTCACGGCTGCGTTCCCCCTCTGGATCGAAAAACACCGGATGACAGACCTCGCAGAGCGTCTCGACGCCGCGCAGGTGGTCCACCATGCGCACGGTCTCGCCGTGGCGCGCGCGCCCCGCTTTCAAAAAGCCGAGGCCGAGATAGCCGTCCAGCATGGGCGAGAACCCCACCGAGGTGATATACCCCTCACCCTTCTCGCGCACGGGCTCGGCGCTCTCGCCGTAAAGATGCGCACCTGCCAGAAGCTGCCTGACCGCGCCCCTGGGTTTCAAGCCGACCAGCATCTCCCGGTCTTCCTCCAGAAGCCCGGGCCGCGCCGCCGCGCCCTTGCCGATGAAGTCCTTTTTCTTGCTCATCATGCCCTGCATGCCGATATCGAAGGCCGTCACGCGCCCGTGGATCTCGGCATGGGTGATGAATCCCTTCTCGATCCTGAGCACGTTGAGCGCCTCCATGCCGTAGGCCCCGCCGCCTTTCTCCTCGGCCTTTGCCCTGAGCTGCGCGAAAAGGCTCTCGCCATAGCGCGACGGCACGGCGATCTCGTAGGCATGCTCGCCCGAAAAGCTGATCCGGAAGAGCCGGCCAGCCACGCCGCCGATCTTCACATCGCCGCAGGCCATGAAGGGCCAGTCCTCGGGCTTCAGCGGGCTGTCCAGAACCTCGTCCAGCAGTTCGCGCGATTTTGGCCCGGCCACGGCGAACTGCGCCCATTGCTCGGTGACCGAGGCGAAGCGCACATCGAGATCGGGCCTCAGACCCTGCGCGACAAACTCGAGATGTTTCATCACCTCGCCCGCCGCCGCCGTGGTCGTCGTCATGACGTAGTGGTCCTCGGCCAGCCGCGCCGTCGTGCCGTCATCCATGACATGCCCGTCCTCGCGCAGCATCAGGCCATAGCGCACGCGCCCGGGCTTCAGCGTCGAGAACATGTTGGTATAGACGAAGTCGAGAAACGCGCCCGCATCCTTGCCGCGAATGTCGATCTTGCCCAGCGTCGAGACATCGGCGATACCGACCGCGCCGCGCACGAAGCCCACCTCGCGGTCACAGCTCTGCCGCCAGGTCGTCTCGCCAGCTCGCGGGAAATAGCTGGGGCGATACCACAGCCCCGCCTCGATCATCGGCGCGCCCGCCTCGATGCTCAGCCGGTGCGATGTGGTCAGCCGTTCGGGCGCGAAGCCCTTGTCCTCGGAGCCCGCCGCCATCGCCGCGATCGCGACTGGTGTGAAAGGCGGGCGATAGGTCGTCGTGCCGGTCTCGGGAATGCCCCGCCCGGTCGCATCGGCCAGCACCGCCAGCGCCTGCACGTTGGAGTTCTTGCCCTGGTCGGTGGCCATGCCCTGCGTCGTGTAGCGCTTCATGTGCTCGACCGAGCGGAAATTCTCCGTGGCTGCCTGCTTGATGTCCTTGACGGTCACGTCGTTCTGGAAATCGAGCCAGGCGCGGCCCTTGCCGGGCACGGCCCAGAGCGGGGCAATCCTTGTTTCGCCATGCGCCGCCGCCGGAAGCTCCGGGGCCTTCGCCTTGAGCCCGAGCGCCTCGAGCGCCGCCTGCGCCGCGCCGACGCCTTCGCCGAGGCATTCCGCCGTCGAGAAGGCCCCGTTGCAGGCCCCCGCCGCGATCAGACCCGGCACCATGCCGGGCTTCGGGACGAAAGCTGCGATGTCCGCGCGCCATTCGGGCCGCCCGTTCATGTGGCAGGCGAGATGCACGCTCGGGTTCCAGCCGCCGGACATGGCCAGGCAGTCGGCCTGCACCTTCTCCAGCCCCGAGGGCCGCGCGATGCTCACCGCTTCGAGCCCCTTGCGCCCTTCGCTCCCGCAAACTTGCGCGCCCGCGTAGAACGGCACGTCAAGCTCGGTCGCGGCATCGGGGCGGCTGTCGATGAGCGCGCAGACATGCACGCCGCGCGCCAGCAGGTCGCGCGCCGTCCGGTGCGCGCTGTCATTGTTGCCGAACACGGCCACCTTCTGCCCAGGTGCCACGTCCCAGCGGTTCAGATAGGCGCGCACCGCGCTGGCCATCATGATCCCGGGCCGGTCGTTGTTCTGGAAGGCCACGGGCCGCTCGAGCGCCCCCGCCGCCAGCACGGCGCGCTTCGCCGCGATGCGCCAGAAGGTCTCCTTGGGCAGCCCCGGCTCCAGCGGGCGGTGATGCGCCACACGCTCCAGCGCGCCGTAGGTGCCGCCGTCATAGGCGCCGGTCACGGTGGTGCGCGGCATCAGCCGCACATTGTCCATCTCTTCAAGGCGCTGGACCATCTGCGCCGCCCAGTCGCGCGCAGGCGCGCCGCCGATCTGCTCGACCTCGGCCAGAAGACGCCCGCCCATGCGGCTGTCCTCTTCCGCAAGGATCACATCCGCGCCCGCCTCTGCCGCCGTCAGCGCCGCCATCAGGCCCGCCGGGCCGGAGCCGATGACGAGAATGTCGCAATGCGCATAGGCGCGTTCATACTTGTCGGTGATCGGATCGCCCGAGATCGCCCCCAGCCCCGCCGCGCGGCGGATCACCGGCTCGTAGAGCTTCTCCCAGAACGCCTTGGGCCACATGAATGTCTTGTAATAAAAACCGGCCCCGAGAAAGCGCGCGCCGAGATCGTTGATCGCCATCGCGTCCCACTCGAGCGAGGGCCAGCGGTTCTGGCTCCTGGCCTCCAGCCCCTCGTAGATCTCCTGGACGGTCGCGCGCACGTTCGGGTCCTGGCTGCCACCCTGCCCGACCGTGACAAGCGCGTTCGGCTCCTCGCTGCCCGCCGTCAGAACGCCCCGTGGGCGGTGATACTTGAACGAGCGACCAAAGAGCGTCACCCCCGCCGCCAGCAGCGCCGAGGCCAGCGTATCGCCTTCGAAGCCCGCGTAGTCACGCCCGTCGAAGCGGAAATTCACCGCCTTCTGGCGGTCGATCAGCCCGTCACCCTCAAGCCTCATGACATGGCCTCCTTCACATCGCGCGCAAGCTCGGCACCCAGCATCTCGTGGGTGACGGTGTCGCGGGTCACCACCAGCCATGCGCCGCAGCCCATCTCGTGAAACCACAGCTCGCGCGTCGGCCCGGCGGGGTTGTCACGGTTGTGCAGATAGTCGTCCCAGGCCGCGAAATCCGCGTCCTCTCCGGGGCGCTCCAGCGCGAGCGCATCGCCCTTGTAGCTGAACTCCCGGCTGTCTCTTGTCCCGCAGATGGGGCAATTGATCCGCATGTCTCTCTTCCCTCAGTGCAGGTTGTGCTGGCTGCCGGTGGCCTCTTCGTCGAGGATGCCCCGGCCCGTCTCGAAGCGGTCGAGCCTGTGCCGCGCGGCCACTTCGTGAGGCTGCCCCGTCGCCATCAGGTGCGCCATGCACCAGCCCGAGGCCGGAACCGCCTTGAAACCGCCATAGCACCAGCCGGTATTGACGAAGAGCCCGTCGATATGGGTCTTGTCCATGATGAAGCTGCCATCGGGGCTCATGTCCATGATCCCGCCCCAGGAGCGCAGCACGCGCGCCTTGCCGATCATCGGCAGAAGGCACATCGCCGCTTCCATGACGTGTTCCTTCGTCGGCAGGTTGCCGCGCTGCGCATAGGAGGCGTAGTAGTCCAGGTCGCCTCCGAAGACGAGCCCGCCCTTGTCGGACTGGCTCATATACATGTGCCCCATGCCGAAGGTGACGACATGGTCGATGCAGGGCTTGAGCCCTTCTGTCACGAAGGCCTGAAGGACGTGGCTCTCGATCGGCAGGCGCATCCCGGCCATCTCGGCAAGCTGGCTCGACCGCCCGGCGACGACCATGCCGACCTTGGCCGCCTTGATCGCGCCGCGCGTCGTCTGGACGCCGGTGACCTTGCCGTTTTCCACGTCGATCCCCGTCACTTCGCAGTTCTGGATGAGATCGACGCCGCGCTGGTCGGCCCCGCGGGCATAGCCCCAGGCGACGGCATCGTGCCGCGCGGTGCCGGCTGTCGGCTGGTAGAGCGCGCCGTAGATCGGGAAGCGGATGTTGTCGTAGTTGAGATAGGGCAGATGCTTGCGGACCTGCTCACGGTCCAGCAGCTCGGCCGCGTCGCCCTGGCTGCGGATCATGTTGCCGCGCCTTGCGGCGGCGTCGCGCTGGCCATCGGAGTGAAACAGGTTGAACATGCCGCGCTGCGACATCATCACGTTGTAATTGAGCTCCTGCTCCAGCCCTTCCCAGAGCTTGAGCGAATGCGAGTAGAATTGCGAGTTGCCGTCGAGCATGTAGTTGGCGCGCACGATCGTCGTGTTGCGCCCCACATTGCCACCGCCGAGATAGCCCTTTTCGAGCACCGCGATATTGGTCATGCCATGGTTCTTGGCGAGGTAATAGGCGGTGGACAGCCCGTGGCCCCCGCCGCCGATGATGATCGCGTCATACTGTGGCTTGGGGGCCGGGTCGCGCCAGTGCGGCGTCCAGCCCTTGCCCCCCGTGAGGCCCTGTTTGAGAATCTCAAGCGCGGAAAAGCGCATCATGTGTCTCCCTGCGACGTGCAGCGTTGCCGTGTTCACAAAAGCAACTGAGCGCAGGAGTAGCAACCCCCGGAGGCGCGGGCGTGGCCCTTTTCGACAAAACCTTGCCTCACCGCGACGAAGCGGGTGCGAAAATCTCAAGCGGCGTTCAGCCCGGCGCCTTCATGCCCGGCTCATCATTTGCTCACGGGCCGATCAGCGCCGCTTCGAAGCGGCGCAATATCGGACGCGCCGCATCCGGCCCCTGCGCGGCCCCCGCGCACCCAAGCTCGGGGAAGAAGGCAAGCAGCTCGTCGCGCGCGGCCCGCGGCACGCCGTCAAGGCCACCCTCGCCCGGCAGGAAGCTCTCGGCTTCCACCCCTTCGGCGAACAGGATCTGATGCGCGTCGCACAGGATGTGGTGATAGACGACGCGGCGCGGCGCCATGTCCAGCGATATATCCGCGTCGTCGACAAGGTGCACGGCAGCGCAGAGCATCTCGTCATGGGCGAAGTGAAGCTCGAGATGCGCGCCGGTCATCAGAACCCGGTGCTGCTGCGACAGCCACAGGTCGCGCACTGGCCGCCCCGGCCCGAAGGCTCCGGCGGCGATGCGCACCGGGTGGCAGGCCGGCTCGCGGCGCAGGCGCTCGGCTCCGATCTCCACCTTGCCGGTCCAGCGCAGCGGTTGCGGCCCGTCATCGCGCGTGATGACCATGTCGCCGACCGCCAGCTCCTCGACCGGGCGCAGCCCCTCGGGGGTCAGGATGCGCGTTCCTGCGGCGAAGCATGGCGGCGAGGCCAGCTCATCCGCGTCGATCCGCGGCTGGCCTGCGAAGGACGGCCCCTCATATGCAAAAGTGACTTCGAGATCGACACCCACCGGCGGGAAGCCGCCCTCCGGCCCGACGAAGGCCAGCCCCTCGACCGTGCCATAGGCAGGCGAGGAGTTGTTGACGTTGAAGCCCAGCACGTCCCATGTCTCGCCGGTATCGGGGTCGGTCAGGGTCAGGCGGTATTCGGCCTCGACCCGCGTGTTGTCGGCGTAGGTGGTCCCGTCGATGGTCTGCGCGCCGTCAAGACGCTGGTTGCCGTCATTGTCGTCGAAGAAAGTCTCCGAGCCGCCATCGCTGATCGCGGTTTCCAGCCAGTCGTTGTTGTCGAGCCGGATGGTCTCGCCAACAAGGTGCGAACCGTCGCCCTGGGTAAAGCCGCTGAGCGATTGCCCGCCACTGATCGTGATGTTGGATGCCTCGAGCATCCATACATTGAAATTCGCCATGCTGCTCCGTGCCTGCCTCGGCCACGTGTTCTTGTTGTATTCAGCGCAGTATAGCCGCCGGAGCGGTTGGCGTTAAGTCCGGATTTGGCCTTCGGCCAGAACAGGGCGGAGGCGTCGCAAAGCCGCCTCACACGCGCAGCACCGGCGCAAGCACGGCCGCGGCCCGCGCAAGAGCGCCCGGGCCGCGGCCGACCTGTCAGAGCCCCTTGGCGCGGTAGCTGGCTTCCACCTTGGTGATCGCCGCGATGTAGGAGGCCATGCGCAGATCATCGACATCGTCACGCTCATGCCAGATCTCGCGCATCTGCTGATAGGCAAGGCGCATGGTGTCGTCGAGGCCCGAGCGCACCAGTTCGAGCTCGCCCGCGCCCTTGAGGAATTTCTGCTTGAACTCGGGCGACATCGACCAGGCATCGCCGAGGTAGTGGTCGAGCCGTTCCAGCTCGTCGACGACCAGCTGGTTGCGCGCCTCTTCCTCACGGCGGTTCATGCGGCCAAAGCGGATATGGCTGAGGTTCTTGACCCATTCGAAATAGGACACGGTGACACCGCCGGCGTTGGCATACATGTCGGGGATGATGACACAGCCCTTCTTGCGCAGGATGTCGTCGGCCCCCGCCGTGACCGGCCCGTTGGCCGCCTCGATGATCAGCGACGCCTTGATGTTCTGGGCATTGTCGAGGTTGATCACACCCTCAAGGGCGGCGGGGACCAGGATATCGCAGTCATTCTCGAGATACTTGCTCCCGTCGCGAATATACTTGCCCTCGGGGTAGCCATCGACACCGCCATGCTTGGCGATCCAGTTGCGAACGGCTTCGACGTCAAGCCCGCTCTCGTCCATCAGCCCGCCGTCGCGCTCGATGATCGCGGTGACCTTGCAGCCATCCTGCTCGCTGAGGAACTTGGCCGCGTGATAGCCCACGTTGCCGAGGCCCTGCACGATCACGCGCTTGCCGTCCAGCGTCCCGCTCAGGCCCGCCGCCTTCACGTCCTCCTTGTGGCGGAAGAACTCCTGAAGCGCATATTGCACGCCGCGCCCCGTGGCTTCCGTGCGGCCCTGGATGCCGCCCGCATGAGTCGGCTTGCCGGTGACGCAGGCCGCGGCGTTGATGTCGGTGGTGTTCATGCGGCGATACTGATCGGCGATCCAGGCCATCTCGCGCTCGCCGGTGCCCATGTCGGGCGCCGGGACGTTCTGCGACGGGTGAATCAGGTCGCGCTTGGCCAGCTCGTAGGCAAAACGGCGGGTGATCAGCTCAAGCTCATGTTCGTCATATTGCCGCGGGTCGATGCAAAGCCCGCCCTTGGAGCCGCCGAACGGGGCCTCGACCAGCGCGCATTTGTAGGTCATCAGCGCCGCCAGCGCCTCGACCTCGTCCTGGTTGACACCGAGAGAATAGCGGATACCGCCCTTCACCGGCTCCATGTGCTCCGAATGAACCGAACGATACCCCGTGAAGGTCTGGATCTGCCCCCTCAGCCTGACACCAAAACGCACCGTGTAGGTCGCGTTGCAGACCCTGATCTTCTCTTCCAGGCCCGGTGGCAGGTCCATCACCGCTACGGCGCGGTTGAACATCAGATCCACGCTCTCGCGAAAGCTCGGCTCTTTTCTCGTACTCATGAATGGTCTCCCTCTTGCGCGCGCCAACCACGCGACTCAGGCCAACTGTGCACAAATGCCGCACCTTTGGCCATAGAAACGATTGATTTTGCAGCACGCGGGACATGGCGGCGCAGTTTGCGCGGTGCCGCGCGGTCAATTTGCGCGCCGGTCCCGGCAACGATTCATTAAGCAAATTTCCGCGCATTGTCTCCGGGACGCGGACAGTAGCCCTCATCCAAGGCGATAGGTTCCAAAACCCCTTGTTTTTCTGGGAAAAGCCACGTTTTTTGCCATATTTTGGCCACAGACTTAAACCATATCTCTTGCCGGAACAGTTTATCCGGATTCCGATTCTGCATGCGTGTCTGGGCTGTGCGCAACTGCAGAAGATGCCGGGAAGTGAGGAAAGATGACGAAGTTTACTGCCAAGCCCGTGAAAGGCGCTGCCGAGTCGCAAGCGCGAATGCCACGCTCCATCAAGGGGGTGCTGCGCGATTTCGCGGATGATGAAAGCGGCGTCCTGGTCGCCTTCTCCATCTGGTTCATGCTCATGATCCTCTTCGTCGGGGCGCTCGGCGTGGACGTGATGCGCTACGAGACACAGCGCACACGCCTTCAGGCCTCGCTCGACCAGGCTGTTCTCGCCGCTGCCGATCTCGATCAGAAACGCGACTCCGCCACGGTTGTCGCAGACTACTTCGACAAGTTCAAAGTGGACGCTCAAATTGTTTCATTGGATGTCGACGAAGGCCTCGCGCATCGTGAAGTCGTCGCACGGGCGGAAAAAACAGTCCCGACACAGCTTGTCCACATGCTCGGCGTGGATGAATTCAATGCCCCGGCCTTGTCCAGAGCCGTCGAACGGGTCGAGAACGTCGAAATCTCACTCGTGCTCGACATTTCAGGCTCCATGTCCGGCAACAAGATCAGCCGGTTGCAGACCGCGGCGACTGAGTTTGTCGACACAATCTTCGAGCAGAACCAGTCTGAAGGCGTGACCTTGTCGATCATTCCGTATTCGACGCAGGTCAATGTCGGAGAACACATGCTCGATGAGCTTGACGTCTCTGACGGCCACGAGAATTCGCACTGCGTGAACATCGAAGAGCCGGATTTCAACAATACCCGCTTCGAACTCGCAGGCTCGGGGCGTGTCTATGAGCAGACACAGCATTTCGATGTTTTCACATATTCTGAAGGTGAGCTTTCAGCCCCCGTTTGCCGCGATGATCCGGGGGCGGTGATCACGCCCATTTCCGGCGACCGTGCAGCTTTGAAGACAGCGATCAACCAGCTCTCCGCAGGCGGGAATACGTCGATCGATCTCGGCATCAAATGGGGTGCGATGCTGCTTGACCCCTCGACACAGGCTGCTGTGAGCGGCCTGATTGATGACGGTGTCGTCAATCCGATCTATGCCAACCGCCCATTGAACTATCAGGGCGACGACGCCATCAAGGTGCTCGTCGTAATGACCGACGGGCAGAACACGAGCCAGTACCGCCTCGATGACCCCTATCGCAGTGGCGATTCCAACGTCTGGTACAACGCCGCAGAGGACCGCTACGGTGTCTACTGGCCCAATTCGAAGCGGTTCTACCGCCAGTCATATTCCGGCAATTACCGGATCAATACGAGCAACGGCTATTATATCTGGCAATCCAGCGATAGCGCGATCGCCAACCGGATTTCCAACGAGTTCCCAGGATATGAACGGCTGACCTTCCCCGAGCTGTTCGCGCAGGCCTCCAATGCCTGGATCGCTTACTACCTCTACTCGCCGGTCGACTACAATTACTGGAGCAATTGGTATCACGCCCCGCGGGATATCGTGCACCCGGGCTCATCCAAGGATGGCCACACCCAGACGGTCTGCAATTCCGTGAAGCAACAGGACATCGTTGTCTACACCATCGGATTTGAAGCGCCGAAACACTCGGAGAACCTGCTGGAATCCTGCGCGAGCACACGCAGTCACTTCTTCGATGTCGATGGGATCGAGATCTCGGATGCCTTTGCCGCCATCGCCGCCTCCATCAGCCAGTTGAAGCTTATCCAATGAAACATGTCAGTCAGTATATCCGCCGCTTCCGCGGAGAAGAGGACGGCAACGCGACGGTCGAGTTCGCGATCCTCTTTCCGTTCTTCGTGTTCATGTTCTGCGCAGCCGTGGAACTGGGGATGATCACCTTCCGCCATTCCATGCTGGAACGCGGCCTTGACCTCGCCGTGCGCGACGTACGCCTGACAACAGGGGTCGACTATCAGCACGACGATATCCGGGACCGGACATGTGGCTATGCAGGCTTCCTGCCCAAGTGCACCACCAGGCTTCAACTCGAGATGGCCCCGCTGGACATGCGCAATTACACCAGACCGGACGGCACTGCCCGCTGCGGCGATATCGCCCTCACGGCGAACCCCGCGAACGAGTTTCAGAATGGTCGCCAGAACGAGATGATGATCCTGCGTGCCTGCTATACCTTCAAGCCGCTCTTCCCGCTCACGGGCCTCGGTCGTCATCTCTCGACAGATGATACAGGCCACGCCGCGATGGTCGCCACATCTGCCTTCGTTCAGGAGCCGCTCTGATGATCTGGTCCTATATCAAGTCCCGCCTCGCTGCCTTCCGTGAAGAAACCGGTGGCACCGTCTCGATCGAGTTCGTCATCATGGCCCCGATCATTTTCTGGGCCTATGCTTCGATGTTCTCCTGGTTCGACGCCTACCGTCAGGTTGGCGTGCACGAAAAGGCCGCCTTCACCATCGCCGACATGATCAGCCGCGAAACCGAACCGCTCGATGACGCCTACATCGACTCGGCACGCGATCTTTCCGCCTTCCTGACACGGTCGAGTGAAAAGATCGATCTGCGCGTATCCGTGATTTCTTACAAGGCAAAGAAGGACGAATACGGTCTGGATTGGTCGGAGAAACGCGGCAACATCACCAAGCTGCGCAATTCCGATGTGAAAAACTGGCATGACAAGCTGCCGGGGCTCGTCGATGGTGAGCGGTTGGTCCTTGTCGAAACCAAGATGGAGTACACCCCCCCGTTCCTCTACGGGCTCGTGAGGGAGAACTCGATCAGGACCTTCGTCTTCGCGCGCCCCCGCTTCGGACCACAAGTCTGCTACAACAGCTGCGGCAAACCCAGCTGAGCATAGTGTAAACTAATCTTGACGTTCCTGGCCGAGGCGCTTTTCCAGCGCGTCGGCCAGTTGCCTTGTCTGGACGCTCGAGGCCGCCCCGCCGAAGGCCGCGCGCTTTCCCGCGCGCCACCAGAGCCCCATGCGCCAGCGCGGCTCGGCCTCCTCGCGCAGCTTGAGCGAGAATCCATTGGACGGGCGAAAGGCAAGATGCCCCCGCACGACCTCCTCGACCTGGTCCAGCGTCACGATCAGCTCGCCGGTGCTTTCCTCCAGCCGATCCTCCACAAGCCGCACGCTCACCTCGGTATCGCGCCAGAGCCGGACCCCGCTCCAGATGAGCGCCGCCCCCAGCAGCAAGATCAGCCCCTGCGCAAGCAGGCTCTGCGGCGCGTCCCAAAGCGCCGTGCCGAGGAGCAATGCGCCCGACAGCAGCACCGCGCCCGCCCCGACCCCGCGCCGCAGCGGGCTGACTGTCATTTCGATATCCATGCCCTTTCCTTTACGGTGCCCTACCCATCACGTCCAGCCGGAGCCGCCCCGCCGGCCGGGCGCGCCGGCCCTGGCAGGGGGTTTTGTGCATGACCGCACAGAAGCCAGCAGCCCTTGCAGAATTGCGAGGCCTGCCCGCCAGCTCTAAATTGAGACCGACAGCGACAAAAGGAGACACCCCATGTCCATCCGCCCTGTTCTCGAAAAGCGCCCTGCCAGCCCGACGCGCGAAGGCGCCGGCGTCCATCTCCACCGCGCCTTCGGCTTCCAGGACCCCTCCGAGCTCGACCCGTTCCTGCTCTT
Source organism: Rhodobacteraceae bacterium 63075 (assembly GCA_003417655.1). Classification (GTDB taxonomy): domain Bacteria; phylum Pseudomonadota; class Alphaproteobacteria; order Rhodobacterales; family Rhodobacteraceae; genus Lentibacter. The sequence goes on from QVMW01000012.1 coordinate 14,009, forward strand.
CGACGATTTCCGCAACGAGGATCCGGCGCATTACGCCAATGGCTTCCCCTGGCACCCGCATCGCGGCATCGAGACGATCACCTATGTGCTCTCCGGCGAGGTGACCCATGCCGACAGCCTCGGCAACGAGGGCACGCTCGGCGCGGGCGACATCCAGTGGATGACAGCCGGCGCCGGCATCATGCACCAGGAGATGCCGAAGGGGAACGCGCAGGGCCAGATGCACGGCTTCCAGCTCTGGGCCAACCTGCCCTCGAGCCTCAAGATGACCGCCCCGCGCTACCAGGACGTGGACTCAAAGGAGATTCCCGAGATCACCGACGATGACGGCACCCGCGTCCGTGTGATCACCGGCGAGTTCTGGGGCAAGCGCGGCCCCGTCGACGGCATCGCCGCCGACCCGCAATATCTCGATGTCTTCGTGCCCGCGGGCGTGAAGAAGACCCTGCCGATCGACACCTACCGCCGCGCCTTTGCCTATGTCTTCGAAGGCTCCGGCGCCTTCGCCGATGCCTCGCAACCCACGGGCGTGCTGCTCGAGAAGGAGGTGATGGGCGAGGAGGTGAATATCCGCGACATGTCCGGCAACCGCACGCTGATCCGCTTCGGCACGGGCGATGAGATCACGGTGCAGGCAGGCGAGCGCGGCATCCGCTTCCTGCTCATCTCCGGCGCGCCCCTTCAGGAGCCGGTGGCCTGGCACGGGCCGATCGTGATGAACACGCGCGAGGAAATCCTCAAGGCCATGTCGGACCTGCGCAACGGCAGCTTCATCAAGCCCGCGCACTGAGCCGCGCGTCCAACTGGCCCGCGCCTTTTTCTTGCTGAAAATATCCCGAGGGGGTGCGGGGGAGCAGAGCTCCCCCGCCCGGTCGGATCCGGCGCAGCCGGATCCGACACTCAGGCCAGGCCGAGCCAGCCCGGAAGATGCCCGATATCCGGCAGGACGATGTCGGCATGCGGTGCCAGCTCGGCCTCGCCGGCCATCCCCGTCAGCACGGCGATACAGCCCATGCCCGCCGCGCGGCCGGCGCTCAGGTCATGCAGGCTGTCGCCCACCATCACGCAATCAGCGGGCTCCAGGGCCATCGCATCGCAAAACCCCCTGAGCTGCCCCGGCGCGGGCTTGCCGCCGAAACCGCTGTCGAACCCGGCGATGAAATCGAACGCCTCCGTGATGCCCGCGCTCGCGAGATGCGCAAGGGCAGGCTCTTCGGCGTCGTTCGTCGCCACGCCGAGCTTCAGCCCCGCCGATCTCAGCTGTGCCAGCAGCGGCGCCAGCGGCACCGCCTCGGCCTGGGGCGCGCGCGCCGCCTCGGCGTTGAGCAGCGCCTCGATCTGCGGCACCTGCATGTCCGGCAGATGCGGATAGAGAAGCATCGCGATCTCGCTCGGCATCCCCGCGATCACCGGGCTGTCTTCCTCGAAGCGCTGCGCCGCGAGGTCGAAACCGATCGCCCCGGCCATCGCCTGCGCATGGGCCGCGTCCGTGGCGAGCCGCCGCAGGAAAGCCAGCGCCCAGGCCTCCCAGGTGCTGGCAAAGTCGAAAAGCGTGCCGTCCTTGTCGAACACGATGCCCTTGATCTTGCCGGGCGCTGTCATGTCCAGTTCACCTGCTCACCGCCCGGCAGCTGCGCCCGCGCCCGCATCGGCGCGTCGTATTTCAGCCCTTGCGCATCGCAGAAGGCCACAACCCAGGCATCGTCCATCACGATGAAATCGAGCACCGATCCGAGAAAGGCCGGGTCCCCCGCCTGCTCCCGGATACCGCTTGCCGAGGCCCCGCTCGCGCCGAGAAACACGGGCAGCAGCTCCTCGTTTCCCGCCAGCCAGATGAGCGCTTTCATGCCGATCTCCTCCGCCGCCTCCTGCGTAAATGACAATTTTAACGCTCCTGGAAAGGTTTTCTTAACTCCTTTTGCGAAATGATGAACGCATCCGCAAGCTCTAAGGGGGTTCCTGCGTCTCATGCCAGGCAAGGTTCTGATCGTTGATGACATCGCCACCAACCGCATCGTGCTCAACGTCAAGCTGAGCGCGGCGGGGTATACGGTGGTCCAGGCGTCGAGCGGCCGGGCCGGGCTCGAAACCGCGCGCCGCGAGCGGCCCGATATCATACTGCTCTCAAGCAGCCTGCCGGACATGCCGGTGACACGGCTGCTGGCCGAGCTTGGCCGCGACGAGGCCCTGCACGGGATCCCGGCCATCGCGCTTCTCGAAAGCCACGAAACCTCGCGCAAGCTGGCCCTGCTCGACTCCGGCGCAGCCGACGTGCTGCCCGCACCGCCCGACACCGCCATGCTGCTCGCGCGGTTCCGCGCCCTGCTGCGAGCCCGCGACGGGCGCGAGGACGCAGCCTTGCAAGAGCAGATGAAGCGCGCGCTTGGCTTTTGCGAAAGCGGCGCCGAGTTCGAAGCGCCCCCCCATATCAGCATCGTGGCCCGGAACGCCCAGCGCTCGGCAGCCTGGGCCGCGGCGCTGGATTCGCAAGCCATTTGCAGCAAGGGCCACACGCCACAGGCGGAGATGCTGCGCCTCATTGAAAGCGCGCCCAGCTCCCCCGACATCGTGCTTGTCGAATGTGCCGAGGGCGAAGCCGCCGCGCAGAGCCTTTCGCTGATCAGCGACCTGCGTGCAGGGCCCAATACCCGCCATTGCGGCCTCGTCGTGGTCGTGCCCGGCGACGAGGCCCAATTGCGCGCCGCCGCCTTCGACCGCGGTGCTGACGATGTGCTCGTGAAAGGGTTCCATACACGCGAGCTCCGGCTCAAGGTGCAGCGCCTGGCCCGTCGCAAGCGCCTCGGTGATGCCCGCCGCGCCCATATGCAGGCCGGCCTGCACGCCGCCATCACCGATCCGCTCACCGGCCTGTTCAACCGCCGCTATGCCCTGCCGCATCTCGAGAAGCTCACCGCCGAATCCCGGCCCGACGCCGCGCGCTGCGCGGTCATGGCGCTCGACATCGACCATTTCAAGCGCATCAACGACCAACATGGCCACCCGGTCGGCGACGCCATCCTGGCCGAGCTCGCAGACCTGTTGAAACGCTTCCTGCGCAAGGATGACATCGCGGCCCGGATCGGCGGCGAGGAGTTCCTCGTCATCCTGCCGGACACCTCCCGCGCCCAGGCGCAGGAGACCGCGCAGCGCCTCTGCCGCCTGATCTCGCGACACGCTTTTCAAGCGCCGGGTGTGGACGAGCCCCTGCGCGTGACCGTCAGCATTGGCCTGGCCATGACCGAGCGCGGCGGCGGTGCCGAGCTTCCGCCACGCGCGGAAGATGCCGTCGAGACGCTTCTGGCCCGCGCCGATGCCGCGCTCTACGGCTCCAAGCGGCACGGCCGCAACCAGGTCACGATCAGCACGCGCAGCGCGGCCTGACCGCTCAGCCTCCGCGCTGGCCCGCCTTCCCGCGCCACCTCTCGCGCCCCTCCTTGAGCTGCCGGGCGAAGGCACGGCGCTCCTGCGCGCTCATGCGGATGATCGTTTCGACGATCGCCGCTTCGCCCGCGTCGCGCCTGCCGCGCAGCAGCGCGCTCTTGCGCGCCATGGCCGCCTCCAGCGCCGCCCGGTCCAGGGGGTCTGCCTCCAGCGCCCCGATGATCTCGTCCATCACCTCCCCGAGCGCGCGGCCCAGCGCGCGCCTGTCGCCGCCCTGCGCCTCGCGCACGGCCCGGCCCACGGCGCGGCGATCCTCGAGGGAAAGCGCCCGGATCATCGGGTCGCGGTGCACGCCCCTGCCATGCTCGCCGCCGAACCGCGCTATCGCGCCGACGACCACGCCGACGATCACGAGGTTGAGCGCCAGCGAGGCAAAGAGGATGACCTTGATGCGCGCCGGCAGCTTCGGTTTCGGTTGGTTTTGTTCGGTTGCCATCAAAGCTCTCCCAGGCTGGCAAGATAAGCATAATCCGCATCCAGCGCCGACGCGGCCCCGAGACCGGTCTCGCCGTAGAAGGCAAGCGCATAGTCGGAAAGTCCCTGCGGCGGGCTCAACCCGAGCCAGAGCCCGAAGGCCGAGGCCGCCGCGAGCCCTCCGAGGCCACGAAACCCGCCGACCGCCTCCATGAGCAGCGCCCCGAGACGCACGCGCCGCGCGGGAGCCCCGACCGGCGCAGCAGGCGCAAACCCGGCCTGAACCTCTTCGGCATCCGCCATGATCCGGCGCATGAGGTGGGCGTCCGGCACCGGCGCATCCTGCCGTGCTGCCTCGAAGGCGCGCTCCAGCGCCGTCTCGCCGCTTGCCGAATCCATGTCATTCCTGTCACCCGGTTTCATATCCAAGCTCCTCCTGCCGCTTCGTGAGAAGATCGGCCAGTTTCCGTTTGCCCCGCGCCGTGAGGCTTTCGACGGCATCGACGCTGAGCTGCATGATCTCGGCGATCTCGGGGTTTGCAAGCCCATCGATGTGCCGCAGCACGACGGCCTGCCGCTGCCGCCCGGGCAGCTCTGCCAGCGCCGCGTTCAGCGCATCGCCCCGCGCCGCCTGTTGCAGCCGCGCTTCCGCGCCGGGGGCCTCGTCGCGCGGCTCCGGCGCGTCCTCCAGCGGCGCGCCGGGTCCGCGTTTGCGCAGCCGGTCCGTGGCGGCATTCGCCGTGACGCGGTAAAGCCAGGTCGTGACCTTGGCTTCGCCTTGCCGCCAGTCCGGCGCGACGCGCCAGAGCTTCAGCATCACCTCCTGGGCGATATCCTCGGCCTCGGCGCGGTCGCCGAGCAGACGATAGGCATGGGCGAGGACCAGCGGCGTGAAGCGCCGTGTGAGCAGCGCCGCCGCCCGGGCATCGCCCGCCGCGAAGAGCGCCAGCAGCGCTTCGTCGCCGATCTCCTCGCTGTCATCCAAAGCCATGTCCATCTCGCTCGTGGCTCTACGCCTTTTGCCCGCGCGGTTGAAGCCTCTCGGGCCGCGCAACCCGCCCTTGCAGGCAGGTTACACGGCCCGGCCCGTTCAGTCGCGCATCTTCATGCGCTTGCCGTGGTGCTTCATCCGGCCCCGCATCTCCTCGGCCTCATCCTTGGAGATGAACCCGTCGCCATCGGCATCCACGCGCTCGAACATCCGCTCCATGCGCGCCTCGCGGCGTCCGTCCCTGATCTCGTCTTTGGTCAGGGCACCGTCCGCATCGGCGTCGAAGCGCTCCAGCATCCGGTCGAAGCGCTTGGCTCCCTTGTCGCTCGCCGCCGCGATGGCCTCCTCGCGGGTCATCTTCCCGTCGCCGTCGGCATCCGCCGCCTCGAAATGCCCGCCGGGCGCGGCGGCCCGAAGCTCTTCCATCGACAGTTTGCCGTCACCGTTGCTGTCGGCCTGTTCAAAATCCATGCGCGGCCCGCCATGCATGCCATGCGCCTTATCGCCGCCGAAAGCCATGGCCTGGCTGCCCGCCGTCAAAACCGCTGCAACCGTGGCTGCCGTGATCGCTGTGCTTACCTTCATGACCTTGTTCTCCTTTTCCAACGTGCCGAGAGGGCCCTTTGCCCTGTCTTCTGGGGGCTATTACGGCCGGTGCCGGGGATTCCGTCGCGGCAGAGCGATTTTTCTTACGCGACATGGCGACGCAAGGCGCGGCAGCCCCCTTTCATCGCTCCCCGCGATGGACCAGATTGGGGCAACCTCACGGAGACGACCCATGCCCGATAGCGACGCACAGCTGGCCACACTGCCAGAGCTCGACACGCCCCATGAACGCGACACGAAAAGCGCCCTCAAGCGCGGCTGGCGGCGCAAATGCCCCAATTGCGGCAGCGGGCCGCTCCTGAAGGGCTATCTCAAGGTGCGTGACGAATGCCCCGCCTGCGACGAGCCGCTCTACCACCACCGCGCCGATGACGGCCCGGCCTATCTGACGATCCTGATCGTCGGGCATCTCATGATCCCGGCGCTGCATATCGCCTTTGTCCATTACCGCCCCGAGCCGCTGACCCTCTTCACCATCTTCGCCCTTGGCTCCACCCTGCTCTCGCTATACCTTCTGCCCAGATTGAAAGGTGCGATCATCGGGTTCCAATGGGCCCGCCGGATGCACGGATTCGGCGGCGGCGACTAGACAGCAGCGCCCCGCCACGAAGAGGGCCGCATGGGGCAAGACATCGACAAGACAGCCATCCGCAACGCCGCCACGGTCATCGCCCTGCGCGACCGCTTGTCAAAGCCGAAAGTCCTGATGGGCCAGCGCGGCTCCAAAGCCGCTTTCATGCCCAGCAAGTTCGTCTTTCCCGGCGGGGCCGTCGACGCGGCGGACTTCGCCGTGCCGCTCAGCGAGGGGTTTCATCCGATCTGCGCCGCGCGCCTCGCGGAGAACGTGGAGAAAGACATCTCGCACGGGCTCGGCATCGCGGCGATCCGCGAGCTCTGGGAAGAGACCGGGCTGATCCTCGGCCAGCCGGGCGCGTGGGCCGGCGATGTGCCGGAAGACTGGGTGGATTTCGCCGAAGCCGGCTTCCTGCCCTCGGCCCGCCCACTCCAGTTCGTCTTCCGCGCAGTCACGCCGCCGGGCCGTCCGCGCCGCTTCGATGCGCGCTTCTTCCTCGTCGATGCCGACGAGATCGCCTCCGATCTCGACGATTTCTCCGGCGCGGAGGACGAGCTTTCCCACCTGCAATGGATCCCGCTTCAAGAGGTCCGCGGCTTCGATCTGCCCTTCATCACCGAGGTGGTCCTGGCCGAGGTCGCCCACAGGGCCCATGACCTCACGCCGCCCCGGAACGTGCCGTTCTTTCACAACGGCGCGGAGGAGAGCCTCTTTTTGCGGCTCGATGGCAAGGGGCCGCTGACCGGCCGGCAGATCTCGGGCGACTGACGCGCGCCCTCACGCCAGCACGACAAGGGCGATCACCGAGAGGGTGATCAGCCCCATGCCGGCCCATTCGCGCCGCGTGATGCGCTCCGAGAAGAACCAGACCGAGGCGAGAACCGAGAAGATCACCTCGACCTGCCCCACCGCGAAGACATAGGCCGCGTTCATCAGCGTGAAGGCCCAGAACCAGCCCAGCGAGCCGCCCAGCCCGGCCAGCCCGATCCAGACGGCGCGCCGCCACGCGCCGAGCACGGCGCTGAGCTGGCCGGGCGCGCGCATGCGCAGCCACAGGCCCAGCCCGATGGTCTGGCTCACGGTCACGACGGCGAGTGTCACCAGCGCGCGGGCGAGGCTGTCATCCGTCAGGACCTCGAATGTCGCGCCGCGATAGGCCACCGCCGAGACCGCGAACAACACCCCCGACAGAAGCCCCAGCCCCGCAGCAGGGTTGACCGCGCGGCGCAGGAGGCCGCCCATACCCTCCGGCACGTCCGACAGGATGAGCACCCCGGCCAGCCCCGCCCCGATGGCCGCCAGCGCGCCCGGGCTCACCGTATCACCGAGCACAAGGTAGCCGACCAGCGCGGTGAGCATGACCTCGGTCTTCTTGAAGGTGATGCCGACGGCAAAGTTGCGCCGCGCGAACAGGGCGACGACACACCATGTCGCGAGGATCTGCGCCAAGGCACCGCTGAGCGCATAGGGCCAGAAGAGCGGCCCCAGAGCCGGAAGCCCGCCGCCGCGCGCGAGCAGGTAGAGAGAGGCCCCGAGCGCCACGAAAGGGGCCGAGTAGAGAAAGCGCGCCAGCGTCGCGCCCCCGGCCGAGAGCGCGCCCATGCTCAGCGATTTCTGGAGCATGAAACGCAATGTCTGGAATGCGGCCGCCATGACCGCGAGAAAGACCCAAGCCATGCGCCGCTATAGCCCCGCGATCACTCCTTTGGCCAGAGCGGATGCGGCACCGGGTCTTTCGCGCGAACGAGATGCCGCGAGAAAACCTCGCGATAGGAGCGGTAATAATAGCCCTCGTTGCGCCGCAGGAAGGCCTCGCGCTCGGCGCGGAACATGCGCGGAAGCCGGTACCACGGCACGCCGGGGCGCGCGTGATGGACCACGTGGTAATTGTTGTTGAGAAACAAGAGCGCCAGCAGCCCCCTGTCCTCGACGATCACGGTGCGCCCCTCGCTCTTTTCATGGGCCCGGTGCTCGAGATAGGTGCGGATCTTGAGCAGCGAGAGCCCGCCATAGCTCGACAGCAAAAAGGCCCAGAGCGGCATCTGCCCGAACGCCGCGAACGCCGCAAAAACCAGCGCCAGCGACGGGATATGCACCAGCCAGGCGTTCAGCACGGCCCGGTCCCCGGCGCGAATCTTCCTGAGATCATCAGCCATGAACCAGACCTGCCCGATGAGCGGCCCGATCAGCATCCGCCCGGCCAGCGTGTTGTTGAAGCGCAGAACGGCCCTCAGCCAGCGGGGATAGCGCCCCCAGACCTTCGGGTCCTTGTAGTTCGTCTCCGGGTCGTCATAGGGGTCCGTGAGGTTCTCGTCGCGGTGGTGCGCGAGATGCGTGTCGCGAAACCGGCCATAGGGCACAGCCAGCGTGAGCTGCGGGAAGACGAGCAGCTCGTTGAGCCAGCGCTTGCGCGTGGGGTGCCCGTGCAGCGCCTCATGGCAGAGCGAGGAATGCTGCGCCGCCGAGAGCGCCACGAGGATCATGCCGAGCGGCAGCCAGAGCGCCGCTGCGGCCCCGATCCCGACGATCCAGACAGCATAGGTCACCGCCAGCAGCGCCAATGTCGGCCATTCGACCTTGGAAACAGGCAGCTCAGACATGGTGTCTCGCTCGCGTGCGGCCCCAGTCGATGCGCGTCCAGACCCGCTCGTAAACGAGATAGCTCAGGAACCCGATCACCGTGTTTGCCAATGCCATCGCGCCGCCCACGGCGGCCGAGCCCGTCGCCACGAGCCCCACGAGGGACATCACGGCAAAGCCGATGACATTCCAAAGGATCGCCTTGACGAGTGTGCGCCGCTTCGTCTCCACGGGTCTTGCCTCCATTTTTGCTGGCACGTTCCGGCATGACCTCGCTCGCAGGTCAGAGCCGGACGCGTCCTTGTGTCATGAAACGGTTACACCCGCAGCGCGCCGCTGCGCAGGCCGAAAATGATTAACATTTCTAATCAAATGTGATAATTATCACCATATGCCGGAAAAAATCGACAAACGCCACCGCGCGGCCCAGTTCCGCACCCGTCTCGCCAGCGCCATGGCCGAGACAGGCATGAGCCAGTCGCGCCTCGCCGCCCGAATCGGCGTCGACCGCTCGACGCTCTCGCAGCTTCTCAAGAGCGATGGCGCGCGCCTCCCGAATGCGCAGGTGATCGGCGAATGCGCCGCGGCGCTCGGCGTCTCCGCCGATTGGCTGCTGTCGCTCTCCGACCGGCCCGAGACGGCCTCGCACCTGCTGGCCAACTCGCTCCAGCTCACCGAGGCGCCGCGCGCCATGATCGACGAGGCGATCTTCGGCTGGCACCGCGATGCCGCCGGCTACAAGTTCCGCCATGTGCCGGCCACGCTGCCCGACATGCTCAAGACCCGTGAGATGCTGGGCTGGGAATACTCGCCGCATCTGGGGCGCACCACGGAGCAGGCCATCGGGGCGATGGAAGACCGCCTGGCCTGGATTCGCGAAAGCCAGTCCGATTACGAGATCGCCATGCCGCTCTATGAGCTTGCCAGCTTCGTGCACACCGAAGGCTACTATCGCGGCCTGCCCCCCGGGATCCGCGATGGCCAGATCGCGCGTTTCAAACAGCTGCATGACCAGCTCTACCCGCGCCTGCGCATCTATCTCTTCGATGCCCGCCGCCTGTTCTCGGCCCCGGTGACGGTCTTCGGGCCCCTGCTCGCCGCGCTCTACGTGGGGCGCGACTATCTCACCTTCCGCGATACCGAGCGCGTCTCCGCCCTCACCCAGCATTTCGACCAGCTCGTGCGCGAAGCCAGCATTTCCGCCCGCGACTTCCCCGCGCATCTCGACGCGCTGGCCGCCGGAAAGGCGTAAGCCCTTTTTCTTGCTCGAAATATCCCGCCCTCTCGCGCATCACTTCTCGATATGCTGCGCGGTGGCGTTGCCACGCGCCCCAGGGGGTGTGGGGGACAGCGTCCCCCACCCGGCTCGCCCGACAGGGCGAAACAAGCCGCGCTGTCACACTTTCGGATCGGGGTTTTCCGTGTGCCCGTCCACGGCGATCACCTGCCCCGAGATGCGCCGCGCCTTTTCCGAGCCGAGAAACACCGCCATATCGGCGACATCCTCCGCCGTCACCCAGGATCTCAGCGAGGTGCCGCCGGCATAGCCCGCATAAACATCGTCGCGGCTCATCCCCTTGGCCGCGGCCTCGCGCGCGAGAACGCCCTCCATGCGCGGCCCCTCCACGGCGCCGGGGCAGATCGCGTTGGCGCGGACCCCGTGGGGCCCGAGCTCCATGGCAAGCGTCTTCATAAGCCCGATCACCCCCCATTTCGCCGCCGCATAGGGCGCGCGGAAGGGCATGCCATGCTGGCCCGCCGTCGAGGAGGTCAGCACGATCGCCCCGCTGCCCTGCCGTTTCATCATCGGCGCGGCGAATTTCGCGGCGAGAAAGGCGCCTTCGAGATTGACGCTCAGGCAGGCCCGCCAGTCGGCCAGCGCGATGTCCTCCACCGCCGCTGTCGGCCCGGCAATCCCCGCGTTGGCGCAAAGCACGTCGATCCCGCCCCAGCGCGCCTCGACCTCCTCGAAGAAGGCCGCCATGGCCGGCTCGCTGGCGGCGTCCACATCCGCCGCGCCCCAGCTTTCGGGCACTTGTGCCAGCGCCGCCTCGTCCACATCCGTCACCCAGACCTGCGCGCCTTGGGCCGCGAAGGCCTCACCCATCGCGCGGCCGATCCCGCTTGCGCCTGCGGTGATCAGCACGCGCATTGCGGGGCCTCCTCGCGGCAAGGCATCATCGCCTCGGGTGTTTCCATGTGAGCCTCCCTCGCGCGGCGTCAGAATGGCATCGGGTGCTGGCGGTGCACCGCGTCGATCTCCTCGAGCACCTCCCCGGAGAGCGTCACCTCCGCCGCGCCCAGCGCGTGCTCGAGCTGGCCCAGCGTCGTCGCACCGAAGATCGACGCGCCCATGAAGGGCCGCGTCAGTGTCCAGGCCAGCGCCATCTGCACCGGGTCGAGCCCATGTTCGCGGGCAATGTCGAGATAGGCCTCCACCGCCTCCAGCACGCGCGGACCGTGGCGCCCGCCCATCTGCGGCACGAAGTCCATCCGCGAGCCCTCGGGCACCTTGCCGCCCTGGTATTTGCCGCTCAGATAGCCCGCGCCCAGCGGCGAGAAGGCCAGCAGGCCGACATCCTCGTTGACGCTCATCTCGGCCATGTCCGTGTCATAGAGCCGGCAGAGCAGCGAGTATTCGTTCTGCACCGAGGCGACACGCGGCCCGCCCGTGCGCTCGGCGGCGGCGAGCCACTGGCAGGTGCCCCAGGCGCTCTCGTTGGACAGGCCGAAGGCGCGGATCGTGCCGCGCTCCACCTCGCGCTGAAGCGCATCCAGCGCCTCCTCCATATGCGCGATCGTCTCGGCGCGGTCCTGGCCCGAGGGGTCATAGCGCCAGTTCTGACGGAACATGTAGGAGCCGCGATTGGGCCAGTGAAACTGGTAGAGGTCGATCACGTCGGTCCTGAGCCGCTTCAGCGAGCCCTCGACGGCCTCGGGGATCGTCTTCGCCGAGATCGGCGCGCCGCTCCGCACGTTCATGTGCCCCGCGCCGGAATGTTTCGTCGCCAGCACGACCTCGCCGCGCCGCCCGGTCTTTTCGAACCAGGTGCCGAGGATGCGCTCCGAATCGCCCTGCGTCTCCTTGCGCAGCGGGTTGACCGGATACATCTCGGCGCAGTCCCAGAAATTCACGCCGCTTTCGAGCGCCATGTCCATCTGGGCATGGGCCTCCGCCTCGGGTGTCTGGGTGCCGAATGTCATCGTGCCGAGGCACATCTCGCTGACCATGAGGCCGCTGCGGCCGAGTTCGCGCTGTTTCATCTCTGCTCCTGTGGTTGCGCGGCAAGACTGGCGATACGCGGCCAAATGTCAACTTGAGAACAAAGCGGGAACATACTACCCTTTCTCCCATGACTCCCGATGTTGCCCCCCCGCTCACGCGCGGCCCGCTCAAGGCGCGCCCCGCCGTGGAGCTTACGCCGGACATCTCGCTGGCCCTCGCCCGCGTGCACGAGGCCTGCGGCGCGGCGCGTCATGTCTTCGCGCTCTGGCTGGCGGCGCAGATGGACGGGCCGGTCTTCTGGATCAAGCCCGCCTGGGCGCAGGCCGGGCTCAACCCCGCGGGCGTGGCCGAGTTCATCGAGCCGTCACGCCTCACGCTCATCGCCGCGCCCCGCGAGGAGGATGTGCTTTGGTGCATGGAGGAGGCGCTGGCGGCCTCCTGCGTGCCGCTCGTCGTGGCCGAGCCGCTGCGCCTGCCCGCGCTCACCCCGGTGCGCCGGCTTCACCTCGCCGCCGGGCGCCGCGCCGGGCGGCCCACCGGGCTGCTGCTCACCCCGGGCGAGGGCGGCGCGCAGGGCGTCGAGAGCCGCTGGCACATGCAGCCCGCCGCCTCGGAAGACGAAACCCCACGCTGGACGCTCACCCGCACCCGCGCGCGCACCGCGCCGGAGAAATCATGGGACCTGCGCCATGAAGACGGGCAGATCACCGTTTTCCAGCGAAAGTGAAGGGCGGTTTTGCGGGACGGAGCGGGCGTTCTAGAGTCCGGGCCGGAATAGCACCGAAGGGCCTCTCTTGAATGTCTGCGTTGGGCTCGAAGCCACCTTTCATCGCACGGCAAAAGCCGCGCCTCAGTGACCGCCGCCCAATATCCCCGTGCGCACGTCGTAATCCACGGCGATCTCGTAATCGGGGTCATCGTCGCTGTCGACCATGAGATGCCCGGCCTTGTTGAGCAGCCTGTGGCAATCCCGGCTCAGGTGGCGCAGCTTGATCGTCTTGCCAGCAGCCTCGTATTTCGCGGCCAGCGCCTCGATCGCCTGAAGGGCCGACTGGTCCACCACGCGGCTCTCCTTGAAGTCCACGATCACCACATCGGGGTCGCTTTCGACCTCGAAAATCTCGATGAACCCGTCCGAGGAGCCGAAGAAGAGCGGCCCCTGGATCTCGTAGACCTTCGCGCCCTTGTCAGTGTTCGACTCGCGCGTGATCGCATGAATGCGGGTCGCGTTGTTCCAGGCATACATCAGCGCCGAGACGATCACGCCCACGACAACCGCGATGGCCAGGTCATACATGACCGTCACGACAGTCACGAGCACGGTCACGAAGACATCGCCCGCCGGCACGCGCCGCAGGATGGTCAGCGAGTTCCAGGCGAATGTCCCGATCACCACCATGAACATCACGCCCACCAGCGCGGCCAGCGGGATCTGCTCGATGAGCGAGGAGGCGAAGAGGATGAAGGACAGCAGGAAAAGCGCCGACGCAACCCCGGCGATGCGCGTGCGCCCGCCCGATTTCACGTTGATCATCGACTGGCCGATCATCGCGCAGCCGCCCATGCCGCCGAAAAAGCCCGTCGCCACGTTGGCCGCGCCCTGGGCGAGGCATTCCTGGCTCGCGCCGCCGCGCTTGCCGGTGATCTCGCCGACGAGGTTGAGCGTCAGCAGGCTCTCGATCAGGCCGATCGCGGCGAGAATCACCGCGTAGGGAAGGATGATCCAGAAGGTCTCGAGCGTGAAGGGCGCAAGCATGTCGCCGTAAAGCCCGGGGCCTTCGCCGAACATCCAGTGAAAGCTCGGCAAGCCCCCTTCGATGGAGGCCAGATCACCCACGCGCGGCACATCGAGCCCCAACGCGATCACCAGCACGGCCACGATGCCGATCCCGGCCAGCGGCGCGGGGATGAGCCGTGTGATCTTCGGAGTCGCCCAGATGATCGCCATGGTCAGCGCCACCAGCCCGAGCATCATCAGAAGCGGCGTGCCGGTGAGCCACTCGCCCCCGCTCATGCCATGGCCGGTATTCTCCACCGTGCCGGGCACCTTGAACTGCGTCATCTGCGCCAGGAAGATCACGATGGCAAGGCCGTTGACGAAGCCCAGCATCACCGGATGCGGCACCAGCCGGATGAACTTGCCCCAGTGCATCGCCCCCGCGATGAGCTGCAACAGCCCCATCAGCACGACCGTCGCAAAGAGATACTCCACACCATGCTGCGCCACGAGGGCGACCATGACCACCGCCAGCGCCCCCGTCGCGCCCGAGATGACGCCGGGCCGCCCGCCGAACACGGCGGTGATCAGCCCGACCATGAAGGCCGCGTAAAGCCCGACAAGCGGATGCACACCGGCAACGAAGGCGAAGGCCACGGCCTCGGGCACGAGCGCCAGCGCCACGGTCAGCCCCGAGAGAACCTCGATGCGCAAGCGACCGAGCGAGAACGGCTCGTCCTGCATCACGCTGAGGTCGGGCATGGCCACCCGCTTCGCAAATGCTGCCATCAATGCGCGTTTCATATTCGTCTGTCCTGCTTGTTTCGCGTCGCGTTTCAAGCCGCCCTCCTATGCCTCTCCGGTCCGACGTGCAACGCGTTGATTTGGATTGCCCGGATTTGCGGGCGGCGTGCGGCGATCGCAGGCCCGCGCGGCCCGTTTACCCTTTCGCGTTAACCTTTGCCCCGGCACCGTGCGCTGCACTGGAGGGGTGTACTAGGGGGTGTACAGGTTGGCACCCCCCGAAATCAGGGGTTAATGGCCAAAGGTAAACAATGCGTGCGCCCCTTGCCTTTGCCGTCCCGGCGGGCGACAAAACGCCCCGAACCAGCGCAGGGAGCAAGACATGAGCCAGACAATGATCGGAGTGATCGGCGGATCGGGCCTGTACGAGATCGAAGGGCTCGAAGGGGCCGAATGGACCGAGGTCGCAACGCCCTGGGGCGCGCCCTCGGACGCCATCCTGACAGGCACGCTGGAGGGCACGCCCATGGCCTTCCTGCCGCGTCACGGGCGCGGCCATGTCCACACGCCCTCGAGCGTGCCCTACCGCGCCAATATCGACGCGCTCAAACGCCTCGGCGTCACCGATCTCGTCTCCGTCTCGGCCTGCGGGTCGTTTCGCGAGGAGATGAAGCCCGGCGATTTTGTCATTGTGGATCAATATATTGACCGCACATTCGCCCGCGAGAAGAGCTTTTTCGGGCCGGGCTGTGTCGGCCATGTTTCCGTCGCGCACCCGACCTGCCCGCGCCTCGGCGAGGCCTGCCTTGCAGCGGGCCGCGACGCCGGCATCACCATGCACGAGAGCGGCACATATCTCGCCATGGAAGGCCCGCAATTCTCGACGCTGGCGGAGTCCAGAATGTATCGCGAGCACTGGGGCGCCGACGTGATCGGCATGACCGGCATGCCCGAGGCCAAGCTCGCCCGCGAGGCCGAGCTCTGCTATGCCTCGGTCGCGATGATCACCGACTACGACAGCTGGCATCCCGAGCATGGCGAGGTCGATGTCTCCGAGATCATCGCCACCCTCATGGGCAATGCCGACAAGGGCCGCGCGCTGGTCAGCCGCCTGCCCGCCCTGCTCGGCCCCGGGCGCGCGCCCTGCCCGCACGGCTGCGACCGCGCGCTGGAATATGCGATTCTCACTGCGCCGGAGGCGCGCGATGCGGCCCTCGTCGCCAAGCTCGACGCCGTCGCAGGCCGCGTGCTATGACGGCTCGGGCGGCAAGGTGACCGGCCGGTTAGGCACTCGTTAAGAAGTTTGGCAGATCATGACAGTCGAAACCTGGATCACCTTCGTCGTCGCCTCGACCGTCCTGCTGACGATCCCCGGCCCGACGGTCCTGCTTGTGCTGAGCTACGCGCTCTCCAAGGGCCGCTCCGTGGCGCTGTCCTCGGCGGCGGGCGTCGCGCTCGGCGATCTCGTCGCGATGACGGCCTCTTTGGCGGGGCTGGGCGCGCTCGTGCTCGCGTCGAGCGCCGCCTTCACGGCGCTCAAATGGGTCGGCGCGGCCTACCTGGTCTACCTCGGGCTGCGGCTGCTGCTTTCGGCGCGTGAGCACGGGCTGGAACTGCCGGATGCCGGGCGCAGCGTCACGCCGCGCGCCGTCTTTGGCCATGCCGCCGCCGTCACCGCGCTCAACCCCAAATCCATCGCCTTCTTCATCGCCTTCGTGCCGCAATTCCTCGACGCGGACGCGCCGCTCCTGCCCCAGACGGCACTGCTGATCGTCACCTTCGTCACCCTCGCCGCGCTCAACGCGCTGGCCTACGCGCTGCTGGCCAGCTCCATGCGGCGTGTCATCTCCCGCCCTGCCGTGCTGGCATGGATGTCGCGCGCAGGCGGGGCGACGCTGATCGGAATGGGCATCATGACAGCCACTTTGCGCCGCGCAACCCATTGAGGACACGTATGAAAACCGTAAAAGACTATATCCGCACCATCGTCGACTTCCCGCATGAAGGGATCATGTTCCGCGATGTCACGACCCTCTTCGCCGATCCGCGCGGCTTCCGCATGGCGATCGACCAGATGCTGCATCCCTATGCCGGGATGGAGATCGACAAGGTCGTCGGCCTCGAGGCGCGCGGCTTCATCCTCGGCGGGGCCATCGCGCACCAGCTCTCGCTCGGCTTCGTCCCGATCCGCAAGAAGGGCAAGCTGCCCGGCGCGGTGATCTCGGAGGATTATGCGCTCGAATACGGCGAGGCGGTGATGGAAATCCATGACGACGCGATCCAGCCGGGCGAGAAGATCCTCATCGTCGATGACCTGCTCGCCACCGGCGGCACCGCCGAGGCCGGGATCAAGCTGATAGAGCGTCTGGGCGGCGAGATCATGGGCTGTTCCTTCATCATCGACCTGCCCGAGCTCGGCGGGCGCAGGAAGATCGAGGCCATGGGGATGGATGTGCAGACGCTCTGCGAATTCGAAGGCGCCTGAAACCCGGCGTCAGGAGACCTCACCGGGCGGGTCTGCCCGCCGCGCCCCGAGCGCACTCTGCATCGCGAAGACGAGATAGAGCGAAAGCGCAGCCGCGAGAAAACACCAGACAGATATGAGCGCGTGGTAGAAGGCCGCGTAGGTGGCCACGAGCGCCAGCAGGACAAGCCCGCCGAAAATGCGGATCCGGTATTCGGAAGAGAGCATGAGCGGGGGCAAGATGATCAGCGCATAAAGGACTTCCACGACGGACCGGCTGATCAGGCTGTCATGCAGCAGGCGTGTCTGGTAGGTGATGGAGTTCTGCAAGAAGCCGACCTCCAGCTCGAAGCTCTCGAGGACATTGGGCAGGTAGGTCGCCAGCCCGAAGAGAAAACCGAGCACGGCAAACAGGGCCATCGCGCGCCTGCGCGTTGCCTCGGGCTCAAGCCACCACGCCGCCAGCGGCACGAAGGCCGGCCAGAAGAAATGCGAGAAAAAGAGATAGCCGCGCGCGGCGCAATAGGTCAGCTCCGTGTCGCCCGAGCCGAGCCCGATCCAGACCACGCCTTCCAGAGCCTGCTGCACGCCGAAGACCAGGGGAAAGGCGGCAAAAAGCGTCCAGCCCGGCATGTCGCGCCGCGCTTTCGACAGCGCGTAGAGGCCGACAGGCACAAGCACAGCCGCTGCGGAAAAGCTCGCCTCTGCCGAAAAACACATCAGCGCCTCGTTTTGTTGCCTGACCGATTTAACCAGACACGGCTTGCCCCGGTCAAGCCGCCGCGCCGCCTACACACCTCCCGGCGGGAAAACCCGCCTGTCAGCCTCCGGCGGCTGCGCCGCCTACGGTCAGGCCGCCGATGCGCACGGTGGGCTGGCCGACTCCGACAGGGACCCATTGACCCGCCTTGCCGCAATTGCCCATGCCCGGGTCGAGCGCCATGTCATTGCCCAGCGCGCGGATGTTCTTGAGCGCCGTGGCCCCGTCGCCGATGAGCGTCGCGCCCTTCACGGGCTCCAGCACCTTGCCGCCTCTCACGCGGTAGGCCTCGGTGCAGGAGAAGACGAACTTGCCGTTGGTGATGTCGACCTGCCCGCCGCCGAAGCCCACGGCCCAGATCCCGTCTTCGAGATCGGCGAGGATGTCCTGCGGATCGGCCTCGCCGCCCAGCATGTAGGTGTTTGTCATCCGTGGCATCGGCGCATGGGCGAAGCTCTCGCGGCGTCCGTTGCCCGTCGGCTCGACACCCATCAGCCGCGCGTTCTGGCGGTCCTGCATGTAGCCCACGAGAACGCCATCCTCGATCAGCACGTTCTTGCCTGAGGGCGTGCCCTCGTCGTCGATGCTGAGCGAGCCGCGCCTGTCGGGGATCGTGCCATCGTCCAGAACGGTCACGCCCTTCGCGGCGATCTGCTGGCCCATGAGCCCGGCGAAGGCCGAGCTGCCCTTGCGGTTGAAATCGCCCTCAAGGCCGTGGCCGATCGCCTCATGGAGCAGAATCCCCGGCCAGCCCGGCCCGAGCACCACGTCGATCTGCCCTGCCGGGGCGGGCACCGCCTCGAGATTGACCAGCGCGATGCGCAGCGCCTCGCGCGCCTTGGCCTGCCAGTCCGCAGGCTCCAGAAGGCCCGAGAGGCCGATGCGCCCGCCGCCGCCCGCATGGCCGCTCTCGCGGCGGCCATCCTGCTCGACGATCACTGCAACGTTCAGCCGCGCCATCGGGCGCTTGTCGGCGAAGCGCGCCCCGTCCGGGCGCAGGATCTCGACTTCCTGATAGCTCGCCGAAACCGAGGCCGTCACCTGCACGACGCGCTTGTCGAGACCGCGCGCATAGGCGTCGATCTCGCGCAGGATATCGAGCTTGGCAGGCAACTCCGCGCTGGCGATCGGGTCGATGTCTTCATAGAGCGCCCTGTTGGTGCGCTGCGGCGCATCCGCCAGCGTTGCGCCGCCTTCCGCCACCGCGAGGCGCGCCGTCTCGGCAGCGCGGGCAAGCGCGGCCTCGCTCATTTCGGTGCTGTGCGCATAGCCCGTCACGTCCCCGCGCACCGCGCGCAACCCGAAGCCTTGATGCGTGTCAAAACTCGCCGTCTTGACCCGCCCGTCATCTAGAATGAGCGATTCCGAGCGCATCCGCTCGATGAAAAGCTCCCCGTCATCCGCCCCGGTGCAGGCGTTTTCAAGTGTTTTCAATGCCTTGCCTTCGTCCAGATCGCTCTCGAAGGGGCGGAACGGCGTATCACTCATGAGTTTCCTTTCGGGTGGCGTCGGGCAGTTTTTTGATTTAAATCAAAAAAAGCGTCTCTTTGACGCAAGCGTGAATATTGTCTCGCTGGCCGATATGTGGTTTTTGACGCTCCAATACGCAAGGGGCCTACGGGGTGAGTCTCCGGCTCTCTTGTCTCAGGATAAACACAGATACTCAACCGATCAGGGTGAACCATGCGAATTCTCTCCTACCTCACGGCGCTCTTCACGGCCTTCCTGGCTCTGCCCGCGCTGGCGCAAGACGCTGAAGTGACGGGCAAGCCCGTCGATGGCGGGCTCAACTTCCAGCCTGCGGCAACCGAGCTGATGCGCGACATCATCTGGCTCGATACGGCGATCAACTGGATCATCTTCGCGATCTGCCTTCTGGTCATCGGCCTCGTCCTGTTCATCATCGTGCGCTACAATCGCAAGGCCAACCCGACGCCGGCATCCTTCACCCACAACACACCCATCGAGGTGATGTGGACGCTCGGACCCATCGTGATCCTGCTGTTCATCGGGGCCTTCTCGCTGCCGGTCCTGTTCAAGCAGCAGATCATCCCCGAGGGCGAAGTGAACATCAAGGTCACAGGCTACCAGTGGTATTGGGGCTACGAGTATACCGACGAGGAATTCGGCTTCGACAGCTTCATGCTGCCGCGCGAGGAACTCGCCGCGAACGGCTACAACGAAGACGAATACCTGCTGGCCACCGACACGCGCGTCGTTGTCCCCGTTGACAAGACCGTCGTCATGACGGTCACAGGCGCGGACGTCATTCACAGCTGGACGATCCCCGCCTTCGGCGTGAAGCAGGACGCCGTTCCCGGCCGCCTCGCGCAGCTCTGGTTCGAGGCCGAGAAGGAAGGCACGTATTTCGGCCAGTGCTCGGAACTTTGCGGCAAGGACCACGCCTATATGCCGATCACCGTCGAAGTCGTCAGCCAGGAGGAATACGATGCCTGGCTCGAAGAGGCCAAGGCGGAATATGCCGGCATCGAGACCGAGACGGTCAAGCTGGCCTCGGCCGACTGATCCCACCGGCGGGGCGGCGCGCTGCCCCGCCAAGACCCTGATCCTGACTCCGAGCGAGACCGATGAGCGACACGTCCATAGACAGCAAGCTTGACACGCACGAGGCGCAGTTCGGCGACTATTTCGCCCTGCTCAAGCCGCGCGTGATGTCGCTTGTCGTCTTCACGGCGCTTGTCGGCCTGCTCGCCGCGCCGGTATCCGTGCATCCGCTCCTGGCCTTCTCGGCCATTCTCTTCATTGCCATCGGCGGCGGGGCCTCCGGCGCGCTCAACATGTGGTGGGATGCCGATATCGACCGTATCATGCGCCGCACCCAGAGCCGCCCGATCCCCTCGGGCAGGATCACAGAGGGCGAGGCCTTCGCCTTCGGCATGTTCCTGTCGGCCTTTTCCGTCATCATGCTGGGCCTTGCGACGAATTACATCGCCGCCGGGCTGCTGGCCTTCACCATCTTCTTCTACGTCGTGATCTACTCGATGTGGCTCAAGCGCTGGACGCCGCAGAACATCGTGATCGGCGGCGCTGCCGGCGCCTTCCCACCGATGATCGGCTGGGCCGTGGCCACGGGCGGCATCGCGCCCGAAAGCGTGCTCATGTTCACGCTCATCTTCATGTGGACACCGCCGCATTTCTGGGCCCTCGCGCTCTTCATGAAATCCGACTACCGCGATGCCGGCGTGCCCATGCTGACGGTGACACACGGCCGCAAGAGCACGCGCCGGCACATCCTCGCCTACACCATCCTGCTGGCCCCCATCGCCATCGGCACCGGCTTCACCAGCATCGGCGGGCCGCTCTATCTCGCGGTCTCGATCCTGCTGAACCTCGCCTTCCTCAAGGGGGCCTGGAACATCTGGCGGCGCGACGAGGCGCAGGCCGATGCGGACGGCTACAAGGTGGAGAAGCGTTTCTTCACCCTCTCGCTTGTCTATCTCTTCGCCCATTTCCTCGCCATCCTGGCCGAGAAGACGCTGGCCCTCTATGGCCTGGGAGGCTGGACATGAGCACCGCCAAGACAGGGCTCCGCGTGGAGCATGAAATCCACAAGCGCCGCCGTTCGCGCAATGTCGGCCTCGGGCTGGTGCTCGGCGGTTTCGTCTTTCTCATCATGGGCATCACCTATGTGAAGCTCACGACACAAAATGCAGAGCGCGCCGCAGAAATACGCGCCAAGGAGGCCGCCGAAGCAGCGGCACAAGGGACAGAAACTTCCAGCACTGAAGAAGGAAGCGACTGATGGCTCTTGAAGGGAAACACAAGACACTTGCACAGACCGTGGGCGTTGTCGTCGTCATGGGCGCACTGGCCTGGGCCTCCGTGCCCTTTTACGACTGGTTCTGCCGGGTCACCGGCTTCGGCGGCGTCACGGGCGTTGCGGAAGAAAGCTCCGACACCGTGCTCGACCAGACGATCAAGGTGCGCTTCGACGCCTCCAAGGAGCGCGACTTTCCCTGGGGCTTCAAGCCGATGCAACGCGAGATGGAAATCCGCATCGGCGAGACCGGCCTTGCCTTTTACGAGGCTTCCAACCCGACGGACCGGCCCATCGCCGGCTCGGCCAGCTACAATGTCACGCCCTACGAGGCGGGCGGCTTCTTCACCAAGATCGACTGTTTCTGCTTCGAGGAGCAGGTGCTGGAGCCCGGCGAGACGGTGCAGATGCCCGTGACATTCTATGTCGACCCCGAGATCGTGGATGACCGCGACGCGAAATATGTCCATACGATCACACTGGGCTACACTTTCTACGAAATCGACCTGCCCGAGCAGCAAGCCGCTCTGGACAGCGACACACAAACCGACATTAACTGACTTCAACAACCTCCAACGAGGGACAACATGGCGCACGAAAAAAACCACGACTATCACATTCTCGAGCCTTCCGCCTGGCCGCTTCTCGGCGCGCTGGCGGGCTTCACGCTGCTCTTCGGATCGGTCCTCTTCTTCCACGATGTCACACCGTGGATCATGGTTGCCGGTTTCATTTTCGTTCTCTACGTCATGTATGGCTGGTGGTCGGACGTCGTTCGCGAAGGCGAGACCGGGGATCACACCCATGTGGTCCAGATCGGCCTGCGCTACGGCGTGCTGCTCTTCATCATCTCCGAGGTGATGTTCTTCCTCGCCTGGTTCTGGACCTTCTTCAAGCACGCGCTCTACCCGATGGGCCCGCAAAGCCCCGCCGTCGACGGCCAATGGCCCCCCGCCGGAATCGAGACATTCGACCCATGGCACCTGCCGCTGATCAACACGCTGATCCTGCTCTGCTCGGGCGCGGCGGCCACATGGGCGCACCATGCCATCGCCCATGAGAACAACCGCGAAGACATGAAATGGGGCCTGATCATCGCTGTCGTCCTCGGCATCATCTTCACGATCTTCCAGGCGTACGAATACAGCCACGCCGCCTTCGGCTTCGCGGGCAACATCTACGGCGCGTCCTTCTTCATGGCCACGGGCTTTCACGGCTTCCACGTGGTCATCGGGACGATCTTCCTGGCCGTCTGCCTCTTCCGCCTCATGGCGGGCCACTTCACGCCCGAAAGCCATGTCGGCTTCGAAGCGGCTGCATGGTACTGGCACTTCGTCGACGTGGTCTGGCTCTTCCTCTTCGCCTCGATCTACATCTGGGGCGCCTGAGGCCCGACGCCTTCGGACCGGACATGACAGCGCCCCGTGCTCGCCACGGGGCGCTTCGCTTTTGAGACAGGTTCGCGCCGCTTTCGTCTTGCGAGAGGCGGCCCGCGCGCTACCTTCAAGCCAGCAATTCAGGACAAACATGAAACGCAACCTGCCCGTCCTCATCGCCTCCGCCATCGTCCTCGCGATCCTGATATCGCTGGGCAACTGGCAGGTCCGCCGCCTTGCGGAGAAAGAGGCCTATCTTGCAGAGCTGGGCGCGATGATCTCGGCCGAGGCCGTGGGGCTTCCCGGGCAGGCGAGGCCCGAGGATCACCAGTTCCTCGCCGTGCGCGCCGAGGGCCGCTTCACCGGCGCGCCCCTGCGCTTTCTCGTCTCCACGCGCGATGCCGGCGCGGGCTACCGCTTCGTGCAGGCTTTCGAGACGGAGGGCCGCCGCGTCATGGTCGATCGCGGGTTCATTCCCACAGGGCGCAAGGACATGACCGTGCCGGAGAATGCCGCCACGGTGACGGGCAACCTGCACTGGCCGAACGAGCGCGACAGCTACACGCCCGAGAACGACCGCGAGGAAAACATCTGGTATGCCCGCGAGGTGCCGGTGATGGCCGAGGCGCTCGGTGCCGAGCCGCTCCTGATCATTGCGCGCGAGACAACGCCGCCGCAGGACGGCATCGCCCCGCTGCCCGTGGACACCTCCGGCATCCCCAACCGCCATCTCGAATACATCATCACTTGGTATGGATTGGCTCTCACTTGGATGATAATGACCGCTTACTTTCTCAGACGCCGCGCAAGGACTTCGCAGCCATGAAATACATCTCGACCCGTGGACAGTCCCCGGCCCTCACCTTCGAAGAGGCCATGATGACCGGCCTGGCGCGCGACGGCGGCCTCTACCTGCCGCAGGAAATCCCGACCCTGTCCAAAGCCGAGATCGCCGCGTTGCATGGCCTGCCCTACGAGGAGGCCGCCTTCCGCATCATGCGCCCCTTCATCGGCGAGACCTTTTCGGATGACGCGTTCCGCGCGCTCATCGAGAAGGCCTATGCCGGCTTCGGCCACGCCGCCCGCGCGCCGCTCAAGCAGCTCGGATCGGGGCATTTCCTGCTCGAGCTCTTTCACGGGCCCACGCTGGCGTTCAAGGACTTCGCCATGCAGATCATCGGCCAGATGTTCCAGGCCGCGCTCTCGCGCTCAGGCAACCGGATCACCATCGTCGGGGCCACGTCGGGCGATACCGGCTCGGCGGCCATCGAGGCCTTTCGCGGCCTGCCCAACGTGGATGTCTTCATACTCTTTCCCCATGGCCGCGTCTCGGAGGTCCAGCGCCGCCAGATGACGACGCCCACCGAAGGCAACGTCCATGCCCTCGCCATCGATGGCGACTTCGACGATTGCCAGGCCCGCGTGAAGGACATGTTCAACGATTTCGCCTTCCGCGATGCCGTCGGCCTTGCCGGAGTCAACTCGATCAACTGGGGCCGCGTTCTGGCGCAGGTGGTCTATTACTTCACCTCGGCCGTCTCGCTCGGCGCGCCGGAACACCCCGTCAGCTTCACGGTGCCCACGGGCAATTTCGGCGACATTTTCGCAGGCTATATCGCAAAGCGCATGGGCCTTCCCGTCGACCGGCTCGTCGTGGCGACCAACCAGAACGATATCCTGCACCGCTGCCTGACATCCTCGGACTACCGGCCCGACGGCGTCACGCCCTCCATCAGCCCCTCGATGGACATCCAGGTCAGCTCCAATTTCGAGCGCGCGCTTTTCGAGGCCTACGGGCGCGACCCTGCGCCTGTTTCCCAGCTCATGGCAGAGCTCAAGGAGGGCGGCTTCTCCGTCAGCCAGGGCGCGTTGCAAGCGCTGCGCGAGAGCTATGACAGCGGCCGCGCCTCGGAGGAGGAAACCAGCGCCACCATCGCGCGGCTGCTCGTGAGCACGGGTGAGCTGCTCTGCCCGCATTCCGGCGTCGGCGTGAAGGTGGCCGAGGAACATCTCGAGACTGCCACGCCGATGATCACGCTGGCCACGGCCCACCCGGCCAAGTTCCCCGATGCGGTCGAGGCCGCCACGGGCCAGCGCCCGGCCCTGCCCGCGCGCATGGCCGATATGATGACCGCAGAAGAGCGCGTCACCCGCGCGCCCAACGATCTGGCCGCCCTGCAAACCCTCATCAAGGAACGGATCCCCGCTTGACCATTCGCACCCATACCCTTCCCAACGGTTTCCGCATCGTCACCGAGGAGATGCCCGGCCTCGAATCGGCCTCCGTCGGCGTCTGGATCACCGCCGGCGCGCGCGACGAAACGCCCGAACAGAACGGGATCGCCCATTTTCTCGAGCACATGGCCTTCAAGGGCACAAAGACCCGCTCGGCGCTCGACATCGCCGAGGCGATCGAGGATGTCGGCGGCTATATCAACGCCTATACCAGCCGCGAGACCACGGCCTATTTCGCCCGCGTCCTGGCCGATGACGTGCCGCTCGCCGTCGACGTTGTCGGGGACATCCTGCTCAATCCGGTGTTCGACGAAGGTGAAATCGAGGTCGAGCGCGGCGTGATCCTGCAGGAGATCGGCCAGGCCCTCGACACTCCCGACGACGTGATCTTCGACTGGCTCCAGGAAGAGGCCTACCCCGATCAGGCCATCGGCCGGCCGATCCTCGGAGACGCCGCGCGCGTTCAGGGCTACTCCCGCGAGGACCTCACGGGCTTCGTCGCCCGGCATTACGGCCCCGAGAAGATGATCCTCGCCGCCGCGGGCAAGGTCGATCACGACGCGCTGGTGGCCCAGGCCGAGGCGCTCTTCGGGGCGCTTGAGCGGCCTTCGTCCGGCGCTTTCGAGCCCGCCCGCTTCATCGGCGGCGAGCGGCGCGTGGTCAAGGACCTCGAACAGGCGCATCTCGCCATGGCCTTCGAAGGCCCGACCTATTGCGACGATGCGATCTTCACGGCGCAGATCTACGCCTCCGCGCTCGGCGGCGGCATGTCCTCGCGCCTCTTCCAGGAAGTGCGCGAAAAGCGCGGGCTCTGCTACACGATCTTCGCCCAGGCCGGGGCCCATGCCGACACCGGCATGATGACGATCTACGCCGGAACCTCCGCGGGCGAGCTGGGCGCGCTCTCGGAGATCACCCTGTCGGAGATGTCCCGCGCCGCCGAGGACATGAGCGAGGCCGAGGTGGAGCGCGCCCGCGCGCAGATGAAGGCCGGGATGCTCATGGGGCTCGAGGGCTGTTCCAGCCGCGCCGAGCGCCTCGCCCGCATGACCCAGATCTGGGATCGCGTGCCGCCCCTGGAGGAAGTCGTCGCGAAGATCGACGCCGTGACGGCGGCAGGCGTGCGCGACTTTGCCGCCGGCATGGCCACGAGCGCACGCTCCGCGCTGGCGCTCTACGGCCCGGTTGCCGATGCCCCGGCGCTCGACAGGCTCAGACAGAGGCAGGCCGCATGATGCTGATGCGGGCGCGCAGGAAGATTAGGATAGAGACCGAGCGTCTCGTCCTGCGCGCGCCCACACATGCCGACTTCAACCCCTGGACAGGGCTGCGCCGCGACAGCGAGGAGTTCCTCACGCCATGGGAGCCCGCCTGGGCCGAGGATCACCTCTCGCGCCGCGCCTTCACCAACCGTGTCTACTGGGCCCAGCGCTCCATCGCCTCCGATACCGCCCTGCCGCTCTTTCTCATCCGCCGCGAGGACGACCAGCTCGTCGGCGCGATCACCCTCGACAATATCCGCCGCGGCCCGGCGCAGGCCGCCACGGTGGGCTATTGGACGGGCGCGGCCTTCGCCCGCCGGGGCTACATGCAGGAGGCGCTGGTCTCCGTCACCCACCATGCCTTCCACGTCATGGGCCTGAGCCGGATCGAAGCCGCCTGCCTGCCCGAGAACACCGCCTCGCGCGGGCTGCTGGAGCGATCGGGCTTCAAGTATGAAGGCGTCGCCCAGAGCTATCTGCAGATCAACGGCCGCTGGCGCAACCACGTGCTCTATGCCGCCCTGCGGATGGACCGGCGCGGCCGCACGGATGCGGGCTGATGCCGGGCGCGCTCACTCCCGAGCTGCGCGCAGCCCTTGAAGCGCGCCTGCCGGCGGACACGCTGCGCGATGCCGAGCCGCGCTATCTCGAAGAGCCGCGCGGCAAGTGGCACGGACGCGCCGGCGCGCTCGCCCTGCCCCGCAGCGCCGATGAGCTGGCGCAGATCATCCGCTTCGCAACTGAGAACGGCATCGCCGTCATCCCCTATGGCGGCGGCACCGGGCTCGTCAGCGGGCAGGTCGCCCCCGGGCTCGAAGCGCCGCTTCTCGTCTCTCTCGAGCGCATGCGGCGTATCCGCGCGCTCCACGCGGATGAGAACGTGATCGTCGCGGAAGCAGGCACCAGCCTCGCGCAGGTGCAAGAGGCCGCCGCCGATGCGCAGCGCCTCTTCCCGCTCTCCATCGCCTCTCAGGGCACCGCGCAGATCGGCGGCGTGCTCTCCACGAATGCAGGCGGAGTCGGCGTTTTGCGCTACGGCAATGCGCGCGATCTCTGCCTCGGCGTTGAGGCCGTGCTGCCCTCGGGCGAGGTCTGGCACGGGCTCACGCGCCTGCGCAAGGACAACACCGGCTATGACCTGCGGGGCCTGCTGATCGGCGCCGAAGGCACGCTGGGGATCATCACCGCCGCCGCGCTGAAGCTTGTCCCGCGCCCCGCGCAGAAAGGAACGGCGCTCTTTGCCGTCGCCTCGCCCGAGGCCGCGCTCGCGGCGCTGACGCTCCTGCGCGAGATCGCCGGCGAGGGGATCAGCGCCTTCGAGCTCATCAGCGCGCAGGGCCTTGCCTTTCTCGATGAGACCGGCCCGGACTATCGCGCGCCCTTCGCGGAGCCGCGCCCCGACTGGATGATCCTCGTGGAGCTTGGCCTTGCCAGCGGCCCATCGCCGCAGGAGATCTTCGAGAAATTCTTCGAAGCCGGGCGCGCGGACGGCCTGCTCGCCGATGGCATCATCGCCCAGAGCGCCGCGCAGGCCGCCGATCTGTGGCATCTGCGCGAGGCGATCCCCGAGGCCAACAAGCGCATCGGCTCGATTTCCAGCCATGACATCTCCCTGCCGCTCGGCGCGGTGCCGGAATTCATCACGCGGGCCGGCGCTGCGCTCGACGCGCATGGGCGCTACCGGGTCAATTGCTTCGGACACCTCGGCGATGGCAACCTGCACTACAATGTCTTTCCGCCCGAAGGCGAAAGCCGCGACGCCTTCATGCCCATGGCCGGGGAGGTTCAGGCGCTCGTCCACGAGATCGCCGTTTCGATGGGCGGCTCCTTCAGCGCGGAGCACGGGCTCGGCCGCCTCAAGACGGGCGATCTGGCCCGTTTCGGCGACCCCGCGCGCCTTGCCGCCATGCGCGCGATCAAGTCCGCGCTCGACCCACAGGGGATCATGAACCCCGGGGCCGTGCTGCCGGAAAAAGATTAACGCCTGCGAGAATTCGGGCTTCGGTTTACGCGCTGTTAACCAGCCGGGCGTAAGGATGATTCTGCAAGGAGACGGAGTCATGATGCCCGAAGGTTTACATCCTTCCACTCACCCCCCACTCCCACCCACCACGGAAGATGAACGGGTGTCGTGGCTTCGTCTCTTGCGCTCCCGCCGTGTCGGGATTTCCACGTTTTTCAGGCTGATGGGCGAGCATGGCAGCGCCGAGGCGGCGCTTGGCGCCCTTCCGGATGTCGCCCGCGCCGCCGGGCTCGAGTCCTATGCGCCCTGCTCCGAGGAGGCCGCGCGTTCCGAGCTTGCCCGTGGCCGCGAAGTGGGTGCCGTCCTGCTCAGCTATGGCGCACCAGACTATCCCGGCGCGCTTTATGACCTCTCCGATCCGCCGCCGCTGCTCTGGGCGCGCGGCAATACCGCGCTGCTCGGCGCGCCGGCCATCGGCATGGTCGGGGCGCGCAACGCCTCCTCGCTCGGCGGGCGCACGGCGCGCGCCTTTGCCGCCGAGCTTTCCGAGCAGGGGCATGTGATCGTCTCCGGCCTTGCCCGCGGGATCGACACTTCCGCGCACAAGGCCGCGCTGGAGGGCGGGACGATCGCCGTGCTTGCCGGCGGGGTCGACGTGATCTACCCGGCGGAAAATGCGCATCTGGCCGCCGACATCGCGGCGAAGGGTCTTCTGCTGTCCGAGCAGCCCATGGGCATGTCGCCGCAGGCGCGGCACTTCCCGCGCCGCAACCGGCTGATCTCGGGGCTCGGCGCGGGCCTCGTCGTGATCGAGGCCGCCGCGAAATCGGGCAGCCTGATCACCGCGCGCAACGCGCTCGACCAGGGCCGCGAGGTGCTCGCCGTGCCGGGCCACCCGTTCGATGCGCGCGCCTCGGGCTGCAACATGCTGATCCGCGACGGCGCGACGCTGGTGCGCTCGGCGGCCGATGTGCTGGAGGCGCTCGCCCCGCTCGCCGCGCAGGAAAAAGCCCCGGAGCTGGACCTTTCCACGCCCGGGCCCGCATCCGGGGAAATACCGCCGCCCGCGCCCGAAAAGCGCAGCCTGCGCGAGACAGCCGCGCTGCACAGCCGTATCCTTGACCGGCTCGGCCCCTCGCCCGTTCCCGAGGATCAGCTCCTGCGCGATCTGGCCGCCAGCGCCTCGGATTTCACGCCCGCGCTCGTGGAGCTCGAACTCGAAGGGCGCATCGCCCGCGCCCCCGGCGGCATGGTCAGCCGGAACGATGCGGGCAAAGCCGGCTGAGAGCCCCTCCGGCCGCACCCGATGCACCCTGCCGGAAATCACCTCATTGACATTTCCCCCGTTCGCCCCACATTTTGCGCGGCCTAGGCGTTTTGTGTCTCGAAAGGAATTTCATGCCCGTTGTCGTAGTCGAATCCCCGGCCAAGGCCAAAACCATCAACAAGTATCTTGGCTCCGACTACACCGTGCTGGCATCCTACGGCCATGTCCGCGACCTGCCGCCGAAGGATGGCTCCGTCGACCCCGAGCATGATTTCGACATGAAATGGGAAGTCGGCACCGACAGCCGCAAGCATGTCAAGGCCATCGCCGATGCGCTCAAGGACGACCCCGCGCTCATCCTCGCGACGGACCCCGACCGCGAGGGCGAGGCGATCAGCTGGCATCTGGAGGAAGCCCTGCGCAAGCGCAAGGTGCTCAAGAAGGACACGCCGGTCAGCCGCGTCGTGTTCAACGCGATCACGGAATCCGCCGTGACCGAGGCGATGCAGAACCCCCGCGAGATCGATGCGCCGCTCGTCGAGGCCTATCTCGCCCGCCGCGCGCTCGACTACCTCGTCGGGTTCAATCTCAGCCCCGTGCTCTGGCGCAAGCTGCCGGGCGCGAAGTCGGCCGGGCGGGTCCAGTCGGTCTGCCTGCGCCTCATCGTCGAGCGGGAGATGGAGATCGAGGCCTTCAACCCCCGCGAATACTGGACCGTCAAGGCCCAGCTCACCACGCCCCGCGGCAAGAGCTTCGAGGCCCGGCTGACAACGCTGGCGGGCAAGAAACTCGAGAAATTCGACATTGCCAACGAGACGCAGGCAGAGATGGCCGTTCAGGCGATCGAGAGCCGCGATCTTTCCGTCACCTCCGTCGAGGCCAAGCCCGGCACGCGCAATCCTTCGCCGCCCTTCATGACCTCGACGCTCCAGCAGGAGGCCAGCCGCAAGTTCGGCATGGGCGCGCGCCAGGCGATGAGCACCGCCCAGCGCCTCTACGAGGCCGGCCACATCACCTACATGCGAACCGACGGGATCGACATGGCCCCCGAGGCCGTCTCGGCGGCCCGCGACGCGATCAAGGATCGCTTCGGCGAGAGCTATGTCCCCGGCAAGCCGCGCATCTACAAGAACAAGGCCAAGAACGCACAGGAAGCGCATGAATGTATCCGACCCACGGACATGGCCGCCGATGCCGAGGCGCTGAAGCTGCGCGACGCCGACCAGCGCAAGCTCTATGACCTGATCTGGAAGCGCACGCTCGCCTGCCAGATGGAAAGCGCCCGGCTCGAGCGCACCACCGTCGAGATCGCCTCGGCCGATGGCCAGGTCGGCCTGCGCGCCAGCGGGCAGGTCGTGCTCTTCGACGGGTTCATGGCCGTCTACGAGGAGGGCCGCGACGACGCGGCGGCGGACGAGGACGACAAGCGCCTGCCGGCGATCTCCGAGGGCGACGCGACGGCCAAGGAGAAGATCGCCCCCGAGCAGCACTTCACCCAGCCCCCCCCGCGCTACACCGAGGCGACGCTGGTCAAGCGCATGGAAGAGCTCGGCATCGGTCGCCCCTCGACCTATGCCTCCGTCATCACCACGATCCAGGACCGCGAATATGTCCGCAAGGACAAGGGCCGCCTCTACCCCGAGGACAAGGGCCGCATCGTCACGATCTTCCTGCTCAATTTCTTCCGCAAATACGTCGGCTACGAGTTTACCGCCAATCTCGAGGAAGAGCTCGACGATGTCTCGGCGGGCAAGCGCGATTACAAGACCGTGCTGGACAGGTTCTGGCGCGACTTCTCCGCCGCGATCGCCGACACCTCCGAGCTCAGGATCACCGAGGTGCTCGACGTGCTCGACGACGCGCTCGCGCCACAGCTCTACCCGCCGCGCGAAGACGGCTCCGATCCGCGCATCTGCCCCAAATGCGGGCAAGGCCGCCTGCACCTGAAGACATCGCGCACCGGCGGCTTCGTCGGCTGCGGCAATTATCCCGAATGCACCTATACCCGCCCCATCGCCGGCGAGGGCGCAGACGGAGACGAGCGGGTGCTCGGCGAGGACCAGGGCGACGAGATCTGGCTGAAGTCCGGCCGCTTCGGCCCTTACGTCCAGCGCGGCGAGCCGACGCCGGAGAACAAGAAACCGCCCCGCGCCTCGCTGCCCAAGGGCTGGGACAAGGACGCGATGGACCTCGACAAGGCCCTGACGCTGCTCAGCCTGCCCCGCGAGATCGGCGAGCACCCCGAGGGCGGCATGATCAAGTCGAATTTCGGCCGCTACGGCCCCTACGTGATGCACCAGCTCCCCGATGATGCGAAACCGACCTATGCCAACCTCAAGGACCCCGACGATGTCTTCGAGATCGGGATGAACCGCGCTGTCGAGCTGCTGGCCGAGAAACGCGCCAATCCGGGGCGCGGGCGCTCCGCCGCCGCCAAGCCGCTCAAGGAGCTGGGCGAGCATCCCGATGGCGGCGCGATGAACGTCATGGACGGGCGCTACGGCCCTTACGTCAAATGGGAGAAAGTCAACGCGACCCTGCCCAAGGACGTCAAGCCCGAGGACGTGACCGCCGAGATGGCCACCGAGCTGGTGAACGAGAAGGCCGCCAAGAAGGGCAAGGGCGGCAGGAAAGCCGCCCCGAAGAAGAAGGCATCGGCCGGCAAATAAGCCCGTGGGCGGGATGTCGTAGAAACACGACCCCGCCCCCTTCACGTTGACTCTCCCATGACCCCGCGTCACAACGTGACCGAAAGATCATGGGAGACATTCATGCAAAAAGTCTACGGTTCCGCCGCCGAAGCGCTCGATGGGGTGCTCTTCGACGGCATGCTGATCGCCGCGGGCGGCTTCGGCCTCTGCGGCATCCCCGAGCTGCTGCTCGAGGCCATCAAGGAGGCCGGCACGAAAGACCTCACCTTCGCCTCCAACAACGCGGGCGTCGATGATTTCGGCATCGGCATCCTGCTGCAGACCAAGCAGGTGAAGAAGATGATGTCGTCCTACGTGGGCGAGAACGCCGAGTTCATGCGCCAGTATCTCTCCGGCGAGCTGGAGCTGGAATTCAACCCGCAAGGCACGCTCGCCGAGCGCATGCGCGCGGGCGGCGCGGGCATTCCGGGCTTTTACACCAAGACGGGCTACGGCACACAGGTCGCCGAGGGCAAGGAGGTCAAGACCTTCCCGACAGGCCCGGACGGCGCCGAGGAGCATTACATCCTCGAAAACGGCATCTTCGCCGACCTCTCCATCGTCAAGGCGTGGAAGGCCGACACGACGGGCAACGCGATCTTCCGCAAGACCGCGCGCAACTTCAACCCGCCGGCGGCCATGTGCGGCAAGGTCTGCGTGCTGGAAGTCGAGGAGATCGTCGAGCCCGGCGAGCTCGAGCCCGATCATATCCACCTGCCCAGCATCTACGTGCATCGCGTCGTGCAGGGCGCACACGAGAAGCGCATCGAGCAACGCACCGTTCGCAGCAAGGAGGACGCATAATGGCTGGTGAAAGCAAGGGCTGGGACCGCAACCAAATGGCCGCGCGCGCCGCGGACGAGCTCGAAGACGGCTGGTATGTCAACCTCGGTATCGGCATCCCGACGCTGGTCGCCAATTACGTCGGCGACAAGGACATCACGCTGCAATCGGAAAACGGCATGCTGGGCATGGGCCCCTTCCCCATCGAGGGCGAGGAAGACCCCGACCTGATCAATGCCGGCAAGCAGACGATCACCGAGCTGCGCCGCACCTCCTATTTCGATTCAGCGACCAGCTTCGGCATGATCCGCGGCGGCAAGATCGCGGCGGCGATCCTCGGCGCGATGGAAGTGGCCGAGAACGGCGATCTGGCGAACTGGATGATCCCCGGCAAGCTGGTCAAGGGCATGGGCGGCGCGATGGACCTCGTCGCGGGTGTCGGCCGCGTCGTCGTGGTCATGGACCACACCAACAAGCATGGCGAGAGCAAGCTGCTGAAGGAATGCACCCTGCCGCTGACGGGCACCGGCGTTGTTGATCGTATCATCACCAACCTCGGTGTGCTCGACGTGGTCGAGGGCGGCCTTCGGATCGTCGAGCTGGCCGATGGCGTCACCGAAGAAGAGCTGCGCGCCGCGACGGACGCCACGATCGTCTGATCCGGCACCACAGTTTTCGAAACGGGCCGCCCTGCGCGGCCCGTTTCTTTTTGTTTCGAGTTCCGCAACAAATCCATATTATCGCCTCAATTGATGAATAGCCCTCGGGGCAAATGACAATGAGCAGTGATATTCAGGCCCCTCAAGGAAAGCCGCCGCGCGGGCGCTGGCGCGAGTTCGCGCTGCTGGGCGGGCTTTTCGTGCTGGTCGTCGCCGGGCTTGCCTCGCTGGCCGCGGCGACGGGCTGGGAAGAGACGATGGCCCAGCTCTCCAAGCTCACGCTGGCCCAGGTCGGCCTTCTGCTCGCGCTCAGCCTCGTCAATTACCTCTTCCGCGCCTTTCGCTGGCATGTCTTCACGCGCTGCCTCGGCGTCGGGACCGGCCTTGGCCAGGACATCCGCCATTTCCTCGGCGGCTTCGCCATGTCGGTCACGCCGGGCCGCGTGGGCGAGCTCATTCGCATGCGCTGGATCCGGCGCGAGACGGGCTGGAGTTTCGAGCGCACCGCGCCGCTCGTCCTGGTCGACCGCGCCTCCGACCTCGCGGCGATGGCCCTGCTGCTCGCCGCCGCGCTGGCGCTGTCGGGCGGAATGATCCGCTTTGCCGTTCCGGTCACCCTCCTGGCCTTCGCCGGGGCCGTGATCGTCACGCGGCCCGCCCTGCTCTCGATTTCGGCCAACGGGTTTTACCGCCTCACCGGCCTCTTCCCCCGCCTCATGGCGCGCATCCGCCGCGCCGCGCGCTCGCTGAGGGCCTTCACCG
Source organism: Rhodobacteraceae bacterium 63075 (assembly GCA_003417655.1). Taxonomy (GTDB): domain Bacteria; phylum Pseudomonadota; class Alphaproteobacteria; order Rhodobacterales; family Rhodobacteraceae; genus Lentibacter. The sequence continues at coordinate 48,301 of QVMW01000012.1, forward strand.
GCGCAGGCACGCTCGCGCTCGCCACGGCGCTTGGCCTCGTCGGCTGGATCGCCGAGGGCTATGCCTTCTGGCTCCTGCTCACATGGCTCGATGCCGGGGTCGGCTTCTGGCTGGCGGTGCTCATCTTCGTCTTCGCCACGCTTGCAGGCGGGCTGACCGGCGCGCCCGGCGGGCTCGGCGGGGCGGAGGCGGCGATGGTCGGGCTGCTGATGCTCGAAGGGGTGCCCTTCGAGGTCGCGCTTGCCGCCACGGCGGTGATCCGCGTGACCACGCTCTGGTTCGCCATTCTCATAGGCCTCGGCATTTTCCCCTTTGCCGAGGCGAAATCCCTCAAGTTCAAAGAGGCCTCCTGATGCTCTGGAAATCGACGAGTTATACAGGCTGGGGCCGCGCGCTCAGCGCCGCGGGCGAGCTGGCCCGCCCCGAGCGCATGAGCACGCTCGCCAGGCTGGGCGCAGTTCCGGCCATCGGCGCGCGCCGCTCCTACGGCGATGCCTGCCTCAACACCGCCGGGCAGGCCGCCGACATGTCCAGGCTCGACCGTATCCTTGGCTTCGATGCCGAAACCGGCCGTGTCGAGGCCGAGGCCGGCGTGCCCATCGGCGAGCTGGCCCGCCTCTTCGCCCCGCTCGGCTGGATGCCCGCCGTCATGCCCGGCACGGGCTTCGCCACGGTCGGGGGCTGCATCGCCATGGACGTGCACGGCAAGAACCACCATGCTGACGGCAGCTTCGGCCAGCATGTCATCTCGCTCAAGCTGATGCAGGACGGCAAAAGCCGGACGATAGCGCCCAATCGCGGCAAGGCGCTCTTCGAGGCGACTGTCGGCGGCCTCGGCCAGACCGGGATCATCACCTCTGCCAAGCTCCAGATGATCCCCTGCGAGGGCCCGGGCATGGAAGTCACAGAGCAGCGCGTCGAGGACTGGGACGAGCATATCGCCCTGCTGGACAGCTCGGAAGCGCGCTACACGGTCGGCTGGCTCGACGCGACGGCCCGGGGCAAGCACCTGGGCCGCGGCATCGTCGAAGAGGCGCGCAGCACCGCCGTGCGCCCGCAATCAGCCCCGAAGGGCAGCGCCAAGTCCGTCCCCTTCGATTTCCCGCGCTTCACCCTGTCGCGGGTGATCGTCTCGGGCTTCAACAAGGCCTATTACCTGCGCATCCGCGACGGCGGGCAGACTCGGATCAAGCCGCTCGAGGAGTTCTTCTTCCCGCTCGACAGGATTCGCGACTGGAACAGGCTCTATGGGAAAAGCGGCTTTCACCAGTTTCAATGCGCGCTACCGGAGGCCGAGCTGCCGCGCCTGCGCAGCATCGCCGAGCGGATCGCGGGCAGCGGCCTTGCCTCGCCACTCGCCGTGCTCAAGCGCCTGGGGCCGGGCTCTGGCGGGCTGATGTCGTTTCCGATGGCGGGCTACACGCTCGCCGTGGATTTCCGCGAGGGCCCGAAGGCGCGCGCGCTCATCTCCGAGCTGATCTCAGAGGCGCAGGCGGGCGGCGGGCGCATCTACCTTGCCAAGGACAGCCTCGCCACCGAGGCGCAAGTCAAGGCGATGTATCCCGACTGGCGCCGCTGGGCCGAGGCATGCGCGCGGCACGACCCCGAAGGCGCGCTCGAGACCGACCTGACACGACGCCTTTCCCTGAGGAGCCTTTGACATGAGCGAGACACGCGAAACCTGGATCATCCTCGGGGCCAGCTCCTCCATGGCCGGCCCCTTCATCCGCACCCTCGCCGAGGCAGGCCACGGGCTGATCCTCGCCGGGCGCGACAAGCCCGACCTCGCGGCCATCGCCGCCGACGCGGGCGCGCGCGGCGCGAGTCATGTGGCGCAGTTCGCGCTCGATGTGCGCGATGCAGCCAGCTTCAGGGCGATCCTGACCCATGCCGAGGGCTGCGAGGGCCAGCTTTGCTGCGCGGTCTTCGTCGGCTCCATGCCGGACCAGTCGCAGATCGACGCGGAGCCAGGCCTCGTGAGCGGCGTCGTGACCGACAGCTTCTCCGGCCCCGCCCGCTTCCTGCAGGCGCTCGCCCCGATGCTCGAATCCCGGGGCGGCGGCAGCATCGTCGGCGTCGGCTCCGTGGCCGGTGACAGGGGCCGGCTCGGAAACTATGTCTACGGCGCGGCCAAGGCGGGCTTCGCGACCTACCTGTCGGGCCTGCGCAACCGGCTCGGGCGCGAGGGCGTTCACGTCATGACCGTCAAGCCCGGCCCCGTGGACACGGCGATGACATGGGGCCTCGGTCCGCAGCCCTTCATGACGACGCCCGATACCGTCGCCCGCGATATCCTCAAAGGACTGCGCAAGGGGCGCAACGTGGTCTATACCGCCGGGATCTGGCGCTGGGTCATGCTGGTCATCCGCATGATCCCCGAGCCGATCTTCAAGAAGATGTCGATCTGAACGCAGCCCGTTTCCGTCGCGGAATTCGATCCGTTTTCCGTCGCGGAAAACGCGCGCGCCCCGAAATCATCGCATGATTTCGCCCCGTTTTCCGCGTCAGAAAACGGCAGCCAGCCACTCGTCCCAAAGCCCGGCGGCGTAGAACATCAGCGACAGCGTGATGAGGATCAGCCCGATCCCGCGCTTGTCGCGCAGCGCGAAGACGATCGGGTCATAATCCTGCTTGCCGTAATAGCCCAGCCGCACCATGCGGAAGAGCCAGGCCGCCAGCGGCAGGATCGCCAGCCAGAGAAACCAGCGGTCGGGGTAGAGCGCCCGGGCCTGCGCGCTGTGCGAATAGAGAAAGAAGACGACCAGCGCGACAAGCATGCTGACCACCGCGAAATTGAGCAGCTTGCCCCGGTCGGGCCGGCCATAGCCGCGCCCGGGCAGGCGTTCGTCCGTCTTGGTGAGCGTCAGCTCGGTGAGCCGCTTGACCGCCCCGAGCGTCAGGAAGACCGGGAAGATGAAGAACAGCATCGCCGCCGAGACGGCCACGCCCGCCGCCGCCGCGCCCGCGACAACGCGCAGCGAATAGAGCGCGGCGAGCATGAAGATATCCACCCAGCGCATCCGCTTGAGCCGGACCGAGTAGGCCACCGAAACGAAGACATAGAGCAGCGTGACCGACAGGAAATCCGCGCCGAGATAAGCGCCGGTGCCAAGCGCCACGAGCACCAGGGCGAGCCCCGCGCCCATCCCGACCTGCAAGGGCACGGCACCGCTTGCGAAGGGGCGCTTGCATTTCTTCGGATGCAGACGGTCGGCCTCGAGGTCGATCAGGTCATTGACGATATAGATCGAGGAGGCCGCCGCCGAAAAGGCCACCATCCCCAGCAGGGCCAGCAGGATCGTCCCGCCGTCGAACTGATGCGCCGCCAGCAGCGGCAGCAGGAGCAGCACGTTCTTGACCCATTGATGCGGCCTGAGCGCGCGCAAGAGATCGCCCGGGGCCCAGCCCTGCCGGCGCCGCGCGCCTTCTTCCTCGGCGGTCTCCAGCCCGTGCTGCGCCGCCAGCGTCGCGGCAAGCTCGGGGTGGCGCTTCGCACTCAGCGCCACCTGCCCGCCACCCGCCTTGATCCGGCCGATCTCTTCCAGCACATCTCCGTCGATCGGCATCAAATCGGCCCTGAGCGTCACGGCTTCGGGCCGCTTGCCGCTCAGCGCAGCCAGTGCCGCCTTCGGATCGCGCCCCAGCGCCGTCCAGAAATATTCCAGCCTTGGACTCGTGCGCAGAAAGCCTCCCTCGAGCGCGAAGACGGTCCGGCTCATTGGCTGGCCTGTGCGAGCTTGAGGTTGAAGACACAGCCGTCCGAAGCAAGCTCCGGCGGCGTCATGCAGAGTGCGCGCGCCGTGCGGAAGGCCGCGAGGACCTTGGGCACATAGTCCCGCGTCTCAGGGTAGTCGGGCACGCCCCCCGCGCGGCGCACGGCGTTCTCGCCCGCGTTGTAGCTGGCCAGGACCATGATCGGATCGCCATCGAACTCCTTCATGAGCAGATCGAGATAAGCCACGCCGCCCTTGATGTTGTCCTGCGGCTCGAACGCATCGGCGACTCCGAAACGCTTGGCCGTGGCCGGCATGAGCTGCATGAGCCCCTGCGCGCCTGCCCGGCTCTCGGCCCCGGCGCGCCCGCCGGATTCCACCGCGATGACAGCCAGCACCAGCGCGGGCGAGACCTCCGTGCCGACCGTCGCCCTGAGAATGTCCGCGCCGCGCGCCTCGACGATCGGGCGCAAGACATCGAGCCTCGGCCCCGCCACGGGCACCCCCCCGGGGCCGTTGCTCACCTGCACGAGCGCGGGCGCAAGCCGGCCCGGCCCGCTCTTCTCGAGCTTGGGTGATATCTTGTCCCAGAACCAAGCGTAGCGGCCGGTTTTTCGGCGGGGGCCGGATTTCGCCGCCGCCTTCGCCGTCTCCTCCTGCGCCGCGCCGGCGGCGCCGGGCCGGGCTTCGAGGCTCGTGCTCTTGCCGCGCCTGCGCTCGAGATCCCCGGGTTCGATCTGGATATCGATACGCTTCTTCGTTCCGCTCTTGGGCGGCGTCACCTTCTTGAAGGTAAAATCACGGAAGGGCGCGGGCTCCTCGGCCCCCGCCGGCGCGGCAATCAGCGCCGCCGCGATGAGAATGTTGTATAAGGCCCGCATTGTATCCTGCGTTCTGCTCTGCCTCTTGCTTGCCGGACTATCGCAGAATCGAGCTTTCAGAGCCAGCGCCAAGCGGTTTTTGAACGCGTTTTTGCGCCTTTGACTCCCGAAAAATACACAAAATCCCATGAAAACGAGAAAGTTCTGGAATTTTAATCTTTCGTAAACAGTCACTTATCCAAAAGCGCCCTGTATTCACGGAATCACGCCGAAAATGCTCGAATCGTGCCCAAATCTCGCCCGATTCCACTGGCTATATCTGCCACATACCGAGACGGCGACGGGCCATAAGAGAGAGCGGCCCTTCATCACACCGGCGAGGTTAAGATACCTGAAACGATCCTTTGGAGGGACGAACCATGATCAAATTCTTCAAGAACTTCCGCAAAGACGAAGACGGCGCAGTCACAGTTGACTGGGTTGTTCTGACAGCAGCCGTTGTTGGCCTCGCAGTCGCAGCTTACTCGTCCATCGAGACGGGCGCTTCCGACCTGACGTCGCGCACCAACGACTTCATGGGTTCGCAAGACCCGGGCGACATCTAAGCCGCCGAAAAACAGCCGCGTCGCCTCCCGGCGGCGCGGCTTTTCGCATGTCACGACATGCGCCTTGTCTCGCTGCGAGACCTCCGATCGCGAAAGGCCACATCATGTTGCACCGCAAGCTCATTCGCTTCTTCTCCCGCGAAGATGGTGCCGTTACAGTGGACTGGGTCGTTCTGACTGCCGCCTGCGTGGGCCTGCTTGCCGCCGGTTGGGGAAACCTGCGCGATGGCACGACGGATCTGGCCGATGGCACCGAAAGCTACATGAGCAGCGCGGAGCCAGGCGACTTCTGAGCGCGACATGCCTTCAGGAAGTCGTTACGTAAAGCCGCCGGAGACCCCGGCGGCCTTGGTATTTGAAGGCCCCGCCCGTGCCGCGATCCATTTGTTTCCCCAGACGCAACATTAAATCGCCACATTCACATGCGAGCTTCCCTGCCAAAGCGTGGTCCATTGCGGCCACTGCACCTGTAAACCAGTTGAGGATAGATTCATGCGCGCCGTATTCGGATTGGTACTGATCGTAGGCGTCGGCCTCGCCGGCTTCGCGGTCTACATGGCCAAGGACTACATCGAGGGCTATCAGCAAGCTCTTGCCGCGGAGAAAGCCAAGGGCGGCTCGATCGACACGGTCGAGATCATCGTCACCAAGAAGGCCGTCAAATATGGCGACGAGCTCACGTCGAACGATGTGCGCCTGGTGCGCTGGCCGTCAAGCTCCGTGCCCAAAGGGGCTTTCTCCAAACCCGAACAGCTCTTCCCGGAGGGCTTCAACGAGCCCCGCGCCGTACTGCGTTCGATCGAACCCGGCGAAGCGATCCTCAAGGCCAAGCTCACGGATCCCGGCGAAGCGGCCGGGCTGACCGCCCTGCTCGAACGTGGCCAGCGCGCCTTTACGATCGAGGTCGATGTGTCCTCCGGCGTCTCGGGCTTCCTGCGTCCCGGCCATCATGTCGATGTCTACTGGACGGGCCGGGTCAACAGCGGCCAGAGATCGGGTGAAGTGACCAAGCTCATTCAGTCGAGCCTGCCGCTCATCGCGATCGACCAATCGGCCAACGAGGAGGTCAAGTCCTCAGGTATTGCCAAGACGGTGACCGTCGCGGCAGATCCCCAGCAGGTCGCCGCCCTCGCCCAGGCCCAATCGACAGGCAATCTCACGCTTTCACTGGTCGGCACCGGCGATGACGTGATGAATGACCGGATCGAAGTTGACCAGAATGCCCTTCTGGGCATCGTCGAGACCGAAGCGCCCACCGTCCAGGAAGAGGAAGTCTGCACGGTCCTCACCCGGAAGGGCGGCGAAGCTATCGAAACCCGGATCCCCTGCACGAACTGAGAGGCCACAAGTTGATGTCGCGCAGAGCAGGCGACCCACAAGATCATGAGGCTCCGCGCAAGCGGGGCCTTCTCGCATATCCTGTGGATAAATGCGCCTGTTGCGCTTTATCCACATAAACCAAGGCAAGGAAACCATTGATTCTTGCAATAAAACCGAAATTGAAGCAGGGTCACGAACAATAAGGACAAAAATGTCCACATAAATGAACGTGATCGGAGAGGCAGGTCACTATGAAACTGAGCAGAATTCTCAAGGGCGTTGTCGCGGCATGTGCGCTCATCATGACGTCGGCGCCCGACACCGCGCTGGCCGAAACGCTGCGCGTGGTCAAGCGCGGAACGTCCAGCACACTCGAAGTTCCGATGAACCGGGCCATCGTGGTCGAAAGCGATGAGGCTTTCGCCGAACTGAGCATCGCCAACCCGGCGATCGCCGATATCTCGTCATTGTCGGACAAGACGATATACGTTCTCGGCAAGGCCCCCGGCCTGACGACACTTACCATTCTCGATGCGAACGGCCAGCTCATCACCAATGTCGATGTGCGTGTCGCGGCCGATATCTCGGAGTTCAAGGAGCGGATCCGGCAGATCCTTCCCGGAGAGAAGATCGAGGTGCGCACCGCCAATGATGGGATCGTGCTTTCGGGCGTCGTCTCCTCCGCCGCGCGGCTCCAGCGCGCGCTGGACCTCGCCGAACGCTACGCGCCCGAGCGCGTCTCCAACCTCATGGTCGTCGGCGGCATCCAGCAAGTCATGCTCAAGGTGCGCTTCGCCGAGATGGAACGCACAGTCTCCAAGTCCCTCAGCGCCTCGCTCGCCCTCAACGGCAGCACGCTCGGCGGTGACCTCGGCCTCAATGGCGGCACCAACACGACGAACACATCCGGCAGCGTCGCCAACTCGCTCGGCGGCAATATCCCCGCCACCTCCGAGAATAACGGCGCCATGCTCTTCGGGTTCAACGCGGGCTCCGTGGAAGTCGGCGTCCTGCTGGAAGCCCTTGAAACCAAGGGCGTCGTGCGCACGCTCGCCGAGCCCAATCTGACGGCGCTTTCGGGCCAGGAAGCCAAGTTCCTCGCCGGCGGCGAATATCCCATCCCGGTCGCTCAGGATGGCGGTGCCGTCACCATCGAATACAAGCCCTTCGGCGTGGAGCTGAACTTCATCCCACGCGTCGTTGATCAGGATATCATCAATCTCGAACTCGAAGCCGCGGTCTCCTCGCTCGATCCGACCAACGGCGCGACATTCAGCGGCTTCACCGTCGATGCGTTCAAGCGCCGCGAGGCGCAGACGACTGTCGAGCTGCGCGACGGCGAAAGCTTCGCTATTGCCGGTCTCTTGCTCGATGATTTCCGCGACACCGCCGGGCAGGTTCCCTGGCTCGGGGATGTCCCGATCCTCGGTGCCCTGTTCCGCAGCGCCGATTACCGCCGCCAGCAATCCGAGCTCGTGATCATCGTCACGGCCCATCTCGTCACGCCCACGCGCGGCGAAGTGCTGGCCCTTCCGACCGATCGTATCCGGCCGCCCTCCGAGAAGGATTTCTTCCTCAACGGCAAGGTCGCCGAGACCGGTCAGAGCGTCCCCACGACAGGCGCAGCCGGGGAAGTGGCCAAGCAGGATTTCAACGGCTCTTACGGCTATGTGATGGAGTAGGGCGATGCGTGATCTCATGAAAAAACCACTCACAAGGGCCGCGCTTGCCGCGCTCGCCGCCAGCACGATGCTGGCAGCCTGTACGAATGACAACCCGGCCATGATGCGGCTCAACAGCGAGTCTGGCATGTTGCTCCGGGGCACGGATTTCGGCAACGCCACCATGAACAACACCATGATCCTCTCGGGCGAGAAGTCCTACGCCATCAACCTGGCGAACAGGTTTGCCGCCGAGACGATCACGCAGGTCAATTTCGCATTCGACAGCACCGCGCTCGATGCGGGCGCGCGCACGGCCCTGCGCGAGCAGGCCAACTGGATCCGGCAGTTCCCCGAGGTCACGTTCCGCGTCTTCGGCCATGCCGATGCGCCGGGCTCCAACGCCTATAACAAGCGCCTCGGCCTGCAACGCGCGCGCGCCGTGGTCAATTTCCTTGTCAGGAACGGTGTGAGCCGCTCCCGGCTGGAAGCCGTCTCCTCGCTGGGCGAGACCCAGCCTCTCGTGCCCACGCAAGAACGCGAGCGCCGCAACCGCCGCGCCGTTACGGAAGTATCGGGCTTCGTGAAGTCGCACCCGGCCGTGCTCGACGGCAAATACGCCCAGATCGTCTACCGCGACTATGTCGAGAGCGCGCAAGCGAGAACCGGGCTGACAGGCATCGAAGGCAGCGACCTGGCCACCTCCGAATAACCCGGCCAGCAGGCCTCAAATCACGCAGGCGGGGCGCAGAAATGCGCCCCGTTTCGCTTGCAAAGGGCGGGTTCCGCGCCCGCCGCAAGCCCGGAAATTCCTGAAAATGGAATATTTCAGCCCTAATTCTGCCCCAGTCTCCCTCCAATTTGCTCCAAAGCAGTAGTGCGTCCCGCGTCATCGATGCGGAGCGCGCTGCACCGTGAAACGCCAAAAATGGCACGGTGCAAGGAATATGAGGAAATGAGGCCATGACGAGTTCAGATATCGCACAGCAGGAGCTTCCGCCGCTCAAGGCATGCACGGTGAGCCGTGATGTTCAGGATTTCGACCTGCTCATCGAGGACATGGAAGCCGCCATGGGCGAGGCCTGGGGCGATCTGGGATTCTCCGAGGCGCGCGCCTTCTTCGAACAGCCGGAAGCCGAGGCGCTCGAATTCATTGCCCTGGCCATGGATGAGGCGGACGAGGAAAAGGTCGTCTTTCTCAGCGAGATCATCAGGGACGCCCAAAACAAGGGTATCAAGGTCATCCTGATTGCCGAAGACGTGACCCCGGCGGCGCTGCACCAGCTTCTGCGCGACGGGGCCGACGAGTTCGTGCCCTACCCGCTACCCGAAGGCGAACTTGCCGCGGCGATCGCCCGGCTGAAAACCTCCGGGCCTGCCCCCAGCCCCGACCCCGTCGTCCAGGCCGCGCCGGCCCCCGTCAAGGAAGGCCCCGGCGGCAAGAACGGCGCGATCTTCGCCGTGCACGGCCTCGCCGGCGGCACCGGCTCGACGACCCTTGCGGTCAATCTCGCCTGGGAGCTTGCGACGCTGAACAAGAAAGGCCCGAATCCGAAAGTCTGCCTGATCGATCTCGATTTGCAGAACGGCTCCGTGGCGACCTATCTCGATCTTCCGCGCCTCGAGCCGATCCTCGAGCTCTGGTCCGACACGGAATCCATGGATGACGAGATGTTCAAACACGCGCTTCTCGGCTTCGAGGATCAGCTCAGCATTTTTACCGCCCCGGCCGATCTCATTCCGCTCGATCTGCTGTCGAACGAGGATGTGGAGCGCGTGCTCGACATCGCCGCGACCCATTTCGACTACGTGGTGGTCGATATGCCCAAGACGCTGGTCAACTGGACGGAGGTCGCGCTGCGCAAGGCCTCGGTCTATCTCTCCACGCTCGAGCTCGACATGCGCTCGGCCCAGAACGCCCTGCGCTTCAAGCGCGCGCTGGCGGCCGAGGAGCTTCCGGTCGACAAGCTGCGCTACGTGCTCAACCGCTGCCCCAAGTTCAGCGATCTGAATGGCAAGGCCCGGGTGAAGCGCATGGCCGAGAGCCTCGACATCTCGATCGAGCTTCTGCTGCCCGATGGCGGCAAGCCGGTCACGCAAGGGGCCGACCACGGGATGCCGCTGGCAAGTTCTGCGGCGAAGAACCCGCTGCGCAAGGAAATCGCCAAGCTGGCCGCCGAGCTTCACGCTTTCGGCCAGAATGACGCCGAAGCAGCCTGAGGAGGCCCAGCACATGTTCTCCAGATACAAGAAAGACGGTGCCGGCAAGCCCTCTGGCAAAGCGGCGAACGTCACCGAGCTGCCCAAGGCCGAGGCGCCCGAAGCCGCCCCCGCCGCAGAGCCGAAATCTTCAAGCCTGCGCAGGCCGATCACCAAGTCGGCCCAGGCGCAGCCCGCCCCCGTCGACCGCGAAACCAAGCGCCGCGAGCGGATCGGCGAGCTCAAGCTCGAACTGCACCGCGAGCTCCTCGACAATCTCAACCTCGCCGCGCTCGAAACCGCTTCGGAGGCCGACCTGCGCAGCGAGATCAATGCCATTGCCGACGAGGTGCTGGCCCAGAAGAACATCGTGCTCAACCGCGAGGACCGCACCACGCTGAGCAAGGAGCTCTTCGACGAGGTGAAGGGCCTCGGCCCGCTCGAGACGCTCTTGCAGGACGACAGCGTGAACGACATTCTCGTCAACGGCCCCAAGCAGATCTTCGTCGAGCGCAACGGCCGCCTCGAGCTGTCCAATGTGAACTTCAAGGACGAAAAGCACCTGATGCGGATCATCGACAAGATCGTCTCCGCGGTGGGCCGGCGTGTCGACGAATCCAACCCCTATGTCGACGCCCGCCTTCAGGACGGCTCGCGTTTCAACGCGATGGTCCCGCCCATCGCCGTCGATGGCAGCCTCGTGTCGATCCGGAAATTCAAGAAGGACAAGCTCGGGATCGACGAGCTCGTGAACTTCGGCGCCTTCTCAGAGGAGATGGCCGCCTATCTCCAGGCCGCTGTTTCCACCCGCCTCAACATCATCGTCTCCGGCGGGACGGGCTCGGGCAAGACCACCACGCTCAACGCGCTGTCATCCTTCATCGATGACCGTGAACGCATCCTGACCATCGAGGACACAGCGGAACTCCAGCTCCAGCAGACCCATGTCGGCCGGATGGAATCACGCCCCCCAAACGTGGAAGGCAAGGGCGAGGTCAGCCCCCGCGACTGTCTCAAGAACGCCCTGCGGATGCGCCCCGACCGGATCATCGTCGGCGAGACGCGCGGCGAGGAAGTCATCGACATGCTCCAGGCCATGAACACCGGCCATGACGGCTCGATGACGACGATCCACGCCAACAACCCGCGCGATGCCATCAGCCGCCTTGAGAACATGGTCGCCATGGCCGGCATCGAAATGCCGCTCAAGGCCGTGCGCAGCCAGGTCTCCTCGGCGGTCCATCTCCTCGTGCAGGCCTCGCGCCTGCAGGACGGCTCGCGCCGGATGACCTCGATCACCGAGATCACCGGCATGGAAGGCGACGTGATTTCGATGCAGGAAGTGTTCCGCTTCCAGCGTGTCGGCCTCACGCCCGAAAACAAGATCATCGGCCATTTCACGGCCACGGGCGTGCGCTCGCACTTCTCCGAGCGCTTCCGCCTGTGGGGCTATGATCTGCCCGCCTCGATCTTCGAACCCGTGGCAGCGGAGTAAGCACAATGGCCATCAGCGCAGAACCCATCATCTACGGCCTGATCTTCATCGGCGTGCTCGTGCTCGTCGAGGGGCTCTACCTTGTCATGTTCGGGCGCTCCATCTCGCTCAACAGCCGGGTGAACCGCCGCCTCGAGATGATCGAGAAAGGCACCAAGCGCGCCGACGTGATGGAAAAACTCCGCAAGGAGATGAACCAGCACAAGAAGTCGATGGGCATTCCGCTCTATTCGCTTCTGGCCACCAAGGCGCAGAAAGCCGCCCTGGCCTTCACGCCCGTTCAGCTCATCATGCTGATGGCGGGCCTGTCGGCGATGGCCTTCGCCGGTCTCACAATCGGCACGGAGACCTCTGCCCCGATCCGCGCCGCCCTGTCGGTCGCGATAGGTGTGGGCGGTGTGTATTTCTGGGTCAATTCCAAGGCCAAGAAGCGGATCTCGATGATCGAGGAGCAGCTTCCCGACGCGGTCGAGCTGATGGTGCGCAGCCTGCGCGTGGGCCATCCCTTCTCCTCGGCGGTGCAGATCGTCTCCAAGGAGATCAAGGACCCGCTGGCCTCCGAGTTCGGCATCATTGCCGACGAGAGCGCCTATGGCCGCGACGTGGGCGAAGCGCTCAAGGACATGGCCGAGCGTATCGGCCTTCAGGATTTGCGCTTCCTGTCCGTCGCCGTGACCATCCAGCAGCAATCGGGCGGCAACCTCGCCGAGATTCTCGCAGGCCTGGCCAAGGTCATCCGCGCCCGTTTCCGCCTCTTCCGCCGCGTCAAGGCGATCACCGCCGAGGCACAATGGTCGGGCAAGTTCCTCTCGGGCTTTCCGGTCGTGGCGCTGATCGTCATCAATGTCGCCGATCCGCACTACTATGACGAAGTGCTCGATCACCCCTATTTCATCCCGGCCTGTATCTTCGTCGGCGTCATGCTGACGCTGAACCTGATCGTGATGAAGTCCCTGACGAATATCAAAGTGTAACCCAGGCCGAGGACCAACCCCATGGACGCTCTCAGAGAAACGCTCACAGGCGCGCTTGGCCCCTTCGGCATGCTGATCGCCGTCGGCTTGCTCGGCGTCGTGCTCATCGGCGTTGCGCTTTCGATGATCATGGCCGAGAAGCGCGACCCGCTCGAGAAGCTCAAGCGCAGCGCGCATGTGCCTTCGAACACCCGCGAAGTGAAACAGAAGCTGCGCTCCAAGCAGCACAACGAGCAGCTCGACCGCTACGCCAATTTCCTCGAACCCCAGGACGAGGAAGAGCTGCAAGGCATGAAGCTCAAGCTCATGCAGGCCGGCTACCGCGGCAAGGACGCCGTGCGTTACTTCCACTTCGCCCAGTTCGCGCTCGGGATCGGCCTGCTGATCATCGGCGTTCTCTATTTCGTCCTCTTCGTGCAGGACGAGAACACCACGATGCAACAGACGCTCATGTACATCCTCGGCCCCGGCGCCGCGGGCTACATGTTCCCCAAATACTGGGTCACCAAGCGGATACAGACCCGCCAGGAGAACCTGACCAACGGCTTTCCCGACGCTCTCGACATGCTGCTTGTCTGCGTAGAGGCGGGCCAGTCCATGGAACAGGCGATCATCCGCGTCTCCAAGGAGGTGCGCCCCTCCTGCCCCGATCTCGCCGACGAGCTGGAAATCGTCGCGCACGAGATGAAGGCCGGCAAGGACAAGTCGACCGTGCTCAACGACATGGCCGAACGCTGCAACAGCCAGGACATTTCCAGCTTCGTGACGGTGATGAACCAGAGCCAGTCCTTCGGCACGCCGATCTCCGATGCGCTGCGGGTCTATTCCGCCGAGATGCGCGACAAGCGGGTGATGCGCGCCGAGGAGGCCGCGAACAAGTTGCCAACCAAGATGACACTTGCCACAATGATGCTCACGGTGCCGCCGCTGCTCATCATCCTCGTTGGGCCTTCGGTGCATGGCATCACCCAGTTGGGCAACATGTAGGCAATATTCATGCGATCACGCCGGTTCGGGCTGTTCCCGGCAATATCGACCCTCACGCTCCTGGCCGCCTGTTCCACGGGCGGCCTCTCGCCATCTGGCGATCAGACCTATGCCCCCGGCATCAAGGCGGGCGGCGAGGCCGTGGACGGGCTTGTCGTCGGGCACAGGCTCATGGAGGCGGGCGAATACGAACTGGCGCTCGACGCCTTCACGCGCGCGGCGGGGCAGCAGGGCCTGACGGTCGACGTGATGAGCGCGCTCGGCTCGGCCAATCTCAGTCTCGGGCGGCTCGGACAGGCCGAAGACCTCTTGCGCCGCGCCATCAAGAGCGACGATGTGATCCCCGAAACCTGGAACAACCTCGGCGTCGTGCTCATGGAGCGTGGCGAATTTGCCGAGGCCTCCGAGGTTTTTCGCCGGGCCTATGCACTCGACAATGGCCAAACCGACGCGATTCGCGATAATTTACGCTTGGCCCTCGCAAAAATCGAGAAAACGGGCTATGATGCGGAACAACAACAAAAACAAGACTATAAATTGGTACGGCGCGGCAGTTCCAAATACGTGATCCGCTCGATACCATGAGACGAGGCAGAGGCAGTAAAAGGACGCAGGCACATGCGTTATTCCAAACCGATTCCGGCAATGCTCGCAGGCGTGGCCCTTCTTTCAGGCTGTGCAAACTCGAGCGATGATGAGGTCAGTCGCGCGTTCAAGGATGTGAACGTCGTCGATGAGAGCAACCTGAGTGACATCATGCTCACGGTCGCAGACCCCAACGAGGCGGTGAACTACTTCAGGCGCACGCTCAAGGACAATCCCGACCGCATCGACGTGCACCGGGGGCTCGGCCAGTCGCTGGTCCGGGCCAAGCGCGCGCGCGAGGCGGTGCCCGTCTACGAGAAGATGATGACCCTCGAAGGGGTGACCGATGATGACCGCGTCGATTTCGCCGATGCGCTCATTCGCAGCAATGAATGGGAGCGCGCCGAGGAAGTGCTCGACAGCGTGCCCCCCACTCTCGAAACCTACAAGCGCTACCGCCTCGAGGCGATGGTCGCCGACAGCAACGAGGAATGGAAGAAGGCCGACAGCTTCTACGAGACCGCCGTGGGCCTGACGACGCGCCCGGCTGGCGTGCTCAACAACTGGGGCTATTCCAAGCTCACACGGGGCGACTATTCCGAGGCAGAGCGCCTCTTCGGCGATGCGATCCGCCGGGACGATTCGCTCTTCACCGCCAAGAACAACATCGTTCTGGCGCGCGGCGCACAGGGCAATTACACCCTCCCGGTCATGCGGATGACGCAAGTGGAGCGCGCCCAGCTCATGCACACGCTCGGCCTGTCGGCTATCAAGCGCGGCGATGTCGAGACGGGCAAGGGCCTCTTGCGCGAAGCCATCAACACCCATCCGCAGCATTTCGAAGCTGCCGTGCGGGCGCTC
Source organism: Rhodobacteraceae bacterium 63075 (assembly GCA_003417655.1). Lineage (GTDB taxonomy): Bacteria > Pseudomonadota > Alphaproteobacteria > Rhodobacterales > Rhodobacteraceae > Lentibacter. The sequence goes on from QVMW01000012.1 coordinate 63,522, forward strand.
CGCGCGCTCGAAAACAACGTGTCGAACTGATCGGCCGGACAGCGCCATGGAACTGACAACCAGCGAAGCCTGGCTCTTTTTGCCCTTCGTCCTGCCGATCTGCATCTGGGTCGCCTGGTCGGACCTGCGGGCCATGAAGATCCCCAACAAGGCGGTTGTCACCCTGGCGCTTGTCTTCGTGGTTCTTGGCCTCTTCGTCCTGCCATGGCCCGATTATCTCTGGCGCCTGTCGCATCTTGCCATCGTGCTCGTGGTCGGCATCGTGCTCAACGCCGCCGGGGCCATGGGCGCGGGCGATGCGAAATTCGCCGCCGCCGCCGCGCCCTTCATCGCGCTCGGCGATCTGCGCATTCTCATGGTGCTCTTCGCCGCCAACCTGCTGGCCGCCTACGTGACCCACCGCCTCGCCAAGTACACAGGCCTGCGCCGCCTCGCTCCCGACTGGAAAAGCTGGGAGACGGGCTCCGATTTCCCCATGGGCCTCAGCCTCGGGGCGACCCTCGCGCTCTATATCGCGCTGGGAACCTATTTCGGCGGCTGAAGCCTGTAGACGCTCATCAATTCGTCCGAATAGATCGCTTCCGTGCCGATCTGACGCGCCCTGATCTCGCGCATGGCCAGCTCAGGGTAACGCGCGCCGAAGCTGCATTCCGGCAGCACCAGAAGCTCGGCCTCCCCGATCCCCGGAAGCCCGCCATAATACCACGGCGCGCCGCCTTTCAGGGGCTCGAAATCACCAAAGAGCCAGAAGGTGTTGAAAAGCCCCGCCGCATAGACGCCCTTGCCGGTATGCCCTTCCGCCTCCAGCCGCGCGGCCATCTCGCGCATGTAGCCCACGGCGCCGCTGGCCAGCTTGCAGTGCCCGTCCGCCTCGCCAAGGGGCCATTGCCCCGCAACATTCCCGAAGCGCGCGTCAACGCCGCGCAGGTCGGGGTGCTCCGACAGGAGCGGTGCAAAAGCCGCCTGCGGCTGCAAAACGTGCCTCAGCGGGCTGATCGCGATATTGAGCGCCGGCGGGGCCACCAGCGCCAGTGCCAGAGCACCCCAGACGAGAAGTCGGGCTTTCCGCGCCACATGCACGAAACCCAGCGCCATGAGCGCGAGCCCCCAGAGCAGCAGCCAGAGCGGGTCATTCCCGAAATTCTGGTAGCTCACGTAGATCGCCCCCGGCAGGAGCACGGCAAGCGTCAGCCCGGCAGGCTCGTCTTTCAGCACCGCCCGCAGCCAGATCACCGAGCCGATGGCCAGCAATGTCCCCGCCGCATGGGCCGGTGACAGCGCCACCTGCGACCAGCCCTTGCCCGGCTGCGGACGCACCTCCGAGGCCGCGACCGTCATGAGATCGCTCACGTAGCCCTGCCAGAAGCCGAGGCCGGAAAAGAGTGTCTGCACCCCGAGAATGCCAATCCCGATGAGCAGCGCCAGTGCCAGAACCTTCAGCTCGCGCCGCAACAGGAGCCCGAGGATCACCGCCGGCGCGAAGGCCACGAAATAGGTCGCCTTGATGAGCACCAGCGCCGCCATCGCCGCCCCGATCACGGCTCCGTCCAGCCAATCGCCGCGCCTCTGCGCGGGCAAGAGGACAAGCGCCAGCGGCAGGAAGACGATCGCCCAGGCCCAACGGTTGTAATGCATCGACAGCGAAATCTTCGGATCCGCCCCGCCATAGACCATCCCGCTCGCCAGGAGCAGCACCACCGCGCCGAACCCCAGCGCCAGCGGCACCGAGCGCATCCGGCTCACCCCGACCCAGATGACCGGCCCGAGCAGCACCGCGGCAACGGCGACCTGCCCCCATTTGAGCGCCGCGCCGAGGCCGAGCCCCGCCTGCCCCAGCAGTACGAAAGGCATGAACCCCCACAGCCCCAGCGGTGTCATCACCTCCTCATGGATGCGCGCGCCACCCTCGAGCCGCAGCACGATGTCCACGAGATGCAGCATATCCGTCTCGTGCTTGGCGAAATCGAGCCCTTCGCGCAGCGCGGCAAGCGCGCAAATCGCGGCAAAGACACCCCCAATCATGGCAAGAAAGTGGCGGATTTGGGCGTTCTGCATCACAACCTCTTCATTTTTTTTGCACTTTATGAGGGCATACTGGGCTTTGCACGGAATTTGTTTGGGCTGCCGCGCGCGGCAGTATATCTTTGACCCCAAGCAAGGCCGCGCAGGAAGACGGCACGAATAATGAGCAAATCGAGGCAGTTCAGATGAATATGCAGCCCACGGCCGTGATGGCCCCGCCCCCGCCCAAGACGCTGGAGGACATGAAGCTCCCGCTCGTGATGATGCGCGACATCGTCCTCAAGACGATGTTCCGCAAGAACCTCACCGAAGTCACCGAACTGGCCAAGGCAGTCTGCCTGCCCCGGCAGGTCACCCAGGAGCTTGTCGATCTCGCGCGCGAGCACCGGCTTGTCGAGTCGACCGGCACGATGAGCGCCAGCGCAGGCGGCGAGATGGGCTACCAGCTCACCGATGCTGGCAAGTCACGCACGCTCGATGCGCTCTCGCAGTCGGAGTATTTCGGGGCCATGCCGGTTCCGCTCGATGTCTATAACGAGCAGGTCAAGCGCCAGTCGATCCGCAACATCCAGGTCACGCGCGACCAGCTCACAAGCGCGATGGGCCATCTCGTCCTGCCCGATGCGCTGCTCGATCATCTCGGCCCGGCCGTCTCCGCGGGCCGCTCGATCCTCATGTATGGCCCCCCGGGCAACGGCAAATCCTCGATCTCCAACGGCATCCGCGACGCCATGGGCGACAAGGTCTATGTCCCCCGCGCCATCGAGTATGCCGGCCAGGTCATCACCGTCTATGACCCGATCGTGCACTCCGCCGTCGAGGAGGAGGAAGAAGACCCGAACGCCCTGCGCCGCCGGGTCACTTTCGACACCCGCTACGTGAAATGCGACCGGCCCACCGTCATCACCGGCGGTGAACTCACGCTGGACATGCTCGACCTGGTCTACAACCCCACGGCGCGGACCTACCAGGCCCCGCTCCAGCTCAAGTCCACCGGCGGCATCTTCATCGTTGATGACCTCGGCCGCCAGCAGGAACCGCCGCAGGCGCTGATCAACCGCTGGATCGTCCCGCTCGAAGAGAGCAAGGACATCCTCGCGCTGCAATCGGGCGAGAAGTTCGAGGTTCCCTTCGACACGCTCGTGATCTTCTCGACGAACTTCCACCCCAACAAGATCTTCGACCAGGCCGCGCTTCGCCGGATCTTCTTCAAGATCAAGATCGACGGCCCCGACCAGGCGAACTTCCTGAAGATCTTCTCCATGGTCGCCCGCGCCAAGGGCATGCAGCTCGACGAAAGCGCGCTCGTGCACCTGCTCAAGGTCAAGTATCCGACGATCGACAATGTCTATGCCAATTACCAGCCGGTCTTCCTGATCGACCAGATGCGCGCCATCTGCGACTTCGAGGGCATCCCCTACAAGATGTCCCCCGAGCTGATCGACCGCGCCTGGGCGAACATGTTCGTCAAGGAAGAGGCCATCGTGAACTGACACGATACGGCCTGCGCCGGGGCAAATCGGCCCGCCCCTGCGCGCGCGCCTTGCCCCGGCAGGGCAAGTCATTAAGTTAGCCCCGGACACCACTGCCGAAAGGGGCTTCATGGACTGGCTCATACCGCTGCTGGGCATCGCCCATGCCGCGATCATCGTGGCAGCGAGCCTGCGCCTCCTGCTGCGCGAGGACATCACCGCGTCGGCCCGTCTGGCCTGGGTGATCGTGCTGGCCTCCCTGCCCGTTCTCGGGCTCATCGCCTATATCGCCATCGGCGAGATCCGCCTGCCGGCCCGCATGAGGCAGCGCCGCGACGCGGCCTACGCGGCCCTGCGCGCCGCGCGGCCGGATGTCTTCGAGGATGAAGACGGGTTCGCCGAGATCCCCCGCGCGATGCAAAAGCCGTTCCGCTTCGCCGCCTCGGTCAGCGGCTTTCAACCGATGGACGGCAATACCGCGCGCTTCATGCCCCGCGAGGCCGAGGCTCACGCCGCGCTCATCGCCGATATCGACGCCGCCCGCGAGAGCATCAGCCTGATGTTCTACATCTGGCTCGATGACGGCGCGGGCAGCGAGATCGCAGAGGCGCTCATCCGCGCGAGGAAGCGCGGTGTCACCGTCCGCGCCGCAGCCGACAATCTCGGCTCGCGCAAATTCGTGAAATCCGCGCTCTGGAAACGCATGAAAGAGGCCGGCATCCAGCTTCAGGTCGCCATGCCCTTCGAGTCGATCTTCGGCATCAGCCTGATCACCCGCTTCGATCTGCGCAATCACCGCAAGCTCGTTGTGATCGACGGCGAGGTGGCCCATATCGGCTCGCGCAACGGCGCGGACCCGGAGTTTGCCCCGAAACGCGCCTTCGGCCCCTGGATCGACGTGATGCTCCGCCTCGAAGGCCCGGTGGTCAACCAGGTGCAGGCGCTCTTCTTCGTCGACTGGTCGCTACAGGAGCCGCTTTCGCCCGCCGACCTGCCCTTTCGCGGCACCGCCCGAAGCGGCGGCTTCGCGGCGCAGTATCACGGCACCGGCCCGCTCGAGCGCCCGCTGTCCTCGAGCCAGATCTTCTGTTCCCTCTTCGAGCTGGCCCAGAAGGAGCTTGTCATCACGACGCCCTATTTCGTTCCCGACAATGCCGTCGCGAACGCGCTGCAATCGGCCGCCTGGCGCGGCGTCGAGGTCACGCTCAACCTGCCCGAGGTGAGCGACAGCTGGGTGGTCAAATGCGCCTCGCGCGGGCACTATCAGGCGCTGCTCGAGGCCGGGGTTCGGATCATGGAGCACAGGCCCGGGCTCTTGCATGCCAAGCTGGCAACGGTCGACCGGGAAGTCGCCCTCATTGGCTCGTCCAATCTCGACCAGCGCAGCTTCGACTTGAATTTTGAAAGCGACCTGATGGTCTATAGCTTTGATTTTGCTACAAAAATTCACGACCAACAGCAAGAATACATCTCTCAAAGCCGCCGCGTCACGCTTGACGAGATCAGCGGGCGCAGCAAGGTCCACAAGCTCCGGGACAACCTCGTTGCAACGCTGGGGCCGATCCTGTGACCCCAACATCTCCGCGCCCAAATTTCTTCGAAGAAATTTGCCAAGAATTTTCGAAAATTCTTGGCCCCGCCCGGCAGGCGCGCGCATGACGGACCTGCCCGCGCCCCTCTCCGGCTGGATCGCGGCCCGCGGCTGGGAACTTCACCCTCACCAGCGCACCATGCTGGAGCGCGCCGGCGCACCGGCAACGCTTCTCATCGCGCCCACGGGCGGCGGCAAGACGCTCGCGGGCTTTTTGCCGACACTTGCCGAGCTGGCCGATGGCCCCCATGAGGGGCTGCACACGCTCTACATCTCCCCGCTCAAGGCCCTCGCCGCGGACATCAAGCGCAACCTGCGCGCGCCCGTCGAAGAAGCGGAGCTGCCGATCCGCATCGAGGATCGCACGGGCGATACCAAGCCCACCGCGCGCAAACGCCAACGCGCCGATCCGCCGCATATCCTGCTGACAACGCCCGAAAGCCTCGCTCTGCTCATCAGCTACCCCGACGCGCCGCATATCTTCCGCGGCCTGCGCCGCGTCGTGGTCGACGAGATCCACGCCCTGCGCGCCTCCAAGCGCGGCGATCAGCTCATGCTCGCCCTCTCGCGGCTCGAGGCGCTCTGCCCCGGCCTGCGCCGCGTCGGCCTTTCGGCGACGGTGCAGGACCCCGCCGAGATCGCCGCCTATCTCGCGCCGCAGCCCGAGCCCTGCGAGGTGCTCCATGCCGATCCCGGCCCGCCCCCGCAAGTTTCCATGCTGGAGACGGAGGAGGCCCCGCCCTGGTCGGGCGGCGGCGCGGCCTATGCAATCCCGGCGGTGCTCGAAGAGGTCAAGAGGCACAAGACCACGCTGATCTTCCACAACACCCGCGCCCAGGCCGAGATCTTCTTTCACAATCTCTGGCTGGCCAATGACGAGGCTCTGCCCATCGGCATTCACCACGGCTCTCTCGCGCGCGAGCAGCGCGAGAAGGTCGAGGCGGCGATGGCCGCGGGCGGCCTGCGCGCCGTGGTTTGCACCGGCAGCCTTGATCTTGGCATCGACTGGGGCGATGTCGATCTCGTGATCCAGATCGGCGCGCCCAAGAACGTCGCTCGCCTCGTCCAGCGGATCGGCCGCGCCGAACACCGCTATGACGCGCCGTCCAAGGCGCTGCTGGTGCCGGCCAACCGCTGGGAAGTGATCGAATGCCGCGCCGCGCTCGAAGCCGTGGCCGAGGGCGAGCTTGACGGCGAGCCGCGCGCGGGCGGCGCGCTGGACGTGCTCTGCCAGCACATGCTCATCTGCGCCGCCTCCGCGCCCTTCGAGGCAAGCGCGCTCTTCGAGGAGGTGCGCCGGGCAGGGCCCTACCGGGGGCTGACGCGGGCCGCGTTCGACGATTGCCTCGATTTCGTGGCCACAGGCGGCTACGCCTTCCGCGCCTATGACAAGTGGCAGCGCCTGATGGAACGGGGCGGGCTCTGGCAGCTGCGCGATCCGCGCGCCGCCCAGCGCATCCGCATGAATATCGGCACGATCCAGGATTCCGACCTGCTCAAGGTCCGGATGCGCGGGCGCGGCCCGGCGCTCGGCGAGGTCGAGGAAGCCTTCGCCGCCACGCTCACACCGGGCGACACCTTCCTCATCGGCGGACGCATCGTGCGCTACGAGGGCCTGCGCGACATGACCGTTGAAGTCTCCCGGACGGCGAGCCGGAAACCGAAGATCGCCGTCTTCGGCGGCACCAAGTTCGCCACCTCGCTGGAACTGTCGCAGCGCGTCCTGCGGCTGCTGCACGGGGCGCATGACGGCCTGCCCGGCCACACGGCAGACTGGATCGCGCTTCAGGCCGAGGTCTCCGAGCTGCCGGAGGCAGGCAAGCTGCTCGTCGAGAGCTTTCCCCATGACGGGCGCGAGCATCTTTGCATCTACGGTTTCGCGGGCCGCAACGCGCAGCAGACGCTCGGCCTCTTGCTCACCAAGCGCATGGAGGAGACGGGCCTCGCCCCGCTCGGCTTCGTGGCGACAGATCACGCAACGCTGATCTGGGGGCTGGACCCGGTCATGGACGCCGCGCCGCTCTTCGAGCTGGAGGGGCTGCGCCACGGGCTCGAGACATGGCTCGCGGGCAACGCGGTGATGAAACGCACCTTTCGCGGCATCGCCACGATCGCCGGGCTGATCGAGCGCAACACGCCCGGCGCGCGCAAATCAGGCCGGCAGGCCACGTTCAGCTCCGACATCCTCTACGACACGCTGCTCAAATACGAGCCCGACCACCTGCTGATGCGCATCACCCGCGCGCAGGCCATGCGCGGGCTGGTCGATTTTTCCCGGATCGAGGCGCGGCTCATGGCTGTCTCAGGGATAGAGACAAGGCGCCTTGCCCGCGTCTCCCCCTTCGCCGCACCGCTCTTTCTCGAGGTCGGCAAGGTGCCGGTCGAGGGCGCCGCCGAGGAGCGGCTGCTGGCCCAAGAGACCGAAAGGCTCATGCAGGCGGCGGGCCTCGCCTGAGTGGCGCGCCACTGCCGCCTGCGGCCAATTTTCTTTCGAAGAAAATTGCCAAGAAAATTCGAATTTTCTTGCCCGCCCCGCCGCGCCCTGCAACATCCATCCCATGCAAGGCTACAGCTTCACCCTCGCAGGCGCCGAGCTTGTCGCGCGCGGCTCGGGCGCGCTCTTCTGGCCCGCCGAGAGCCTGCTCTGCGTATCGGACCTGCACCTCGGCAAATCCGAACGCATCGCCCGCCGTGGCGGCAGCGCCCTGCCCCCTTACGAGACCCGCGAGACGCTCTCCCGGCTCGATGCGGAGCTTGAGGCGACCGGTGCAAGAACGGTGATCTGCCTTGGCGACAGTTTCGATGACAGCGCCGCCGCCGAGGCGCTGAGCGCCGAGGACAAGCTCTGGGTCGGCCGGTTGCAGGCCGGTCGCCGCTGGGTCTGGATCGAGGGCAATCACGATCCCGGCCCCGTCGATCTCGGCGGCGCGCACCTCGCCGCGCTGCCGCTCTCCCCGCTCACCTTCAGCCATATCGCCGACCCGGCCCGCTTCGGCGAGGTCTCCGGTCATTATCACCCGAAGGCCACGCTCAAGTCCCGGGGCCGGGCCGTCACGCGGGCCTGTTTCCTCATCGACAGCGACCGGCTCATCATGCCTGCCTTCGGAACCTATACAGGCGGGTTGCGCAGCCATCACGAAACGCTGTCATCGCTCATGCGCCCCGAGGCGCTGGCCGTCCTGACAGGCCCGGAGCCGAGCCCGATGCCCATGCCGCGCTGAGACGAAAAAAGGCGCGCCGACCGCTCCAGCGCGCCTTTTCTCATTTCAAAACCAGATACTTACGCCGTCAGCCCCTCAGGCTCGGCCAGCCCGTTGGCCCGGCAACAGGCGGTCACGGTATTGGCCAGCAGGCAGGCGATCGTCATCGGCCCGACCCCGCCCGGAACCGGCGTGATCGCCCCGGCGCGCTCGGCGCAGCTCTCGTAGTGGCAATCCCCGACAAGCCGCGTCTTCACGCTGCCATCCTCGTTCGTGCCCTTCTCGGGCGCGTCGATCCGGTTGATCCCCACGTCGATCACCGTCGCGCCTTCCTTGATCCAGTCACCGGGGACCATCTCGGGCCGCCCCACCGCCGCCACGACGATGTCTGCGCGGCGCACCACATCCGGCAGATCCTTCGTGCGGCTGTGGGCGATGGTCACCGTGCAGCTGTCACCGAGCAGAAGCTGGGCCATGGGCTTGCCGACGATGTTCGACCGTCCGATAACCACCGCGTTCATTCCGCTCAGCGCGCCGTGATGGTCGCGCAGCATCATCAGGCTGCCGAGCGGCGTGCAGGGCACCATGCTCTTCTGCCCCGTCCCGAGCAGGCCGACATTGGAGATGTGGAACCCGTCAACGTCCTTGGCCGGGTCGATCGCGTTGATGACAAGATCCTCGTCGAGATGCCCGGGCAGCGGCAGTTGCACGAGAATGCCATGCACATCCGCGTCCTTGTTGAGCCTGTCGATCAGCGCCAGCAGGTCCGCTTCCGAAGTGTCCGCCTCGAGCTTGTGCTCGTAGGAGTTCATGCCCACTTCCACGGTCATCTTGCCCTTGGAGCGCACATAGACCTGGCTCGCCGGGTCCTCGCCCACCAGCACGACAGCCAGCCCCGGCGTGATGCCATGCTCCTCCTTGAGCCGCGCCACATGGCCGGCCACCTTCTCCCGCACGGAGGCCGCAAAGGCCTTTCCGTCAATCACAGTCGCGCTCATCACGGCCTCTTCTTCTTGCTTCAAATATCCTCGCCGAAGGCATGGAGCCTCCACGAGGCGACCCGGTCAAACGGGGCTCGATGCCCCTTTTGACCGGACCTGCGCCTCAGAACAACCCTTCGATCTCGCCAGCATCGTTGAGCCGGATCGATTCCGCCGCAGGCATGCGCGGCAGGCCCGGCATGGTCATGATCTCACCGCAGACCACCACGACAAAGCCGGCCCCCGCGCTGAGGCGCACTTCGCGCACCGGCACGGAATGCCCGGTCGGCGCGCCGCGCAGCGTCGGATCGGTCGAGAAGCTGTATTGCGTCTTGGCCATGCAGACCGGCAGGTTGCCATAGCCCTGCTCCTCCCAGAGCTTGAGCTGGTCGCGGATCTTCTGATCCGCGATGACTTCATCGGCGCGGTAGATCCCCTTGGCGACGCGCTCGATCTTCTCGAAGAGGCTCAACTCGTCATTGTAGAGCGGGGCGAATTGCGACACGCCGCTGTCGGCCACTTCGGCGACTTTCGCGGCCAGCTCCGCCGAGCCTTCCGAGCCCAGCTCCCAGTGACGGCTGACGATGGCTTCCGAGCCCTGCGTGACAACGTAGTCCTTGACGGCCTGAACTTCCGCCTCGGTGTCTGTCACGAAATGGTTGATCGCCACGACGACAGGCACGCCGAAGGACTTGAGGTTGCCGATGTGGCGGCCGAGGTTGGCGCAGCCTTCGTTCACGGCGTCCACATTCTCCGCGCCGAGGTCGGCCTTGGCCACGCCGCCATTCATCTTCATGGCGCGGACAGTGGCGACGAGCACGACGCAGTCAGGCGCCAGGCCCGCCTTGCGGCACTTGATGTTCATGAACTTCTCTGCCCCGAGATCGGCCCCGAAGCCCGCTTCCGTCACAACATAGTCGGCGAGCTTGAGCGACGTCTGCGTCGCGATCACGGAGTTGCAGCCATGGGCGATGTTGGCGAACGGGCCGCCATGGACGAAGGCCGGGTTGTTCTCCAGCGTCTGCACGAGGTTGGGCTGCATCGCGTCCTTGAGCAGGACGGTCATCGCGCCCTCGGCCTTGATGTCGCGGCAGTAGACCGGTGTCTTGTCGCGGCGGTAGGCCACGATCATCGCGCCGAGCCGCTCCTCGAGGTCCTTGAGGTTCGAGGCCAGGCACAGGATCGCCATGACCTCGGAGGCGACGGTGATGTCGAAGCCGTCTTCGCGGGCGAAGCCGTTGGACACGCCCCCCAGCGACGAGGTGATCTGGCGCAGCGAGCGGTCGTTCATGTCCACGACCCGGCGCCACGTCACGCGGCGCGTGTCGATTTCCTGCTCGTTGCCCCAGTAGATGTGGTTGTCGAGCATCGCGCTCAACAGCGAATGCGCCGAGGTGATGGCGTGGAAATCACCGGTGAAGTGCAGGTTCATGTCCTCCATGGGGACAACCTGCGCATGGCCGCCGCCGGCCGCCCCACCTTTCATGCCGAAGTTCGGGCCAAGCGAGGCCTCGCGGATGCAGACCATCGCCTTCTTGCCGTTGCGGTTGAGCCCGTCACCGAGGCCGACAGTCGTCGTCGTCTTGCCCTCGCCCGCGGGTGTCGGGTTGATCGCGGTGACGAGGATGAGCTTGCCGTTCTCGTTGCCCTGGACGGAGTTGATGAAGTCCTGGCTGACCTTCGCCTTGTCGTGGCCATAGGGCAGCAGGTCATCAGACCCGATGCCGATCTTCTCACCGATCTCCTGGATCGGGCGCTTCTTCGCCGCGCGGGCGATTTCGATGTCGGATTTGTAGCTCATTGACGGATTCCCTTTTTCTCATCCGGCTTCCCTTGCCGCCTTCTACGCCCTCCGGCGTCGTCCCGGCGCTCGGAATCCGACATTTCCGGTCTCCCGAGCGGCGGGATGTCGCAGCCCGCGTCGCCGATCGGAAACTCAAGTGCCCCGCGCGGCGTCGAGATGCGCCCAGGCGGGCTGGTCGGGCACATGCAGCGTGAGCGTCTCGCCCAGCGCGATCTCCCCCTCCCGCTCGACCCAGGCCGTCACGCCGCGCCGCCCTACGGCTGCCGTCTTGAAGGCCTTGCCATACCCTTCATGCGCCTGCTCGATCGGGCGGGCCGGCAGCATGCAGGGGCGGTTTTCCATGTCGATGACAAGCGTCGCGCCCGAGGGGGCCTGAAGCCGCGAGGCGGGCGGCACGCGGGTGAAATCGGGGATGCCCGCGATCACCAGCGATGCGCCCAATAGCGCAGGGTCCAGCGCATCGAGTCCCATGGCCTGCGCGGTCTCGGCGATCTCCTCGGCGCTCAGCACCGAAAGCTGCCGGACATTGGCGATCTCGGTGCCGCGCGGATGCAGGCTCAGCACGCGGCTGCACGAGGGGCGCGTGATCCCGCCATGCGCCTCCCCCGCGATCCCGCCGAAATGCAGCATCGCCCGCTCCAGCGCCTCCGATTGCAGCGCCGCCTCCCGGTCCGCCACGCGCCCGATCCATGTCACGTGCGCCGTGAAATCCGTTGGTTTCAATGCAGGCATCCTGCCCTCCCCTGACTCACTGTCCAAACGCGCCGTGACCTTCCTCTTTCCGAAAATATCCCGGGGTGTCTGAGGGGCAGCGCCCCTCATGCCCGAGGCCGCAAGGCCGAGATATCCTGCGCGCGACAAGCGCTCCTTTTCCTCACTTCTCGGTCAGCTTCAGCTCGATCCGGCGGTTCTGCGCCCGTGCCTCGGCGCTGTCGCCTTCCGCGATGGGCTGATACTGTCCGAACCCGTTCGCGCTCAGCCGGTCCGGCGGAATGCCGAGGGAATTCACCATGTAGCGCACGACGGACAAGGCCCGCGCCTGGCTGAGCTCCCAGTTGTCGGTGAACCTGGCCCCCTGCAAGAGCGGGACATCGTCGGTGTGCCCGTCCACGCGGATCACCCAGTCGATCCCGTCGGGAATGTCGCCGGCCACGTTGCGCAGGATCTCCGCCACCTTGGCGATTTCCCCACGGCCCTCATCGCTCAGCGTCGCTTCCCCCGGCGCGAAGAGAACCTCCGAGGAGAAAACGAACCGGTCGCCCTCGATCCGCACGCCCTCCTGATTGCTCAGCACATCCCTGAGCCGCCCGAAGAACTCCGAGCGGTAGCGCTCGAGGTCCGCCTTTTCCGCTTCAAGCCGCTTGCGTTCGGCCTCTTCGAGCTGGCGGCGCTTGCGCTCCTCGGCTGCCGCACGCGCGAGGGCGGCGTTGAGGTCCTGGCCGAGGTTCGAAAGCTGGATCTGGCTCGCCGCGTCGCGCTCCTTGTAGTCGTCGAGCAGCGCCTGCAACTCGCCAAGCTGCGAGCGCAGCGCCGCGACCTGCCGGTTCAGCAGCGCCTGTTCGCGCTGCGCCTCGGCGGCGATCTCCTCCTGCTCGGCGAGCGCCTCGCGTGCCGCCGACAAGAGCGCCGCGCGCTCCTCGGCGGCGCTCAGGCGCGTCTCGGCCTCCTGCTGCGCCGCCAGCTTCTCGGCGAGGGCTCGCGCCAGCCGGTCCTGCAAGGCGGCCTCGGCCTGTTCGGTCTCTTCGAGCGCGGCGAGCGCGGCCATGAGCCGGGCCTCCAGCTCCGCCTTCTCCTCCTCGGTCCGGTCCAGCGCGCCAACCTGCGCCTCGAGCGCGGCCTTGCCCTCTTCAAGCCCCTCGATCCGCGACAGCGCCGCTGCCAGCCGGTCTTCCAGGCCCGCCTTGTCCTCTTCCGTCGCGTCCAGGTCGGTAAGTGCCGCCATGAGCCGCGCCTGGATGGCGGCCTTCTCCTCCTCGGACCCTTCCAGCGTGTCGATCTGTGCCTTGAGCGCGGCATTGCCCTCTTCGAGCCCCTCGGCCCGGGCCAGGGCCGCGGCCAGACGCGCGGTCAGGTCCTCTTCGGCCGATTCCGCCGCCGCCAGAAGCGTCAGCGTCTCCTCCGCCTCGGCGCGCGCGCGCTCCAGCTCAAGCGTCATGGCGGTCAGCTCCTGGTCGGCATTGGCCAGCTTCTCGCGCAGCGCCTCGGCCGCCTCGACCTCGACGAGCCGCGCCGCCTCCTCCTCGGAGAGCTGCGTCTTCAGGCTTTCGATCTCGGCGGCCTGCGTCTGCGCATTCGCCTCCGCCCGCGCGATGATCGCCTCCAGCGCCTCGCGCTGCTTGGCCAGGTCCGCCGCCTCCTGCTGCGCGTTGCCGAGCGCGCCCCGCGCCGTCTCCAACTCACCCCGCGCCGTTTCAAGCTCGCCCCGCACCGTCGCGAGCTCGCCCTGCGCGGTCTCCAGCTCCGCCTCGGTCTCGCGGTTCTCCGCCAGCAGGCTCGCCACCTGCGCCTCGAAACGGGTGATCTTCTCTTCCGCCGCGCTCAGCGCCGCGCCCTGCGCCTCGGTCTGGCTGCGCAACTGCGTGATCAGCGCCGCCTGCTCGGAGAGCCGCCCTTCAGCGCTGTCAAGCGTCGTGCTCAGCTCGCCCACCTGCGCCTCCAATCCCTCGGCACGCTGCTGCTCGAGCCCCAGCGCCTGCGCCAGCCGCGCGATCTCCTGGTTGAGCGCGTTCATCTCGCTCTCCTGCCCGGTGATCGTCTCGCGCAGGACGAATTGCACGACCATGAAGATCGTGAGCACAAACATCAGCACAAGCAACAAGCCGGTCATCGCATCGACGAAACCGGGCCAGATCGAGGCTTGCAGCCGCTGTCCTGTGCGCCGCGAGAGGGCCATGCTCAGCCCTCGCCGTCCGTGTCGGGATTATGCTGCTGCCGCTCGCTCAGCTTGTAGCGTTTCGGGCGCACTGGCCCGGCTTCGGCGCCCCGCTCGCGCAGGACCTGCGCAAGCGCGTTCAGATCGGTGCGCAGCTCGGACATCATCTCCTGCCGCCCGGCGCTGATCTCTTCGAGCACGCGCAGCATCTGCACATCGATCGAACGCAGCCGCATCCGGCTTTCCGCGTCCATCCCCGCGCTGTCGCTCGCGTTCCTGTCCTCCTTGCGCAGCTCCTCGATGAGCCGCTCCTGCCCCTCGGCCACACGCGACAGCGCGCCCAGAGTCGGGTTCTGATCGCCCAGCCGATAGGCCAGCCGCTCGATGCTGTCGGTCAGGCTGCCGAGCTTCTGATCCACGACCGCCCGGCTCACATCCGACTGGGTGAAAATCTGCTGCATCTCTTCCATCTGCGTGGACATATGCTCCAGCACCCCGTCCAGCACGGCGATCTGCGCGCTTTCCTCGCTGCCATCATCGCCCGAGGCGAAGCCGAGCCGCGTGATCGAGGACAGCCATTCTTCCAGCTCGCGGTAGAAGCGGTTCTGCCCGTGGCCCGCGAAAAGCTCCAGCAACCCGACGACGAGCGAGCCCGCAAGCCCCAGCAGCGACGAGGCAAAGGCCACGCCCATGCCGGCCAGCTGCCCTTCCAGCCCGCTCATGAGCCGCCCGAAAAGCTCGGCGCCGCTCTCGCCTTCATCGGGTGCGAGGCTGCGAATCGTATCGACCAGCGCAGGCACCGTCGTCGCAAGGCCATAAAAAGTTCCCAGAAGGCCGAGGAAAATCAGCAGGCTCACGATGTAGCGGGTGATCTCCCGCTCCTCGTCGATCCGCTGCGCAACCGAATCGAGAATGGAGCGCGCCGAGCCGGAGCTGATCTGCCGCCCGCGCCCCCGGCTGCCCAGAAGCGTGGCCAACGGGGCCAGAAGCGGCGGCGGGCGCACGCCCTCGCGCTCGACGGCATCGGCGGCAAAGGCCTCGATCCAGCGCACCGAGCGCATGATCTGTGCGAGCTGCCAGAAGGTCGCCAGCACGCCCAGTGCGAAGACGAAGAGGATGAACCCGTTGAGATACGGGTTGGCCTGGAAAACGGGCAATACGCGCGGCAGCGCCAGCATCGTGACGAATCCCGCCAGCCCGAGCACGATCAGCATCAGCACGATCTGTCGGACAGGGTGGGAAAATTGCGGCTCGGCCTCGCGGTCTGGATGCGCCATCCGGGCAACTCCTGACACTTATTTCATTCACGCCGAAGCATAGGGTCAAGCGGCGATCAAGCCAAGGAAAATGGGCACGATCCCGCGGCTCGCAAAAAAAACGGCGCCCGCAATGCGAGCGCCGCTTCGGAAACATGTCGGTGTCGCTCAGCCGCTTGGCTGACCGTATAACTGCGTGCCGGTGAGACCTATCAGCTCACCGTCTTCGCTATCGGCCTCCTGTGCAGCTGTGAAACCGCGCTTCACGCCCTGGTCAAGCTCGCAGCCCACCTTCGGCGCATAGGCAAGGGCAGGTCCGGCGAGAAAGCCGGCAGCGGCCAGTATCGGGAGAAAAATTCGCATCGGATGTCCTTTCAGTTGCAGATGAGCCGTTCGGGGTAGACGCGGCCCTGGCTGTCAGGGCCGCGCGCCTGCTTCAGCGTTTGCCGACAGCGTTCTCTTCGTCATAGCGCCCGGTGTCGACCTGGCTCAGGAAGACATAGCCGTCTTCCGTCGCGATGCTCGTCCGGGAGCCGAGGCCGCTTTGCGACTTGACGTATTGCGCATCGGCGATCGGTGCCTTCTGGTCATTCTTCAGCGCCGCGTTCAGCGCCTTGTCTTCCTGCGTCGTCACCGCGAAGGCCGATGTGGCGGCAATGCTCGCGGCGGCTGTCAGTGTGAGGAATGTGCGTGTCATGGTGTGTGCCTTCCGTTCAATTGTGATTGAAGTTGCCGACCGCCCCGAACCGGGGCAGCCGGGTCATCATGCGGTGTCAGCGTTTGCCGACTGTGCTGTCTTCGTCGTAGTTCCCGGCGTCGACCTGGCTCAGGAAGACGTAACCGTCTTCCGTCGCGATGCTCGACCGCGCGCTGGCAGCGCTCTGCGACTTGACGTACTCGGCTTCGGCGATCGGCGCGACCTGGTCGTTCCGGAGCGCGGCGTTCAGCGCCTTGTCTTCCGGGGTCGTCACGGCGAGGGCCGATGTGGCGGCAATGCTCGCGGCGGCGGTCAGTGTGAGGAATGTGCGTGTCATGGTGTGTTCCTTTCGTTTTTCATTTGGTGCCGCACCAGTCTGTTCAGCGCGGCGTCTTGAAGGCTCGTCGGCGGCGTGCCGTCGATCTGCAACCAATCTGCGCCTTCCCGGCCCAGCTTTCAAAACACCGCTGCTCACCGCGAAGTGAGAGGCTGGGAAGAAACTTCCTGAAACTCACCCTGAACTCTGGAGGGTGTTATTTTCTGTTTTATTTCAATGTTTTATCTGGATAAAAAATTGCGGACTCTGAAATATTTCACACTGATCACGGCGCTGATATCGCGGCGTGGCCGGTTTCGTGATCCAAAAGAGTGCCATGGCACGGCCCGGAAGAGGGCCTTTGCGCCGCAGCGCCCACCTTTCGTGAGCAACGTTACGAGAAAAATGCGCCTTTCGGCGTGGATCAGCCGCCCTGATCCCTGGATTCGATCAGCCTGACCCGCGCGACGAGGTGGTCGAGATCATCATCCGAAATGCCCAGCTCGTGCAGATGCGCGGCGGTGTTGTAGAGATATTCGCTGTTCGGGCCCCGCCCGCCATGCGCCCCGGCGATGATCCGCGCCTGCTCCTCGAGGTCGAGCCCGCCGCAATACTGCACATGGTCCGGGTCCACGACATAGGTCAGGGCCTTGACGGAGCCGCCACCCCTGAGCGCGATCGGCACCTGCCGTTCGAGATAGGCCGCCGAGACCAGCTCGCGCTCGCGCAGGTAAGCCAGGACATCATCCTCCTGGCCCGCGCGCACGGCAAAGCCCACGCCGGTGCAGCGCGCGCGCTGCACCTCGTCGAGGGCCAGCACGAGGCCGGGGCGCGCCTCGGTGCCGCGGTGATGGATCGAGCGCATGCAAAAGCTCCGCGCATAGCCGTCGAGCGCCGCGATGCGCCTCTCGGCCACGTCGAAGCCCGGGTTCCAGATCAGCGAGCCGTAGCCGAACACCCACATCGTCATAACACTTGTCCCTTTGCCAGCGCTTCCTCATAAACACGATTGCAACCCGCGATAAAGGCCCGCCCATGAAAAAGCTGCTCGCCGCCGTCCTCCTGCTCGTCCTTCTGTGGTCCGGGTACTGGCTCATCGCCTCCTGGGGCACACGCGCCGGTTTCGAGGCCTGGTTCGAAGCGCGCCGCGCCGCCGGCTGGCAGGCCGATTATTCCGACCTCTCCGTCGGAGGCTATCCGAACCGCGTCGATGTCACGCTCGAAGATCCCGCGCTGGCCGACCCTGAGACAGGCCTTGCCTGGCGGGCTCCCTTCCTGCAGGTCTTCGCGCTCAGCTACCGGCCCAATCACGTCATCGTTGCCTTCCCCGACAACCAGACCATCGGCAGCCCGCGCCAGCGCTTCGATTTGGAAAGCGAGAGCATGCGCGCCTCCATGGTCATGACACCGGGGACAGACCTCGCCTTCGAGCGCGCCAATCTCGCCTCCGATGCCCTGACGATCACGCCAGAAGGCCGCGACGCCACGCGGCTCACCGGCCTCAACGCGGCCCTCAAGCGCGAAGGCGGGGAAGACAGCGCCGACTATCGCCTCGCCTTCAACGCGGATGGCCTGGCCCCGCCGCTGCCGCAGGGCGTCGCGCTCTCGGGCGATCTGCCAAAGGCCTTCAAGACCTTCCGCGCCGATGCCACGCTCGGCTTCTCGCGCCCCTGGGACATCAGCGCCATCGAGGACAGTCGGCCGCAGCCGCGCCGGATCAAGCTTCACCTCGCCGAGGCCGAATGGGGCACGCTGCGCCTCGCTGCGGCAGGCACGCTCGACATCGGCCGCGGCGGCACACCGCACGGCACGCTGACGCTCAAGGCGCGCAATTGGCGCGACATTCTCGAACTGGCCAAGGCGTCCCGAACGCTCCCCGCCGGCCTTGCCGACCAGATCGCCGAAGGCCTCGCGCTGATCGCGCGGCTCTCGGGCAATCCCGAAACCCTCGACATCCCGCTCACTTTCTCCGGCGGGCTGACGAAGATCGGCCCCGTCCCGCTCGGCCCGGCCCCGCGGATCTTCATCAGATGAGCTGCCCCTTCGAAGCCGCCCTCGCCGACTATTGGGGCGCAGCCCCCGACCCGGGCCCCGACCCGGCGCATGACATGGCCCATATCGCCCGCGTCTGGGCCAATGTGCAGGCCATCGCCGCCGAGGAGCCCGCGCCCGACATGGAGCTGCTGCGCGCGGCTTGCGTCTTTCATGATCTTGTCAGCCTGCCCAAGGATGCTCCCAACAGGTCGGACGCCTCACGGCTCTCTGCCGAGGCCGCCCGCCCCCTCGCGCGCAGCTGCGGGCTGCCCGAGGCCAAGCTGGGTGCCATGGCCCATGCCATCGAGGCGCATAGTTTCTCGGCCGGTATTCCCCCGCGCACGCGAGAAGCCGAGATCCTTCAGGACGCCGACCGTCTCGACGCGCTCGGCGCCATCGGCATCGCGCGGATGTTCGCCGTCTCGGGCAGCCTCGGACGCGCGCTCTACGACCCTGAAGATCCGCTGGCCCGCGCCCGCCCCCTCGACGACACGGCCTTCGCACTCGACCATTTCGAAACCAAGCTGCTGAAACTGCCCGCGACCATGCGCACCGAGGCAGGCCGCCGCCTTGCCGAAACCCGCGCCGCCTACATGCGCGATTTTCTCTCTCGGCTGATGCGCGAGATCGAACCCGGCTGACGCCCCCGCCTTTTTCTTGCCGCAAATATCCTCCCCGAAGGGCCGGCCTGCCACGCGCCGCGCCGCCCGGGCTGCGCGCGCTGCCTTAACCTTCGTGCGTTAACGATTGCCGGAGCACCGGCCGCTGCACTAGAGGGGTGTACTAGGGGGGTGTACAGGTTGGCACCCCCCGTTTTGCCGGGTTAACGGCGAAAGGTTAACGGCAATAGGCCCCGCCGCGATAGCGGGCCGTGTCGAAATGCAGATGATCCTCGTGATACCCGTCCGAGCCGGGCCCCAGCGTCGTGCCGAACGTCCCGCAGGCCGCCTTGTGCGCCCGGCGCAGGGCGCGCCCGCCCTTGCCCCTGCCGTAATCCTCCAAAATACTGATTTCACGGCCATTTTCGAGCGTGACTCCGGAAATGTCGATCGCCCGCCCCTTGCCGTGCTCGCTGATCTTGGCGCCTGCCTTGTGGTTGCGCGTGCGGCAGACGTAATGCGCCGCCACCTTGATCCGCGCGACGCGCCCAAGGCGCTCGAACGCGGGCTGAAGCCCCTGATCCACCCATGTTTTCAGGGCCTTCGCGGTCGTGCAATCCATCACCGCCCGCTGGCTCAGCGTCACCCCGCTCACCGAGCGCAGCCTTACCGCGTCGTTAACCCCGCATCCGCCAATCTTCCCCGGCACCGGCCCGATCCGCTGGCCCTGAATCGCGATGTCGCCGCAGACCATGCCCTGCTTCAGGTCCCGCGTCTCCTGGGACGAGAGCAGGCCAAACCGATCGAGAACGGAGCCGGTTTCTCGCTCCGCACCCTCGCCACCACAGGAGGTGACAACCAGGACAGACAGAAGAACCCATGCCCGTCTCATTTCTTGACCCGCCCGAAATCCGGCGCATCCGTGTCTTGCCCGGCCTCGATGATGCCGCGCCGGATCGCGCGTGTGCGCGTGAAATAATCGAAAAGCTGCTCACCGTCGCCTGTCCGGATCGCGCGTTGCAGGGCGAAAAGCTCCTCGGTGAAGCGCCCGAGGATTTCCAGCGTCGCCTCCTTGTTGTTGAGGAACACGTCGCGCCACATGGTCGGGTCCGACGCGGCGATCCGCGTGAAATCGCGAAAGCCCGCAGCGGAATACTTGATGACCTCGCTGTCCGTGACGCGCCGCAGGTCATCTGCCACGCCAACCATCGTGTAGGCGATGAGGTGCGGCGCGTGGCTTGTCACCGCCAGCACGAGGTCATGGTGCTCGGCGTCCATCTCCTCGACGAGCGCGCCCATGCCCTCCCAGTAGCGCCTGAGCCGCGCAGTCGCCTCGGCGCGGGCGCTGTCTTCGGGGACGAGAATCGTGAAACGGTTCTCGAAAAGCTCGGCAAAGCCCGAGCGCGGCCCCGAATGCTCTGTCCCCGCCAGCGGATGCGCGGGCACGAAATCGATGCCGTTCGGCAGATGGGGGCCGACAGCACTGACGACGGCCTTCTTGACGGAGCCGACGTCGCTCACCGTCGCGCCGGGTTTCAGATGTGGTCCGATCTCCCTTGCAACGGCCTCCATCGCGCCGACGGGCACACAGAGCACGACGAGGTCGGCATCTTGGACAGCCTCTGCCGCCGTGTCGCAGACCACGTCGCACAGCCCGATCTCGCGCGCGATGGCCCGTGTTTCGTCGGAGCGTGCAAAGCCGCGCACTTCGCCCGCAAGCCCGGCCCGCCGGCTTGCCCAGAACATCGACGAAGCGATCAGCCCCAGTCCGATAAGCGCAACCTTTTCATAGACTTGACTCATGACTTGCCCTCGCGCCATGCCTCGAGCGCAGCGATCACGCGCCCGGTTTCCTCGGCATTTCCCACGGTGATCCTGAGCCCCTCGGGAAAGCCGTATCCCCCCACGCGCCGCGCGATGATCCCGGCCTCCTGCAGGGCCTCATCGGCCTCGACGGCCTCGGCCTCATGCGCAAAGCGCGCCAGCACGAAATTGGCATGGCTTTCGTCGCAGCTTATGCCCAGCTCGCCCAGCGCCGCCGTGAGCCGCGCCCCTTGCTCGGAATTGACCCGGACACATGTCTCGACCCAATCGCCGTCGCGCACCGCTGCCTCGGCGGCAGCGAGCTGCACTGTCGAAAGGTTGAAGGGCTGGCGGATACGCGTCATCGCGCCGATCATCTCCGCCGCGCCATAGCCCCATCCGACCCGCAGGCCACCAAGCCCGTAAATCTTCGAAAAGGTGCGTGTCATCAACACGTTATGCCGCGAGCTGGCAAGACCGACTCCGCCTTCGTAGCCGTCCGCGTATTCCACATAGGCCCCGTCGAGAACCAAGATGACATCGCCTGGCAGGCCGTCTGCCAGCCGCTCCAACGCGGCCTCGCCGATCATCGTCCCGGTCGGGTTGCCAGGGTTGGCGATGAAGACGATCCGCGTGCGCTCCGTGACCGCGCCGAGGATCGCGTCCACATCAACGGTGCGCTCCCGCTCACGGACCTTCACCGGCGTGGCCCCGGCCATATGCGCCAGGATCGGATACATCGAGAAGCCATGCTCCGTGTGAATGATCTCATCACCCTCGCCAGCAAAGCATTGCGCGGCGAACTGCAGCACCTCGTCGGAACCTGCGCCGCAGATTATCCGTTCAGGATCAAGCCCATGGGTCTCCGCAATCGCCTGCCGCAGGGCGGCGTGGTCGGTGCTCGGATAGCGATGCACCGAGGCCGCGGCCTCCGCGATGGCCGCGCGCGCGGCGGGCGGCGCGCCGGCCGGGTTCTCATTGGATGACAGCTTGAGCACGTCAGAGCGCCCGGCGAGGCTGGACTTGCCGCCTTGGTAAAGCGCGATCCGCATGATGCCTGCGCGAGGTTGGGGCTTGAGCGTTTGGTCTTTCATGATCACACCCTAACGGCGGCTAAGGATATGCGCCAGAACGTAAAAAGGGCCGCAGCGGGTTCCCGCCACAGCCCTTTGAATGCTGTTTGCGAAAACGCTCGAGCTTAGTTCTGCGCGTAGAATTCGATGACGAGGTTCGGTTCCATCATCACCGGATAGGGCACATCGCTCAGGCCCGGCGTGCGCACGAATGTCGCTGTCATCTTGGAGTGATCCGCATCGATATAGTCCGGCACATCACGCTCGGGAAGCTGCACGGCCTCGAGAATGGCGACGTTCTGCTTGGAACGGTCACGCACCTCGACAACGTCGCCTTCCTTCACGCGATAGGAGGGAATGTTCACCTTCTTGCCGTTCACACGGACATGGCCGTGATTCACGAACTGGCGCGCGGCGAAAACAGTCGGCACGAACTTGGCGCGGTAAACCACGGAATCGAGGCGGCGCTCGAGCAGGCCGATCAGGATCTCGCCGGTATCGCCGCGCTTACGCTCGGCTTCGGCAAAGATGCGCCGGAATTGCTTTTCGGTCAGGTCGCCGTAGTAGCCTTTCAGCTTCTGCTTGGCGCGCAGCTGAAGGCCGAAATCCGACAGCTTGCCCTTGCGGCGCTGGCCGTGCTGGCCGGGGCCGTATTCGCGGCGGTTGACGGGGGATTTGGGGCGGCCCCAGATATTCTCGCCCATGCGGCGGTCGATCTTGTACTTGGCAGACGTGCGTTTTGTCACGGCTGGTCTCCTTCTCTAGACATGAAGGGCGTTGTCCTCTGGCCGAAGCCCGACAGGCATCCCCTTGCGGGGGCCGCCAACACCAATGAAGCCGCGCTTATAGCCGCGTCATGCCTCGAGTCAAGCGCAATCGGCTCAGGCCGCCTCGTGGGCAAGGAGCGCGGCCTCCGATGCCGAGAGATTGCGTCGGGCAAAGCCGCCATAACGCTCGGGATGTGCCGCGAAATCCGGCCTTTGCGCGAGCAGCGCTTCACGGTCTGCCTCGCTCAGCGTCGAGAGCGCCGTGTTCGCCGGATGAAAACTCTCCGTCTCCACGCCATTGGCCCAGACGACTTGGTGGCTGGGCAGGAGCAGATGCACGTAGGTCACTTCTCGCAACTGGCTGTCCACAACCACGGAGTGATCATTGAGCATGTCCTTGGCACGCACGAGCACTTCATCGGTGTTGAACAATGCTTCGGCAACGCGCCCCTGAACGAGAATGCGATGCTCCGGCGAGACGACAAGCTCTTCATCGGGGCGTTCTATACCGAGTGCGCCTGCCCGAAACCGGATCGGCCTGAGGCGCGGCATGGCGAAGAGACGTGCGCCCGTCATGCGCCGCGCACCGACCCATTGGATTTCCTGTGCGCCATTGTCCTTGGTCAGAACGTGATCCCCCGGCGCCAGCGTCTCGACATGCTTTGCACCGTCCGGTGTCTGAATGCTTGTGCCCGGCGTAAAGCAGATCACTCCGCCGGAGTCGGGACCGTCAGGCATCTGGCGTGCCGGCTCGAATGTCTGGTGCACGACCCACAAGTCATGCCCGGACGGCGGCAGCTGGTCGACGAACATGAGCAGGGGCGGTGCCTCCGCCCCTATCTCGATCAGTGTGACAGTGTAGCTTTCCGACCCGTCCGTCACCACGAAACTGTTGTCTTTGAACCTGTCGTCGTCTTCTTCGCGGCGAAGCGCTGTTTCGCCATTTACGGCAGCGCCGACCAGCCTGTGCACCGTGCGCGCCGCGCGCCGTCTGAGGTTCGTCTCGTCGTCCGTCTGCTCCAACCGCAAAAGCTCGCGCGGACCATCGACACGCACGGGCTCTCCGGCCCATGACCATGTCGCCCCAACGTTGAGGTCCGCGACCGGCGCATTCGCCAGCCCATCTACTTTTGTTTGCGGCCAGGAAATGACGAACGTGCCCTTGAAGCCCGTTCCCATAACCAAACTGCCTGCCTCTTTTTTATATATTGCAAGGAAAGTAGCAGATGAGATTCGGGCTGCATACCCCCGTAAAGACGCACGGAATCCAGATTGTTGCCGAAATGCTGACGCGACCAGGCGTCACCTTCGAACTGACGCGCAATGTCGGCTTCGCCTCGACATGTAGCGCTGCCAGATCACACTTTGCAGTTCAGGTTGCGCGCCGCAAAAGTCAGGCGTCTTGCCCCACCCAGGAGCAAAGCACTTTCCGGGCGGTTGCCAGGCTCAGTACGAGAGCGTATGTTTTTCTCATGACGCGTCAAACGCTCTCCCGCGAAGACTGGCTCCTGGCCGGGTTCAAAGCCCTCGCGGCAAATGGCCCCGAAGCGCTCAAGGCCGAGCGTCTCGCGCGGGCGCTCGGCACGACAAAAGGCTCTTTCTATTGGCACTTCACGGATGTTCCCACCTTTCGTGAAGCCATGCTCGACCATTGGCGCGACAGGGCGCTGACAGGCATCATAGCCGAGATCGATACCGAGCAAACACCGGCATCCGCACTCCGAAAGCTCGCGCAGATCGCGGCGCGCGGAGCCGACAACCCTGCTGCGGACACCCGGATGGAACCGGCCGTCAGAGCCTGGGCCCGATCTGACCAGTTGGTCGCTGAAACCCTCGCCAGCATCGATGCTGAGCGGCTGCGCTTCATGGAAAACCTTCTGAGACGCTGCGGTGTGCCGAACCCGGACCTCGCACGCGCCTTATACGCCGCATCGATCGGCATGGAAGATCTTTCAAGTCGTGACGGCGCGCACAATGACCAGGCGATGGGAACCCTTGTCGATCTCATTCTGGCCCTTAGGTAAGCGCGATGGATAGACGTATCGCAGCCCTGACCTTGCTTGCCGGCTTCACTGTCTTGCCGGCCTGCCGCGCCGATGAAACGGCCCGTGGATATGGCGGCGGCGACAAGACATGGGTCTTGCAGGAAATCGACGGGCAGAGTTTTTCCACACGCGCCACGCTGACATTCCCCGAGAAAGGCCGAATCGCGGGGCAAGCTCCGTGCAACAGCTATTTCGGCGAAATGACGGCACCCTACCCCTGGTTCGATGCCTCGAGGGTCGCCGCGACGCGCATGGCCTGTCCCAAGCTCGAAGCAGAACAGACCTTTCTCTCGACGCTATCGGAGATGAGCCTGTCGGAAATCTCCGGCGACACCATGATCCTGAGCAATGATGACGGGCGCAGCATGGTCTTCAGAGCCGATTGAGCCTGCGCTCGAAGACCGCAAGGAAACGCCCGCGCGAATCGGGCAAGGGCTTGCCTCCCATCTCGGGCGCGAGCTGGGTATTGAGGAAATGTCCGGTCAGTCGCAACCCTGTGAGCACTTCCGCATCATCTCCACCTCCCTGCCCAAGCAACACGGGCGGCAGCGGCAGCAACTTCGCGGCCCATTCGCCTGCTCCGTCTGCCGTCACGGCCCTGCCCGACTTCGGCGAGACATATGCCAGCCCGTCGCGCGCGCCGGTCACGGCGCAGGCGCTGAGATCGAGCCCGAAGCCCAACTCGTCGAGCAAGGCGAGCTCCCATTTCAGATAGGCCAGTGGCCAAATGTCATCCTGCCCCATCAGGTCAAGGAGCCGCTCGGTTCGTTTGTAGAGTGGCTCATGCGCCTCACGCTCGGGCAGAGCATACCGCAAGAGGCTGGTGACGGCATTCAAGCCCGCCAGGGCCAGCCGCGAATCCATCACCTGAGCAGAGCGTGAGCGTTCCAGCTCGGCGGTGAAGCTGCCGATATGCTCTTCGAGCCGCGCCCGCCAGCTCAGGTCAAGCTGAGCTCCGGGCTGAAGCATGGCCGCATTCTTGCGGCTGCTCGCCCCGCGCAAGACGCCGGCATGCAGCCCCTTCGAAGGCGTCAGCACTTCGAGGATTGCGCTCGTCTCGCCATGCGGCCTTGTCGCCAGCAATATGCCCGTGTCCCGCCACTCCATGGCGAGAGATTAGGCGCAATTCTCGCGCTCGCAAGTCAGGTTTTGAGGATCCCCTCGGCAATCCACGCATCGAACCGCGCAAGAACCGCCTCGCAGAAGTCCGCGTCGTTGATATGGCAATCGAGCTCGTGAAGCTTCACATTCGCCGGAATATGATCGCGCATCGCTCCCATGAAGGCTGCAAGACCCTCGGCATCGTGCAGCTCTTCGCCCGCGCGGTCCCACTCGTTGCAGCCCTGAAGCGGCAGGAAAAGCTCTGTCGGACCCTTTGCCGCAGCGAGTTTCCTGCCGAATTCCCCGGCAACCTCCTTGCGCTCCCCGGCCTCGAGAACGGCTGATGTGAGCAGGCGGTTATGGGCATGGGTCATGCGCCCTTCAAGCCGGGGTGGCACCGGCTGCCACCCGACGAAATCGACCAGATCGTAGCAGCCCGGCGCGACCATCTGAGGGATCCCCTTGATCCCTGCCGCAGTCAGCCTGTCGGCGCCTGCGGTGATGTTGGAGCCAAAGAGATGATTGGTCACTTCCTGTGGTGCGAAGTCCATCACGGCGGCAAAAGCCCCCTCTTCCGCCAGCCCCTCGAAGGCGCGTCCACCCATGCCCGTGGCATGGAACACGGCCACTTCGAAGCCCCGCTCCTCAAGCGCCGGCTTGAGCGTGACCATGTAGCGCAGCACCGTCTTGCCGAAGCTGGTCATCCCGATCAGCGGGCGATCACGCGTCGGCGCTTCAACGGCGCGCGCCGCGCCCAGAACGGCTCCCGCCGCTTGGCTCAGCGAGGACTTGCAGACCGAATTCAGCCCGTAAAGACCGCCGGCCCAGAGGATCATCTGGATATCGGGGGCAAGTCGCTCGGGCGGCAGCATGGCGGAGAAAGAGACCGTGGAGACGACGTATTTCGGCACGCCCAGCGGCAGGGCCGCGCAAAGATCGAGCGCAAGGTCCGTGCCCATCGTGCCGCCGAGGACGATCACACCGTCAAAATTGCCTGCACGGTATTCCTTGAGTGCGAGCGCCGCTGCGCCATCCGCCATGATCTGCATGGCGACATTCTCGTCGCCGCTGTCGATGGCTGCCCGGATCGAGCTTCCCCCGGCCTCGGCGACGTCGTGCTTGGAATAATCCGTGGGCTTCGAGGGATCGCCCAGCACGCTCACATCCATCGTCAGCACGTCGCCGCCCTGCCCGCGAATGCAGTCAGCCAGATAGCCCAGCTCGTCGTCTTTCGTGTCATAGGTTCCGACGATCAGAATTGCCTTGTCGCTCATCTCATTCCTCCATCCAGTCTCGCGCCACCTCGAGCGCCGTTCGTATCGCACGAGCAGACCGCGCCTCTGCGCCCTCCTCGTCAAGCCTGTCCGTGATCCAGCCGACATATGTCAGAGCGCGCAGCAGGATCATCAAATCGAGCATTTCCGCATCGACATCGCGGCGCGCGCCATAGCCCTCGCAAAGCGCCGACCGCAATGCATCGTAGTCAGGTTCGGAACGGTAACGCAGGAGAAATGTCGCCAATTCGAACTCGCGAAACCCGAATCCGCCATCGTCAAAGTCGATGAAGGTCAGCCTTGCGCCATCCCAAAGCATGTTCTCAGCGATCAGGTCCGCATGAATCAGACCATAGTCGGCCCCGGCCTCGCGCGCGCCCAGCGCCGCATCAGCCGCGTTCCGAACCTTAAAGAGCAACGTTCGATCCACCCCGCTCAGGTCCGGGTGCTCCCAGAAGCGGCCCCAGAGCGGCATATCTCCGAGCAGCCCCGCGCTGTCCCATACCGGACGGGAGAAGCCTTCGGGCACCTCCCAGGCATCGCTCAGATCATGCAGCCGGGCCATTTGCGCACCCAGCAGGCGACAGAAGGCGGCGCGGTCCTCGACCCCGATCAGTTCTCCGGCCCTGCCAAGCGGCTCCCCGCTTTCCCATGTAAGCAAGTCGATCTGCTGATCTTCGATCTCTTCGATAAAGTGACCGGCGAGTGAACGAACGGGGCGCGGCACGGACATGCCGTAGGCTTCCAGCATGGCCATCCAGTCAAGCTCCGACCTTAGCTCGGCAGTGCTGCGATAGCCCTTGCGATGAAACCGCAGGGCGCGCGGACCATCAGGGGCGTCGACGCGATAGACAACATTCTCGCGCCGCGCCACAAGTTTGATCGGCGCGTCTTCCAGCCCCCAAAGAGCGGCTGCGTTTCGCGCTGGCTCAGTCAAGCGGGACCTCCCCAAGCGCCTCATCCACAGCATGTAGCATCCGGTCGGCATCTGCACGGCTGAAGCACATGGGCGGGCGAATCTTGAGCACATTGTAGTGCACGCCGAGGAAGTTCATCAGAACGCCCTTGTCCTTCACCGCATTCGCGATGCGCTTGGTATAATCCGTCGCAGGCGTCTTGGCGGCGCGGTCGAGCACCAGCTCGGCCCCGAAGAACAGCCCCGAGCCGCGCACATCGCCGATACAGTCATGCCGGCTTGCGAGCTGGCGCAGCCCTTCGCGGGCATAGTCGCCCACCTCGGCTGCGTTTTCTTGCAGGCCCTCCTCTCGGATCACATCGAGCGTGGCTTGCGCCGCTGCCATGCTGACGGGATTGCCGCCGAATGTGTTGAAATAGCGGAAGGTGCCTCGGAAACTCTCCATGATCTCCCGCCGCGTCACGACGCCCGCCACAGGATGACCATTGGCCATCGGCTTGCCCATAGTCACGATATCGGGGCTGATCCCCGCTTTCTGGTGCCCCCAGAAATGCGTGCCGAGACGGCCGAAGCCGGGCTGCACTTCATCCGCGATGACCAGCCCGCCCACCTCGCGCACGGCGCGGATCGCTGGGGCAAGCCAGCCTTCCTCCAGATCGGGGAAGCCTTCATTGGCGAAATACGGACAGATGATCAGCGCCGAAAGCCCATGCCTCCGCTCTTCGAGCTCGGCGATGGCGCGCTTGACATGCGCCGCCCACTCCTCGCCGCTCACGGGGCGGTAGCTGTCGGGCGCAGGCACGAAAGCCACGTTGTCCCATTGGTCGGGTGGCGGGTTCGTGCGGCTCAGTTGCGAGACGGCCATCGTGTTGCCGTGATAGGTGTGATCTGTGGCGATAACACCCTTGTGCCCCGTCACACCATGCGCCATGCGCAGCGCGATGTCGTTTGCCTCGCTGCCCGTGCATGTGAACAGAGCAGAGCGCAGAGGGTCGGCGAAGGTTCCCGTCAGGGCCTCGGCATACTCGACGATACCTTCATGCAGATAACGTGTATGCGTGTTGAGCGTGGCGGCCTGCTTGCAGATCGCCTCGACCACTCTTGGATGACAATGCCCGACATGTGGGACGTTGTTGTAGCAGTCGAGAAACTCTCGGCCATCGGCATCCCAAAGTTTGCTGCCCTGTCCCCGCACGATATGGACAGGCTCATCGTAAAAGCTCGTCATGCGCGGGCCCAGCAAACGCTCGCGCCTGTCTGACAGGCCCTCGCTCATAGCTGTATCCAGGCGCTCTTGAGGTCGAGATACTTGTCGATGGCATGGAGCGACTTGTCGTGCCCGTTGCCGGACTGCTTCACGCCCCCCAGCGGCACGGTGTTGTCCGACCCGCCATAGGTGTTCACATGGACGATACCAGAGCGAATACCATGCACCATCCGATGTGCGCGGCTGAGATCGGATGTCCATACTCCGGCCGAGAGGCCGTATTCCGTGCCATTTGCCAGGCTGATGGCCTCTTCGTCACTGTCGAAGGACGTCACCGCCAGCACGGGGCCGAAAACCTCCTTCTGGAAGACGTTGTGGCTGCGCTTCACACCGGTGAGGATCGTCGGGGCCATGTAATAGCCTCCCGTATCCTCGAGTATGCGCCCGCCGCCCGTTGCGACGGCTGCGCCCTCGTCGACGGCTTTCTCAACGAAGCCGAGGTCTCCTTCAAGCTGCGGGATGGAGTTCACCGCGCCGATCTGGGTGCCCAGATCGAGCGGATCACCGACCTTGAGCTTCTCGGCCTCCGCCGCCATAAGCGCGACGAACTCGTCGTGAATGCTGCGCTCGACCAGAAGCCGCGATCCGGCAACGCAGACCTGCCCCGAGTTGCGGAAAATCCCCATCGCCGAGACCTTCGCCGCCTTTTCCAGATCGGGCGCATCGGCAAAGACGATATTGGGCGATTTGCCCCCCAGCTCAAGGTAGACGCGCTTGAGATTGGAGCGCGCGGAATACTCCAGCAAGCGGCGGCCGACGCCGCCCGAGCCGGTGAACACAAGCACATCCACATCCATCGAAAGCGCCAATGCCTCGCCGGCGACCGAGCCCTGCCCGGTCACCAAATTCAAAACGCCGTCAGGCAGCCCGGCCTCGGCGCAGATCTCCGCCAGTTTCAGAAGCGAGAGCGAGGCCGTCTCGGCCGGCTTGAGCACGACCGAATTGCCTGCCGCCAGCGCTGGCGCAAGCTTCCAGGCCCCGATCATCAGCGGAAAGTTCCACGGCACAATGGCCCCCACCACGCCGACAGGCGCGTGGTGAACCAGGCCCAGAACGTCAGGCGCGGTCGGCGCGACTTCTCCGTAGATCTTGTCGATGGCTTCCGCGTAGTAGCGAAACGTGCCGGCCGCCGAGCCCGCCTCGGCCTTGATCGCCATGTTGAACTCCGTGCCGTTGTCGCGCACGCCGAGCACCGTCAGCTCCATGGCGCGCTCCTCGATGAGGTCGGCGATCCTGTGCAGGACCTTCTTTCGGCCCGCAGGCGCCATGTCCGCCCAGCGGCCATCCTCGAAAGCGGACCGCGCCGCGACCACTGCGCGGCCTACATCTTCAGGCTGTGCGCGGCTCAGCGTCGTGAAGGCTTTTCCGTCGATCGGGGAGAGTACTTCGAGCGCTTCGCCCGAAGCTTCTTGCCACGCTCCGTCGATAAATAATCTCTGCGGCGCGACATCTGCGCTCCGAAGCTCGTCGATCTGTGCTTGGCTTGCCATTTGGCCTCCTTGAGCGATTTGCGCTCCCGCCAGACAAAGCGGAAGTGAATGATGAGAACCCCGAGGATCATCAGGAACAGGATGAGCGCGATGGGGCGGTCGATGAAATCAAGCGGCTCCTTCACCCGCGCCATGCCCGCGCGCAGCTTCACCTCCATGATTCCGCCCAGCACCATGCCCAGCACGATCGGAACGGCAGGCAGGCTCAGGCGCTTGAGAACGAAACCGAAGATCCCGAAACCGGCGGCCAGCAGGCAATCCGTGAAGGAGTTGCGCAGGGAGTAGACGCCCACGAAACTCAGCGTCAGGATCGCCGCACCAAGAAACCGGTTGGGGATCTTGACCACCTTGATGAGCTGCGTCGTCGCGAACAGCAGGAAGACCAGCACCAGCACGTTGAGCGCCAGCAGCGCCAGATAAAGCGCCACGACGAAGTCCATCTGGTTCTGAAAGAGCTGCGGGCCGGGCACCACGTTGTGGACGTAGAAAACGCTCAGCATCATCGCCGTGAGCGCTTCTCCCGGTATGCCGAGGGCCAGCAGCGGAACCATGGCAGCCGCCGGAACGGAATTGTTGGCCGTTTCGGAGGCAATCAGCCCCTCGCTGGAGCCATGGCCGAAGTCATCGGGTCGCTCCGAGCTTTTTTGCGCGTAGGTGTAGCTGAGAAACTGCGCCGTGAATTCGCCGACACCGGGGATCATCCCCATCACGACGCCAAGCGAGCCCGCCGCGCCGGCCACCCGCGGATGCCGCGTCAGCTCGCGCAATCCCTGGAACATGCCGCCGCGCAGCTTGGTGAGGCGGATTTTCTCGTCTTCCCCGCGCAACAGGTAGATAGCCTGACTGATCGCGAAGAGGCCGAGGACCACGACGATGAGATCGACCCCGGAGCTAAGCCAGCTCTGGTCGAATGTATAGCGCTTGGAATACTTGACCGGCTCCAGCCCGACGGTGCTGAGGAAGATGCCGAAGGAGGCCAGCGCAGCCGCGATCAGGCTCTGCCCTCGATGCGCGATCACCACGAGTATGATCCCCAATAGAGCGGCGAGGAATATCTCGCGGCTGCCGAACATCGGCGCGATCTTGGCCAGAACGGGGGCGAAAAGGATAAGGCAGATGACCGAGAAGACGCCACCGAAAAAGCTCGCCGAATAGGCCAGCGAGAGCGCCCGCCGCGCCTCTCCGCGCGCTGTCATAGGAAAGCCGTCATAGGTCGTCAGCGCGTTCACGGCCGTCCCCGGCGTATTGATGAGGATCGCGGGGATCGAGCCGCCATACATGGAGGAGCCGTAGATGCCGAGCAGCACCGTCAGCCCGACGATCGGGTCCATGCTGAAGGTGGCGGGCAGGAGGATCGCGATGGCGACGGCCGGGCCGACGCCGGGGATCGCCCCGATCATGACGCCGCCGACCGAGCCGACGAAAAGCGCCAGGATCACGTCCCAGCGCGCAAGTATCTCGAAACCTGCCAGGAGAAGTTCCATTGCCGCGCCTCAGAAATTCAGGATGAAGAAGGAGCGCAAGGCACCGGGAAGATATTCGTAGATCGCACCGCCGGGAATTCTCACTTGCAGGAAGCTCTTGAAAACCACGACGACACAGAAACCGAAGACCGCAGCGATCCAGAGCATCTTCCCGCTTCGATACCCCAGACGCCATGAGAGTATGAGCATGAAGACAACGGTCATCGGCAGATAGCCGAGGATCGGCACGAGCCAGACATAGGCAAGGAACCACAGCACGAATTCGATCGCCCGAAACCAGATGATCCATTCTGCGACATCGACGCGCTCAAACCCGCGCCGGGGCAGCTTCCAAAGGTGCAGGGCCCCGAATAGCAGCATGCCGATCACGGAGACCGCCGGCCAGAAACGCGGCTGTGCGAAGAACTCGGTGCCCTTGGCCCATCTCGTCTCGTTGCCGAGCTGGCTCAGGAGCAAAGCCGAGGCGACGACGAAAACGATGGCAAAAAGCGCCTGCCCCCGCAGGGGCGCGCCGAAGCGTCGGATTTCTTCGCGGCGGTCTTTGCTCATTTTTGCCTCGCGGGATGATGCAGAAAAGCCGGGCGCTTTCGTGCCCGGCTCCAGACAGAGTTACTCCAGCAGTCCCTGGATTTTCTCGACCGTCTCGATATTGCGCTTCACACGCTCTGCGGATTCTTCCGCACCCTGCCAGTAGACCAATGCCCCGGTCTCCTTGGCGACGTTCTGCGCCCGCTCGCTCATCACCGTTTCCTTGGCGACGGCGGTGATCTTGTCGCGCACATCCTGAGGCGTGTCCTTGTGCACGAAGAGACCGTTCCAGAGCGCGATGTCCAGCTCGGGATCAACCTCGCCTGCCGTTGGCGCATCCGGGACCAGCGAAATCCGCTCATCGGTAATCGAAACGAGCACTTTCACGTCGTCAAGGCATGGCAGAACGAGCTGCAGCGTCGTGTTGATTACATCCGCATCTCCGGAGGCGAGCGTGTTGCAATCAAGCGCATCGAACGCCGCGTCACTGCCCCATTCGAAGCCCTTGTTCACGGCCATCGCCTTGGTGACCTGCGTCGGCGTCAGGGGATCGCCGAAGTGGCCGAGCGCGACATCGTTTTCCTGGGCATATTCCGCCAGCTCGTCCACTGTCGAATAGGGTGCATCCGCGCTCGTCGCGATGACGAAGGGGTAGGTCAGGAAGATGCCCAGCGGCTCGAATTTCGCAGGTGTGAGGTCGTCGATGCCGATCTGGTGGCCGACAACGGGCACACCGATCACGAAGGAACCGACCGTGTAGCCATCGGCAGGCGCGTTGGCCACTTCGATTGCGCCGGGAAATGGCCCACCGCCGCCGCCGGGCTTGTTCACCACGGCCGCCGAAACGCCATATTCCTCCTGGAAGTCCTCAGCGATCATCCGCGTGAGCACATCTTCCAGATCGCCCGGAGGCCACGGCACGACGAAGCTGACGGGTTTTTCCGGGTATTCGGCCATCGCCGCACCACCCACTGCAGCCATCGAAAGCGCGAGCGCGCCACCGATTAATTTGTTCTTGAGCATTGTCATCTCCCTGTTTTGTGCTGACCGCCAATTGGTTCATTATTCAAACCAGCGGTTCTAAAATAGATTGACAGACCCGCTCCGAGTCTGTCAACAAATTTAACACGTGAATTGATGCCCTGTTGGATTTTCCGTCCTGCAGGTGCATTCCGACTGAAAGGCCGCCCATGGGAACAGTCTCCAAAGCTCTGTCTTTATTGACTTTATTCTCCAGATCCAGGGACAGGATCGGGCTGAGCGAAATCGCCCGCCTGTCAGGCATGAACAAAGCGACAGCGCATCGCCTGCTTTCGGAATTGCAGACCAGCGGATTCGTCGAACAGGTCGGATCGGGGCGAGAATACCGTCTTGGACCGGCTTTTCTGCGTCTCGCCGCGCTCCGGGAAGCCACAGTCCCAATGCGCGATCTAGCCTTTAGCGTGGTCGAGGTACTAGCGGAGACGACAGGTGAAACCGCGCATGTTTCTTTGCTTCACGGAACCACACTCAGCACGATCACCTATGCCTATGCTCATCAGCACGGGCTTCAAGTGACGATGGAAGATGCAGAGATTCTGCCCCTTCACGCAACAAGCTCCGGCCACGCGGTACTGGCCTTCTCGGAGCCCGCCTTCGTAGACGAGGCTCTTGCGCACCCCCTCGAAGCCCTGACACAGATGACGATTACCGACCCGGCAGTCCTGAATGCGCGGCTCGAAGAGGTACGACGCACGGGCTTGGCCGAATCCGTTGGCGCTTTCGAGGCAGAGGTGCACACCCATGCCGCTCCGCTGTTCGACGCGCGCCAGGCCTGCATGGGAGCCATTGCCGTCGCGGCCCCATCGGCACGCATGACCGAGGACCACCGCAGGAGCATCAGGGCAGCCTTGCTTGACGCGGCCCCGCGCCTGACGCGCCTCATGGGCGGCTTTCTTCCCGACATAGCCCAAAAAGATGCAGCTGAATGACCGGCAAGGCTCTCATACTTGATTTCGGAGGAGTGATTTCGCGCACCCTTTTCGAAACCCATGACCTGACCGAGGAAGCCCTGGGGCTTCCAGCCGGATCGCTTGATTGGCAAGGACCTTTCGCACCAGAAAGCGACGCGCTCTGGCGCGCGATGCAGGCCGACGAAATCACAGAACGCGACTATTGGCAGCGGCGCACACGCGAAGTCGGAGCGCTGACAGGTGAAACCTGGACGGAGATGAGCCAATTCGTGCGCCGCGCGCGCGGGGCCGAGCCCGAGGCGGTGATTCGTCCCGAGTTCCGAAGGGCGATCGAGGCCTGCAAGGCGGCAGGCGTTCGGCTCGCGGTGCTGTCGAATGAGCTCGATCTCTTCTACGGCGCGGATTTCCGCGACAAGCTACCGTTTCTGCAAGACTTCGAGGTCATCGTCGATGCGACCTATACCGGCATCCTGAAGCCGGACCCGCGCGCCTATAGTGCCGTGCTAACCGAACTGAACTTGCCTGCGGAGGACTGCGTCTTCGTCGACGACCAGCTCCGGAACATCAAGGGGGCCGAAGCCATCGGCCTGCCCTCTGTCCACTTCAATGTCATGCAACCCGCCAAGAGCTACGAGAAGGCTCTGCGCCTTCTCGAACCGGAAAGGACACTCCAATGAAAGACTCGAACTTCCTCAAGGAAAAGAATGCCCGCTCCCTCTGGCACCCGATGGCGCACCCTGCCGACAGCCTCGCCAATCCGCCGACGATCGTCACCGAAGCAGAAGGCGTGAACATCGTCGATGTCGATGGCCACAAGGTCGTCGATGGGGTCGGCGGGCTCTGGAACGTCAATCTCGGCTTTTCCTGTCAGCCGGTGAAAGACGCGATCAGCGCCCAACTCGAAAGAATGCCTTACTACTCGACCTTCCGCGGCACGACCAATGACGTGGTGATCGAGCTTTCCGAGGAGCTGCGCGAATTCTTTGCGCCCGAAGGCCTGACACGCGCTTTCTACACCTCCGGCGGCTCCGACAGCGTCGAGACCGCGCTGCGCCTTTCGCGGCAGTATCACAAGATCAAGGGCGAAGCTGCGCGCACCAAGTTCCTCTCGCTCAAGAAGGGCTATCACGGCACCCATTTCGGCGGCGCGTCGGTGAATGGCAACGCCAACTTCCGCACGGCCTATGAGCCGCTTCTGGCCGGGTGCCACCACATCCCGGCCCCCTACACATATCGGAACCCCTTCAATGAGACTGACCCTGAGAAGCTTTCGCAGTTGTGCCTCGCGGCCCTCGAAGACGAGATCGCCTTCCAGGGCGCAGGCACGATCGCGGCCTTCATCATGGAGCCGGTTCTTGGCGCGGGCGGCGTCATCCCTCCGCATGAAAGCTTCATGCCGGGGGTGCGCGAAATTTGCTCGAAGCACGGCATCCTGTTGATCGCTGACGAGGTCATCACAGCATTCGGCCGCACGGGGAGCTGGTCGGGCAGTCGCCATTGGGGCGTGCAGCCAGATTTCATGTGCACCGCCAAGGCGATCACCAACGGCTATTTCCCCTTTGGTGCGGTCATGATCGCCGACGAAGTGGCACAGGTCTTCGAGAGCGATGAAACCGGCAAGGCTGCCATCGGCCACGGCTACACCTACTCGGGGCACCCAGTTGGCGCGGCTGCCGCTCTCGCCTGCCTCGCGGAGACGAAACGGCTCAAGGTCAATGAGAACGCCGCTGCACGTGGCAAGGACCTTCATGAAGGGTTGCAGGCGCTGCACGCCAAGCACGAGGTGATCGGCGATGTGCGTGGCGGCGAGGGCCTCATGTGCGCGCTGGAGCTGGTCTCTGACCGCTCAAGCAAGGCACCCATCGACAAAGGCACGATCAACAAGGTGCAGGAAGCGGCCTATGCGGAAGGGGCCATGGTGCGCGTTTCAGGGCCGAACATCATCCTCTCGCCCCCCCTCGTGCTGACGAGCGCCGACGTGCAGACGATCCTCACCGCGCTCGAGAAGGGCCTGTCAGCGGCAAGCTAAGCCAAGCGCCCCCGCTCATCACACTGCCGCGCGGCGGTGTGGCTCTTCCATCAAAGCTTGTTCAGGAGCGCCTGCGTCGGCCAGGCATCGGCAGGCATACCGAGTTTCTTCTGCACATCCTGGACTGACGCTCGCGTGCCGGCGCCAAGAATCCCGTCGATCTTGCCCACGTCATAGCCGCTCTGGGACAGTTTTTCCTGCAAACGCTTCATCTCTGCTCCGCCAAGTCCCTTGTCAGGGTTGCCCGCATCGAAGACAGGCGCCCCCTCCAGGCGATTGGCGAAGTAAGCCGCTGTCAACACGTAGGTGAAGCTCTGGTTCCACTCGAAGAATACGCGGAAATTCGGGTAGGCGAGAAATGCCGGCCCCTTGTGGCCTTGTGGCAGGATCAGTGAGGCAGGCAGGCCGTCAGCGAGCTTGCCCTGCCGAGGCCTCACGCCCAGTTTGGCCCAGTCACGCGCCGTCATTTGTGTGCGCAATCCGGACTTGGACCAATCCATCTGCGCCGGCACGTTCACCTCCTGAAGCCAAGGCTCACCAGCGCGCCAGCCAAGGTGTTGCAACATCTTGGCCCCGGACAGGAGCGCATCGGGAGCCGAGGTCTTGAGAGAAACCTTCCCGTCGCCGTCTCCATCGACACCATTGTCGATGATGTCCTGTGGCAACATCTGCACCATGCCGATCTCCCCGGCCCAGGCCCCGGTCGTTCTTGCCGGGTTGAACGCGTCGCGTGTGAAAAGCTCAAGCGCGGCGAAGACTTGCGGCCGGAACAGCTCCGGTCTGCGGCAATCATGGCTCAGAGTGACCAGCGCGTTGCGCGTGTTGAAGTCTCCCTGGAAGCTTCCGTAGTCCGTCTCAAAAGCCCAGAAAGCCAGCAGCACGCCGCGGCTCACTCCATAGTTGCGCGCCGCCCGGTCGAAGACGCTGTCATAGCGCTTCGCGTTCGAGCGCCCGCGGTTGATCCGGTCGCTCGAAATCAGCCGCCGAGCGAAAGTGGTGAAGTCCAACTGGAAGACACCCTGTGCACGGTCGGCCCTGAGAACCTTGGCGTCCTGCCGCACGCCCGCGAAAAAGGCGTTGACCGTTTGCGCGTCGTAGCCGCGCTGCATCGCCTCGCTCTTCATGCCATTCACGAAGGCTTGGAAACTGCCGCCACACTGCGCCGACACCGCGGTCGAGATCGACCAGGAGGTGAGAAGCGCGAGCCAAAACGATGTCTTCAGCATGTTCGGTCCTGATTGTTGCTTGCCGTTATGGAAACCCTTAGCAAGTCAAGCGCTGCCAGACCAGATGAAGAAAAGCCACGCGAATGACACTGTCACAAAAGCCAAGGTCGGCTCAGCCGAACTTCAACCAGCGGTTCTTAGATCGGCGACGAGCTTATCGATATCTCCGCGCCGCCTGTCGAGCATCGCACCCACCTCGGTGCGCTCGGTCAGAAGCATGTTGATGCCTTCGATATACAGGTTGAAAAAAAGCGGCTGGCCGCCCCGGTCAGACACCAGGAAAGTCACCTCGAAAGGTGCTTCACCCCTGAGATGAGCAACACAGCTCACTTCGTACCAACGCTTGACCTTCTTGACGCCGGTCACTTCCAGACGACCGCCGATGAACTCTCGAAATCGCTTGCCGTATTTGCGCGCCACGTAGCCCTCGAAGGCATCCGAATAGGCCCGTTTCTGAGCGGAACTCGCTCGGCGTCCGTCATTGCCCAGCGTGTAGGCTGCGATGTAGGAGGTATCACTGTAGCGCGAGAATATTCGCTCGAAATCGCGATACATCGCGCTCTCGCTCTTGCCCGAGTCGATGACGGCATTGATCTCACCGACCAAGGCGCCAACAAGGCGCGAGGCCTCGCTCTCGGTCAGGGCAAGCGCCGGCGACGGCAGGCCGACTGCGCCTGCAAAAAGCCCGGCGAACATGCCAGAGATCGTGCAGCGACGGGTGAGCTCGCGGGTGAACATCATCAGAATCCTTCGGTATCAAGTGCAAACGGATCGATTTCGGCCCTCTCAGGAACTTCCTCGCCCAGTTCGAAACGCCTGTTCTGAAGATAGAGCAGGCGCGCCTGCGCATAGCTGTCTGCGCTATCATAAAGAAGCGAGTCGACCGTGTCGGAATATTCTCCACGATCTCCGAGCCTCGCGGCAACTGCCGCGCCTGTGCCGTAATACTTCTCGGGGGATGGCAGCCTGTAAGAAAGCGGGTTGGTGAACAGGTCAACCACTTTTCCGACCGCGTCCCGCTCGGTCGAGGGGCCAACAACGGGAAGCTCGACATAAGCGCCTTCCGGCACGCCCCAGACATGCAGTGTCTCGCCAAAGTCGGTTTCGGCCTCATGCAGTTTCAGCTCAGTCGACGGATCGAACACCCCCCCGATACCCAAGGTCGTGTTCAACGTGAAACGGAGTGTGTTTTGACCGGCCTCTCCGATGCGTCCCTGAAGCAGGTTGTTGACAACCATTCCCGGCAGCGAAAGATTCGATGAAAAATTGGAAATGCCCTTGCGCACGGGCCGCGGAATCACGGTGACGTAGCCGTTGCCAGCGGGTCTGACAAAGGCCTTGTCGAGCGTAAGATTCACGTCGTGATTGTTGCGATTGCGGTCTTCGAAAGGGTCAAAGGGCATATTCGGGTCATGTCCCGCCGGAGGCGTATTGCACCCTGCAAGCACACCGAGCGCCATAAGACAAAAAGCTACCGTTCGAACGCTCTTGCTCAATGTTCCCTCCAAGCCAGTCTTGTTCATCTAGACCATTGCGCTCCCAAGCCCAAGGTGATGTACGGGTTCTTTCGGACATGTGGCAGTTTGGAAACATCTCGAAAGCGCATATCGACGGTTTCCCACAGGTTTTGAGACTTCTATAACAATCTGAGCATATGAAGGTTCCATGAGTCACCCCGAATATTCCAAAGGCCATGAAGAGTTGCGCAGCGCGAGGCGCGAGAACCGCGCCCTGTTCTGGGCCGCGGGGATCTTCAGCGCTTTCGTCAATATCCTGATGTTGACGGGGCCACTTTACATGCTGCTGGTCTATGATCGCGTGCTCGGCAGCCGCTCGGAAGCGACGCTGATCGCCCTGACGGCGCTTGTTGTTTTCCTGTTCACGATGATGGGCCTGCTTGATTACGCGCGCAGCCGTATCATGGCGCGCGTCGGCGCCCGCTTTCAAGCGCGCCTCGACAAACGTGTCTTTGACGCGGTGATCCGAAAAAACGCGCTCGGCGTGCGCGACAGGACCGTCTTCGCGCTAACAGACCTCGAGGCCATGCAACGGCTGCTCACCTCGCCCGCGCTGATGGGGCTTTTCGATCTGCCCTTCACACCCATCTTCATCTTCGGAATATTCCTGTTTCATCCATGGCTCGGCCTGCTGGCGCTGGCTGGCGGCCTGATACTCGTGGTCGTATCGCTCGCCAATCTCATGCTGACACGCGGCCCGCTCGACAAGGCAAACGCCCTGAGCGCGGAATCCGGCATGACCGCTGAGCAGATGCGCTCGGAAGCCGAGATGCTCCAGGCTATGGGAATGCGCGGGGCGGCATTTGCCCGCTGGCAAGTCTCGCGCAACGCATCGCTTCGTGAACACATGCGCGCGGCGGATCTGGGCGGCACATTCACGACTTTCGGAAAAGCGTTCCGCCTCCTGCTCCAATCAGCCATGCTCGGGCTCGGGGCCTATCTCGTGCTGCAAAATGAGTTGACCGCCGGCGCTATGATTGCCGGATCGATTCTCATGGGGCGCGCACTCGCCCCTATCGAACTGGTCATCGGCCAATGGCCTCTCTTCGAGCGTGCCGCCAAGGGGCGACAAGTCCTCGCTCAACTTCTGACTGAAGTTCCTGTCGAACCGGAGCGCACGTCCCTGCCGCGCCCTCAGGCCAAGCTCGATGTCCAGCAGGTCACCGTCGTGCCTCCGGGAGAAGCGCAGGCCTCGATCAAGATAGTCAGTTTCACGGTCAAGCCCGGACAGGCCGCCGGCGTCATCGGCAGCTCTGGCGCGGGGAAGTCGACACTCGCGCGTGCTCTCACCGGAGCCTGGCGTCCCGCGGGCGGCAAGATTCGGTTTGATGGGGCCGCGCTGGATCAATACGATCCCGAAGTGCTGGGCACCCTGATCGGCTATTTGCCCCAACGGGTAGAACTCTTCGACGGGACGATCACCGAGAATATCGCCAAATTGTCGGAAACGCCGGATGCCGAGGCCGTCGTCAAAGCTGCGAAACGCGCTGATGCCCACGACATGATTGTCACCTTGCCAGAAGGCTATGACACACGTGTCTCAGCCAATGGAGGGCGTTTGTCCGGCGGCCAGATACAGCGCATCGGGCTTGCCCGCGCAATGTATGGCGATCCGGTTCTGCTGATCCTGGATGAGCCCAATTCGAACCTCGACAATGACGGCAGCATGGCGCTCAACCGTGCAATCAAGGTCTTCAAATCCGAGGGCAAATCGGTCCTCATCATGGCCCACCGACCAGCCGCAATCCAGGAATGCGACCTGCTTCTGATGCTAGAGGACGGTCGCGCAGTCGCCTTCGGCCCGAAAGAAGAAGTGCTCCGGCGCGTCACGAAGAACCATGCCGAACTCGCCGGGCCCGGCAAGCCTCGCCCAGACGAAAGCGGAGAGAGCTGATGCCCGGCGAAACCCCTTCCCGCGCAGTCGCCCTCAGAAAGCAGACCCTGCCGTCCCGCGAGAACGAGCCGCCAGCTCTTGCGGCGCGTCGCGAGAACCGCAAGAGCTGGCCTGCCCGAATGCCAGTTCTCGTCGGTCTCATCACCTTGACCCTGCTCGTCGGCGGGTTCGGCGGATGGGCCTTCTTCTCTTCGCTTGCCGGAGCGATCGTGGCGCCAGGCCGCGTGCAGGTCGAACAGAACCGGCAGGTCGTCCAACATCCAGACGGCGGCGTTGTCTCCGAGATCCTCATCGAGGAAGGCGATGCCGTGACAGCGGGCGCGGCCCTGATACGCCTCGATGCGACAACCCTCTCCTCCGAGCTGGCCATTGTAAAAAGCCAGCTGTTCGAAGTCCTGGCACGCCGTGCCCGCCTCGAGGCCGAACGCGACATCGCGGATGAGCTCGAATTCGACAAGGAACTCATTGAGTTGGCCGTGTCCAATGATGAAGTAGCTGACTTGATCGATGGCCAGTCCCGCCTTTTCGAAGCCCGGCTGGAAAGCGTTTCACGCGAGCGCGAACAGCTCGAAAAACAACGCCAGCAAATCAACGATCAGATTGTCGGAATCACCGCCCAGACAGAAGCGCTCCAATCTCAGGTTGCGTTGATCGCTCAAGAACTTGAGGCTCAGCAAAGCCTGCTCGAGCGCGGCCTTGCGCAGGCCTCCCGCGTCCTGTCGCTTCAGCGAGAAGCTGCACGTCTCGAAGGACAGGTCGGGGAACTGGCGGCATCGAAGGCCCAGGCCGAGGGGCGCATCACGGAGATCGAGATCGAAAGCCTCAAGCTGACCAGCAGGCTGCGCGAGGAAGCCATCACGCGGCTGCGCGACATTCGCGTTCAGGAGCTGGAATTGCGAGAACGGCGTCGGACGCTGAGCGAGCGCCTCTCCCGCCTGACGATCAACGCCCCGGCATCCGGCGTCGTCTATGACCTTGCAATCAACACGCCCCGCTCCGTGATCAAACCCGCCGAGGCGATCCTCTATATCGTTCCGCAAGACAGACCGCTCGTGATCGCCGCGCGCGTTCCGCCGATCCATATCGACAAGGTCTATGCCGGGCAGGAGGTCAACCTGCGTTTTTCGGCGCTCGACCAGCGCCGCACACCGGAGCTTTTCGGGACAGTCGTGCAGGTCTCTGCTGACAGTTTCGAAGACGAGCGCACCGGAGCCGCCTATTACATGGCAGAGATTTCGCTCGGAGAGGGCGAGCTGGCCAAGCTTCCCGAGGGTGCGGCATTGATTCCCGGCATGCCTGCAGAGGCGTATATCCTTACCGCCGAACGCAGTCCGATCGACTATCTCGTGAAGCCTTTCTGGGATTATTTCGAACAGGCATTTCGCGAATGACAGGGCTGCATTTTCCCGTTTCCGCGCCTGCGGAATGAGGTTAGCGTCGCGGGAAGACACGCTCGCCCGGTATAATGAGGAGACCCAATATGAGCTCAGAACTCGAAGCCCGCCTTGCCCAGAAAGGCATAACCCTGCCCGACGCACCGGCCCCAGCGGCCAATTACGTTCCATTCGTCATCACCGGAAATACCGTCTATGTCTCCGGGCAGATCTCGAACGACGCAAACGGCCTCATCACCGGCAAGCTGGGCGAGACAATGACCACCGAGGAAGGCGCGGCCGCGGCCCGCACATGCGCGCTCAGCCTGCTCGCCCAGCTCAAGGCCGCCTGCGAAGGCGACTTGGATCGCCTCCAGCGCGTCGTGAAGCTGGTTGGCTTCGTCAACTCGACAGCCGATTTCACCGAACAGCCCAAGGTCATTAACGGCGCCTCCGATTTCATGGTCGAAGCGCTGGGTGACATCGGCCGACATGCGCGCTCAGCCGTCTCGGCAGCGTCCCTGCCGCTCGGCGTTGCGGTCGAGATCGAAGGTATCTTCGAAATCAGATGACCGCGCTGCCCGCCGCTTTTCTCGAAAGGCCATTGGCCCATCGCGGCCTTCACGGACAGACTGCGGGCTGCCCGGAAAACAGCCTGCCGTCCTTCGAAGCTGCCATCGCGCATGGCTACGGAATCGAGCTCGACCTGCAACTGTCGAAAGACGGGCAGGCGATGGTCTTTCACGACTATTCCTTGTCCCGCCTCACAGAGGGAAACGGCCCCGTGGCACAACGCAGCGCCGCCGAGCTGTCGAGCCTCACGCTCAAGGGCAGCGCCGCAAAAGTCCCAACGCTGCGCGAGGCCCTTTCGCTTGTGGCTGGGCGGGTTCCGCTGCTCATCGAGCTAAAGGACCAGGACGGCGCGCTCGGCCTCGATGTAGGCAAGCTCGAAGCGGCGACTGCCGCAGCCCTGGCGGACTATGATGGAGCCGCAGCGCTCATGTCGTTCAATCCTCACAGCGTCGCGGCCCTCTCCGAGATCGCGGCGGAGCGCCCGCGAGGGATTGTCACCTGTGCCTTCACGGAGCAGGACTGGCCCACCATACCGGTCGCACGGCGGCGCGAGCTTGCATCCATACCAGACTACGCGCGCTCCGGGTCCTGTTTCATAAGCCATGATGTGTCTGACCTGAAGAGCCCGGCTCTCGCAAGGATCAAACAGAATGGTGCGCATGTCTTGTGCTGGACAGTCAAGTCGGCACAGGCCGAAAAACATGCCCGAAGAATCGCTGACAATATCACCTTCGAAGGTTATCTGCCGGGCATTGCACATGCCCCCGCTTGAACACCCACCGCGCGCCTATATGTGAAGCGCATGGATGATGCCGCGCCGATAGAAGTCAGGCTGCACGAGAGCTTGCACGAGATTCCCCAGCGGGAATGGGATGCCTGTGCATTGGCCGAAGGGCCGAGACCTAGTGATCCGTTCACGACTCACCGCTTTTTGCTAGCCTTGGAAGACAGCGGCTCCGTTGGCCGCGGGACCGGCTGGCAGCCGCTTTACATGACAGTCCGGGAGCAGGGCCGGATCATCGGCTGCGCGCCTCTCTACGCCAAGTCCCACAGCCAGGGTGAGTATATCTTCGACTTCAACTGGGCCCATGCCTATGAGCAGGCTGGTGGGCGCTACTACCCCAAGTTTCAGATCGCCGTTCCGTTCACCCCCGCGACGGGCCGCCGATTTCTCGTGCGTGAAGGCTGTGAAACCCGGGCCCTACCCGCGCTCGTGCAGGGCGCCGTCCAGATGGCCGCTCAGCATGAAGTCAGTTCGCTACACGCCACCTTCTGCACCGAGGCCGAAGCCATTGCTGGCGAAAGCATGGGGCTCCTGCGCCGCACGACGCAACAGTTCCATTGGGAAAACAAGGGCTTTGCCAGCTTTGACAGTTTTCTTGCCTCGCTCACGTCGCGCAAACGCAAGACGATCCGCAAGGAGCG
Organism: Rhodobacteraceae bacterium 63075; assembly: GCA_003417655.1. Taxonomy (GTDB): domain Bacteria; phylum Pseudomonadota; class Alphaproteobacteria; order Rhodobacterales; family Rhodobacteraceae; genus Lentibacter. The sequence continues at coordinate 108,102 of QVMW01000012.1, forward strand.
GCGCGAGGCGGAGGCCTTCGGCGGCACGATCCGTCGGCTGACAGGCGATGAGATCGAAGCTGAGCACTGGGATGCTTTCTGGGTGTTCTACCAGGACACCGGCGCGCGCAAATGGGGCACGCCTTATCTCACGCGCCAATTCTTCGATATCCTGCACGAGACGATGCGCGATGACGTGATTCTCGTTCTGGCCGAGCGTGACGGGCGGCCCGTTGCCGGGGCGCTGAATTTCATCGGACAGGAGGCCCTCTTCGGCCGCTATTGGGGTTGCACCGAGCACCACCCCTTTCTGCACTTCGAACTATGTTACTATCAGGCCATCGAAGCGGCCATCGCGCTCGGCCTGCCCCGTGTCGAAGCCGGCGCTCAGGGCGAGCACAAGCTGGCACGCGGCTACCTTCCCGCGCCTTGCCACTCGGTGCACTGGATGGCCGACACGGGGTTCTCCGACGCGGTCGCCCGCTATCTCGCAGCAGAACGCGACGCTGTTGGCGAGGAGATCGAGATACTCACGGGCTACGGCCCGTTCCGAAACGAAACCAGAGAGGAACAGGATTGATGATAGAGAAAATGAGCGAAACCGCGCGCGAACAACTGCTCCCACCACTTCTGGAAAACGGCTGGAGCCTCGACGAGGAACGCGACGCGATAGCCAAGACATTCGAATTCGATGACTTCGTGGCCGCTTTCGGCTGGATGACTCAGGCCGCAATATGGTCCGAGAAATGGAACCACCATCCTGAATGGTCCAATGTCTACAACACGGTGAAGATCACCCTCACCACCCATGATGCAGGCGGGCTCAGCGCACTTGACGCCAAGCTCGCACGCAAGCTCGATAGCCTCTGAAACGGAGCGCGACGCGCGTTCCTCGCCGGAACGCGCGCGCGGCGTTCAAAGTGCGTCGACCATCGCCTCGCCGCCGGAGATCTCGCATTCGCCGGGGTTCTCCTCGGCGTGCAGAACCGTCACATTGCCATCCTCTGCGCACATGGCGTAACGCTTGGAGCGGCCGGAAAACCCGACAGGCTCCGCATCGAAATCCATTCCGATTGCCTTGGTGAAGGCGCCCGAGGCATCGCTGAGCATCGTGATGCCGTCGCCGGCTGCGCCCGTGGCTTCGCCCCAGGCGTTCACCACCCATGGGTCGTTGACCGAAAGACAGATGATCTCATCCACGCCCTTTTCCATGAGCGCGTCCTTCTGGCGCAAAAAGCTGGGCACATGCGCGCTGTGACAGGTCGGCGTGAAGGCACCCGGAACCGCGAAAATGACGACCTTTCGCCCTTTGAGCTTGTCGCCGAGCGCCACCGGCTCGGGCCCGTCCGCGCCCAGCGTCATCAGGTTGGTCTCCGGCAGTTTGTCACCCACTGAAATCGTCATTTCCCGCTCCTGTCCGTGATTGCGTTTGTCCTGTTTCACACTATAGGGTCTGATACGCCAAGGGCCAGTCAAAGGATCAATTTCATGTCGCATATCGTGGTTGTCGGAGCAGGTCAGGCAGGTGCATCGCTCGTCGCGAAGCTGCGCAGCGAAGGCTTCGATGGCGAGATCACGCTGATCGGCGAGGAAGCTTCGCCGCCTTACCAGCGCCCACCACTGTCGAAGGCCTATCTGCTGGGGGAGATGGAGCTAGAGCGCCTCTACCTGCGCCCAGAGAGTTTTTATGCCGCGCAGGACATCTCGCTGCGTCTCGGTGCGCGTGTTGGTACGATCAACTCGGCTGAAAAGACAATCAGCTTGAATGGCGAAACGCTCGACTATACCCAACTCGCCCTCACGACTGGTTCGACTCCGCTACGCTTGCCTGCGTCAATCGGAGGCGATCTTGACGGCGTCCACGTGGTTCGAGGCCTCCAAGATGTCGATGCGATGGAGCCAGAGTTTGCCGCGGGGCGGCACGTTCTGATCGTGGGGGGCGGCTATATCGGGCTCGAGGCCGCTGCCGTCGCCTCCAAGAAAGGGCTTCGAGTCACACTCGTCGAAATGGCAGATCGCATTCTCCAGCGCGTCGCATCGCCCGAAACCTCCGGATATTTCCGCGAGTTACATGCCGCGCACGGTGTCAACATCCTGGAAGGCGTCAGCCTGAAATCTCTCGCCGGTGAAACCCGCGTCCAAGAGGCCGAGCTTTCGGATGGGACGAAGCTCGATATCGACTTCGTCATCGTCGGCGTCGGCATCGCTCCGAACATCGCGCTGGCGGAAGCCGCCGGCCTTGCCATCGACAACGGCATCGCGACCGATGCGCAGGGCCGCACCTCCGCACCCGATATCTGGGCCGCGGGAGACTGCGCCTCCTTCCCCTATCGCGGCACGCGCATCCGCCTCGAAAGCGTCCCCAATGCCATCGACCAGGCTGAGGTCGTCGCTCAGAACATGCTTGGCGCGAACAAAGACTATGTTGCGAAGCCCTGGTTCTGGAGCGATCAGTATGACGTGAAGCTCCAGATCGCGGGCCTTAACACGGGCTATGACCATATCGTCACGCGCGCGGGCGAAAAGGACGGCGCGGTGAGCTTCTGGTATTACAAGGGAGACGAGCTTCTCGCCGTCGACGCGGCGAACGACCCGCGCGCCTACATGGTCGGTAAACGGCTGATCGAGGCTGGCAAGTCACCTGCGCCGGAGGTGATCGCCGACCCGGCCACCGACATGAAAGCGCTGATGAAAGCGTGAGGATTATCTCCGGCAGACACCGCGGCCTCGCCCTGGCTTCGCTGGGCAAGGGCGATGCGGGCGCGCACCTGCGCCCGACCTCCGACCGCGTGCGCGAGAGCCTTTTCAATATCTTGATGAGCTACGGGCAGCCCGCTGACGCGCTGGTGCTCGATCTTTTTGCAGGCACGGGCGCGCTCGGCCTCGAAGCGCTCTCCCGCGGTGCGGCCCATGTGCACTACGTGGACAAAGGGCGCAAAGCCCTCGCGCTCATTCGCGAGAACCTTGCCAAGGCGGGACGCGAGGGCGATGCCACCGTGCTCAGTTGCGACGCGACACGACTGCCGCCCGCAACAGCCGCCTGCGACCTCGTCTTCCTCGACCCACCTTATGACAAGGCACTTGGCGAGAAGGCCCTTGCTTCCGCCCTCGCACAAGGCTGGATCGCGGAGGATGCTCTGATCGTCTGGGAAGAAAGCGCGGCTGTCACGCCGCCGGCAGGCTGGCAAATCACCGACGCCCGTGGCTTCGCTGGCACCACGATCAGCTTTTTGCAAACTCTTTAGGCGGCGTTTTCATTCATAGGTCGGATGAAACTTTCCACCCGGCGACAGCGTGAAAATATCGAAACCGTCCGACGTGACACCGATAGAATGCTCAAACTGCGCACTGAGCGATTTGTCCCTCGTGACAGCCGTCCAATCATCCGACAGGACTTTCGTCTCCGGCCGCCCGAGATTCACCATGGGCTCGATCGTGAAGAACATGCCCTCTTCCAGAACGGGCCCGGTTCCCGGGCGCCCGTAGTGCAAGACATTGGGCGGGGCATGAAACACGCGCCCCAGCCCGTGACCGCAGAAATCCCGCACGACGCTCATGCGCTGCGCTTCGACGAAGCTCTGGATCGCATGGCCTATGTCCCCGAAGGTATTGCCGGGCTTGACGGCCTCAATGCCCTTGAAGAGCGCGTCGTGGGTCACCTCGACAAGCCGCTCCGCCTTGCGCGGCAGCTTGCCGGCCACGTACATCCGGCTGGTATCACCAAACCAGCCATCGATGATCACGGTCACATCGATGTTGAGGATATCGCCGTCCTTGAGCTTCTTGTCGCCGGGGATGCCATGACAAACGACATGATTGACCGAGATGCAGCTTGCATGCTGATAACCGCGATAACCGATCGTGGCCGATTCCGCTCCGAGCTCATTCACCCGTTTCTCTATAAAGGCATCGATCGCGCCGGTGGTCTGGCCGACGAAAATGTGCTCGACCACCTCATCGAGGATCTGGGCCGCGACTTGACCAGCCTTGTGCATCCCTGCGAAATCCGCCTCCGAATGGATGCGAATGCCATCTTTGGTTGTCGGTCCGTTGTGCTTGTCGTCCACGTCTGGCCTCGTTGCTCCGCTTCGCGCCCTATTTAAGCGGCCTTTGCAGTTTGTTCCACCCCATGCGGCACGAGAGCGTCAGGCGGCAGGGCCAAAAAACCTCCAGCACCTCATCCCGGCACCGGCAAGGCCTTTCGAAGGCTGATCTCGCCGGGGCCGATCCGGCAGTCATAGGCCATGACCTGCACGCCCGCATCTCTCGCGCGCTGTAGACCGTCTGCATAGGCCGCATCGATATCCGCGGCAACGCCAACGCTGTCTGCATCCGTGCGCTGCACGAGAAAGAACAGCGCAGCTTCATGGCCCTGCCGGACCATGCCCGTGAGCTCCTGCAGATGCTTCAGCCCGCGCGCCGTCACGCTATCGGGAAACTCCGCCAATCCGGCATTCCGCATGAGCGTCACCGATTTCACCTCGACGTAGAGATCAGGCCGCCCCTCACGTTCCAGCAAGAAATCCACGCGGCTACCAGTGCCGTACTTCACTTCTGCCCGAAAACCATGGTTGCGCAGCTCGGGCACGGCTTCGGCTTCGAGCGCCTCGCGCAACACCGCGTTCGCGCGCCCCGTATCGACCCCCGTGAAATGCCCGCCGTCATGCTCCACCAGCCGCCAGCCATACTTGAGTTTCTTCCTGGGGTCATCATTGGGCTCGACCCAGATTCGCTGGCCCGCCTCCGCCAACCCCATCATCGAGCCGGGATTGGCGCAATGCGCCACAGTCTCGCGCCCGTCGTCCAGCCGGATATCAGCCAGGAAACGTTTGTAACGCCGCAGCAATGTCGCAGGCTCAAGAGGGGTTTGAAAGCGCATGAGCAAAGGCCTATACCGATGCCAATCAGCCTGCAAGGAGCGCCCATGCCCAACCCCACCGCCGCCATGCTCGTCATCGGAGATGAAATCCTTTCAGGTCGCACACGGGATTCCAACATGCATTTCCTCGCAGGCGAGCTAGCCAAGGCCGGGATCGACCTGCTTGAAGTTCGGGTCGTCTCGGACAAGCCACAAACCATCACGGACGCGGTGAACGCCCTGCGCGCAGCGCATGATTACGTGTTCACGTCCGGTGGCATCGGTCCGACCCATGACGACATCACTGCCGACGCCATAGCAGCCGCTTTTGGTGTGGCCATCGGTGTGCGGGAGGACGCCCGTGCACTGCTGGCCGCGCATTACGAGCGCTCCGGTCAGGCGCTCAACGCGGCCCGCCTGCGCATGGCGCGTATCCCCGAGGGTGCGGGCCTCATCGACAACCCTGTTTCCGCGGCTCCCGGATTCACGCTTGGGAACGTGCATGTCATGGCTGGCGTTCCTTCCGTTTTCCAGACCATGGTCGCGTCCGTCCTGCCGACACTGACAGGTGGTGCGCCGCTTCTGAACCAAAGCCTGCGGATCAACCGCGGTGAGGGCGACATCGCAGGTCCACTTGCAATGCTCGCGGAGCGGTTCCCGGATCTTTCCGTCGGATGTTATCCGTTTCAGCAGAACGGGGCCTACGGCGCCAACGTGGTGATCCGCGGCACCGACGCACAGGAGGTTGAAGCCGCCTGCGCTGCGCTCGCCGAAGAGTTCGCCGATGACATCTCCTGACATTCAGGCGCTTTATGCGGTTCTTGAGGCCACGTGGCCAGCCGCGCACATGACAAAGCTGGGCCCATGGACCATCCGCGAAGGTCAGGGCGGCGGTCAACGTGTCAGTGCAACAACCACGCGAGAGCCTATCAAGGCAGACGCGCTTGCCGCGGAGATCGCGCGTGCCGAAGCCGCAATGGATGCGCTCGGGCAGCCTCGACTGTTCATGATCCGCGAGGGTGAACGCGAGCTTGATGACGCACTTCAAGCCCGGGGATACGCTGTCCACGACCCTGTCATTGCCTATATCGCACCTGTCGCGCAGCTCGCTTCCGAGCGACCGCCACGAGTCACTGCGCTTCTCGCATGGGAGCCGCTCGCCATTATGCTCGATATCTGGGAAGCAGGCGGCATCGGTCCGGGGCGCGTCGCCGTGATGCACCGCGCTTGCGAACCCAAGACCGGCCTTATCGGGCGGCTCAACGATCACCCTGCCGCAGCGGGCTTCTGCGCAATCCATGCCGGCACAGCCATGATCCATGCGCTCGAGGTTTTGCCCCATCAACGCAACCAGAAGATGGGGCGTTACGCCGTCCGCGAATTCGCACACTGGGCCGAACAGAACGGCGCAAGCCACATTTCACTGATGGTCACCAAGGCGAATGCGCCCGCCTGTGCGCTCTACTCTTCCCTCGGCATGTCCATTGTGGGAGAGTATCACTATCGCCTTGAGAAGGAGGGCTGACACGTGAGCCAGAAACCCACTGCGCTCGACCTGCCCATGGTCGACCCGCTTCCCGAAACCACGCAGAAATACTTTGACATCTGCCAGGAGAAGCTTGGCCTCGTGCCCAATGTGTTGAAGGCCTATGCTTTCGATGTCGACAAGCTCAACGCCTTCACAGCGCTCTACAATGACCTGATGCTGGGCGATAGCGGCCTCAGCAAGCTCGAACGCGAGATGATTGCCGTCGCCGTGTCCTCTATCAACAAATGCTTCTATTGCCTCACGGCACATGGCCAGGCCGTCCGTGCCCTCTCGGGCGATCCGATCCTCGGTGAAATGATGGTCATGAACTGGCGTGTCGCCGATCTAGATGCGCGCCAGGCAGCGATGCTCGAATTCGCCGAGAAGCTTACGCTCGAGAGCCACAAGATCACCGAGAAAGACCGTGACGCGCTCCGTTCGGTCGGGTTTTCCGATCGAGACATCTGGGATATCGCCAATACGGCAGGTTTCTACAACATGACAAACCGCGTGGCCTCAGCCACTGATATGCGCCCGAATGACGAATACCACGCGCAGACGCGTTAGGCGCCATATCAGCGCTCTGGCATGGTTGGCGCTCGGGGCGTCTCCGCTTCTGGCAGATGCGCTCGCATTGCCGTCCAACGCGCGCCAGACACATCAAGAGACGAAGAGCACCGCAGTCTACGGAGCGCCCGTCGCCCCCTATTCTTCCGGTACGCTGCCTGTCTTCGATGTTGCCGGGCAGGTGTCAAAAACAGCCTATCGCATCCCGCAGCAAGGATTGACCCCGCAACAGATCGTCGCGCCAATCGAGGAGGCGCTCGCCGAAAGGGGTTTTGAGGTGCTCTTCAAATGCCGTGATCGCTATTGCGGCGGTTTCGATTTTCGCTTTGCAACAGAGGTAATTCCTGCACCGGACATGTTCGTCGATCTGTTCGATTTCACCTTTGTGACCGCGCGGCATGAGCAGGCATATATCACGCTTCTCGCCAGCCGGGATGCAACCGCAGGCTATCTGCAAATCGTTTACGTATCCCCTTCAAGAAATCCATCGATTACGATCGAAAACAGTGGTTCCGCGGTCTTTCCGGAAACGTCCGGAGACAGCTCGTCGACCCGGCAAGGTATTGTGGAGCAGCTTGAGGCGCGCGGCCGTGCGATTCTTGACGATCTGGACTTCGAAACGGGCTCTTCCGAGCTCGGACAGGCCGAGTTCGGAAGCTTGAAGACCCTCGCCGCCTATCTGGATGCTCATCCGAACCGCAAGGTCGCGCTTGTCGGTCATACCGACAGCACCGGAGGGCTTGATGTGAACATAGCATTGTCTGAGCGCAGGGCCGATTCGGTTCGCAAGCGTCTCGTCGAGCGACATGGCATCCCTGTCGATCAGGTAGAAGCCAAAGGCGTGGGCTACCTGGCGCCACTGTCCACAAACCTCACAGACAAGGGCCGCGAGGCCAATCGCCGCGTGGAAGCTATCCTGCTCAGCGTCGAGTGAGAGACCAAGTGAGGGCTCAGGCCCGTTCGGCGTATTCCATCGTTTCAGTGTTGACGACGATATCCTCGTCCTGGCCGACGAATGGCGGCACCATGACCTTTACGCCATTGTCGAGAACGGCTGGTTTGAAGCTGTTCGCAGCAGTCTGACCTTTGACCACAGGTTCCGTTTCGACGACCTTGCAGGTCACCTTCTGAGGCACAGCAGCGCTGAGGGCCTCATTTTCATGAAATTCGACTTGGATGGTCATGCCATCTTGAAGGAAAGGGCGACGCTCGCCCAGAATCTCCGCGTCGACCTGAACCTGGTCATAGGTCTCAGCATCCATGAAAATGAGCTGCCCGTCATCCTCATAGAGAAACTGCATATCCTTTTGTTCGAGGCGGACGCGCTCGACTTTGTCGGCGCTTCTAAACCTTTCGTTAAGCTTTGATCCGTTACGAAGGTTCTTCATCTCCACCTGGGCAAAGGCACCGCCCTTGCCCGGCTTTACATGATCGGCTTTCACAGCCACCCAAAGATGTCCGTTATGCTCCAGAATATTCCCGGGTTTGATCTCGTTTCCGTTGATTTTCGGCATTGTGGCAAAACCATGGCAATAGGTTGATAGAACGTCGGCAACACCTATATCTGGGGTCAAGGTGCATGGCAAGGAAACGAAATATCGTGTTCGACATCGCAAGTGGTATGCGTGCAGCGCAACGCAGCCATGCAAATCCGCCCTATCCGAATCGGTCCAAACACGCCATAAGAGGCTTCACGCCGAAAAAGACAAGAGCAAAAACAAAGGACGAATCATGAGAGATTTCGTTGACGGCACTGCCTTCAATAGCGAGCAAGGCAATCGTGCACGTAAACTGTTCGCGGCCGTCGTACTGGCTGCACTCGACGACGCCATCGCCGACGACAAGAAATATGGCAACGGCCCCGAGCAGATCGCTCGTTGGGCGCGCTCGCGCGACGGTCGCGAAGTGCTTTCGTGCTCCGGGATCGACCCGAACGAGCGCGTTGTCGCTGGGCTGATGGAATTCGTCGCCAAAGGCGTGCGCACATCTGTTGCCCTGTCGCGTGAAGAAAGCGAGCGTCGCAACGCTGCCGCGCAGGCCGAAGCCGCCTGAAATCGTTCTTTGTGGAATACAAACGGCCTCCCGATCCGGGGGGCCGTGTTCTTGTCAGGACGGAATGCTCCGAGCGCCTTATGCGAGCTTTGTTCATGCTCAACTCCAGAGGAGACTAAGCAGAACAGGGCACATACTGCGTCTTAAGGGTCGGGTTTTCGCGATTGGCTATGCGCGCGCGCCTGGATAGAGGCCAAGTGCGGTCTCAGTCCAGCTCCTGAGCCATCAGTGCACGATGAATCTCGCGCCGCACGAGCTTTCGGACATTGCGCGTGATGCGCTCGCCCAGCGCACCCTGCAACTCCTGACGCACGATATCGGCAACCATTTCGCGCAGCGCCTCCTCGTCGAGAACGGCTTCATCATCCGAGCCCATGAAGTCGAATTCGCCCGATGAGTCCTCTTCTTCGCTCGCCTTCTGAGAGTCAGCGCCTTCGAAAGGCGCACCGCTTCGGAAGCTTTCCCTAGCGACATCTCGCACTTCATCATCGCTGTGATCTTCCCATTGCAGCGTTTCCACGGGCTGAGGAGCATTATCTCCACCGCCATCCATGTCATCTTCCCAGTCGCTCTGGGACCGAAGCACGGCGGTCTCAAGCTGTTCGATCCTGTCTTTTAGCGTCTCACGAGTCTGGTCAGTTTCGGTCGCATCTTCATGTGCAGCCTGCTCGTCACCTTGCAGGTCTACAGGTGCCTCATCATCGCGGCTATCGGCGACGACAGCATCTTCACCGTCTTCCGGCTCATTCCCATGGTCTTCGATTGCAGAGGATTCCTCGACAGATAGATTTACTTCAGGCTCATAGTCCTGCCCGTGCCGCCCATCGCTTTCCCGAATATAATCCTCATCGCCAGCGTCAACATCGGCCACGTCAGAGGTATCCTCCTCGTGCTTTTCGTCACTCTCGCTGCCATCACCCTGGTTCACAGCAAGCCCTTGGGAAGCGCCAGCATCGGCATTGCCCACACTGCCTGCGGCCTCCTCTTCATCGTCCGCCACGCGGAGCGAGGGTGTAAGGACAAGCCTGTCTACCGGCGCGTCACCGTCGCCCCCAGGCACAGGGTCATGCTCGAACGATTGACTGGCATTGGGCACCTCTTGCTGATCGCAAGTTTCATCCTTCAACCCGCCGCTCTCTGATACGAGTCTGCGGATTGAAGACAGAACATCTTCGATTTCCTCATTTTTTGCGGGGTCTGACATTTCTTTGCACCACTCTTGCCTCGGCACGAGTTTAACCCGCGCATCGGACTCTAACAACAGATAGGATAGATTTTACTCTTTGCCGAGACTTTTGAGCACTCGGTCGAGCTGACGCCCCTGCTTGCTCATGTTGGTGGGCGCCGTTTTGACGAGGTTGAAATAAGCAGCCGGATCGTACCGTGGCACGTTCAGGTTCAACCGCTCGGCCGTCAAAAGTCCCATCGAAGCCAGCAATTCGTACCCTACCCGAATGCGATCATATCGAGCCGTAAGTTGGCTCGTGCGCGCATCCAGAAGCTCCTGTTCTGCATCCAGAACATCCAACGTCGTGCGCGCGCCAAGCGTGGCTTCTTCCCGGATCCCCTCAAACGCGTTTCTAGCGGCGCGCACTTGTTGCGCACTCGCGGCTTCCGTCGCGCGCGAGACGCGCAATTGCGCCCAAGCGTAGCCGACATTCTGCACGATCTGGTTTCGAGCGACATGGAGATCGGCGCGCGCGCCGTCCCTCTGCGCCCTCGCCTTGCGCTCGAGTGCGCTGAGGCGGCCGCCTTGATAGATCGGCTGGGTCAGGTTCAACCCCAGGCTGGCACTGCTTCCACTGCTGACGGAGCCGTGTTCCTCGTTCACTCCGATGCTGCCATTGAGCTTGAGCTGTGGCCCCTTGGCTGCGTCGGCGACCAGAATCCCAAGCTCCGCAGCCTGGACCTGACGTTGAACGCGCTTGAGGTCTGGGTGCGTGCGCAGGGCGATCGCCTTTGCATTGTCCAGCGACTGAGCGGGAAGCCCCACGGCACCGGGAGTGGCAAGCGCTCCGGGCTTGCGGCCCACCGCAGAGCGGTAGAACTCGACCGCACGGGCGAGATCGCCTTGCGCCGCGGCAAGAGATGCCCGGGCAGATGCACGCCGCGCCTCGGCAAGCGATACGTCGGTGCGTGTCACCTCTCCGACCTCGAAACGGTCCCGCGCAGCGCGCAATTCCTCTCCGATCACGCGTAGATTGCTGCGCCGCAACCGTACACTGTCTGTAGCCCGCTTAACATCAACATAAGCGTTGACCGCCGTCAGCAGAACCTGCTGCTCAACGCCGACAAGTGTCTGCCGCGTGGCTAGAACCGTCTCTTTGGCCACATCGACACGCATCTTAGAAGCACCACCATCGTAGAGCAGGATCTCCCCGGCCAAACCGACCGTGCTGTCCAACGTCTCCGACGTGCTGGTGAAGAAGCCCCCTGAGCGCGTGTAAGAATAGGTCAGCCCGGCCGACCAGTTCACGATGGGGCGCAGTGCGGCGACGGCCACTGCCACGTCTTCATCGGCTGCACGCAAAAGGGCACGGTTCTTGTCGAGCAGTCCGCTATGCTTGTAGGCGCCGACCATGGCATCCGCGAGCGTCTCAGCCTCGGCTTTCGCAGCGCTCAGCCCGGCGAGAGCGGCGAATAGCACGGCGATCGCCGCGGAACGTACCGTTTTCATGCTGCCCCTGTGCCTCCTCGTGTTCGCCATTCGGGACCGCATACCGGCCTCCAACTGTCAAAGCGTGAATTCATCCTTGCTTTCGAATCCGCTCAATACCGGTGCGCTCGCGTTGAAGGCGTAGCGCCAATTCACGCGCCCGGCGATCTTATAACCAATACGTACGGTGCCAAGTTTGTCGTCGATGAATAGTGCGACGATACGCCCCCCCTCCTTGAGCTGCTCCTCCAGCGCTTCCGGTATCTGCTCTACCGCGCCCTGAAGAATGATTGCGTCGTAAGGCCCGTGCTGCGGCGCACCTTCCGCAAGCGGACCTTTCTCTAGCACGACATTATCCGCGCCGCCCGCTGCCAAAAGCGCTTCCGCCTCATCGGCCAGCGACTCGATCTGCTCGACAGCAATCACCGCCTGCGCGATCTGAGCTATCACGGCGGACGAATATCCCAGCCCGCAGCCCAGATCGAGCACCATCTCGTCATTTTCGAGGTCAAGAACATCCAGCATCTTCGCCAAGGTGCGCGGATCGAGCATCACTCGGCCGCCACCAATCTCAAGGTTTTCGCCCAAATACGCCGCCTCTTTCAGTGCCTGCGGAACATAGTGTTCCCGCTCGACCTCCAGCAAGGCATCAATGATCGGATACTTGGTTACGTCCGAAGGCCGGACCTGATTGTCCACCATCATACGGCGACGCGCTGCGAAGTCAGTCATAAGTGAACCTGTCCGTTCAGAATCTATAGGCAGGTTCTGACACAAACCCGCGCCCCTATCAATCCAAAGGCGCAGCAAAGGGACACAAGCCCCCCTTGCACGGGTCTTGCAGATGAGCTAACTGCATCGACACACCACGGATGGCGAGTTGGCGGAGTGGTGACGCAGCGGATTGCAAATCCGTGTACACCGGTTCGATTCCGGTACTCGCCTCCAATAAAATCAATGACTTGCGTCATTTTCGACCTCCTTCGCCGGTGATTTTGAAACAATCGTTGAAACTTTCATGGTTCGTTCTTTTCGCGCGCCAGTCGGTTCCGAGCCTCCTGAGCGCGGCTTGCGAGCTCTCGTTGCCGGACCTGGCCGCCATATTTCTTCAGCATCTCAACGCCAGAATGTCCGGTCACAGACTTGACCATCTCGTCATCGCAGCCGGCCAGATAGAGCTCGATCGTCGCGTTTTTGCGTAGCCCGTGGGTCTTGTATCGCGCGGCGTCCGCGTGCTTCATCCCCGCCTTTACCGCGCGCATTTCCTGAGCAATTGTGCGGTAGCTGACGGGCTGACCATTGGAGTCGGTGACTAGGCGTCCCTCTCGACGTTCCAAGCCTTGCAAATAGTCACTCAGGCGATCCGTCAGCGGGATCCATAGCGGTTTGTTCGTCTTGCCTTGGGTCAGGTCGAAACCGTCGTTCGCAACATGCGCCCACTCCATCTTGAGGATGTCGCCGATTCTCTGACCGGTCCCTAGGCAAAGCTCGTAGACAAGGCGCGCCCGCGGAGTTGCGAGCCCTTCAAACTCCTCGCGCACATCATCTGGCCAAGGCTCCCACCCATCGCTTTGCTGTTTGAAAAGCGGGATTCCTTTTGCTGGGTTGCCGTGCTCTTTCTTCGTATACCCGATCAAACGCGCATGGTTCATAAGGACCACCATCACCTGCACGAGATAGTTCGCCTGTCGCCAGTGGTCTGCATTGGCGCGATGCAACTCATAAATGTGATGCGTCTCGATCCTGGCAGGGTCTTTGTCGCCCCAGATCTCTCGTATGTGGGACATGTAGCGCCTGTAGTCAGACTTCGTGCGCGGCTTGAGTTTCTTGTAGGCGTCGCTTTGAAAATAGCTTTTGATCAATGCCTCAAAGTTCCGCTTTACCGGCTTTGGGGCCGGTTTACCCCGCAGCAACCGGTTATAATGATCCCAAAACTCGGGTGAGCCCACCTCCTCGTGCATCATGACAGAAATGCCTCGGGCACGTCTTATGAAACGCACGTAACCACGGTCGCGATACACGTACTTGGGCAGGCTCTTTCTCGTCATTCTCGCATTCTCAAGTCGCCGTTGAGAAATTCGTCATTGCTATCCGGTTCGACCATGCCGGCATCGACCGTAACGCTGCCATCAGGTTTGATTTCGAACCTCGCCCTCAACCAGCCTGCCTCCCGCGCCTCGCGAATGAGGGCAGATGCTGCTTGGCGCGCGATCGTGTGAACATTTCTTTGCGTCATATTTTCTCCCGTCAGTGCATCAATCTGCCACCTTTTCGGCATGCTGTTGATCTGCCCGTTTCTTGGCAGCCATCAAAGCTCGAACGACCTCGGAGTTTTGCGAGCTATAGTTACGCTGAGCTTCTTCCTTGACCCAGTCTTTGAGCTCCTTTGGTAGCCGGAGCATTAGCGGTTCGCGACAGTGCATCAATTCACCTCCTGTGTAGGCTTGACTTATACATGGCGAGTCGCCAGCATTGCGTCAAGAACAAATTCATGGCTAGGAGCCAGTATGGCTGAATATCCTTCATCAACTCAGGACAAGTACATCATCCGCATGCCTGACGGCTTGCGGGATCGGATCCGGGAAAAAGCGGACGCGAACCGCCGGAGCATGAATGCCGAGATCGTCGCCTTGCTGGAAGAGCACTATCCGCCGCAAACTCCCGAGACCGTTCAAGAACCAGCCGCGCGGATCCTGCTTTGGCTCGCCAGGCGTATAAGGCGACAGGACCCCAAACCCGGCTCGGCGCGCGATCGTCGGGCGCAGCTTTATGAGACGGTCGCCTCCGATATCGTCACGCGCGCGGATGCCATCGACCGCAGCGCGAAGGAACGCTAGCGAGGTTGACGCGACCACCGAGCCACTAGGGCTTCGCAACTGCCGCGCCATCAGTAACTCACCCACTCGAAGCCATGGTTGCCTTCGTGGTCCTCCCACTCAACACCAACGCCGCGGCGCCAGCTGGTCCATGAGCATTGTCGCGATGGCAGCACCCAAGTCGGCGCTGCTGCAGGCGTTGTAGACTGCCAGTCGAAGTCGCCCTGGGTCCCGTATGTCCCGAGGCGCATCGTGAATCTCTCTTCGCAATCGTCCTCGCGGCCACGTTCGCGATGGCTGTAGTGCCGCACATCCCAGACCCGGATCGAGCGCACGAAGTCGAATTCTCGGCCGCTGATGTCTATGTCTGCGCCATCTTCCACCACCTGGGCCAAGATGATTTGGCCAAGCGCCTCGCCGCGTTGGTGGCTGGCTTCCCAGAGTCTGGGGGCCGTGCTTTGCACCGGCGCGTGCCCGACCACCCC
>QVMW01000034.1:0-8039 GCA_003417655.1 Rhodobacteraceae bacterium 63075
GGGCTCTCGGTCTCCGACTGGCTGGCGCTGTTTCAGGCTAATATCGAAGTCGAGAGCGCGTATCGGCCCGGCGCGCTGAGCTCAGCCGGGGCGATCGGGCTCGGGCAGCTGATGCCCGGCACCGCCGCAGATCTTGGCGTCGATCCCCATGACATGACACAGAACCTCGACGGCTCCGCGCGCTACCTGCTGATGATGCTTGCCCGTTTCGGCAGTCCTGACCTGGCGCTGGCCGCCTATAACGCAGGGCCCGAAGCGGTCGCGCGCCATGGCGGCATCCCCCCCTACACCGAGACCCAAAATCATGTCCGCCGCGTCATGGCGGTGCGTGACCGACTGAACGGAGCCTCCTGATGCCCTCTCAATTCCGACTGTTCCTGGGCCTTGCGCTGGCCGGCCTCATGATTGCCGAGCCCGCGCTGGCCCAAAGCATCGACCTTTCCCCGGTGCAGAACCTGCTGCAGGGCATCGTCGATACGATCACCGGCCCGCTTGGCATCGTGATCGGCACGCTGGCGCTCATCGGCGTCTTCCTGTCCTGGCTGTTCGGAATCCTGGACTTCCGCCAAGCGCTCTGGGTGTTGGTCGCTATCGCGGGTATCGCCGCGGCGCCGACCATCGTGACGGCCATCTGGGGCGCGTGAGGTCGGTATGGCAGAGCAGACCCGGCTCTTTATCGGGCTCATCCGCCCGCCCAAGCTCATCGGCCTGCCGATCATGTATGCGATGGTCTGGCTCTTCGGCTTCGTGCTTGTGTTTCTCTGGGTGCAAAGCTGGCCCGTCGTCATCCTGGCGGGCCTCGCCTACCCTGCGCTATGGAAAGCCGCTGATTGGGACCCGGCGTTTCTGGAAGTGGTGGTGACATCGCTTCAGGAGACACCCCCCACCGCCAACCGTGCCATCCATGGGGGCGACAGCTATGCGCCCTGAGCCGGCCGAGCCCCTGACCGGCCTGCCCGCCTGGGTCGGGCGCGAACGGCCCATGGCGGCCATGCTGCCCTATGTCAGCCTCGTCGGTGACGTGACCATCCGCACGCGCGGCAATGCGCTTTTCCAATGCATCCGACTGGAAGGCATCAACAGCATGACGCGCGACGACGCGCATCTCGAGAAGACCCGCGCACGGCTCGCCGCGATCATCGCGCAGATCGGGCCAGAGTACGGGTTCTATGTCCATAAGGTCTCCAAAGCGATCGAGACCGATCTGCCGGACATGCCCGGAGACGGATTTGCGCACGAAGTCGATGCGCGTTGGCGCGCCGGTCTCGCCAAGGCCGGGCTGCGCGACAAGACCTTGACGCTGACGGTGATGAAGCGGCCCCCCACTGGCACCCGCCTTCCCCTGCGCCGCGCGGCCTCGCTCAAGCAGATCAAGGCCGAGACGGCCAAAGAGCTGCGCAAGCTGGACGAGGTGGTGGGGTTTTTGATGTCGTCCTTTGCCGAGATGCGCCCGCGCCTGCTGGGGGCCGAGAGCGGCGAGCTTCTGGGATTTCTGGGCGGGCTTAACATCGGCGCCGAGCGCCCGCTTTATCCAAAGTCGCGCTTCGGCATTGTCGCTGAAGATGTCGCCAATACCCGCGTCACCTTCCAGGGCCGGACTTTCGTGCTGGATGACGGCACGCCCGGCCGCCGCGTCGGCACCAGCTTTGCCATCAAGACCTACCCGGCCAAGACCCGCTGCACCATGTTCGACGAGTTGAGCCTGCCCATCGACATGGTGGTCACCCATTCCTTCACCCCCATCAACAACAACATCATGGCCGGCCGCATCAAGCGTCAGCAGCGGCTGATGAAGGCCAGCGACGACGGGGCGATCTCCCTCACGGAAGAGTTGGTCGACGCGCTCGATGACCTGGAATCAAAGCGCCTGAGCTTCGGTGATCATCACATGACCGTCACCGTCTTTGCCGATGACGAAGACAAGCTCGATGCGATTGCCGCCGAGATCCGCAACATCGCGGCCAGTGAAGGCGTCACGTTGGTCAGCGAGGCCTTCGCCGCACGCGCGCATTATTTCGCGCAAGCTCCGGGCAATGGCCAGATGCGCAGCCGCAAGGCCGCCATCACCAATGTCAATTTCGCGGACCTGGCAGCGCTGCATCGCAGCCCCCTGGGCAAGACAGGCAATCAGGTCCCTTGGGGCAAACCGATCACGCTCTTTCCGACCCCGGAACGCTCGGGCTATCTCTTCAACTACCACGAGACCGGCAGCCCCGACAGCGAGCCCACCGGCGGGCATACCCTGATCCTCGGCCGCCCCGGCTCGGGCAAATCCGTGCTCTCGGCCTTTCTCATGACGCAGGCGCGCCGCTGCGGGGCCCGGGTCTTCGTCTTCGACTACCGCATGGGCATGGAGATGGCCGTGCGCGCCGGTGGCGGGCGCTACGCCACCATCAAGGCTGGCGAGGCCACCGGGCTCAACCCGCTGCGCACCGAGATCGACCGGCGCGGACAGGCCTGGCTGTCAGATTGGCTCGCCACCCTCCTGCACCGCCCGGACAAGCCGCTCAGCCCCGTACAGATCAACCGGATCCAGGACGTCGTGCGCCAGAACGCGACCGCCTCGGACCCAGACTTGCGCAACTGGCAGGATCTGGCCTCGCTTTTCGTGGCCGGCGCCGACGAGGGCGATCTTTTCGAGCGCATCCAGGAATGGACGGCCGAGGGGCGCTATGGCTGGATTTTCGGGCAAAGCGGCGAAGACACGTTTTCCCTGGCCAGGATATGGTCGGCTTCGATCTCACCGGCATTCTCGACAGCGAGAGCGAGAAGGAACGCATGGCCGTCCTCTCCTATCTCTTTCGGCGCATCGAGCGCGTGATCGAAGACCGCCAGCCCACGCTCATCATCATCGACGAAGCCTGGAAGGCGCTCGACAATGCGTACTTCGCGGACCGGCTGTCGAACTGGCTCGTCACGGCGCGCAAGCAAAACGCAGTTGTCGTCATGATGACGCAATACGCCAGCCAGCTCGAGAAGACCCGCACCGGCAAGACCATCGTCGAGGCCGTGCCCACACAGCTGCTGCTGCCCAATATCCGCGCTTCGGCCAGCGATTACGCCATGCTGGGCCTCACCGAGAAAGAGCTCGAGGTGCTGCTCGGCACCACCAGCACGTCGCGCTTGGCGCTGGTGCGCGATGATCAGGGCTCGGTTGTCATCGATGCCGATCTCAGCGCGCTCGGCCCCTACCTCACCATCCTCGGCGGCATGGAGAAGGGCGAAGCCCTCGTGGGCGCCGATTACCGCGACCGTCCGGACTTCTGGAGAGTGACATGATCCACAGAGTGACCCGCCGCCTCATCCTGATCGGCCTCGGCCTGACCTTGTCGGCCTGCGCACAATACCAACCCTCCGAGGCGGAGTGCTTCAACAATTTCGCGGAAGTGACACGCAGTAATTGCAGCTTCGATCTGCTCAGCCCCATGGCGCCCGTCGATGGCTAGGCCCCACGCGTCCTTTCTGGGCCTGGTGCTCGCCCTCGGTCCGGCCGTCACGGCCGGGGCGCAGGGCGTGCCGACGTTCGATCTGGGCCTGTTTCTCCAACGCGAGCAGATCCTGAGCCAAGGAGACCGGGACATCGCCCTGCAGCGCGACCGGCTCAGCCGGGACGAAGAACTGGCCGCTCTCGAGGCAGACCAGCTGGCCGCCCTCGATGATCTGCTTGAGGCCACCACGCTTGGCACGGGCGCCACCGTGGCCACCATCGCGCGCCTTGAAGCGGGCCGCTCGGACGAGACCGCCGCCACCGCGCTCTATGGCCCGACCGATCCCAACCCGGCCGCGCCGCAGATGTTCGGTGATGCCGCCGGCACCATCGAAGAGCTGATCATTCGCGCGGCCCAGGAGACGCAAGGCATGGCCGGCGTGCGCGCTGCCGGCCTCTCGGTCCGGCAATGGCGCTGTCTCATCCAGGCGATGATCTGGCAGGAAAGCCGGTTTTCCATAGGGGCGCGCTCGCCCGTCGGCGCCTTTGGCCTCACCCAGATCATGCCGGGCACGGCGCAGGACCTCGGAATTTACCCGGCCTATTACGAGGACCCATACATCCAGGTCACTGGCGGCGCGCGCTATCTCGCGCAGATGCTGGCCATGTTCGATGGCAATATCATCCACGCCCTGGCCGCCTACAACGCCGGGCCGGGCAATGTGCAGCGCTATGGCGGTGTGCCGCCCTTTGCCGAGACACAGCACTACGTCCAGGTCATTCCCGCACGTTACAACCTCTACCTCGCCCGCGTGGGCGGCGTGGACGCGCGCGGCACGATCGATCCCGTCCTGCTGGCCAATGCCTCGATGAGCCTCACCGCCCATGGGGCCGGTCTCTATGGCGATTATTCCCTGGTCTCGGTGCAGGCCGCCGCCGCGCGCATCCAGGACATCATCACCCGCATCGCAGAGACGGAGGATATCCATGCCGCCATGTCCCTCAACACATATGCCCGCGCTGAGCTGGTCCGGCTCATGGCCATTCGCACGCGCCTCAAGGCCGCCCGGACCCGGCCGCTCAGTGCCCAAGCGCTGGCCATGGCCGCCGCCCAGGCCCGCGAACAGGCGTTCTTGCACTTTGATCTGGAGGTTCTGCCATGAGGCACCCGGTAATTCGGTTCTTGTCCACGATGTCCACCTGCGCCCTGCTGGCGGTGCCACCCGCGCTTTCCCAAGGCGTGCCCACGGTCGACACCCGCAACATCGCTCAGGAAATCCGCCAGCTGCAGCAAATGCTGGAGGATTTCGGGATCCAGTCCGATCAGCTCGACGCAGCTTTGGAACAGATCGATCTCGTGCAAGATCAGCTCGACACGCTGAACGAGACCTATGCCGCGCTCACCGGAGCCACCGATATCATCGAGATGGCCATGGGCGGCGACCTCGACGGGCTGCTCGATCAGGAGTTCAGCGATCTGATGGACGTGATCAACCAGATCCAGACTGGGGATTTCTCCGGGCTCATCGGCGATGCCGGCCCCGAGATGGAAGGCCGCATGACCGAGGCCCTGGAAGACGCAGGCTTCGATCAGAACACGCTCTCCACCATGTCGACCAGCGGCAATCCGGGCGCAGAGCGCACCGCCAGCCAGGCCAGCACCGGCGCGGTGATGTCGGCGGCCGCGCAGAACAGCTACGCCGAGGCCGCGCAGTCGCTGGAACGCGTCGACCAGCTGGTCGATCTGATCCCGGACATGGAGACCCTCAAGGAAGCTGTTGACCACAACACCCGTGTCACCGCCGAGCTCGCCATCGCCATGACGCGCATGTGGGAGCTCGAAGCCGTCCAGACCGTGGGTGCGGGCCAGGCCGGGGTCGCCGATGCCGCCACCCTCGCCGAAGAGCGCCGGTATATGGATTTCACCCTGCCGGATTTGCGGTGACCGATGGCCGAGGACCGCGAGATCATCGAAGAAGAGCTGGTCTATGGCGCGCGCCGCCGTGAGCTCTTCTGGCAAAAGCTCGGGGTTACGGGTTTGGGCTTTGGCGCCCTGGGCTGCCTGGCGGCGGCCCTTGTGGCCATCCTCGATACCGACCCCGCCCCCCTCATTGTGCCCTTCGACAGCGAGACCGGCATGGCGCTGCCCAATGCCCTGGTGGAAGCTGTCACCCTCACCGAGCGGCCCGCCATCATCGAGGCCCAGATCTATCGCTATGTCACCGACCGTGAGGCCTATAACCAGCTCGACAACGATCTGCGCGTCGCGCGCGTCCTGGCCCAATCCGATGGTGCTGCCGCCACAAGCCTGCGCGCGCTCTGGACCAGCGGGCATGAGGACTATCCGCCGCAAAACTACGGTGAAGACGCCCGGCTCGAGGTCGAGATCCTCTCGATCACGCTGATCAGCGCCAACCGCGCGCAAGTGCGCCTGCGCAAACGCCTGAGCGCGCCGCGCGGAAGCCAGACCGGGCTTTTCACCGCTACGCTGATGTTTGCGTTTCGCCCCGAAGAGCGCCGCGCGATCGATGATGTCTGGCAAAATCCGTTCGGCTTCACCGTCACCGAATACGCGATCCGCTCGGATCGACTGGAGGAGTAGATGCGCGCGGTTCAACGCTCCAGCGCGGTGATCGCCGCACTCACCCTGCTTCTGGGCAGCGCAGCCCTTGCCGAGGTGCAGCCGCGCCGCGGCACGCATGACGCCCGTGTGCGCCTCGCCACATTCCAGGACGGACAGGTCTACCAGATCCGCACCAGCCTGACCCATGTCACCAGCATCGAGTTCGGCCCCGGCGAGACCATCCGCTCGATCATCGCGGGCGACACCGAAGGCTTCCTGCTCGACGGCGTCCCCGGTGGCCAGGCCTTCGCCATCAAGCCCGTGGTCTCCGGCGCCCATACCAATATCACCGTCTATACCAACCGCCGGAGCTATTATTTCAACGTCACCGAAGCATCGTCCCCCACCTTCTACATGATCCGGTTTCGCTATCCCGAGGCCGCGCGCGATGAGCGCCGCGCTATCGTACGCCAGCCGGACAACCATGCCTATGGCGTCAGCGCCCGCTCCGAGATCACGCCAATGGAGATCTGGGATGACGGGACCTTCACGTATTTCCGCTTCGAGGCTGGCGCGCCCGTGCCCGCAATCTTCCGCTGGTCGGCAGGCCGGGAGCGCAGCGTCAATGCCATGGCCCAAGACGACGGCGTGATCCGCGTGTCCGGCGTGACGGCACGGTGGGTCCTGCGCCTCGGCGACGTGGAAGTCTGTATCCAGGATATGCGCGACGGGGGCAGCGATGACTGAAACGGCCGAGCTGCGCAAACGCCTCGAGGCCTTGGAAGGCAGCGGATCCACCGGCGGCGGCCGCAAGCGTCCGTCACTTCTGATCCTTGTTGCGGGTATCGCGGGCGCTACGGCCTTGATTGCCGTGGTGGCGCTCATCTCCGGCGGATCGGAACCCGAGCCCCTGGAGACCGCCGCGCCGGCCGAGTTTCAGGATGGCGGGCCGGGGTTTGGCGCGCTGGAACCGCGCAGACCTGCCGAACCGGACCCAGCCCCTGCGCCGCCTCCCACGCCCGATCCCGAGACCGAGGCCCTGCGCGCGCAGCTCGAAGAGATGCGCACGGAACTGGAGGCCCTGCGCAATGCGCCTGCCCCGGAGGCCCCGGCGGCGGATACGGCCGCGCTGGAGGCTTTGAACGCAGAGATTGCCGCGATGCGGAGCGAGGCGGCTGAGGCAGAGACCGCCCTGCGCGCCGAGCTCGACGAGCGCGCGCGGCAAATCCAGCGCCTGCAAACCGATCTGGAGCTGGCCAACCTCGAGACACCCGCCACGCCCGGCGCGACAGGACCCAGCGACGAAGAGCGGCGCCTGGCTGAGCTCGAGCAACGCCGCGCGGAAGCGCGCGCCATCCGCGAGGCGCGCATCGCCAGCCCCATCATCGCCTTCGGGTCCTCGGGCAGTGCCAGCGATGAAAGCCCCGCAGACCAGCGTCGCCTCAACGGCGAGACCGATTTTGTTCGCAACGGGGCACAGCCCGCCACCGTCACACAGGCCCTCACAATCGTAAACCCCGCCAACACCGTGGTCCAGGGCACCATGATCCAGGCGGTTCTCGAAACGGCGATCGACAGTCAACTCGCCGGCCCGGTTCGGGCCATGGTCTCCGAAGATGTCCATGCCTATGACGGCAGCCGCGTGCTCATCCCCCGCGGGTCGCGCCTTATCGGGCGCTATCAATCCGGCGTCGATATCGCGCAGCAACGCATCACCGTCGCCTGGGACCGCATCATCCTGCCCGACAATCAGACCGTCGAAATCAGCGCCTTCGGCGGCGATGAGCTGGGCCGCGCCGGGACCACCGGTTTTGTCGACAGCCGCTTTGGCACCCGCTTCGGCTCGGCCGCGCTCATCTCCCTGATCGGGACGCTGCCCTCCGTGGCGGCCGCGTCCACCGAGGACGCCCGCGCCGCCGATGCGCTCGAAGGCAGCGCCGAGAGCCTGCAGGACAGCACCCAAAGCGTCATCGGCGAATATCTCTCCGTCGCGCCCGTCATCCATGTCGACCAGGGCGCGCGCGTCACCGTCATGGTCGATCGCGACCT
>QVMW01000034.1:8100-9976 GCA_003417655.1 Rhodobacteraceae bacterium 63075
ATCGAGCTGAGCATCAATCCCGATGGCACGGTCTGGGGCGAGGTCCAGGGGGATCATTTCATGCGCAAGCGTGACACGCGGCTCACGCCCCATGAGGCCCACGATCTGGGCACCCAGATCGCCTCGGCCGCCAACACCACCCTCAGCCGCGCCAAACCCATCGTCTCGGTCAGTATCACCTATCGCGACCGCCCGATCCGGGCACAGGTGATCCAACCGCCCGCCGTCGAGGGCGGTTTTGCCATCTCGCTGCGCTTCTTCGCCGATCTGCCCCTGGACCAGATCCAGCTCGCCTACCTCTTTGGCTCCGAGCGCAGCGCAGAGGCCACGCGCCGCGCGCGCAATGCCGAGCTGCGCGCCGTCGTTGCCACCGGCGATATCGAGGCCGCCATCGCCTTCTGCGTCCACCACAAGCTCAACATGATCGTCTCCGGCGGCACCTCCACCGGCAAGACCGTCACCGCCCGCAAGATCCTCTCCTTCGTGCCCGATGCCGAGCGCATCGTCACTATCGAGGATGCGGCCGAGCTGCGGCCCGGCCAGCCCAATACCGTAACCCTCATGGCCGACCGCGAGGCGCCTGAGCGCAGTGCGGATCAGCTGCTCACGGCAACCCTGCGCATGCGACCAGACCGGATCGTTCTGGGCGAGGTTCGCGGGCCCGAGGCCATGACATTCCTCGAGGCGATCAACACAGGCCATGGCGGCTCGCTCACAACGCTGCACGCCGAGACCCCGCAACTGGCTATCCAGCGCCTGGCCATCGCGGCCCTCAAAACCAACCTGCCCATGACCTACCAGGACATGATCTATTACATCACCGGCTCAATCGACGTGATCGTCCAGGCCGGCCGGCGGAGCGGGGCTCGTGGAATCACCGAGTTCTATCTGCCGGACACCGAGACACAGACCAAGGAGACCACAGATGTTTGAGTATCTGACACGCCAGATCAATACCGGCCGCGCCAAGCCAGAGGCCTATGCCGAGGCGCTGAATGCCCTTGGCCGCGAAGGTTGGGAGCTTGTCGCCGTCACCCCCGATTTTGACGGCGAGCATATCCTCACCGCCTTCCTCAAGCGCCCGCTCAAGGCAGCGGACTGAAGCCGCCGGGCGGGGGAGCAGTCTCATGGGCGTCGTCACCTGGATGGTCGAGACCACCGACAGCTACCTCGACGGGGCAGCCGAGACGACCTTTGGCACTGTCGCCAGTCAGGTGGGCGGGATCATCGCGGTCGGCTCGACCCTGGCCGTCATCGGCGTCTTCGTGAACATGGCGCTGCAGGTGCGCTCCATGGACGGGCGCACCGCCTTCTGGTTCGCCATCAAGCTCACGCTGATCACCCTCTTCGCGCTCAACTGGGTGCAGTTCAACGTGGTGGCCAGCGCGCTCATCGACGGGCTCGACCAGCTCGCCGGGGGCATGGTCGCCGGCCTGGGCGGCGGCGGCGCGGGATCCGCCTATTTTGCTGCCGCGTTCGATGATCTCATCGGGGAGTTCGGCAGCTACCTCAATGCCGCTGGCGACAACATGCACTGGATGGCCGGGGCGCTCATTGGCGCCATCGGTGCGTTTCTCCTCGGCGTCATCGGCGCGCTCTGCGGGCTGGTGTTGATCTTTGCCAAGATCATGCTGGCCTTCATGATCGGCATCGCTCCCATCATGATCGCGCTCTCGCTCTTCGAGGTCACCAAGGACTACTTCCTGCGCTGGCTTTCCAGCACCGCCTCCTACGCGCTCTACCCACTGGTCATCGCCGGCGTCTTCTCGACCGTCGTGGGAATGTCGCAATCGCTCCTGGCCGAACTCGGTGATCCCGAGGGCGCCAGCAATATCGGCGCGCTCATCCCGTTTTTCATGATGATGTTCCTTGCCGG
>QVMW01000031.1 GCA_003417655.1 Rhodobacteraceae bacterium 63075
TAGCCCGCTATTGCTGCGCTCAGATGCCTGGCTCTGACGAAAATTCGACTGAAACCGGGAGCGCCTGATGACTGGAAATACTGCCTGAGCCCATCTCGTATTTGTCGCCCGGATAGCCCAGAGAGGGCCGCGAGCCCATCCCGCTGGACAAAAGCGCCTCGGCGCGCGGGTTCATCACGTTGGTCGCCGGGTTGAGGTTGAAACATTCCCGCTCATGGATGCGCGCATTCTCGTCTGCCAAGGCCTCGACACGGCCCACCAGCGCCGCGCCCGTCGCGCCCTGCACCTCCCCCGCGATCCGCGCCACCAGCGCCTCACTCTCTTCCGGCACCCAACCACGTCTTTCCAATGTCATTCGTCCCTCCTGTCACGTCGCCCATCCTGCCCCCCTGCCTTTTTCTTGCCAGAAATATCCCAGGGGGAGTTCGAGGGGGACAGCGTCCCCCTCGCTAAATCAAGCGCGCGCGGGGGCCACGCCCCCGCGCGCCGGTCGGATTTTGCGCAGCAAAATTCGAAACCTCACCCGCTCTCCGCCTTCTTCTCCCAGCGCCCGCTCTCTTCGGACCAGTATTCCGCCGCGCAGCCCGCGCCGGTCAGCGCCTTCCACTGCCCGCGCGCATGGGCCACGGCCTCCTCCTCGAACCCGTTGAACAGGATACAGACCCGTTCCAGCGCGCCCGCCTCCTCGGCGCTCACCTCCGCGCCATCCACCGAGACGAGGCAGGCCGCCCCGTTGGGCATCCCGGTCCCCTCGGTCAGCAGCACGGGCTGGCGCGCGTCATGCGCCCCGCCCGACAGCCCATGCGGCAGGAAGCTCTCCTCGCCGCCCTGCCAGAGCTTCTCGTCGAGCCATGCGAGCCGCGCGCGCTCCGTGCCGCGCAGGGCCACGTTCCAGCCACGCGCGAGCGAGGCCTCCAGGATCTGCGGCAGGGCCGCTTCCAGCGGCCTGCGCGTCAGGTGGTAGAACATCGCCTTGCCCATGGCTGCGCGCCTTTCAGCTTTCGAACCTGTCCGCGATCAGCCGGTTGAGCGCCATGACGCCCCAG
This sequence comes from Rhodobacteraceae bacterium 63075, assembly GCA_003417655.1. Taxonomy (GTDB): domain Bacteria; phylum Pseudomonadota; class Alphaproteobacteria; order Rhodobacterales; family Rhodobacteraceae; genus Lentibacter. The sequence goes on from QVMW01000031.1 coordinate 1,047, forward strand.
CCCGTCGCGCCGGCGGCGGCATAGGTCGTGTCGGATTTCACGCTGGCCACGCCCGCGATATCGAGATGGATCCAGGGGCAGCCCTCCTTGACGAAACGCTTCAGGAACTGCGCCGCCGTGATCGAGCCCGCATCGCGCCCGCCCACGTTCTTCATGTCGGCGATCCGGCTCTTGAGCTTGTCGTCATAAGCCTGCCCGAGCGGCATGCGCCATGCGCCTTCGCCCTCGGCCTCGGCGGCCTTGAGAAAGGCCCCGGCCAGCGCATCATCGTTCGAGAAGACCCCGGCATTCTCATGGCCCAGCCCGATGATGATCGCGCCGGTGAGCGTGGCGAGGTCGATCATGGCGGCAGGCTTGTAGGTCTCCTGCGCATACCACATCACGTCGCACAACACGAGGCGGCCCTCCGCGTCGGTGTTGATGATCTCGACAGTGTCGCCCTTCATCGAGGTCACGACATCGCCGGGCCGCGCGGCGTTCGACGAGGGCATGTTCTCCACAAGGCCCACGAGCCCGATGACATTGGCCTTCGCCCCCCGCTCGGCCACGGACTGCATGACCCCGGCGACGGTGCCCGCGCCGCCCATGTCCATGGTCATGTCCTCCATGCCCGCTGCCGGCTTGAGGCTGATGCCGCCGGTGTCGAAGACGACGCCCTTGCCGACCAGCGCCAGCGGCGCCGCGTCCTTCTCGCCGCCCATCCATTCCATGACCACCACCTTGGAAGGGCTGTCGCTGCCCCGGCCCACGGCCAGCAGCGTGCCCATGCCGAGCTTTTCCAGCTCGGCCTCTTCGAGCACCTTCACCTTCAGCCCGAGCTTGGAGAGCGCCTCGAGCCGCGCGGCAAACTCTGTCGTTGTCAGGTGGTTGGCCGGCTCGTTCACCAGATCGCGGGTGAAATGCACGCCGCGCGCGATGGCCAGCGGATCGGCGCAGCGCTCTTCCAGCTCCATTGCCTTGACGGCCATCACATGGACGCTGCCGTCGGCATCCTTCTCCTCGGTCTTGTGCGCGGCGAACTCGTAGAGCCTGAGCGCCAGCCCCATGACAAGCTCATGCCCGCGCGGCAGGTTGCCCAGCCCCAGCGTCAGCGCCGCCTCGCCCTTCACCTTGGCGAGCGCCACGCCCGCCTTGCGCGCCACATCCGCCTTCGCGCTGCGGCTCAGCTTCATCACATCGACCGCCTCGGCGGCCATCCCCGCAGGATAGGCCAGCGAGATGACCTCGCCTTCCTTGGCCTTCTCGAAGCGCTTGCTCCCGGCGAGCCGCTTGAGCGCGCCCTTGGTGAGCCGGTTCACCCGCCGCGCCGCCTTGTCCAGCGCGCCCTCGGTGCCGATGGCCACGGCCACGCGCCCCTCGGCCTGCCCGAGCGCGTCCAGATCGAGCTCTGAAAAGCGGATATCTGCCTTGCGTGTCATGCCTGTCTCCCTGCTGTTCATGTCGCGGCGGCGCCGGGTTGGCCCTCCGGCCAGCACGGCTGCGCCCTTGCCCCGATGTATCGGGCAAAGCCCGCGCGCGTGCAACGCACAATTGGCGGGTCTTCGCACCGGGCCCGCGCAGGCAGGGCGCATGGGCGGGAAATGCCGGATCGCCCCAGATAGCAGTTTACCCCCGAAAGCGATTTCCTGTAGTGTCTGCCAAAAGGAGCAGTGTCCGGGGGGATATAATTGGCCAGATTCGACCGCTACATGCTGTCGCAGCTCATGGTTCTGTTTGGCTTCTTCTCGCTCGTTCTGGTGGCGATCTACTGGATCAACAGGGCGGTGAAGCTCTTCGACAGGCTCATTGGCGACGGCCAGACCGCGCTCGTCTTCGCCGAGTTCACGGCGCTGACGCTCCCGTCGGTGATCCGCCTCGTCCTGCCCGTCGCCGCCTTCGCCGCGACCGTCTATGTCACCAACAGGCTGACCACGGAAAGCGAGCTCACGGTCATGCGCGCGACAGGCTTCTCTCCCTGGCGGCTCGCGCGGCCGGTGGTCTATTTCGGCCTCATTGTCGCGCTCATGCTCGCGGTGCTCACGCATCTTCTGGTCCCCGCCTCGCTGGAGCAGCTCAAGCTGCGCGAAAGCGAGATTTCCCGCAACGTCACCGCCCGGCTCCTGACGGAAGGCACCTTCCTGCACCCCAGCGACGGCGTGACCTTCTACATCCGCGAAATCACCCCCGAGGGCCGGATGAACGATGTCTTCCTGTCGGACCGCACAAGCCCCGGCGAAAGCGTCACCTACACGGCCGAGGCCGCCTATCTGGTGCGCCAGGACAGCGGCCCCTCGCTCGTCATGCTCAACGGGCTGACACAGCGGTTGCAGAACGAGGAAGGCCGCCTCGTGACCACCCGTTTCGCCGACCTGACCTATGACATCAGCGGCTTCATCCGCCCCGACGAAAGCGCCACCCCGGTGCTCAAGCACTTCACCTCGCCCGAGATGTATCGCACGCCGCTCTACATCCAGATGCGCACAGGCGAGACGCGCGGTGCCTTCGCCGAGGAATGGCACAGCCGTTTCGCCCAGCCGCTCTTTGCGTTCATGGCCGCGCTGCTCGGCTTCGCGGCGCTTACCTCCGGGAGGCATTCGCGCTTCGGGGTCTGGCGGCAGATCGTCTTCGCGATCGGGCTGATCATCCTCGTCAAGGGCCTCGAAAGCGTCGTCACCGAGCCGGTGCTCGAAGATCGCCGGCTCTGGCCCCTGCTCTACCTGCCCTTCGCCACGGGCATGCTGATCGCCCTTGCCATGCTCGCCCGCGCGGCGGGCCATTTGCCGTCGCGTGCGCGTCTGAGGCGCAGGGCGCAAGCGGGCGCGGGAGGGCCGCCATGACGCTGCATCTCTATTTCATCCGCAAGTTCCTGTCCCTGTTCCTCGGCCTGCTCGGGCTGTTCTTCGTCTTCCAGACGCTGATCGACCTTGTCGAGCACACCCGCCGCTTCCAGGGGGTCGACGTGGGCTTCTGGGGCCTCTTGCGCCTGACGCTGCTCAACGTGCCGCAGGGACTCTACCAGATCCTGCCGCTGGTGATGATCCTGTCGGCGATCACCCTCTTTCTCGGGCTGGCCCGGTCCTCCGAGCTCGTCGTGGTGCGCGCCGCGGGGCGGTCGGCGCTGCGCGCGATCCTCGCGCCGGCCTTCGTCGCCCTCCTGCTGGGCGTGCTGGTGCTGGCCATGTTCAACCCGATCGTCGCCGCGACCTCCAAGCTCTACCACGCGGTCGCGCAGGACTACTCCCAGGAAGGCGACGATGTCCTGTCGATCTCCTCGGAAGGTCTCTGGCTGCGGCAGGGCAGCGACGAGGGCCAGACGGTGATCCGCGCCGCCCGGGCCAGCCCCGAGGCAACGGTGCTCTACGATGTCACCTTCATCTCCTACGGTGCCGAGGGCGGCCCGATGCGCCGCATCGAGGCTGAAGAAGCGCGCCTGACCTCCGGTGCATGGGAGCTCACGAACGCGGCCATCTGGCCGCTGGCCGGCGGTGCGAACCCCGAGGAAGGCGTGCGCCGGCTCGCGCAACACCGCCTGCCGTCGAGCCTGACCCGCGAGCGGCTGCTGGAAAGCTTCGGCTCGCCCGGGGCGATCTCGGTCTGGGCGCTGCCCGACTTCATCAAGCAGCTCGAAACGGCAGGCTTCTCCACGCGGCGGCACGCGGTCTGGCTCCAGATGGAACTCGCCCAGCCGCTGTTCCTCGTCGCCATGGTGCTCGTCGGGGCCGCCTTCACCATGCGCCCGGTGCGCAGCGGCGGCACGGGCGTCGCGGTGCTGACCTCCGTGATGCTCGGCTTCGGGCTCTACTACATCCGCAATTTCGCGCAGGTGCTGGGCGAGAACGGCCAGATCCCCATCCTGCTCGCCGCCTGGGCACCGCCGGCCGCCTCCGTGCTGCTGGCGCTCGGGCTCTTGCTGCACATGGAGGACGGATGAGCCGGGTTCTGCGCCAGCTTCTGCCCCTGTTGCTCGCGGCCTGCTTCTTGGCCGCGCTGCCCCGCGCAGCGCAGGCACAGAGCCAGACAGGTCGCGACACGGCGCTGCTCGTCGCCGACGGCGTCTTTCTCAATGGCAAGAGCGAGCTAGTCGCCGAGGGCCGCGTCGAAGCCGTCTATGGTGATGTGCGCATCACCGCCGAGCGCATCGCCTATGACCGGACCGCTGACAGCCTGGACATCACCGGCCCGATCCGCATCACGAGAGGCCAGAGCATCACCGTGCTCGCCTCCGCCGCCGAAATGGACCCGACCTTCGAAAACGCGATCCTGAGGGGCGCGCGGCTCGTGCTCGACCAGCAGGTCCAGCTCGCCGCCTACCAGATGAACCGCGTGAACGGGCGCTACTCGCAGCTCTACAAGACAGCCGTGACCTCCTGCCATGTCTGCAACTCGAATGAGCCGCCGCTCTGGCAGATCCGCGCCCGGCGGGTGATCCATGACGAGGCCGCCAAGCAGCTCTATTTCGAAGGCGCGCAGATCAGGGTCAGGGACGTGCCGATCTTCTACCTGCCCTACCTGCGCCTGCCCGACCCGACGCTGAAGCGCGCCTCGGGCTTCCTGATCCCGTCCTTTTCGGGCAGCTCGATCCTCGGCACGGGGGTTCGCATGCCCTATTTCATACGCCTCGGCGATCACCGCGATCTGACGGTGACGCCCTATCTCGCCACCAAGAGCCGCACGCTGGAGCTGCGCTACCGGCAGGCCTTCCGGCGGGGCGACGTGAGCTTCGAGGGCGCGGTCTCGCGCGATGACGCACTGCCGGGCGAAACCCGCGCCTATCTCTTCGGGCAAGGTGCCTTCGCGCTCCGGAACGATGTCAAGCTGGCCTTCGATCTCGAGCTGACGAGCGACGATTCCTATCTTGTCGATTACGGCTATTCCGACAAGGACCGGCTCGACAGCGAGATCTCCCTCTCCCGCACCCGCCGCGACAGCTACAGCCGCGGCGCTTTGGTGCATTACAACACGCTGCGCGTTGGCGAATCCGACGCGACGATCCCCTCGCTCATCGCCGATTTCGAGCATGAGCGCCGCCATTTCCCGGAATGGCTCGGCGGTGAGCTGCGCCTGCGCGCCGGGCTGCACAGCCATTACAGAACATCCGACCTGGATAGTGACGGGCGCGATGTCACCCGGCTGGAGGCCTCTGTCGACTGGCGGCGCAGCTGGACGCTCGGCGCCGGCCTGCGCGCGCAGCTCAGGCTCGGCGCGGCAGCCGACCAGTTCTATACCCGGCAGGACATCACGCGCGCGGGCACCGCCGCCGAGATCACGCCGATGGCCGCGATGACCCTGCGCTGGCCCCATGCCAGGAGCGCCGCCAGCGGGGCCTACCATGTCGTCGAGCCGGTGGTGCAGCTCGGCTGGGTCGGCGGCTCCGATCCGGATGTCGCCAATGACGAGAGCACGCGTGTCGAGTTCGACGAGGGCAACCTGCTCTCGCTGTCGCATTTCCCCGCCGCCGACCGGCGCGAGCGCGGCGGCTCGCTCGCCTACGGTGTGAGCTGGACGCGACGCGGCCCCGGTGGCTTCGAGAGCAACCTGACCGTCGGGCAGGTCCTGCGCGACACGCCGCAACCCGATTTCTCGCAGACCTCGGGGCTTTCGGGCAAGAACTCCGACCTGCTCGTCGCCGGCCAGATCCTCAGCGAAGGCGGGTTGTCCTTTTCGGGCCGCGCGCTGCTGGGAGACGATCTCGGCCTGTCCAAGGCCGAGGCCCGCGCCAGCTACCAGCAGAAACGCTTCGGCATCGGCACGAGCTATGTCTGGCTCGGCGCGGACCCGGACGAAGACCGCGCCGCAACGCTGGCCGAACTCTCGCTCGACGGGCTCTATCGCTTCTCGCGGCACTGGACCGGCAGCGCCAGCATGAGATACGATGTCTCCGCCGACGAGGCCGCCGAAGCCGCGCTCGGTCTGCAATATCGCAACGAATGTGTGAAGGTTGACCTTTCTCTCTCGCGCCGCTTCACCTCTTCCACTATCCTGTCGCCGTCGACCGATATAAGCTTCACCGTGGGCTTGCTCGGTTTCAGCGCAACCTCGCGCGACAAGAGCTACGCACGCAAATGCAAGGACTGAACCGATGACGCCTCTTTCCCTGATCCGACCGTTGATGATCGCCCTGACTGCCGTGCTGCTGCTCGGGGCCGCGCCGGGACAGGCGCAGGATCTCTTCGCACCGGCCATCAAGGTCAATGACAAGGTCATCACCAATTACGAGCTCGACCAGCGCGAGCGCATGCTGCGCCTGTTCAACGCGCCGGGCGATCCGGCCACGGAGGCACGCGAGCAGCTCATCGAGGAGCGCCTCAAGCTGGATGCCGCGCAGGCAAACGGCCTGCTCCCCTCGGTCGAGGAGATCGAGGCCGGCATGGAAGAGTTCGCAGGGCGCGCCGACATGGACACCGAGCAGTTCCTCGGCCAGCTCGAACAGGGCGGAGTCGACGCCCAGACCTTCCGCGAGTTCATCATCTCCGGCGTCTCCTGGCGGGGCCTGGTGCGCGCGCGCTTCGGCCCGCGTGTCGAGGTAGGTGAAGCCGATATCGATCGCGCCCTGGCCTCCACGGGCGCGGGCAACGTGCGCGTTCTGCTTTCGGAGATCATCATCCCCGCACCGCCGGGCCAGGAAGCCCAGGCCCAGGCCCGCGCCGAGGAAATCTCGCAGATGACGACGATCAGCGCCTTCGCCCGAGCTGCCCGGCAGTATTCGGCCACGCCCAGCGCCGGCCGCGGCGGGCGCATGAACTGGGCCCCCCTGTCCAAGCTGCCGCCGCAGCTGCACCCGCGCATCCTCGCCCTCGCGCCCGGTCAGGTGACCGAGCCGATCCCGATCGAGGGGGCCATCGCGCTCTTCCAGATGCGCGCCATCGAGGAAGGCGAGGTCTCCACGCCCGAATATTCCGCCATCGAATATGCCGCCTATTACATCTCCGGCGGACGCACCCCGGAGGCGCTGGCCGAGGCCCGCGCCATCGAGGCGCGCATCGACACCTGCGACGATCTCTATGGCTTCGCCAAGGGCCAGCCCGAGGAGGTTCTCGAACGTGGCTCCAAGGCCCCCGGAGAGATCCCGACCGACATCGCCATGGAGCTGGCCAAGCTCGACAAGCACGAGGTCTCGACAGGGCTCACCCGCGCCGGCGGCGAGACGCTGGTCTTCCTCATGCTCTGCGGCCGGACCCCGGCCCTTGCCGAGGATGCCGACCGCGACCAGATCGGACTCGCCCTGCGGAACCGCCGCCTGTCGAGCTATGCCGAGGGCTATCTCGAGCAGCTTCGCTCCGAGGCCCGGATCATTGAATACTGAGGCCATCGCGCTCACATGCGGCGAACCTGCGGGGATCGGCCCCGACCTCGCGCCGATGCTCTGGGAGGCGCTCAAAGGCGAGCTGTGTTTCTTCCTGCTCGCAGACCCCGCGCATCTGCCCGAAGGCACTGCTTTCGAGCGGATCGCCGCGCCCGCCGAGGCTGCGGCGGTGATGCCGCGCGCCCTGCCTGTGCTGGCCCATGACTTCACCGCGCCGCGCCGCGCGGGCCAGCCCGACCCGGCCCATGCTCAGCCTGTCATCGAGGTGATCGAACGCGCCGTGCAGCTCACCCAAACGGGCGAGGCCGCCGCGCTCTGCACCCTGCCGATCCATAAGAAGGCGCTGAAGGACGGCGCGGGCTTCGCCTTCCCGGGGCATACCGAGTTCCTCGCCCATCTCGCAGGCGTGCGTGACGTGGTGATGATGCTGGCCAGCCCCGATTTGCGCGTCGTCCCCGCGACCATCCATATCGCTCTCTCCGAGGTGCCCCGCGCGCTCACGCCCGAGGGCCTGCGCCGCTGTATCGAGATCACCCATGCCGGGCTGAAAGAGCATTTCGGCCTCGCCCGCCCCCGCCTCGCCATCGCCGGTCTCAACCCGCATGCAGGCGAAGGCGGCGCAATGGGCCGCGAAGAACTGGACTGGATCGCGCCGCTTCTCGGCGAGATGCGCGCCGAGGGCTTCGACCTGCGCGGCCCCCTTCCGGCCGATACGATGTTCCACGCCGCCGCGCGGGAGGGCTATGACGCCGCCATCGCCATGTATCACGACCAGGCCCTGATCCCGATCAAGACGCTCGATTTCGACCGCGGGGTCAATGTCACGCTGGGCCTGCCCTTCGTGCGGACCTCCCCCGATCACGGCACCGCCTTCGACATCGCGGGCACCGGCGCGGCGAACCCGAGCTCGTCCATCGAGGCCCTGCGCCTTGCGCGCGCGATGTCGGCGCGCGCATCATGAGCGCGATCGACAGCCTGCCGCCCCTGCGCGAGGTCATCAATTCGCATGGCCTCACCGCGCGCAAATCCCTCGGCCAGAACTTCCTGCTCGATCTCAACCTCACCGCCAAGATCGCGCGCAATCTCGGCGACCTTGGGGGCTGCGACGTGCTCGAGATCGGCCCCGGCCCCGGCGGGCTCACGCGCGGGCTGCTCGCCGAGGGCGCGCGCCGCGTTCTTGCGATCGAGAAGGACAGCCGCTGCATCCCCGCCCTTGAGCAGATCGCCGCGGCCTACCCTGGCCGCCTGACCGTGATCGAAGGGGACGCGCTGGAAACCGATCCGCTGGCACATCTGCAAAAGCCGATCCGCATCGCCGCCAACCTGCCCTACAATATCGGCACGGAGCTGCTCGTGCGCTGGCTCACCCCGCCGGACTGGCCGCCCTTCTGGGAAAGCCTCACGCTCATGTTCCAGCGCGAAGTGGCCGAGCGGATCGTGGCAAAGCCCGGCTCCAAGGCTTTCGGGCGGCTCGCGATTCTCGCCCAGTGGCGCGCCGAGGCCGAGATCGTCATGTCGCTTCCGGCCGAGGCTTTCACGCCGCCTCCGAAGGTCAAGAGCGCGGTCGTTCACCTGACGGCCCTGCCCGCCCCGCGCTTCGAGGCGGATGCGAAAACGCTCGAACGCGTCGTCGCCCGCGCCTTCAACCAGCGCCGCAAGATGCTCCGCGCCGCGCTCAAGGGGCTCGCGCCGGACATCGAGGACCGGCTCATCGCCTCCGGCATCCAGCCGACCGACCGCGCCGAGACGGTCGACCTGGAGCGCTTCTGCGCGCTGGCGCGGTCCGTCGCGGCGGGCTGACGCGCGTGCCGAGCGCCGGGCTGCGCGCGCTGCGTTAATTCATTTGTCGTTAACTTTTTAGGGCACCGTGCGCTGCACTAGGGGGGTGTACTAGGGGGTGTACGGGTTGGCACCCCCTCGTTTCCGCCGCTCCGAAAATGGTTAACGCCGCGATACGCCCTGTTAATCAAGGCGAAATACCGCCCTGACAGGTTTCTCGGGAAGCAAAAGTTTCTGCAAGACGCGATTCCATGCTAGAATTGGCACATGTTCCGCTTTGCCTTCATACTCGCCCTCCTGGCGGCCCCCGCCGCAGCCGACGTTCAGAAGGGCGGCAAGACGGTCGATTGCTATTGCACCGACAAGACCGGCGCGCGCGTCGAGCTTGGCGAGAATATCTGCATGCAGGTCGACGGCAAGATGTTCATGGCCCAGTGCCAGATGTCGCTCAACAACCCGATGTGGCGCAAGCTCTCGGATGGTTGCCTGAGCTCAGAGCTGGCCGATCCAGCGCTCCAGCCGCGCCCTGTTGACGCCCATGTCGGAGCGGCCAAATCGTAGCCGCGAATAGAGAAAGACCTCGCCGCCATCCTGCCAGATGGTGATGTAATCGGGAAAGCCCCAGAGCTTCGAGCGGGATACATAGGTGATCATGCGCTCAGAGGCGCTGCCCGCAAGCACCTTGGTGCGCGGCTCGGAACGCGCGATGTCGTCAATCTTCTGAAGCGTTTCCACGCCGCCGCTCACGCGGCGCAATGCGCCGCCCTCGAAATCCTTCGGCGCCGCCGCCTGCGGCGTCACATGCCAGCGCGCCGGATCGCTCGGTGCCAGCCGCACATAGGCCCCGAGCGCGACCACCACCGCAAGCAATACCCACCAGATCATCCGCCACCTCATCTTGTCGTCTTGGCCATCATACCCATGTCACCCCCGCCCTGCCATGCGCCAGGCCAGAAGGCAAATGATCTCCATCGCCGCATGCGCCCCGGCCACCGCCGTCGCGCCGGTGCTGTCGAAGGGCGGAGAGACCTCGACCACATCGCCCCCCTTGATGTCGATACCCGCCAGCTCGCGCAGGATGATCGCTGCCTGCCCCGAGCTCAAGCCCCCCCAGACAGGCGTGCCCGTGCCGGGCGCGAAGGCCGGGTCGAGCCCGTCAATGTCGAACGTCAGATAGGCCGGGTTTCCCCCGACGATCTCGCGCGCCTTTTGGGCGACCGCCACAGGCCCCGTCTCATGCACCTCCCGCGCGTCGATGATGTTGACACCCAGCGTGTCCGCGTTATGCGTCCTGATGCCGATCTGCACGGAAGTTTCGGGGGCGACGATCCCGCTCTTCACGGCCTTGTAGAACATCGTGCCATGGTCGACGCGGTCCATGTCGTCATCGGCCCATGTGTCCGTATGCGCATCGAACTGGATCAGCGAGATCGGCCCGAACTTCTCGGCGTAAGCCTTGAGAATCGGGAAGGAAATGTAGTGATCGCCGCCCAGCGCCACGCTCGCCGCACCGCTTTCGAGGATGCCCCGGATATGCGCCGTGAGCGCCGCCGGAAAGGCGGGCACATTGGCATAATCGAAGGCCAGGTCGCCATAGTCGACGACACTCACCTCATCGAGCGGGCTGAACCCCCAGCCATAGGGCGCATCGGGGCTCTGCAACGCGCTTGCCTCGCGGATCGCCCGCGGCCCCAGCCGCGTGCCGGGCCGGTTCGTGACCGCCTGGTCGAAAGGCACGCCGGTCACGGCGATGTCCACGCCGTCCAGCTCCTTGGTGTAGCGCCGCCGCAGGAAGGAGAGCGCCCCGCCGAAGGTGTTCTCGAAGCTCACCCCGTGATCGCTCTGCCGCGTGAAGGCCTCGTCCACGTATGTCTTGCTGTCTTCCAGTGCCATCGTCGTCTCTCCGTTAGCTTCCGTTCCCCTTTTTCGGGGCTGGTGGCGGGTGGGCGGGTGGGGCCGCCAGCCCCGAAAAAGGCTTCACTTCAAAGGCGCCGCCTTTTCGACGAGCCGCGCGAGGAACGAGGCCCCCACCGGCGCGATCTCGTCGTTGAAGTCATAGGCCGGGTGGTGGACCATCGGCCCCTCCCCGTTGCCCACGAAGGCATAGACGCCCGGTCGCTGCTCGAGCATGTAGGAGAAATCCTCCGCCGCCATCAGCGGCGTGGCCGCGTCGTCGACCTTCTCCGCCCCGACAACATCGCGCGCCACCCCGGCGGCGAAAACGGTCTTCTCGTCGTCGTTCACCGTCGCGGGATAGCCCCGGTCATAGTCCAGCACCGCCTCGACACCGAAGCTCGCCGCCTGCCCGGCCACGATCTCGCCCATGCGCTGTTCCACCATGTCGCGCACATGGCTGTCGAAGCTGCGCACCGTGCCGCAGATCCGCGCGGTGTCGGGGATGATATTGGTCGCCGAGCCGGTGTTGATCTGCGTGACCGAGACAACAAGCCGCTCCTGCGCGTTGTTGTTGCGGCTCACGATGGTCTGGAGCGCCTGGACGATGCCCACGGCAGCCACCACGGGGTCGGTGCTCTCATGCGGCATGGCCCCGTGCCCGCCCTTGCCCTGGATGTCGATGTAGAAACTGTCCACCGCCGCCATGAGCGGCCCCGGCGCCAGCGCGATCTGCCCGGTCTCGAGGCCCGGCCCGTTGTGGATCGCGTAGACCTCGTCGATCCCGTAGAGCTCCATCATCCCTTCCTCGACCATGGCCTCGCCGCCGCCGCCGCCTTCCTCGTCAGGCTGGAAGATCAGCACGGCCCGGCCCGCGAAGTTGCGCGTCTCGGAGAGATATTTCGCCGCGCCGAGCAGCATCGCCGTGTGCCCGTCATGCCCGCAGGCATGCATCTTGCCTGGCACTTGCGAGGCATGTTCCAGCCCGGTGATCTCGTCCATGGGCAGCGCGTCCATGTCGGCCCTGAGCCCGATCACCGGCCCCTTGCCGCGGCCCTCGATCACGGCGACGACACCGCTCTCGGCCCAGCCGGTGCTGATCTCCTCGATGCCGAACTCCTTGAGACGGTCCACGACGAAAGCCGCCGTTTCATGACAGTCGCGGCCCAGCTCCGGGTTCATGTGAATGTGGCGCCGCCACGTCTTCATTTCGTCGGCAAATCCCGCGATACGATTGATAACCGCCATGGTCGTCTCCTCAGTTGTGCAGCGTCTCGATCAGGCGCGCGAAGAATGAAGCGCCCATCGGCGCGATCTCGTCGTTGAAGTCGAATTCGGGGTGGTGCACAGAGGGCCCGATCCCCTGCCCGATGAAATAGAAGGCCCCGGGCCGCGCGTTCAGCATGTAGGAGAAATCCTCCGCGCCCATCTCGGGGGCAAGGTCGGTGACGACATGCGCTTCGCCGACGATCTCGCGCGCCACGGCGGCCGATTTTTCCACCTGCTCGCCATGGTTTATCGTCGCGGGATAGAAACGCTCGTAGATGACCTCGGCGGTGATCCCGTCCGCCGCCGCCTGCCCCTCGGCAATCTGCTTGATCCGGCGCTCGGCAAGGTCGCGGTTGGTTTGCGAGAAGGTTCGCACAGTCCCTTCGAGGACCACCTCGTCAGGGATGATATTGGAGGCTGTGCCGCCATGGAACTTGGTCAGCGAAACCACGATCGGGTCGATCGGATCGGCGCTGCGGGCGGATATCGTCTGCAAGGCCTGGCCGATATTCATCGCCGTGATCATCGGGTCGCGGCAACTGTGCGGATAGGCCGCGTGCCCCCCGACGCCCTGCACGTTAATGGTCCATTCATCAACCGCGGCCATGATCGGCCCCGGCGTTGTGCGAAATTCCCCGGCAGCAGCGAAAGGCTCGGTATGAAGCGCATAGACCTCCTCGATGCCGAAGCGGTCCATGATTCCCTCTTCGACCATGATGCGCGCGCCGCCGATCGCCTCCTCGGCGGGCTGGAAGATGAGCGCGACCCGCCCGGAGAAATTGCGCGTCTCGGCGAGATACTTCGCCGCCCCGAGCAGCATCGCCGTATGCCCGTCATGCCCGCAGGCATGCATCTTTCCCGGCACTTTCGAGGCCCAGTCCGCGCCCGTGGCCTCCTGCATCGGCAGCGCGTCCATATCCGCGCGCAGGCCCGTGCAGGGCCCCGCGCCCTTGCCCTCGATGATGGCGACGATCCCGCTTTGCGCGATCCCCTCGTGGATCTCGTCGACGCCGAACTCACGCAGGCGCGCCGCCACGAAGGCCGCCGTCTCGTGACAGTCGAGCGCCAGCTCGGGATGCATGTGAATATGCCGCCGCCAGCCGGCCATCTCCTCGGCGTAGCCGGCGATCCTGTTGATGACAGCCATGTCTTGCGCGCCCCGGCTCAGT
>QVMW01000013.1 GCA_003417655.1 Rhodobacteraceae bacterium 63075
GTGAAACCGGGGCGATTCAGACCACGGGTCTTCAAGCTGTCCGAGACGCCTGAATATCGAGCTGATCGTGTAGCGATCCGGCGTCAGGTCCGAGGAGAAGGCTTCCTCCCAGCGTATCGGCGTCGCAACCGGAGCACCGGGCCGCGCGCGCACCCCGTAGGGAGCGATCGCCGTCTGGCCAAAGGCCGTGCGAAACGTATCGATCAGAACCCGGTCGCCGCGCTTCGCCTTGCGCTGCTCCACCGTGGCAAGGCCGGGATGCGCCTCGGCGACCTCGGCCGCGATCCCGCGCGCAAAGGGGCGCAAAGCGTCGACCTCGACTGAAGCGTCCAGCGGCAAGACGATATGCAGCCCGCGCGAGCCGGTCGTGGTCACGTAGCTTTGCAGATCACGCGCCTCCAGCGCCGAACGCAGGGCGCACGCCACCTCCTGAACCTTGCCAAAATCGTTATCGGAGGGGTCCAGATCGAAGATCATCCGGTCGGGATATTCGGGGCGGTCCGCGCGGGCAAGCCCGAGGTGAAGCTCGATGCAGCCCTGATTGGCCAGGTAGACTGCGGTGGCAGGCTCCGAGGCAAGCGCATGTGTCACGGTGCCGCTTTCCTTGGGCAGCTCCGCGCGCTCGATCCAGTCCGGGAAGTGGTCAGGCACGTTCTTCTGGAAAAAGCCCCCCGCGTCGATCCCGTCCGGAAATCGCCTGAGCGTCAGCGGGCGGCCGCACCAGTAGCGCAACGCTGCGTCGGCTATGCGGGCGTAATAGCGGGCAAGGTCGAGCTTGGTGATGCCGTCACCGGGAAACAGCACCTTGTCGGCACTGGATATCTCGACATCGCGGCCGCTGGCGGAGACGGTCTCGGTGCTCATGCGCCGGCCACTTCGCGTGTGACGTCTTCGGCAGGCTTGTCCCGGCGCAGGCCGATGAAGCGCGGATGGCGCAGCTTGCCCGCAGAGGTCCATTCGGTGAACCCGATCTCGGCCACAAGGTCGGGCTTTACCCAGAGCGCCTCCTCGTCCACCTGCCCGGCGAAGGGCGAGCTCTCGCGACGGCGCGAGTCGAGCCTCTCGCGAAACGCGCTCAGGAACTCCTCGTCGAACCCCGTCCCGACCTTGCCAGCATAGCGCAGCGCGCCGTCTTCATAATAGCCCACCAGCAGCGCGCCGAACCCCTTGCGCTCTCCTTCGGGCCGGGTGAATCCGCCAATCACGAGCTCCTGCCCGTTCGCGCATTTGAACTTCAGCCATTTGCGCGAGCGGCCATGTATATAGGCCGCCTCGGCCTCCTTGGCGATCACCCCTTCCCAGCCCTTTTCACAGGCCTGCTCATAATAGCTCTCTCCCGCCCCGTTCCGGTGCTGGGTGTAGCGCAGCGGGTCCTCGAAGCAGAAAGCGCGTTTCAACAGGGATTTGCGGCGGCGCAGCGGCTCCCCCGTCAGGTCATGCCCGTCGAGGTGCAACAGGTCGAACAGATAAAGATAGACGGCGATCCCGCTGGCACGGGCGCGCTCGGGGTCGGAGACCTGCATCCGCCCCTGCAAGCGCGCGAAACTGCTCACATCCCCGTCGAAGGCGACGACTTCGCCATCGGCCACGAAGCTCCGCGCAGGCTGACCGGCCAGCGCCTCGGCCAGCTCCGGCCAGGTATCAGTCACGTCATTGCGGTTGCGCGTCATGAGCCTGAGCCGGTCACCATCGCGGAACACCAGCACACGCTCGCCATCGAGCTTGCGCTCGAAGAGCCAGTCCGGGTCCGAGAAGCGCGCGTCGGTCAGCACCGCGAGCATCGGCGCGCACCATTCGGGCACCGCGCTTTCCGGCAAGCCACGCGTCATGGACGCTATGTCGGGCTCGGCATTCACGAGTCCTGCTCCTCTTCGGCGATGTCGTCCAGATCACGGCCCGACGTTACGGAGAGGGGCTCCGTCGAGACGGGGTTGCGCCTTGCATCGGCCGCGTCGTCATCCATCTTGACCAGCAGCCACTGGCCCTCGTCGTCGTCGATCCGCTGCAAGGCGTATCCGCCACAGAGCTTTTCTCCGTGAAGCCAGACGAGCGCATGGCCCGTCTCAAAGGCTTCGGCCATCGGGCGAAGCCCGTCCTCTTTCCAGGTGATGTTCTCGTAGGCACCGTGGTCCCAGATCAACACGGTCCCGGCCCCATACTCGCCCTCGGGAATCACGCCCTCAAAGCCGGCGTAGTCCAGCGGGTGATCTTCTGTTGCGATGGCGAGGCGCTTGTCGCGCGGGTCGGTCGAGGGGCCCTTGGGCACTGCCCAGCTCTTGAGGACACCGTCAACTTCCAGCCGAAAATCGTAATGCAGATTGCCGGCGTCGTGCTTCTGGATCACGAAGCAAGGGGTATCGCCGTCCTGCCCCGCGCCAGCCTCCGGCTCGCCACTGCGAGAGACATCGCGTTTCGCGCGATACTCTGCGAGCTTCTCTTCTGTTCGGTCGTTCTTGGCCACTTGGGCAGGATATTTGAAAGTGCCACCAAGTCAAAGAACCGGGCGATCACCCCGCAAAGCGCGGGAGCTTGCGTCCGAAGACCTTAATGAAAGCTGGCCTGAAACGACGTCGGCGGCGGCGAGACATGCGCATCTAGCGGCGGGTAGAGCTCGAACGCCTTCTTTCCGCAATGCGCTCCGATCCGGCAACACCTCCAAGAGACAAAACCGCCGTTCCAGGAAAGACCCATCGGCCTCAAGATGCTGAAAATGGCGGAGCGGAAGGGATTCGAACCCTCGAGACGGTTCCCCGCCTACACACTTTCCAGGCGTGCGCCTTCGACCACTCGGCCACCGCTCCGCCGCAGGGTCTATCGAAAAACGCCCCCGAACTGCAAGAGCAAAAGCGCCGGAATTCAGCCGAAGTGGATATTGACGCGCCGGTTCTGCTTGCCCTTGTTTTCGATCTTGCCGAGCCTGAGCGCGCCGATCTCCGATGTCCGCGCAACATGTGTCCCGCCGCAGGGCTGCAAATCGACCTGTTCGTCCCCCGAGCCGATCTTCACCAGCCGGATCTTTCCGCGCCCTCTGGGCGGGGCGACGCTCATGGTCTTAACGAGCGCCGGATTTGCGTCCAGCTCTTCCTCGCTGATCCAGCCTTCGGTCACCGGCAGATCGCGATCGACAAGCGCGCTGAGCGCCTCTTCCACGGCCTCCCTGTCCTCGGGCGGCTCGGGCATGAGAAAGTCCAGCCGGCTTTTCTCCGCGCCGATCTGCCCGCCGGTGACGGGCAATGGCAGGACCACCGAGAGAAGGTGAAGCGCCGTGTGCATCCGCATGTGCCTGTAGCGGCGCTCCCAGTCGAGATACTGTACGAGCTTCACGCCCACATCCGGCAGCGCCATCGGCGTGGCGGGCACGAGCACGATGGCATCGCCCTCGCCTTTCACGGCCGTCGCGATATCCATTTCCTTGCCGTCCCAGACGATGCTCCCGCTGTCACCGGGCTGGCCGCCTCCCTTCGGGTAGAAGATCGTGCGGTCAAGCACCAGCCCCCCTTCAGGCGTATGAGCAATCACCTCGGCCTTCGCCTCGCGCGCATAGGCGTCCTCTCGAAAGAGCTGCTGTGTCATCGTCCGTCTCCACCATCTGGACTGCCGCCCTCGCCGCCGCTGCCATCTTCGGATTCCATGTCATCGCCCGTGATATGGCTGCGGCCATCGGTCGTGTTGGCGCCGGCTTCGGCCGGCCTGTCGTTTTCGTCGTCCACCTTCGGGGCTGCTTGCTGGCCGCCTGTGAGCGTTTCGGGATTGCGGATCCAGACATCGCGCTGCGCGAAGGGAATCTCGATCCCTTCTTCCGCGAAGCGCCGGGCGATCTCGTGATTCATGTCCGAATGCACCGTCAGGACGAAGTTCACATCGCGCAGGATCGCCCTGATCTCGAAATCGAGACTGTCCGACCCGAACCCCTGGAACACGATGTAGGGCTCCGGCCTGGCAAGAACCATCGGGTGTTCGGTGGCGATCTCCATCAGGATCTTCTCGATCCTGCGGGTGTCGCTGCCATAGGCGACACCAACCGGAACCGTCACCCGGCCCACCGTGTTGCTGTGCGTGTAATTGGTGACCCGCCCGCTGATCAGGTCGGCGTTCGGCAGGATCACGTCGGAGCGGTCGAAGGTCTCGATGCGCGTCGAGCGCACCGAGATATCCCGCACCACCCCGTGCGTGCCGCCGACTTCGATCCAGTCGCCCTCCGAGATCGGCCGCTCGATCAGCAGGATGATCCCGGAGACGAAGTTCGACACGATGTTCTGAAGGCCGAAACCGATCCCGACCGAAAGCGCCCCGGCGACGATGGCAAGGCTCGACAGGTCGATCCCCGCGCTGGTTATGGCGACAAGCGCGGCCAGGAAGATGCCGACATATCCGATCCCCGCGACAAGGGCGTTCTGCCCGCCCTGGTCCATCCGGGTCTTCGGCAGCACGGTGCTCTTGAGGGCCCCCTGCAACAGCCGCGTGAGCGTGTAGCCGATGACGAAGACGATGGCGAAGGTCAGGAAATCGCCGGCGGTGATGCGCGTCTCGCCGATGATGAACCCCTCGCGCGCCTGTAGCCAGAAGCCGGAGATCCGGGCATCGCTCATGCCCCAGATGCGCAGGAATTCGGGAACCGCGATCAGGACCAGCATAAAGCCAGCCAATGTCGGGATCAGCCCCTCGCGCGCGCCTTCCGCATCACGCCGGAACAGGGCCCAGAGCTCGGCCAGAACCCGTTGCCCGAGAACAATGAGCGCTATCAGCAGGAGCGACTGGACCGTCTGGAATGTCAGCTCCATGCTTGCATTGAAGTACCCGGCCAGCAGCAGAACCGGCCCGACGATGCCGACGACCAGAAGCGCCCGCCCCATCAGCCCATACATCCTGTCCACGTAGCGCGGCAGCTCACCCTCTTCGAGATTGGCCGCCGAAACGGCTGAATGCTGGCGCAGGAGCCGCCCCAGCCGCCACAGGCAGAGCCCGGCGATGGCGACAACGGGCAGATAGACCGTGTTCGTCGCCGCCGCCGACCATTCATCGTAGCGGGCGAATTCGTCGAGCACGTATTTCAGAGCGATCATGCCCCCCAATACGACAACGGCATGGCGTCCCTTGGCATTCTGCGCCGCATCGAGCGCGAAGCTGCGGAAGCTGCGATCATCCCGCGCGAATACGAACCCGCTCAACCAAGCAATGATCACGAAGTAGAACCCGCCTTCGAAGATCGCGTCGATCAGCGGGTCGAGCCTGAGCCCGACCATCTCGGTGAGATGCAGAGCCATCCCGATCGCAAACAGCCCGGCCAGGGCCACAAGGAGCTGCAAGAGCGACAGCGCGAAAGCCAGGAGCCATCCGCGCGCGGTCTCGCGATTGCGCACGAAACGCCCCGAAAGCGCCCTGATCCAGCGCCAGCCGAGGGCAAAGGAGACGAGCGCGAGCGAGACGAGCGCGGCGAAGGCCGGCAGGTTCTCCATGAAGGCTGCGCGCTGGTTGGGTCGGTTCCAGCCGTTGACAAACTCGTTGCGCACGCCCTGAAGGGACGACTTCAGCGCCCTGAACCCACGTGTCCAGTCACCGGGGTTGAGCGGTGACGGGCCGCGCTCAAGCAGCTTGTCGGTCTGCCGCCTCGAGAGGATCTGGTCGATCTCCCGGATCAGAACGTCGGCCCGGCTCTGGGCCACTTCCGCGCGTCTTGACGGGGCTTCAAGCTCTGCAAGCCGCGCCTTGAGCTCTTCGCGCTGCGCGGCGATGGTGTCGGGTTCCTGCTGCTCGCCCTCCCCCGGCTCCGGACCGAACGCATCGATCTGTGCCTGCGTCGCGGCGATGGTGCGGGCGTTCAACTCGCGCGCCTGGGCAAACCTGTTGCGCCAGTCGCTCAGATCATCGCGCAGGTTCTCCAGAATGGCGTCGGACGCAAGCCCCGCCTCAACGGCGTCTTCGATCCGCTCGGCGAGCTTTGTCCATGCCTCGTAGTCCGGCCCGCCATTCGCGCCATTGGTCTGCGCCTGCACAGCGCCAATCCCGAGCGCAAGGCAAACCAGCAGCGGCAGAACGCCCGCAGCCAGCGCGCGCAAAGCTGACGAGAGCCGCGTCATTCGACCTCCTCGAAGACGCTGGGAAGATCCCGCGGGGCCCGTTCGAGGAATTCGGGCACCGGCAGCTCCTTTTCACGCAGGAAGGCGGGGTTGAAGAGCTTCGACTGGTAGCGCGTGCCATAGTCGCAAAGCACCGTCACGATGGTATGCCCCGGCCCCATCTCGCGGGCCATGCGCACCGCCCCGGCGAGGTTGACCCCGGAGGAGGCCCCAAGGCAGAGCCCCTCATCTTCGAGCAGGTCGAAGACATAAGGCAGCGCTTCGGCGTCGGGTATCTGGTAGGTCATGTCCGGCGTGAAATCCTTGAGATTCTCGGTGATCCGGACCTGCCCGATCCCTTCGGCGATCGAGCTGCCTTCCGTCTTGATCTCGCCGGTCGTATAATAGCTGTAGAGCCCCGCGCCCATCGGATCGGCCAGCCCGATCTTCACGCCCCTGGGCTGAAGCACCATCGCCGTGCCCGCCAGCGTGCCGCCCGAGCCCACGGCGCAGATGAACCCGTCGACCTTGCCCCCGGTCTGCTCCCAGATCTCGGGGCCTGTCGTGGCGACATGCGCCTCGCGGTTGGCCACGTTGTCAAACTGGTTGGCCCAGATCGCGCCGTTGGGCTCGCTCTCGGCCAGATCTTTCGCCAGACGCTCGGAATAGCGCACGAAATTGTTGGGGTTGCGGTAGGGCGCGGCAGGCACCTGGACGAGCTCCGCTCCCGCAAGCCGCAGCATGTCCTTCTTCTCTTCGCTCTGGGTCTCGGGAATGACGATCACCGTCTTGAACCCCATCGACGCACCCACAAGCGCAAGGCCGATGCCGGTATTGCCCGCCGTGCCTTCGACGATCGTGCCGCCGGGCTCGAGCGCGCCCCGGGCAATCGCATCCTTGATGATGTAGAGCGCCGCGCGGTCCTTGACCGACTGGCCCGGGTTCATGAACTCCGCCTTGCCGAGGATTTCGCAGCCCGTCTCCTCGCTGGCCTTCCTGAGCCGGATGAGCGGTGTGTTTCCGACGGCCTCGGCCAGTTCCTTCGCCACGTGCATCGATCTGTCTCCTCAACGCGCCTGAATGCTTACTTCTGTGCAAACTAGGCGCTTCAAGCAGCCGCGACAAGCAGATCGGCCTGCCCGGGCCGTGCTATTTTCATCTCTCCCCTGCCCGTCTCAGCGGCGGCGCAGCTCCTGCCTTTCAGCCTTGAGCCAGAGCAGCAGGTGCAGCAGGGGGCCGACATTTATCTCGCCGCTGCGCATCAGGGCCTCCGAGTCGCAAAAGCTCAGAACATGGGTGCGAATGTCCTCGTTCTCGCTTTCGAGGCCGCCATGCCCCTGACCGGTTTCAGGCAGGTCCGCAAGCGCGACAAAGGTATGAAAGAAGGAACTGACCTCGCCGGGCGAAGGGTAGTAATTCGCCACCGGCAGGAGCTCATCGAGCTCGATCCGTGCCTCCTCAAAGCACTCACGCCGCGCCGCAGCCGCAGGCTCCTCGCCGGGGTCGATACGCCCGGCAATCGGCTCCAATGTCCACGGGTAAAGATCACCGCGCCCATAGGGCCCCATGCGAAACTGCTCGATCAAGAGCACCCGGTCCCGCTCCGGATCATAGGGCAGGACAAGCGCCGCATCCCCTGTCAGGAAGACCTCCCGCTCGATATCGGCGCTGTCGGTGCCCCCGAAGAGCGGATGGCTCAGCTTGAGCGTATCGGTGCGGAAGAACCCGAAGTGACTGGGGGTCTTCCTGCGCAGCGCGACATCCTCGCGGTGCAGGGCCGACCGTCGATCCGTGGGTTGCGGCGCGCCTCGGGCCAGTGCCTGCGCATGAGCACGCTGGTTGATCGTCGCAAACCGCCGCGCGACCTCTGCCGCATCGACCTGCCCCATGAGAGACATAATCTCCCCGGCGGCGAAACGCACATAGGGCCAGTGCTCCGTGCGCCATTCCTGAAGGCTCCAAGGCTCGGCAGGCTCCCAGAGGCCTTCATCGGGAAAATAGACAAGCGCCTCCTCGCCCTGCACATCGACAGCCCGCAACCTGTAGCCGAAGCCCAGCTCATAGTGATCGAGCCGCGCGCGTTCCTGCGGCGTGACATCGTGCAAGAGCAGGCCCTCGCACGCGGTGCCCGCGCGCTCCACGATGAGCGGAAACTCATGGCCCTTTGCGCGTGCGACATGAAAGCCCTCGAGCCTTGCCGGCTTCAGGCGATCATGGGGCACATGGCCCAGAACGATCTCCAGAAGCCCCGAATGACGAAGCGTTCCGTACAGGAAGACATGTGTCATCGCCTCAGCGCCAACGCCGCGATGCAAACTCTGCCGCAGGCCCGAGAACAATCCCGCCGACGACGAGCGTCACGATGATGCTCGGTCGCGCCAGCTCGGCGGCATATTCGATCCCGAGCTCTATCGCCCCGATCAGCGCTTCCATCGGCCCGTCGAACCGGCGATCGAGCGACATGTCCAGCATTTCCCAGATGGAATGAGCGAACAGGCACCAGAAAAGGGCCGCCGCCACGGATGTCAGGCCAAGCCCGATCGCCACGGAATACTGGTTGCCCACGCGCCCGCCCAGCAGGACCCAGCCGACAAGGGCGGAAATCACCACGTTGACCTCCATGAGGCGCCCGAAATTCTCGTCGGGGTCTTCGGCCAGCAGCGCATTCATGTACATGGTCGTGACAAGAAACGCCAAGGCAGCGAGGAGAATGGCTGAAACGAGGCGTGCGGCGGTTGGCATCTAGTCAGCCTTTGCGACGGTGATCTGAACTACATCGCAGTTACCGCCATGAAAGGATGCAGCGCAAGAGGCGAGATAGAAGTCCCACATCCGCTTGAACCGCTCATCGAAGCCCATCAGCTCGATCTCGGCCCATTTTGCATTGAAGCTCTCGTGCCAGCGCCGCAGCGTCTGGCTGTAACTTTCCGCGAACTCCAAGATGTGCCGCTCTTCTAGCCCGGCCCGCGCAAGCTGCTCTCGCAGCGCCGTCTTCGAGGGCAGCATACCCCCCGGGAAGATATATTTCTGAATGAAATCAACGCCTTTTCGGTAAGTCTCAAAGCGCTTTTCGGTGATGGTGATGATCTGGAGGCTGGCCTGCGCGCCGGGCTTGAGGCAGTCGCGGACCTTGTCGAAAAAGGTCGGCCAGTATTTCTCGCCGACAGCTTCGAACATCTCGATACTCGCGATCCCGTCATAGCTTCCTCGCTCGTCGCGGTAGTCCTGCATCCGCAGGTCCACCATATCGGATAGCCCCGCCTTTTCAATGCGTTCCCGAGCATACTTCAACTGCTCGCCGCTGATCGTGAGCCCTGTCACCTTCAGCCCGCGCTCTCCGGCGGCATATTCGGCGAAACCGCCCCAACCGCAGCCGATCTCGAGCACATGATCGCCGGGCTTCACGCCCATCGCATCGACGAGCGCGGCGTATTTCGCCGTCTGGGCCGCCTCGAGGCTCTCCTGTCCGGTCTCGAAAAGCGCGCTCGAATAGGTCATCGTCTCGTCGAGCCACTTCGTGTAGAACTCGTTGCCGAGATCGTAATGGTAGGAAATGTTCTTCTTCGCCTGCCATTTCGTGTTCGAATGCAGCCAGTGGCGGAAGCGCTCATAGGCCTTCACGAGGCCCTGCATCGGGAATCCCCTGTAAAGCGCATCATTGCCCGCATTGAGCAGATCGAGGAAGGCTTGCAGGTCGGGCGTCGACCAGCCCCCCTCGAGATAGGCGTCGCAAAAGCCCAGATCACCCTCGCGGACAAGCCGCCCCAGAACGTCCTCGTCGTGAAAACGAACCTCGGCCACCGGCCCCGGCTCCGCGCCCTCGGCCCGAAATCGCCGCCCATCCGGCAAAACGAAATCGAGCCTGCCCCGCGCCATTTCACGCGCTTTGGCGAATACAAGCCGGAAGTAGCGTGGCAGATCGGCCTCGCCATCCAGACTGGTTCTGATTGCCGTTCCCGTCATGATGCAGCACCTCCCACGATGCGGCCATATTGCCCAAGGCTAGGCCGCAATCGAAATTCTCGCAAGTCCCTTGAGTTTTTCCGCTTCACCGCGCGGAATAGGCGGCGAGCGCGCGCTCACGGCCTTCCTTGAGGCCGATGATCGGCGCGTCGGGCCGCGCCTGACCCGGATTCAGCCCGGCACCCTTCGGAACCGCCTCGAAAAACTCCAGCGCCGTGCGCGGGGGATCGCTTTGCCCCTCGGCGATCCAGGCGCGCACATAGCGGCCTTCGGGGTCGAACTTGCTCAGCTGCGTGTCGGGGTTGAACACCCGGAAATAGGGCGCGGCGTCGGGGCCGGACCCGGCCACCCACTGCCAGCCCATCGCGTTCGAGGCCGGGTCGTAATCGACGAGCTGATCGGCGAACCAGCGCTCACCGACGCGCCAATGCACCATCATGTGCTTGGTCAGGTAGCTCGCCGCAACCATGCGCGCGCGGTTGTGCATCTTGCCCGTCACCCAAAGCTCGCGCATGGCCGCGTCGACGAAGTCGATTCCGGTGCGCCCTTCCTTCCAGGCCCTCACCGCGTCGTTGCTCTCGTCCTCGCTCCACGGGAAGGCATCCCAGCCCTCGCGCCAGTTCTGATCGAGCATATGCGGCGTGTGATACATCAGGTGATGCGCGAAATCGCGCCAGCCGACCTCGCTCAGGAAATGCTCGAGCCCCTTGCCGCCGCCCGCCGCCTGCGCTTCCGCCCAGATCGTGCGCGGGGAAATCTCCCCGAGGCTGAGGTGGTCCGAAAGCTCCGAGGTGCCCGCCTGCCCGACCATGTTGCGCGCATCCTTGTACTCCCCGGCGCGGGTTTCGAGAAAGTGACTGAGCTTGTCGCGTGCAGCCTCCTCCCCGGCGCGATTGTGGCGCGCGAGCACATCCGCGCCGCGCTGCATGTCCGAGGCCATGTTCCAATCCCCGAGATCGTCGCTTTGCGGCCAGCTTTCAGGCGCGGAAAGCTCCGGCGCAGCCATGGGCGCAGGCACCTCCATCTGCCGGATGGCCTTCCAGAACGGCGTGTAGACCTTGTAGAACTCTCCCGCCTGCGTGCGCACGTTCATCGGCTCCTGAAGCAGGTGCCCAGCATGGCTCTCGGCCTCATAGCCATCCTCTCGCAGCGCCGACTTGATCTCGGCATCCACGTCGCGCGAATACGGGTCATAGAGCCGAAGCCAATGCACGCCCGCCGCTTCCGTCTCGTCCAGAATAGCCGGCATGACGGCGCGCGCATCGCCCCGGCGTAGGATGAGGCGGCTGCCACGGTCTTCGAGCGACGCGGCCAGCGCGCGCAGACCTTCCTGAAGCCGCCAGCGCGGCGCGGCCCCGAGGCCCTCGAAACGCTCATCGAAGATGAATAGCGGGATCACCGGCCCCGCCTCGGCCGCCGCCAGAAGCGCGGCGTTGTCGGTCAGTCGCAGATCGCGACGGATCCACCAGATACGCGCAGTCGTGCCCATGCTCACCCCTCGTTGTTTATAACACTACGGGCGCTTTGCAGCGGCAGATCAAATAACCTTATCAAGCGCTTCGATGAGTTTTTCGACTTCGCTCGGATCCGTGTAATGCACGAAACTGAGGCGCAGCACGCCGCGCTCTGCGTCGAGGCCCATCGCCTCCAGCGCGCGCACCGCGTAGAAATCACCGCCGCCGGCCATGATCCCCTCGCCAGCCAGCTCCGCGGCCACCTCCTCGCCCGGCCGCTCAAGCGCCAGCGCGACGGTCGGCGCGCGTCCCTCCGCCTGTGCAGGCCCCAGCAGCCGCGCGGAGTTCTTCGCGCTCACATGGTCGAGCAGCGGCTGCAAGAGCGCGGTCTCGTGCCCCCGCATCAAATCATGCACCCCCTGCCCGCGCGCCGCCGCGTCGCCCCCGATCCCGTGATGCGCGGCGAGCGCGTCGAAGTAATCGGCCATGCCCGCCGAGGCGGCGACCTGCGCATGGTCCGGCCCCGCGGGCGTGAAGCGCTTGTAAAGGCTGCCGGCGTTGAAGTAATGCGCCTGGTTCGGCAACGCCTCGCCCAAGGCGCGGCGGATGACCATCAGCCCCTGGTGCGGCCCGTAGGTCTTGTAGGCCGAGAAGAGATAGATATCGGGGCCGAGCTCGCCCACGTTGGGCAGGCCGTGAGGCGCGTAGGAGACCCCGTCGACACAGACGAAGGCCCCCGCCGCATGGGCGATCGCCGTGATCTCCGTCACGGGGTTGATCTCGCCCACCACATTCGAGCAATGCGGAAAACAGACAAGGCGGACGCGCTCGTCGAGCAGGTTTTCGAGATCGGCAGGGTCGAGATGCCCCGTCTGAGGGTCGATCTTCCATTCGCGGACCTCGATCCCCTCCTCGGCCAGCCGCCGCCACGGCCCGGTATTGGCCTCGTGATCCTGGTTGGTGACGATGATCGCCTCGCCTTGCTTCATGAACTGCCGGAAGGCATTGGCCAGCACGTAGGTGTTCTGCGTCGTGGACGGCCCGAAGCTCAGCTCGTCGGTCTCCACGCCCATCATCGCCGCGAGCCGCTGCCGCGCCTCGTCCATCTCCGCGCCGCCAAGGCGGGAGGCCTCATATGGGCCATAGGGCTGCATCTTGCGCTCGGTGTAGAACCGCGTCAGCCGGTCGATCACCGGGCGGCAGGTATAGCTCCCGCCCGCATTCTCGAAGAAGGCCTGGCCTTTGAGGCTCTCCTGCTCGAAAGCCGGAAACTGCGCGCGCACGAAGTCGATATCGAGTGTCATGTATATTCTCCCTTTGGCCGCATGAAGCCTTCATCGCCGGCGGGGTTCAACCCCTAACGAGCAGTGTTTTCAAAAGCGCGGCCACGCAAGGAAAAGCCCCCCGGGATGGATGATCCCGGGGGGCCTTTTGCTTCTTGGCTGATCGCGTTGCCGGTCAGGCGCGGCGTTCTGCAGCAAGACCTTTCCAGATTGCAACACAGATCAGCAGCAACACGACCGTGAAGGGCAAGCCCGTCGAGATCACCATCGCCTGGAGCGATGAAAGACCGCCGCCGATCAGAAGTGCGATGGCCACCATACCTTCGAAGGTACACCAGAAGACACGCTGCGGCACCGGTGCGTCGATCTTGCCGCCTGCTGTGATCGTATCGATCACAAGGCTGCCGGAGTCCGACGAGGTGACGAAGAACACGATGACCAGAACGATACCAACGGTCGACGTGATGGATGCCAGCGGCAGGCTTTCCAGCATCGCGAAGAGCGACAGTTCCGGCACGTAGGAATCGATCACGTTGGCCTTCACTGCACTGTCACCAAGATTCGCGATCATGTCGTTGATCGCGGTTCCGCCGAATACAGCCATCCAGAAGATGCACACGACCGACGGGATGATCAGAACGCAAGTGATGAACTCGCGCACCGTGCGTCCGCGTGAGACACGCGCGATGAACATGCCGACGAAGGGGGACCAGCTGATCCACCAGGCCCAGTAGAACGCAGTCCAGCCTTGCCGGTATCCATCGTCTTCACGGCCGATCGGATTCGACAGCGGGACGACCTCTTGAACGTAGGCCACGAGCGTTTTCCCGAAGTCCGTGAAGATACCGACAGCCCCTGCCGTGAAGAGCACGAAGAGAAGCAGCAGGATCGCCAGAAGCATGTTGAACTCGGACAGAACCTTGACCCCGCCATCAAGACCACGCACGACCGAGACCAGCGCGAAGGCGGTGATCAGGACGATCAGAATGACCTGTGCCGTGACGTTGTTGGGGATGCCGTAGACAAATTCCAGACCGGCATTGGCCTGCTGCGCCCCCAGACCCAGCGAAGTCGCAAGGCCGAAGAGGGTTGCAAAGACCGCGACGATGTCGATCGTGTGGCCCCACCAGCCCCAGACACGCTCACCCAGGATAGGGTAGAACGCCGAGCGTATTGAAAGCGGCAGACCCTTGTTGTAGCTGAACAAGGCCAGTCCGAGTGCGACGACGGCGTAGATCGCCCATGGGTGCAGCGCCCAGTGATAGGAGGTCGCCGCCAGCGCCATGCGCTTGGCTTCGGCAACGTTCGCTTCTATGAGTTGACCATCTTCGGTGAACGGACGAACCGTTCCCAGGGGCTCGTCACCCCACGGCGTACCGAAGTAATAGGCCGGTTCAAGAACGCCGAAGAACATCAGCCCGATGCCCATGCCAGCGGCAAAGAGCATCGCGAACCAGCCCAGATATCCGTAATCGGGCTTGGCATCGGCTCCGCCCAGCCGCACCTTGCCATAAGGCGTCACGATGAGCACCAGGCAGAAGATGACGAAGATGTTCGCCGCTGTCAGGAAGAACCAGTCGAAGGTCGATGTCAGCGCAGGCCGCAACCAGCCGAAGAAATCGGCCGCCTGTGTCGGTGCCAGCAACGCGTAGATGACAAAGACCACGACGGTCAATCCGGAGACCAGAAAGACCGGGTTGTGGATGTCGAGCCCGAAGGGCCCTACTTTCGTTTCGATATTATCCTGACCGATTTCGTAATCGGTATCGATGATATCCGCGGTGCCTTCCGGCGCGGGGATACCCATATCATTGTTTTCAGATTCCTCGGCCATGAGTGGCCTCCCTCGTTGTTACCTCTTTTGAACTCAGCCGCGCACGACCATGACCGAGCTTTTCGCGTGCTCGGCGATCTTGCCGCCGTTGGACGGCCAGACATAGTCCATGATGTTCGGCATATGGCTTTGCATCACCACGAGATCCGCGCCCGTGTCGGTGACGGCCTTGAGCAGCACGTCGTCGACATCGGAGGTCGGATCATGGCTGATGGCCATATGCGCCGTGGCATCGACGCCATGAGCCTCGGCCTGCTCTTGCGCGAACGCTTCGAGCTTGGTTTTGAACTCCTCCGGTGTATGAGCCACGCTTCCCGGCGTCGTGCTTGTCACCGCGACGAACACGATCTTGGCACCGTAGTGCTTTGCCAGGTCGGCAGAGCATTGCAGCGATTTGCTCAGATCCTTCGGATGGGCCATGTCCACAGGGGTCATGATAGTTTTAAACACGTCTCTCCCTCCTTCTTGTGCGCTCGAAACCACAGTGAAAAAACACGCGGATTTCCTGCACCATTAACGAGCGCCCACTTTTTAGGCAAACTCTTGCTCATGACGCTAACGTCGAATCGCGCCCGAACGCAAACCTTTCGAAGCCTTACAGGAAAGAAAGTTTTGCGCCGCTATTCGCCCAGTGCGGCAATCAGCTTTTGCGCATTGGCCTTGATCTCATCCATATCCCCCTGGATGCCAGGCGGCCCCGGGCGCACCCCGGCATGGCGCGGCAGGATGTGGAAATGCAGGTGGAAGACCTCCTGCCCCCCGGCCTCTTCGGAGAATTGCTGCAAGGTGATTCCATCCGCCTCGAAAGCCGTCATCGCCGCGTTGGCGAGCTTGTGCACCGTGGCCATGCAGGCGCTGAGCTGCGCCGGGCTGGCATCGAGGATATTGCGGCAGGGCGTCTTGGGAATGACCAGGCAATGACCGGGGCTGCGCGGCATGATGTCCATGAAGGCGAAGGTCTCACCGTCCTCAAAGACTTTCATCGACGGGATCTCGCCCCGCAGGATCTTCGCGAAGATATTGTCGTCGTCATAGCTCATGGGCATCCTCCGGTTCTGGGCCAGCTGAAACTTTCACGGCACGGCCAGCAAGGCAAGTCGGACAAGCCGAAATCCGTCGCGGATTTCGGTCCGATTTTGTCCGACAAAATCGCAGCGCACCAGAACTATCGAATAATTCTGGTGCGCTGCCTGATGGGCAGCGCTTCAGCGGTCGATCTTCGAGGCGGACCTAGGCGTTCACGTCCACGACGACGCGCCCCTTGACCTGCCCGCCGAGAATATCCTTGCCGAGCTGGGGCAGGTCAGCCAGCGTCGCGGGCTGGACCATCGCCTCGAGCTTGTCCATGGGCAGGTCCTTGGCGATCCGCTCCCAGGCGCGCAGGCGGTTCTCGTAGGGCTGCATGACCGAATCGATGCCCAGAAGGTTCACGCCCCTCAGGATGAACGGCGTGATCATCGCGCCCTCGATGGCCGCACCGCCCGCGAGGCCGATCGCGGCGACGGAGGTGCCATATTCCATCTGCTTGAGCACGCGGCCCAGCATCGCACCGCCGACAGCATCGACACAGCCGCCCCAAACCTCGCCTTCCAGCGGCTTGCGGGTCACTTCGGTCAGCTCCTCGCGCGGCACGATCCGGCTCGCGCCGAGGCTCTTGAGGTAATCCTCCTGCTCGGGGCGTCCCGTGACAGCGGCGACCTCGTGGCCGAGATTGGCCAGGATCGCCGTGGCCACGGAGCCGACGCCGCCCGCCGCGCCTGTGACGAGCACCGGCCCCTTGCCAAGCCCCTGATCTTCCAGCGCCATGACGGCCAGCATCGCGGTAAAGCCCGCCGTGCCCACGGCCATGGCCTGCCGTGTATCCAGACCCGAGGGCAGCGGCACGAGCCAATCGGCCTTGACCCGCGCCTTCTGGGAATAGCCGCCCCAATGCGCCTCGCCCACGCGCCAACCTGTCAGGACCACCTTGTCGCCGGGCTTGTAGCGATCATCCTCGGAGGATTCGACGGTCCCGGCAAAGTCGATGCCGGGGACATGCGGATAGTTGCGCACAAGCCCCCCGCCCGGGCCGATGCACAGGCCGTCCTTGTAGTTCACCGTCGAGTAATCGACTGCGACGGTCACCTTTCCATCGGGCAGATCGTCAAGCCCGAGCTTGGTGACACCGGCGTTCGTCTTGCCGCTTTCCTCGTCCTTCGTCACCACCAGCGCGTTGAATTCGCTCATTCTTTCTCTCCCATTCAATTCCAGAATACTTCTCTTACCGTCGCCGACATGATACCATCCGGCGTGATGACATCGAGATCGGTGCCTGCCTCCCAATGGGTCATGCGGACCATACCGATGGCGACATTGGTGTCAAAGTCGGGCGACCACACGGCGCTCGAGACATTGCCGACATGCGCATTGCCCGCCATGACCGGCCAGAGCCGGTCGCAGGGAGGCACGCGGTCTCCATGGATCTCGATCGGCCTGATCTGGAGCACCGGCCCTTCCTTGGCCACGCGCAAGAGCGCATCGCGTCCGACGCAGCCGATGGCGCTTTCGGTGTTGCAGAACCGGCCCAGCCCGCATTCATGCGGCGTGTTCTCATCGGTCATGTCGTTGCCATAGCTCAGGAGCCCGCTCTCGATCCGCTCGATGAGATTGGGGCACCCCGCATGCACATCCATGGACCGGCCCGCCTCCATCAGCGCGTTCCAGAGCGGCATCCCGATATCTCCGCCCTCGACATAGATCTCGAAGCCGCCCTGCTTGGAATAACCCGAGCGCGCCACGGCCAGCTTGCGGCCCTGGAACTCCAGCATCCTGAAGCGGAAGAAGCGGATATCGCGCACCGCGTCCCCGAAGACCGCCGCCATCAGATCCTCGCTGCGCGGCCCCTGCACGGCCAGCGGGCTCACATCGGGCTCATCAACCAGCACATCCAGCCGGTAGCCATTGGCCAGCCCCTTGACCCAGTAGAGCAGGTCGCTGTCGGCAATCGAGATCCACCAGCGGTCCTCGGCCAGCTTCACCGCGACGGGATCGTTCAGCATCCCGCCGGTCTCGTCCACGATCGGGACGTAGTAGCACTGCCCCGGCTGCATCGCCCGCAAGTCGCGCGGCGTGAGCATCTGGACAAGCCGGGCCGCGTCGGGCCCCCTGATCTCCACCTGCCGCTCGCAGGCCACGTCCCAGACCTGCACCGCCGCCTTGAGATGGCGGTAGTCCTCCTCGACCGAGCGGAATACCGTGGGCAGGAGCATGTGGTTGTAAACCGTGTAGCCCTTCACACCCGCCGCCTCCACGCCGTCTGAAAACGGCGTGCGGCGCAGGCGGCGAGACAGTGCGATCATGGCCATGCCTTCACCCTTTCATGCTGAAGAGCGCGCGCGTCAGCGCGGCCCGTGCCAGTCGATCTGGCAGATTTCGGCGCTGCGCCCTTCGAAGTCCCACACGCGCCCGAAGGCACGCACGCGGCCCTTGGTGGCCGTGGCGACGGTGATGTCGGGGCCCATCCAGTACTCGGTATTGGTCACGACGACCTCCTTGCCATCCTTGCCTTCGACCGGCACGACGGAGCCCTGGATCTTCTTGCCCACCATCAGGCGGCGCTCCTTTCCCTCGGTCTCGAAGGTGACGGGCGCACGCTCGGCCCCGAGAAACTCGCTGACCAGCAGACCGAAGAGCCCCGTCGTCCCGCGCGCCGCGCCCGAGAAGATCGCCACGAGCGCCTCGTATTGCTCCTCGCTTGCGCGCTCATCGATAAAGGCGGCCGCCTTCCAGTTGCCGCGCCCCATGTTGCCGGGAATCTCGAGGAAAAGGCCCACGTTCAACCCCGCGAGGCTCACGCCGCCATATTCACCCTCGTCGATCCGCACACCCGACCAGGCCTGGCAATGCCCTTCCGTGGGCGGATGCTGGCCGAGGCTCACCACGCAGGGGCAGAACACCGTGCAGTTGCAGTTGAGAATGAGTTCCCCCTTGATCGTCCAGGGGATCGTTCCGATTTCTCCGTCGAGTGCCATTTGTCTCTCCTCCTAAATGACAGCGCCCAGCAGCGCATAAATTCCCCAACCGACGAGCCCGTAACCCAAGGGCCGCGTCAGCCAGCGCCCGATCTCGGGCAGTTTCTCCAAAACCATGAGCAGCGTCGCCAGAGCCATGAAGCCAAGGTTCATCACGCCGCCGACGAAGCCGAGCAGCATCAGCGCCCAGCAGCACCCGAGGCAGACCGCGCCGAGCCGCAGCCCGTTGCGCCACGGCCCCTCGTCCCAGTGCTGCATGAAAAAGCTCAAGGGCCGGCGGCATTTGCTCAGGCAGGCTTCCTTGAGGGCCGAGAACTGGTAGAGCCCCGCCCCGATGAGCAGCCCCCCGGTCAACACGGGCGAGCGGCTCTCCCCGATGACGCTGACCAGCCCCGCCTGTGTCAGCCCCATCTGGAGCGCAGCAGCGGCGAACGCAAAGCCAAGCCAGACAACGAGATACCCGCCCACGAGCGCGCCGAAGCGGCCCCGTCCGGTCGTGCTTTGCAGCTCGTCATATGTTCCAAAGGCGGGCAGCGCCGTCGGCGCCATCATCGCCGCCGACATGAGCGCCCACATGAGCGTGAGCCGCGCGAATCCCGCCGCGTCGGGCGTCACGGTGCAGAGCGCCTCCCAGAACTCCGCGCCATAGATCCGCGACATCTCGCGCATCTCCGCAGGCACGGCCATGGCGAAAAGCGCGGCCCAGGCCAGCAGGATGACGCCGAAGAGGGCCAGCCAATGCCAGCCCGTCATCGTCCTGATCCGCTCCATGACCATGCCGCGCAGCTCCTCCCCGCGATGCGACTCACCCCTTGCCAGCAAATGTCAGACAATTTACGCTGCGGGTAAAGCAATAATTGTCAGACATATGAAAAAACCCACCCCCGACGCCGCCGACCTCTCCGCCCATATCGCGGGGGAAATCCGCGATGCGATCATCGACGGCAGGCTCATCGTCGATGAACGCCTGCCCTCGGAAGCCGAGCTCTCCGAGCGCTTCGAGGTCTCGCGCTCCACGGTCCGCGAAGCGCTGAAACGTCTTGCCGCACAGTCTCTCATCCGCACGCAGCGCGGCGCGACAGGCGGCGCCTTCGTCAACAAGCTCAGCTTCGAGGACGCTTATCCGCAGCAGATCACCACCTCGACGCTTCTGCTCAGCATGAACAATGTCAGCTTCGACGTGGCCTGCGAGGCGCGCTACGCGCTGGAGCGGGCCTGCGCGGCGCTCGCCGCCGCGCGCCGAAGCCCGGACCATCTCGCAACGATGCGCGCCGAGATCTTTCGCCAGTCCCAGCCCGGCCTGTCGGACGAAGCCTTCTGCGCCTCCGACGTGGCTTTTCACCGCGCGCTGGTCGATGCCGCGGGCAACCCGATCCTGTCCTATCAACTGGCCGGCGCGGTCGAGGCGATGCAGCCCCTGATGAACATGATCACCTTCACCGCCCGCTCGCGCGAGGCGATCGTGGCACTGCACGGGACGATTGCGGATGCCGTCGAGGCGCGGGATGCTCTGGCGGCCTGCGACGGGTTGAGCGGGCTGGAAAGCTACACTGTCGGGCTGGCCCGCTCGATCATGGCGGAACGTGCGAAGCGCGCAAAATGACACGTCAAGTCCCGCGCGGGGTCAGCGTGGTCCCGCGCCATCGTGAACGCCCCTGCGGGCAATCACCTTGGCGATTGTCTCAGATATCCCGACGCAGACACCGGTCGAGGCTTGCCATCGGGTCGGCGACCGGCTTGCGCGGCTCGACCTTCGCTTGCAACCGTTCCGATTTTGCGGCGGGCCTGCGGGTGAGGTAATCACTCAGCGAGGTCATGAACGTGGTCACATCGGTTTCCGACCACGCGTGCGGCGCAAAGCCCGCGAGCGAAATATGCGGCTTCAACTTGAGACCGCGCAACGTCTGGCCTTCGGTGACGGCGGCCGTCATGGACCAATCGGGAAACCACCGATCCTCGAGCCTGCGCACCGTCAAAAGCATGATCTCCGTGTGGCGGGAATCGCGCGCGATCCGTTCAAACACGTCACGGATCTCCGCCTGGCCGCCTTCCAGCCATTGCAGGAATGTCTTGTCATCGTACACGAGCGCCCCGGTCAGGCCGTCACGCGTATTGTTGCGACGTGACACCTCCAATATTTCTTCCAGCTCGCTGAAGGAAAATCCTGTCGATCTGGAACAATACGCGAAACCTACAAGCTCAGACACTGCCCACCTCCTTCTTTCGGTTATTATTGCAACCCGGCCCTGGTGCACGCTTCTCCGTTAAAGCTGGAACGCGAACACTTGTAATACGCGATGAAGAGTCATCAGGCCGTTGAGAAGTGTCACGATGCTTGAGCATCAAAGTCATGTCAAACAGGAACCTGAAACTGCCGTGGCAACGCTCGGGTAATCGGCCGGATCGTCCATCCGATTTGGCCTTGCCCCTTTGCAATCGGGGAAAAGGCGCCTATATTCGTCATGTCTCTTCGGAGGCTATGGACATAAACGCGCTCGTAATAAGCGGATCGGACCCGGGGGCGGTACCCGGCGGCTCCACCAATCATCCTTCGTTTGAGGATCACGGGGCCGAAACAGGATCGACGGACGTCTAAAGGGGTTAGCTTTGTCTCGGCTGTCTGCCACCGTTACCGGCGAAAAAAGTACAATTGCAAACGACAATCGTGCTCCGGTTGCAGTTGCTGCGTAAGCAGTAGCAAGACCGAAACTTCAAGCCCTGTCCTCTAGCAAGGTCAGGCGGGGTTCGCAGGCACCTGGCAACAGAAGCCTGCACTTTCCTCCTTTCCCCGAAAGCAGTGAACGGCTATCCACCCTCCGAGGCAATCGCGCAGGGCCAGATGGATACCACCCGCTTTCATTCCGCCTTCGCCAGGATTGGGCTGATGTCCTTCGGCGGCCCCGCCGCGCAGATCGCGCTCATGCATCGCGTGCTGGTGGACGAAGAGAAGATCCTGACCGAACGCGACTTTTCAGCTGCGCTCAGCTTCTGCATGATCCTGCCCGGCCCCGAGGCCATGCAGCTCGCCACCTATGCAGGCTGGCGTCTGCGCGGGATCAGGGGCGGCCTTATCGCCGGGCTCTGGTTCATCGTGCCGGGCGCACTTGTGATTTTCGCCCTGGCAACGCTCTACATCAGCTACGGCGCGCAATCCTGGGCGCAGACCGTCTTTCTCGGCATCAAGGCCGCCGTCATTACCATCGTCGTGCAAGCGTTCTGGAAGCTCTCGCGCCGCGCGCTCACCGGCTGGCCCGGCGCGCTGATCGCGGCGGTGGCTTTCATCGGTCTGTTCGCCCTCTCGCTCCCCTACCCGCTCATCCTCGCCATCGCCGCGCTCGCGGGAGCACTGCTCTTCTCGCACGAGACGTCCGCGCCCCCCCGAACCGCCGCGCCACCTCCCCCGCAAACCCTGCGGCTCATCGCCGTCGGCCTGCCGCTCTGGCTCGCGCCGCTCGGCCTCTCGCTTCTGCTCGGGGCAAGCTTCTACACGCAGCTCGCCAGCTATTTCGCACAGCTCGCACTTCTCAGCTTCGGCGGCGCCTACGCGCTCCTCGGCTGGATGACGCAGACCGTCGTGCAGGACCACGGCTGGATCACCACCGCCCAGATGATTGATGCGCTGGGCCTCGCTGAGACGACCCCCGGCCCGCTGATCCTCGTGACGCAATTCGTCGGCCACCTCGCCGGGCACGGCCAGGGCGGACTGACAGGTGCCCTTCTGGCCGGGCTGATGGTGCTCTGGATGGTCTTCACGCCCTGCTTTTTCTACATCTTCATCGGCGCGCCCTATCTCGAACGCCTGATGGCGATGCCCCGCCTCGCCGCCGCGCTCAAGGGGATCACCGCCGCGGTCACAGGCGTCATCGCCAGCCTCGCGCTCTGGTTCGCGCTGGCCGTTCTGTGGACGGGATCGGCCCTCGACCCGGCAGCACTCGCGCTCGTTGTCACAGGGGCCGCGCTCGCCTGGGCCACGCGCGGCAACCTGCTCGTGCTGGTGCTCGGAAACGGGCTCATCGCCTGGCTTCTCGGTCTGCTCGCGCTGATCTGAAAGAATCGGCCTTTTGTTTTCCGACAAAGCGATTATTCTGTCGCCATACGCCAAGGGGGCCACGTCATGTCGGACAAGATCGACTACGGCACATTGATGCACGATGCGATGCGAAGCCTCATTCGCAAGGTTCTGACCGATGTGTCCGAAAACGGCCTGCCCGGCGCGCATCATTTCTTCATCACCTTCGACACCCGCCATGAAGCCGCCGAACTGGCAGACTGGCTGCGCGAGCGCTACCCGGCGGAAATGACCATCGTGATCCAGCACTGGTTCGAAGGGCTCGACGTGCGAGAAGACGGCTTTTTCGTCACGCTCAACTTCGGCGACGCGCCCGAGCCGCTCTACGTGCCCTATGACGCGATCGAGACATTCGTCGATCCGTCGGTCGAGTTCGGCCTGCGTTTCGAGACGAGCGAGGGCGACGACGCGGAGGAAAGCCATCTCGCGGAGCTGTCCGAGGAGTCACGCGAAGACGAGGCCGAAACGCACGTGGAAGAGGCCCCGATGGAGGAAGAGGCCGAGCCCGCCCCGCGGCAGGCCGAGGTTGTCAGCCTGGACAAGTTCCGCAAATAACCCCCCGCCGTTAGGGCTATCAGGCATTGCCCCGCAGCGGGCGGACGCGTATTCCGCTTGCGACAGATCAAGACAGGAGTCCGACATGGCCGACACGCGCACCGAAACCGACAGCTTCGGACCGCTCGAAGTTCCTTCCGAGAAATACTGGGGCGCGCAGACACAGCGCTCGATCATGAACTTCCCCATCGGCTGGGAGCGGCAGCCCGTGGCCATCGTCCGCGCGCTCGGCGTGATCAAGAAGGCCTGCGCCATGGCCAACAAGCAAAGCGGCGCGCTCGAGGCCAAACTGGCCGACGCGATCATCGAGGCCGCCGGCGAGGTGATCGACGGCAAGCTCGACGATCACTTCCCCCTCGTCGTCTGGCAGACGGGCTCCGGCACCCAGTCGAACATGAATTCCAACGAGGTCATCGCCAACCGCGCGATCGAGATACTGGGCGGCGAGATCGGCTCGAAGGACCCGGTGCACCCGAACGATCACTGCAACATGGGCCAAAGCTCAAACGATACCTTCCCGACGGCCATGCATATCGCCACCGCGATGATGGTGCGCGACGTGGCGCTGCCGGGCCTTGAAAAGCTCGCAGCCGGCCTCGAGCAGAAATCCGAGGAGTTCAAGGACATCATCAAGATCGGCCGCACCCATACGCAGGATGCCACGCCGCTCACGCTGGGCCAGGAGTTTTCCGGCTACGCCCACCAGATCCGGCAGGGCATCGCCCGCATCAAGGCCTGCCTGCCGGGTATCTACGAGCTCGCCCAGGGCGGCACGGCTGTCGGAACCGGGCTCAACACGACGAAGGGCTGGGGCGAGACCGTCGCCGCCAACATGGCCGAGATCACCGGCCTGCCCTTCGTCACCGCGCCCAATAAGTTCGAGGCGCTGGCCGCCCATGACGCCATGGTCTTCCTGTCCGGCGCGCTCGCCACTGTCGCAGGCTCGTGCTACAAGATCGCCAATGACATCCGCTTCCTCGGCTCCGGGCCCCGCTCCGGCCTTGGCGAGCTGATCCTGCCCGAGAACGAGCCCGGCTCCTCGATCATGCCGGGCAAGGTGAACCCGACACAGGCCGAGGCGCTCACGCAGGTCGCGGCGCATGTGATGGGCAATGACGCGGCGATCAAGTTCGCAGGCTCCCAGGGCCATTTCGAACTCAACGTCTACAACCCGATGATGAGCTACAACCTGCTGCAATCCATCCAGCTTCTGGGCGACGCGGCGGACAGCTTCACCGAGCGCATGCTGCTCGGCATCGAGGCCAACGCGCCGCGCATCGACAAGCTGATGAAGGAAAGCCTGATGCTGGTCACGGCGCTGGCACCGACCATCGGCTATGACAATGCGACGAAAGTGGCCAAGACCGCGCACAAGAACGGCACCACCCTCAAGGAAGAAGCCATCGCGCTCGGCTTTGTAGATGCCGAAACCTTCGAAAAGGTCGTCCGCCCCGAGCAGATGATCGGGCCGAAAGAGTGATGGCAAAGCCGGTCAACCTGAACCGGTTTCGCAAGCAAAAGGCGCGGGCCGCAGACAAGGCCCGCGCCGATGAGAACGCCGCGCGGTTCGGACGCAGCAAGGCGCAGAAAGAGCTTGAGAAAGCCCGCTCGCAGAAAGCCGCAAGAGAGCTTGACGGAAAAGAGCGCGACGCATGAGCCGCCCCGTGAAGCACTCGCTGACGCTGCGAGGCCACCGCACCTCCGTGAGCCTCGAAGACGCGTTCTGGGCCGCCTTCCGCGAGATCGCCGCCGAAAAGGGCCGCCCCGTGAACGAGCTTGCCGCCGAGATCGACGAGGCGCGCGGCACGGAAAGCGGGCTCGCCTCGGCGATCCGGCTCTACGTGCTGAGCCACTACAGGGGGCACTGACAAGGATTTTCGAAAATCCTTGAAAACGCGATTTCGAAATCGCGTGCACAAGCGCGTTCCAACGCGCTTCGCCTAGCCCCGCCGCGACACCTTGAGCCAGATCCCGTCCCTGGCGCGCACCGTCAGATGCGCGACGGGCTGCGGCTCCTTGCCCGCCACCGGCTCGAAGCGGAAGTGTTTGAGTAGCATCGACAGGATGAGCGGCCCCTCGACCATGGCAAACCCCGCCCCGGTGCAGACACGCGGCCCCGCCGAGAAGGGCATGTAGGCCACGCGCATGCAGTGCTTGCCGTTCTCCGTGTTCCAGCGTTCGGGGTCGAATTCATCCGGCCGCTCCCAGAGCCGCGTGTGGCGGTGCAGGTGCCAGGGGCTCAGCACGATCTGGCTCCCCCGGCGCACCTGCCGCTTGCGGAACTCTTCCGGGCAGGCCGCCTCGCGCACCATCATCGGCACCGGCGGATAAAGCCGCAGCGCCTCGCGGAACACGTCGCGGCTGAGCCTGAGCTGCGACATCACCCTGAAATCGCAGCTCTCCAGCGCCTGCGCCTCCTCGGCCAGCCGCGCCTGCCACTCAGGGTAAAGCGCCACGAGATAGAGCGTCCAGGCCAGCGCGCTGGCGCTCGTCTCGTGGCCCGCAAGAAAGAAGATCGCCACCTGGTCGACCATCTCCTCTGATGTGAAACGCTCTCCCGTCTGCGGATCCGCCGTGGTCATGATCTTGGTCGCCAGATCGTCCGGTGCCGTTCCGGCTGCGATCTCGGCGGCCCGCGCCTGCGTCAGCCGCGTGATCAGCCCCCGGATGCTGCGCGCCGTCTGTCGCGTGCGCTTGCGAAAGAAGCGTGGCACCCACTTGGGCAGGGGCACGAAAGCCGCCACATTGAGGATCGGCTGGCTGCGTTGATAATCGCGGAACTCGGAAAACACCTCCGTTGCAATCTCGTGCTCGATCGGGATCGAGAAGAGCGTGCGGAAGATCACATCCGCCGCCGCATGGCTCGTGACCTCCTCGATCTCCGTCTCCCCCTCGTCCAGCCGTTCCAAACAGGCCTGCGCCGCATCCCACATGGCCGGGAATGTGTCCTTGAGCCGCCCGCCTTCGAAGGCCGGGTCGATGATCCGCCGCTGGCGCTTCCAGGTCTCGCCATTGGTCAGAAAGACGCTGTCGCCGAGCAAGGGCCTGAGCCCCTCGCTCACCCGCCCCGACTTGGGAAAGTCGTCGGGCCGCGCCTTCAGCACAAGGTCCAGGAGCCCCGGATCATTCACCATGTAGGAGCGGAAGAACGGCGTTTTGAACTCGGCCATCCACGCGCGGTAGAGCTTGGCAGGCTGGGCCGAGAGAATGTCCTGCCGGAAGAGCTTCACGTAGCGCCTGAGCGAGACTTTCTCGGGCCGCGCGGGGGGTTTGGGCGGCAGCCGGGTCATGGCGCCAGGCTCGTATAGATGTTGACGGGCCGCGTGATCAGGCTCTTCGAGGAGCCGCGCGCGCCGAAACGCTGCGCGAGCGTGAGCGGCCCCGCCGTGATGCGGAAATAGTCGTAGTCCCTGGGGTGGTCGAAGGCGCAGAGATACTGGAAATGCAGCCGGAAAAAGCGCCGCTTGAGCCTCTGCCAGCGCGCGGCGCTCAGCGTTTGGGTGAAGGCCGCCGAGATCGCGATGGGCCAGCGCTGGTCCTCGGGGGCCACGCCCGAGACCGCGACAGGATCGCACAGCGCGAAGGCGCAGCCATCGCCCGGCGCTGTCACGTCGAGCCAGAAGAGCTCCTCCCGCGTACTCAGATAGGCCAGATCGGCCCTCAGCCGCCAGGCTTCGGGCAGGAAGGACACCATCGGCACCACCTGCCCCAGCGTCAGGAAGCCGAGCGCAGGCCCGCCTTCCGGCACGCGCCCGCCCCGGACGAGGTCGGCCAGGATCGACACGCCCAGATGCGCGCCCGAGCTGTGCCCGACGACCAGAACCTCGTCGAAATCGCCCGTCAGCGCTTCGGCGATCACATCGGAAAAGGCGGCCATCCGCGCCTCCAGCTCGGGCGGGTTCTCGCCCTTGGACTGCGCGGAATAGGCGTAGTCATGCATGAGGTAATAGGCGAAAAACTTGCCGTCCTGCTTGCGGAACCATTCCAGCACGAAAGGCACGACGATCAGCCCGCCCCATGCGGCCAGCGGATGGACAAGCCCCAGGGCGCGCCCGAGGCCCCAGGCCAGCGCAAGCGCCAGCGCAAGCTGCACGATCAGGAAGACCACCGGGTAAAGCGCGGCAATGACCGGCCCCTTGCGCAGTTGCATCAGCCGGAAGAGCGCGCCCGAGGCGATATAGGTCCAGGCCGTGCGCGCCAGTTGGATGTAGGTCGCCGCGATGCCCTGCTCCATGCTGTCCCTGACGATATCCGACCAGACGAGGACCTCGAACTCGGCCCGCGTCTCGGCCCCGTCCATCCGCCCCTCGACATGCCAGCCGAAGGGCCCGCCCGTCTGCTTGGGGCTGAGCGCGATCTCGTAGCCGGAAATCTCCGCCTGCTCCGCGCCCTCCTTGCGGTAGAGCTCACGGTAGCGGCGCGGATGAATCGGGTCATAGCCGGGGATGTAGAACACCCGCCGGCGGCGCACGGTTTGCCTTGCTTCAGACGCACTGCTCATCGCCCAATCCTTCTTGGGCACAGCCTAGCCCAGCTTTCGGGCAAGAGTAAGGCCTATCCGAGCACGGCCAGCGCCGGAAAGGTCTCCAGAAGCCAGTAGGAAAAGTCCGAGAACCCGCCGGTGAGCATCAGAAGGCCGACCGTCCAGAGCAAAAGCCCCATGACCTTCTCGATCTGCTCCATGTGGCGCTTCATCCAGCCCATCACCCCGCCGAGGCGCGGCAGGTAGAGCGCGACCAGCAGGAACGGGATGCCGAGGCCGATGGCGTAGATGCCGAGCAGCACCAGCCCCTTTGAAATGCTCGCCTCGCTGGCGGCAAGGCTCAGGATCGCGCCGAGCTGCGGGCCGATGCAGGGCGTCCAGCCGAAGGCGAAGGCCAGGCCCAGCACGTAGGCGCCGAGCGCGCTTCCGCCCTGGTCGCCCACATCCATGCGCGCTTCGCGGTCAAGAAAGCCGATCCGGTAGATGCCGATGAAATGCGCCCCGAAGATCATCACGACAATGCCGGCGATGGTCGAGAATGTATCCGAATAGGACAGGAACATCTTGCCGAGCGCCGAGGCCGCAAAGCCGAGAAAGAGGAAGACGGTCGACAGCCCCAGCACGAAGAACAGCGCCGGCAGGACGGCGCTCCGCCTGCCATCCTCACGGTTGAGCTCGGAGACGGACACGCCGGACATATAGGCCAGGTAAGGTGGCACGATTGGCAACACGCAGGGGCTGAGAAAGGAAAGCCCTCCCGCCAGCAGCGCCACGAACATCGCGGGCGCAAGCCCCGCATCTATGATCTCGATTCCGAACATGGCTCTTGCCTATCCCATCGCGCGGCCCGCGTCATCGGCACATTCTGTCACAACCTTGTGGACAGTCTGAAACATAGTGCCTATCTCGGCGCCATGAGCGAGATCGTCGATGCCCGTGGGCTCTTGTGCCCCCTGCCCGTCCTGCGCCTGCGCAAGCGGATGCGCGCGCTTGATGCGGGGGCGCGAATCACGCTTCTGGCCGATGACCCCGCCGCCGTCGTCGATGTGCCGCATTTCTGCGCCGAGGCGGGCCATGAGCTTGTCGAGACGCGCGAGGAAGACGGCGCGCAGGTCTATGTCCTGCGCAAGGGCTAGGCAGCAAGCAGGGCGCGGCGGAAGCTGATCACCCGGACGCTCACTTCGCTCCCCAGGTATCGCTCAGCCGATAGCCCTCGGGCCAGGGGTCATCAGGGTCGAGCATGTGCTCATGCGTTCCCGTGATCCAGCCCCGCCCGCTGATCTCGGGCACGATCGCGTCCAGACCGCCCAGCCGTGTCTGCCCGGTGATCCGCCCGGTGAACTCCGACCCGATGAGCGAAACCGCCGTCAGACACTCTCCCGCCTGCATCTGCCCGCGCGCATGCAGCACGGCCATGCGCGCCGAAAGCGCGGTGCCCGTGGGCGAGCGATCCACCTTGCCGGGCCTGATCGCCACTGCCGAGCCGGCGCGCAACCCATCATCGGTGTGCTCCAGCGGACCTGCGAAAAGGCAAAAGGAGATATGCCGCCAGTCGGGCAATTCGGGATGCGAAAAGCCCAGCTGCGCGCTTGCCGCATCGGCGATCCGCTTGCCGAGCCGCGCCAGCTCATGCGCCTCATCGGGCACGAGCGCAAAGCCAAGCGCCTGCGCATCGACGATCACGAAACTGTCCCCGCCAAAGGCAGTATCGACCGTGAGCCTGCCCAGCCCTTCGACCTCGAGCGCCGCGGCCAGCTCGCAGGCAAAGCTCGCAAGATTGCGCAGGGTAATACGCTGCGCCTTGCCCTCCCGGCATTCGGCGCGCACCTTGACCAGCCCTCCGGGCGCTTCGAGGGTGAATTCGGTCACCGGCTCCTGCATCGCGATCATCCCGCTGTCGAGCAGAACGGTCGCCACGCAGATCGAATTGGACCCGGACATCGGCGGCGTGTCTTCCGGCTCCATGATGATGAACCCCGCATCGGCCTGCTCGGAGACGGGCGGCACCAGCAGGTTCACATGCCGGAACACCCCGCCGCGCGGCTCGTTGAGCACGAAGTTGCGCAGGCGTTCGTCCTCGGCAATCCAGCGGCTCTGCGCCCAGATCGTCTCGCCCGGCGGCGGCTGAACCCCGCCGACGATCACATCACCCACCTCGCCCTCGGCATGGGCGGAGATCACCTTTATGGTCCGGCTGCTGCGCATCGCGCACCCCTCCTGCCCCAAATGAAAACGCCCCCGCAAGTCAATGCGAGGGCGCTGGCTTTGTAAAGTGTTCGCAGCCTTGGTGTCAGCCCTTGCCGAGCGACC
This sequence comes from Rhodobacteraceae bacterium 63075, assembly GCA_003417655.1. Lineage (GTDB taxonomy): Bacteria > Pseudomonadota > Alphaproteobacteria > Rhodobacterales > Rhodobacteraceae > Lentibacter. The sequence continues at coordinate 30,018 of QVMW01000013.1, forward strand.
ACCAGCCGCGCTTTTTCGGCGCGGGCGGCGTTTCGGGCTCCGCCTTCTCGGCAGGCTTTGCGGCCTCTTCTTTCGGCGTATCCGCGCCATTGCCCTCGGCCTTCTCGGCCTCGGCAGGCTTCTCTTCGGCCTTCTTGGCGCGGCTGCGCGTGGCGCGCTTGGGCTTTGCCTCAGTCGCTTCCGCTTCAGGCTTGTCGCCCTCGGCAGGCTTGGACTCCGAGGCTTCGGTCTCGGGGGCCTCCGTCTTGGCCCTGGCCGCGCGCGACCGCGTGGCGCGTTTCGGCTTCTCCCCGGACGCCTTTTCAGGGGCCTCGCCTGAGGCCTCGTCAGCAGCCACCGAGCTTTCCACCTGGGTCTTCGCCTTGGTGCTGCGGCTCCGCGTCGTCTTGGGCTTGTCCTGCTCAGCGGCAGGCGCGGCCTCGTCGGTCTTCTTCTTGCGCGAGCGGCTCACCGTCTTCTTGGGCTTGTCGCTTTCGGACGCAGCCTCCGGCGTCTCCTCGGCGGGCTTGTCCTCGGCAGGCGTCTCTCCGGAGGCACCAGCAGCCTTTTCTTCGGGCTTGCCATCCTCGGCCTGGCTCTGGGCCTGATCGCCCTCGCCCTGGGTCGCACCACCGCCCTTGCCGCGGCGGCGGCGGCGTCTGCGGCGCTTCTTGGGCTTTTCCTCGCCGGACTCCTCGGCTGCGGGCGCGGCGGATGGCTCTGCCTTCTCCTCCGGGCTTTCCTCGCTGTCGATATCGTCCATCAGCGCCGTCGTTGCGGAGATGACAGGGGCTTCCACTTCCTTGACGTTGCGCGTGGCCGTCTTGAACTTCTCCATCGAGAAATCGGGGCTGATGAGCATCGGGTCGCCCTCGATGCGCACGGACATGCCGTATCGCGCCTCGATCTGCGCGACATGCTCGCGCTTCTGGTTGATCAGGAAATTGGCGATGCCGACAGGGCACTTGACCAGAACCTCGCGGGTGCGGCGGCGCGTGCCTTCCTCCTCGATCTGGCGCAGGATGCTCAGCGAGAGGCTGTCGTCCGAGCGGATCAGCCCGGTGCCGTGGCAGGAGGGGCAAGGCTGCGTCGTCGCCTCGAGCATGCCGGGGCGCAGGCGCTGGCGGCTCATCTCCATCAGCCCGAAGCCCGAGATCCGGCCCACCTGGATGCGGGCGCGGTCGGTCTTGAGCTTGTCCTTCATCATCTTCTCGACCTTGGCGTTGTTCTTGCGCTCGTCCATGTCGATGAAGTCGATGACGATGAGCCCGGCAAGGTCACGCAGCCTGAGCTGACGCGCCACTTCCTCGGCGGCCTCGAGATTGGTCTTGGTCGCGGTCTCCTCGATCGAGCCTTCCTTGGTTGCCCTGCCGGAGTTCACGTCGATCGCGACGAGCGCCTCGGTCACGCCGATGACGATATAGCCGCCCGACTTGAGCTGCACCGTGGGGTTGAACATGCCCGCAAGGTAGCTTTCCACCTGGAAGCGCGCGAAGAGCGGCAGGCTGTCCTCGTAGCGCTTCACGTTCTTGGCGTGGGACGGCATGATCATCTTCATGAAGTCCTTGGCGATGCGGTAGCCGCGCTCGCCCTCGACCAGAACCTCGTCGATCTCGCGGCTGTAGAGGTCGCGGATCGTGCGCTTGATGAGGTCGCCCTCCTCGTAGATCTTCGCCGGCGCGGTGGATTTCAGCGTCAGCTCGCGGATCTGCTCCCAGAGGCGCTGAAGATACTCGTAGTCGCGCTTGATCTCGGTCTTGGTGCGCTTGGCGCCCGCCGTGCGCACGATCAGCCCCGCGCCCTGCGGCACGGTGATCTCGCCGGCGATCTGCTTGAGCTTCTTGCGGTCGGCGGCGTTGGTGATCTTGCGGGAGATGCCGCCCCCGCGCGCGGTGTTGGGCATGAGCACGCAATAACGCCCGGCAAGGCTGAGATAGGTCGTCAGCGCCGCGCCCTTGTTGCCGCGCTCTTCCTTGACCACCTGCACCAGAAGGATCTGGCGCACCTTGATGACTTCCTGGATCTTGTAGCGCTTGGGCCGCGGCTTGCGCGGCGGGCGGATGTCCTCATGGTCGTCGTCATCGGCGACCGCCTCGATACTGTCATCCTTGGCGCTGGCGTCCTTCTTGCGGCGGCGGCCGCCGCGGCTGCGCGACTTGCCGTTGTGCTCACCGTCGCCCGACTCGTCGTCGCCCGACTCGTCGTCGCCGGTCTCTTCGCTGCCGGTCTCATCCGATCCTGCCTCGGTCGCGCCGCTCTCGTCCGCGCTCTCCGTATCGCCGTATGCGGCGTTTTCGCCGGGTTCCTCGACAGGTGTCTCACCGACCAGCTCCATCGGCGAGAGCCCCTCGCCCGCGTCATCGCCCTCGCCAAGCTCGATGGTCTCCATGCCCGAGGCACTGGTCTCGGTCTCGCGCGTCTCGACGGCGTCGCCCTGGGTGTCGGCCTGGGCCGCCTTCGAGCGTGACCTGCCGCGCCTGGGCTTTTGCTCTTCCTCCTCGGCCGCGTCGTCGCGGGCCTTCATCGCCTCGACATAGGCGCGCTCCTCTTCCATGAGCGCTTCGCGGTCGGCGACGGGAATCTGGTAATAGTCGGGGTGAATCTCATTGAACGCGAGGAAGCCATGGCGGTTGCCGCCATACTCCACGAAGGCCGCCTGAAGCGACGGCTCGACCCGTGTTACCTTTGCGAGATAGATATTGCCGGCGAGCTGGCGCCGGTTCTCGGATTCAAAATCGAACTCCTCGACCTTGTTTCCATCAACCACGACCACGCGAGTCTCCTCGGCGTGGGTGGCGTCGATAAGCAGTTTCTTAGCCATTTTGTCCATTTGCACGACAAAGCGCCGCCCGCCCCGGGGGGTGCAGCGGTGAATCTGTCGTGTCTATTTCGGGCAATGGAAGTCGCGCGCATCGAGGCGGCGCATGCGCCCTGTGCTCTCGAACTCAAATATCTCGCGCGCTTCATCGCGGTTCTTCTCCGACGCTGCTGCCGCATTGCGGCTTCGCGCCCGTTCATTGGCAGGTCTTGACCTGCCGGTTCTTGCGGCCGCTTTCGCTGACCAATTCAGTCTGTCGGGGACGGGTTTTCCGCGTCCGGGACAGTGAAACTCTCCTGAAGCGACGCCAAGGCGCAGCTTCTCGTATCTACATAATGGCACGGACGGGAGAAATACAATGGCAAACTGCGCGGGCCGGCCCGATGAACATCGTCACCCGACATAATCGGCCCGCTGCAATCCGTATTTCGCCATCTTCTCGTTGAGCGTCCGGCGCGGCAGGCAAAGCTCGTCCATCACGTTCGCGATCGAGCCCTTGTGGCGGCGCATCGTGTTGTCGATGAGCATCCGCTCGAAGGCTTCGACATATTCCTTGAGCGGCTTGCCCTCGGTGGTCATCACCGGCTGCATCTCGTCGTGGTCGCTCATCAAGAGCGAGGCGATGGAGCCCGAGCCCCGGCGCGATTGCAGCACGGCGCGCTCGGCGATGTTGATGAGCTGGCGCACGTTCCCGGGCCAGGGCGCCTGCAAGAGCTGCGCGGCCTCCTGCGCGGTCACGTTGGGTGCCTCGCAGCCATATTCATCGGCGAACTCGTCCGAGAGCCGCGTGAAGAGCGTCAGGATGTCCTCGCCGCGCTGGCGCAGGGGCGGCACGGTGATGTGAAGCGCGGCGAGCCGGTAATAGAGATCGGACCTGAGCGCGTCCTCGACCGTGCGGTTCTGCTCCTGCAGGTTCGAGATCGCCACGATCCGCGTCTCCGGGGGGGTGCCCTCGTCGTTGATGAAGCTCAAAAGCCGCGCCTGCACAGCGTCGGGGAGCGTTTCCACGTCTTCCAGCACGAGCGTGCCGCCGCGGGCCTCCTCGACGGCCGGAAGCTGGCTGTCCTCGGGCTGCATCGGTCCGAAGAGCCGCTTGGTCAGCGCATCCTCCTCCAGCGCCGAGCAGCTCACCAGGACGAACTTCTTGCCCGCCCGCGCGCCCACCGCGTGCAGCGCATGGGCCACCAGCGTCTTGCCCGTGCCGGTCTCGCCGTCGATCAGCACATGGCCGTCGGCCTGGCCAAGATCGAGAATGTCCTCCTTGAGCCGTTCCATGACGGGGCTCTGGCCGATCAGCTTCTTGATGATCTGCCCGCCATCGGAGAGCTCGCGCCGGAGCGCCCGGTTGTCGAGCGTCAGGCGCCGCGCATTCGCCGCCTTCTTGGCCAGTTCGGTCATCCGCTCGGGGTTGAACGGCTTTTCGAGGAAGTCGAAGGCCCCCACGCGCATCGCCTCCACAGCCATCGGCACATCGCCATGGCCGGTGATCATGATGACGGGCAGCGCGCTGTCCGCCCCCATCAGCTTCTTGAGAAACTGCATCCCGTCCATGCCGGGCATCTTGATGTCCGAGATCACGATGCCGGGATAATCCGCGCCCAGCTCTTTGAGCGCGTCCTCGGCGCTGGCGAAGGTCTGGGTGTCATAGCCGGTCAGGGCCAGCCACTGGCTGATCGACTGGCGCATGTCCTGCTCGTCGTCCACGATCGCGATTTTCATTGCTTTGGCCATCTGTTCTCTTCGCTCTTACTGTGCAGCTTCTGTGCTGCTGTCGCCTTCCAAGATAGGCAGTTGCATTTCGAATACAGCCCCGCCCGAGGCGGAGTTTCTCGCCGTGAGCCGTCCGCCAAGGTCGTTCACGATCCCGCTGGAAATGGCAAGCCCCAGCCCGACCCCCTCGCCCGGGCTCTTCGTGGTGTAGAACGGCTCGAAAAGCGCATCGAGATCCTCGATGCCGGGCCCGTTGTCGCGGACCGTGAGTGTCGCCGTCTCGCCGGCGGCGAGGATGAGCTGGATCTCCGGCTCGGGCTCAAGCCGCGTTGCATCCAGCGCATTGCGGATGAGGTTGACCATCACCTGCTCGATGCGCACCCGATCCCCCATCACCATCACCGGCCAGGTGGGCAGGACCCGGTCGATCTTGACATGCCGGCGCTTGAGCTGCGGCTCCATCATCGACAGCGCCGATGTGAGCGCATCGCCCATGTTTACAGGGCTCAGACCGTCCTGGCCCTTGCGTGCATAGCTCTTGAGCTGCTTGGTGATCGCCCCCATCCGCTCGATCAGGTCGTCGATGCGGTGAAAGGAGGAGAGCGCCTCGTCGGCCCGGTTGCGCCTGAGCAGGAGACGCGCCCCGGCGAGATAGGTCTTCATCGCGGCGAGCGGCTGGTTGAGCTCGTGGCTGACCGCCGCCGACATCTCGCCCAGAGCGGCGAGCTTCGAGCTCTGCGCAAGGCTCTGCTCGGCGGTGGCGAGCTGGCCCTGCATCTTCTCGCGCTCGGCGATTTCCCGCTGGAGCCGGGCGTTGAGCTGGCGAAGCTCCGCCGACTCGCGCTGGAACAGCGCCATGCGCAGCGCCGATTTGCGGCTCAGCAGGTAGAAGACCAGTGAAAGCAGGATCGCGAAACCCATGATCTCCAGCGCCAGCACACCGTTCACGCGCTCACGCACGCTGGCATAGGTTGTGAAGGAGGCCATCCGCCAGCCCCGGAAGGGCACCCGCGTCTCGCGGCGCATGACGGCCTCGCCTTGCAGGTAGGCATCCGCCGGCAGCGAGGTCCAGTCCTGTGTCGCGCGGATCGCCCGCTCGATGGCGTTGGTCGGCGTCGCGCGGGCCAGCGCCTCGGCCTCCTCGAGCCCGCGCCAGCGCGAATCCGTCGCCAGGATGATCGTGCCTTCGCTGTCCGTCACGAGCACCGCGTCGGAAATCCCCGCCCAGGCGCGTTCGAACTTCGCGAGGTCCACCTCCACGAGGATGACCCCGATCGTCTCGGCCTGCACGGTGATCCGGCGGGCATAGACGAAGCGAAACGCGCCGCTCTCGCGCCGGACGGTGCGGAAGATCGTATCGCTAGAGCGGAGCGTATCGACGTAGTAGGGCTGCTGGTTGTGCCGCTCGCCGATCCGCTCGCGCTCCGTCGCCGCCACGGTGCGTCCGCTTTCGTCGAGCAGCACGAGCGAGGCCGCCCCGATCTCCTCGACAAAGGAGATGAGCCGCTGTGTGGACTGGCTGAAATCACCCGAGTTGAGCGCGCCGATGAGCGCCGGGTCGCGGCTGAGAAGCTGCGGGACGATGGAATTGCGGCGCAGCTCGGAGACGAGGTTGCCGCTATAGAGCGTCAGCCGCAGCTCGGCGCGGTTGCGCGTGGTCTCGGTGAAGCGTTCGGTCAGCAGATGGTTCGTGATCGCGACGGTCAGGACCGCGAGAATGAGCAGCACGGCAAACACCGCGCGCAGGCGCCAGCTCGTCAGGCGCGGGCGCGGCTTGCGCGATGTCTCCTCGGTAGGGGGCCCCTTGTCCATGGCTGCAGATTAGCGGCGCGCGCGCGGGCTCACAAGCGCAGGCGCGGCGGCTGTTTCAGGCGAGCGCCATTTGGCTCATGAGCCCGTCGAACATCGCCTTGCCGTCAGTGCCGCCATGGGCCGGCTCGGCCATCCGCTCGGGATGCGGCATCATGCCGAGAACGCGCCGGTTGCGGCTGACCACCCCGGCGATATCGGCCACCGAGCCGTTGGGATTGTCGAGATAGGTGAAGGCGATGCGCCCCTCGCCCTGAAGCTGCGCGAGCTTGGCGTCATCGACATAATAGTTGCCGTCGTGATGCGCGATCGGCACGGTGATTTCCTGGCCCGCCGCGTAGCCCGCCAGATAGGCCGTCTCGCAGGCCTCCACGCGCAGGCCGACGGGCTTGCAGATATATTTCAGGTTCTCGTTGCGCCGGAGCGCGCCGGGCAGCAGCCCCGTCTCCGTGAGCACCTGGAAGCCGTTGCAGATCCCGAGCGCAAAGCCGCCGCGCTCCACATGGGCGACGAGCGAGCGGCAGATGGGCGAATTGGCCGCGATCGCGCCGCAGCGCAGGTAATCGCCGAAGGAAAAGCCGCCCGGAACCGCCACGAGGTCGATCCCCCGGGGCAGTTCGGTATCCTTGTGCCAGACCATGGTCACATCCGCGCCCGCGCGCTCCAGCGCGACCTTGAGATCGCGGTCGCAGTTCGACCCGGGAAAGACGATGACGGCAGCTTTCATGGCGCAAGGCTCCTCAGTTTTCGAAATCCGTAATAACGGCAACGCCGGGCGGTGCAACCCCGTCGAAGGCGTCCAGTTCCGCGCTCGCCCCGGAAAGGGCGATATGCCGCGTCACCAGTGGGGAAAGGTCCACCTGACCGCCCGCGATGAGGCTCAGCAGCGAGGGATAACGCCAGCTCGGCATCCCGCGCGTGCCATAGAGCGCCAGTTGCCCCGAATAGATGGCGTCCATCGGAATGGGCATGGTCGCATGATCGCCCGCCGGCATACCGACCTGCACCATCCGCCCCAGCTTGCGTAGGGATTTGAGCGCGCCCACCGTGGTCGCTTCCACGCCGAGCGCCTCGACGGCAAGGTCCGCGCCGCCGCCCGTCACCTCGCGCACCGCCGCCGCCGCATCCGTCTCGGCGGCGTTGATGACGGCATCGGCCCCGAGCTTTTCGGCGAAGGCCAGCTTGTCCGGCGCGATGTCCACGACGGCCACCCGCGCGCCAAGCGCCCGGCCCAAGAGCAACGCCGAAATGCCCACGCCGCCGCCGCCGAAGACGGCCAGCCATTCACCCGCCTGCAACGCGGCACGCCCCGTGAGCGCGTGCCATGCCGTGGTGACGCGGCAGCCCAGCCCGGCGGCCAGCGCCGGGTCCATCCCCTCGGGCAGCGCGGTCAGGTTGGCCTCGGCGTAGGGCACGGCAATGTATTCGGCAAAAGCGCCCTGATGGGTGAAGCCCGGAACGGCCTGCTCGGCGCAGATCGTCTGGTTGCCCGCCGCGCAATCGGGGCAGCGCCCGCAGGCCAGGATAAAGGGCGCGATCACCCTGTCACCAGCCTTCCAGCGGCGCACGCCCGCGCCCACGGCGACGACCTCGCCGCAATATTCATGCCCCGGCACATGCGGCAGGCTCACGTCAGGGTCCGCCCCGCCCCAGGCATGCCAGTCGCTCCGGCAGACACCGCAGGCCAGTACTCTGAGCACGACACCGCCCGCCTCGGGCGCGGGCTCGGGCAGATCGCAGATCTCTAGCGGCGCGCGCCAGCGCGTGATCCGCGCCGCCCGCATCAGCCCATCTCGATCGTGTAGCTTTCGATCACCGTGTTCGCGAGCAGCTTCTCGCACATCTGCGTCACGGTCGCCTCGTCGGTGCCCTCGGCCAGGTCCAGCTCGATCACCTTGCCCTGGCGCACGCCCTCGACCCCGCCGAAACCAAGCGCGCCGAGCGCATGTTTCACGGCCTCACCCTGCGGGTCGAGCACCCCGTTCTTCAGCATCACATGCACACGTGCTTTCATCGGCTCCGGCCCTCTTCAGTTGATCAATGTCGGTTTCATCGGCGTCGCGCCCTTGGGCATGACGCCCAGCCGCCTGGCCACTTCGCTATAGGCGTCCGTCAGCGAGCCGAGGTCACGGCGGAAGACATCCTTGTCGAGCTTCTCGCCGGTCTCCATGTCCCACAGGCGGCAACTGTCCGGGCTGATCTCGTCGGCCACGATGAGCCGCATGAAATCGCCCTCGTAGACGCGCCCGACCTCGATCTTGAAGTCGACGAGCTTGATGCCCACGCCGAACATCACGCCGCTGAGGAAGTCATTGACCCGCAGCGCGAGGCTCAGGATGTCGTCCATGTCCTGCTGGCTGGCCCAGCCGAAGGCGGCGATATGCTCCTCGGAGACGAGCGGGTCGCCCAGCTTGTCGTCCTTGAGGCAGTATTCCACGACGGGGCGCGGCAGCTGCGTGCCTTCCTCGATCCCGAGGCGCTGCGCCATCGACCCGGCGGCGAAATTGCGCACGATCACCTCCAGCGGGACGATCTCGCAGGCGCGCACGAGCTGCTCACGCATGTTGATCCGACGGATGAAGTGATTGGGCACGCCGATCTGCGTGAGCCCTTGCATGAAATATTCCGAGAGCATGTTGTTGAGCACGCCCTTGCCCTCGATCACGTCCTGTTTCTCGGCGTTGAAGGCCGTGGCATCATCCTTGAAATACTGGACGATCGTGCCGGGCTCCGGCCCTTCGAACAGCGTCTTGGCCTTGCCTTCGTAGATCTTCTTGCGCCGTGCCATGCAGGCTTCCTTTCGCTCCGTCGCAGGTGAGTCTGCGCCGCTTGCTGCCCTCATATGTCATAGGCCCCATTGTCGCAAGATGCGCAAGCGGGCTTGCTCTTTGGGCCATCGGGTTGCATATGTTGCCCAAGTTCAACCCTGGCAAGGAGCCGTGCCCCATGTCCACATTCGATGATCGCGAACACGCGTTTGAAAACAAGTATGCCCATGACGAGGAAATGAAGTTCAAGGCCGCCGCCCGCGCCAACCGGCTGCTGGGCATCTGGGCCGCCGAGATTCTCGGCAAGAAGGGCGACGAGGTCAACGCCTATGCCGCCGAGGTGATCAAGGCCGATTTCGAGGAAGCCGGGCACGAGGATGTCGTGCGCAAGGTCGCCGGTGATCTGGGCGACATGGCCGATGCCGACACGGTGCGCAACAAGCTGATCGAGCTCAGCGCCCTGGCCAAGGAACAGGTTATGAACGAGACCGACTGAGCCGCGCATGGCCGCCCCCGGCCCGGACGATCCGGCCCCCCGGGGGCTGGCCGGGGCGGCTTCGCCCGGCCCGCCTGCCCGTCTCAAGCGGGCTTCATGATCTTCATGACAATTATGAGATTGCCGGCAGCTTGCCGCCATGGCAGGTGACGCGCTCCAGACCGAAGCAGAGGCCACATGACCCACAAGATCGACACCCTCCTCGCCGCGCAGGGCTGGATCCTCGCCGACGGCGCAACCGGGACAAACCTGTTCAACATGGGTCTCGAAGCGGGCGACGCGCCGGAGTTCTGGAACGTCGATCACCCCGAAAGGATCGAGAAGCTCTACCAATCGGCCGTCGAGGCCGGGTCCGATCTCTTCCTGACCAACTCCTTCGGCGGCAATGCCTCGCGGCTCAAGCTCCACGATGCAGCAAAGCGCGCCCGCGAGCTCAGCCGCGTCTCCGCCGAGCTGGGCCGCAACGTCGCCGACAAGTCCAGCCGCGAGATCATCGTCGCAGGCTCCGTCGGCCCCACCGGCGAGATCATGGCCCCGATGGGCAGCCTGACCCATGAGATCGCCGTCGAGATGTTCCACGAGCAGGCCGACGGGCTCAAGGAAGGCGGCGCGGATGTGCTCTGGGTCGAGACGATCTCGGCCCCCGAGGAATACAAGGCCGCCGCCGAGGCCTTCGCGCTGGTGGACATGCCATGGTGCGGCACGATGAGCTTCGACACGGCGGGGCGCACGATGATGGGCTTTACATCGGCCGATCTCGCCGCGCTTGTGGAGAAACTGCCCAACCCGCCGCTGGCCTTCGGGGCCAATTGCGGCGTCGGGGCCTCCGACCTGCTGCGCACCGTGCAGGGCTTCGTTGCGCAAGGAACCGAACGCCCGATCATCGCCAAGGGCAATGCCGGGATTCCCAAGTATGTCGATGGCCACATCCACTATGACGGCACGCCCGAGCTGATGGCCGATTACGCCGAGCTCGCCCGCAACAGCGGCGCGCGGATCATCGGCGGCTGCTGCGGCACCATGCCCGAGCACCTGGCGAAGATGCGCGAGGCCCTTGAAACACGCCCGAAAGGCGCCGCGCCCACGCTCGAGGAGATCGTCGCGCGGCTCGGGGCCTTTTCGTCCGAGTCGGACGGCACGGGCGACGAGGCAGACGCGCACCGTCGCGCCCGCCGCGGCCGCCGCCGCGCCACGTGACAGGGCAGTCCGAAGGACCTGCCGCGCCCGGCGCGCCTTCCGGCCCGGCAAAAGCGGGTGCCAGCGCGACGCCGCGAGACCCCGAAAGATCCTTCATGGGCCCCGCTCTCTTCATCGGGCTGACGCTCTACATGCTCATCACGGGCAAACCCGCAGAGCGCGAGATCAACCCGCGGCTCGAAATGGACCTGCTGGACGCACAAACCGAGCAGGCCCCGCTTGCCACGGCGGCTGCGAAGATCACGCACGCCGTGCCGCTCGCGGCCCTGCCCCGGCCCGTGGCAGCCGTCCCCGTGACCGCCCCGCAAAGCGAGGCCCCCCTCTCGGTGCCGGCCGCCCTGCCCGCCATCCGCAAGGCGCAGATCGACACCGCGCTGACAGCGCCTGCCGCGACAGGATGGGCCCCGGCCCTCCGCGCCGACACGAGAACCCCGGCCAGGATGCAGGCGCGCTGGCTGGACCTGCCGCAAGCCGCAGGCCTGCCCCCGGAGCATGACCGGCAGGCACAGGCGGCGCCGGCTACCGCGTCCGCCGCGCAGCCCGCGCGCGGCGCAAGGCAGCCCCGAGCCCTGCGCCGCGCGGTGGCGGCCGCGCCCCGCCCCGCCAAAGCGCCGCTGCCGCGGGCGATCGTCACCGGCGATGCCGTGCACCTGCGCGCACAGCCCACGGCGCGATCGGAGATCCTCACGCGTCTGTTTTCCGGACAGGACGCCCGGCTGCTGGGAAGCTCCGGCAACTGGGCGCGCATCTACCTGCCCGGGGCCACGCCGCCGCTGACCGGCTGGATCTACCGCGACTACATCGCGGCGGCTCAGAACAGCGACAGCTGATCGCCCTTGCGCAGGGGCCGCTCGAAAAGATCGCAGCGCAAGGCGGGCTGCGCCGCATCCAGCCCCAGCCGCGCCGCAGCCAGCCGGAACCGCGCCGCGATCGCCTCGGCATAGGGCCCCTCGCCGCGCATCCGCCTGTGCCAGCGCGCGTCGTAGTCCTTTCCGCCATGCATCTCCCGCAACCGCCGCATCACCTTGCCTGCCCGCGCCGGATATTCGGTCTCCAGCCACTCCTGCCAAAGCGGCGAGACTTCCCTTGGCAGGCGCAGCATGATCCAGCTGGCCGAGCTTGCACCCGCGTCCTTCCCCGCCTCGAGCAGCGCCTCCAGTTCATGGTCCGTCAGCCCCGGCACCAATGGCGAGGCCATCAGCCGGACGGGAATGCCCGCCGCACTCAGCCGCCGGATCACCTCCAGCCGCCGGGCCGGGCGCGGCACGCGCGGCTCCATCTTGCGCGACAGCTCTGCATCGAGCGTCGTCACCGAGATGCCCACGCGCAGCAGCCCGCGCGCCGCCATCGGGGCCAGCAGGTCGAGGTCGCGCTCGATGAGCGCGCCTTTCGTGACGATGGCCAGCGGATGCGACGCGGCGCTGAGCACCTTGAGACAGGCGCGGAAAATCCCCCTGTCCCGCTCTGCGGGCTGGTAGGCGTCGGTGTTCGTGCCCACGGCCAGCGGCGCGGGGCTGTAGGCTTTCGCCGCCAGCTCGCGCTCGAGGACCTCCGCCGCGTTGACCCGCGCCACAAGCCGCGTTTCGAAATCGAGCCCCGGCGAGAGGCCGAGATAGGCATGGCTCGGCCGCGCGAAACAGTAGACGCACCCATGCTCACAGCCGCGATAGGGGTTGATCGACCGGTCGAAGGGCAGATCGGGCGAGCGGTTGTAGCTGATCAGGCTGCGCGCGCGCTCCTCGCGCAGCTCCGTTGCGAACCCCGCGCGCGCCTCGGCGATCTCCCAGCCGTCATGCGCCTCGACCCGCTCCAGCCGCTCGAAGCGCCCGGTGCGGTTGCTCGCCGCGCCGCGCCCCTTTCGCCGCTCCCGGTCTATGCGCGACATGGCCTCCATGTGCCAAGGCTAGAACAAAACACGAACACCTGCAAGAACCTCATGAAGACCATCGAATTTTTGGCGTTTCACGGCCCGCCGCGCCGCCCTATGGTCGGCATTGGTGCGGCCAGTGTCGCAATTCGCCTAGTGACGATGCGACAATTTGGCGATAGCTGGCCCAAGGAACATCAGCCAAGGGAATCCGCCATGTCGGACGAAGAAGACGATATCATCCTTTCCGAACTCGATGACGAGGAACTTGTCCAACAGATGTTCGACGACCTTTACGACGGCCTCAAGGAAGAGATCGAGGAAGCCGTGAACATCCTGCTCGAGCGCGGCTGGGAGCCCTACAGGATTCTCACCGAGGCGCTGGTCGGCGGCATGACGATCGTCGGCAAGGACTTCCGCGACGGCATCCTCTTCGTCCCCGAGGTCCTGCTGGCGGCCAACGCGATGAAAGGCGGCATGGCCATCCTCAAGCCGCTGCTGGCCGAAACCGGCGCGCCGCGCGTCGGCGGCATGGTCATCGGCACGGTCAAGGGCGACATCCACGACATCGGCAAGAACCTCGTGTCGATGATGATGGAAGGCGCGGGCTTCGAAGTGGTCGATATCGGCATCAACAACCCGGTCGAGAACTACCTCGAAGCGCTTGAAGAGCACAAACCGGAGATCCTGGGCATGTCCGCCCTGCTGACCACGACAATGCCCTACATGAAGGTCGTGATCGACACGATGGTTGAGCAAGGCATCCGCGATGATTATATCGTGCTGGTGGGCGGCGCGCCGCTCAACGAAGAATTCGGCAAGGCCATCGGTGCCGACGCCTATTGCCGCGACGCGGCCGTGGCCGTCGAAACCGCCAAGGACCACGTCCTGCGCAAGCACAACAAGGCCGCCGGCTGAGGCGCAGCCCGCGCAAGCCGCGTTTCAGGCCCGCCGGCTCGCGCCGCGCGGGCCTTTTTCGCCCCGGGAGAGACGATGACGCTCAAGGACGACACGCTGACAGAGGAAGGCCTGCGCCCCAGCGGCGCGGGCCGCCTGCTCATCATCGCCTGCGGCGCGCTGGCCCGCGAGATCCTCGCCCTCAAGCGCCTCAATGGCTGGGACCACATGGACCTCGCCTGCCTGCCCGCCAAGCTGCACCTCTACCCTGAGCGCATCACCGAGGAGGTCGAAAGGGCCGTCCTCAAACACCGCGCCGCCTATGACGACATCTTCATCGCCTATGCCGATTGCGGCACGGGCGGGCTGCTCGAGGCCAAATGCGCCGAGCTCGGCGTCGAGATGATCGCCGGGCCGCATTGCTACTCCTTCTTCGAGGGCAACGCCGCCTTCGCCGAACACGCAGACGAGATCACCGCCTTCTACCTCACCGATTTCCTGGTCAAGCAGTTCGACGCCTTCGTCTGGAAGCCCATGGGGCTGGACAAACACCCCGAGCTTCTGCCGATGATCTTCGGCCATTACACCAAGCTCGTCTACCAGGCCCAGACCCGCGATGCCGCCCTCGAAGAAAAGGCTCGCGACTGCGCCCGCCGCCTCGGCCTCGCCTATGAATACCGCTTCACCGGCTACGGCGATCTCGCGACCGCCCTCGCCGCCCGCGCCCAGACCGCCTGACACACCCTGTGCCGCGCGACACACCCGCCTCGCTCAACGCACGCCAAGCCCTTCTTCTTGCTGGAAATATCCTGGGGGTCTGGGGGCAAAGCCCCCAGCGGATCGGATCCGGCGCAGCCGGATTCGATCCTCAAGCCGTGGCCGCGACGCTCCGGATTCGCTCGATCATCGCGCGCACCCCGTTGGAGCGCTGCGCCGAGAGATGCTCGTGCAGCCCGAGCCGCGTCAGCTCCGCCTGCGCATCCGTCTCCAGGACCTGCGCCAGCGTCAGCCCGTTGTAGAGCTTGCGCAACACGGCAATGAGCCCGCGCACGATCATCGCGTCGCTGTCACCGTCGAAATGGAAGACATCGCCCTCGATCCGCGGATGCAGCCAGACCTGGCTGGCACAGCCATCGACCTTGGTCGCCGGCACTTTCAGCGCCGCGTCGAGCGGCTCCATCGCGCGGCCGAGCTCGATGACATGAGCATACCGGTCTTCCCAGTCGTCCAGAAACTCGAAATCCTCGACGATCTCCTCGAATGCTGCGCTGGCCATGGTCTCTCCTGCGATTGCTCCCTGCCACATAGGCAGCACGCCGCGAAAGGTCCAGCCCCCTCGCCGCGTCCTTTTCGCCAGCTGTCTCTTTTCAAGGCCCGAGCAATAGGCTAGCAAGTAGGCAAGAGATGATGGGGGCAGACATGCGGATCATGGTGACAACGGCGCTGGCAGCCACTCTGGCGCTTTCAGGTTGCGGGGGCGGCTCCGGGTGGAACCCGCTCGGCTGGTTCGGCGGAGGCCGCACCGCGCCCGCAGCGGGGCCGGAACAGACCAACCCGCTGATCCCGCGCCGCTCCGCCTTCCGCCGCCCCGAGCCGGAATATGACGGCCGGCCCGTCCAGCAGGTGCTGGACCTGCGCTTCGAGCCGGTCTCGGGCGGGGCGATCGTCCATGCCCGCGGCCTCAGCGCGACGCTCGGCGCCTATGACCTGGCCCTCGTGCCCAGCGAGGAAACCGAGGCCGAAGGCCCCAGGGAAGTTCTCGACTACACGTTGAGCGCCCGCTACTCGGCCCGCTCGCGCCCGCCCGCGCCGGCCACGTCGCGCGAACTCAATGTCGCGACCTTCCTCTCCGATGAAGAGCTGCGCGGGGTGCGCAGCATCCGCGTGCGCGCCGCCTCGAACAGCCAGAGCGTCCGCCGCCGCTGACCCCCTGCCATCAGGGCGCGCCGCCCGCGTTTTCAGGCGCTGATCACCTTCACGTCACGTCCCTGAACCGTCAGGGCGATCTTCCCTTCGCAGAGCCGCAGCGCATCGGCCCCGAAGGCCTCGCGCCGCCAGCCGCTCAGCGCATGCACATCGCGCTCTCCGGCGGCGATGAAATCGAGATCGGCGGCCGAGGCGATGAGCTTGGAGGCCACGCCCAGCTCCTCGCTCTTGGCCTTGAGCAGCACGCGCAGCAGGTCAGCCAGCGCCGGGTTCACGTTGAGCTTGTCGCGCGCGCGGTCGGGCTGGGGCATGTGCTCGGGCGGACAGTTCAGCCCCGCCTCCACCGCCTCCAGGATGCCATCAGCGATCTCCCCCTTGCGCGCCTCGCGCAAGAGCAGCCGCGAGCGGCCCAGGTCCTTGTGATCCTTGGGCTTGGTCGAGGCCAGCTCGGTCAGCGCGTCGTCCTTGAACACGCGGTTGCGCGGCACGTTGCGCCGCTGCGCGTAATCCTCGCGGAACCGCGCCAGCTCGCGCACCACGGCGAGGAACTTGCCGCTGCTGGTGCGCGTCTTCACGCGCTTCCAGGCCTCCTCGGGCACGATCCTGTAGGTCTCGGGCGAGGTGAGCACATCGAGCTCCTCGCGCACCCAGGCCTCGCGGCCGCTCTTTTCCAGCTCGCCCGCGAGATATTCGTAGATCACCCGCAGATGCGTGACATCCGCCAGCGCGTATTTCTTCTGCGCCTCCGAGAGCGGCCTGCGCGACCAGTCGGTGAAGCGGGAGGTCTTGTCCACGCTTTCCCTGGCAATCTTGCGCACCAGCGTCTCGTAGCCCACCTGCTCTCCGAAGCCGCAGACCATCGCCGCCACCTGCGTGTCGAAAAGCGGATGCGGGATCACATCGCCGTCATGCAGGAAAATCTCGAGATCCTGCCGGGCCGCATGAAACACCTTCACGACAGTCTCGTCGGCCATGAGCCGCCAGAGCGGGGCAAGGTCAAGCCCGTCAGCGAGCGGGTCCACCAGAACCGCGCCCTCGTCGCCCTCGCCCGGCATGGCAAGCTGCACGAGGCAGAGCTTGGCATAATAGGTGCGCTCGCGGAGGAACTCGGTATCGACGGTGACATAATCGTGCTGCGCAGCGGCTTCGCAAAAGGCGGCCAGCTCTTGGGTCGTGGTGATGGTTTTCATGTTGCTCGGCAATCCGGATTTTCTGGTTTGCGCCGTCATAAAGCCAAAGCGCCCCGAAGGAAACCCGCCGCGCGCGGTGCGGCTTTTCTTGGCAGCCTTTCCGAGTCGGCGTTGCGTGCGTAGCTGTCCTTCAACACCAGGCGCCCCGCCGCGCCATCGACGGGCCGCGGCGCGGCGAACCGACACCGGGATGACAGAGGTTTATTCAGGTTACTGGCGCGCAACGAGCCGGCAAAGCGCCAAGAGCAGCCCAATCGCCGGGCCGAAGGGGCGGCCCGTCGATGGCGCGGCGGCCTTCGGCCTTGATTCCGCGCTGGAGTTTCGCGATCAAATGTCAGGCAAGGCCCCGAAGCGACCGCTGCCAACCCAGAGCGTCCCCTGCCTCACCCCCAATCGATCCGCCCGCGCTCACCGCTCGCGAAACGGCGCAGGACTGCCGGGTAGAGCTTGTGTTCCTGCTCCAGCACCCTTGCCGCCAGCGTCTCGGCTGTGTCGCCGGCCAGAATCGGCACCCGCGCCTGCCCGAGGATCGGCCCGTCATCGAGCCGCGCGGTCACCTCGTGCACGGTGCAGCCCGCCTCGGCATCGCCCGCGTCGATGGCCCGCTGATGCGTGTCGAGCCCCTTGTATTTCGGCAGGAGCGAGGGGTGAATGTTGAGCATCCGGCCCTCCCACAGGCGGGTGAATCCTTCGGTCAGCACCCGCATGAACCCGGCCAGGCAGATCATGTCGGAGCCATGCTCCTCGATCACATTTTGCAGTTCTTTTTCAAAGGCTTCCCGGCCACCCTTGAAGCGCCTGTGGTCCACATGCGCCGTCGGCACGCCCATCTCCTGCGCCTTGGCCAACCCGCCCGCGTCGGCCGAATTGGCCAGCACGAGGCAAGGCCGCGCCGGGTGATCGCCCGCCATGCTCTCCACGAGCCTGACCATGTTCGAGCCGCCACCCGAGATGAGAATGGCGACGCGCATCACAGGAGCGCGCCCTCGTAGGTCACGCCTTCGCCCACGCGCAGATGGCCCAGAACGCTCACCGCCTCGCCCTCGGCCTCCAGCAGCGCCTTGAGCGCCTCCGCCTCGGAGGCCTCGACCGCAAGGATCATGCCGATCCCGCAGTTGAACGTCTTGAGCATCTCCGCCTCATCCATACCGCCCGTCTGCGCCAGCCACCGGAACACCTCCGGCAGCGCCCATGCGCCGAGATCCACCTGAGCGCCCAGCCCTTCGGGCAGGACGCGCGGCAGGTTCTCCGTGAGCCCGCCGCCGGTGATATGCGCCAGCGCATGCACCCCGCCCGCGCGCACCGCCGCCAGCGCCTGCTTGACGTAGAGCCGCGTCGGCGCGAGCAGCGCCGCGCCGAGGCTGCCTGTCGCCCATGGGCAGTCCGCCTCCCAGCCAAGCCCCGAGACCTCGACCAGCTTGCGCACGAGGCTGTAGCCGTTGGAATGGACCCCGTTCGAACCGAGCCCGAGGAGCACATCGCCCTCTTTCACGCCGCTGGGCAGCGCCGCGCCGCGCTCCATCGCGCCCACGGCAAAGCCCGCAAGGTCGAAGTCCCCGTCCGGATACATCCCGGGCATCTCCGCCGTCTCGCCGCCGATGAGCGCGCAGCCCGACAGCTCGCAGCCCGTCGCGATCCCCTCGATGATCCGCGCGGCCTTCTCGGTCTCCAGCTTGCCGGTGGCGAAATAGTCGAGAAAGAAGAGCGGCTCCGCGCCCTGGCAGACGAGATCATTGACGCACATGGCGACAAGGTCGATCCCCACGCCGTCCACTTCGCCGGTGTCGATGGCGATGCGCAGCTTGGTGCCGACACCATCCGTCGCCGCGACCAGCACAGGGTCGACATAGCCCGCCGCCTTCAAGTCGAAAAGCGCCCCGAAGCCGCCCAGACCGGCCATCACGCCGGGCCGCGCCGTGCGCTTGGCCGCCGGCTTGATCCGGTCAACAAGCGCATTGCCCGCGTCGATATCCACACCCGCATCAGCATAGGTGATGCCGTTCTTGCCCGCCTGATTTGCCGTCATGATCGCCCTCGCACAAGTTCGCCTTCGCGATAGCCCAGCCACCCGCGAAAGACAACTCCCGGCCTTGACAGACCAAGCCACTGAGTCACCATATCCCCCATGTTCGACTGGCTGCGGGACCTTTATGCAAGTTTCTTCGGAAGCGACGTCTTCGTCGCGCCCGAATACCTGCTCTTCTCCCTGCCGATCGCCTGGGTGATCTACCGGGTTCACCGCCGCCGCGGCAGGGCCTCGGGCGGGTTCTGGCAGTGGCTCATTCCGCGCAGAATCTACCTGCACCGCTCGCATATGCTCGACCTGAAGCTTTTCGTGCTCGGCCGGCTGATGGTGTTCCTCGGCCTCTTCGCGCGGGTCTCGCTCACCACGGCCATTGCAGGCGCTGTCGCCGCGCAGGGCTTCGCGCCCTCGGGCCTGTCGCTGACGCCGCTGGTGCTCGCGCTGGTGCTCTGGCTCGTCACCGACATGACCTCCTACTGGATGCACCGCGCCTATCACGAGCTTTCGCTGATCTGGCCGCTGCATGCCGTGCATCACAGCGCCGAGGTGCTCACGCCCTTCTCGGCCTATCGCCAGCACCCGCTGGCGCTGGTCCTGTCATCGCTGGTGCTCTCGGCCGTCACCGGACTGGCCCAGGGGCTGGTCATCGGCAGCGCCGCGCCGGACACGGCGATTCTCGAGATCGCGGGGATAAACGCCTTTCTGGTGTTGGGCACGCTCGCGATGGCGAACTTTCACCACTCGCATATCTGGGTGTCCTTCGGCCCGATGCTCGAACACCTGCTGATCTCGCCCGCGCAGCACCAGATCCATCACTCGACGCGCCCCGAGCATTTCAACAAGAATTACGGCCAGACGCTGGCGCTGTGGGATTGGCTCTTCGGCACGCTCTACGTCATCCGCGGCGCGGAGGACGTGCGCTTCGGCCTCGACGGGCCGCAGGAAGAAAGGCTCATGACCCACGGCTTCTGGGCCACGCTCAGCAACCCGGTCGCACGCATCTGGCGCGCGCTCAGGCCCGGCTCCGGAAAGTAGCCGCGCTCAGAACTCTTCGAGCACCTTGCCCGAGCCGGTTCCACTCTCGGCATTCTTCGACGATGTGCTCATGCTGCCCTTGCGGTCCTTGTCAGAGAGCAGCCAGATCGCCAGCCCGATGAGGGCCGCGCCGATCAGCACCTTCTCGTCGTTGTTGGAGCCGCTCGGTGCTCGATCTCCCGCATGGGCCGTGCCGGCCGCAAGGCTCATCGAAAGCGCGATTGCCAATGTCATCTTCTTCATGGTTTCAACTTCCCCAGTCTCTTTGCTTGTTTCACAGGGCAAGCCGGAAGGCTTGCCATGCGTCTTCGAGTTTCCGCACAGGGCGCGCCACTCGGTTCGCTCAGAATTCTTGAAGCACCTTGCCCGAGCCGGTTCCACTCTCGGCATTCTTCGACGAGGTGCTCATGCTGCCCTTGCCGTCCTTGCCTGCCAGCAGCCAGATCGCCAGCCCGATGAGGGCCGCGCCGATCAGCACCTTTTCGTCATTGTTGGAGCCACTGGGCGCAACATCAGCGGCCTGTGCCGATCCTGACGCAAGGCTCATCGAAAGCGCCACTGCCAGTGTCGTTTTCTTCATTGTTACCCTCCCCAGAGCATTTTCTGTGATTTTCAGCAAACCGCTTTCCGTGTCTGCCGTCAAATCTTTTTACCGCGCCGCTCGCTTGACGCCCGCGCCAATGGGACGTAACTCACGATGCCATGGCGGGCCTGTAGCTCAATTGGTTAGAGCAGAGCGCTCATAACGCTTTGGTTGGGGGTTCGAGTCCCTCCGGGCCTACCATCCGCTTCATCCGAAAGGCCCTCATGCCATCCCCCCGCCACATCGCCGTCACCGCCGCCCTGCTGCTGCTGGGCCTTGCGGGCGGGTTTGCGGCGCAGCTGCTCGGGTTGCCGCTGCCCTTCCTGCTCGGCTCCCTGCTCGCCGCAGCGCCCGTGGCGATTTTTGCGCAGGCGCGCCTGCCGGAGAGCTACGGCTTTCCGCCCGGCTTGCGCGTGCCCTTCATCGGGCTCATCGGGGCTGTCATCGGCGCGCAGGTCACGCCCGCGCTGGTGCGCTCGCTGCATGATCTGCTCCCCTCCCTGGCGGCTATCCTCGTCTTCGTCATCGCGGCGCAGGGCCTGAACTACCTGATCTTCCGCCGCCTCGGCGGCTATGATCGCGCCACGGCCTTCTTCTCCGGCGCGCCGGGCGGGCTGATCGAATCGATCGCGCTCGGCGAATCCCACGGCGCCGACGAGAAGCGCCTCGTCACCCAGCAATTCCTGCGGATCATCCTCGTCATCACGCTTGTGCCGCTGGGGCTGTCGCTCTGGCTCGGCTACCCTGTCGGCAGCGCGGGCGGGCTCAGCTTCACCGCCGCGCCCGTCACGCCGCTGATGTATCCGCTCGCCCTCGTCATCATCGCCGCCGGGGCCGTGCTCGGCCGCGCGCTTCACTTGCCCGCGTGGCAGCTCACCGGCGCGCTGGCGCTCTCCGCAGGGGTCTCGCTGGCCGGACTGCCGCTCGCGCTGCCCGACCCGCTGATCTTCGCCGCGCAGGTCGTCGTCGGCGTCTCGCTCGGGATGCGCTTTGCCGGGCTCAGCCTGCCCATGCTCGGCAAGGGGATCTGGCTCTCGCTGGTCTCCGTGACCGCGATGACCCTGCTGGGCGCGGGGCTCGCCCTCGCACTGCTCATGGTGATGGACCAGCCCTTCGACGTGCTGCTGATCACCTTCGCTCCCGGCGGGGTCAACGAGATGGCCCTGATCGCGCTTTCCATCGGGGCGAACCCGGCCTTCGTGACCCTGCACCATGTCTTCCGGATCATCGTCACGGTCTTCGTCCTGGGCTTTGCCGCCAAGCGCATGGACCGGGCCGCCCGGTCAAATTGACAGCCCCCTCGGCGCGGGTTACTGAACAAGTGTTCATTTCAGGAGGAGGAACGGCGATGCAGATCGACCAGACGAAGGCAATCATCACGGGCGGCGCTTCGGGCCTCGGCGAGGCAACCGCGCGCCATTTCGCGCAGAGCGGCGCGCAGGTCACGCTGTTTGACCGCGACGCGGAGCGCGGCGAGGCCGTGGCGGCCGAGATCGGCGGGCAGTTCCGGTCCGTCGACGTGACGGACGAAGACAGCGTCTCGCAAGCCATCGCCGCCGCCTCCGAGGCCATGGGCGGTCTCACCGCCGCCGTCAACTGCGCCGGGATCGGCACCGCCGAGAAGACCCTGCACAAGGACGGGCCCCATGCGCTCGATCACTACCGCCGCATCATTGACGTCAACCTCAACGGCTCCTTCAACGTCGCCCGCCTTGCCGCCGCCGAGATCGCGAAGAACGACCCCGAGGCCGACGGGGCGCGCGGGGTCATCATCAACACCGCCTCCATCGCCGCCTTCGAGGGCCAGAAGGGCCAGGTCGGCTATGCCTCCTCCAAGGGTGGCATCGTCGGCATGACCCTGCCCATGGCGCGCGATCTGGCCCGCGAGGGTATCCGCGTCATGACCATCGCACCGGGTATCTTCGCCACGCCCATGCTGACCGGCCTGCCGCAGGAGGTTCAGGATTCGCTTGCCGCCTCCGTGACCTGCCCGCAGCGGCTCGGCGACCCGAATGAATATGCCCGCCTCGCCGCGTTCATCGTCGAATGCGGCTATCTCAACGGCACGGTGATCCGCATCGACGGCGCGCTGCGCATGATGTGAGCGCGCGCGGACCCTTGCGAAATGGCTTTAACACCGCGCGCGGCGTTAACCGGATTCGCGGTCAAATCTTAACGCACAGGGCGTGTACTGGAGGGGTGCACTAGGGGGTGTACGGAATGTCACCCCCCTTTCGGCCCGCCGCGTTAACCTCTTAACCCGCCTGTTCGGCCTTTTCTTCCAGCGTTAACCATTCTTCCTCCGCCGCCGCGAGCGCCTCCTGACGCTCGACCAGCGCCTCGGTGGCCTTCTGGAACTTGACCGGCTCGGCGGTGTAAAGATCGGGCTGCGCGAGGAAGGCCTCGAGCTTGGCGATCTCCGCTTCGAGCCGCTCGATCCGCCCCGGCAATTCTTCCAGCTTGTGCCGCTCGGTGAAGCTCAGCCCCTGCTCCGGCTTGCCCTTGTCCTGCTTTCGCTTCGCGCTTGAAGATTTTGTTTTTTCTGTGTTTTCCGATTTTCCTGTCTTCGGCTTCTGGGCTTGGTAATCGCTCCAGCCCCCGGCATAAACCGTGGCCTTGCCATCCCCTTCCATGGCGACGGTCAGGCTGGCGACCCGGTCGAGGAAATCCCGGTCATGGCTGACCAGCAGGACAGTGCCGTCATAGCCGTCGAGCAGCTCCTGCAAGAGGTCGAGCGATTCGACATCGAGGTCGTTCGTCGGCTCGTCGAGCACCAGCAGGTTGCTTTCCCGCGCCATGAGCTTGGCCAGTAGGAGCCGCGCCTTCTCGCCCCCCGACAGCGCCTTCACAGGCCCCCGCGCCTGCGCCTCCTCGAAGAGAAATTCCTTAAGGTATCCAACGACATGCTTGGGCTGCCCGCGCACCATGATCTGGTCGGCCTTGCCCGAGACGCGCATCTCGGGATCGCCGGTCAGGCTGTCCCAGAGGCTCATCTCCGGGTCGAGCTGCGCGCGCGCCTGGTCGAAGATCGCCGCGCTCAGGTTGGTCCCGTGCCTTACGGCGCCGCTGTCGGGCTCCTCGAGCTTCATGAGCAGGCGAATCGCCGTGGTCTTGCCGACACCGTTCGGCCCCACGAAGGCGACGCGATCCCCCCTCTGAACGGTCAGGGAAAAATCTGTTAAGATTTGTTTGCCATCATACGCCTTGGAAATGCCTGTCGCTTCAATCACCTTCTTGCCCGATTGCGGGGCCGAGGCGAGATCCATCGCCGCCGCGCCCTGTCGCGTGATCTGCGCGGCGCGCTCGGCGCGCAGGTCCTGCAAGGCGCGCACGCGGCCCTGGTTGCGCTTGCGCCGCGCGCTGATGCCTTCCACGGCCCAGCGGGCCTCGGATTTGATCTTGCGGTCGAGCTTGTGGCGCTGGAGGTCTTCTTCCTCCCAGACCTTGTCGCGCCAGGCTTCGAAATGCTCGAATCCCTTCTCGTTACGAAGCACTTTTTCCCTGTCTATCCAGAGGGTTACTCGCGTAAGTTCACGCAAGAATCGGCGGTCGTGGCTGATCAGGACGAAGCCTGCCTTCGCCGATCTGAGCTCGGCCTCCAGCCAGGCGATCGCCTCGATGTCGAGATGGTTGGTCGGCTCGTCGAGCAGCATCAGCTCGGGCGCTTCGGCCATGAGCTTGGCCAGCGCCGCGCGTCTGCGCTCGCCGCCACTGGCCGTCGCCACCGGGCGCTCGGGGTCGAATTTCAGGCCTTCCCCGGCCCGCTCCACGCGGTACATCTCGCCCGGATCGAGCGCGCTTGCCGCGTAGTCTCCGAGGGTGGAAAAGCCTTCCATATCAGGCTCTTGCTCCATGTAGCCAACGCTCACACCCGGCCCCGGAACCACATCGCCCCGGTCCGGCTCGACAAGACCGGCCATCACCTTCAGCAAGGTCGATTTGCCCGAGCCGTTCCGCCCCACAAGCGCCACGCGGTCGCCCGGCTGGACGACCAGCGACAGCCCGTCGAAGACAGGATCGCCGCCGAAGGTCAGGGAGATATCATTGAGCTGTAAAAGAGGAACACGCGCCATGAGCGCGGGCTACAGCGCGCCCGGCGGCCCGTCAAGCCGCCTCCTCAAGCCGCCGTGGCCCTCAGAAGGCGCTTGCGCGACGGCGGGATCGCCGCAATCTCGACCCCGGTAAAGACATGCAGCGTGCCCATCTTGTCATCCACGACCGCATGGTCGCTCACCCAGCCGCCCATCATCAGGTAGGTCTTGAGAAGCGGCGGCATCCGTCCCATGGCGCGCTTGGGGTCGGGCTTGCGGCGCAGCCGCTTGGCAAAGCGGAACACCTGCGGTGCCTTCACCCGCGGCAGCCAGCGCTTCGGCGCCAGGTGACGCGCCTTGAGCCATGCGAAGGCGTCGAGATAGGGTGTGGTTTCCACGCCGGGAAAGGAGGAGCAGCCAAAGAGCATTTCGACATTGTTTTCATCGACATAGCGCGTTATCGCGGCCCAGGAGACCCGCAGGATATCCGCATCGAAAGCCTCCGGATCAACGCAGAACCGACCCATCTCGACCATCGGGCCGTCATAGCTTTCAAGCGCGCTCAACTCGTAGAACTGGGCCGAGTAGCTCCGGCATATCTCGTGGCCGCCGTCAAAGCGCATCATCCGGAAACAGCCCACCAGCGCGCCATCCGCCACACGCTCGACAAGCACCTGGTCGCAAAAGCCGTCAAAGCCGTCATCGTCGAGCCCGTCGCGGTTGAAGAACGCCTTGTGCCTGAGCGCCTGCGCCGCGACCACATCGGCCTCGCATGCCGCCAGCCTCACCCTCAGACCACCCTTCTCGAACGCCATCATCGCCTCGCTCCTTCCCGTGTCACATGCCCCCGATACAAGGCCGGGGGCACAGGGATATGACAGGGCTTCTCCCCGCCCGTGGCGACGAAGATCAGAAGTCGGCAGGGTTGAAGCGCCCGATGCTACTAAGCAGTTGCCGCAGGAACGTGTTGTCCGACACGCTCGATTCCGTCACGCGGCGCGAGAGCGGGACGATCTTGCCATCGGCAAGCGAGAACCGCTCGATGTTCTGAACGGTCCCGGACTCATCGAAGCTGATCGCCAGCACTTCCCGCTCCACCTCCTTGGGCCTGAGCGCACCGAAATGGCGCACACGGCTCTTCACGTAGTAATATCCGGAGCTGTCCAGAATCCCCGCCGCCGATGGCTCCCCGATGACGTCTTCGACGCTCTGGCGCGAATCTACGCCGACAACGATCTCGGCGAGGTCTTCGTCGCTCGGGACATAGCCATGATTGCGGTATGTCGCGGCGCATGCGCTCAGCCCCAGCAACAGCACGAGCGCCAGCAAGAGCTTTGAGCCGTGGCGCATTTCGAGGAAAGTCAGTTTCATAAATGCCCTTTCGTGTCGGCCCCTTGTGTCGATCGCACAGGCCCCTTATCCCGATTACTAAGATTAACCGCCCGATTCAACAAGCATGGCCTGGCTTCGACGCGATGACGCATGAATTCGAGACCCAAGCGAGCATTCCGCTCAAGAGCCTGAAAGCCAGTCAGGCGCACAGGTTTTCCTATGTGCCGGACCGCGACACATGTGCCGAAATCGCCGCGGATCTCGACCTGACGGATCTTCGCAAGGCGCGGCTGGAAGGCACGCTCTCACCTGTCGGTAGCAATGACTGGCTGCTCGAGGCCCGGCTCGGGGCGAGTGTCCAGCAGGCCTGCGTGGTCACGCTCGCCCCCGTGACCACGCGGATCGAGGAACCTGTCACGCGCCGTTTCGTGCATGAGATGCCGGATATCCCGCTGGACGAGGAAGAGGTCGAAATGCCCGAGGACGACACGCTCGAGCCGCTCGGGCAGGAAATATCGCTGCTCACGGTGCTGCGCGAGTCGCTCTCGCTGGCGCTGCCGCCCTATCCGCGCGCCGAGGGCGCCGAGCTGGGCGAGGCCGTCTTCGCCGAAGATGGCACAGCGCCCATGCGCGACGAGGATACAAAGCCCTTCGCCGGCCTCGCTGCGTTGAAGGGCAAGCTTGCAGGATCCAGCGACGAGGGCGAGGGCAACGGGGGCTGAGCGCGCGGCGAAACCTTGCCAATCCACAAGGAAATTCGGGCTTGCGCTTCTAATGATTCCCGTTATTTTGCGCCCTCTTGCGAATTTTGGGTTGGACAGCCGCGCGCCAAGCGCATAAGAGCACGTCAGACCCATTGATGCGGGGCACCGCCCCTCCGAAAACCGGGCCAGAGGCCCCCAGATGATTGAGGTTGCGACATGGCTGTCCAACAGAACAAAGTATCGAAATCGCGCCGCAACAACCGCCGCGCGCATGACTCGCTTTCCGGAGCGAACCCCAACGAATGCCCCAATTGCGGCGAGCTCAAGCGCCCGCATCACGTCTGTGCCGATTGTGGCCACTATGCCGATCGTGAAGTCGTGGCGGTTGCGGAAGAAGTCGAGATCGACGAAGACGCGGCCTAAGCCGAGGCTTACACATGAGCCAGAACACCACGCCTGCGCCGGATTCCAGCGAGAAGAAGTCGCAGCGTGTTGTCATTTCGGTCGATGCCATGGGCGGAGACAAGGGGCCGGCGGCTGTTGTCGCCGGCTGCTCGCATTCTGCCAGGCGCAACGATGATATCTACTTTCTGCTGCACGGCGCGAAAGCCGAGCTTGAGCCTCTCGTCGCGCGCAGGAAGCCGCTTCAGGGGCGCTGCGAGATCATTGATGCGCAATCGGTCGTGTCGATGGAGGACAAGCCGAGCCAGGTCATCCGCTCGGGGCGTGATTCGTCGATGTGGTCCGCGCTCGAGAGCGTGCGCAATGGGGATGCCACTGTCTGTGTCTCCTGCGGCAATACAGGCGCGCTCATGGCGCTGTCTGTCATTCGCCTGCGCAAGCTGCCCGGCGTCTACCGCCCGGCAATCGGGGTCCTCTGGCCCTCGCGCAATCCGCAAGGCTACAATGTCATGCTCGACGGCGGTGCCGACATCCGCGCCGACGAGAGGGACCTCATGCAATATGCGCTGATGGGCGCTTCCTACGCGCGCAACGGGCTCGACCTTGCGCGCCCCCGCGTCGGATTGCTGAATGTCGGGACGGAAGAGCACAAGGGCCGCTCCGAGATACAGGCCGCCAACGAGCTGATCGCGGAGAACGCCGAGGCGGCCGATTTCGAATATGTCGGCTTCGTCGAGGGCAAGGACCTGCCGGGCAGCGCCTGTGACGTGATCGTCACCGACGGGTTCACCGGCAACGTAGCGCTGAAAACGGGCGAGGGCATTGCCGGGTTCATCAGCGAGCAGTTGCGCGAGGCCTTCAAGTACACGCCCCTGTCGCGGATCGCCGCGCTGCTGGCCTATCCCTCGCTGCGCCGTCTGAGAAAGCGGATCGATCCGCGCATGGCCAATGGCGGCGTGTTCCTCGGACTGAACGGCACCGTCGTCAAGTCGCATGGCTCGGCCGATGCAACGGGTGTCTCGGCGGCGGTCAAACTCGCCTTTCAACTCGCCCAGTCGGGCTTCAATGAACGGCTCGCCGCGAGGATTTCGAGCGCGACGATGCTTGCATCCGAGCGCGATCGGGACGACGATGCGGCAGAGCGAGGAAACACGACATGACAAAGCGCGCCGTGGTGGTCGGATACGGGCACTACCTGCCCGACCGAATCGTCCCCAATGCGGAATTCGAAAAAACGCTCGAGACGAGCGATGAATGGATTCGGTCCCGCTCGGGGATCGAACGCCGTCACTTTGCGGCCAAGGACCAGCACACATCCGACCTTGGCAGCGAGGCCGCGAAGGCCGCCCTTGCCCGCGCTGGCCTCGAAGCCGATGACATCGACGCCATAATTGTCGCCACCTCCACGCCCGACCTGACCTTCCCGTCCGTTGCGACGATGATACAGCACAAGATCGGCGCGACACGCGGCTTTGCATTCGACGTTCAGGCCGTCTGTGCCGGCTTCGTCTACGCGCTCACGACAGCCAACGGGCTCATCCTCTCCGGTCAGGCCGAGCGTGTTCTCGTGATCGGCGCGGAGACCTTCAGCCGCATCATGGACTGGACCGACAGGTCAACCTGCGTGCTTTTCGGAGATGGCGCGGGCGCGCTCGTTCTGGAGGCACAGGAGGGCAGTGGAGACGGCAGCGACAGGGGCCTTCTCGCCTCCGACCTGAACTCCGACGGGCGTTACAAGGAAATGCTCTATGTCGATGGCGGCGTCTCCAGTACCGGCCATTCCGGCAAGCTGCGCATGCAGGGCAATGCCCTGTTCAGACAGGCCGTGGAAAAACTCTCCGCCACGGCGGATGCGGCCCTCGCAAAAGCGGGTCTGGGCCATGACGATGTCGACTGGATCGTGCCGCACCAGGCCAATATCCGCATCATCCAAGGCACTGCCAAGAAACTCGGCATTCCGATGGACCGGGTGATTCTCACGGTTCAGGATCATGGCAACACCTCCGCAGCCTCGATCCCGCTGGCCCTCTCCGTCGGGGCCTCCGATGGCCGGATCAAGCAGGGCGATCTGTGCCTGACCGAAGCCATCGGCGGCGGCCTGGCCTGGGGGGCCGTTGCACTGCGCTGGTGAGGCGATCCGCACAGGCGGGTTTGCCGCTCAAATGCCGCCTGCCAAGCCATTGATATTGACTCGGAATCTTATCGCTGCCTATGCTGCCGAAAACCTGGGGGATAGAATGAGTGAGAAAACTCTTACGAGGATGGACCTGAGCGAGGCGGTCTTTCGAGAGGTCGGCCTTTCGCGCAATGACAGCGCGCAGCTCGTTGAGAGCGTTCTGGAGCATATTTCCGACGCGCTCGTGGACGATGAACAAGTCAAGATTTCATCGTTCGGCACGTTTTCGGTGCGCCAGAAAACGGCCCGCATGGGACGCAATCCCAAAACCGGCCAGGAAGTCCCGATCGACCCGCGCCGTGTGTTGACCTTCCGCCCCTCTCATCTGATGAAAGACAGGGTCGCGGCGGGCAACAAAAAATAAGCGCGGGCAAACAGGATGGCAAAATCGGCTGAAGCGTTCAGAACGATCAGTGAAGTCGCTGACTGGCTGGGCTTGCCGACACATGTGCTCCGGTTCTGGGAGAGCAAGTTCAGCCAGGTCAAACCCGTCAAGCGCGCCGGCGGGCGCCGGTATTACAGGCCGAACGACATGCTGCTGCTCGGCGGCATCAAGAAGCTCCTGCATGATGACGGCATGACGATCAAGGGGGCGCAGAAGATGCTGCGCGACCACGGCGTCAAGCATGTCGCCGAGCTTTCCCAGCCGCTTGACCAGGGCAGCGAAGCCGAGGATGCCATCGACGCGGAGGCGCTTGAGGGCACCGCACCCCGGGAGAGCCTGGAAAGCGCGCAGCCTGCCCTGGAAGACACGCCCGACAGCGCAGAGCCAACATCCGGAGCCGATGCGCCGGCGGCCACGCCCGAAAGCGCAGCGGCGGCGGCCGAAGACGGCGCGGATGCTGAGCCGGAGGCCGCAGCTGATGCGCCGCGCGATGACGCTACGGGTGACGAGAGGGACGCCGCGCCCGACGAGCCAGTCGAGATATCTGCCGCGCATACGCCTGAGCATGAGCAAGACCAAGGCCCCGTCTTCCACGACAGTGGCGCGCTGCCCGCCTTCCTGCGCAAACCGGGCGGAGACGCCGATGGCACGGGCCCCGCAAAGTCGCGCCCCGTGCTCCATGTCAATGTCCCGGACGATCCGGCAGACACCGAACCTGATGTGGATGCCGGCCTGCTCAGCCGCCTCGCCGCGCTCAGAACTCCGCCCGAAACGGAGGCGCGCCGCGCGCTTGAGCAAGCTCGCGGCGAGCTGCAAAAGCTCTCGGAAAAATAAGCGGCCCCGGCCCCGGTATTGCCTTGTTTTCCCTTGCCCTCACCGTCAAAAACGCTATGTAGCACCCATCGTCGGGCTATAGCGCAGCCTGGTAGCGCGTCCGTCTGGGGGACGGAAGGTCGCAGGTTCGAGTCCTGCTAGCCCGACCACTTCAATTCCGGCGATTTTCGATATTGGACACCGCAGCGCCTGCAGGGATCATTCTTTCCAGCGCGCTGAGTTTTTCCGCTCCAAAGCCCTGCAAAGATTCGCTAGAACCGTCCAAAGCCATTTGGAAGAGGTGACGCGATGCCGGGCGTATTGGCCAGCCAGCAGATCAAGGCCCTGATCGACGACAAAGCCATTCTGGCGCAGGCGGATTACGTGGATGGCCAGGTGCAACCCGCCAGCCTCGACTTGCGCCTCGGTGCCCGGGCCTGGCGGGTGCGCGCCTCCTTTCTCGCCGGGGCGGGTCGCAGCGTTGCGCAGCGCCTCGAGGAGTTCGAGATGCACCGTCTCGATCTCACGCCCGGCGCGGTGCTCGAAAAGGGCTGCGTCTATGTCGTCGAGCTTCAGGAGAGCCTCGCCCTGCCCGATCATGTCCAGGCCGTCGCCAACGCCAAGAGCTCCACGGGCCGGCTCGATCTGCTCACCCGCGCGATCACCGATGGCGGAGAGGAGTTCGACCGCTTCCCCGCAGGCTACAAAGGGCCGCTCTACGCCGAGATATGCCCGCGCTCCTTCTCCGTGCTGGTCCGCCCCGGCATGCGCCTCAACCAGATCCGCTTCCGCGACGGTCATGCAGCGCTCGGCGATACGGCGCTGCGCGCCCTGCATGACGAGATCCCGCTCGTCGACAGCGGCGAGCCGGTGATCGACGAAGGCCTCGGCTTCTCGGTCGATCTGCGCCCCGCTTCGGGCGATCTTGTCGGTTACCGCGCGAAGCCGCATACCGGCATAATCGACCTCGACAAGCTGAACCACTACGCGCCCGAAGATTACTGGGAAGAGGTGCGCAGCAAGACCGGCCAGATCGTGCTGGACCCGGGCGCCTTCTATATCCTCGTCAGCAATGAAGCCGTCTGCATCCCGCCGGGCTATGCAGCGGAAATGGCCCCCTACCTCGCCATGGTCGGCGAATTTCGTGTGCATTACGCAGGTTTCTTCGACCCGGGCTTCGGCTATGCCAAGGCCGGAGGGGCCGGCTCACGCGGGGTGCTGGAAGTGCGCTGCCACGAATCCCCCTTCGTGCTCGAGCACGGGCAGATCGTGGGGCGGCTTGTCTATGAGAAAATGTCTGAGACCCCGGATGAGCTCTACGGCTCCGGGATCGCGTCGAACTATCAGGGACAGGGTCTCAAACTGTCGAAACACTTCAAGGCGTAAGCCTCAAGGCGCAGCCGGGCGCTTCAGGCGTTGTTGTCCTTGTGCTCGCCCTTGGGCGCAGCCCGCTTCTTGCCGCTCATCTTCTTCGCGGCCATGTTGATTCCCGAGTTCGTCGCCCTGCGCACAAGCTGGCGCATGACCATCTGGATGATCCGATCGAAGTTCATGTCACGTTCCTTCTCTGCCTCGCGTTCAATATAGCACGAAATGTGCAGAATTTAAGGCGTTCAGTCCTCAAAGAGTTCACTCTGGCCTTCCGCGCTTTCTTCCTCGGCATCTTCATCGCCCTCGCCGAGGGCCGGCATGGCGCTCGGCGGTGGCCTGTTGTCGAGAAGCCCGGCGGAGCGCAGCTCCTTGAGGCCCGGCAGGTCCCGCGCGGATTCGAGTCCGAAATGATCGAGGAAGTCCTGCGTGACCACGAATGTCACGGGCCGGCCCGGTGTCATCTTGCGCCGCCCGAACCGGATCCACTCCATCTCGAGGAGCTGGTCGACCGTGCCGCGGCTCACGCTCACACCCCTGATCTCCTCGATCTCGGCCCGGGTGATGGGCTGGTGATAGGCGATGATCGCCAGCGTCTCGATCGCCGCGCGGCTGAGCTTGCGGGTCTCGACCGTTTCCTTCTGCATCAGGAACGACAGGTCCGGCGCGGTGCGCATCGCCCAGGCATCGCCCACCTTGACGAGATTGACCCCGCGCCCCTCGTAGCGCTTCTTGAGATGCACGAGCGCTTCGGCGGCATCGGAGCCATGCGGCATCCGGCTGTTGAGCTCCTTCACGCTCACGGGCTCGGCGCTCGCGAACAGGATCGCCTCGACCATCCGTTCCTGCTCGCCGATGGGCGGGGCTTCGAAAAGGCTTTCCTCCTGCCCCGTTCCTTCCCCCGTCTCTTCCCCGGTCTGCTGGCTATCTTCACTCATGGCTCTTCCTTCCGGCGCAGCTCGATCGGCGCGAATGTCTCGGACTGGCGCAGCTCCACGCGCCCCTCTTTCACCAGCTCCAGCGAGGCGGCGAATGTCGAGGCCGTCGCGGAGCGGATGCGCGCCGGGTCCTTGTCCCAACCCTCTGGAATGTAGCTTGAAATATCCGTCCACTTGCCAGCGAACCCGATCAGCCCGCGCAGCCGCTCCAGCGCGTGTTCCAGCGTGAAGACCGCGTCGCGGTCCATGACATAGGGGCGGAACTCATCCCGGGTGCGCAGGCGCGAATAGGCCTGCATGAGATCCAGAAGCGTGGCGGTATAAGTGACTTTCTTCACCCGCTCGACGCTTTCGGGGATGCCGCGCGCGAAGAAATCACGCCCGAGCCTGTCTCGCGCCATGAGCCTTGCAGCCACGTCCCGCATGGCCTGAAGGCGCTCGAGCTGGAAGGCCAGGTGTGCCGCCAGCTCCTCGCCGCTCGGCCCCTCCTCCTCGGGATCGGGCGGCAGGAGCAGGCGCGACTTGAGAAAGGCCAGCCAGGCCGCCATGACGAGATAGTCCGCCGCCAGCTCGATCCGCAAGGACTTGGCGCGCTCGACGAATGCCAGGTATTGCTGGGCCAGTTCGAGAATGGAGATCTTCGTGAGATCCACCTTCTGGGTGCGTCCGAGCGTGAGCAACACATCGAGCGGCCCTTCGAACCCGTCCACATCGACAATCAGCGCCTCGGCATCGAGACGTTCGGCAACCGAGATTACTTCTGCGCTTTCTTCGAATTCATCTTCAGCCATGTAGGCGCCCATTGAGCAGCGCCTTAAGCTCCTCTTCCAGAGCTGAAATGTCAACATCATCGGGGGCTGTGCGCCACTTCAGCGCGGCGTCGGCACGGGCCAGCGCGGCATCACTCATCTCTCCTGCCGCCTCGGCAACGACGCGGCGCTGGGCCAGCGTTCCGTTGCAATGCAAGATCACGTCGCAGCCCGCATCGAGCGCGGCGCGGCCGAGCGCCCCGAGGTCTCCGCTCAGGGCCTTCATCGAGATGTCGTCGGTCATGATCAGGCCCTCGAAGCCGATCTCTTCGCGGATCATGTCCATCACGGGCTTGCTGAGCGTGGCCGGCGCAGCGTCCAGCGCGGGATAGCGGATATGCGCGGTCATGCCCATGGGCAGATCGTTCAGCGCCTTGAAGGGCGCGAAATCCTGCTCCCTCAGGCTGTCCAGCGCCGCATCGACGCTCGGCAGCTCGCAATGGCTGTCCGCCGTCGCACGTCCATGTCCCGGGATATGCTTGGCAACGGGAAGAACACCACCATCGAGCATGCCCTCGGCAGCGGCACACGCATTGGCACAAATCTGCTTCACATCAGTGCCATAGCAGCGATTCTTCAGGAAGGCATGGGTCTCATCGAAGCCGATGTCGAGCATCGGCGCGCAATTGCTGTCGACCCCCGCGCGGCGCAGCTCATGGGCAATGATCCGGAAGCGCAGGTAGAAGCTGCGCGCCGCCTGCGCCCCGGCCCGCTGCGCCTGTTCCAGCGGCGGCAGCCATTCGCGCCAATGCGGCGCGCGCAGGCGCTGCACGCGGCCGCCCTCCTGGTCGATCGTGATCAGGGCCTCGCGCCCGACGGCCTCGCGAAACTCCCCGCAAAGCCGCCTGACCTGCTCGGGCTCTTCGATGTTCCGGGCAAAAAGGATGAAGCCGAACGGGTTCACATCCCGGAAAAAGGCGCGCTCATCGGCGCTCAGGCTCACACCGTCTGCATCTAGAATCGTCGCGCCGTACCGGCTCATTTTGCAACGACAGGGATACAGTCGGCCTTTTCGGCCACCAGCGCCGCACAAAAGCGCCTTGCGTCAGACAGATCGGCAAAGCCCATCGCGCGCAACCGGTAGAAGACGCGCCCGCCGCTCTTGGCGCGTTGAACCACGCTGGTCTTGCCATCCATGTATTCGTCGAACCGGTCAGAGAGGCGCGTCCATTCACGGCGCGCGACCTCCGCGTCATCGAAGGCACCAAGCTGGACCAGCCGTGTTCCCGCAGGCACAGTGACCGGCTCCGTCTCGCCCGGAGCCGTCTCGCCCGCCGCCGTCACTGAGGCGGTTTGCTGCGTGAACGAAGCCGGGCGCAAGACAGGACGCAGCGAGCGCCCGAAATGGTTGGGCTGGTCCGCAGCAACTGTCTCGCTTTGCTCTTCAGAGCTCGCTGCGGCTGCGATCGAGGCGCTCTCGTCCGTATCTGTCTTCGCCTCCGGTGCCGGAACAGCGGCCGCTGTCGGCTCCGGCACGTCGCCGAGCGGCCTGGCCCCGCCGGCAAGCTCTTCAGCCAACGCCTGGATCGATGCCATCTGTGCAGAGACAGTCTCCGAGGCGTCGTCTGCTCCGGCGCCATCAGCCGCCTCCAGGGCGCTGACCGGCTCCGCGCTTTCGATGGAAGCCATCGGCGCGTCTTCCTCTGTCAAAGTGACGGGCTTCGGCGCCAGCACGAGCCTGTCGCTCGGCTTCTCGGCCCCACCCTCGGCCATCACCTTGTTGACCGACAACCCCTGATGCGCGGCATTCAATCCGCCCGGATCATTCGGCGCCACGCGCATCGGCTCGCCCGTCGCAGCCCGCACCACAGGCACGCCACTCACATCGCGCGCCAGGATCTTGTAGCCCCAGACGCCCACGCCCACGATCAGCGCCAGCGACAGGGCCGCGCCCGCATAATTCGTGATGGTTGCCAGGTTTCGCTCTTGCGCAGGGGAGCCTCCCTGCCCGTTCATGGGAATCTCTGCCATGCTCCGCCTCATGTTTTCAGCGCATTTCTTTGTCGCGCTTCTTGCCTACTCGCGCCGCGGATCACTCTTCAGGTGATCTCTTCCCGCGGATTTATCCCCAGAATAGCGCATGCGTCTGAAAAAACAACGCTCGCGGCGCGGATCAGGGCATCGTCAATGGCTTTTTCGTCACGCCCGCCAGAGACGCGGCGCAGCGCGATCCACTCCCGCGCCATCCCGGCGAGGAAAATGCCAAGCCTCTGCGGCTCTCCAAGCTCATGCGCCAGGTGCAGAATCCGCGGGTATTCGGCAAGCCCGCACAACAGCCGCCGCGAAGCCTGCCCCGCCAGCTGCCCGTCCTTGCTGCGCGGCGTACGCGCGAAGCTCGCCATGGCATAGTGCAGTGCGAAAACAGGGTTCTGCTCGTCCGGCGCACGGAGCGTCGCGCGGTCCGGTGCAAGCGGTTTGTCGCCCCGATGGCACAGCACGTATTGCCGCGCCAATTCGCGGTCTGCCGCGCAGAGGCCCTCCGGCAGATCGAGCGCCTCCTGCGCGACGGCAAGCACCCTGTCTCCGAGCGCAGCCTCGGCCAGCCCGGGCCTGAACCCGCCGCCCCGGGCTGCGAAGAGCCGCAGCGCATCTGCCCCCTCCAACGCCGCCGCCGCGCGGCCCATCTCAAGCTCCAGCGCCGCGCGCTCCTGCGCCGTGGCGTCCTTGAAAGGCGCGCCCGTACCCAGCAGATCCCCCAGATCGAGGCGCGCCTGGCCGGGCTGGACATGGTCCGCCTGCGCGCCAAGCGCCGCCGCGATTTGCACCGCAGCCTGGGCCGACCAGACCTGCCTCTGCCCCGCTGCAAGGTCGGTCATCGTATGGATGCGGCAGCCTTCAAGCGGCCACGCGCGCCCTCTCGGCGCGGCCTGCAACGCGGCAGCCGACGCCTCCAGAAAGTCATCCGACAGCCGCAGGTTCACGAAGCCCGCGCCGCCTACTGCGGCCGTGTCGATCCTGCCACCCTGCAAAAGCGCCTCGGCCAACTCAGCCGCGATCTGACGCGCTGGCGCGCCGAACTGACGCGCCGCGCCAAAGGCCGCGTTCACGGCCAGATCCCCGTGCATTTCGTCGCCCGTGCGCAGGACGTCGAAGGCCACATTCGAAGCCCCTGACTGCGCCAAGGCCTCATCAACCACGGCCCTGATCTGCTCAAACATCATCTGCACCGCCCCTTGCACGCCTAGAGGCCAGTTAGGGCTGGCCTTTCGCCCAAGCGCGGTATATCGGCCATGCACGAACAACCCAAGGACATATCATGGACCTGCGCAACATCGCCATCATCGCTCACGTGGACCACGGAAAGACGACACTTGTCGACGAGCTTCTCAAGCAATCCGGGGCCTTCCGAGCGAACCAGGAGGTGGCCGAGCGCGCCATGGACAGCAACGATCTGGAGCGCGAACGCGGGATCACGATCTTCGCGAAACCGACCTCGCTTGAATGGAAGAACACGCGCATCAACATCGTCGACACCCCGGGCCACGCCGATTTCGGCGGCGAGGTCGAGCGCATCCTGTCGATGGTGGACGGCGTCGTGCTGCTGGTCGATGCTGCCGAAGGCCCCATGCCGCAGACCAAGTTCGTCACCTCCAAGGCGCTCGCCCTCGGCCTGCGCCCGATCGTCGTGCTCAACAAGGTCGACAAGCCCGATGCCGAGCCCGACCGCGCGCTTGACGAGTGCTTTGATCTCTTCGCCTCGCTCGATGCCGACGACGATCAGCTCGATTTCCCGCATATGTATGCCTCCGGTCGCTCCGGCTGGGCCGATCACGAGCTCGACGGGCCGCGCAAGGACCTGACAGCCCTTTTCGACCTGATCGTCAATCACGTCCCGGCGCCCAAGCAGATCGCCCATCAGGACGATGATTTCCGCATGCTGGCCACGACGCTGGGCGCCGACCCCTTCGTGGGCCGCATTCTCACGGGCCGCGTCGAAAGCGGCACGCTCAAGGTGGGCGCGACGGTTCAGGCGCTCTCGCGCATCGGCCAGAAGATCGAGCAGTTCCGCGTGACCAGGATCCAGGCCTTCCGCGGCCTCGCCACCACCGACATCGACGCCGCGCAGGCCGGTGACATCGTCTCCATCGCGGGCATGTCGAAGGCCACCGTGGCCGACACGATCTGCGCGCTGGCCGTCGACGAACCGATCGACTCCCAGCCCATCGACCCGCCGACCATCACCGTCACCTTCGGCATCAACGACAGCCCCCTCGCGGGGCGCGACGGCAAGAAGGTCCAGTCCCGCGTGATCCGCGAGCGCCTGATGAAAGAGGCGGAATCGAACGTGGCCATCAAGATCTCCGACACGCCGGGCGGCGAGGCTTTCGAGGTCGCCGGACGGGGCGAGCTGCAAATGGGCGTGCTCATCGAGAACATGCGCCGTGAAGGCTTCGAGCTTGGCATTTCGCGCCCGCGCGTGCTCATGCGCGAGGAAGACGGCCAGACGCTCGAGCCCATCGAGGAAGCCACGATCGACGTGGATGACGACTATTCCGGCGCGGTCATCGAGAAGCTGACCGGCGCGCGCAAGGGCGACCTGGTCGAGATGCGCCCGGCCGGCGCGGGCAAGACGCGGATCATCGCCCATGTGCCCTCGCGCGGGCTGATCGGCTATCACGGCGAGTTCCTGACCGACACGCGCGGGACCGGCGTGCTCAACCGCGTCTTCCACGGCTGGGCGCCGCACAAGGGGCCGATCCCGGGCCGCCGCGCGGGCGTGCTCATCTCCATGGAAGACGGCGAGGCCGTGGCCTTTGCGCTCTGGAACCTCGAGGATCGCGGCAAGATGTTCATCGGTGCGCAGACCAAGGTCTACAAGGGGATGATCATCGGCGAGCACAGCCGCGAGAACGATCTCGAGGTGAACCCGCTCAAGGGCAAGAAGCTCACGAACGTGCGCGCCTCGGGCACGGATGAAGCCGTGCGCCTGACAACGCCGGTGACGCTCAGCCTCGAGGAGGCCATCGCCTATATCAACGACGATGAACTCGTCGAAGTCACGCCGAACGCGATCCGCCTGCGCAAGCGCCATCTCGACCCGCACGAGCGCAAACGCGCGTCGAAACAGGGCTGATCCTGCTCAGCCGCGCCCGCTCCGCTCCTTCTCGATGCGGTGCGGGTCCATGAAATGTTCGACCATGGCAGGCGTCGCCGTGGCGTAAGCCTCCTTCAGCGGCAGCGCCATTTGCGCCTGCACCGTCGCCTTGCCCAGGGCGACAGCAGGGGCGTGACGCGCGGCAAGTTTTATTGCAAAAGCCTGCGCTTCCTCTGCAAGGCCGGACGAGGGATAGACACGGTTGACCAAGCCGGTGCGCAAGGCCCAGTGAGCGTCGAAATCTTCGCCCGAAAGCGCCATCTCCATCAGGTGCCCGTAGCTCACCTTGCGGGACACGGCCACGGCGGGGGTCGTGCAAAAGCCGCCATTGCTCACCCCGGGCAGACAGAATCGCGCGTTCTCCCCGGCAAAAGCCAGATCGCAGCTTGCCATGAGTTGGAGGCCGCCCGCCGTCGCCATCCCGTCCAGAACCGCGATCGTGGGCTGCGGCATCCCGGCAAGCCTGAGCATCATGCGGCCGCAGTTTTCGAAAAGCGTCTCAAGATAGGCGCGTCCATGGTCGGCATCTGCGCGATGCCGCCGGATTTCCTTCAGATCATGCCCGCCGCAGAAAATGCGCCCCTCGCCCTGCACGATCACGACGCGCACATCCTTGTCTTGCGAAGCGCGTTCAAGCGCGTCATCCAGCGCTTCGATCATCACGAGCGACAGGGCATGTGCCGGTGCACAGCCCAGTTTCAGCCAGAGCACACCGCCTGATCGTACTTCATTTACAAGGTTTTCACCAATCCGACCGTCCATCCGATCCTCCCTTTCGGCAGGATGCGCCCACGACGTCAGCTTGGCAAGCCTCGCAAGCGGATGGGCTTCATTCGGTGATCTCCACCACCACCAGCTCCCGCTCCGAGGCGTCCCGGGCGTGGCTCAACGCTTCTTGATATGCAGCCGAGTTGTAGCAATCGACGGCGTCTTCCACGCTTTCGAAACGCGCGACGACATTGCGTGGCCGCTCCTTGCCCTCGAGCTGCACATAGCGCGCCCCGCGCGCGATGAAGCTGCCGCCATGGGCCGCAATCGCCGGGCCGGCAAGCGCAGCATAGCGCCCATAGGCCTCTTCGTCGGTGACGGTTACATGGGCAATCCAGAGAGCGGGCATATGTGTCTCCTCAAACGCCGTCGACGATCAGCAATTCGCGGTTCGAAGCCCGCAGTGCAATCGGCAGAATCTCCTGGTATTCCGGCGAGTTATACCAATCAAGCGCCATTTGCCGCGTCGGGAACTCGACCACGACGAGGCGCTTTCCCGGGTCATCCCCCTCGACGGCGACATAATCGCCCCCTTTCACGAGGAATTTGCCGCCTGCCTTCTCGGCCTGCGCAACCGTCTGGGCCGCATAGGCCGCATAATCCTCCGGATCGGTCACCTCGATCCGCGCGATGATGTAAACGCTCATTTATCCTCCGATCACGGCTTCCGCCGCCTTGATCGCCTCATCCGCCCGGCTCGCATCGCTGCCGCCGCCCTGGGCCATGTCGGGGCGGCCGCCCCCGCCCTTGCCGCCAAGCTCCGGCACGGCCGCCTTCACCAGATCGACAGCGGAGACCTTCTCCGTGAGGTCCTGCGTGACCCCTGCCGCCACGGCTGCCTTGCCGCCCGTATCCGCGATGAGCAGCACGGCGCCAGAACCGAGCTTGGCCTTGTGCTCGTCGATGAGACTTGGAAGATCCTTGCCCGAAACACCCGAAAGCACTTGAGCCATAAACTTCACGCCGTTGATTTCCTTGGCTTCTGGGCCATCCTTGCTTGAGGCTCCGCCGGCCATGGCCAGCTCGCGGCGCAGCTGCGCGACCTCATTGGCCAGCGCCTTGCGCTCGTCCATCAGCGCCTGAACGCGCTGCGGCACATCCGCGGGCTGAACCTTGAGCGCGCCGGCCAACTCGCTCACGCGCCTGTCCTGGGCCGTGAGGTGGTCGAGCGCGGCCTTGCCCGTCAGCGCCTCGATCCGGCGCACCCCGGAGCTGGAGGCGCTGTCCCCGAGCAGAACAAACAGGCCGATATCCCCGGTCTGGCGCACATGGGTGCCGCCGCAAAGCTCGATCGAATAGGTCTGCCCGTCGAGCCCCTTACCGGAACCGCCCTGGTGCCCCATAGACACGACGCGCACCTCGTCGCCATATTTCTCGCCGAAGAGCGCCTGTGCGCCCAGCTCGCGCGCATCGTCCGGCGTCATGATCCGTGTCTCCACCGGCGCGTTCTGCCGGATAAAGGCGTTCACCTCGCCTTCGACATGTTCAAGCTCATCGGCAGAGAGCGCCTTTGCGTGGCTGAAATCGAAGCGCAGGCGATCATCGGCATTGAGCGAGCCGCGTTGCGCCACATGATCGCCAAGAGCCTCGCGCAGCGCTTCGTGCAGCAGGTGGGTTGCCGAGTGATTGGCCCGGATCGCGCTGCGCCGCGCATGATCGACTTCAAGCGCAACCGGCTCACCGACCGAAAGCCCGCCTTCGCCCGCGGTCAGCAAATGCCCGTAAACCTTTCCGTCCGCGTGCTTTTTCGTATCACGCACGGGGCTGACATTCTCCATGTTCTCAAGACGGCGGATATAGCCGCTGTCGCCCACCTGCCCCCCGGCCTCGCCGTAGAACGGCGTCTGGTTGAACACGGCCCAGCCTTCCTCGCCCGGCTCGAGCCGCTCCACGCGCGCGCCGTCCTTGATAAGCGCGACGATCTGACCTTCGGCTGTCTCTGTGTCATAGCCGAGAAAATCGGTCGCCCCGGCTTCATCGGCAATGTCGAACCAGACCGCCGCATCCGCCGATTCACCCGAGCCCGACCAGGCCGCGCGCGCTTTGGCTTTTTGCTCTTCCATTGCCGCATCGAAGCCCGCCACATCCACTTCGCGGCCCCTTTCACGCAGCGCATCCTGTGTCAGGTCGAGCGGGAAACCATATGTGTCATAAAGCTTGAAGGCCGCCTCGCCGGGCAAGTCCGCATCGGCCTCAAGGCTGCTCAGTTCATCGTCAAGCAGCTTCAGCCCGCGGTCGAGCGTCTGCTTGAACCGGGTCTCCTCGAGCATGAGCGTTTCCTCGATCAGCGCCTGGGCGCGCTCAAGCTCGGGATAAGCGGCGCCCATCTGGCGTGCGAGCGACGGCACGAGGCGGTGCATGACCGGCTCCTTGGCTCCCAAAAGATGCGCGTGACGCATGGCGCGCCGCATGATTCGGCGCAAAACGTATCCGCGGCCGTCATTGCTCGGCATCACGCCGTCGGCGATCAGGAACGAAGTAGAGCGCAGGTGATCCGCAATCACCCTGTGATGCACGTTCTGCGCGCCATATGGCTCAACACTCGTTTGCTCTGCAGAGGCTTCGATCAGCGTTTTGAACAGGTCGGTATCATAATTGTCGTGGCTGCCCTGCAGTAGCGCGCCGATCCGCTCGAGCCCCATGCCCGTATCGATCGATTGCATGTCGAGCGCGCGCATCGAGCCATCCTCGAACTGCTCGTTCTGCATGAAAACGATGTTCCAGATCTCGATGAATCGATCGCCATCTTCTTCGGGGCTTCCCGGAGGACCGCCCCAGATGTGGTCTCCATGATCGTAAAACACCTCTGTGCAGGGGCCGCAGGGCCCCGTCGGCCCCATCTGCCAGAAATTGTCCGAGGTGGCGATCCGGATGATCCGGTCTTCGGGCACGCCAACCTTCTTCCATATGTCGAAGGCCTCGTCATCAGTATGATAAACGGTCGTGTAGAGCTTTTCCTTCGGAATGCCGAATTCCTTCGTGATGAGCTCCCAGGCAAAGACGATCGCCTCTTCCTTGAAGTAGTCGCCGAAGCTGAAATTTCCGAGCATCTCGAAGAATGTATGGTGGCGCGCCGTGTAGCCAACATTGTCGAGATCGTTGTGTTTACCACCGGCACGGACGCATTTCTGAGCCGTGGTCGCCCGCCTGTAGTCGCGGGTTTCGACGCCGGTGAAGAGATTCTTGAACTGCACCATGCCCGAATTGACGAACATCAAGGTCGGGTCGTTGCGCGGCACGAGCGGACTCGATGCCACGATCTCGTGGCCCTGTTTCGCGAAGTAGTTTAGGAAGGTTGAGCGAATATCGTTCAGGCTTGGCATGTCAGCTTTCCGAATGGCGTGTTTCGAAGGGGTTTACCGCCCGTCTGCGGCCATGTCCACACGCGAGACACTGCCATGGAAAACGCCGCTGGCGATCACTCGCAGCGGCGTTGTCATTTTGCATTTCGCCGAAAACTTCGCCTCGGCAAACCATGCTGTGTGGCTCAAGCTTCGATGATGTCGTCCCCGCCACCGGCATCCTTGCCGGTGGCCGTTTCGGAGCCATCGAAATCAAGCCCGTGCGCGGCCCGGATCTTGTCTTCGATGTCATAGGCGATATCCGGATGGTCCTTGAGGAACTGGCGCGCATTCTCGCGACCCTGCCCGATGCGCTCATCGCCATAGCTGAACCAGGAGCCCGATTTCTGAACCAGTCCCGCATTGACGCCGAGGTCCAGGAGCTCACCGGTCTTGGAAATCCCCTCGCCATACATGATGTCGAATTCGACCTGCTTGAAGGGCGGTGCGACCTTGTTCTTGACGACCTTGACGCGCGTCTGGTTGCCAACCACTTCATCGCGGTCCTTGATCGCGCCGATCCGGCGAATATCGAGCCGCACCGAGCTGTAGAACTTGAGCGCGTTCCCGCCCGTCGTCGTCTCCGGGCTGCCGAACATCACGCCGATCTTCATGCGGATCTGGTTGATGAAGATCACCATGCAGTTCGACCGCGAGATCGAACCGGTGAGCTTGCGCATCGCCTGGCTCATGAGCCGCGCCTGAACGCCGACGCTGCTGTCTCCCATGTCGCCTTCGAGCTCCGATTTCGGCGTCAGGGCCGCAACCGAATCGACCACGACCATGTTGACCGCGCCCGAGCGGACAAGCGTGTCGGTGATCTCCAATGCCTGCTCGCCCGTGTCGGGCTGCGAGATGAGAAGCTCGTCGAGGTCGACGCCCAGCTTTTTGGCATACTGCGGATCAAGCGCGTGTTCTGCGTCAACGAAGGCCGCGATACCGCCCTTTTTCTGTTCTTCGGCCACGCAGTGGAGCGTGAGCGTCGTCTTGCCCGAGCTTTCGGGCCCGTAGATCTCGATGATGCGGCCCCGCGGAAGGCCGCCGATTCCAAGCGCGATGTCCAGGCCAAGCGAGCCTGTCGAGGTGGCCTCGATTTCCTGAACGGCGTGTTCGCTGCCCATTTTCATGATCGAGCCCTTGCCGAACTGGCGTTCGATCTGTGAAAGCGCGCTGTCGAGCGCCTTTTGCTTGTCGGGATTGCGTTCTTTTTTCATGTCCAGAAGATCTGCCGTTGCCATTGTTTGGCTCCCTTATTTCATACCAAGTTCCGGGCAGCAATGATTGCCGATGTTCGCCTCTTGTTCCTTATGAGGTCAAAACGGGAACATTTCAACATAAATTTTCGATACTGACTTTGTGGCAAAGTGGTTAAAGAGTGGTTTACGTAACTTGTTCGGTTTAAAGGCCACGTCATGCTCATTTTCGCGAAAGCCAAACTGGTGTTCTTCTCTGTGCCCAAGACCGGCACGACCGCCATCGAAACCGCCCTTGCGCCTCATGCATCTATTGCCGTGACACAGCCGCCCGAGCTCAAACATGCGCCGGTCTACCGCTACAACCGGTTCTTCCGGCCGATGGTGGAGAAGTTCATAGGGGAGGATATCGAGACGATCGCGGTCCTGCGCGAGCCCATCAGCTGGCTTGGTAGCTGGTATCGCTACCGCAGGCGCCCGTTCCTGGAGGGGCGGCCGGTGTCCACGATTGGCCTGAGCTTTGCCGAGTTCGTCGAAGGTTATATCTCCGACCCGCGCCCGGCCTATGCCAATGTCGGCTCGCAGTCGAAATTCATCGAGCCACGTCCGAATGGAACGTCGATACACAGGCTGTTTCGCTACGAAAACCTGGGGGACTGCGTCAGCTATCTCGAAGATCGGCTCGATCTGGAAATCGATCTGCCGGAGGTCAATGTCTCGCCCGAGGCTGACCTGTCCCTGCCCGATGAGCTCGAAGAGCGCCTGCGCGCGGCCTGTTCTGAAGATTTCCGGCTGTGGCACGCGATCGCGTGATCCGCCTCATTCGTCGGACAGAACCGTCTGCACGACGTTGGCAAGCTCCACAAGTGAAAACGGCTTTTGCAGGAACATGGCACTTTCGACATTCGGG
The DNA here is from genome assembly GCA_003417655.1 of Rhodobacteraceae bacterium 63075. Lineage (GTDB taxonomy): Bacteria > Pseudomonadota > Alphaproteobacteria > Rhodobacterales > Rhodobacteraceae > Lentibacter. The sequence goes on from QVMW01000013.1 coordinate 74,581, forward strand.
CCATCGTCCCGGAACGCGTCTTCGGCATACCCGGACACGAAGACAACGCGCACATCGGGTCTTGTCTGTAATGCCTGAGCCACCCACTCTGGCCCCTTGAGCCCCGGCATGATCACGTCAGTGACGAACGCGTCCACATGCAGGCTTTCGTCGGCAAGGATATCGAGCGCCTCTTCGCCGCTGCCGGCCTCGATTACGGTGAAGCCCTTGAGCTTGAGCGCCCGTGACGCGAAGGCGCGCACCGGGGCTTCATCCTCGGCCAGCAATATAACAGCATCGTGCATGTCAGGCTCGGCGTTCTCTGCCGCCATCGTCATCTCGCCTGCACTTTCCGCCTCCTCGGCGTGGCTCGGGAACATCAGAGTGAAACAACTGCCCTTGCCGACCTCGCTATCAGCGAAAATGAAGCCGCCCGTCTGCTTGACGATTCCGTAGGCAGTCGACAGGCCGAGCCCTGTCCCCTCGCCCGTCCGCTTGGTTGTGAAGAACGGCTCGAAGATCTTCTGTAGCTTATCTGCCGGGATACCCTTGCCCTCGTCGAACACCTTGACGGACACGTAAGGCCCGGGCGGGACGGTCGCCCGGTCGCGCTCGAGCGGCTGCTCGAGCGTTTCGGACTCCGTCACGATCCGGACAACTCCGCCACGCGGCATCGCGTCACGCGCATTCACCACAAGGTTCATCACCACCTGTTCGATCTGGCGCTTGTCGGCCCGGATCATCGCGGAGTCCGAGGCATGGGAGAACTCCAGCTGGATCGCCTCGCCGACCAGCCGGTTGAGCAGATGCGTGAGGTCAGACAGCGTCTCCTGCATGTCGATCACCTCGGGGCGCAGGGTCTGCTTGCGTGAAAAGGCAAGAAGCTGGCTGACAAGCGCCGCGGCCCGGTTCGCGTTCTGATTGATCTGTTCGAGATCGGAGAAATCCGCATCATCCTCGGCCCGGCCCAGCATCAGCAGGTCGCAATGTCCGCTGATCGCTGTCAGCAGGTTGTTGAAATCATGCGCAACGCCACCGGCCAATTGTCCGATCGCCTGCATTTTCTGGCTTTGGACGAACTGGGCCTCGAGTGTCTTGAGCTCGGTCGCATCGTTGAGCACCGCGACGAGTACATCCTTGCTGTCTTCGACCGCCGGCTTGAGGATCACTTGAACAAAGGTCTCGTAATCGTGACGGCGCACCTTGAGAAACTCGGACTGCCGGCTCGCCCGGCCGAGTATCGTGTCCTGCAACCAGTCCCGTATGGACCGCCCCAGGCCTTCGAGAAGGTTGCCGAGCGATTCCCCGACGATCTCGTCCTTGCCGAGCAAGTCCCTGGCCATCCTGTTGCAACTCAGGACATGTCCATCCGGTGTGAGCTTGAGGAGCGGAACGGGCAGTTCATCGAAGAACCGCATGTTCTCGGGAAGCTCGATATGCTCGGTCGCGATCGGAATCAGGGCAACTTCCTGGCGACGGGCATTCGCCGCGATTTCCATGACGGCGCAATCGATCGGTCCCTCCGGTCCCAGCACTTTCTGGACCCGGCCCAGCCGCATCGGAGGATTGGCGAAGACCGCATCGAGAGACTTCGTGCGCCCGCCCAGAAGGGTCTTCGCCGCAGCATTCATGAACAAGACCGTATCGTGACGGCCAATGACGAGCACGGGCAGCTTTTCGGCATAGGTCGACGCGGCCTCGCCCGCCGGTGCCGGAAGCCGCTCCATGCGCCACTGGGCACCGCCGTTCTCCAGACGGTTGCAAACCAGCCTGACATGGCCATTTCGTGTGACGATATCCTCGCGCGCCGAGCCGCTCTCGGCGGCCCTGAAGGCAAGCCGTTCAGTCAGTTTCGACGGGCTGCTCAGAATGCCTGACAGCACCGCCGCAGGCGTTGTGCCCTCCTCGCCGAGCTCCTTGCGCGCAGCTGCGTTGAGTTCGGTTATCGCCCCGTCCGGCCCCGTGACGAAACAGGGGCTCTCATCGTGCTCAAGCGGGCCAAGCACCTCCCCGGCGTCCACGCCACCGGGCTTGCTCACCTGCCGGCGCAAGCTTGAAACCAGCCCGACCAGCAAGAAGACGACGCCGCCCGTTGCCAGCCCGAGCGCAACGCTGCGCTCCGGAGCCATGTAGGCCAGTGCGCAAAGCAGCCCGCCGAGCAAGGCGAGAACGCCTCCTCTGGGAACCCTGCGCGCAGAGCGCTCTTGTTGTGTTTCCACGAGGTTCGCGTGCGTCACCTGCGCAGGCCTCCGAAAAGAATCATTTTTCCCAGCCTAGAGGCCAGGAGTTAACCCCGGCTTAAGCCTTGCCTTGCAGAATTCACCCTGGAAGAGATGTTTTCAAGTCAAACTCTCTTGAAAATTGTAAGGTGAAACCCGTCGGCACCGTCAGAGGGCCGCCAGTTCCGGCTGCTCGTGATCTTCCATTGGCCCGATTGCCCCGCAAACCGCCGCGCCAGCCCCTGGTTCTCCTCGTCCAGGAGCGAGCACGTGGCATAGGCAAGAGCGCCCCCCTCGTTCACCAGGCCGGAGGCTTGTGACAGCACGTCGAGCTGGACATCGTTCAGTTGATCCAGACGGTCCTGCGTCAGCCGCCATTTCCCCTCGGGTGCGCGCCGCCACGCGCCCGACCCCGAGCAGGGCGCATCGCACAGGACCAGATCGAAGCCGCCCTCTGCCGCCAGCGCCTCGGGTGCGAGTGGCCTGATCGGCACACCCGCACGCGCCGCGCGGTCCGGAATATCCTTCATCCGCTCAGGGGCAACATCATGCGCGGCGATATCGGCATCGCAAAGCGCCGCCATGGCCAGCGCCTTGCCGCCGCCACCTGCGCAATAATCGAGAATGCGCCTGGCGCCCTTCAGCGGCAGCGCCTCGACGACAGCCTGGCTCGCCGCATCCTGCAACTCGACCAGCCCCTCTGCAAAGGCAGCGCTCTGCGCGATGCGGCGCGCGCCCTCGGTCACTTCCAGTGCCGTGCCTGCAAGCGCATGGGGCCTTGCCTGAATCGCGTCCCGCGCCAGGGCCTCGATGGCTTGCGCCGCATCGGCTCGGCGCAGATTGACCCTCAGGAAGGCCGGGGCGCGATGGCGCAGCAGCTCAGCCTCTCGGGGCGCGTCAGCTCCCAGTGAACCGGCAAGATGCGGCCAGAGCCAATCCGGCATATCCGCCGCCTCTGCGCCCGGCTCGGGCCTGCGCCCTGCCGCGATCTCGGCGGCATCGAGCGGCGTGGGGGCATGGCCCTCGCCGGTGAAGCTCGCCTGCGGGTTCTGCCCCTCCGCGCGCAGCGCACCGATCATGAGCTGCCGGCCCGTCGGCGCGCCCTGCGCGCCGCCAAGCGCTGCATAAGAACGCTGGCACCGGACCGCCTGGAAGACATGGTCGCGCACGGCAGCGCGGTCCTTCGACCCCGCGAAGCGGCTCGCCCGCGCCCAGTTCAGCAGCGCCTTCTCGGCGGGCACGCCGTCAAGATGGCTGTCCAGAACCTCGATCGCCGCAGCGATGCGCGCCTCGGGTCGCATCAGCCGATCCGGTAGTTCGGGCTCTCGCGGGTGATCTGCACGTCATGGACATGGCTTTCCTTGAGCCCGGCCCCGGTGATCTTCACGAGGCGGCAGCCCTGGCGCATGTCCGCGACCGTCGCGTTGCCGGTATAGCCCATGGCCGCGCGCAAGCCGCCGACCAGCTGGTGAATCACGGTCGTCGCCGAGCCCTTGTAAGGCACCTGCCCCTCGATCCCCTCGGGGACGAGCTTGTCGCTGGCCGCGTCCTTCTGGAAGTAGCGGTCCGCCGAGCCGCGCGCCATGGCGCCGAGGCTGCCCATGCCGCGATAGCTCTTGAAGCTTCGGCCCTGGTAGAGGATCACCTCGCCGGGGCTTTCATCCGTGCCCGCGATCATCGAGCCGACCATCGCGCAGGACGCGCCCGCCGCGATCGCCTTGGCGAAATCGCCGGAGAACTTGATCCCGCCATCGGCGATGATCGGCACATCGCCCGCCGCCTCGGCGCAATCCATGATCGCCGTGAGCTGGGGCATGCCGACACCGGCCACCATCCGCGTGGTGCAGATCGAGCCCGGCCCGATCCCGACCTTGACGGCATCCGCGCCCGCATCGATCAGCGCTCTCGTGGCCTCCGCCGTCGCCACGTTTCCGGCGATCACCTGGATATGGTTCGACAGCCGCTTGGCCCGCCGCACGCCCTCGATGACGCCTTCGGAATGGCCATGCGCCGTGTCGATCACGACGATGTCGCAACCCGCATCCACGAGCGCCTCGGTGCGCTCGAAGCCCGCCTCGCCCACGCCCGTGGCCGCGGCCACGCGCAGACGGCCCAGCTCGTCCTTGCAGGCGGTCGGGTTCAGGACGGCCTGCTCGGTGTCCTTGAGCGTGAGCAACCCTGTCAGCTTGCCATTGCCGTCATGCACCAGCAGCTTCTCGATGCGCCGCGCGCGCATCAGGCTCTTGGCCTCCTCGCGGTCCGCCGGCTCGGCGAGCATCGCCAGATCGTTGGAGGTCATCATCACGTGCACGGGCGTGTCGTCCGTGTCGGCAAAGCGCATGTCGCGATTGGTCAGGATGCCGACCACGCGGCCCTCTTCGTCCACGACGGGAAAACCCGTGAAGTTGTAGCGCTCGATCAGCGCCTTGGCGTCGGCCAGCGTCTGGTTCACGGTGAGCGTGACCGGGTTGTAGACGATACCGCTCTCGAAGCGCTTCACCCGCCTGACCTCGCGGGCCTGCTCCTCGACACTGAGATTCTTGTGAACGACGCCGATACCGCCGGCCTGCGCCATGGTCACGGCCATCTGCGATTCCGTGACCGTGTCCATCGCCGAGCTCAGGAGCGGGATGTTCATGGAGATCGCCTTGGTCACCTGCGTGCGCGTGTCCGCGCTCGAGGGCAGCACGTTCGACGCCCCCGGAACCAGCAAAACATCATCGAAAGTCAGGGCCTCACGAATCTCCATGGCGCATCTCCTTGGCTGGCATCGTTTGGCACGTCCCTATTGCATGTGCAGCGGCGCTTGAAAAGGACAATCGCACCCATGCGGCATCACGCCTTCGCCGCGTTCGTCTTGATCGCAAGCTGGCCGTTCAGCCACATTCGGATCACCTTGAAGGCGACATAGCCGACCACGCCACTCGCCGCAGCCAGCATCACCGCGCCAAGCATGAGCGCTATCTGTGATCCGGCGACATGCCCAAAGGTCAGAAGCGCGCTGGTGAAGGCGCTGATCGGAAAGGTGAAGCTCGCCCACATCGGGCTGAACCCCGCCGCCGTGATGCTCCTGATATTGAACAATAAGGCCAGCCCGATGAGCACCGCAACGGCGAGAGAGACCTGCGCAATGAGCGGCATCAGCGGGTAATCGGCCGCCGGAAAGCCGAGCGCCACGGTCGTGAAGAGAGACGCCGGCGCGAGGTGGATGGCCAGCAAGGGGCGGAGCGGCGCGGGCGCGATGCGCGTTGCAAGCTGATAGGCGCTCACCGCATATATGATCAACGCCAGCACGAGCGTGACCCAGAGTATGAGTGCCGCCAGCGCGAAATGCCCCAGCGTCACGGCGGAGACCGCCGTCACGATGACGCCGACAAAGCTCAGATGCCAGATCGGCGTCACCTGCCGCTGCTCGCGCGGCCCGCTCAGGAGGGTGTAGATGACGAGGCCGGTCATCACGATATGAAACCCGAGCGCAACCCACATGACCGCGCTTGCCAGCCCCTCGCTGATCGCGATGAGCCCCGTGGAAAGCGCAGAGACACAAACCGCCAGCGCTGCGAGGCCGCCGCGCCCCGGCAGGACCCGAAGATCCTCGAGCATAGTCGCAGGACGCCGCATGAACTTCGCCATGTAAGCCATTAAAGCCAGGGCAAATAATCCTGTCACACCGCCAAGCAGCAACTCCGAGATGGCCAGTGGGACCGGCAATTCCAGCGCAGCTGCGCGCCAGGCCAGCGTGAGACCGAAGAGCCCAAGAATGAGCGAAAAGATCGCGGGCGGTGCTTGCTCGCCGAACCGTTTCCTGGGACGCATCATATTCTTCCTTGACGATGTATGGCTCTTCATAGCCGCGCATGGCGGCAAACCCAAGCCCTTCGGCCCGGCCAATTCGCCGCATCATGCTGCCCTGCCTGTGCAGCCCGGATGCGCGGCAACCGGCCATGCCGTTCTCGGCACGGATTTTGTCGCGCGCTGTCTTCTCGTCCGCGCGCTGCCAGCGTATCGTGCGGCCAACGCAACAAGGCAGGCAGCGCGATTCCCATGAGCACCGATCCTCTCGTCGTCTTCACGCCCTCCGGAAAACGGGGCCGTTTTCCCGCCGGCACGCCGATCCTGACAGCCGCCCGCCAGCTCGGGGTCGATCTCGACAGCGTCTGTGGCGGGCGCGGCATCTGTTCCAAATGCCAGATCACCCCGTCCTATGGCGAGTTTTCCAAGCATGGCGTGACCGTGCATGAAGATGCGCTCTCGGAGTGGAACGCCGTCGAGGAGCGCTACGATCAGAAGCGCGGCCTGGCCAAAGGCCGCCGCCTGGGCTGTCAGGCCACGGTGCAGGGCGACGTGGTGATCGACGTGCCGCCCGAAAGCCAGGTTCACAAGCAGGTGGTTCGCAAGCGTGCAGAGGCCCGCGACATCGTGATGAGCCCCTCGGTGCGCATCCACCTCGTCGAGGTCGAAGAGCCCGACATGCACGAGCCCTCGGGCGATCTCGAGCGCCTGCGCGCCGCGCTCAAGGCGCAATGGGACGTGGACGTGGCGCGCTGCGATCCGCATGTGCTGGGCAGCCTGCAGCCAGCCCTGCGCAAGGGCGGCTGGAAAGTCACCGTCGCCATTCACGAAGGCGATGCGCAAAACGCCGCCTCGATCATGCAGGTCTGGCCGGGCTTCTACGAAGGCTCGGTCTACGGGCTCGCCGTCGACCTCGGCTCGACGACGATCGCCGCCCACCTTTGCGATTTGCAATCGGGCGATGTGATCGCCTCCTCGGGCGTGATGAACCCACAGATCCGCTTCGGCGAAGACCTCATGAGCCGCGTGAGCTATTCGATGATGAACGAGGGCGGCGCTCGGGAGATGACAGATGCCGTGCGCGCGGGCATGAATACGCTCTTCGAGCAGATCGCCGCCGAAGCCGGGATAGAGCGCAGCGAGATCCTCGACACCGTCTTCGTCTGCAACCCTGTCATGCATCACCTTTTCCTTGGCATCGACCCCTTCGAGCTGGGCCAGGCGCCCTTCGCGCTCGCCACCTCCGATGCCCTGCACCTGAAAGCACAGGACCTCGGCCTCGAGCTGCACCCCTCGGCGCGGGCCTATATCCTGCCCTGCATCGCGGGCCATGTCGGCGCCGATGCCGCCGCCGTGGCGCTCTCGGAGGCGCCCGACAAATCCGAGGACCTCGTGCTGGTCGTCGATGTGGGCACCAATGCCGAGATCCTGCTGGGCAATACCGAGCAGGTGCTCGCCTGCTCCTCGCCCACCGGCCCCGCCTTCGAGGGCGCGCAGATCAGCTCCGGCCAGCGCGCCGCGCCCGGCGCGATCGAGCGGCTGGAGATCGACCCGGAGACGAAAGAGCCGCGCTTCCGCATCATCGGCTGCGAGTTGTGGTCAGACGAGGAAGGCTTCACCGAGGCGGTCGGTGCGACGGGCATCACAGGCATCTGCGGCTCGGGGATCATCGAGGCCATCGCCGAGATGCGCATGGCCGGGATCGTCGATGCCTCCGGCCTCATCGGCTCGGCAGAGCAGGTCGGCTCCGCGCGCTGCATCGTCGACGGGCGCACGAATGCCTATCTCGTATGGGACGGGACAGCGGAAGGTGGCCCGAGGATCACCGTCACCAACCCCGACATCCGCGCGATCCAGATGGCCAAGGCCGCGCTCTATTCGGGCGCCCGGCTGCTGATGGACAAGTTCGGCGTCGACAAGGTGGACCGAGTCGTGCTCGCCGGGGCCTTCGGCGCCCATATTTCGCCCAAACATGCGATGGTGCTTGGCATGATCCCCGATTGCCCCCTCGAAAAGGTCACCTCCGCGGGCAATGCCGCCGGGACGGGCGCGCGCATCGCCCTGCTGAACACCGCCGGGCGCGGCGAGATCGAGGAGACGGTGCGCCGTATCGTCAAGATCGAGACAGCCGTCGAGCCACGCTTCCAGGAGCATTTCGTGAATGCCTCGGCGATCCCCAACTCCGCCGAGCCCTTCCCGATCCTCGGCAGCGTGGTCTCCTTGCCGGAGGTGAGCTTCAATACCGGCGGCGGCGAGGGCGAAAAGGGCGGCGGCCGGCGGCGCAGGCGGCGCGGCTGACGCTTGCCCGCCGCAGCGCGATCGGGCAAGCTGCCCCGAAAGGCAGCCCCATGTCGCGCAGCAGCTTCGTCATCATCCTCGCCCTTCTCGCGGCGCTCATGGGCTTCACAGCCCTGCGGATCGGCGCGCCGGACCTGCTGGGCGTCGATGCCGTCTCCGCCGATTACATGATCTTTCACCAGGTGGGCGAGCTGTCGCGGCTGGGCCGCGCGGGCGAGGCTTATGATGCAGAGGCTTTCCGCGTTTTCCAGCAGGCGCGCACAGGTAGTTCCATTTTCATGACATGGACCTACCCGCCGCATTTCAACCTCGCGCTGCACCCTTTCGCGCGGCTCCCCCCCGCCCTGGGCTACCTGCTCTTCACGGGCCTCGGCTTCGCGCTCTTTCTGTGGTCGATGTTCCGCCTCGCGCCCGGGGCTGCGCGCCCGATCCTCCTGCTCTGCCTGCCCGCCATCACGATGAACCTGCTCACCGGGCAGAACGGTTTTCTCACCGGCGCGCTCATGGCGCTCACCTGTCATTTCGCGCTCACCGGCGCGCCTGTCAAAGGCGGCCTCGCGCTCGGCCTGCTCACCTACAAACCCCATCTCGGCCTTGGCCTCGGCCTCGCCGCGCTCCTGCGTGGTGGCCTGCGCCTCTGGGGGACGGCCGCGCTCGTGCTCGGCCTGCTCGCCCTGCTGGCAACGCTCGCCTATGGCCCGCAGATCTGGCAGGCGTTGGCCGGAAGCGTCGAGACCTCGGGCGAGCTGCTCGCCTCGGCCCGTTACAAGCTCGAACGGATGAGCACCGTCTTCGCGCTGACCGCATCGCTCGGCCTCGCCCCCGAGCTCGCCATGCTCCTGCAAATGCTGGCCGCGCTGGCCGGTCTCGGGCTGGTGGCCTTCGCCGCCCTGCGCGGCTGGCAGCTGGCCTCCGTGCTCTGCCTCGGCATCCTCTCGGGCACGATGACCAGCCCCTATGCCTATGACTACGATCTCTGCCTTCTGGCGCCCGCGCTGGCGCTGGCCTGGCAGCCGATCCGCGAGACCCTCTCGCCCGCGGCCCGGGCCCTGCTCGGCGCGGGCGTTCTGCTCTCGGGGGGCTACGGCCTCGGCACGGTCATTTTCTCAGACGCGCTCAAATCCGTCGAGATCACGCCGCCGTCGCTGGGCGGCATCGGCCTGCTGATCGCCCTCGCGCTCATCGTGACAGCCCTCGCCCGCGCCGAACGCACTTGACCCGCCCCGCCCCGCGCTCTATCTCGTCAGGCGCGGCGGGTGTAGCTCAATGGTAGAGCAGTAGCTTCCCAAGCTAACGACGAGGGTTCGATTCCCTTCACCCGCTCCAAGGCCCCTCCCGAACTGCCGCCCCCTCACCGCCCGATCACGATATCAGCGCGCAGGCCGCCCAGCTCGGCGCTTTCGCCGAGCCGCAGCATGCCGCCATGCGCCCGCGCCACGTCCATGGCGATGGACAGGCCAAGGCCCACGCCGGAGCCCTTGTTCTGGTTGCGCGCCGCGTCGAGCCGCGTGAAGGGGCGCATGGCCTCCTCGCGCGCCTCGGGGGCGATTCCCGGCCCGTCATCCTCCACGCGGATGCGCAGCGCCCGCTCCGTCAGCGCCACCGAGACGACGGCCTTCTCACCGTAGCGCACGGCATTGCCGACAAGGTTCTCCACCGCCCGGCGTATCGCCACGCGCCGCAGCATCACCTCGCCCTGCCCTTCGAGCGCGCCGAGCTCCACGACCATCCCCGCCCGCGCGCAATCGGCCACGATCTCGCGGACAAGCGCGACCGGGTCGCAGGCCTCCGGCTCGCCCTCCCAGGCCCCCTTGGCAAAGGACAGAAACTCGTCCAGCAGCCGCTGCATCTCGCTCACGTCCCGCTCCAGCGGGATACGGTCTTCATCGTCCAGCAGGGAAAGCCCGAGCTTCATCCGCGTCAGCGGCGTGCGCAGGTCGTGGCTGACCCCGGACAGCATCAGCGTGCGCTGCTCGATCTGCCGCTCGATCCGGTTGCGCATGTCGAGGAAGGCATTGCCCGCCTGCCGGACCTCCACGGCCCCCGTCGGCTTGTAGGAGATCACCTGCCCCCTCCCGAAAGCCGACGCGGCGCGCGCCAACCGCTTGATTGGGCGCAGCTGGTTGCGCAGGTAGATGAAGGAGATGAGCGTCATCAATATGCCGAAGAACAGCATGTAGACCAGAAGCTGGTGCGGGTTCCGCGCGGAGACGCGCCGCCGGTCGAACTCGAGCACCACCGGCCCCCGCGCCGTCTGGGCCAGCACGCGCACGAGCGCGCCGCTGGGCATGTCGATCGCGCGGATCCGCGGCATCTGCGCCCGCAGCTCCCGCGCGACAACCGCGCCGGCAAAATCATACCAGCGCCGCCGCTGCTCGAATGTCTCGCCCTCGAATTCCGACAGCCCAATCTGCAAGGGCGAGGCTCTTTCGCTCTCGCCGCTTGTCGCATATTCATCGACCACCAATTGCAACTGCAGGGCCATCGAATGGCTCATCTGCTGCGTGACCTCCTCGTAGTGCCGCTGGATGAAGATCACCGTCACGACAAGCTGCAGGGTGACGATCGGCAAGACAAGGATGAGCGCGGCCCGGCCATAGAGCGAACGCGGCATATACTGTTTGAGCCAGGCGAAGATCATGCCTATTCCTAGCGTCACACGCCCCCGGAAGGAAGCGCCATGAACCCACCAGACGATTTCGACCCGCCCATCGGCACACCCGTCACCCTGAGCGATGGCCTCCGGCGCATCGTCGCGGGCAACCCCTCGCCGATGACCTACCGGGGCACCAATACCTACTTGCTGGGCGAAGGCGATGTCGCGGTGATCGACCCGGGCCCGGCGCTCGAGGCGCATATGGAGGCGATCCTCGCCGCGCTCGGCCCCTCCGAGCGGATCACCCATATCTTCGTGACCCATTCCCATGTCGACCATTCCCCGCTGGCCGCACCGCTCAGCGCGGCGACGGGCGCGCCCGTCCTGGCCTTCGGGGACAGCCGCGCAGGCAGGAGCGCGGTCATGGACAGGCTCGCCGCATCCGGCCTCACGGGCGGCGGCGAGGGGGTCGATGCGGGCTTTGCCCCGGATGTCGCCCTCGCCCATGGCCAGAGCATCGCCGGCGAGAGCTGGGAGCTCACCGCGCTGCACACGCCCGGCCATTTCGGCAACCACATGAGCTTTCAATGGGGCGATGCGCTTTTCTGCGGCGATCTCGTGATGGGCTGGGCCAGCTCGCTCGTCTCGCCGCCCGATGGCGACCTGACCGATTTCATGGCCTCCTGCGAGGCCCTGCGCGCGCGGGACTGGACGGTGTTCCATTCCGGCCATGGCGCGCCGATCACCGCGCCGGGCGCAAGGCTCGACTGGCTGCTGGAGCACCGCCGCGCCCGCGAATCCCAGATACTTGACGCGCTGGCGGCAGGACCGGCCACACCGGCCGCGCTGACCCGGCAGATCTACACCGAAACGCCCGCCGCGCTGCTGTCCGCAGCCGAGCGCAACGTCTTCGCCCATCTTGTCGACCTGGCAGTCCGGGAACGCGTCTCAGCCGCCCCGTCGCTCTCCGCAAGCGCCCTGTTTTCAAAGCGGTGAGCAGGCCGAAAAAATCGCCCGCGCGCGGCCAATATCCTCTGGACGGGCGATTCCAGTATTGCTATATGCCTCCGAGCATTCCGGCGTAGCTCAGCGGTAGAGCAGTTGACTGTTAATCAATTGGTCGTTGGTTCGATCCCAACCGCCGGAGCCATGAAAAGCCCTTTAAGCGCGTTCGCTTAGAGGGCTTTTTTGTGTCTTGTCGGGACCTGTTTTCAAGGAGCTTGCGCCTGACAAGGTCTTGCGCGCCACGGACATTTCCCGAGCCAATGGATCTTGCCTAATCGCCTTCGAATGCCGATGATCGCGGGAGATGACCCTTGAGACAGATCCCAGATCCGCGCCGCCGCTCATGCGCATGGCCATCCTGACAGGGGTGGCGCTTGTCGTCGGCAGCGCAGCGTCGCTGGCTGCCATCGCCTTCATCGAGCTGGTCTCGGCTCTCAACACCGCTTTGCTCATTGCCCCCCGCGCGCGGGTTCAGTGGGAGAGCCTGCCAGGGCTCGTCGCGGTGTCGACCGTCCTCGTGCCGACGCTCGGCGGGCTGATCGTGGGGCTGGTGCACCGGCATCTTTCGCCCGCGAAGCGGCCTCTCGGGCCGCCCGATGTCGTCGAGGCCGTGCAGTTTCACAAGCCGCTCCCCGATCTGCGCAGCGGGCTGGTCTCGACGGTCACAGCCGCGCTCTCGCTCGGGGCCGGGGCCTCCGTGGGCCAATATGGCCCGATGGTCTATCTCGGCGCCCTTCTGGGAAATATCGCCCACCGGCTGCGCCTCGGCGTGCCGCACCTGGCCAGCATCGCCGTGGCCTGCGGCGTCGCCGCCGCCATTTCGACGGCCTTCAACGCGCCCATTGCCGGGGTGCTCTTCGCCCATGAGGTCGTGCTGCGCCACTACGCAACGCGCGCCTTCGCCCCTGTGACCGTCGCCTCGGTGACAGGCTATGTCATCGCGAACGTGGTGTTCCAGCGCCCTGCTCTCTTCCGGATCGAGTTCGCGGGCGTCGAACATGGCTACGAGTTCGCGCTCGTCGCCCTTCTCGGGCTGCTCGTGTCGCTGGCGGCCATCGGTTTCATGCGGCTCCTACTCGCACTGGGCCCGCGCCTGACCGCCTCGATCAAGTGGCCCGCGCTGCGCACCGCTGCCGCCGGGCTCACCGTCGGGCTGACGGCGCTCGCCCTGCCGGATGTGCTCGGCATCGGAACCTCGACCCTGCGCTTCGCCACGATCGACGGCGCTTTCGGCCTCGGCGAGCTCGTCGTCCTGATCGTCGCCAAGATCGGGCTCACGGCGCTCTGCATCGGCGCGGGCTTCTCGGGCGGGGCCTTCAGCCCCTCGCTGCTCGTCGGCAGCCTGATCGGCGTGCTCTTCTGGACGCTGGTCTCCGGCGTCGCCGGGATTCCCAGCTCGGGCGCGGCCATCTTCGCGATCAGCGGCATGATGGCCTTCGCCAGCGCCGTGATCGGCGCGCCCCTGACCTGCATCCTCATCGTTTTCGAGCTCACGCGGAACTACGACGTGACCATCGCCGCCATGGTCGCGGTCGTCTTCTCCAACCTGCTCTCTCACCGCGTCTTCGGGCGCTCGCTCTTCGATGTCCAGCTTGCCCGCCGCGGGATCGACTTCTCGCTGGGCCGCGACCATGCCCATCTCGCCGTGCTGAAGGTGGCTGATTACATCGCCCCGGGAAGTGTCACGGCCAAGGCGGGTGAAACGGCCCGCGACGTGGCGAAACGCCTGTCGGAGCAAGGCTGGCGCGAAGCCTTCGTGACGGGGGCCGACGGCCAGCTCCTTGGCGTTTTCACGCCCGGCTCGGTGCCCGCAGACAGTCTCGTGGACACGCGCCTGGAGCCGGCAAAGCTCGTCTTCCATGACGACACCGACCTTGCCGAGGCTATGGACCGCCTGCGCGGCTTCGTCGGCGATGCGGTCCCGATCGTCTCGCGCGAGACGGGCCGCTATCTCGGCGCTGTCTCCGAGGCCGATCTCGTCTCGGCATGGCTCGATGAAGCCAGCCGCCTGAGGAGGGAAGAGAATGCGTCTGTCTGAGCTCCTTGCCCTCATTGCCTGCCTCGCCCTGCCCGCGGGCGCGGAGGATCTGACGGTGGTCTCCTGGGGCGGGGCCTACGAGACCGCCCAGCGCGAGGCCGTGATCGCGCCTTTCGAGGCCAGGTCCGGCACGCAGGTCACGATCACGACCTATGACGGAACATGGTCCGCGCTCGCCGAGCGCGGCAAGGCCGAGGGCTGGGACGTGGTCGACATGCTTCACGACCAGGCCCGCGCCGCCTGCGCGCGCGGCCTGCTGCTCGAGCTCCGGCCCGATGCGCTTTTCACCTCCGAAGAGCTGGCCGATTTCACCCCGATCAAGCCCGGTCGCTGCGCTGTGCCGCAGAATGCCTATGCCCGCGTCATGGCCTATGACGACCGCGCCTTCCCCGGCCGCAAGCCCACGCGCATCGGCGATTTCTTCGACACCGCGCGTTTTCCCGGCCCGCGCGCCCTTCAGCGCAGTCCCGATGGCATTCTCGAATGGGCGCTGCTGGCCGAGGGTGTCCCGCCCGAGCAGGTCTACGGGCTGCTCAGCACGGATCGTGGCCTCAAGCTGGCCTTTCGCCGTCTCGAGGAGATCCGCGACGATATCGTCTGGTATCAGGCCCCCGGCGAAGCCGCCGAGATGCTGGCCGATGGCCGCGCCGTCATGGCCGCGGGCTATAACGGCCGGTTCTTCGACAGGGCGCAGCGGGCAGGCGCGCCCATCGACATCGTCTGGGACGGGCGCATCATCGGCATAGAGGTCTGGGCGATCCCCGCGTCAACCGACGCGCCCGAGGCCGCCCGCGCCTTTCTGGCCCATGCCGCAAGCCCGCAGAGCATGGCCGGGCTGGCCATGCGGATTCCCTACGGCCCCACGCGGCACTCTGCCTTTGACAGGATCGGATTGAACCCCGACACGGGCGCGCCCATGCGGGCCTACCTGCCGAACGCGCCGCAGCATGGCGGCAGATCGCTCGTTCAGGACAGCCGCTGGTATGCCAATACCGAGGCGCTGCGCACCCGCCGCTTCCGCACCTGGCTGGGCGCGAAAGACTGACAGGGCGGCTTACCCGAGCACAGACTTCACGGCCTTGGCCGTCTTGCCGGCGATCTCGTCGGCCTCGGCCTCGGTCAGGCAGAAGGGCGGCGCGAAGCCCAGGATGTCGCCCTGCGGCATGGCCCGCGCGATCACGCCCTGCTCGAGCAGCGCCGCCGCGAGCCGTGGTCCGACCTTCTCGGAGGCCTCGAAGAAGGTCCGGCTTTCCTTGTCCGCGACGCATTCCACCGCGCAGAGCATCCCCTCGCCGCGCACATCGCCGACATGGGCATGATCGCCCACCGCCTCTGCCATGACCTTGCCCAGATAGGCCCCCGTCTTGCCCGCCTTGGTGACAAGGTCCAGCTCGTCGATGAGCTTGAGGTTGGCAACCCCCGCCGCCGCGCCGATCGGGTGCGCCGAGTAGGTCCAGCCGTGGCCGATCGGGCCGTTCTCGTCCGTGCCCTGCTCGAGCACTTTCCACATCTTCTCGCCCACGATCGAGCCCGAGAGCGGCGCGTAGGCCGAGGTGAGGCCCTTGGCGATGGTGATCAGGTCGGGCTTCATCCCGTAATGCTCGGAGCCGAACATCGTCCCCAGCCGACCGAAGCCCGTGACGACCTCGTCGGCCACCAGCAGGATGTCATGGCGCTCCAGCACCTCCTGGATCGCCGCCCAGTAGCCCGCGGGCGGCGGCACGAGCCCGCCCGTGCCCAGCACGGGCTCACCGATGAAGGCGGCGATGGTGTCCGCGCCCTCGCGTTCGATCAGCGCCTCCAGCTCGGCCACGCAATGGGCCACGAACTGCGCCTCGCTCTGCGAGATGTCCGCGCGGCGGAAGTAATAGGGCGCCTCGGTGTGCACGATCTGCGCCATCGGCAGGTCGAACTTCTTGTGGAAGAGTTCAAGCCCGGTGAGCGAGCCGGTGATGAGCCCCGAGCCGTGATAGCCGCGCCAGCGCGAGATGATCTTCTTCTTCTCGGGGCGGCCGAGGATGTTGTTGTAATACCAGATCAGCTTGACGTTGGTCTCGTTGGCATCCGAGCCGCCGAGCCCGAAATAGACCTTGCTCATATGCGCCGGCGCACGGTCGAGGATCATCTTGGCCAGCGTGATGCTCGTCTCCGTGCCGTGGCCGACATAGGCATGGTAATAAGCCAGCTCACGCGCCTGCTCGGCGATCGCCTCGGCGATCTCCTGGCGGCCATAGCCCACGTTCACGCAGTAAAGCCCGGCAAAGGCATCGAGCAGGCGGTTGCCCTCGCGGTCCTCGATATGGCAGCCCTGCCCGCCGGTGATCACGCGGCTCGGCGCATCGCCGCGGGCGAAATCGGCCAGGTGGGTGGAGGGGTGAAAGAAGTTCTCGCGGTCCCAGCTTTCCAGTTGATCGTTCTTCAGCATCTCTTGTTCCTTCTTGTCTTGTTATGCGGGTTGCGTGCGCTCAGGCCCAGTCGCGGCAGACATATTTGATTTCCATGAATTCCTCCATGCCGCGCCGCGCGCCTTCGCGTCCCAGCCCGGATTGCTTCACGCCGCCGAAGGGGATCGGCGCGCCGGTCACCTTGGTGCGGTTGACGGCGACCATGCCGAATTGCAGCGCGCGGGTCATCCGGTAGATGCGGCGCGGATCGTGGCTGTGCAGGTAGGCGATCAGGCCGTATTCTGTCGCGTTCGCGCGCGCGATCACCTCTTCTTCGGTGTCGAAGGGGGTGATCGGGGCGACCGGGCCGAAGGTCTCCTCGCGCATGATCGCCGCCGTATCGGGCACGTCCGTCAGCACCGTCGGCTCATAAAAGAGCGGGCCGAGGTCGTGGCGCTTGCCGCCGCAGGCGAGCGTCGCGCCCTGCTCCAGCGCATCGGCGACGTGCTCCTCCTGCTTGGCGACGGCGGCCTCGTTCATCAGCGGACCGATCTCGGGATCGTCCATGCCCTTGCCGACCGTGAGCGCCTTGGTCGCCGCGGTGAAGCGGGCGCAGAACGCCTCGTAGACCGGGCGCTCTACATAGATGCGGTTGGCCCCGAGGCAGTCCTGCCCGGAGGTCGCGAACTTGGCCTTGATGGCCTCGTCGATCGCCGCGTCGAGATCGGTCCCCTTGAAGACGATGACCGGTGCATGACCGCCCAGCTCCATGACCAGCCGCTTCACCGTGTCGGCCGAGTTGCGGTAGAGGAGCTGGCCGACCTGCGTCGAACCCGTGAACGAGAGCGCCCGCACGCGGGGATCAGAGGTCCAGGGCGGCACGACCGTCGAAGCGCGCCCGGTGATCACGTTGAACACACCTGCCGGAACGCCCGCGCGCTCGGCCAGCTCGGCCAGTGCCAGCGCCGAGAAAGGCGTCTCGCTGGACGGGTGCGCGACGACGGTGCACCCCGCCGCCATGGCTGCGGCGGCCTTGCGCGTCAGCATCGCGGAAGGGAAATTCCACGGCGTGATCAGGGCCGCGACGCCGACGGGCTCCAGCCAGAGCTCGACTTCGGCATCCGGCAGGTGGCTCGTCACCCCCTCGATATCAGGGCGCTTGGATTCCTCGGCATAGTATTCGACGAAGCTCGCCGCGTAGTCGATCTCGCCGCGCGCCTCGGAGATCGGCTTGCCCTGCTCGAGCACCATGATGCGCGCCAGATCTTCCTTGTGGGCAATCATCAGGTCGAACCAGCGGCGCAGGATTTCGGAACGCTCCTGAGGGAGCAACCCGGACCAGCCAGGGAATGCCCTGTTCGCCGCTTCAACGGCTGCCGCGGATTCCTCGCCCGAAAGCGCAGCCACATCCCCGAGAAAAGCGCCTGTCGCGGGATCGGTGACAGCGATGCTCTCGCCCCCCGACGCCGCGCACCATTTCCCGTCAATATACGAAAACGAGCGGACAAGCCCCTTGTCCTGAATGTCGGCGCGTGCGGACAATGCGGTATCCGGCATGAATAACCCTCCTGTTCGATTTGCAGGGAGTATCAGCCGGGCGGCGCAAAATTTGTGGCTGAACTTGCCCGGTCAAACAGATGCTTCGTCTGCCGGGCAGCAGTCAGAGCGCCGGATTGTCTGTGATCAGCGAAAGCGGCGGCACCACCTGGCTCTTCACCGGCTTGGTCACGATATAGGTGAAATACCGGCTCAGGCCGATCCGGGCCTCCAGCATTTCGTCGATCAGGCGTTGGTAGGCGTCGATATCGCGGGCAACGATCTGAATGAGATAGTCGAATCCGCCCCCGAGACCCCAGCAGGCCACAACCTCGTCATAGCGCCCCATCGCGGCCTCGAAGGCCTGGAAACTCGCGGCGGTATGGTCGGTCAGTTCGGCAGCAACGAAAACGGTCACATGCGGGGCGAGCTTCTTGAGGTTGATCCGCGCGCCATAGCCTTCGATCAGCCCGGCCTTTTCCAGCTTCTTGAGCCGGTCCCAACACGGCGTGGGCGACAGGCCGATCCGCTCAGCCAGGGCCGCCTTTGTGATTCGGCCCTCTGCCGAGAGCACCCGCAGTATATCCAGGTCGCGCTGGTCCAGTTGCATGACTTGCCTCCGATCAGCTACTTGCCACGCCGACGAGTGCCGCGCAATCGCCGGACTGCACTATCGCCACCACACCGCGCAGGGCGAGAGAGTTGCCACAGGGCGGCTTCATATCGCCGCGATCCGGCGGGATGATCGGTGTGATCGGGTTTTGCTTCATGGATCAGTCCCTGACCATCAGCTTGCGTGGCACATCGGCGAGGCATTCATGGCCATTCTCGGTGATGCGGATGCTCTCGGTGATCTCGAAGCCCCAATCCTCCATCCACAGACCCGTCATGAAATGCAGGGTCATGTTCTCTTGCAGCACCGTCTTGTCGCCCGGTCGCAGCGAGAAGGTGCGCTCGCCCCAGTCCGGCGGGTAGCTGACGCCGATGGGATAGCCGGTACGGTTGTCCTTGGTGATGCCGTGCTTGTTCAGCACGGCGAAGAAGGCATTTGCGATATCCTCGCAAAGGTTGCCTTGCTTCGCGACCTCCAGCCCGGCCTCCATCCCTTCCAGCACCGCCTTCTCGGCATCGAGGAAGGTTTGCGTCGGCTTGCCGAGAAAGACCGTGCGCGAGAGCGGGCAATGGTAGCGTTTGACGACCCCCGCGATCTCGAAGAAAGTCCCCTCGCCCGATTTCATCGGCGCGTCGTCCCATGTCAGGTGCGGGGCCGAGGCATCCGCGCCCGAGGGCAGGAGCGGCACCAGCGCGGGATAGTCCCCGCCCGCGCCGATCTCGGGGTCATAGCGCAGGGCGGCGTCATAGATCTCGGCCACGAGGTCGCATTTGCGCAGACCCGGCTCGACCTTGTCGAAGATGCGCTCATGCATGCGTTCGACGATCTTGCCCGCCTGGCGCATATAGCCGATCTCGCGCTCGGACTTCACCGCGCGCTGCCAGTTGACCAGCGCATTGGCATCAGAGAACCGCGCCTGTGGCAAGTGCTGCTGAAGCGCCGCGAAGGCGGCGGCAGTGAACCAGTAATTGTCCATCTCGACACCGATGGTACCGCCGCCGAGTTTGCGGTCCGTGAGCTGTGCTGCGAGATAATCCATCGGGTGCCGCTCGCTCGATTGCACGTAGTGATCGGGGTAGCCGATGATATTGGCCGGGTCCATGAAACAGGTTCTGAGCGCGCCATTGGCATCCTGCCCGCGGCCATACCAGATCGGTTCGCCCGAAAGCCCCAGCACGACGCATTGATGCACGTAGAAGGACCAGCCGTCATAGCCGGTCAGCCAGTTCATGTTGGAAGGGTCGGTGACGATCAGAAGGTCGATCCCCGCTGCCGTCATGGCAGCGCGGGTCTTGTCGATACGGGCGGCGAATTCTTCGCGCGGGAAATGAAGTGTGGGCTCGGCCATGGAGAAAAGTCCTTTTTCAGCTTGTAAACGTGGCGCCCTTGCCTGCGGCTTCGGCGCGCTGGCGGGCAAGATTGGCAATGGCGGTGTCCTGTACCCCTGTTCCGGTCAGATCGACGATGATCAGATCGGTTTCGGCCTGCCGGCCCGGGACCTTGCCCGCGGTGACATCGCCCAGTTCGGCAAAAGCCGTCTCGCTCGACACGGCGCCCGCCTCAAGCGCGCTGCGCAGCTCGCCCTTGACGGCGCATTGCGCCTGGCTGTCGGGCACATAGACCGTCGCCCGCGCAAGGCAGGCCGGCTCCAGCTCGCCCTTGTGCTCCTGGTCCGATCCCATGGCGATGACGAGTTGGCCCGGTTGCAGCCAGTCGGCCATCACGAGAGGCGTGGCGGAGGGCGTCGTGGTCACGATGATATCGGCGGCGCGGGCCGCCTCTTCGAGGTCCGGCGCGGCCGAGATGTCCAGCCCCGTGGAGGCGCGCAGCTCACCCGAGAGGGCTTCGGCCTTGCCCGCGTCGCGCGCCCAGATCACGGCGCTTTCAACGTCGCGCACGAGCCGCAGCGCCTCAAGCTGCATCCGCGCCTGAACGCCCGCGCCGACGATGCAGACATGCGCCGCACCCGCGCGGGCGAGGTGACGCGCGGCGACGGCTCCGGCGGCGGCAGTGCGCACATCCGTCAGGTAGCCGTTGTCCAGAAGCAGCGCCTCCAGCATGCCGGTCCCGCTGGAGAAGATCACCATCAGCCCCGAGGTTGACGGCAGCCCCAGCTTGGGATTGTCGAAAAAACCCGGGCTCATCTTCATCGCGAAACTCTCGATCCCCGGCACATAAGCGGATTTCACGCAGACCTCGCCGTTATGCTCGGGCACCATCAGGGTCATGATCGGCGGCATCTCCACGCCGCCGCCAGCCAGGGTCGAGAACGCCTGTTCGACGCAGCTCACCGCTTCGTCATCGAGCGGTACGAGCGCGCGCAGCTCGGCCTCGGTCAGTATCTTTATATCCGGCATGTCAGGCCTCCCCTTCCCCGTCCACATCTTCGCCGGAAATGATCCGGTGATGCAGGTTCATGTCGATGTTCTGTCCGCTCACCAGCGCAACGCATTTGCCGGACGCGCGGATCTTGCCCGCCAGGAGCGCGGCAATCCCGACGCTGCCGGATCCTTCGATCACGAGCCGTTCCTGCCAATAGCCGTGGCGGATGGCAGCGGCGATCTCGGCCTCGTTGACCAGGACCAGCTCGTCCACAAGGTCGCGAACCATGGCAAACGTATACGCATTGTCCAGCCCCACGCCGCCGCCGAGCGAATCCGCCAGCGTCGGCAGCTCCTCGACACTCACCGGCGCGCCGGCCTTCTGGCTCTCATACATCGCCGCGCCGCGCTCCATGGAGACGCCGATCACGCGGATCGACGGGTTCGCCGATTTCAGCGCCAGCGCCATGCCTGAGATCAGCCCACCGCCCGAGAGCGGGACGAGCACCGTCTCCACGTCCGGCATCTGTTCGAGAAGCTCGAGGCCCAGCGTGCCCTGCCCCGCGATCACATCGGGGTGGTCGAAGGGAGGGAGCATCACCATGCCCTGCCCCACAAGCTTGTCCACCTCCGCCTGCGCGTCGTCCTGGCTACGCCCGACGATCCGCACCTCGGCCCCCTGCGCCTTGATCCCGTCGACCTTGTTCTGCGGGACCAGCTCGGACATGGCCACGATGCAGCGCAGCCCAGCCTGTGCCGCAGCATAAGCCAGCCCGCGGCCATGGTTGCCAGTCGAGACGGCAACAACGCCCTTGGCCTTCTGCGCGTCATCAAGGGACAAGACGGCATTCGCCGCCCCGCGCAGCTTGAAACTGCCGGTGACCTGCATCTGCTCGAGCTTCAGATACACCTCGCCGCCGCTCGCCTCGGAGAGCGCCGGGGAGGAGGCCAACATGGTTTCACGCACATGGCCCCTGATGCGCTCACGCGCATCGGTCACGTCCTGAAGGGTGATTTCAGTGCTCGACATCACGGTCAGTTTTTCCTTTTCAGTGGTTGAAGATCCGGCCTGCCCCGGTGATCCCGGGTTCAAGTCCGAGGTGACGGAAACTGCGCCAGATCATGGCCTGGTTCGATGTGATGACAGGCCTGCCGATTGCCTCCTCGATCGCCGCGGCACATTCCGCCGACCGCATTGCCGTGCAGGACAGGAAAAGCGCCTCGGCCTGCGGGCTCATCGCCGCGATCGCGGCCTCGATGATGCACTCCGGTGACAGTCGCGCCATCTCGCGGTCATCCTCGAGCCCGAAACACTGCGCCGAGACGGCATCGAGGCCGTGCTCCCCGAAATACCTGACAAGCGCGTCCGTCACGCCGCTTGAATAGGGTGTCAGGACACTAACCCGCCGTATCCCGAGCGCGGCGAACGCATCGAAGGCGGCCGAGCTCGGCGTCACGCAGGCCGCGCCCGGCTTGGCAGCGCGAAGATGCCCGGCGACGACCTCGTTGCCCAGCACCACCGACGCCGCTGTGCAGGAATAGACGAGCACATCCAGCTTCTCCTCCGGAAGGATTTGCCCCGCCGCCGCTGTCAGCCGCGGCCCCGTGAGGCGCAGGTTCTCTGGCGTTGTCGGGTTCTCGTAGTCGATCCGGTTTGCATAGACCCCGATCTGAGCAGGGTCCATGAGCCGCGCGAAATCGCGCTCCGTCGTGTGGTCGGTGGCCAGCACGACAAGACCGACCCGATAGGCGGCGGCGCGGTCATCGAGCTTTGCACGGCACGGCGAAAGCGCCGCGGCGACATCCCGCGCCATGTCGTCCCTAGACAACCAGCACGGGGCATTTGGCCAGGCTCGTCACCTTGTGCGAGACGCTGCCCAGCAGCACGCCTTCGAGTGAGCCGAGCCCACGGCTGCCGATCACGATCAGGTCGTTCTCATGCTCCTGCGAGAACGAGACAATCGTGCGTGATACGGGACCGCCCTTGACGAAGGCCCTGATCTTCTCGGGCCCGACCTCGCGCGCAATGGAGGCGCCGGCCTCGGCGATCTCCTTGGCGCGTTCGAGCATGATCTTGTCGATGTCGTCGGGCTTTTCCGCATTGGTGACATACATGGAGCCTTCCAGCACGGAATGGTGGCGGTAGAGCGTCAACACTGTCAGCTCCGCGCCGCAGAGCTTCGCCAGCTCCGCGGCCTTGCGCGTTGCGGCCTTGGACCCTTCGGATCCGTCGAACGCGGCCAGTATCGATTTGAACATCTGTCTGCTCCTTTTACTTGGCAAAGGCGATGTCACGCAGGAACAACGCCACTTGCGGGAAGAAGATCAGCAGGACCGACACGCTCAGCAGCATGATCACGAAGGGCGGTGTGCCCCTGATCACCTCGAGATAGGGCCGCTTGAACACCGCGACGGCGGTGAAGATGTCACAGCCAAAGGGCGGCGTGGCCGAGCCGATGGCCGCCTGAAGGGTGATGAGCGTTCCGACCAGGATCGGATCAATGCCCTTCGCATCGACAACCGGCGCGAAGATCGGCACGAGGATCAGGATGACGACGATCGGATCGACAAACATGCAGCCGATGAAGAAGGCGATGGCGATGGTGAAGAGCACACCGATCTCGCTCATCTCGGTTATCCCGAGCGCCCCGAGCATCTGCTGGGGGATCTGCGCGAAAGACAGCACCCAGGCAAACGCGGCCCCGGCGCCGACGAGGATGAAGACCACGGCAGTGACCATCCCGGTGGACAGGGCGATCTGGTAGAGATCCTTGATGTGCATCGAGCGGAACACCACGGTTTCGAGAATGAGCGCATAGGCCACGCTCACGGCGGCGGCTTCCGTCGGGCTGAAGATGCCGAAGAAGATGCCACCGATGATCAGCAGCGGAAAGCCCAGCGGCCAGATCGCCTGCCTCACCGCCGACATGCGCTCGCCCCAGCTTGCTGAAGGCTCGGTGGGCACGTTGTTGAGCTTGGCGTAGATCATCGAATAGGCCGAGAACATGAACAGGATCAGAAGACCCGGCCCGAGGCCCGCGATGAACAGCTCGGGGATCGAGGCCTTGGCGACCACGCCATAGATGATCATGCCGATGGACGGCGGGATCAGGAAGGCAATGTCGCTCGAATTGACGATCAGCGCCAGAACGAAGGAGTCATTGTAGCCGCCCTTGAGCATTCGCGGCCTGAGCGGTGTGCCCACGGCAACGACCGTCGCCTGTGTCGACCCCGAGACCGCGCCGAAGAGCGCACAGGCCGAAGCGGTGCTGACGGCCAGGCCGCCGCGGATATGGCCGATGAAGGCCATGACCATGTCGATGAGCCGCCCGGCCGACTGCCCGCGCGTCATGATGTCGGCGGCCAGGATGAACATCGGAACGGCGATCAGCGAAGAGGGCCGGATACCGCCCAGCATCTGCTGGATCATGAATTCGGTCTTGTCGATGCTGCCAAAGAGCTCGACGACGCCTATGAAAGCCCCGACAAGCAAGGGAACCATCATCGGGAAGCCCAGAAGCAGCAGGACGACCATCGCGGAAAACATAACCATTGCCATTGTTCAAAGCTCCAGTTCAAGTTCCTGCGCATCGGCTTCGCGCAGATTGGTCGACAGGTAGATCTCTGGTTCCTGAAGATTCCGGATGAAGGTCAGAATATACTGGATGCCGGTCACGAAGAGCCCGATGGGCACCCAGAGATAGCTGATATAGACGGGGATCCCGAGCGCCGGGTAGACGCGGCCTTTCGCCTGCAAGCCGATGATGTACTGCACCGAGTACCAGGCCAGGACCAGAAGCAAGACGCCCGTGACGAAGGTGATCACGATCATCAGGACCTTGCGCACCCGCGCCGGCAGCGCATCGGAAATCGCCGACATGCGAATGTGCCGCCCGTGCCGCGCGGCATAGCCGATGCCTGCGAAGGTCACGAGCAGGATGAAAATGCTGTTGAGTTCCTCGGCGAAGACGATGGAGTGGTTGAAGACGAACCGGCTGACGACATTGGTGATCGTGTTGACGGCCATGAGGATAACGCCGACGGCCATGATCACCCGCTCAAGCGCGGCGATGCCGCCGTCGATTCCATCGATGATCCTCGTCAAACCCGATTTTTCTCGCGGTGCGTCGGTCATGGTCCCTCCCTGGCATCTGCACGAATTGTTCTTGGGGTTTTGATTTGCTGGTTTGCGGGCCTGACAGGCAGGCCCGCAAACAACGTGGACTTGGCAGGTCACACGGCCAAGGCCATGTGACGCCAGGCGACACGGTTTACTTGCGCGCCGCTTCGAGGTCTTTCTTCATCTGCTCCAGGATCGCGGCACCGCGCTCGCCGGCACGCTCGATGAAGGCTTCCTCGACGGCCTGGGCACGCTCCTTGAAGGCTGCGCGCTCTTCTTCGGTCAGGCGGACGATCTTGTAGTCAGGATTGGTCTCCTTGATCTTCGCAAGGCCCTTCGCGTCCAGCTCGACGGCCACGTCGAGGATGTGGTCCAACGCCTCCTGCGAGGCCTTCTGGACCAACGCCTTGTCCTCGTCGCTCAGACCGTCATAGAAATCGGCATTGGCCATGACCGCCGTGGTGTACTGGGCGTGGCCCGTGTAGGTCATCACCTTGGTCAGGTCGTCGAGCCCGTAGGCCTCGATCCAGATCGTCGGGTTTTCCTGGCCGTCGACCATGTTGGTCTTGAGCGCGCCGATCAGCTCGCCCCAGGGCATCGCGATCGGCGACGCGCCGAAGGCTTCGTAGGTCTCCAGCAGCAGCGGCGAAGTCATGGTGCGGATCTTCATGCCTTCGAGGTCTTCCGGCGTGCGGAACTCCTCCATCGTGGTGACGACCTGCTCGCCTTCGGGGAAGACCGACAACAGCTCGAGCCCCTGCTCACGATAGATATCGTGGAACATCTCGTTGATCGCGACGCTCTCGCGGAAGAACTTTTGCACCACTTCGGGGTCGGTCGGCTGAACATAGGGCACGAGGAAGGCCTCGGCCTCGGGAATCAGCGCCCCTGTGAAGCCCGGCGACTGGTCGATGAACTGCAAGAGCCCGGCCTGGGCCTGTTCCATCGCATCCGCCGATTCCCCGAGCGAGCCGACGGGGTAGATCTGGACCGTATGATCCGAATTCGCCTCGATCACTTCCTTGAACTTGGCCGCATAGATGCCTTGCGGGTCGTTCATGCCCTCTTCCATCGCATAGCGCCAGTTATCCGCCTGTGCGGCGGAGACGCCGAGCGCCATGGCACCGGCCATGGCAAGTGACCCGAGTGAGAATTTGGCAAGTTGTTTCATGTTTTTCTCCCGATTACGCGTTGGCATTGTTTCTACCAGACAGGAAAAGCCTTTCTTGGCTTTGTCCTGCGAGTCAATTCTTTTATTGACGCAGTACAATCGGGAGTTTCAGAAGCTCGCCAGAGGCAGCGGATCGTCCGGGCGCTCGAGCAAACGCGCGATATTCGTGACCGCCTGCTCGAAATCTCCAACCTCGAAAGTGCTGCCCTTTGACAGGCGCACCGCGTTCTGGGGGCCGGCATCGGCGGTCAGGAACGAGGCCTCCGGAGCGACGGTCACGTTGAATTTCGCCGCATAGCGCACGAAACGTTCCGAGGTCCACCCATCGGGCAGAGTGAGCCAGACATGCAGCCCGGTCTCGCAGCCTGAGACATCGAAACCGCCAAGGCCCTCGCGCAGGATCTCGTGGCGCACGCGCATCTGCTCGCGCTGCCAGAGGGCCATCTCCATCGCCGTCCCGTCCCGCACCCATGTCGAGGCGATCTCGGCAAGCAGACCCGGCGCCATCCACCCATAGGCCATGTGCCGCCCCAGCAGCGTGGGAAAGACATGCGGCGGGGCCACCATGTAACCGATCCTTAGCCCCGAGACCGTGCATTTGGACAGCGTCGTCAGGTAGACCGAGCGCTCCGGCGCAAGCGCCGAGACCGGCGGCGGCGCGTTTTCGATGATCGGCCCGTAGGCGTCGTTCTCGATGATGTAGAGATCATGTTTTCGGGCGATGCGCACAAGCTCCGCGCGTCGCTCTGCGGGCATCACGTAGGCCTTGGGGTTCGTGGCGTTTGCCAGCAGGAAGAGGACCTTGGCGCGCTTCTGTGCACAGGCGGCCTCCAGCGCGTCGGGCAGGAGGCCATCTGAGTCGGCCGCGACACCGACCAGCTTCAGGCCGAAATAGGCCGAAGCCGAGACCGTCAGGTGATGGGTCACCATGTCCGTGAGCACCACATCCCCCTGCCGCGCCAGCGCGGAAAGGGCCGCCGACATGCCATGCGAGACGCCGTTCGTGATGATGATGGAGCCTGTATCGGCCTCGAGGCCGCATTGCGACAGCCAGGCCTTCGCGGCCTCCCGATGCTCCGGCAGGCCGGCATTGGGGCGCAATGCGAGATAGGTCGCAGGGTCCAGTTCCTTGTGGAGCGATTTCAGCACACGCTGCATCCGCTTGACATGAAGCGTGCTGTAGACCGGGCGCGAGATCGAAAGATCAAAGCCGCCCCTCCGGTTCGGCTCCAGATCGAAGGGCTGGTCATCGGCCTTGCCCGGATGCAGCACGAAACTGCCCCGCCCGACCTTTCCGTCGATGAGGTTCTGCCGGCGCAGGCTGTCATAGGCCTTGCTGACCGTGTGAACGCTCAGGCCGAGGGAACTTGCCAGGACCCTGTGTGGCGGCAAGCGATCCCCCTCCAGCAACTCGCCCGCTTCGATCGCCCGCGCGATCTGCGAGGCCAGGCTTGCATGCAGCGGCGTCGAAAGCGCTTCTTTGCGGGGGAGCCAGTTGGTCATGGCACATGTTCTAGACGATGCCGGACGGCGATCAATGTCTGTTTTCGCGCCATTTGCCGCCCCGGCCTGCGCACGACTTCCACAAGCCTCTGAAAACAATCGGCATTTCAGGCCACAGGTGGAAAGACTGCAGTTTTCTTGACCGTGCCATAGACGAAACTCGTGTCGATGGAGGCGATCCCGCCGATAGGATGAATCCGGTTGCGGATGAACTCTTCGTAGGCGTCCAGATCGGGCACCAGAACGCGCAACTGGTAGTCCATCGCGCCGGTCATCACGTGGCATTCGAGCACCTCGTCGATCATCCGGACGCGCTTTTCGAAATTCTGCACATCGGCTTCGTTGTGCCGCTCGAGCCTGATCCGCACGAAGACCGTGATGGACAGGCCATAGGCAGCCGCGTCAACATCTGCGCTGTATCCCTGGATCACGCCCTTCTTCTCGAGGTTCCTGACGCGGCGCAGGCAGGGCGATGGCGAGAGGTTCACCTCGCGGGCAAGGTCCTGGTTGGTCATGCGGCCATCGCGCTGCAAGGCGCGAATGACCTGTCTGTCCTTGCTGTCCATGAGAACTCCAAGATTGGCAGAATATGCCATTTTCTAAGACATGAGAGGCATAATTTGCAAGTTATTGCTGCTGAAACCGGCGCATTATCGCAGCGAACAAGTGACACCTTGCAGCAACATCACGGAGCCCCGATGCCTCAGTCCACCGGTTTCACCACCCGCGCCATCCACCACGCCTATGACCCGCAGGACAATGACGGCGCGCTCACCCCACCACTGCACCTGACATCGACCTTCGCCTTCGAGACCGCGCAAGCCGGCGGCGAGATCTTCGCGGGCGAGCGGCAGGGCCATGTCTACAGCCGTATCTCCAACCCGACCTGCGATCTGCTCGAGCGCCGCATCGCCGCGCTCGAAGGCGCGGAGGCCGGGCTGGCGCTGTCCTCGGGCATGGGGGCCGTCACAGCCGTTCTCTGGACGCTTCTGAGCCCCGGTGACGAGGTGATCGTCGACAAGACGCTCTATGGCTGCACCTTCGCCTTCATGCGCCACGGGCTCGCGAAATGGGGGATCACCATCACGCATGTCGACATGACCGACCCGGCCAACCTGCAAGACGCCATCAGCGAGAAGACCCGCGTGGTCTATTTCGAGACCCCGGCCAACCCGAACATGCGGCTCGTCGATATCGCGGCCATGTCCCGCATCGCCCATGATTTCGGCGCGAGCGTCGTCGTGGACAACACCTACGCCACCCCCTATCTCACGCGCCCGATCGAGCTGGGGGCCGATATCGTGCTGCATTCGGCGACGAAATATCTCGGCGGACATGGCGACGTGGTCGCCGGGCTGGTGGCGGGCACGGCCGAGCAGGTCGAGCAGATCAGGCTGGTCGGAATGAAGGACATGACCGGCGCCGTCATGGCGCCTTTCAACGCGATGCTGGTGCTGCGCGGGCTCAAGACGCTTGCCCTGCGGCTCGACCGTCACTGCGCCTCGGCGCAATCCGTGGCCGAGCATCTCGAAGCCCATCCCGCCGTGCGCAAGGTCCATTACCCCGGCCTCGAGAGCTTCGAGCAACATGCCCTCGCCAAGCGCCAGATGGCGCAGCCCGGCGCGATGATCGCCTTCGAGCTGCATGGCGGCATGGAGGCCGGGATCGCCTTCATGAACGGGCTCGAGATGATCCAGCGCGCGGTCTCGCTCGGCGATGCGGAATCGCTGGTCCAGCACCCGGCCTCGATGACCCATTCCACCTACACGCCCGAGGAGCGCGCCGAGCACGGCATCAGCGACGGGCTGATCCGCCTCTCCGTCGGCCTTGAAGACCTGGCCGACATCCTCGGCGATCTGGAGCGCGCCCTGCCGGGCCCTTCGAGACAGGCCGCCGAGTGAGGAGACCGGCATGAGCACACACCCTGAGCACCTCAAGACCATCGAGCAGCGCCTTCTGTGGCTGTCGCACTGGATGATCCACCACGCCAACAACATCCGCCCCAAGGCGGACGGGATCAAGGTGGGCGGACACCAGGCCAGCTCCGCCTCCATGGTGTCGATCATGACGGCGCTCTATTTCTCGGCGCTCCGGCCCGAGGACAGGGTCGCCGTAAAGCCCCACGCCTCGCCCCTCTTTCACGCCATGCAATATCTGATGGGCCACCAGAGCCGCGAGAAGATGGAGAATTTCCGCGGCTTCGGCGGCGTCCAGTCCTATCCCAGCCGCACGAAGGACGCGGATGACGTGGATTTTTCGACAGGCTCTGTCGGGCTCGGCGTGGCCATCACCGCCTTCGCCGCGCTGGTGCAGGACTACATCAAGGCCAAGAGCTGGGGCGCGGACGCGCCGATGGGCCGGATGGTGGCGCTGGTCGGCGACGCCGAGCTTGACGAAGGCAACATCTACGAGGCCCTGCAGGAAGGCTGGAAGAACGACCTGCGCAACACCTGGTGGGTGATCGACTACAACCGCCAGTCGCTTGACGGGATCGTGCGCGAGGGGCTCTTCGAGCGGATCGAGAAGATCTTCGATGCCTTCGGCTGGGACGTGGTCCGGATCAAATATGGCGCGCTGCAACGCGCGGCCTTCGAGGAGCCGGGCGGCGACAGGCTGCGCGACTGGATCGACGCCTGCCCCAACCAGGACTATTCCGCCCTGACCTTCATGGGCGGCGCGGTCTGGCGCGAGCGCCTGCTGGACGATCTTGGCGACCAGGGCGAGGTGAGTGCGCTGATCGAGGCGCGCAGCGATGACGAACTGGCGGCCCTGATGGAAAATCTCGGCGGCAACTGCGTCGAGACCATGGCCGAGACCTTCGGGGCGATCGACCATGATCGCCCCACCTGTTTCCTCGCCTACACCGTCAAGGGCTGGGGCACGCCCATCGCCGGGCACAAGGACAACCACGGCGGGCTCATGAACACGGCGCAGTTCGACGCGTGGCAAGAGCACATGGGCGTTGCGAAGGGCACCGAATGGGAGCCGCTGGCCGGGGTTAAAGACCCCGAGGCCCTGCGCGATTTCCTCTCGAAAGTGCCGTTCTTTTCGAAAGGCACGCGCCGCTACAGCGATGACAAGCTGCCGGTTCCCGCCATCGCACTGGATAGCTCCCGCGAGATCTCCACACAGATGGCCTTCGGCAAGATCCTCGATGATCTCTCCAAGGGCGACAGCCCGCTGGCCGAACGTATCCTGACCACCTCCCCCGACGTGACCGGCACGACCAATCTCGGCCCCTGGGTGAACCGGCGCAAGCTCTTCGCGCGCAAAGCGCAGGCCGATGCCTTCATCGAGAACCGCATTCCTTCCACGGCGAAATGGGAGTTCACTCCCGAGGGCCAGCATGTCGAGCTGGGCATCGCCGAGATGAACCTCATGCTGCTTCTGGGCGCGGCGGGCCTGTCGCATACACTCTTCGGCAAGCGCATCATCCCCATCGGCACGCTCTATGACCCCTTCGTGGCCCGCGGGCTCGATGCGCTCAACTATGCCTGCTACCAGGACGCGCGCTTCCTGCTCGTGGGCACGCCCTCGGGCGTCACCCTCGCGCCCGAAGGCGGCGCGCACCAGTCGGTCGGCACGCCGCTGATCGGGATGAGCCAGGACGGGCTGGCGGCCTTCGAGCCGGCCTTCGCCGACGAGCTGGCCGTGATCATGGAATGGGCCTTCGACTACCTGCAACGCGATGGCGAGGGCGACCCGGACGAGCGCACATGGCTGCGCGATGAAACCGGCGGCTCGGTCTATCTGCGCCTGACCACCAACCCGCTCGAGCAGCCCGGCAAACGGGTGGACGAGGATTTCCGCCAGGGGGCCATCGACGGGGCCTACTGGATGCGCAAGCCGGGGCCGAATTGCGACGTGGTCATCGCCTACCAGGGCGCCGTCGCGCCCGAGGCAATCAAGGCGGCCGGGATGATCGGGGAGACGCGCCGCGACGTGGGCGTCCTGTCGGTGACCTCGGCGGACCGGCTGAACGCCGGCTGGACGGCCGCACAGCGCGCCCGCGCGCGCGGCACGGACGGCGCGCAATCGCATATCGAGACGCTGCTCGCCGATCTCCCCCGCCACTGCAGCATCATCACCGTGATCGACGGTCACCCCGCCACCCTCTCCTGGCTCGGCGCTGTTGCCGGGCATCAGACCATCCCGCTGGGGGTCGAGCATTTCGGCCAGACCGGCACGATCGCCGACCTCTACCGCCACCACGGCATCGACGCGGCGTCCATCGCGGGAAAGGTCTCCGGGCTGACTCCAGGCCGCGCCGTGCCGCGACGGCGTCCCGAAACCATCGGCTGAGCCAGGCGCGCACCCATCGCTTCGGGCGCCGGCCAAGGCTGCGCAACACCCTATGAGTGAAGTGGTCCCAGAAAATCGGACAGTTGGCTAAGGTGTACCCAACCACATTGGAAGGATACGAACATGGCGAAGCGCCGGAACTTTACAGACCAGCTTTAAGCCAAGGTTGCCTTGGAATATCACACGCCCATTGCTGGCCCGGTCCAAACCGCCGATGATGTTTAGCAGCGTGGATTCGCCGCTACCCGATGGGCCGAGCAGCACGACCAGCTCGCCCTCAGGCAGGGTCGGGTCGAGCCCGCGCAGGGCGTGCACGGCTGCCGGGCCGGTGCCATAGACCTTGCTTAGCGATGTCACGGTGAAGATCGGTGTGGTCGGGCTCTGGCTTTGCACGGCGAAACCTCCGATGCCACACAGCCAGCCTAGCCAATCCGGAGGCTGTTTCCAGTGGCAAGATGCGCGCTGGCACTGTCAGAGGAAGCCGGCTTGAGGAAGGGAGGGCAGTTCGGTAGTGATCCCACGATGAAGAGACGAGCCCCGTGGTCATCGCCAGGCGGATGATCTCGCAGCCCGTCTTGAAATAGCGAAATGAATCAGGTTGGTCATTCTGCGAATCCA
Organism: Rhodobacteraceae bacterium 63075; assembly: GCA_003417655.1. Classification (GTDB taxonomy): domain Bacteria; phylum Pseudomonadota; class Alphaproteobacteria; order Rhodobacterales; family Rhodobacteraceae; genus Lentibacter. The sequence goes on from QVMW01000013.1 coordinate 107,076, forward strand.
AGAGCCGCCCTGCGCGGCTCAAGCTGATTTCCTCTGACAATGCCCTAGGGGGCCTTCGCGGCTTTCAGGGCTTCCACGCGGCGGATCGCGTGCATCGTCAAAGGCGGTCCGATGATCTCGAAAACCACGGTGCTGGCGATGGTAAAGGCCATGATCGAGGCGGCCCATTCAGGGAAAGCCTCACTGGCCACAAGCGCCATGCCCACAGCGATCCCTGCCTGAGGCAGCAAGGCCGGCCCATACCACTTCACATGGGCTTGCGGGACATGACCGAGCCGCGCACCCACATAGCCGCCGATGATGCGCCCGACGACACGCAGCACCAGAAACAGGATACCCGCCCAGCCGAGCAGCAAGAGCGCTTCGGGGTCAAGCAGCGCCCCCGCGAGCAGGAAAAACAGGATCATGAAAGGCCATTGGACATGCTCGATTTCATGGAAGGCGCGGGAATGATGGCGCGCGAAGTTGGCTACGATGATGCCCACGGTCATGCCTGCAATGAGAAACGAAACCTCAAGCCGGAGCGCCAGTCCGCAGCATAGGAACACGATCCCCATAGCTTCGGCCTGCAAAGGCTCGCCGGGCTTGAGCCGCCCCGAGAGATAGGCCGCGGGAAAGCCGATGACGCAGCCGAGCACAATCGCACCGCCAAGGTCCCACGCCGCGCCGCCGACCACCTCGGCCCAAGTATCGGACTGTCCGACCAGCACCAGAGCGATGCTGAACACAATGAGCCCCCAAGCGTCATCGATGGCGACGATCCCGTTCAAGGTTTTGGTGAACTTGTTCTTGATGCCCGACTGGTGGATCACATCTGTCATCGCAGCAGGCGCAGTCGCTGTCGCCACGGCTCCGAGGATGATCGCAAGGCCGGGCGCAACGCCCGCCGCGATCAACCCGAGCGTAACAAGCAGGATGGTGAAGACGACGATCGCCAGTGAAATGGTTAAAATGGCCCGCCCGTGCTTGCGCAGCGTCTTGCGCGACAAGGCCCCGCCCAAGAGGAAGGCCACCATCGTCAGCGCGATGCTGGATAGCTCGTCAAACCACTCGGTGACCTCCAGCGGGATCAGATCAAACCCCGCATTTCCCGCCAGCATGCCGAGCAGCAAGAGCAAGGTCACGCGCGGCAGTTTGGTCACGCGGCCCAGCTCATCGGCGGCGAGACCTGCCAAAAATAGTACCCCCAAGGTGGTCAGAAATCCGGCAAGGTCCATCTCCGCTCCGCCTCCATGTGCGCGTCTGCGATACAACACCCACAGTTCCGAAGGGTCAATAACATGGTCCAATAGGCCACGCTTGGGTGCCGCCAGACCAATTCGAACCAGTTGACCCGCTCCCCATCGGGTCCACTAAGGGCTGGTCGCGACGCTCTGCAAGAATGGGCGGCAAGCTGATGGGGTGGATGGCTCCTGCTCCAACCGGCGTCGCAATGCGCCATAGTGCAGATGTCCATATCTGCTCAGAGGAGGAGCCGCCCAATGCAAGTTACCACAATCGGTCTGGATCTGGCCAAGAACGTCTTCCAAGTTCATGGGATCACCGCAGACAAGGTAGTCGCCTTCAATCGACCTTTGAGGCGGGCGCAGTTACTGCCGTTTTTCTCAAAGCTTGATCCTTGCCTGATTGGCATGGATGCTTGCAGCAGCGCCCATCATTGGGCACGCGAGCTGACGAAGTTTGGCCATGACGTCCGACTGATCCCACCGGTGTATGTGAAGCCGTATGTGAAACGAGGCAAGTCTGATGCCATTGATGCCGAGGCGATATGCGAAGCCGTCACGCGCCCTACGATGCGATTT
>QVMW01000030.1 GCA_003417655.1 Rhodobacteraceae bacterium 63075
CATGATGATGTTCCTTGCCGGGGGCATGATCCTCGCCACGCCGCTCATCGTCCGCGCGATTTCCGGCAACTTCATGATGGCCGCACCCCCTAACATGCCCGGTGTCGGCGGATTTGCGAAGGGACTGGCTGGCACCAAAGGGTCCCGCGCAAGGGCGCGGTTCGGGTCACGCTCAACAGGCGAGATCGCAGGGGCTGGCCTCCGGCAGGCAGGAAGTGCGGCAGGCGCTGCCGTCCAAAGGGTCGCCGAAAGGGCCAAAAGGTTGGAGTGAGGGGGGGCGACGGCCCAGTCCTGACAATCACCGAGGGACCAAGATGCCAAGGCGCTGCCCATTGAACCAGCAATGCGCTTCAGCTGGAAATTATGAAGGCAACCAATACACGCTGTGCTGACATCATGGAACTGCAGCAAGGTCTGTGGCTGAACATCCAGCCATGATCGAATTTTGCACTCTCTCCGACGACCATCCCGACCTCGCGCATTCTCCGCTGCTTCGGGCAGGGGAATCGCGTTTGGAACTGAGGGTGTGAGCATCTACCCTTGAGGATGACGACGGGATCGATTCTGGATGGGGGATTCATGTCCTGGAGCCTGGCCCCCCGATTCAGATCTTCCTATCCGCCTTTGATGATGTCCCCGATCCTCGCGCCAGAAACGCCCGCCATGATCTTGGTGAGCTTCTTGTGATCGCCTTCGTTTCGGTGCTTTGCGGTTCGTCGAGCTGTGCAGAGATGGCCGCCTTCGGCCGCGCAAAAGAGAGCTTTTTCAGAAGGTTTCTGAAGCTCAAGCATGCCATTCCATCGCACGATACCTTCTCAACCGTGTTCCAAGATGATCGCCCCGAAGGCACTGGATGCAGCCTTCGGCAAGATACTGGCGGACGTCGCGGCGGCATTGCAAGATGGTGATGTCATCGCCATCGACTGCAAGGCGTTACGCGGCGCGCGCGACACGGGTGAGAGTGCGCGCACCCGAATGATGGTCTCGGCCTATTCCGCGCGCCTGCGCCTAACGCTCGCCTCGGCCACTGCGGATCACGGCACAGAGCTGGACGCGGCTCTCGAGGTACAAAACGCTTGCAATGCAGGAGCCGGCCAACGCCTTCGCAACGCCACCAAGCGCTGCGTTGCAGCAGGCCTGCCACTGAGCTTTCATACAGCCGGAACCGGAGCCGTCATTCGCGGTGACCGATCATTCGCAAACAGTTGAGATCGCTATAATGGAAGTCTTCTAAACCGGATTTAACCAAGAATGATCATTTCCATGCGATTGGGGCTCTCTCGTTGCCAATAACTTTGCGTCGTTTCGCAAGCCTCTCAAAGGCTGCCGGCCTTTTGCCGCGCGCGCTATACTCGGCACGCATTACATAATTCTCGTTTTCCTTGATGGCATCCTCTCTTGTCGGTAGATAAGTTTCACCTCCTGAAGGAAGGGAAAACATACCCTCGAAGACATGTCCCATTCCATTCTCGCCCGGGAAACGCCAAGCTTCGAGGGCGAACCGGATCATGTCCTCCTCGCGCAGATCGCAAAGTGTTCGAACGCGAACGAGATCCGAATTAGCCTCAATTGTTGGCTCATTGAACCGATTTTTCACTTCGCCGAACAACTCATCGTTGCGCTGAACGAGATATTCGCTGAACTTAACTGCAAATTCGTCCGCTGCTTGTGCAGTCACATTCTGTTGCAGAAGGACTGCGCTGGAATCAGCGGTCTTCTCGGCTTTGAATTTCAGATCACCGTTGCTTCGCTGAATATTCACCTTGTGGGGTATAAGCATGAGATTTCCGAGACGGCGTATCTGTTGGCCATCGTTATCCTGCTCCACGGTCTGTTTCTCTGCTTTCCGCGGCCAGATGTGTTCAATGGTCAGCACATCGTTTGTTCGGCTAGTTTGGCCGATCCGGAGGCGCAAACGAGAAAAGTCGAAGCTCTGGCTGTCAAGCAAATGCTCCTCAAAGCGGGCGAGAAAGTAACGTAGCCATGGCCATTTATAAAAGTCGTATCCATCATCATCATTGAGCGATAGTGATCTGAGAATCGAGGCAAGGCCGTCCTTTTGCGATTGTGTCACGGTCTTAGTCAGTTCCACGATCACCTCGTCATCGCTTCTGTTTCCATGGAAATATTCATAGGCTAATCTGTGAAGCGTTACGTTGTGACTATCCGAACGGGCCGAAGCGCCAGGCAGACCGTAAAGCCGAAAGTTGGCGATTTCGACTGCTTCCAAGACTTTTGCCGTTTTGCGATCTGCTGCAAAATCATGTCGGCGGAACTGCCGAGCAAAGATTAGAGGAAGGACACCTCCGATATTGTTATGATGATTAAGGAATGTGAGCGCTCGGTCGATTGGCTTTCTGATATCGGTCTTGTTGGCACTCCGCATGTTTGCATGAGTCCAAAAACTGGCTTCTAGGAAGCGCAAAAAAGTTTCAAACACCTCATGCTTCGCATTTAGCGCCGGTAAGCCATTGGAAACGATTGAAAAATCAGTCTCGCCTGCATTGCGGCGACCTGGCCGAAACTGTGCCGTAACGACAGCACGGAGGATCGTGTCTACGTCGCCTTCGACGAAATGGGTTGATCCTGCGATTTTCTGGATCCCTCTCCAGACTTCATTCACGTTCGGCTCCGTCCAACCCCGCACGGCGGCAATATAGATCAGGTGATTCTTCACCAAGTCCATCTGCGAGAGCGGCTTTCCCCGATTATTGATTGTCTCAAAGACCTTGGCTACTTCTGTCTCGTCGGGCAGAACGAAGAAGATGAAGTGCAAGCGTTGTTCGACATGGTTGAGGATCCGTCCGGCACGTTTAGCGTCCGTTCCAATCCAAGCGTCAAGCTCGTCGCTGGCTCGAACATAGTTGCTCTGCGCAATCGTGTCGGTCGTTCCTGGGTTCTTGCCCGACAGGAGCCTCCCGAACGTATTCGCGTCAGCACTTTGGGGGGTAAAGAGCATCTTTCCCTCAGATCGAAGGAAGGTCGCTCGTTTGGCTACGGATGCAAGTCGCGCATGTAGAAGTGCTAGCGTTGTCAGACGCTGCTGGCCATCAACGATGCAATGGGCTTGGTTAGTCTCAGTTGGCGGCGTGCATATGATTGTACCGCAGAAGTGGCTGCTTTCTTGTCCAGCCTCGATGAGCTGGTCGAGCCTGTCTATATCATCCAACAGATCCGTGCGCTGATCCTCTCCCCAATCGTAGGCCCGTTGATATTCTGGGATCGTGAAGCTTCGCTCACCGGTGAAGAGTCCTTCGAACGTGGTGTAAGACGCCCCGGGAACTTCCTCTTTTTCACGCGTCGTCAAAATTGCCTCCATGTCTATTCAGAAGTTCTCCGCACAGGGCGCACTGTGAATGCGCCAGAAAATTATTGCAATGACATCTGTGATTTTGAGGATCATTCAAGTCTCTTTCGAGTAACTGAGGAGCTCCCCATTCCTTGCACAGGATCTGAAGAGGGTGGTTGCTGCATACGAGCTTTTTTCAATCGTCAGCATGCATTTGACGTCATTTATTTCCCCGCCGCCCCCGTATTACCAAGGACATCAAAGAGCATCACCTTGAGATGAATGAGCGCGTTTAGAGGCCATATCCACAAGGTCAAGACGCCCATGATCAACCCATAACAAGGCGATTCCTCGCAGCTGATGCTGCGGAAATAATTTTCTCGCCAGTTCCGCATATGCCGAGAGCTGAGGCCAGTAGAGGCCAAAACCCTCACCCGCACCGCCGGTCTTGTGGTCGATCAACAGGCATCCCTTCGGCCCAACTGCCAGCAGGTCGATCATGCCGGGAATTTTAGCACCTTCTGTAGTGTGTCCTAGCAGAGGAATTTCACAGAGCAGATCGGTGTAGCCGTCGGCCGAAAGCCAGGTCTTCAGCGCCGCTGCCCGCTCTGCCACCAAGTCGAGGGTCGCATCGTCCAGTCCGGTTGCTGCTGGCAAGGCTGTGATCAGATCAGGCCGCGTCAGGCACGTGCGCAAGGCGAGGTGTAGCGCCGTGCCTCGGGCCGCATCGCTGATCGTGCGGGGCCAAGGTGTGCCTAAAGTGATACCCTGGCTTTCTGGTTCGGGCTGGGCCGTTGTGGCTTGTGATGGTGGCAAACGCCAGGGCGTCAAGTCCAGAGCAGGCAAGGGGGTAGCGCTGCCGAGCCGTGGTGTATCCGTGATCTCAGCCTCCGAATACTCGGTGAAGCCCGCGTGTTCGGACAACTGCCTAATGATGGCCGGGCAATCAATCCCGCCGATGCGCAGTTTATCACCACCGATCTGCAGCGCGCAGGCATCCGTGAAAACATGGAACAGGCATTTGGCTTCTGGGGCTTCCTCATCACGCTCTTTTAGAAAGCCCGGCCACTCCAGCACCAGCCGGTCGCGTGCCCGGGTCAGGGCGACGTAAAGAAGGTTCTTCGCATTGGCCTCGAAATCCGCGCGCCTATCCTCAATGAATCGCCGCTCGGCTTCGGTGGCCGCAAATCCCGGAGTATGGATTAGCGCGGCCGAGGCCAGCACGGCGTCCATATCGTCGATCTTGTGAAGCGCGGTGAACCGGGTTGCCGTACTGCCCGGCCATTCTTCGATACCGTGGTCGAATTCAGCGACTACGGTGATCGGCCATTCACGACCCTTGCAGGCGTGCCAGGTGACGATCTCGACAGCTTCGGCGCTGTTGGCGGCTGGGTCAGGACGGCGGTCGAAATCGCGCTCACTCGCTCGGGCATCAAGCCAGCCCAGAAAAACCTTGGCGCTTTCGCCATGGAATCCGGCAGCGGCCTTAAGGTCGCGATGGGCAGATTCAAAGTCGCTCGCTTCGGCTTCAAGCCGCAGAAGGTCTGCACGCGACTGTGCCGCATCGGGCTGACGGTCAGCCCAGAGCCGCAGTTCAGAGGCATTGATCACCAGATCCAGTGCGTTGGAAATCGGCAGGCGTGCAATGCGGTCCGACAGAGCCGCCAGTCGCATGAGAACCGGATCATCCGCCAGCCGCCCTTGGATCTGCGCGGTCATTGCAGCTTGCAGGCTCAGTGGGTCGGGGCCAAGGGTGCGCAGCACAAGCGCGGAATTGGTATCGGTCGGGTTCGCGGCATAGCTCAGCGCGGCGCGTGCGGCCTGAACAACTGGACTGGTCGCCCAGCCGTCCTCGGCGATGCGGACTGGCACGCCGCGCGCGCGCAATTCCTCGGCATAGCGGGCTGCCGTCGCGTGCTTGCAGACCAGAAGGGCTATGTCAGAGGGACGTGCGCTCCTCGGGGCCTTGCTGTGCCGGTCGGTGATCGTTTCGCCCGCTTTCAAGATCTCGGCGATGCGCTCGGCAATGTGCTCCTGAGGTTTCGAGAAGTTTCTCACCCCGCGCCCTTTGACGATGTTCAGCACTTCCAGCGCCGGACCAGTTACTGGATCACGGGTTGGGGACAGCGGGTTGTAGCCTGCGCCAAACAGCCCTGTGCCCATGGCATTGACGAAGTTCATCACCGCTGGTGTTGACCGCCAGTTGCGGTCAAGGGGCTGCGTCGCATCGGGGTTGGCCGCCGCCAACGCCTGAGACAGGCGCGGATCAGCACCCTGAAAACCCATGATCGACTGTTTGACATCCCCCACCAGCAGGGTGCGTGGCGCGCGAGCGCCGAGCTGCCAGAGCAGCGCGAATTGCACCGGGTTGGTGTCCTGGAATTCGTCGATGATCACGCAGTCAATTTCATCCAGCACGGCCTGTCGCACTGCCGGATCGGTCCGCAATAGCCGCTCGGCGCCTGCAATCATGTCGGCATAGTCAATCAGCCCAAGCACCTTTTTGCGTGTCTCATAAGCCTCCATCACTTCCTGCGCACAGGCGATCAGGCATTGGAAGTGCAGCTTTGCATCGGCCAAGGGACCGGGATGTGAAGGCAGCACCTCGGCAGCCTGCATGATCGCGTCGGCAAGGTCATCGTAGCCCTCTGGCGTTTTCGTACGGCTGTTCGAGGTGAAGAGGTTGCTCAGTGACTGCCAGATGCTCCAGTCCCGGTCCAGCAAGGTCGGGTCGCGGTCAACGCAACGAAAGAAGGCAAGGTTCTTTTCCAGCGTCTCGCGGGGGCCCTTTGCGGTGACGCCGGCCATACCGCCTTCGGGAAAGGCCGTAAGCATGTTGGAAACCGCCTTCGCCAACACATCACGGGCAGCTGCGGGATCCGCGAGCACTTCGCCATAGATCGTATCGAGCCGCGCTAATGCGGGAGCGATCAGGCCCGGATCACGGCCCTTGTCCCCCAGCCCGCGCAACAGGTCGATCATCGATAGAACCCGGCCCCGCAGGGAATCTTCGACCGTTTCGCCCTTTTGCCAGTTGGGCTGATATCCGAACCGCTCAGGCTCTGCCTTGATCGGGTCAAGCGCCTTGGCATGCGCCAGCGCCTGCCGGATCAGCAGCTCGCGCTCGGCATCGCCAAGGTGACGAGGTTGCAGCGATGCACCTGCTGCCAGCGCATGTTCCGTCAATAAACGCAGGCCCAAACCATGGATAGTAGAGACATAGGCGCGCTCCACGGCCATGGCCTCGGCGACCAGTCCGTCCGCCAGAAGACCCGCCCGGATACGTTCGCGCAATTCGCCCGCGGCGGCTTCGGTAAAGGTTACTGCAAGGATACGTTCGGGTCGTACGATCTTGCGCTTCACCCAGTCAGAAAGCTGGGTCTTGATACGATGGGTTTTACCCGCGCCAGCGCCAGCGGGCACGATGACCAACCCTCGGTCTGAATCGGTTCCGTCCATGGTCATGCCTCCTCGATCTGGCGGATGAACGCGGTAACCAGGGTCGAGCCATCGGTCAGCGCATAGGGCGTGAATCCTGCTTCTTTCTTGAAAAAGCCCTCATCGGCTGAGGTATTCAGCACCACCCGACCGGCACCTAGCTGCGCCAGCCGTTCAGCAAGCATTGCAACAGCCGCATCGTTGACGGCGTCGCCCATGTCGCGGGCGGGAGATCCTTCTGCAAGCTCAAGGCCGGAAGTTAAGAGCCCACCATCATTCATCAGGTGATAGGCAATACCCACCTTTCGGCCAATCAGCGGGTCCATCCCGTCGCCGTCGCGCCGAATAGGACGGGCGAGCATGTCACGGTATAGCCCTGCTTGCAGATCCCACCCGGCCTCCATGCGCCTGCGGCGGGCCGATGTGCCGCTCTTCTTGTGATCAATGACAAGCAGCGCCCCGTCAGGCAACTCAAGGATAGCATCGGCCTTGCCGTGCAGGTTGATGCCATGCGCCTCACCGGCCAGCCAGATCTCGTTGCCGATGATCTTTGCGCCAAGCGCCAGCAGATGTTCGCGCCAGCGCAGCGCCGCCTGAAGGATCTCGCGTTCCAGCCCGCTGCGTTCCATTTCCCATGATGCGCTACGCAGAAACCCCGCATGGCGGGTGAGCGCGCGATCATAGGCCTCGGCAACCGCAGCGGTCAGTGCCGCAGGTTCTGGCACGGGCTGGTCCTTGAGGAATACATGTTCAAACACGTCATGGGCTATGTTGCCCTTGGCCATGACATCAAGTTCCTCTGCCGACCAAGACATGTCGCCGGCCCCCACCTCGTCCAAAAGCCACGCCAGTGGGCTTACCAGAAGCGTTTCCAGCCGAGAGGGTGATTGAGGTTTGGTTGTTCCATCATCCTTGCGACGCAGCGCCAACAAGTCGAGGCCGGGGAAAGACAGGGCCTCGGGAAGATCGTCCGGCTCCGGCAAGGGCGGCAGGCGGTACTGCGCCACAGGCCAATCGCCGGTCGGCAATCGCGACAGGTCCAGGATCAGATCATGAGCCTCCTCGACACCTGATATCGCCCGCGCGACCAAGGAAAGACCAGCCGATGGTTGCTGCCGCGTACCGGACAGATCGCGCCACGGGATCAAAAATGTCACAGAGTCCGAGACAGCCTGAAGCTGCTGATCGAAAAGCGAGAGACCTCGCGCCAAGCCCTCGGCCCGGCCGCGAAGGTGCAGCCCCGTCGTGGCTCGGATCGTGATGATTTCGCTGTCCAGAAACATCGGATTGGCGCGCGGACGCGTCGGATACAGACCATCGGTGAAATCCGTCACAATCAGATGCCGGCAGGGCCGCCACGGAGTTTCCTGTGCAGACCAAAGGCTGACGCCTTCGAGGTTACGCTCTGGATCGGCACTTGAAGGTGGAGCAATCTGGATGCCGCGCAGGATCACTTCCCAATCCGGGTTACCCTCGCCTGGCGGGATGGGTAGCCGGGCGCGGACGTCATGTCCTTGCGCAATGCGCTCACATATACGGTCGATCAGGAAACGCAGCTGGGCCAGACTGCCCGCTGAGGCGCGAATGTCCATCCAGAGGTCTTTGTGCGCGGGGGTGGGCGAAAGGACGTCTCCCCGAAAATCACCGCTAATCAGGCTTTCGGCGAGATCGCGCCCCGTCTGTGCGGACCATGGCATCAGCGGTGACAGCGCCAGACTCGCTAGAACCATCGCAGGTGTGGGTGTTCGTTTGGCGAGCGCCAGTTGAAGTGCTGTCTCACCAATGATGTCGCGCTCGGGCAGGCTGGCGGGAAGCCCGGAAACTGGCACGCCCTGCTCCGCAAAGGCGCGGGCGATCTGGCGCGGATCACCAGAGGCAAGCACTGCAATGTCGCGCGCAGGAATTCCGCTTTCGATCAGGGCACGCGCACGGGCGGCAGCAAAATCAGCGCAGGCAGCCAAATCACGCAGGCCGTAGAAGGCGATGCTGTCATCCTGTGGCGCAGGCCCGATCCCAGCCGCTGCGATCCCTCCCTGCAAGGCGTGAAGCCTTGACCCCTCGGCCGCCACGCGCGCCTTGACGGGTGAGGCCACGGCCCCGAATTCCCGATGCAGCCGTTCGTACAGTGCCTTCATTGCGGCAGGCGCATGCGGGTCGAGCGATCCTTCAACGACTGGCACCGGATCAAGGAACCGCCCATGTGGCAGCTCCAGCACATGGCGCACCGGGGCCAGGCCCTCGGGTAATGCATCGCCCAGCTTGCGCCAGAGGTTAATAAGGGCATTCAGATGCCGCGTTGCGCGGCTGTCCCCCACCGCGCCTGCCGCTGGCACGCGTAGATCGCCCGTGGCCAGCATCAGACCCTCCAGCGCCGTGCTGACGGCCGAGATCGTCTCGACCGGCGCATTGGCAAGGCTGTCGCGCCAAACCGCATCGGGGGTTTCGACAATAGTTCGCCCTGGCACCCATTCGGGCGCATTGGGCGCAAGCGAAAGCTCGGCGAGGCCGGTATCGCTCAGGCGGTACTGCAGGCCCGAACGGGGATCAGCGACGAGAAAAGGGTAGAACATAGGTTTCGAGCTCGCTGCATAAATTGGGTAGTGTACTGGGATACTATTCTGGATCAATGGCTTATAAAGCTATTTCCGTTGTCTTGCGTGTACGCGCAGGAAGTCCAGCTTCGGGTTTTTTTATTCATGCGTCTATCCACCCGGATAGACTTCGAAGAGTTCCTCTGCCGCATCGATATCGGATGAAAGCTCCCTGTAATCCCGTACCAGTTGCGAGATGATGTCTGCACCTTCAACGATTTCGGCCCAACGGTGTCGAAGCACAGCCGCAGGATCAAGCAGACCCAGCATATTGCCGGCAATCGCCGCCGTTGAATCGCTGTCTCCACCATGGGTGGCTGCAATCAGAAGGGCCTCTTCGAAGGAGCCTCCGGCGAGACAGGCATAAAGCGCGATTGACAGAGCTTCTTCGGCGATCCAGCCGCCACCGAGAGATTCGACTGTTTCCCCTGTACCGTTCCGTGGCGCGCGGAGCGCAGCTTGAATTGCCCGTGCAGTCTCTTCGCCCCCGGTAAGTCGCGCATAGGTCTCTGCAGTCCGGGTCGCACTCTCCTCAAGGTCGGCACCTGCCGTAACATCGGCAAGCATTTCCGCCCAGGCTGCCGCTGCAAGCTGTCCGGTCAGGTGGCCATGCGTCAGGGCGGATGTCTCGATGGCCATCGCGCGAACCTGGTCGCGGGGGAACATTAAGCTGATGGGGGCCACCCGCATGATGGTCCCACATCCTTTGCTGTTGTTTCGGGCCAGGTCCCCAAAATGAGCGCTCGCAGCCAAGGATGACAGGCAGGTATTGCCCGGCGCGCGGCAGACCTGAAGGCGTGGGTCGTTGATCAGTCCCACATCATCGGTCTGAACCTTCGGATTGCCGCCTTGGGTTCTGAACCAGCGCAACAGCGCGTGATGGATCACGGACGGCGGATGGCAGATACCCTTCAGAATACCACGGATTTGCGCGCGTATGATCCCCTCAGCCATAAACAGCGTCATCTGGGTGTCATCTGTGATGGCACCGTGCAGCCCCCTGTGCGGTGGTAGCTCCGAAATGCCGTCCGGGAAACGACGGCGGATTTCCGCGAGAGAGAGAAATTCGATCTCGGCTCCCAGACTGTCGCCAATGGCACCACCCAGAAGACTGGCGTGGAGGCGGATCAGCTTCAGCCCTTCATGTCGAGCGTAATCGGTCACAAGGCGTTCCTGACCGCCCGTCTCGATGGATCCGGGCCGTGTGGCGCGGACGAGGGTCATGGCCTCGCCCGCTGGACGCCCGCGCTCAACCAGCAGAAGGGCGGCAATCGTTCCCGCGCGTCCCAGCCCGCCCCGGCAATGGACCAGCACCCGGCCGCCATTCTCCAGGATGCGGTGAAGGCGGGGCGACAACTCTCGCCAGTCCTCCATGGCCTTTGGCGTTGGCACATCGAGATCAGGGATCGGAAAGTGATGCCAGTCCATCCCGCTTGCCCTAGCCGGATCGCCAAGACCAGTGACGGAAAGCAGCTCGAACTCAGAATCCTCGATCAGGGTTACGACGGCTTGCGCGCCCCAAGCCTTGATCACATCGAAATCAACGCCCAAATCGCGGTCCCATCCCGCGCCAAAGACACTGTCGCCTTTCTTACCGGGACATAGGGTCAGGCCGAGATGACCGTTGCCAACAGGCAAGCTGTCGATGCGAAGGGGATGAGATGTGCTGTTCCGAAGCAAGCGTTGTTCCTTCTTTGTTGATTCGACTTGAGATTACTGCTTGCACACGTCATTTTCGGTCGCAACAGACGAAGAGGTGCCAGAAACCTCCAAGAATTGCGCTTCAACGTGATCTCCCCATCTCACCAGATACCATTCCATCTCCTGCCGTCCTCCGGCGCGGAAACGGACCATCAGCGATCCGTCTTCCATGCGCTCGGCGCGCTGTTTAGGGTGGAATACATATCCCGCAGCTTCATCGGCGACTTCAGGCAGAAAGCGCCATACGACATCGTGCGGTTCCTCGCGCCAGACGCCGAAGCTCTCTGAGAGCCATTCCTGCAGATCAAACCCTTTGGGGCGCTCGTAGACATCGGCCTCCAATGAAATCCGCTCGAAACCAGCCAGTGCAAACAGGCGCAGATCGTCCTGATATTCACTCCAAGCCAATAGGTATTGGCGCCCCTGACCAAACAATATCGCTATTGGGCCGAGCCTGGTATTGCGCGAAAGTTTTGCAGTGCCCCGAGCACGATGGTCAGCAGAGATCATTGCCCCAGCGAGGATCGCTTCACGAAGTGCAGATAGAATTTCTGAGGAAATTGTTTCACGGGGTCCAGGCCGAAAGGCAACGCCATCCGCCATTAATTGCGCTTCAAGGTCTGCAGCAATCGTTCGGCGACGATCCTCTCGAAACATTGCCTGCACCTTTACCAATAGGCGCTCCAGCGTTTCTGCCGCCAGCTCATCGCCCTCGCGCCGTGCAATAGCGGCGGCTCGGTGCCCGGCAGTTAGTTCATCAAGCGTAGGCTCAGCCATACGGCCCAATGATCCCGGCGGAAAACGCCAATACTTTCGGCCGATTTCGCCGGAAATCTCCTCAATTTGGGGGTATGCGTTGCGTATGGCATCGCGCATGCGTTCTGCCGTTCGACGAGATACTCTGAATTCACGTTCTATATCAGAAAGTGAAATTCCTTCGGCCGACCCCTGCATAATAAGAGCCAGTTTCTGCAGGTCTTCCTGGCGAGCGTAACGCATGGGTCCTCCTAGCTAGCAATGCAGAGCAACCATTGCGGCGCAATACTTTGGCGTCAACGGCCAAAGCCGATCGGCCGCGCCGCCCCCATCTTTGCTGCATCCTCATTGATCAGCTCCTGCAGGATCTGCTCCGGGTCCACATGGCCCAGTGCTTGCATCCTGCGGGCTACGTTCGCAAAATCTCCGGGCGCTAGCCGATCGAGCGCGGACAACCCGACCGGGGGCGAACACGGAAAATGTGCAGCCCAGGCCAGTGGAAGTTGATCGACCGAAAGAAAGTCGAACCGGATCCGGAAGGTGAACCGGCGCTGTGTCGCGGGGTCGAGCTTTTCTACGAAGTTAGTTGTGCAGATGAAGGGCTGCGTGTGGCTTTCCATCCAGGTCAGCATTTCGTTGACCTGGCTCACCTCCCAGCTGCGTTCAGCGCCGCGGCGGTCGGCGAGCAGGCTGTCCGCCTCGTCGAAGATGAGCATGGCACCATCGGCGCGCGCCTCGGAAAAGGCCCGCGCGATGTTCTGCTCGCTTTCGCCAAGCCATTTCGAGATCAGGTCCGACGCGCGCTTTTCGATCACCGGCATGCCAATGACCCGAGCTAGATGCCGTGCCCATGCGCTTTTGCCGGTCCCTGCCGGTCCTTCGAGACAAAAACTGATCCGGCGGGGCGCATCCGGGGCCGCCAGCCGCGCCTCTATCCGGCTCAGATCGGCATCGGCGCGGGCCAGGTCCTGTTGCCAAGGCACCTCGGCGTGGTGACGCGGCGCGCTGTCCGCCCCGCCCTTTGCCAGACGGGCAGCCGCATCGAGCACCTGAGAAACAACCGCCTGCCCCCCATCACAAAGCCTTGCCACCACCATCGCATCCGACACCAGCGCCGGGGCCTGATCATGCTGTTCCGCCAAATGGGGTAGCGCGGCAGCCGGTATGCCTGCACCATGTCGCTCCTCAAGCCGTTGCCAGATTCGTGCTCGGACCCGCCCCGATGGTGGGCGCATCAGCGCCGAATAGCTGATCCGCCGCAGGAAGGCGGGATCACAGGCATTGACCGAATTCGTGGTCCAGATCACTGGGATTGGGTTCGTTTCTAGGATCCGATTAAAATGGACCTTCGACGGCGTTTCGCGGCCGAAGGGGAAGCCTCCCGTGCCGAACAGGTCTTCCATCTCGTCGAACAGCAGTACGGTGTCCGATCTTTGCCCCAGCATGCGAGACGCCATGGTCAGTTCGGCAAGCCGCTCCCGGCGGGATGGTTCCCCACCGTCATCGTCGGTCTCCCCCACCGCGCGCAGGTCTACACCGATCTCGCGCGCCAGCACCTTGGCGAATTCGGTCTTGCCCGTGCCGGGCGGTCCGTAGAGCAGGATGTGCATGCCCGGCTTGCGCTGAACCAACGCGCAAGACAGCAGGTCGCGCATGAGCTCGGCATCACGACCAAGGCCTTCAAAATCCTGCCATTCAGCCTGAGGCTCAGCCGCACGCGGGAACATCAGCGCGATCAGGTCAACAATGCTATTCACCTCGGCAATAAGGGCGAGGGTCAGTCGCTCAGACAGATCAAACGGCATCCGGTTGTGTCGCCCACCGCGGTTGTTCTGCACCAATCCCGAGCTCGTCAGTCGGCCCGAGGCGCGCATGGCGGCCCGGATTTCGGCTTCAGGTGCCGCGCAGAACCACGACAAAAGCAGCGGCACCGTGACCTCCCTAGTTTCCAGCGCCCCATCGACGACATGTTCGAATCCGTCGAACAGTTTGTAGAGGGCAACGAAGGTCAACATGGATGTTTCGACCGGGGACAACCCGAAATGATCCCCAAAGAGGGCCGCATTGCGCTGCACGGTCTCACCCTCGCCACCCCCTGCAGCGGGAACTAGGTCACGGGCGATGGCCCGAACCTTTTCCCACCACTGGGCGCCTGGCCGGGTACGGGGCCGCTCCGGGCATTCCACTTCGGTTAGGTATTCTAACCAGCCGGGCAGCTCCTTGGCTATGCGGCTTGCCGGACCGAAACGGTTGGCCAATCGGGCGATCAGATCAAGGGCGAGGTGTTGTTCGTGCGTCATTGTTCATCTCCATTGGTTTGACAGAGATGCCATGCATATACGTCAGATGTGGACAGATGGCTTGGGCTTTGGGGCGATGAAGTTGGTCTATTGCGATGAGCAGGCTTTTCGAACCAGCTATTGACGGGCTCCTGCCCGATTCTGGCGCATGCCCATGGGAAGCCTCTTCAGGTCAGTAAGGAGACCCAAAATGAAAAGACAATCAGAACCACAAGGCGGGCATCACGCTTCCGGCATTTTTTACTGCCATGGTTGGGGCTCGAACTTCGACCCTTGCAAGAAAAAGATCCGGCAACTGGCAAAGGCACTCCCAGTTGATGGCATCACAGTCGACTACACCTTGCACCCGCAACAGGTATTCGAGAGGTATGCAGCACGGTTGAAGTTGCAGCCTGAGGCGGTGGTCATCGGTACAAGTCTTGGGGGCTTCTATGCCGCTTGGCTCGGCGCTGAGTTTGATCGCCCGTTCATCGCGATCAACCCGTCAATCGTACCGGGTAGGACCTTGAGAAACTATGTTGGCATGGGTGTCAGCTACACCGGTGAGCCGTTTGAACTGACGGAAGAATGCGTTGTGGCTTATGAAGCACTCAGCTTTCGTCTGGACGGACAGGGCACGATTGTTCTCGACTTGGCTGACGAAGTTCTGAGCGCCCAGGACACACTCAGTTTTGTCAGAGGACGTTTGCCAGTCGTTACCTTCGAGGGTGGATCGCACCGCTTTGAACACATGACAGAACTGATCGAAACTCGACCAGATCTGTTTCTGGTAGAGGTGGCTCGGGAAATCTGAACAGGTGATTTAGGTGGATTTCCCGCTTCCAATCCGGCAGCTTTTCCGGGACGAAGGAGCGAAGATGACAAGACGACCACGACGGAACCACAGCCCTGCCTTCAAGGCAAATGTCGCATTGGCGGCAGTGCAGGGCACTGGTCGGCATAGGGCCAATCTGAATGTTGGATGCCGGCTTCCTCACCCATTCACCTTTCCATCGCGGCGATGTCGCCCTCGCCGCGATCGATCCTTAGGCTCTGGCCCGCCGATTCTAGGAATCGGTCCAGCCGCGCATTGCCCTCTTTGTAGGCGTCTGCATCGGGCTCGGGCTCGGTCGCGGCATCGGGGTCACGCGCTTCCATGGCATCGATTTCATCGCGTCTCTTGCCGCCGCGGCTTTTACCCTGGGCTCCAAGCTCCCCGGATCGGGCCTTCGGCACATCCAGCGCCCCGACCTTCGCCTCGAGCGCGCGGAGCTGGCCCTGCAGTCCGCGCATCTGATCGCCGGCTGAGGGGTACGGCAAGTCACCCGTCTGTTTGTCGTAGATCGCCTTGAAGAAGCGGTCGTCGTAATACTTGATCCGCTTCGCGCGTACGGGCATTTGCGCGTCGACCACCATGACGATGTCACCCAGATCCATGCGCCGCGCTTCGTCCTCGGGCAGCAGCGCGGTTTCTTCGGTCCGCTCGGACATGCTGCGCCCGGCAAATGGGTTGCGGCCGACGGAGCGCGACCGGGTCACCACGCGTTTCGTGGTCTTGCCGACGGCCTTGCTGAGCTCTTCGATGGTCTTTTCATCCGAGGGGGTCAGGTAAAGCTTGATGCCGGCATTGCCCTGCAGCGCGCGGCGGGCGTTTTCGCCATAGATTTCATCGAGGGCGGGGATGGTCTGCGTGACGATCGCCAGGTTTGCCCGGTAGGAGCGCAGGGTCTCGATACTGTCCATCACGATGGGCATTTTGCCCAGGCGATTGAACTCGTCGAGCATGATCATCACCGGCCAGGGCTCATCCTTGCCCGGCTCGTGATCCTGCAGCGAGGCCAAAAGGTCCGAGAAGAACAGCCGGATCAAGGGCGCCAGCGGTTTTACCATCAACGGCTCGACCACCAGATAGACGCTGAAGGGCGCCTTGCGGATATCGCGGAAGTCGAAGTCCGAGGTCTCGGTCGCGCGATCGATGGCGGGGTTTGACCATTGCTTGAGACCAGAGGTCATCAGCAGCGAGAGGTAGGAGGTCAGCGTATCGTTGTTGGTCGAGGCCATGCGCATGAAGATCAGTTTGGCCGCAGGATTGAACACCTCATCGGCCCGGCGACGGTATTCCTTTTGCTTGTCCCCGCCCGAGGCCGTGATGCGGTAGATCTCGCCCAGGGTCGGCCGCTTGCGCTCGAAGGCCAAAAGCCCGGCCGCGACGAAGAGGTCGATACCGCCGTCGAGAAGGCCCTGCACGCGATCACTGTCAGCCTGCAGGAAGAGCGACGCCAAAAGCTGCAGCTCCATCTGCTGGCGATCGACATTCTCGAGCGACGCGATGCGCAGGAGGGGGTTGTAGCGA
>QVMW01000024.1 GCA_003417655.1 Rhodobacteraceae bacterium 63075
TTTCTGCGTCATTCGAGCTTGAAATAGCCCGCTATTCCTGCGCTCGAATTCCTGGAACTGAGCGATTTTGGACTGAAACTGGTGGCGGCTCATGGATGTCCACGGACCCTAGGCAACTTGCGCCAGATCAAGGATGCGATCCGTGCTATGGTGAAAAGTGACGACAAGCGCTGACAGGAGAAGAAGATGCTGGAAATCACAATCACCAAGGTCGCCAACGTGATCCTGATGTCACGTGAGCTGGACCGCGCCGAGGCGGAGCTGCGCGGCTTTCTCGAGCGGCTTTCGGAGGAGGAGCTGGTCGATCTGACCGCGATCATGTGGATCGGGCGGGGAAGTTTCGAGCCCGAGGAGCTGGCCGAGGCGCGCGCCACGGTGATCGGCGAGGCAACGGTGCCTGCCGCCGACTATCTCATCGGGACGCCGCATCTTTCCGACCACCTCGAGAACGGGCTTGAGGCGCTGGGGCTTTCGGCGTCGGACGAGGAAGACGACCTGATGCGAAAGGGGTGAGGTTTCGGATTTGCTGCGCAAATCCGACCCGTGCGAGGGGGCGTTGCCCCCTCGCGCTCCCCCAAGCGCGTCGCCGCAGGTGACCGCGAAGCTGGCAGCGTGCCGCGAAGCGGCGCGCGAGATGTGGGATATTTTCGGCAAGAAGAAGGGCCAGGGCCGTCTGGTTTCGTAGCCTTGCCCGCGCATTGCCTTTGCCTGATGTTCTCGGTTGATGCCGTGATGCGTCAGGACAGGTGATCGACCACTTCCAGGTGTTGCGCGAGCGTGTCGACCTCGCCCAGCCAGCTTTCGACCAGCGCGGGGTCATGCGGGGCGGGGTGCACGCCCGCGCCGATCCGGCGGGTCATGATCGCCTCGACGCCGAGCGAGACGGGGATCGACACCAGCCGCGCCATGGCGGTGCCGCGCGCATCGCCCCAGGCGTCCATCACGTAGGTCTTGTGCCAGACGGGCTCGCCTTCCTTGCGCGCCTCCAGCGCGACGCAGAGCACGACGCGGTCGGCCTCGCCCTCGGCATAGGCGTTTTCCTTCCAGAACCGGTCCGACATGTCCTTGAGCCGCGCTTCGCCTTCGGGGCCTTCGAGGGTTTCGATCTCGGCGAAGACATCGGCCCAGGCCTCGCTCCAGCCGTTGAGCCGCAGCGTGCCGCGCACGAACTGCTCGATCCGGCCTGCATCCTCCAGCCGGTAATCGGCGATGAAAGGCAGGCTGTCGCGGTTGGGATAGACTTCGAAGGTCTCGGGGGCAGGCAGGGGCGCCTCGTAGGAGCTGATCGCGTCCCAGGGGCGGGCGACTTCCAGCTCGGTGAAGTTCTTGATCGAGCGCGAGGGCGAGCGCAGCGCCTTCAGCACGCCGAGCGGCGACCAGCTGAACTTGTAGCGGAAGGGATTCGGCTCTTTCGGGATGCCGCCGCAATAGGAGATGAAGCTCAGATCGTTGCTTGCGTCATAGGCCGCCGAGGCCTTGTAATCGGCCACGAGGGCATGGGCCATCAGGTGGTCGATGCCGGGATCGAGGCCGATCTCGTTGAGGCTGACCAGCCCCGCTTCGCGAAAGCGCGAATCGAGTGCGCGCATCTCGGGCGCGATGTAGCTGGAGGAGACGAAATGCGCGCCCTGGCCGAGGCACATTTCCGCCAGCGGAACATGCCAGTCCCCGGGCAGCATGGAGACCACGATGTCGCCTTTCTGCGTGGCTGCACGAATCGTCTCCATCTCGAAGGCGCGGATGTCCTGCGCGATGTCGCCCACGGCATCCTTCGCCTTTTCGGGCGTGCGGTTCCAGACCGTCACGTCATGGCCCGCCGCGATCAGCCTGCGAAGGCCGGGAAGGGCGGAAAGACCCGTGCCGCACCAATGAATCGTCATGTCAAACCTCTTTGATATGTGTGTCGAACTCGGCCTTCGCGCGGCCCCAGACGCCGCTCTCCAGACTGCCGAGCGCCAGCAGCGATGGCAAGAGCTGCTCTGCGAAATCTTCCGAAGACTCCAGCGGGAGCATCGACGGCAGGTTGTCGATCGCCATCACGTCGAGCGGGGGCTGTTCGGCCACGCGGGTGACCGGCGCGTCCCATGTGGTGGCCGCGCTGTAGACGGGGATCGGGTTGTAATCGCTGTCGGGGTCGCAGGCGACATCGCCGATGGCCGTGAGCTTGCGGGCGGCTTTCAGCGCCTCGGGTGGGACGAAGCAGGGCGTGCCGGGGCGGGCGAGGATGCAATTGATGAACAGGTCGTGGGTGAGGATCTCGGGGAAGGGGCCGCCATGGGCCGTCTCTTCCATGTCCCAGCGGGTCACGGCGCAGCCCATCTCCTCGAGCAGGTCCGAGGCCCCCGTGCCGACGCGCCCCTTCGCACCGATCACGATGGACGAGGGGCGCGTATCTGGCAACTCTCCGGCCAGCTCGCCGGTAAGCGCGGTCTTGCCGGAATAGGCCCCGACGGGCGGGCAGAGCCCCCCGCGCTGCTGCGCGGCCCAGGCCTTGAGCGTGACGGCCGCGCCCGCGAAGCCGGCCCAGTAGCCGAAGGCCGCGACGCGCCGCCCGCTTTCGTCGACGAGATATTCGAGATCGTAAAGCGCCCCGCCCCCGGCCTTGAACCGCTCCAGCAGGGCCTTGCCGGAGAACTGCCCCTTGTAGGCATGGCCGAACATGATGTGGCGGTGGGGCAGGGGCGTGCCATCCTCGGGCAGCTCCTTGAGGCCGAAGATGATCGCATCGCGCGGGGCGCCGGGCCAGCTATGCTCGGGGGCGATCTCGGCGCCTGCCGCGACATAGCCCTCAAGCGGGATCGCGCGCTGGCTGCTTTCCTCGACGGTGAGCCTGATCCCGGCGCGGGTCAGCGCCTTCGCGCCCTCGGGCGTGAGCCCGGCGCGCTCTTCGTGCGGGCGCGATTCGGCGCGCATCCACAGGTGGGTCATGTGGGCCTCCGTCAGATGAACGTGCGGGCATGTTCGCGCCCGGGAATGTCGAGATGCGGCGTCGCGTTGAAGCTGCCGAGATAGAGCTGGTCATGCACGTATTCGAGCCGGTGCACCGAGGAATTCATCACCTGCAGCATGATCTTGGCCATGCCCTCGTCGCTCAGGTGGAGCACGTGGCGCAGGATCGTCCCGATGACGCCGCCCGACGTGACCATGAGGATGCGGCCATGGCCCTTGCAGACCTCCTCGACCAGCCCGGTGGTGCGCGCGCGGAAGTCCGAGAAGCGCTCGGGCACGCCCTCGACACGGTCCTCGGCCCAGAAGCGGATCATCTGCGGCAGATGCGCGGCGAAGGCTGTCGCGTCCTCGGGCGGGGCGATGCCGTGCTCGGCCTCGAGCGCGGCGGCCATGGCCCAGTATTGCAGCTCGTCGAGGCGCGCGTCCTCCTCGCCGCCCGCAAAGCCCATCTCGGCGGCGGTGTCCTTCTGGCGGCGCAGCGTGCCGGTGATCACGCGGTCGAAATGCGGATTGGTGAGCTGCTTGTGCTCGCCCAGCCAGACCGATTGCTGGCGGCCGAGATCGGAGAGATTGTCATAGCTCGCCTCGTCCGTGGCATGGCTGTTGGCCTGCCCGTGCCGCACCAGAATCAATTCCGCCATTTGTGTTTGCCTCGCTGTTTCGCCGGCAACCTAGCGGGGCGCGCGGGGAGGTTAAAGGGGGATGCGGGGGGAGGGGCGGTTTGGATTGCTTTTGCAGTGGAGGTCAGCTTCGAGCCCAAGACAGACATGATTGCCCCACTTTGGTCCAAGTCGTAGTGTAGGGCGTGGAACTGTGCTAATGGGCACCACTTATGAGGGAAGTCATGAGCTTGGCATGTTTAACTATTTGCTGAAATCCGCTGTTAGATCGGCAATTCGCGCCGCCGAGCAGAGCTACAACACACCGGAGCGAAAAGGTGCCAGAGGCGAGCGCCGGGTTCACAATGCGCTGTCGTCGGTTCTCGATGAGAACGAGTATCGGATTTTGTCAGATTTGATCCTGCCGGTCTCAGGCAGCACGACCCAACTTGATCATCTTGTGCTTTCGCGTTTTGGGATCTTCGTGATCGAAACCAAAAACATGTCTGGTTGGATTTTTGGTAGTGCCGACCAACAGAAATGGACCCAAGTTCAGAAAGGCGGCAAACGCCGCAGCTTCCAAAATCCGCTACGGCAGAACCATGCTCACGTCAAAGCCGTCGAGAGTATCTTGGAAGTCGATCTTAAGATGCTACACAACTTTGTTGTATTCACAGGCAGCGCCGAACCGAAAACCGACATGCCAGAAAACGTTGCGTGGGGGCTGCGCGACCTTGGCAAGCTGATCGCAGTGCGACGACAGATCGTCTTCTCGGACCCGCAGTTGAATGCTTTTGTCGAAAAGCTGCAAGGTCAGGCATTGGAGAACAACAGGGCTGTTCGCAGACAGCACCTGCAAAACCTTGAGAAGAAAGCAACGGCGAAAACCGTTGCACAATCTTCTGGGCCCTCAGACGCCGTGAGTCAAACCTCTTGCCCGAAATGTGGAGGCGAAATGGTAAAACGCGCAAATCGAAAGAGGGGTGATCCATTTTGGGGATGTGTGAAGTTTCCGAAGTGTCGGGGCACACGTAAAGTGGCTTGATTTCAACGAGATTGCTTTTGCTGACACCCAAAAGGCGGAGGGTTGCTACGTGACGAGGCGCTTTCTCACCGTCACAGTGGATTGGAGATGTGATGCTGAACAATATTGGGCTTCCCGGCCTGCTGCTTTTGATACTCATTTTGGCAGTGTTCGTCGCCGCGTTGGTCAGACCTCGTAGCCCGGAAACGCCGCGTGGCTCCGTAGTATGGCTACTAGTATGGGCTATTGTCTTCTTCCCGGTCGCAATCATCTACGCATTGATGCGACGTTGGAGAGACCCAGAAGAAGAGAACTGATTGAAAGCTCGCCATGTCGCAGTGTCGCGCCTTTGTCCGCTCCGTCCCGCCCAACGCTCATTGCCCCGCCCCGCAGCCCCAGCGCCGCAAAAGCGCCTGTCCCTGTCGGGAATGGGATTTGGGAATCCACGCTGATCTGATTTAAGATGAGATCAAGACCCAAGGGAGGCGCGCGATGTCAGCCAAGATCAAACTCACGCTCGATGGCAAGGAAGTCGAGGCCGAGAAGGGCCAGACGATCTGGGAAGTGGCCCATGGCCGCGGCCTCGTGATCCCGCATCTGTGCCACAAGCCCGCCCCGGGCTACCGCCCCGACGGCAACTGCCGGGCCTGCATGGTCGAGGTCGAGGGCGACCGCGCGCTTGTCGCCTCCTGCATCCGCGAGGCGCAGGACGGCATGGTCGTCACGACGAACTCGCCCCGCGCCGAGAGCGCGCGCAAGATGGTCGTCGAGATGCTCGTGGCCGACCTGCCCGAGCGCGAGGAGAGCCATGACCGCTCCGCGCACATGTGGGACATGGCCGAGATGAACGGCGTGACGGAGAGCCGCTTTCCCAAGCTCGAGGAGGGGCATATCCCGCTGCTCGATGACAGCCATGTCGCCATGCGGGTCAATCTCGATGCCTGTATCTCCTGCGGTCTCTGCGTGCGCGCCTGCCGCGAGGTGCAGGTCAATGATGTGATCGGCATGGCCGGGCGCGGGCATTCGGCCTACCCGGTCTTCGACATGGACGACCCGATGGGCGAGAGCACCTGCGTGGCCTGCGGCGAATGCGTGCAGGCCTGCCCGACGGGCGCGCTGATGCCCGCCACCGTGCTCGACGAGGCGCAGCAGGGCGACAGCAAGGACTATGACAGCGAGACGGAGAGCGTCTGCCCCTTCTGCGGCGTCGGCTGCAAGGTCTCGCTCAAGGTCAAGGACGGCAAGGTCAAATACGTCGAGGGGATCAACGGCCCGGCCAACGAAGGGCGCCTCTGCGTCAAGGGGCGCTTCGGCTTCGACTATATCCACCACCCCCACCGCCTCACCAAGCCGCTCATCCGCCGCGAGGACGCGCCCGAAAAGGGGCTGAACGTGGACCCCGGCAACTGGCAGGAGTTCTTCCGCGAAGCGAGCTGGGACGAGGCGATGGAGCTGGCCGCAGGCGGGCTGACGAGGCTGCGCGAGGCGCATGGCGGCAAGAGCGTCGCCGGGTTCGGCTCGGCCAAATGCACCAACGAGGAAGCCTATCTCTTCCAGAAGTTCATCCGCGAGGGCTTCCAGCACAACAACGTCGATCACTGCACGCGCCTGTGCCACGCCAGCTCCGTCTCGGCGCTGATCGAGAATGTCGGCTCCGGCGCGGTCACGGCGACCTTCAACGAGATCGAGAACGCCGACGTGGCGATCATCATCGGCGCCAACCCGATCGAGAATCACCCCGTCGCCGCGACCTACTTCAAGCAGTTCACCAAGCGTGGCGGCAAGCTCATCGTGATGGACCCCCGCGGCGTCGGCATGCGCCGCTTCGCCACGGAAATGGTCCAGTTCCGCCCCGGCGCGGATGTGAGCCTTCTGAACGCGATCATGAACGTGATCGTGGAAGAAGAGCTCTATGACAGCCAGTATATCCACCGCTGGACCGAGAACTGGGAGGCCGAGAAGGAGCACCTGAAGGGCTTCTCGCCCGAGGCCATGAGCGAGATCTGCGGGATCAGCCCCGAGCAGATCCGCCGCGTCGCGCGCATCTTCGCCGAAGGGCAGGCCGGGCTCATCTTCTGGGGCATGGGCATCAGCCAGCACATCCACGGCACGGACAATTCGCGCTGCCTCATCAGCCTCGCGCTGATGACGGGCAATGTCGGCAAGCCCGGCGCGGGGCTGCATCCGCTCAGGGGCCAGAACAACGTGCAAGGCGCCTCCGACGCAGGGCTCATCCCGATGTTCCTGCCCGATTACCAGAGCGTCACGGATGACAGCATCCGCAAGGCCTTTACGGACGTCTGGGGCAGCGAGGATTTTTCCGCCGAGAAGGGCCTCACCGTCACCGAGATCATGGACGAGGCCTACGCAGGCAACATCAAGGGCATGTATATCCAGGGTGAGAACCCGGCCATGTCCGACCCCGATGTCGAGCACGCCCGCGATGCGATCGCCAAGCTCGAGCATCTCGTCGTGCAGGACATCTTCCTGACCGAAACGGCCAATTACGCCGATGTCATCCTGCCCGCCTCGACGCTCTACGAAAAGGACGGTACGGTCTCGAACACCAACCGGCAGGTGCAGCGCGTGCGCCCCGCCGTGGCCCCGCCGGGCGAGGCGCGCGAAGACTGGCGCATCACCATCGAGCTGGCCGAGCGCTGTGGCCTCGACTGGGGCTATACCGATGTCTCCCAGGTCTTCGCCGAGATGAAGCTCAACATGAAATCGCTCGACAACATCACGTGGGAGCGGCTGGAGACCCAGACGGTCACCTACCCCGCGCTCTCCGAGACGGACCCGGGCCAGTCCATCGTCTTCGGCGACGGCTTCCCGCGCGAAGGCGGGAAGGCGAAGTTCACCCCCGCCGCCGTGATCCCGCCCGACGAGGTGCCGGACGCGGAGTTCCCGATGATCCTGACCACGGGCCGCCAGCTCGAACACTGGCACACCGGCTCGATGACGCGGCGCGCCAAGGTGCTCGACGCGGTGGAGCCCGAGGCCAACTGCTCGCTGCACCCCAAGACGCTGCGCCGCCTCGGCGTGGAGCCGGGCGAGCATGTGACGCTCTCGACGCGCCGCGGCGCGATCACCATCATGGCCCGCGCCGACCGCGCCATCGCCGAAGACATGGTCTTCGTGCCCTTTGCCTATGTCGAAGCGGCCGCCAACGTGCTGACCAACCCGGCGATCGACCCCTACGGCAAGATCCCGGAGTTCAAGTTCGCGGCGGTGAAGGTCGAAAAGGCGGGCGGCACCGTCGCGGCGGAGTAAAGCGGGGCAGGGGTTTTCATTTCGAGTGATTGGTGTGAAGGTTCGCCCAAAACGCGAGGTGCCCCATGAAACCCAACCCCGACCGATTCCTGTCCGACCTTCACGAGCTGCGCAGCTTCGGGGCGTCCGGCGTGGGCAAGGGCGTGATCCGCCCGGCCTATTCGGAAGCCGACATTGCTGCGCGGGCCTGGCTTGCAGGCAAGTTCGAGGAAGCGGGGCTTGAGCCGCATTACGATCCGATGGGCTCGCTCTTCGGCCTCTCGCCGGAGCCGAACTCGATCCTGCTCGGTTCGCATTCCGACAGCCAGCCCGAGGGCGGCTGGCTCGACGGGGCGCTGGGGGTGATCGCGGCGCTGGAAGTGGCGCGCGCGGCGCGCGAGGCGGGCGGGCCGCCCGTGTCGGTCGTCTCTTTCCAGGACGAGGAGGGCCGCTTCGGCGTCACCACGGGCAGCACTGTCTGGTCGGGGCGTCTCTCTCTCGAGGAAGCCGACCAGCTCACCGACAGCGCCGGGATCACGCTCGCCCATGCCCGCGCCGCCATGAGCGAGGTGACGGGTGACTTCGTCGATCCTTCCCGTTTCACCGGCTTCATCGAGATGCATATCGAACAGGGCCCCTGGCTCTGGGAGGCGGGCGAGGCAGCGGGCGTCGTCACCGATATCGTCGGCATCCGCGACATGCGCATCACCTTCCACGGCGAGCAGAACCATGCCGGCACGACACCGATGCACCGCCGCAAGGATACCTTCCAGGCCCTCTCGGAATTCAACGCCGCCATCAACGAGCGCTTCCGCAACGTGGTCACGCCGCAGACCGTCTGGACGATCGGCCATGTGAAACTGCACCCCGATGCGCATTCCATCGTGCCGGGGCAGGCGACTTTCTCGATGCAGTGGCGCGACGGCGATGCGGACCGGCTGGGCCGCATGGAAGAGATCATCCGCGAGACTGCCGATGAAGTGGCCAAGGTGCGTGGCCTTGAAGTCAGCTATGGGCCGATGCTCGGGCTGGAGCCCGTGGCGATGAACCAGATGCTGCGCAGTGCGCTGGAGGAAAGCGCCCAAGCGGTGGCCCCCGGTGCCTGGCGCACAATGCCCTCGGGCGCGCTGCACGATGCCACGAACGTCGCCGTGCACATGCCTGTCGCCATGCTGTTCACGCCGTCGATCAACGGCATTTCCCACGCCTTCGAGGAAGACACCGACGAGGCCGACCTCGCCCGCGGCCTCGAGGTTCTGGCCGGCGGTGTCGCGCGGCTCGGGGGTGCAAAGGCCTGAGACGGGCGCTCGATTGCGCGTGCGACGGCAATGTTGCTGTAGCCTGTGAGCGATCATTCTATAGCCCGGACCGGAATAGCACCGAAGGTGCCCGGCCCATCGCCAGACCGCCCGAACGGGCTGGCGATTTGGTAAAGCTGGGTGCATCGCTCGGGCGGCATCCGGATGTGGCAGGCATAAAGTGCACAGAATGACCGTCGGTTCGCCATCCCGCGGTCTGGCGATGGGCCTTGCTTGAATGTCTGCTCCGAAATTGAACCCGGGTTTAGACACTTCACATACCCCGCGCCCCGCGCATCGCGACCGTTCAGCCGCTCGCGCCCGCTCAGGTTCTGGCCTTCTCGAACGCCGTCCACGCCGCTTCGAAAGCCTCGAAGTCGAAGCCTTCGGCCCGGGCCGCGCCCAGGACGATCTGTTCAGTCTCCTGCATCTTCGCGATCGCTGCCGTCAACTCGCCGACATACTCCGCCGGGATCACCAGCGCGCCGTGGCGGTCGGCATGGACGAGCTCGCCGTCTGCCACCGGCATCCCGAAGATGGTGACCTGCGTTGCGATCTCGCGCACATGGACGAAGCCATGGCTCGGGCCCACGGAGCCAGCCACGACGGGAAAGCCCTCCGGCAGATCGCCCAGGTCGCGCATCACGCCATTGGTCAGCGCGCCCGAGAGGCCGAAACCCTTGTGAACACTGGTGTTGATCTCGCCCCAATAGGCCCCGATGCACTCGGGGTAATCGAGGTCCTCGACCACGGCGAGGG
Organism: Rhodobacteraceae bacterium 63075; assembly: GCA_003417655.1. Classification (GTDB taxonomy): domain Bacteria; phylum Pseudomonadota; class Alphaproteobacteria; order Rhodobacterales; family Rhodobacteraceae; genus Lentibacter. The sequence goes on from QVMW01000024.1 coordinate 9,879, forward strand.
CGGGGCGCGGGCCCTGGGCCATGTGGCGGTAATAGTCCATCCGGCGCGCTTTGATCACTTCCGGGGCCTCTTCCGGCGGGGCGAGCGCGGCGATCTTCGCGGTGCGCGCATAGCCGACAATGGCTCCGGCCTCGGGCGCAGAGCAGAGCATCGTGCCGCGGGTGAACCTGTCGAATCCGCGCTTGCCCTCGACCACCTCGATGGCGTTGCAGACGGTGGGCGTATCCACCTGTTTGAGTAGCGTGAGCAGGGCCTCGTCCATCAATCCTCCAGCCAGCGCGCGAGCGCTGCATTCGTTTCCCCGGGTTTCTCCAGCACGGGCAGATGCCCCGCGCCTTCTATGATCTCCAGCGCCGCGCCGGGGATCAGCCCGGCCATCAACTCGTGCCGCTCCACGGGGCAGAGCGCGTCATGCCGCCCGCAAAGCACCAGCGCGGGCAAGTCGGCGCCGCGCAATGTCTCGCTCTGGTCCGGGCGGTCCATCAGGGCGCGGGACTGGCGTTCGAAAACATCCGGGCCAAGACCGAGCGCCATCTCCATGCACAGGTCGAGGATCGCCTCCCGCCCCGGCCCGTCGGCCAAGTAGTTGGGCTTCATCTCCTCGCGCATGACGCGGGCAAGATCGCCCGCGCGCGCGGCCTCGATCTGCGGCAGCCGCCGCGCCTTGACTTCCTCGCGTTCGGCCAGCGGGTTGGTGTCCAGAAGCGCGATGCGCTCCACCCGCTCAGGAGCCTGTCGCAGCATCTCCATCGCCACGATCCCGCCCATGGACAGCCCCGCCAACGCGAAACGCGGCGGTGCGCCTTCGAGCGCGCCCCTCGCCAGCGCCGCGATGCTGGCGGCCCCGTGCAGGCTCGGCAGGCAGATATCCCTGCGGCGGGAAAAGGCGGCGATCTGCGGCGCGAAGAGCCGCGCATCGCACATCATGCCGGGAATGAGGACAAGCGGTGTCATCCGGCCAGCGCCGCGCCTTCGCTGATCGCGGCGAGCTTGGCATAGGCGATGTCGGGATCGACCGCGCCGAAGCCCGCGAAGGTCCCGAAGCCGCAGTCCGATCCGGCGATGACCCGCTCCGCCCCGACGATATCGACAAAGCGCCCGATGCGCTGGGCGACCAGCTCGGGATGCTCGACGAAGTTCGTCGTCGTGTCCACGACGCCGGGCACCAGAACCTTGTCATCGGGGATGTCGCCCTTGCGGCTCTGGAACACTGTCCATTCATGGCCGTGGCGCGGGTTCGATGTTTCGAACAGCAGGTAGCGCGCCTTGGTGGCCATCAGCGTGTCGAACATTTTCTCCATGGAGATATCGCAGACATGCGGCCCCTCGTAGTTGCCCCAGCAGATATGCACGCGGACCTTCTCGGCGGGCACATCGGCCAGCGCGTGGTTGAGCGCCTCGACATGAGAATTCGCGATCCTGATGAACTCCGCATCGCTGAGATCGTTGAAGAGCATGTGGCGCGAAAGCGCGAGATCGGGGCAGTCGAGTTGCAGATCAAGGCCGGAGGCGACGATGGTTTCATACTCCTCCTTCATCGCATCGGCCAAAGCTGCGAGATAGGCCTCGCGCGTCGGGTAATAATCGTTTTGCAGGAAAAGCGAGATCACGCCGGGGGAGGCGGCGTTCATGAAGCCCCGCTCCGCGCCGTGCTCTGCCATCGCATGTTGCAAGTTGGCGATGTCCTTTTGCAGCTCGCCCTGGCCCTTGGATTTGACCTCGCCGACGCACATGGGCCGCGCATATTGCGGCGTGCCGCCGTCATCGGCCAGCCGCTTGAGAAAGCTGGGAAACTTCGCAAGGTCGGCAGGCGGGTTGCGCGGGCTGTCGCCGTCAAAGCCGGTGTAGCGGTCCTTGACGTAGGTCGCATAGCTGATCTTCGATGTTTCGCCATCGGAAACAATGTCAATCCCGGCGTCTGTTTGTTTCTTCACCGTTTCCGAGACGGCTGCCGTCATGCAGGCGTCGAAATCCGCCGCGTCATACGCCTTGCCATGCTCGCGGGCGAAGATGAAATCGACGACCTCCTGCGTGCGCGGCAGGGAGCCGACATGGGTGGTTTTGATCTTGGTCATCCGGGGGCCTCATGCTGTTTCGTGGTGCGGGCAAGCCGGTGATGCGCGGCTTGCCCGGGGGTCTATGTCAGCCCTTCCAGGTCGGTCCGGCGGGATCGTCCGTGCCGACGATGTGATAGAGCGCGGCCTCGCCGGTCATGGAGGGCACGGCGGAATGGGCCAGGGTCTCGGGCACCGACATGGTGTCGCCCGGCGCCAGCACGGCGCTGCCGCCGTCCCAGTCGACCCGCCAATGCCCCTTGACCGGCATCAGCACGGAGGGGCGGTCATGGCTGTGCATCTCCGGCGTTGCGCTCTCGCGGCTGAGGAAATCCACCTCGAAGCCGGGCCTGTCGCGCAGCAGGCCGGTCTCGCCGATCACCTTGGCCGGGCTCTTGTCGGCCTGCGCGACCATGTCCCAGTAGCGCGCGACATGGTTGGGCAGAACCTCGGCTGTCGTCGGCTCGCCGCGCTTTGCCAGCTCTTCCTCGCTCATCAGCGGCATAGGCTTCACGCCTTCGGGCAGGGCCTCACCCTTCTTGGTGTCGTAGAGCTTGCCGGTCTCGGCGAGCACGAGGCCATGATCGGCGGCCTCCTCGATCACCTGCGGCGCCCACATGACGCCGCCGCCGGCATCGTCGCCGCCGAGGATGGCCATGATCATCCCGTAGTCCGTGCCGATGTTCTCGAAGCCGCGAAAGACACCCGTGGGGATGTTGAAGATATCGCCCGGCTCCAGCGTGACCTCGCCCGCCGTGCCCCAGCGGCCCCAGAAGAACCGCCAGCGCCCCGAGAGCACGAAGAACGCCTCTGCGGTGTTGTGATCGTGCAGGCTGTTGCGCACGCGCGGCGGCTGCCCGGCGGCGCCGATATTGAAGCCATGCGGCAGGCTGATGTGGACGTGCTGGTCGGGGGATTCGGAAACGCCCCCGCCGATGATCGTGAAGTTTTCCTTCTGGTCGCTGCCCGGCGTATGGGCGTCGATGAAGGCGGTCTTGCAGGGGATGAGCTCGCCGTAGCGAACGATGCGGGATTCCATGTCTTGCGGTGTCATGTGTTTGCTCCTTGGGATTGGTTTTCTGAAGTCTCGGTGTTCAGAAAACGCAGCCCGGCGGGTGTGGGTTCAGCCGCTCGGCCCGCCGCGCCTGAAGCAGCATGTGCAGCCGCCGTATGGCCTCGGATTGGCGCATCAGAGCGCCCCCGTTTGCAGCAGGATCTGCTTCCAGACCGATGTTTCGTCAAAAAGCGTCCATTCGCGACGCAGCTTGATCTGGCCCGAGACAAGCTCACCCCATTCGGCCTGGGAAATCCCCAGCAGGTAGACCTCGGCCCCGGTCGGCGCGCCGAATGCGCCCCAGCCCGAATGCGTGCCATGCAGGGACCAGCGGATCGCGGAGCGGGGCGGCATGTTGGGATCGTCGCGGCCGATCTGGTGGTCGATGGAGAAGGTTGCATCGGGGAAGGCCGCGCGTAGCCCCATCCAGAAACCGTCGGCGGCGGCCCAGCCATGGCCCGTCTCGCCGCCGGGGTATTCCACCTGCGCCGCGCGGTCATACTCGGCCTCGATCGCCGCCATGTCCGCGCCCATGATCCGGCCCAGAAGCTCGGCGTGGCGCTGGCCCCAGGCGTTGTCATTGCCCCGGCCCTTGTAGGGGCCGGGGGTGTCCGTCTCCGGCGTGAGCGGCTTGATGCAGGCCTCCGGGCCGCCCTCCCGCGCGATCAGGTCGCGCGCGTAGTCCTTGGGCTCCCAGCCGATCTGGCGGACGATGGCCGTCTGGTCGCGGATCAGCCATTCGTCGTCGATGGCATTATCCCTGGCGTGGCAATCGGCGAGGATGCGGTATTGCAGCTTCGCCCCCGAGGCTGCGCCATAGACACCGTCGTGCGCATGGGTGGCGGTCGAGAGGATGCGGTGGCTCGACAGCATCCCCGCCTCCGGCGTGCCCGACCAGATCACGTCCTCGCCCAGCAACTGCCTGTCGGGAAACTCGGCCAGCGTCGCCATCGTCGCCGCGATGACCTTCTCGTTGCCGATCACCACGGAGGCGGGCGTGCGCACGACGATCTCGGGGGCGTAATAATCATGCAGCGTGGCGATGCCGCGATCTTCCCAGATCTCCTTGGTGATGCCGATGATATAGTCGGGAAAATCCGCGAATTTCGGGTCGAACCCTTTCATGTCTTCCATCCTTCGGGAATACGGGCCGAGCTGCGCAGGATCAGCTCGCCCTCGATTTCAATCTGTTGCGGTGCGGTGTCCGGCTGTTCGATCTGCGCCAGCATCGTCGAGACGGTGGCATTGACCATCCTGTTCACCGGCTGCCGGATCGTCGTCAGGTCGAAGGCCGCCCAGGCCGCCAGCGGGACGTCGTCATAGCCGACGATGGAGATGTCCTGCCCGGGCACCAGCCCGGCCTCGCGCAGCGCGTCGATGACCGCGAAGGCCATGTGATCGTTGCCCACGAAGATCGCGTCGGGAATTTCCGCACCGCTGATGAGCTCGCGGGTGCAGCCCATGGCGACATCGCGGTTATACATGCCATCGAAGAGGGCAAAGGGTTCTGCCCCGGCCTCTGCCAGCCCGGCCAGGAAGCCTGCCTGCCGGTCGCGCCCCGTGGAGCTGTTCTGCCAGCCGGCGATATGGGCGATGCGCTCATGCCCTCCGGCCAGCAGGAACTCGGCCACCTTGCGCCCTCCGTCGACATTGGCTGAGGTGACGGAGGAAAGGGCCGCATCGCCCTGCCCACGGTTGAAGAGCACCACGGGAATGCCCGCGGCCTCGGCGCGGTCGGCGAGCGTGGAGCTGATCGAGACCGAGGCGGTGATGATCCCGTCGACCTGGTAGTCCATCAGGTCCTGCATCACGCCGTCGATCCCGTCGGTCGAGTTCGGCGCGGTGAAGATCAGGATGTGATAGCCCTCGGCCTGAAGCGCGTTGGACAGGCGCTCGAGGGCCAGCGGGTAGAACTGGTTGTCGAGATAGGCCACGACCAGCCCGATGATCCGGCTCTTGCCGGAGACCATGGCCCGCGCCAGCACGTTGGGCCGGTAGCCCAGCTCGGCGGCCGCCTTGCGCACCTTCTCGATGGTTCTTGCGGAGGCCGAGGCCCCGGGCGTGAACACGCGGCTGACAGCCGATTGGCTGACCCCGGCCCGCGCGGCGACATCCGCGGAAGTGATCCTCACCCTCTCCATCAGTCCGCCGTCCAGCCTCCGTCGATCATGAGCGAGGTTCCGGTGATCATCTCGGCGGCATCCGAGGCCAAAAAGACAGCCGCGCCCATGATGTCGCTCACTTCGCCGACGCGCGGCAGCTTGATCTTGTCCATGATCCAGGCGCGCCGCTCGGGATTGTCGAAGGTCGATTGCGTCAGCGGTGTCAGGATGAATGTCGGGCAGATCGTATTGACGCGGATGCCCGCCTTGCCCCACTCGATCGCCATCGCCTTGGTGAAGCCCTCGACCGCATGTTTCGTGGCGCAGTAGACCGCGCGGTCGATGCCGCCCACATGGGCCATCTGGCTGGAAATGTTGATCAGGCTGCCGGGCTTGCCCGCCTCCTTGAGCCCCTTGGCCACGGCGCGGGTGAGGAAATAGGCGCCTTTGACATTGAGGTCCGTCACCGCGTCATAGTCCGGCGCGTCTGTTTCCAGCGCCGGACCATGGCGCGCCAGCCCGGCGGAATTCACGAGGATGTCGAAGGGGCCGTTGGCCAGCACGGCGGCTTCCGTTGCCTCGGTGTCGGAGACGTCCATCTCCAGCACGTTCGCGAGCCAGTTCTCGGCCATCATCGCCTCGGCGATGTCGCGCAGCTTGTCTTCCGACCGTGCCGCAAGCGTGACCTCCGCGCCGTGCTCGGCCAGCGCGACGGCGCAGGCGAGGCCGATCCCCGAAGAGGCGCCGGTGACAAGCGCGCGCTTGCCGCTCAGGTTGAACGAGGGGGTGCAGGGCAGGTTCATTTCTCAAACTCCGGAAGGGATGTGGACCGGGGCGAGAGTGCGGGCTTTGTTGAATTCTTTCAAGCGGGCAAACACGTCGACGCCGACTTGCCGGTAGAGATCGAGGATATCGACCAGAACCCAGTTCTCGCGGATAAGCCCGTTCTCGACGCGCCAGAAATCCAGCGACTTCAGCAGCACTTCCTTGCCGGCCGGCGCAATGCCCATCCAGCCATCCGCGCTGAGCGTGAGGCGCATGTTCGGCCAGCCCGTCTCGCAGACATAGTCCCCCTCGGCGACCCAGTGGGAGAGCAGATCGCCCATGGCGTCGAGCTTGCGGTCGGGCATGGCGCGCAGGAAGGGGATCTGGTGCCAGTTGCGAAACCCCGCGATGCCGCGCCCGGTGCCGATGCCGGTCGGGCCATACCAGTTGAACCGCGGATGCCAGTGCGCTTCGAGCCGCATCACCGCCGGGTCGGGATCGGCCGGGTGGCGGCAAAGATCGGTGAGCATGGCGACCACGCGGTCCATCGCGGCCTGCCCGTCGCCGCTGACAGCCAGCCCGTCCTGTGTCATCGGGGCGGGGGTGGCGAGGAAGGCGCCCAGTTGCGGCGCCATCGGCCAGGCACCCGCCTGCACCATCAGCTCGGGGATGTCCCAGATCGCCTGCATCTCGGTGATCTTGCCGCCTTCGACGCGGAAGAACTCGTGATAGCGCATATGCGCGAGGTGTCCGCTGGGCGGGATGTCGAGGAAGGGCGCGGTGAAGGTGCCCATGTAATTGCCCATGGTGCCGATCCAGTCCTGCCCTTCCGGCGTCGTTCCGGCCATGACGATCATGTCGCGCCGCTCAAGGTCTGGCATCGCGGCGAGCAGCGGGGCATAGGCCGCGTCATAGAGAGCCTCCGGCCCGGCAAGATCGCCGAAGGGCGCGCAAAGATGCAGCCGCGCGTCCGGTGCGAGCAGATCGCCAAGGGCGGCGCGCACGGGGGCTTCTTCGAACTCCGCCATCGCCGCGCGCATCGGGCGGATGACGGCCTTGAGGGCCTCCGGTGTCATTGCGCGGCGTCTCCATACGCCACGTTTCGCCCGCCGTAGCGGCGCACGCGGATGTTGCATTGTTCGGCATGGCCGACGAAGCCCTCGAGCATGCACAGGCGCGAGCCGTATTCGCCCACCATCGCGGCGGCCTCGTCCGTCGTGATGCGCTGATAGGAATGGGTCTTGAGGAACTTGCCGACCCAGAGACCGCCGGTATACCGCCCGGCCTTCTTCGTGGGCAGGGTGTGGTTCGTGCCGATCACCTTGTCGCCATTGGCCACGTTGGTGCGCGGGCCGAGGAAGAGCGCGCCGTAGGAATGCATGTTCTCGAGATACCAGTCGTCGCGGTCGGTCATGACCTGCACATGCTCATAGGCCATGTCGTTGGCCACTTGCAGCATCTCCTCGTGGCTGTCGCAGAGGATCACGTCGCCGTAGTCCTCCCAGCTTGTGCGCGCGGTCTCGGCGGTGGGCAGGATGTCCAAGAGCCGCTCGCACTCGGCCATGGTCTCCTCGGCCAGCTTGCGGCTGTCGGTGATCAGGCAGGCGGGCGAGTTGTAGCCGTGTTCGGCCTGTCCGAGCAGATCGGTGGCGCAAAGCTCGGCATCGACGGTCTCGTCGGCGATCAACATGGTCTCGGTCGGCCCTGCGAAAAGGTCGATCCCGACACGGCCGAAGAGCTGCCGCTTGGCTTCGGCGACGAAGGCGTTGCCGGGGCCGACCAGCATATGAACGGGGTCGATGCTCTCGGTGCCGATGGCCATGGCGCCCACGGCCTGGATGCCGCCCATCACGTAGATCTCATGCGCCCCGCCCATATGCATGGCCGCAACGATCGCCGGATGCGGCTTGCCGTCCACCGGCGGGGCGCTGGCCACGATGCGCGGCACGCCGGCCACGCTCGCCGTCAGCACAGACATATGCGCGCTCGCCACCATCGGGAACTTGCCGCCCGGCACGTAGCAGCCCACCGATTGCACCGGAATATTCTTGTGGCCAAGGACCACGCCGGGAAGCGTCTCGACCTCGATATCGGTCATCGAGGCGCGCTGGGCCTCGGCGAAGCGGCGGATCTGGTCCTGCGCGAACTTGATGTCCTCCATATCGCGGGCCGAAACCTGGCTCATGGCCGCCTCGATCTCGCTTTGCGACAGGCGGAAGCTCTCGGGGCTGTAGCCGTCGAACTTCTCCGACAGCTCGCGCACGGCGGCATCACCGCGCGCCTCGATATCGGCCAGAGTGCTTTCGACGACGGAGCGAACCTTGGCATCCTCTTCGGCTTTCTCGGCTTCGGGTTTTGAGCGTTTGAGATGGGTTACGGCCATGTGTCTTGTCCTCTTTCGGTCTTTGGCGCGGCTGCGGTCGTCTTGTTCGCGGGGGCTCACCGGCCGCCTTGAGTAGCGGGAGCGGTTCAGGGCGTGGCTTTTCGCGTCATGCTCACCCTTTCACCGCGCCCGCTGTCAGCCCGCTGACGATCTGGCGCTGGAAGAACATCACCAGCACGAAGAGCGGCGCGGTGGCCGAGACGACGGCGGCGACGGCGAACATCACGTTGCCCTCCTCGAAGGTCGAGCCGAGGAAGCCCGCGATGGCAGGGACCATCGTGCGGTTGCTCTCGGAGAGCAGCATCGAGGTGACGGCGAAGTCATTGTAGGCGAGCAGGAAACTGAACAGCCCGGTGGTGATCACGCCCGGCCACATGACCGGGATGATGACATGGCGGAAGGCCTGGAACTGCGTGCAGCCGTCCACCTTGGCGCTCTCGTCGAGATCCTTGGGGATGTTGAGAAAGAACGAGTGCAGCATCCAGAGCGTGAAGGGCTGGTTGATCGCGACCAGAACGATGATCGTGGTGGGAAGATGGCCCCAGAGATTCCACTGGAAAAACGGCAGCATGTAGCCCGAGACCAGCGTGATATGCGGCATCGCGCGGAAGACCAGCGCGATCATGAGAAGCCAGAAGGCATAGCGCGCGCCCGAGCGGGCCAGCGCGTAGCCGCCCAAGGTTCCGAGCGTGAGCGAGATCACCACGGTGAAGAAGACGACGATGAAGGTGTTCAGCGCGGCGCGCCAGAACTCTTCCTGGACCCATGCGCCATGGTAGCCGGCGCCGGTGAATGGCCCGCCTGTCTCCACGATGGTCCGCGTGCCCCAGAGGGCATTGCGCCAATCGGCCTTGGAGAAGAAATCGCCCTGAACCTTGAAGGAGCCCCAGAGCGTCCAGAAGAAGGGGAAGGAGGCGATGATGACCCAGAAGATCACGAAGCCTGCCGAGAGGTAGACAATCGAGCGGGGGGTCTTGAGTGCTGCGTTCGACATCAGACGGCCTTTCCCTTGAAGTCGCGCCATGTGCGGATCAGCACGGGCGAGAGCAGGATCGCCACGCCGATGATCGTGATGACGGAGGTCGCGGCGGCGGAGTTGAAGCGGATCACGTCGCCGCGCAGATCCGTGAAGATGATGGAGGACAGCGACGAGGCGTTCGCCTGGGCGGAGAAGCCGATGATCGGCTCGAAGACGCGGAAATTGTCCATCAGCTGGATGAGCGAGACGAAGACCGCGAGCGGCATGAGATGCGGGATGACGACGTAGCGGACCTGTTGCCAGCGCGTCGCCCCGTCGATCCTGGCGGCTTCGAGCGTCTCCGAGCTGACGGTTTGAAGCCCGGCGTAGAACACGACGAAGGCAAACGGTGCGCCGTGCCAGACACCGTAGACCATCAGCGTGATCCATGTGAGCGTCGGGGAGGCCTTGAGCGAGAGTTCGGGATCGTCGAAGATCCATTGCAGGCTCTTGCCGATGATGCCTTGCGCGTCGATCATCCAGAACAGGATCAGCGAGCCGATCAGCGGCGTCACGATCATCGGCAAGAGCGAGACGAAGATCGTCGGGCCCTTGAGCGCGGGGGCGAGCCGGTTGACGCCGAGCGCGATGGCCAGCCCCAGCATGATCACCAGCGGCGTGACGATGAAGGTATAGGTCAGCGTGAAGGCGATCGCCTTGTAGAGCGGCAGGTTGTAGAGCCGCGAGAAGAAATCTCCGAGCGATGTGCGCTCCTGCCAGGCCGTCGCGACCTCCTGGGAAGCGAGGTGGCCGCGGTCGAAATAGGTGCCGAGCCCGTTGAAGCGCCCCAGCGGGCTCTCGGCGCGCAGCGCGGCCGTGGCCTCGGCGTCGACGCTCACCTCCTCCTTGCAGCCGAAGGGGCCGCAATTCTCGGTCACGGACATGATCTGCTCGTGTTCAACGTGCATGGACTGAATTACGACCGACACGAGCGGCAGGGCGATGAATGCTATCATCGCGGCCAGCGAGGGAAGTATAAACCAGAAGAAGGTTCTGTGTTTCATCGCAATTCGCCTTGATCTGTGCCGGTTCGGTTGAATGCCGCGGGGCCGGGAAGCGGCCCCGCGGGAGGGGCTGTTACTCTACGAAGCCCTGTTCCCTCGCGGCCGTGGTGTAGGCCGCCTCGATGTCCGCAAGTGCCTGCTCGGCGCTCTCGCTGCCTTGCAGGAACTCGGAAAGCTCACCGCCGGCGGCGGTGTGCAGAAGACCCATGTAGGGCAGCATCGGGTAGGGCGACGTGCCGCTGGCGGCTGTTGCGGCAACACCCGCCGAGGCCGGCGTGGGCTCATAGGCCGAGCTCAGCCAGACGGCCTTGTCGTTATTGGCGCGGATGACATCGTCGCTGATCCCGTTGACGAGGGACACGAATGTCGCTTCGGCGTCCTCGTCGGAGATGTTCTTGGAGATCGTGAAGCCGTCCCACCACAATGTGGATGCGACATTGTCGCCCGTGAGCGTGGGGGCCGGGGCGAGGACCGTCGCGTCGACGATGTCCCCGGAGGAGCCTTCGTCATCGAGGATCGAGCCGCCGCGCGAGCCCCACATGACCGCCAGCGCCAGATCACCGCTTTCCCAGCGGGCCTGTGTCTCGTTGGAGTCGAATGTCAGGAAATCGGGGTTGGAGTATTCCACGAGCGACTTGAGCATGTTCAGCGCGGCGACGCCGTGCTCGTTGTTGACCGCCACATTCGCGGTCCCCGGCTCGAAGAAGGGCGCGCCGGTGCCCATGTACATGTTGATGAATTCCTCGCCGAGGTTCCAGCCGGTCTTGGTGTTCATCGCGAAGGGGTGCTCCATCAGCCCCATCGAGCGGATCTTCTCGGCCGCGGCGAGCACCTCGTCATAGGTGGTGGGCACATCGACACCGGCCTCCTCGAGAATGTCCTTGCGGTAGAAAAGGTGCTGGGCGTTGGCCATGAAGGCCACGGCCATGACCTTGCCGTCGATGGTGATGAGCTGGGTCTTGTCGAGGTCCTGCCCGTGCTCGGCGACAAGATCGTCGAGCGGGCGGATCAGGTCACCGTTGATGAGCGGCACGATCGAGCTGTTTGCGACGACGGCCGATGTGTATTGCGCCGGGTTGGCGGTCAGCGCGGCAACCTGGATATCGCGGTGATCGACAGTCAGGTTGGCCTCGACGGTCACGCCATCGCCCGCGCATTCCCGCGCGCCCGCGACCATGGCCTGGATCGCGCCGAACTCATTGGCCAGGATGTTGACGTTGCCGCCCGAGAGGCCGCATCCGGCATAGGCCGCCGATGACGTGACCGCCAGCGCGCCGGCGACTGCTAGGTTCTTGAGATACATAAGTTTTCACTCCTTGTTGGTCGGGTGCATCTTCGAAGCCTGCACCCCGGTTGCCCGCAACGCGGGATCGACATGGGGCCTAGGCCCCGACACGCTCGCCTGTTTGCGTTTCGAACAGGTGGCAATGATCCAACGGGACATGAATCGAGACCATGTCGCCGATCCCGGCCCGGTAATTCTTGTCCGCCTTGACGCTCACGAGCGCCCCGCCGATCCGGACCGAGACCATCGTGGCCTCGCCCAGAAGCTCGATCGAGTAGACAGGCGCGTTGATCTGCCCGCCGCTTTCGATGACCGAGGCATCCTCGGCCCGGAAGCCGAGCGTGATATTCCCGCTGGCCTCGCCCAGCCCGGTGATCTCGGTGTGTTTCGCCGTGAAGGCCCCGCCGCGCATTTCGCCCTCGATGAGGTTCATGGCCGGGCTGCCGATGAAGCCGGCCACGAAGGTGTTGGCGGGGGTGTCGTAGATGTCGGTCGGCGTGCCGACCTGCTGGACAATCCCCTGTTTCATGACGACGACCCGGTCAGCCAGCGTCATCGCCTCGATCTGGTCATGCGTGACATAGATCGTCGTCACGGCCAGCTCGTGGCTGAGGTTCTTGATCTGGGCCCGCGTCGAAACCCGCAGCTTGGCGTCGAGGTTCGAGAGCGGCTCGTCCATGAGAAAGACATTCGGCTCGCGCACGATGGCCCGGGCCAGTGCCACACGCTGGCGCTGCCCGCCCGAAAGCTCTGCCGGCTTGCGGTGCAGGAAATCGTCCAGCTCGACCATGGCCGAGGCGCGGCGCACCCGCTCGTCATGCGTCGCAGGGTCGATGCCGCGCACCTTGAGCGGGAAGCGGATGTTCTCGTAGACGTTCATGTTGGGATAGAGCGCGTAGCTCTGGAAGACCATGGATACGTCCCTGTCCTTCGGCTCCATCTCGTTGACGCGTTTGCCATCGATCACGATGTCGCCCTCGGTGACATCCTCGAGCCCCGCGATCATGCGCATCGTCGTGGTCTTTCCGCAGCCCGACGGGCCGAGCAGGACGAGAAATTCGCGGTCCGCGATGGTCAGGTCGAACTTGTCGACACCGACGAAACTGCCCCAGCGCTTGGAAATGTTCTTCAGTTCTATCTCGGCCATGCCGTTCTCCCGCAAAGACTCGAAGCGCAAATTGCATACGATTGCAAAAAGGGTAGACTTGCTCACACCTTTTTGACAAGTTATTTTTGAAATCGTATGCAAAAGCAGGATATCCCATTGTTTCAACAAGAAAAGAATCTCGTTCGCGAATATTACGCGGCACTCGACGCCACGCTGCCAGAGGCGCTGGAGCAGGTGGCGGAGAGATTCGTCGAGGCCGATGCGCCCTGGCGCGGCTTCCATCCTTTCGGGGAGCTGACAGGGCCGGCCGAAGTTGCCGAAAGCTTCTGGCGGCCGCTGCGCCGCGCCCTCACGAACATGCAGCGCCGCGAGGATATCTTCTTTGCCGGGCGCAACGAGATCGACGGGTTCGAGTCGGTCTGGGTCGTCTCCATGGGCCATCTTGTCGGGCTCTTCGACCAGCCCTGGCTGGGGATCGCGCCGACCGGCAAGATGGCCTTCCTGCGCTATGCCGAGTTCAACCGCGTCGAGGGCGGGCGCATCGTGGACACCGCGATGTATTTCGACATCCCGCATCTCATGGCCCAGGCGGGCGTCGGGCCTTTCCCGGTCCAGACCGCCGCGCATCTCGTCCAGCCCGGCCCGATCACCCATGACGGGCTGCTCTTGGAGGATCAGCCCGAAGAGGAGGGCCGCGCCACCCTGGCCGCGATCAACGCGATGATCTCTGATCTCGGTCAGTGGCAATCGGGCCTGCCGCTGGAAGACGAACTGGCACGCAGCTGGCATGACGACATGATCTGGTGGGGCCCGGAAGGTATCGGCGCGACCTGCACCATCGCGCGCTATGCCCGCCAACACGCCGGCCCGTTCCGCGCGGCCTTCTCGGACCGCTCGTCCTCGGGGCATACCTGCCGCCTCGCCGAGGGGCATTACGGCGGCTTCTTCGGCTGGCCGAGTTTTACCGCCCGCCTGACAGGGCCCTTCATGGGCCGGGAGCCCACCGGCCGAATGGGCGAGTTCCGCGTCATCGACATCTACCGCCGCGAAGGCGACAAGCTCGCCGAGAACTGGGTCTTCATCGACCTGCTGCATTTCTGGAAGATGCAGGGCGTCGATTTCCTTGGGCAGATGCAGAAGCGCGCGGCGTCATGACCGGCTGGATCGACGCGCATCATCACCTCTGGGATCTCGGGGAGGTGCATTACCCCTGGCTCATGGCGCGCGGGCAGGCGCGCTTCTTCGGCGACCCGGCCCCGATCCAGCGCGACTACCTGCTCAGCGAGTTCCGCGCCGAGGCCGGGGCCGAAGGTGTCACAGCCTCGGTGCATATCCAGGTCGGCGCCGAGGATGCCATGGCCGAGGCGCGCTGGGTGCAATCCGTGGCCGAGGGCGCGCCGGACTGGCCTCTGCCGCAAGTGGTCTTTTGTGACCTGACCGCGCCGGACCTCGCCACGCGGCTCGATGATTTCCAAAGCCTGCCGACCGTGCGCGGCGTCCGCCAGATCATCGGCCGCGCGCCGGGCGAGGACGCCGCCTCCGGCACCAATGCGCTGCTGGATGATCCGGCCTTCGCCGAAGGCCTGCGCGAGGCGGGCCAGCGCGGGCTGAGCTTCGATCTGCAACTCATCCCCGAGCTGATGGAGAAGACCGCGCGTGTTCTCGAGCAAGCGCCGGACACCCGCATCGCCCTCTGTCACGCCGGCTCACCGCATGACCGCAGCGCGCGCGGGATCACCGACTGGGCCGACAAGCTGCGCGCCCTTTCGGCCCTGCCGCAGGTCACCTGCAAGCTCTCCGGCCTCGGCATGTTCGAGAATGGCTGGACGGGGGAGAGCATCCGGCCGATCGTGGCGGAGGTGCTCGGCCAGTTCGGCGCGGATCGCGTGATGTTCGGCTCGAACTTCCCGGTCGACAAGCTCACTTCCGACTATGCCACGCTGGCGGGCGCCTACCGCGCGCTCATCCCCGAAACCGCGCAGGGCCGGGTTTTCCGTGACACGGCTGCGGCTTTCTACGGGCTGGAGCGATGACGGTCTTTACCTATGAGTCGACGGTCCTTTCAGACTGGATCGACTATAACGGCCACATGCAGGACGCCTATTATGGCCTGATCTTCAGCCATGCCGTCGATGCCTTCCAGGATGCGGTGGGGTTCGATGCCGCCTACCGTGCACGGACCGGCTGCACGATCTATCTGCTGGAGGATCACAAGTTTTTCCTGCGCGAGGTGAAGGAGGCCGCGGGCGTCTGCGTGCAGACCCGCCTGCTGGCTTTCGACGAGAAGAAATTCCACCTGCATCAGCTCATGTATGAGGGGCTGGTGGCCGTCGCAGCGAGTGAGGTCATGGAGCTGCATGTCAAGCAGGCCCCCGCGCCGCATGCCGTGCCCATCCCCAAGCCGATCGCCGAGGTGCTGGACCGGAACCTGTGCCCGCCCGAAAGCCTGCCTGACCCTGCGCCCCGGTCCCGTGCCCTCGCGCTCCGGCACCGATGATGCGGCGACGGGCCTGCCAGCCGGTTTGCAGGATTTGCAGGCGCACGCCCTGTTTACGGTGCCGGTTTTGCAAAAACGTCTGACACGGGGGTGCACAGGGGGGTGCACTAGTGGGGTGTACAGGATGTCACCCCCCGGTTTGCAGCCCGAGAAGGCGCGTTAACCTAGCTCCAGGAGACATCCCCGAGGAAGATGTAGCCGGCCCCGTAGATCGTCTTGATGAGCCTTGGATTCTTGGGGTCTTCACCCAGTTTCGTGCGCAGCCGGGAGATGCGCACATCCATCGCCCGGTCGAAGCTCTCGCCTGCCGCACCGCCGAGCGCCTCTTGCATATTTGCACGCGAAATCAGACGCTTGGGGCGTTCGAGGAAGAGGCGGAGCACTTCGCCCTCGGCATGGGAAAAGCTGGTCTCCTCACCCGCTTCATCGACAAGGATGTAGCGGTCGAACAAGGCGGTCCAGCCGTTGAACGTGGCCGTCTGTCCGGCGCTCGATTCCTGCACCGCCTTGCGCAGCCGCGCCCGCACCCGCGCCACAACCTCGGCAGGCTCGAAGGGCTTGATGATATAGTCATCCGCCCCCAGCTCCAGCCCTGTCACACGGTCCTGAACCTGCGCTCTTCCGGAGATGATTATGACGCTTGCCCCCTGCTCCAGGGCGAGCCTGTGAACGAGGGTCAGCCCGTCCTTGTCGGGCAGGGAAAGATCGACCAGGCAGACATCGGGCGAGGCCGTCTTGAGCGCCGCTTCGAACTCGGTCGCGCGGGCGAAGGCCATGGTCTGGAACCCGGCCTCCTCGAGCGCCTCCGTCAGCATGTTACGGATCGTGCGTTCATCGTCGAGGATTGTAACAAGGGGGCTGTTCATCGCGTGTCCTCCTTGCCGAGGTAGCCGGCCAGAACGCTTTTCTCAAAGGGCTTGCGCAACACGGGCGCGCGCTCCACGGCGCGGCGGAAGAGCGGATCGGTCTCGGGCAGGGAGGTCATGAGAAAGCAGTGTGGCCGCGCCTCGCCAAGGGCGCCGACGAGGTCGACACCGGTCGCCTCGCCTTCCAGGGAGACGTCCGAGAGGATCACCGAAATATCGGGTATGTCCTCGGCCAGGCTCATCGCTTCCTCGGCGCTGCTGGCTTCGACGACACTGTGACCCAGCTCGATCAGCATCTCGCGCACATGTGTGCGGATCAACTCGTTGTCCTCGACCAGAAGGGCCAGCCCGGAGGCTTCGATATGCGGTACTTTCTTGAGCGGCAGGCGCAGCGTCACCCGTGCGCCGCCGTCCTTGTTCGCGACCCGCACGCGCCCGCCCGAAAGCTTCACGGTATCGTAGACCATGGCCAGGCCAAGCCCTGATCCGTCGTCGCCCTTGGTGGTGAAGAACGGATCGAGCGCATGTGTCAGCGCGCTGTCGGTAAAGCCGCCGCCTGTGTCGCTGACCTCGAACTCGCACCAGGTGTCCTGCACGCTGCGCGCCGTGAGCTTTATCCTGCCGCTTTGCCCGCAGGCATCACGCGCATTGAGGACCAGGTTGAGAAGCGCGTCTTGCAGCCTTCCGGCGTCGAGCAGGAGCGGGCTGTCCGGCAACTGGTTGTCGATCTCGAGGCTTATTCCCGGGGGAAGCGTGCTGCGGGCGAGGGGTTCGAGATCGGCGAGGAACCTGGCCGGAGATGTCGGGCCGGGATGGGGGGCACGCTGCCCGGTCATATCGGCGATACGATTGAGCAGCTCGCCGCCCCGGCGGGCGGCCGTGAGCGTTGCGTTAACCAATCCTTCAGCCTCGGACGGCAGAGTCATCGTGTTCAGTTTGCTTTGCGCGCCGAGCACGATGGTCAGCAGATTCGAAAAATCATGCGCAAGGCCCGAAACCATCTGCGCCGCCAGCTCGCGCCGCCGGGTCTGCTGAAGCGCGGTGCGCGCCTGTGTCTCCTCGGTGATGTCCATCGAAAGGATATAGACGCCGCCGGCGCTCTGATCGGGTGTGAGGGCGACGCGGATGCGCCGCGAGCTCGGCTCGTGGGTGAACTCGAAGACCGATGACTGCCCGGCGAAGGCGCGGTCAAGATGCGGCGCGATCGCGCTCCAGGGCTGCACGCCGAGAACATCCGCGGCGTGGATGCCGACCGGATCGGGGAGGCTGCCGGGCATCACGGCGCTGAGCCTGCGGTTGGAATAGGTGTAGCGCCTGTCGGGGCCGACATGGGCGATATGGGCGGGCATCATTTCTGTCGTCAGCCGGGTGCGCGCCTCGATCTCGGTGAGCTGGCGCTTGGCCTCCTCGAGCGCGATGACGGTTGATTCGAGCTTGCGGTTTGTCGTTGCCAGCTCCTCGGCACGGCTGAGAAGCTGCCCCGAGAGCGCCTCCGAGCGGGTGCGCAACAGCTCCTCCTGGCGCTTGACGCTCGTGATGTCCGTATAGACCGCGACCCAGCCGCCCTGTGGCAAGGGAGAGCCCTCGACCGAGATCCAGCGCCCGTTTGCCATCTGCCGCTCGATGTAATGCGGCTCGAAGGCGAGGGCCAGATCGACCCGCTCCTTCACGAAGCCTTCGACGTCATCCACATCGCCGTATTCGCCGCGCTTCACCAGGAACCGGATGGTTTCATCAAAAGGGGCCCCACGCTCCACGAGATGATCGGGCAGGTCGAACATCGAGCGGAACCGTTCGTTCCACACGACCAGCCTCAAATCACTGTCATAGATCGAAAGGGCCTGTTGGATAAGGTTCAGGCCGGCCATGGTCATGGCCTGTGTGTCGGCTTCTGTCGTTGGCATCAAGGCTCCTCCGCATTTGTGCTAGCACCCCGCGAGCGCGGAGCAAAGCGGCAAGAGCGACCTGTTACAATTCGCAAGAATCGCGAAATGTTCAGGAAAAAATTGACACCAAGGCTCAGTCGCGCACCCTGAGGTGGGAGAATCATGGCCCGGGGAGCTGATGGCCCGAAAGGGTTAAAGGGAGGACTACAATTGGCACAGTCGTCAGAGGCGACCGGAGGGCTTGCGTCCGTTCCGGCGCTGTTGCAGCGAAATGCGCGCGAGTTCGCAGACAAGGCCGCCTATCGCGAGAAGGAATTCGGGATCTGGCAGAGCTGGACCTGGTCTGAAGCCGAGAAAGAGATCGAGGCCTTCGCGCTCGGGCTGATCAACCTCGGGATCAAGGAAGGCGACTTCGTTGCCATCGTGGGGCGCAACCGTCCACATTTCTATTGGGCCATGGTCGCCGCGCAGTCCGCCGGAGCCGTACCAGTGCCTGTCTACCAGGACAGCGCCGCCGAGGAGATGGCCTATGTTCTGGAGCATTGCGGCGCGCGCTATGCCGTGGTCGAGGACCAGGAGCAGGTCGACAAGCTGATCGAGATTCAGGACCAGCTTCACCAGCTCGAGCACATGATCTATGTCGATCCGCGCGGCCTGCGCAAATATGACCACCACGCCCTGCACCGCTTCTCCGACATCCAGGAGCAGGGGCGCGCGGCCTATTATGAATGGATCGAAGACCTCAAGGCGCGCCGCGAGAAGCTGACCTATGACAGCACCTGCGTGATGCTCTATACCTCGGGCACGACCGGCAAGCCCAAGGGCGTTGTCTTGTCGAACCGCAATGTCATCCAGAGCGCGAAGAACGCCTGTGAGTTTGACGATCTGAACGCGGGTGACGAAGTGCTGGCCTACCTGCCGATGGCCTGGGTGGGCGATTTCATCTTTTCGATCGGGCAGGCTTACTGGACGGGCTTCTGCGTGAATTGTCCCGAAAGCCCCGACACGATGATGACCGACTTGCGCGAGATCGGGCCTAGCTACTACTTCGCGCCGCCGCGGATCTTCGAGACGCAGCTCACCAACGTGATGATCCGCATGGAGGACGCCAGCCCCTTCAAGAAGAAACTCTTCGACTATTTCATGGCGCATGCCCGGAAGGTCGGCCCGGCGATCCTCGATGGCAAGCAGGTCAGCACCTGGGACCGCCTGAAATACAAGCTGGGCGAGCTGTTCATCTATGGCCCGCTCAAGAACACGCTGGGCTTCAGCAAGGTGCGCGTCGGCTACACGGCGGGCGAGGCGATCGGGCCGGAGATCTTCGATTTCTATCGCTCTCTGGGGATCAACCTCAAGCAGCTCTACGGTCAGACGGAGGCCACCGTCTTCGTCACGGTGCAGCCCGACGGGGAAGTGCGGGCCGATACGGTGGGCGTTCCCGCGCCTGACGTGGAGATCAGGATCAACGATGACGGCCGCATCTTCTATCGCAGCCCCGGCACCTTCGTCGAATATTACAAGAACCCCGAAAGCACGGCCGACACGAAGGACGCGGAAGGCTGGGTCGATACCGGTGATGCCGGCTTCTTCGAGCCGGACACGGGCCATCTGCGCATCATCGACCGCGCCAAGGACGTCGGCACGATGGCCGACGGGGCCATGTTCGCGCCCAAATACGTGGAGAACAAGCTCAAGTTCTATCCCGACATTCTCGAGGTCGTGCTCTTCGGCAACGGGAAGGACCGCTGCGTGGCCTTCATCAACATCGACCTCAGCGCCGTCGGCAACTGGGCCGAGCGCAACAATATCGGCTATGCCTCCTACCAGGAGCTGGCCCAGCATCCGCGCGTGCTGGAGACGATCCAGAACCATGTCGAGGAGGTGAACAAGAGCGTTGCCGAAGACGAGATGCTCTCGGGCTGTCAGGTCCATCGCTTCGTGATCCTGCACAAGGAACTCGACGCCGATGACGGCGAGATGACCCGGACCCGCAAGGTCCGCCGCGTGATCGTGGCCGACAAGTTCAAGGAGATCATCGACGCCATGTATGACGGCAAGGATGAAATCTACACCGAGACGGAAGTGACATATGAAGACGGGCGCAAGGGCTCGATCAGCGCGACGCTCCAGATCCGCGACGCGCAGGTCCAGCCTGTCAAGGCTCAGAAGGTGGCTGCGGAATGAATGACATGAGCACAGAGGGCTACGTCACGGAAGACGGCCGCAAGATCGGCGGCGTCCTGATGGAGATGAAGGACATCTCGCTGCGCTTCGGTGGGGTGAAGGCGATCACCGATATCAGCTTCAACATCCGCGAGGGCGAGATCCGCGCGATCATCGGACCGAACGGCGCGGGCAAGTCCTCGATGCTGAACGTCATCTCGGGGTTCTACATTCCGCAGGAAGGCGAGGTCTGGTACAAGGGCGCGCGGCGCCCGCAGATGAAGCCCTATGAGGTGGCCCAGCAGGGTATTGCCCGGACCTTCCAGAACATCGCGCTCTTCGAGGGCATGTCTGTTCTCGACAACGTGATGACTGGCCGTCTCAACCACATGAAGACGGGGCTTCTGGCGCAGTCGATCTGGAAGGGAAAGGCCGAGGCCGAGGAGGTCGCCAACCGCGAAAAGGTCGAGAAGGTCATCGACTTCCTGGAGATCCAGCACATCCGCAAGACGCCCGTGTCGCGCCTGCCTTACGGTCTTAAGAAGCGCGTTGAACTGGCCCGCGCGCTGGCTGTGGAGCCGAGCCTGCTTCTGCTCGATGAGCCGATGGCGGGGATGAACGTGGAGGAGAAGGAAGACATGTCGCGCTTCATCCTCGACGTGAATGACGAGTTCGGCACGACGATCGCGCTCATCGAGCATGATATGGGCGTGGTGATGGACCTCTCGGACCGTGTCGTCGTGATGGATTACGGCAAGAAGATCGGCGATGGCACGCCCGACGAGGTGCGCGGCAACCAGGCCGTGATCGATGCCTACCTGGGGGTGAGCCATGACTGATTTTCCGCATCCTATGCAGCCTGGAGCTGCAAGAATTTTCGAAAATTCTTGTCAAAATTCTTCGAAGAATTTTGGCCCCCGCATGACCACAGGAGACCCGAGCCATGTCTGACCAGTTTATCTTCGGCATCGAAGTCTTCCTAAACGGGCTGATGGCCGGTGTGCTCTACGCGCTCGTGGCCCTGGGCTTCGTGCTCATCTACAAGGCCTCCGGCATCTTCAACTATTCGCAGGGTGTCATGGCGCTGTTCGCGGCCGCGACACTCGTCGGGGTCATGAAAGGTCAGGTTCCTTTCAGCCATCTCATCAACGCGATTTTTGGCACGGACGTGCACTACTTCGGCTGGCATCTGCCCGGCATCGTGGGAATATTGCTTACCGCTGTGGTGATGATCCTACTGGCCTGGTTCGTGCAGAGGTTCATCTTCCGACATCTTGTCGGGCAGGAGCCGATCATCCTCTTCATGGCGACGATCGGTCTTGCCTATTTCCTCGAAGGGTTCAGCGACCTGATGTGGGGCTCCGAGATCAAGAAACTCGATGTCGGGCTGCCCCAGGGCATCAACACATGGATCGACGAGACGACATTCGGAATCTTCGGCTACGGGTTCTTCATCGACAATCTCGATATCGTCGCGACGGTCGTTGCCGCGCTGCTGGTGATCGCGCTGGTGATCTTCAGCCAATACACAAAGCAGGGGCGCGCCATGCGCGCGGTGGCCGACGACCACCAGGCGGCGCTCTCGGTGGGTATCAACCTCAACTTCATCTGGGTCATGGTCTGGTCGCTGGCGGGCTTCGTCGCGCTCGTCGCCGGGATCATGTGGGGCACGAAATCGGGCGTCCAGTTCTCGCTGTCGCTCATTGCGCTCAAGGCCTTGCCCGTGCTCATGCTCGGCGGCTTCACCTCCATTCCCGGGGCGATTGTCGGCGGTTTGATCATCGGCGTGGGTGAGAAGCTCTTCGAGTTCATTGTCGGCCCCATGGTCGGCGGCGCCACGGAAAACTGGTTTGCCTACGTGCTGGCCCTCATCTTCCTCGTCTTCCGCCCCCAGGGCCTCTTCGGCGAGAAGATCATCGAGAGGGTATAGCCGTGAGCAAGCTCATCGCCATCATCAACGTCATCGCCTGGTCGGGGTTCTGGGCCTTTGGCTACCTCGCCCTGACATCGGAGACGACGAATGCCGCGCAGATGACGACGGCTGCGATCCTCGCGGCGCTGGGCGCGGCAATAGGGCTCTGGGCTTATTTCCAGCTCGTGAAACATGCAGAAGAAACAGGCTACGCCAAGCGGCCCAACCGGGCCCTGCCTAGCAATGAAGAAGAAAATGGGGAGACAGCCTGATGTTCTATCGTGAGGCCGGTGATTTCAAGACATCCTATGTCGATGACGGGCAGACCTTCCCGATCAAGTTCGACCGCTACCGCTATTATTTCGTGCTGTTCGTGGCCTTCGCCATCGTGCCGCTGCTGGTCAACGACTACTGGGTCAACGCGATCTTTCTGCCGTTCCTGATCTATTCGATCGCGGCAATCGGCCTGAACATCCTCGTGGGCTATTGCGGGCAGGTTTCGCTCGGCACGGGTGGCTTCATGGCCGTGGGGGCCTATGCCTGCTACAAGTTCATGACCGGCATGGATATCTGGATCGGCGGGGTGCAATACGCGCTGCCGCCGATCAACATCTTCTTCTCCGTCATCCTGGCGGGCTTCGTCACGGCGTTTGTCGGCCTGCTCTTCGGCCTGCCGAGCCTGCGCATCAAGGGCTTCTACCTGGCCGTTGCCACGCTCGCGGCGCAGTTCTTCCTCGTCTGGCTCTTCAACAAGTGGAGCTGGGCCTACAACTATTCGGCCTCGGGCCAGATCAACGCCCCCGAACGCGAGATCTTTGGCGTTGCCATAACGGGACCGAGCACGGAAGCCTGGGCGACATACCTGTTCTGCCTCGTATTCGCCACGCTTACCGCCCTCGTCGCCCGAAACCTCACGCGTGGAAGCGTCGGGCGCAAGTGGATGGCGATCCGCGATATGGACATCGCTGCCGAGATCATCGGGGTGAACCCGCTGCGCGCCAAGCTCAGCGCCTTCGCCGTCAGCTCGTTCTACGTGGGGATCGCAGGCGCGCTCTTCTTCGCGGTCTATCTCGGAGCGGTCGAAGTGGGCGAGGCCTTCGGCATCCAGAAGTCCTTTATCGTGCTCTTCATGGTCATCATCGGCGGGCTCGGCTCCATCTTCGGCTCTTTTGCGGGCGCGGCATTCCTTGTCTTGCTGCCAGTGCTGCTGAAACTGATGCTGGCCGACCAGGCCCAGAGCATTTCACCGGTCGCCAATGTATTCGGCTGGCTGTTTCTCGCGCTCTTTGCGATCTCGGCAATCATGTTCCTTGTCAGCGCAGTGCGCAGCCGCTCGATCATCTCAACGTCGGCGCTCTACTGGCTCGGGGCATCCATCGCCACCTTCATCATCTACGCGCTGACGATCGGCGGCATGGGCTGGCCGACGGATATTGTCGCACACCTGCAATTCGTTATCGTGGGTGCATTGATCATCATCTTCCTCGTCGCCGAGCCGCACGGGCTTGCCCAACTGTGGCGCGTGTCGAAGGAGAAACTGAGATTGTGGCCATTCCCCCACTGAGGAAAGGCCCAATGAAGACGGCTGGGGCCTTCGGGCCTCACGCCACATCGGATAAAACCAAGGGAGGAGAAACCGATGAAGACAAGATTGGCAACTATGGCCGTGGCTGCCGTGATGGCAGCAGGCCCCGTGATGGCGGACCTCGTGTTCCCATCGCTCAGCTACCGCACGGGCCCATACGCCGCAGGCGGTATCCCGTTTGCAGATGGCTACGCCGACTATTTCACGCTGCTCAACGAGCGTGACGGCGGCATCGGTGGCGTGCCCGTGCGCGTGCCGGAATGCGAGACAGGATACAACACCGAGAAGGGCGTCGAATGTTATGAATCCACGAAGGGCGAAGGCTCGCTCGTGTATCAGCCGCTCTCGACAGGCATCACCTACCAGCTGATCCCGAAGGTGACGGCGGACGGTATCCCGCTCCACACGATGGGTTATGGCCGGACTTCGGCCGCGAACGGCGAGGTGTTCAGCCATGTCTTCAACTACCCGGCCAACTACTGGAACGGTGCGTCGGTCGGGATCAATCACCTGCTCGACATCAACGACGGCGATCTCAGCGGAAAGTCAGTCGCGCTTGTCTATCACAACTCCGCCTATGGCAAGGAGCCGATCCGCACGCTTGAAGAGCTTTCGGAAAAACACGGCTATGAGCTGAGCCTCCTGCCTGTCGACCACCCCGGTCAGGAACAGAAGTCGCAATGGCTCCAGATCCGCCGGAACCAGCCTGACTACGTCATCATGTATGGCTGGGGCGTCATGAACCAGGTGGCCATTCAGGAAGCAGCCAACATCCGTTTCCCGATGGAGAACTTCATCGGCATCTGGTGGTCAGGCGCTGAGCATGATGTCACACCTGCGGGTGACGCGGCGGACGGCTACAAGGCCATCACCTTCCACAATGTCGGTTCGGACTTCCCGATCTTCGAAGACATCCAGGAGCATGTCGTCGACAAGGGCCTTGCGGCGGGCGCTGGCGACCAGATCGGCAAAGTGCTTTATAACCGTGGTCTCTACGCGGCCATGCTTGCGGCGGAAGCTGCGAAGACGGCACAGGAGATGCACGATACGGCCGACATCACGCCCGCGATGATGCGTGACGGGATGGAAGCTCTCGAAGTGACAGAGGAGCTGATGACCGAACTGGGTATGCCGAACTTCGGGCCGAGCTTCAGTGTCTCCTGCGAGAACCACGGTGGCCCCGGCCTCGGCGGCATCACGCAGTGGGACGCTTCGGCAGGCGAGTGGAGCCTCATCACGGACTTCATGGAATCGGATAAGGAAGTGATTCAGCCGCTGATCAAAGCCGACTCCGAGGCCTATGCCGAGGAAGCTGGCGTCGAGATGCGCTGCAACTAAGCGAAACGGTTGCCCGCAGATGCTGCGGGCAACCACCCATTCCAGAGAATTCTTGAAAAGCGAGCCCTGACATGCTGGACGCCGGAGAAACAAAAGAAGCCGTTCTCGAGGTCAACAATATCGAGGTGATCTACAATCACGTGATCCTCGTGCTCAAAGGTGTCTCGTTGAACGTTCCCAAGGGCGGGATCACCGCGCTTCTCGGCGGCAACGGGGCCGGGAAGACGACCACGCTGAAAGCTATCTCGAACTTGCTGCATTCCGAGCGCGGCGAAGTGACGAAGGGCAATGTGCGCTACAGAGGTGAATCCGTTCAGGACCTTGACCCCGCCGATCTCGTCAAACGGGGGGTCGTTCAGGTCATGGAAGGGCGGCATTGCTTCGAGCACCTCACGGTTGAGGAAAACCTCCTCACGGGGGCTTACACACGCGATGATGGCAAGGGCGCGATAGATGCTGATCTCGAGATGGTCTACGACTATTTCCCGCGTCTGAAGGAGCGCCGCAGGAGCCAGGCGGGATATACGTCAGGCGGTGAGCAGCAGATGGTTGCCATCGGTCGTGCGCTTCTCAGCAAACCTGAAACGATCTTGCTGGACGAGCCTTCGATGGGCCTCGCGCCACAGCTCGTGGAGCAGATCTTCCAGATCGTGAAATCGCTCAACGAGAACGAGGGCTATACCTTCCTTCTCGCCGAGCAGAACACCAACGTGGCGCTGCGCTATGCGCATTACGGCTACATTCTGGAATCCGGTCGCGTCGTGATGGACGGACCGGCTGCCGAGCTTCGCGAGAACCCGGACGTAAAGGAATTCTATCTCGGCATGTCGGATGAAGGCCGAAAGAGCTTCCGCGACGTGCGCTCCTATCGCCGCAGAAAGCGCTGGCTGAGCTGATGCAATTGCAATGTGCGACATCACCCACGGGGCCGAATGCGGCAACCCGGATGGGCGCGGCTTATCTAGCCGATCTCGGCCAGAAGCTCGGCTTTCATCTCAGCGATGCGCTCAAGGGCCTCGCCGCGCGTGTTGCGGATATTCGGCTCGAAGCCCTGGCTCTCGGCGCGAAGGCGGATGTCGTCCTCGGTTTCGGACCCGGGCGCGTAGCGGACCGACCCAAGGGAGGCTGCCTTGTTGAGCTCCTTGCCGCGATGGGCATAGCGCACCCAGGCTGCCGGCAGGATCTGGCAACCTTCCATGTTGACGAGGAAAAACCACTTCCTGTCACTCTCGATGATACGTTCCTCGATGTAGTCATAGAAATCGTCGACATCCCGGGAATGATTGAAAGTGAAGTGGGAGAAGTCGACATCCATGATCGGGCCGTCCGCGTCAAAGGAGATGCGACGCACGAAATCGGAGCTGCTGTAGGTCGGATCATGCCTGACCCGAGCGCGCCGCTTGCTGGGCAGCGCGCGGATGCGGGCGAGGGCGCTGTCCCTTTCGGAGAAGAGGTTGGGATCGAAACGCTCGGTTCGTGCATCACGCTCGATCTGTCTGCGGGTCTCGTCGGACGCATCGAAACGCACAGAGCCCATGGAATGGGACAGGTTGAGAGCTTTTCCGCGCCGCGAAAAGGCGACCCAGGCCGCGCTGTCGATGAT
>QVMW01000029.1:0-138 GCA_003417655.1 Rhodobacteraceae bacterium 63075
TCCTCGCGGCGCAAATTGGCGCCGGTTTTTGGGGCAGACATTTTCTTCGCAAATGTGGCTGGTTGACAGCCCCGTTCAGGGCCGTGGGTCGGGCTTCGCCCTCTCCCACTCTGTTCCGCCCAATACATGCGTATTCGG
>QVMW01000029.1:202-16560 GCA_003417655.1 Rhodobacteraceae bacterium 63075
TTACACCCATGTCACCGACACGATCATCGCTGAAATCGAGGCTGGCACGCCGCCATGGCGCAAGCCGTGGACCGGCAGCACGTCCGGCATTGCCTTTCCCACCCGGCACAATGGCGAGGAATATCGCGGCATCAACGTTCTGATGCTTTGGGTAATGGCGGCAAAGCAGGGCTACCTGTCGAGCCGCTGGATGACCTACAAGCAGGCGCAGGAACTTGGCGCGCAGGTTCGCAAGGGCGAGAAATCCGCCACGGTCGTCAAATACGGCACGTTCAAGCGCGAGAACGAGGCCGGCATGGAGGAGGAGATCCCCTATGCCCGCGCCTACCGCGTGTTCAACGCCGATCAGATCGAGGGTTTGTCAGAGGAATACTATATCCAGCCCGAACCGGCCCGCGACCTTGGCACCGAGGCCGACCCGGAACTGGAGGAGTTTTTCGCCCGCACCGGCGCGGAGATCGTGACCACCGACGAGCCGCGCGCCTATTACAGCCCGGCAAAGGATCACATCCATATGCCGCCCGTAGCGACGTTCCACGACGCGAAGGGGTATTTTGCGACCCTTGCCCATGAATCAATCCATTGGACTGGCAGCGAGAAACGCCTTGACCGGATCAAGAAATTCGCCAACCGCGAGGCCTATGCCTTCGAGGAACTGGTGGCCGAGATCGGCGCCTGTTTCCTTGGCGCACAGCTCGGAATCGAGCCGGAATTCGATCAGAGCGCGGCCTATGTGGAAAGCTGGCTTCAGGCCTTGAAAGATGACAAGCGCGCGATCTTCCGCGCCGCGTCCGAGGCCCAGAAGGCGGCCGATTTCCTGATGGACGCCGCCGACCGCCGCGATGAGGCCGCCGCATGACGGCCCCGGCAATCCTGCCCCCGATGACGTGCCGCAAATGCGGCACGTCAAACCCGGTGATCTTCCTGGCCCCCGTAGTTGTGGCCGGCACTGGCACCTGCATCTGCCTTGACTGTGCCGAAGCGCGCCGATGGCTGGACCCGGACGGAAACCTCAAACCCGGGATCACGCCTTGATCATCTGCAGCCCCCGCCAACCGTGGCGGGGGTTTTACTTTGGGCATCCGGAAGGCTGAAAAATTGTCCGGTTTGAGGCCGGAGCGAGCCCGACCTCAAACCGGACCGGCGCTGTCCGCGCGGGAGCCGCCGCCATCTGGCGCGGTGGGCCAGAACGAACAGCCATTGAAAGGGTAGGTCAGTGGGTGCGCAGCTGCGGACTGTGCCGTGCTTCGAAAGGCCTATAAAAATTGTCAGATGACGGCAGTCAGCCCCAAAGCGGACGCGGTTTCACCGACCGTCGCGCTTGCAGCATTTGGAACGGAGGGCAGATTTTGGCCATGAGTGGCGTGATGCGGGAATGGCAGCTCCCCGAGTCAGCTGACTTGCTTGAACGCGATGTATCCGAAGTGGACATGAATAGTGGTGGTAATGTCGATAATCTCGGCGCTGTCTTTAAAACTTCCTGTGCGCTTGCGCGCCCACTCGACGGCATATGCCCGCGATGTGAACTAACTATGGTGGCCTCCTTTCGCTCAGAGCTTTACCCGCCGCAGCCGCAGCGCGTTCGAGATGACGGAGACCGACGACAGGCTCATCGCTGCCGCCGCAATCATCGGTGACAGCAGCAGCCCCACGACCGGATAGAGGATGCCCGCCGCGATCGGCACGCCGGCCGCGTTATAGGCGAAGGCGAAGAACAGGTTCTGGCGGATGTTGCGCAGCGTCGCCACGGCCAGTTTGCGCGCCCGCACCAGGCCCACCAGGTCGCCGCGCATCAGCGTGATGCCGGCGCTTTCCACGGCGACGTCGGCGCCCGTGCTCATGGCGATGCCCACATCCGCCGCCGCCAGCGCCGGGGCATCGTTCACGCCGTCGCCAGCCATCGCCACCGACGCGCCCTTCGCGTGCAGCTCCTCGACCAGCTTCTGCTTGTCCTCGGGCAGAACGCCGGCGCGCACCTCGTCGATGCCCAGTCGCCGCGCAACGGCCTCGGCCGTGCGCTGGTTGTCGCCAGTCGCCATGATGATGGTCAGTCCGAGCGCATGCAGATCGCGGATCGCACTTTCGGTGGTCTCCTTGATCGGGTCAGCCACGGCGACGATTCCGGCAAGCGTGCCGTCGACGGCAACGAACATAGCCGTCTTGCCATCCGCACGAAGCGTGTCTGCCCGCGCTTCGATGTCCTTGGTCTCGAGTCCGAGATCTTGCATCATCGCAGAGTTGCCGAGCGCCACGCGACGTCCATCGACGGTGCCGTGAACGCCCTTGCCCGTTACCGCTTCGAAATTTGCGGCGCTGCCGAGCGACAGGCCCCGATCTCGCGCACCCGCGACAATCGCCTCGGCTAGGGGATGCTCGGAGCCGCGCTCCATCGCGGCGGCAAGGCCCAGCACCTCCGCCTCGTCGCCCTGTAGTGCCACGACATCGGTGAGGGTCGGCTTGCCCTCTGTCAGCGTGCCGGTCTTATCTACGATCACGGTATCGACGCGGGCCATGCGCTCCAGCGCCTCGGCGTCCTTGATCAGCACGCCCGCCTGTGCGCCGCGCCCTGCGGCGGTCGTGATCGAGATCGGCGTTGCGAGTCCGAGGGCACAGGGACAGGCGATGATCAGGACAGAGACGGCTGAAGCGATTGCAAAGGCCAACGCCGGGTCGGGACCGAAGGCAAGCCAAGCGAAAAACGCAGCGATCGCCACCGCGACGACCGTCGGTACGAAAATCGACGAGACCCGGTCGGCCAACCCCTGGATCGGCGCGCGAGATCGCCGTGCGCCTGCCACCATCTCGACGATCTGGGCCAGAACAGTGTCGGCACCGACCTGCGTCGCGCGGATTGCCAGCGTGCCGTTCTTGTTGATCGTGCCACCGGTCACGCGGTCGCCTTCTGTTTTTTCCACGGGCACAGGCTCGCCGGTGATCATGCTCTCGTCGACCGACGTGCGCCCCTCGATCACCTCGCCATCTATCGGTACGCTGTCGCCCGGACGTACGCGCAAGAGGTCGCCTTCCACGATGTTCTCCAACGGCGCGTCGTATTCCGTACCATCCTCCAGGATGCGTCGGGCGGTCTTGGGCGCGAGGTCCAGGAGTGCGCGGATCGCGTCGCCGGTTCGCTCTCGCGCGCGCAGTTCCAGAACCTGGCCGACGAAGACCAGCGTAATAATGACGACCGCCGCCTCGTAATAGGTGCCGACCACGTCGCCCATACGGTATTGCTCGGGGAACACTTCTGGCGCGAAGGTGGCGACCAGCGAATAGACATAAGCCGCGCCGACACCGAGTGAGATCAGCGTCCACATGTTGGGAGACAAGTTCCTGAACGAGTCGAGCCCGCGCCGAAAGAATGGTAGCGCCGCCCATAGGACGATGGGCGTGGCAAGGACAAATTCCGTATAGACCGACAGTTGGTGACCCATCCAGCCACGCACGTCGAGCCCGACAAGTTCGCCCATGGTGATCACCATCAGCGGCACAGCCGCCGCCGCGCTGATCCACATCCGGCGGGTGAAGTCCGCCAACTCCTCGCTAGGCTCGTCCGAGGGCACCATCGGCTCCAGCGCCATGCCGCAGATCGGGCAGCTTCCCGGTTCATCGCGGATGATATCCGGGTGCATCGGGCAGGTATATTGCGTGCCGGGCTGGTCTTTCTGGACAGCCTTTTCGGCATTGCCGGATGCATAGAAGTAAGGGTCTGCCTCGAACTTCGACTCGCAGCCTTCGGAGCAGAACCAGTAGGTCTCGCCGCCATAAGCGCGTGACCGCGCGCTCTCGCTCATCTCGACCTGCATACCGCAGACCGGATCGGTCGCGGTCTTCGCGCCTGGTGTGGGGCCGCCATGGTGATGATGAGCGTGGTCGGACATTGGGTGTCTCCTCTCAAGTCTCAATATGGAGCTTCCAGTTATGGGAAGGTCAAGGGGGTGCTTACTCGGTTTCTCTGGTCTTCTCGTGCGGTGTATCATGGGTGTCGCCCGCTGGTGGATGGAGCCGCAGAAAGACATGCTCGAAGACAAAGACGGCGGCCATGCCGAACAAGGCAATAAGAACGATTGTCGCGTCACTTTGCCATTTGCCCACCGTGAAGGCCCCGAGCACGATGGCGTCGAGCCCGATGGCCACAAGAAGGATCCAGCCCTTCGCGCCGATCTCTTCCCTGAGGTGCCGCCAGACGCCCCAATGGATCAAGATATCCATCACAAGGTAGAAGAACGCCCCAAGCGATGCGATCCGGCTGAGGTCGAAGAAGACGGTCAGCGCACCGGCAATCACGACCGTGTAGACGAGGGTATGATCGCGGATGGTGCCCGGCATCCCGAAATGGCTGTGAGGGATCATCTTCATGTCGGTGAGCATGGCGAGCATGCGCGACACTGCGAAGATGCTGGCGATCACGCCCGAGGCCGTCGCGACCAGCGCCAGCGCCACTGTCAAGTAGAACCCGGTTTGGCCAAGCGCGGGTTCCGCCGCCTCGGCAAGCGCATAATCTTTCGCAGCCACGATCCGGTCTAGCGGCAGGCTGGAGCCCACGGCGACGGCCACAAGCAGGTAAACCACCACGCAGATCGCAATGGAGAGGATAATGGCACGCCCGACGTTGCGGTGCGGGTCGGTGATCTCACCGCCGGAATTGGTGATCGTCGTGAAGCCCTTGAAGGCAAGGATTGCTAGCGCAAGCGATGCGACGAATCCACCGGCACCCGTTTCCGTCTCGCCCGTGGCCTCGAAAGAGATGCCCCCCGCCCAAAGCGCCGCGATCCCGAAGAGCGCGATGCCTCCGATCTTGAGGATCGCCATGACCTGTGACAGGAGCCCCACCGATCTGTTGCCCGAGGCATTCACGAGATATGCAAAGACAATGAGGCCAACGCCAAGCGTTGGAACCATCCAGCCATCCGGCTCCATCCCGAGACCGCGCATGAGGTAGGTGGCAAAGGTTCGGGCGACGAGGCTTTCGTTGATGACCATCGACAGGGCCATCAGAAGCGCCGCGCCAGCGGCAACTGTCGTCGGCCCATAGGCTTTCTTCAGGATCATGCCGATCCCGCCGGCGGACGGCCAGGCATTCGACATCTTGATATAGCTGTAGGCACTGAACGCAGTCACGACCGCGCCTGCGACGAAGGCGAGGGGAAACCACGACCCCGCCAGTTCGGCGATCTGCCCGGTCAGGGCAAGGATACCCGCGCCGATCATCACACCCGTTCCCATCGCCACGGCGTCGGGCAAGCTGAGGCTGTTCTTCTTGTATTCGGAACTCATGATCGTTTGGCCTTCGTTGCGTTTTCATTCGTCGCCTTCATTCCCGAAGCAGCACGATGCCGCAGCGCAAGGAGCAAAATGGGAAGCCCCGTTATCAGCCCCAGCCCGAACACAATCCATTCCGTGCCGCCGAATGCGCCCTCCATCGCGACGCTTCCGAAATGCGCAAGCACGAAGCTTGCAGGCAGGATGCCGGCCATCGTGGCCAGAGCAAACCGCCAGAAGTGGAGTCGACTGAGACCCGCAGCATAACTCATCGCGTCGAACGAGATGAAAGGCAGAAGTCGGCTCGCGAAGACCGTGAGCGTCAATGCGTTCTGCGAGCCAAGCAGGCCGTAATCGGCCTTGTCGCCAAGAAGGCGCTCGACGGGCCCGCGCCCCAGCCCACGAGAAATGAGGAACGCGACAAGCGCGCCGGTCTCGGCCCCCAAAGCGACATACACGGTGCCGGCATAATGTCCGTAGGCTGCCCCCGAGGCCAGCGCAATCGGCGCGCTTGGAATGGGGCTGGCAACGACCGCAACCGTCATCAGGGAGATCACCGCGAGCGGACCCCACGGTCCGGTCGCCACGATCCAGGCCTCGACCGTGGCCCGGTCGATGTCGATCGCCCACCAGCCTGCAGTCCAGGAAACAATGCCCAGGACAACGAAGGCGCCCATGATCCAAACAGCTATCTTGCCGAAGAACGATAGACCCGGCCCAGGATTGCCATTCTTGTCGGACATGTCAGCTGAGCTCGTCCGGCAGTGAGGCAAGCGACGTGGCACGCGGAACAACGGGCAGCCCTGCAGCAAGCCAGCCCGGGCCTCGGCGAGATCCCAGCATTCCCTCGGAAATGTCTACGTAGCCCTCGTAGCCAGCTTGGCGGAGCGCGCGGAGCAAGGCGGCCGAACGACCGCCAGTCGCGCAGATCAGGCCAACATCACGGGAGCCGGCCAGCGCTTTCGCCGCGAACAGGCGATCGGGGAAACGGTCCTCGTGCATGCTGATCGGCCAGATTCCGGCGCCGACGCCGGTTTCCAGCCATTCCTCGCGCGAGCGAATGTCGATCACGCGGGCGCGGTCTGCAAGAAGGGCGTCATAGGCTTCGTCGGCCGACCAGATGGTTCGAGCCTGCGCGTGGAGCCGCGACCCGGCGAGGGCGAAGGGCGATGCCGCCAGCCCAAGAAGAAAAACGCGCCGACCCGGAACTGTTTTCATCGGTTGCCACCTTCAAGCTGCATCAACGGCGCGGATCAGCATGTCGCGGACGTGGCCGGCCACCTTGTGCAGCTCAGCATTGTCCACCGCCTGCATCGAGGCCACCGGGTCGATGGCGCTCACCTCGGTGCCGCCCTCGACGGAGCGCAGGATGACATTGCACGGCAACATTGCGCCGATCCGTGGCTCGAGGCCCATGGCTTCCCAGGCCATCTTCGGATTGCAGGCGCCGAGAATCTTGTAACCCTCCATGTCCTTGTCGATCTTCTTCTTCATCGTGGCCTTGACGTCGATCTCGGTCAGAACGCCGAAGCCTGCCTCGGTGAGCGCCGCGCGCACGCGGGCCTCGGCGGCGTCGATATCGGCCTCCGCCATCAGGCGGTCATGTGTGTATGCCAATTTGTCTGTCCTTTCATGGTTGAGGCCCGGCCCCGCATGTTGGGGAACCGGGCAAGGGGTAGCGGAAAGGTGGGTTCAGTGGTTGCCCATTCGACCCTGGCCATCTGTCCCCATCATGTCGCCGTCGCCCTGCATGCCGCCATTCCGTCCAGGCATCATTCTGTCGCGCATAGTCTCCATTCGCTCCATCATGTCAGCCGGCTTGACGACCTCTTCTACCGTCACCGCGCCGTCGCCATCCTCGTCGAGGAATTGGAAACGGTCCACCATGGTTTCACGGATGAGTGCGCCGTAGAGGGTCTCGAATTCGGCGAGCGACAGGGCTTCGTCGCCATCGGCGTCATACTCCGCCAGCAGGGCCTGCAGCCCTTCATGCATCTCCTGCGATGTCACCCTGCCATCGCCATCGGCGTCGAACCGCTCCGGGCCCGTGCCCATCATCGACGCTCCGCCGCCCATCATGCCCTGGCCCATGTCACCCATGGGCCCACCAGATGTCATCATGCCCATGCCGCCGCCCATCATCTTCGCATGCATTCTCATCATCTGCATCATGTCATGGTTGCCGGCGCCGGGACCTTGCGCAGCCGGGGTGCCTTGTCCACTTTGCCCATGATTGCCTGCTGCCAGGGCGGTTCCGCCCATCGCCATCAGAACGGCGGTAGCCACCGCAAGTTTCGCTTTGGTTTTCATGTCTGTGTCCTTTCTCGTGTGAAACGCCTGACTGACATGGGAAAACAATAAAGAACGCCAAGGCCGCGTCATTTCCGTTTTTGTATCTGTTCGTCGCAACGCGGGTTCCTGATACAAAGCGTTACAATCGCATTACTGACCCGGCGTCGCCACCCTGCCAAATGAGAAGGATGAACAGCTTGCCGCATATCCTCGTCGTCGACGATCACCGCCGGATACGGGACTCGGTTACGAGATTTCTGGAACGAAACGGCATGCGCGCAACCGCGGCGGCGGACGCCCGGGACATGGACGAGAAGCTTGCGAAAGGTCAGTTCGACCTGATGGTGCTTGACGTCATGATGCCGGGTGAGGACGGGCTTTCGATCTGCAAGCGCCTCTCGGCCGAGAAACGGCTTCCGATCATCATGCTCACGGCGCTCGGGCAGGATCAGGACCGGATCGTGGGGCTGGAGATTGGCGCGGACGACTACCTGCCGAAACCATTCAACCCCCGCGAACTTCTCGCCCGGATCAAGGCGGTCCTGCGCCGCGCGCCCGGGGAGATGAGCGAGGCCGGAACGATTTCCGGGCGCATCCTCCGGTTCGGCGGCCTTACGCTGGATACCGACGCGCACCTCCTGACCGACCGAGACGGCAATCGCGTGCAACTCACGACGGCGGATTTCAAACTGTTGACGGTCCTTCTGGCACGTCCGCGCACGGTCCTGAGCCGCGAGCAGCTTCTTGATCTCACCGCGGGGCGCGCAGCGGGACCGCTCGATCGCACGATCGACAACCAGATCAGTCGGCTGCGGCGCAAGATCGAGACCGACCCGTTGCGCCCGGTGCTCATCACCACCGTGCGGAGCCACGGCTACAGTCTGAATGCGGATGTCGAGGTGATCGCATGACCCGGCTGCGGATCGGCACCTTGCGTGCGCAACTTGTGCTTCTCGTCCTCGGAGCATTGACCATCGCGCAAGTGGTGAACCTGTGGCTCTTTGCGGACGAACGCAGTCTGGCCGTCCGTGCGGCCCTGGGCTTCGAAGCGGCCGGGCGCGCCGCCAATGTCGTGCGGCTGCTGGAAGAAGCGCCGCCCGATCTTTTCGCGTCGATCGTACGGGCGGCAAATTCGCCGCTCGTCCGATTTGACCTTGCGACTGCCCCAAGCGTGACCGCGCCTGATCACCACCATGCCGCCTATATCGAAACGCGCGTGCGCGCATTGCTGGGCGACAGCTTCAGTCGTGACATCCGCGTCAACCTCACGGAAACCGCCGTCCCCCTCCATCCGATCCCGAACCTGTCTCCGCAGATGGCCGAGATGCATCAGGAAATGATGCGCGGCCGGATGCAGGCGGTCGAGCTGACCCTGTCGATCGCGCTCTCCGGCGGCCAGTGGCTGAACGTCGACACCCGGTTTGAACGGCCGCCGCTGCAATGGCCCCTGTTGTCCTTTCTCGCCTTCGGGCTGACGGCCGCATTGATACTTGTCGCGGCGTTCTGGTTCGTGATGACCCGCTTGACCGGCCCCCTGCGCGATCTGTCGCGCGCCGCCGAGGACCTGGGGCGCGGTGACGCCGGCAAGTCGCTTCCGGTCTCCGGTCCCGACGAGGTGCGCGACCTCACACGCGCGTTCAACCGCATGCAGGAACGGCTCACGCGCTTTGTCGCAGATCGCACCCGTATTCTTGCTGCTGTCAGTCATGACCTGCGATCTCCCCTCACGGCGATGCGCTTCGATGCCGAACTGGTCGATGACGCCGAGACCCGCGAGAGCCTGATCGCCTCGATCGACGAGATGCAGATGATGGCTGAGGCCACGCTCAACTTCGCTGAGGGGCTGGTGGGGCGCGAAGACTCGGAGGTCGTCGACGTGCCAGACTGGCTCGAAACACTGGCAGCCGAAAAGGCCACACCGTTCGACCTGACCCATGGCCCGCCGATGACGGTGCGCATTCGCCCCCTTGGCCTGCGCAGGGCCGTTCGCAACCTCGTCGAGAATGCCACCCGCTACGGGGGCGGCGCGGCGGTCGGCTGGCAGCGAGCTGGCGGCGATCTGGTGATCGAGGTCACCGATCATGGCCCCGGAATCCCCGAGGACGAACTCAAGGAAGTCTTCGCGCCGTTTCATCGGCTGGAAGCGTCTCGCTCGCTCGAAACCGGGGGGCACGGGCTGGGCCTTGCCATCGCGCGGGCAATCGTGCGTGGACACGGCGGCGACATAAAACTCGAAAACCGTGCCGAAGGCGGGTTGAAGGCTTCGATCTTCATCCCGCTGTCGGAGGACGCAATCATCAATCACGAGACAAAGCAGAAGGAGTCATGAAATGAGACGAACGGCACTTTGGGCAATCGTCGGTTTTGCAGCGCCGACACTGACCGCCGCGGGCCCCGGAGAAAACTGGGAGGAAGGATATGGTCACATGATGTGGGGTGGCGGACATGGCGTGTTCGGCGGCATCGCGATGATGCTTGTATTCTGGGGCATTATCATCGCGCTGATCATTTTTGCGGTGAAATGGTTCAACGGCAGTCAGGGCGGCGGAACCCGCGGAAAGCGCGATGCGCTCGACATCCTGCGCGACCGCTTCGCGTCGGGCGAGATTGACGAGGAAGAGTTCGACCGGCGCCGCAAGGTACTGGAAAAATAGCCCTTTGCGAGGTTTTCCAGCGGCGGGCGCCAACTGGACTGGTTGCGTCCGCCGTTCACGGCAGAGCCTCGATCCGTGGATTGCCTGCAAGTCCGCCCAGCGTTCCGTCCGCTACAAGCGAGGCGCGAGCGGGACAAGCATCTCGGAGCAGGAGGCCATTCCGCCCAAAAGCCGGTGTCGTGTTCTCCGGTCAGTTTTCCCACCGTCCGGCTCCACCATCCGGGCGATAGGTGCCTCGACCGCGCAGCGGTCAAGGATACATTCGGATACAATAAACACGGGCTTGTCAGGTGGCAAGGCCGTCGCGAGGCGGTAGTAAAGGTCTGAATCGGCGCGTGATCTGGAAGCTTCGCGGTCTGCTCGGAGAGCGCCTCGGTGACGAGCCGATCAAAGGTAAGGTAGGAGCTGGGTACATGAACACACGCGGGCATCTGGTCGGAGTCGCACTTGTTGCCGGGTTTGGCTTGGCGATCTGGCAATTCATGCAGCCGGAGGACGAAATTGCCCGCCCGGCCCCGACGTCGATGAACGGGCCGGCACAGGGCGCGCCAATCGTCGAGGTTCGACTTCCCGCGCAATTGTCGCCCGAGGCGACGATCGGAAAGCGCGCCTTCGAGGCCAAATGCGCTGAATGCCATGGCGCGAATGCCGCCGGTCAGGATGGCGTCGCGCCTCCCCTTATCCACCGCATTTACGAACCGAGCCATCATGCCGACGAAGCCTTTCAACTGGCGGTTCGGACGGGCGTGCGCGCGCATCACTGGTCCTTCGGCAACATGCCCCCGGTCGACGGTCTGACCCGCGCCGACGTTCAGAATATCGTGCGCTATGTCCGTGAGGTGCAGCGCGAGAACGGGATCGATTGATGCGGGTTCCGACCTTACTCACTGGGTGCAGGGGGCTTGCCGCGATGCTCATTATGGCGCTCGCGGTCCTCGCCACTCCGCCGCTCGGTCTTGCCGAGACGCCAGAGGTGCATTCCGGCATCGACCTGATGTCGAATGACCATGACGAGAGCGCCATGCACACGACTCATGACGACATGCCCGACCGCTCTTGCCACCCAGATCCCACCTGCTCTCCAACCGCCATTCTGATGCAGCGACCGATAGCCGCCGAACAAGGGTACCGAGCCGCGCGTCATCCGGTCGCAAGAGCAGAAATAAGCGGGCGAAATGCGCCCGTCGACCTTCCGCCTCCGCGACCATGGGCCAAGCCACGATCAAACAGCCCGAAATACTTCCAAACACGAGAGACCAAGACATGATGAAGACTATTCTGACCAGCACCGCCCTTGTGGCCGGCCTAACCGCCTCCATCGCAGTTGCGAGCCCGGGCCATGGCAACGGCATTGGCAAAGCTGGCGACGCCGCGCAAGTCGACCGCACCATCACCGTCGAAATGGACGAGATGAAATACAGCCCCTCAACCATCGACGTCGAAGCCGGCGAGACGATCCGCTTCGAGGTCATCAATGTCGGCCGAGCGGTGCACGAATTCAACATTGGCACGAGCGAGACCTGGGATGGGCATCTTGGCGAAATGCAGACGATGATGCGCGAAGGAATGATGACCGCGCGTAGCATCAATCACGACCGGATGATGGAGGCCGGGATGATGCATGACGACGCCAACAGCATCCTTCTGGAGCCGGGGGATACCGGCGAGGTTATCTGGACCTTCCCCGAAGGCGGCGAGATCGGGTTCGCCTGCAACGTCCCCGGTCACCGCGAGGCTGGGATGGTAGGCGGTTTCAGGATGGGCCACGACTCCTGACGTCCAAATGACTGGGGCCGGGCGAGACCTTCGCCCGCCCCGACACTTTTCCGGAGATATTGTTCATGCCGACACGACGCGCCTTCATCGGACAAACCGCCGCCGTTCTGGGCCTGGCGGTGAGTGGTCGGCAGGTGTCTGCCGCCTCGCACAAGCCCGCGACCCTGACAGCGCGCGAAGGCACAGCACAGCTCGCCCCCAACGGTTATCCGGCGACATCCATCTGGGGCTATGAGGGTCGCGCACCCGGTCCGGCGATCCGTGTACGACAGGGCGAAAGGGTGCGGCGGTGGCTGGTCAACGACCTGCCCGAGCCGACCTCCGTCCACTGGCACGGGATCCGCATCGACAACGCGATGGACGGTGTCTCGGGCTTGACGCAAGAGGCCGTCGCGCCGGGCGAGACCTTCGACTATGGTTTCGTGGCGCCCGACGCGGGAACCTACTGGTACCATGCGCATAACCGGTCCTGGGTGCAGGTCGCCCGCGGCCTGCACGGACCGCTGATCGTGGAAGAGGCCGAACCGCCCGAGGTGGATCACGAGGAGACCCTCGTGCTCGATGACTGGCTGCTCGACCCCGAAACCGCGCTGATCGACGACAGCTTCGACCAGCCGATGGCGATGAGCCATGGTGGTCGGATCGGGAACCTGATCACCACCAACGGACAGTTCGACCTGTCCATCCCGGTCGCGCGGCACAGCCGTATGCGCCTGAGGCTCATCAACGCGTCGAATGCGCGGATCTTTCCATTGCTGCTTGCAGGTCTGCGGGGCTGGACGGTCGCGCTCGACGGAATGCCGCTTGCCGCGCCCGAACCTCTGGAGGACATCCTTGTCCTTGCCCCGGCGCAACGCGCCGATCTGATCGTCGATGTGACGGCCGAAGCGGGCGAGACCGCGCATCTTCTTCGGCTCGGCAATGACGACCGGCCCGCCTCGCAGGTGGCGTTCCCCGTGTCCGGCACGGCCACGCAGTCACCGCGCGGGGCACCGGCAGCCCTGCCGCCCAATCCCGGCGGTGGCCTCGGGTCGCTGGCTGATGCCCGGCCTTTGCGACTGGTGATGTCGGGCGGCGCCATGGGCCGGATGGACAGCGCTTTGCTCGGTGGAGAGCGCCTGGGCTTTCGCGAGCTCGCGGCGCGGGGACGGTTCTGGGCCTTCAACGAGATGGCCGAGATGACGCAGGCCCCGCTGGCAGATCTTTCTCTTGGTGAGCCGGTGCGGCTGGAGATCGTCAACGAGACCGTTTTTCCCCATGCCATGCATCTGCACGGGATGCATTTCCGCGAAATCCGCGACGGCAGCCCCGTCGGCCCCATGCGCGACACGCTTCTGGTGGCTGCGCAAGAGACGCGCGAGATCGGCTTTGTCGCAGACAATCCGGGCGATTGGCTGTTTCATTGCCACATGCTCAGCCATGCGGAAAGCGGGATGATGACATGGGTGCGGGTGACATGAAGACTTCGGTCCTGATCGCCGCGCCGGTGGCGCTTGGCCTTGCCGGGGCTGGGGCGTGGCTGGCGCTGCGTGACGCGCCGCGCCCCGCCCGCGATCCCACCATGCCGGTGATGCCGGCCACGGTGGATATCGCGCAAGGAGAGACGCTTTATGCCCGGAGCTGCGCCGCCTGCCACGGTGCCGACCTCGAAGGCCAGCAGGATTGGCGAACGCCCGATGCAGATGGGCGTCTGCCCGCGCCGCCCCACGATGAAACCGGCCACACCTGGCACCATCCCGACCGGGTCCTGTTTCAATACACGAAGCTCGGTGGACGAGAAGCCCTGGCGCTGCAAGGGGTGGAGTTCGACAGCGGCATGCCCGCATTCGGCGATGTCCTGACGGATCGCGAGATCTGGACCATCCTCGCCTACATCCAGTCGACATGGCCCGAGCGCGCCGGCGCCGTGCAGGCCGAACGCACTGCCGCCGATCTGGCGAAAGAAGGAAACTGACATGAGAAAAATCATTACCAGGATCGTGGTGGCACTTTCGCTGGCGCTGCCCCTGCAGGCGGCAGCCCAAGACCTGTCCGAGGACAGGGTGCGCGAACTGGTCCTCGAAACCATCCGCGAAAACCCCGAGATCGTCATGGAGGCCGTCGCGATCCTGGAATCCCGGCAGGCCGAGGCGCAGGCGGCGTCGCAGGCCGAGGTGCTTGCCGAGGAACGCGACGCTTTGGAACGCGACCCCAATGCGCCGGTCTTGGGCAATCCGGATGGTGATGTCACGGTGGTGGAATTCTTCGACTACAATTGCCCCTATTGCCGTCGTGCCAAGCCCGAGATCGAGAGCCTGCTCGAGGCCGATCCAAATGTGCGCTTTGTCTATCGTGAATGGCCCATTCTTGGCGAAGGATCGGTTTTCGCCGCCCGCGCCGCGCTGGCCGCGCGCGAACAGGACCTCTACGAGGAATTTCATTGGGCGATGATGGGAATGAGCGGCCGCGCGGCGGAATCCTCCGTCCTCCGGATTGCGGAAGACATCGGTCTC
Source organism: Rhodobacteraceae bacterium 63075 (assembly GCA_003417655.1). GTDB lineage: Bacteria > Pseudomonadota > Alphaproteobacteria > Rhodobacterales > Rhodobacteraceae > Lentibacter. Next base: position 14,679 of record QVMW01000029.1, read on the forward strand.
GACATCGCGCAATTGCGCCGCGATATGGAAGCACAGGAGATCGACGCGCACATCCAGACATCGATGCGTCTGGCGCAGGCTCTCGGCATCACGGGCACGCCATCGTTCGTGATCGGCGACGCCCTTGTTCCCGGTGTCGTGGATGCCGATCAGTTGCAAACACTTGCCTCCGATGCACGGGAGCTGGAACGATGAATGCCACTGAAAAGAAGGGCCTGACCCGGCGCCATTTCATCGTGACCGCATCCGCGTTGTTCTCGCCGCCCATCGCAGGGCCACTTCTGGCCGATTCCTGGCCGAGCGAGGCGCAGAAAAGCGCATGGGATGCCGAAGTGACACCGCCGTTCTTTGACCTGGAGACCTCTAATCCCTGGGGCCTCGATCCGCGCTTTCTTCCGCAGCAGGTCGAGGCGCGCGCGGGCCTTGTTCCGGGGAACATCCACGTGGATGCGATTGCCCGCTACCTCTATCACATCGAGGAGGGCGGGACGGCCATGCGCTATGGCGTGGCCATCGCACGCGGCAATCTCTATGAGCCCGGCACCTACACGATCCGGCGCAAGGTCCGGTGGCCACACTGGACGCCGACGCGTTCCATGATCGAACGCGATCCGGAACTGTACGCAGATGTCGAAGACGGAATGGGGCCGGGCCCGAGTAATCCGCTCGGCTCACGCGCGATGTATCTCTTCGTGGGTGATCGCGACACCTATCTGCGGATCCATGGCTCGCCGGAGCCCCGCTCCATCGGCGGACGTGCAAGTTCGGGTTGCGTGCGGATGGTCATGGCCCATATCAACGCGCTCTATCCGCAGGTTGAAACAGGCGTGACGGCCTACTTGCATCCGCCGGAAGACCATGTCAGCGCCCAGAGTTGAGCACCAAAGTCGACACGCCGAGAGAGCCCGGCGAGCCGACCGCACGGAAAGGACTTGAATTGACACGGAAATTCATCGTCGCCTCCACGTCCTTGGCCATTCTGAGCGGATGCACCGCCGTCGTTGGCAGTGGCGACAAGGACCCCGACATCATTCCCGAGCAGGTTGCCGCCTTGGCAGCCCCCTACCAGGACGTCTCTACGGCGCGCCTTCTGCCACGCGACGGATGCTACTGGTATCTTCACGAGGGACCGGTCGAAACAACCCTCTTGCCGCTCAGAACCATCGACGGGCGACCGATCTGCGCTGCGCGAGAGGAGAAAACTGCATTATAGTTGGTTTTTCCCGCCGGTTTACTGCTTCCAATTCCTGCCGAGCAGCTACACGCTCACTCGCTATCCCGCGCACCCCGGGTTATGCCCAGTCAAGAGGTCACCTCATGCAAATAGAAAATTTTTCGGTCAGGCGATTTTCGGCTCTGAGCCAGGCATCGAAACGGCTCGTCACTCGTGGCAGATATCTGATCTTGGTACCTGAATTACACCGCATGGCCCCCGGAAAGCTCTAAGACAGGCTCCTGGAGGGGCGAAATTAGGGGCTAGAAGTGATGGCCTAACCGGTCAATGAGACCTGATAGGGCTTTATTGCGGCGGCCGGTTCAAATCCTTGGGAGCTGAACCATTCCGAGGCTGGTCGTGACGCTGCGCCTGAAACCAGACCTTCATTCTGCAACGTTTGAAAGGCGGCAAAGGGCCGGGCGTTCCTTGAAAGACGACCAAAGTTTGCAATTTTGCAAGGTCGGCTCCCTGCGCATTGCCGACGTTCCTTGTGGCACGTCCCTGCCGTGACCAGGTTCTAGTCCGGCCAGCCGGACCCGAGCCAGCGGGATGCTGTCTCGGCCCATGCGGGTGACGCCCCTTCGTGCAAGATGACAGTGGAGCCCGCGCTGATGCGCACGGGCGACATGGTGCAAATGTCTGCGCGCAGCATCGACGGGCCCTCGG
>QVMW01000017.1 GCA_003417655.1 Rhodobacteraceae bacterium 63075
ATCGACCGGCCGCTCCGTCCGCATCTTGCCAGTTTGCGGCCCTCGCGGCGAAGGTCAGCTGTCACAAATTCGGGCCAACGGCTGTGGGTCCGCTTCGGGCTAATCACGGCTATTGCCAAACTCGACCCCCAATACGCGAAAAGGCCGGAGCAAAGCCCCGACCTCTCGAACCCGGCAAAGCTCAGGTCAGTATTCGACGACCGCGCGGATCGACTTGCCCTCATGCATCAAGTCAAACCCCTTGTTGATCTCGTCGAGGCTCAGCCTGTGCGTGATCATCGGGTCGATCTCGATCTTGCCGTCCATGTACCAGTCCACGATCTTGGGCACATCCGTGCGCCCCTTCGCGCCGCCGAAGGCCGTGCCTTTCCAGACGCGCCCCGTGACAAGCTGGAAGGGCCGTGTGCTGATCTCGGCCCCTGCGGGCGCCACGCCGATGATGACCGACACGCCCCAGCCCCGGTGCGAGCATTCCAGCGCGTCGCGCATGACCTGCACGTTGCCCGTCGCATCGAAGGAGTAATCCACCCCGCCGAACGGGTCCTGCTCGGTCTTGGTCAGTTCGATGATCGCCTCGGTGACGGACTTGTCCTTCAGCTCGCTCGGGTTGACAAAATCGGTCATGCCGAACTTGCGCGCCATCTCGGCCTTGTCGGAGTTCAGGTCCACCCCGATGATCTTGTCGGCCCCCGCCATCCGCAGGCCCTGGATCACGTTGAGGCCGATCCCGCCCAGCCCGAAGACAGCCGCCGTCGAACCGATCTCGACACCGGCGGTGTTGATCACCGAGCCGATGCCCGTGGTCACGCCGCAGCCGATGTAGCAGATCTTGTCGAAGGGCGCGTCATCGCGCACCTTGGCCAGCGCGATCTCGGGCATGACCGTGTGGTTCGCGAAGGTCGAGCAGCCCATGTAGTGGTAGATCGGCGTGCCATCGAGCATCTTGAACCGCGTCGTGCCGTCGGGCATCAGCCCCTGGCCTTGCGTGCCGCGAATGGCGGTGCACAGGTTCGTCTTGCCGGAAAGGCAGGAGTGACACTCGCGGCATTCCGGCGTATAGAGCGGGATCACGTGATCGCCCGGCTTGAGCGTCGTCACGCCCTCGCCCACCTCGACGACGACGCCCGCGCCCTCATGGCCTAGGATGCTCGGGAAGAGCCCCTCCGGATCACCGCCCGACAGCGTGAATTCATCCGTGTGGCAAATACCGGTTGCCTTGATTTCGACCAGAACCTCGCCCGCCTTGGGGCCTTCCAGTTCCACTTCCATGATTTCCAGAGGCTTGCCCGCCTCCAGCGCAACTGCTGCACGTGTTCGCATCGTGAATCTCCCATTGAACTCGTGAAAACCCTGCGTCAATTACATGCCCCTTGCAAGCGTCAGCGGGGCAAAAGCGCGCATCTTTCCCCTCCCGCTGCAGGCCCGTCGCACATATCTTCCGGATAATTCACGGGAGAACAGACATGACCCTGCCACGCTTTGCCCTCGCCATCGCCGGCCTTGCCCTCTTCGCCAGCTGCCAGATGGGAGACGAGAAAAGCTCCGAGCCGTCACGGCCAGCCACCGACGCCTGCGGTGCCACCGAGCTGGGCTACATCATCGGCCTGCGCGCCAGCGAGATCGACTTCTCCGAGCAGGCCGATACCGTCCGCGTCATCAAGCCGAACTCCGCCGTCACGCTGGATCACCGCCCCGAAAGGCTCAATGTCCACGTGAGCGACGCCGGCATCATCACGAAGCTCACCTGCGGCTGAGCCCGGAGCCTATTTCTTCACGCGGTAATCCTCGTGACAGGCCTTGCAGGCCCCGCCGATCTTGCCCATCCCCGGCCCCATCCAGGCCACGTCGCTGGTGTCAAGCTCGCCCGCGGCGACGCCCAGCGCCTCGGCCTTGTTCACGTAATCGGACCAGTTCTCCCAGATCTCCGGCTTGGCTTCCGACTTGGGGTCCATCTCCTCGGCCTCGAACATCTCAGGTATCCGGGCCGCGTGGCTGATGAGAGCCTCCTTCGCCGCATCGGCCCTGGCCGCATCGAAAGCCACCTCGCCCTTGGCCATACCGCCCAGAATGCCGACGGCGTCCTTGATGTCTTCCATGAGCATCATGCGCGCCTTGACGGCTTCGTTCTTCACGTCCTCATGGGCAAGCGCCACGCCCCCAAGCGCGGCCAGCCCGAGGGCCATTGCGGCTGTGATCGTGCGAATGGTCATGAATCAACTCCCTGATATTCCTGTCATTGTTTCGCCAGTAAGACATGCAGGCCCGGGCGCTTCAAGACACGCCCGCGTGATGCCCGGCGATCCGCCGCTATTTCTTCTTCGGTTTCGCCGCCGGAACGCGCCGCCTGACAGGCGTCGGCCTGACCTTGTGTTCGATTGTCTCGTAGAGCTGCCCGGCGATATTCTTGCCGCTCGCGGTCTCGATCCCCTCGAGGCCCGGCGAGGAGTTCACCTCCAGCACCTTCGGCCCGCTTTCCGAGCGCAAGAGATCGACACCCGCGAGATTGAGCCCGAAAACCTTCGCCGCCGTCACCGCCGCCGACCGTTCCTCGCGTGTGATCCGCACGGTCTTGGCCGAGCCGCCCCGGTGCAGGTTCGAACGGAAATCCCCATCCGCCCCGGTGCGCTTCATCGAGGCAACGACCTTGCCGCCGATCACCAGGCAACGAATATCCTCGCCCGCCGCCTCCTTGACGAAATCCTGCACGAGGAAGTTGGCCTTGAGCCCCCGGAAGGCGTCGATCACCGATTCGGCGGCCTTCTTCGTCTCCGCCATCACAACGCCCTTGCCCTGCGTGCTTTCCAGCAGCTTGACGATGAGCGGCGCGGTGCCGACGAGGCCGATGAGATTGCCCGTGTCCTTGGGGCTCGAGGCGAAGGCCGTGTTCGGCATCCCGATCTTGTGCCGCGCCATGAGCTGATGGGCATAGAGCTTGTCCCGGCTCGCCGTGATCCCGGCGCTGCCGTTGATGCAATAGGTCCCGATCGTCTCGAACTGGCGCACGACAGCCGTGCCATAGGGCGTGATCGAAGCGCCGATCCGCGGAATAACCGCGTCGTAGCGCGGCAGCCGCTTGCCGTCGTAATGCACTTCCGGCGCCAGCGCGTTGATCGCCATGTAGCAGCGCGCCGTGTCGATCACCTCGACACTGTGCCCGCGTTTCTCGCCTTCCTCCACGAGCCGCCTTGTCGAATAGTTGTTCTCGCGGCTCAACACGGCGATGCGCAGGCTCCGCTTCGGAGCCCCTTCGCGCATCTGCTTGGAATGGTAGACATCGTAGTTCAGCTCCGGCTGCAAGTAGCGCTCCGTCGCGACGATGGCGATATTGTCCCTCAGCGCCTGCCGCCCGATGAGCATCCGGCTGGCCATGGTCGAGCGGTTCGTGAGCGTCACCTCGATGGGCCAGCTGTGCTCGCCGAACTGCACCGTCGTCTCGATGACGTAGCGGTTCTCACTCTCGCCATTCGAGGAGGTCACTTCGCGCCGGTCGACCACGAGCGCGCTGCAAGCGATCTCCAGATCGTCCCGCCCCGGCACAGGATGCACCATGAAGCGCACCTTGGGCCGGCTCGCCGGGCCGAATGTCTCGATGTCGAAGGCGTGCAGCGCCGATGTGCGCGCGCCGGTGTCGATCTTCGCCTTCATGACGGGCAGGCCAAGGTCGGGCAGCGATAGCCACTCTTCCCAGCCAAGCTGCATGTCCGTGTTTTCCATTCCGTCGCTCATCAGCTCTCCCTGTTGGCATTTCCTGCCCCGGCCCCCTATAGAAGGCCCGCGTTACCCGTTGTTGAAAGCAGCCTATGGCAAAGAATTTCGGATTCCAATTGAAAGCCACCTCCGGCGCGGCCCGCAGCGGCACGATCACCACGCCGCGCGGCGAGATCCGCACACCCGCCTTCATGCCCGTGGGCACGGCGGCGACGGTGAAAGCCATGCTGCCGGAGAGCGTGCGCGAGACCGGCGCCGACATCCTGCTGGGCAACACCTACCATCTGATGCTGCGCCCCACCGCCGAGCGCATCGCCGCTCTCGGCGGGCTGCACCGCTTCATGAACTGGGAGCGCCCGATCCTCACGGATTCCGGCGGCTTCCAGGTCATGTCGCTGGCAGGGCTGCGCAAGCTCACCGAGGAGGGCGTGAGCTTCAAGAGCCATATCGACGGCTCGAAACACATGCTCAGCCCTGAACGCTCCATGGAAATCCAGGCGCTGCTGGGCTCCGACATCGTCATGTGCTTCGACGAATGCCCCGCCCTGCCGGCCACGCGCGACGAGATCGCCCGCTCCATGCAGCTCTCCATGCGCTGGGCGCGCCGCTCCCGCGAGGCCTTCGGCGCACGCCCCGGCCATGCGCTTTTCGGCATCCAGCAAGGCGGGCTCGAAGAGGACCTGCGCCGCGAAAGCGCCGAGGCGCTGACGGAGATCGGCTTCGAGGGCTACGCCGTCGGCGGGCTCGCCGTGGGCGAGGGGCAGCAGGCCATGTTCGGTGTGCTCGACTTCGCCCCCGGCCAGCTTCCGCAAGACAAGCCACGCTACCTCATGGGCGTCGGCAAACCGGACGACATCGTCGGCGCCGTCGCGCGCGGCATCGACATGATGGATTGTGTCCTGCCCTCGCGCTCGGGGCGCACGGGCCAGGTCTTCACCCGCCGGGGTGTGCTCAACATCAAGAACGCCCGCCACCAGGACGACCCCCGGCCGCTCGACGAAGACTGCACCTGCCCGGCCTGCACGAGCTATTCGCGCGCCTATCTGCACCATGTCTTCCGCAGCCAGGAAATCATCTCCTCGATGCTGCTCACCTGGCACAACCTGCACTACTACCAGGAGCTGATGCAGACCATGCGGGAAGCCATCGCCGAGGACCGCTTCACCGAATTCGAACGCGCTTTCCACGCCGCGCGCGAGCAAGGCGACATCGACCCGCTCTGAGCCACAGGAAGAATTTTCGAAAATTCTTCCAAAATTTCTTCGAAGAAATTTATGCGCGCCGTTAACTTTTCAGATCGCGCGTTCAGAAACCGTTAACCACGCGCGCCGCGTTAACCGGCCAAATCCGGTGCACGGGGGTGTACCGGGGGGTGCACTAGGGGGGTGTACAGGATGTCACCCCCCAGTATCGGGACAGTTAACACTTGATTCGCTGCCGCATCGGCGCAAAGCTGAGGCCATGAACATGGTCTTTCAGGGCACCTCTCAGGTTGCCTTTCACCGAAGCGAACTCAATGTCATCCTTGGCCTCTACGGCCGCATGGTCGCCGCGGGAGAATGGCGGGACTACGGCATTTCCTGCCTGAAGGATTGCGCGGTATTCTCCGTCTTCCGTCGCACGGCGGAACACCCGCTCTACCGCATTGAAAAACATCCCAAATTGCGGCTCAAGCAAGGGCAATACTGCGTTATCGGCATGGACGGGCGCATCCTCAAACGCGGCCATGACCTGCGCGCGGTCCTGCGCGTCCTCGACCGCAAGCTCATCCGCGCCGTGGACAGCTAAGACCCCGTTTTCTTTCGAAGAAAACGGTCCGAATTCTTCGAAAGAATTCGACTCCACCCCGTCAGAAATCGAGGTTTTCGACGCTCAGCGCATTCTGCTGGATGAACTCGCGCCGCGGCTCCACCACATCACCCATGAGCTTGGTGAACAGGTCATCCGCCTCGGCCATGTCATCCACCTTCACCTGCAAGAGCGTCCGCGCATCCGGGTCCAGCGTCGTCTCCCAGAGCTGGTCCGGGTTCATCTCGCCAAGACCCTTGTAACGCTGCAATGTCAGCCCGCGCTCGCCCTCATCGAGGATCGCATCGAGCAGGTCCAGCGGCCCGTAGATGCGCTGTGTGCGCTCCTTGCGATGCAAGGTCGCCGCCTTACCATAGACCTCCTGCAGGCTCTCGGTGAAGCTGCCGGTCTTGCGCGCCTCACCCGAACGCAGCATCGTTCCGTCAAGCGTGCGGACTTCCTCGACACCGCGCAGTATCCGGGCCAGCCGGATGCCGTGATCCTGGGTGATCCGCCCCTGCCAGCCGCGTTCATATTCGAGCGCGATAAGGTCGAGCCGCTCGGCCACCTTGTCGGCCACGCCTTGCAGATTCGCATCGACAGCGCCCGGTACGAAGGCCCCGGCGATCGCCGCCTGCTCGAGGATATGACGCGGGTAATGCGTTGGAAACGCGTCCAGAACGCGCTTGAGCTGCCGCGCCTCATCGACCACGCGCACAAGGTCCTGCCCGGCGATCTCGGTGCCGTCGCCCAGCTTGAGCAGCGCACCGCTCACGCCCTGCTCGATCAGGTAGTCCTGCATCTCCGCCTCGTCCTTGAGGTAGACCTCGGATTTCCCGCGCATGACCTTGTAGAGCGGCGGCTGCGCGATGTAGAGATAGCCGCCGTCGATCAACTCCGGCATCTGGCGATAGAAGAAGGTCAGCAGCAGGGTGCGGATATGCGCGCCGTCCACATCGGCATCGGTCATGATGACGATCTTGTGGTAGCGCAGCTTGGTGATGTCGAACTCGTCGCGGCCAATCCCTGTGCCGAGCGCCATGACCATGTTGCCGATTTCCTGGCTCGACAACATCCTGTCGAACCGCGCGCGCTCGACGTTGAGGATCTTGCCCTTGAGCGGCAGGATCGCCTGCGTGCTCCGGTCCCGGCCGGTCTGGGCCGATCCGCCGGCGCTGTCACCCTCGACCAGGAAGATCTCCGTGTTCTCCGGGTTCTTGTCGGAACAATCCTTCAGCTTGCTGCTGAGGAAGTTCATGTCCATCGGGTTCTTGCGCCGCGTCAACTCCCGCGCCTTGCGCGCCGCTTCACGCGCCAGCGCGGCCTCGATGATTTTGCTGACAATGGTCTTTGCCTCGTTCGGGTTCTCTTCGAACCACTCGGCCAGCTTCTCGCTGACCAGGCTTTCGACCACGGGCCGGACCTCGGAGCTGACGAGCTTGTCCTTGGTCTGGCTGGAAAACTTCGGATCAGGCACTTTCACGGAAAGCACGCAGGAAAGACCCTCGCGGGCATCATCGCCCGTAAAGTTAACCTTTTCTTTCTTGGCGATCCCCGATGATTGGGCATAGCTGTTGATCGTCCGGGTGAGCGCCGCCCTGAAGCCGGCCATATGCGTCCCACCGTCTCGCTGCGGGATGTTGTTCGTGAAAGGAAGAACCGTCTCGTGGTAACTGTCATTCCACCACATCGCCACTTCGACCGTGATGTCATCGCGCTCGCCGAGAACATAGATCGGCTCGGGGATCATCGGATTCTTCGAGCGATCGAGGTATTTGACGAATTCCTTGACTCCGCCTTCGTAGAACAATTCCGAGCGGAGCGGCTCGGCCGGACGCTCGTCAACAAGGATGATCCGCACCCCGCTGTTAAGAAATGCCAGTTCACGGAGGCGCTTTTCCAAAGTCTCGAAGCTGTATTCGAGATTGGAAAAAGTATCGGTCGAGGCCATGAAACGCACTTCCGTGCCTTTCTCGCCCTGCGCATCGCCGACAACGCGCAAATGCTCGACCGTCTCGCCATGCGCGAACTTCGCATAATGCTCCTTGCCGTTGCGCCAGCTGCGCAGCTCAAGCCAGTCGGAGAGCGCATTGACGACAGAAACACCAACGCCATGCAAGCCGCCTGAAACCTTATAGGAGTTATTGTCAAACTTCCCGCCCGCGTGAAGCTGGGTCATGATGACTTCCGCCGCCGAGACGCCCTCTTCCTCGTGGATATCCACGGGGATTCCGCGCCCGTTGTCACGCACGGAAACGCTACTGTCGGCATGAATCGTGACGGTCACGGCATCGGCATGACCGGCCAACGCCTCGTCGATCCCGTTGTCAACGACCTCGTAGACCATGTGGTGCAGCCCGGAGCCGTCATCGGTGTCACCGATATACATGCCGGGCCGCTTGCGAACGGCCTCCAACCCCTTGAGAACCTTGATAGATTCGGCACCGTAAGACTCACTGACCTGCTCGTTTTCCGACATTCTCTCGCGTCCTTTGCGGTTTCGCGGTTTTATACGATTTATGGGGGGGAATGTCACGCACTGACGCTATATTTTGTGCAGGCACTGGCGTGTTTCACAGCCCGGTTTTGAGGCCCATGAAGCGGCGTAATCACAGCCCCTTCGACAGATCGCAGGAACCATCTTAAACAAACGCCTCCAGCGCGCCCAGCAAATGCCCAAGCCCCGCCTCATTCAAGCGTAAGTCTGAGCGCCAGGTCGCGATCATACCCTTCAAGGAGCAGTACATGAACCCGGACAAGAACAGCGCCCAGAATGACTCACCGCATTTCACACCGGAAGACCGTCGCATCTGCACCTTGTTCGAAGCCGTGTCGATGAGCCTGCTGAATGTCCTTGTTTTCGCGTTCCTGCTCGCCGGGCGCAAGTTTCTCGTCGTGCTGGCGATGTTCTGGCCCGCGCTGGCTGGAGCGGCGGTATTGCTCGCGGCGTCAGTCTTTCTTGCCCATCGCCGGAACAATGGATGAAACACCGTCCCGCTCACTGACCTCAAGGTATTGCGCTCTGCCATCCAGCTCCGCAAAGAGCTCGGGGCCTGTGCCGGTCATCCACGCCTGAGCTCCCAGCGCGCAAATCTCGTCGTACAGGGCCGCACGGCGATCTGCATCGAGATGGGCGGCGACCTCGTCAAGAAGCGCGATCGGCGGCGCGCCAAGCTCGGCCTTGAGGGCGCGTGCATTGGCCAGAATGAGCGAGATCAACAGCGCCTTCTGCTCTCCTGTCGAACTGTCGCGCGCCGGAACGCCCTTGGCCGCAAAGACCCCGTAGAGGTCGGACCGATGCGGCCCCACAAGGGCGCGCCCTGCCGCCATGTCACGGAAACGGCTCTCGGCCAGCGCCTCCCGCAGGTTTTCTTCCGTTTCGGGCATCGCACCTTCACTCTGGATCAGTTCCAGCTCAGCCGCCGGAAAGGCCGTCTCGGCGCCCTTCTGCGCACTCCTGATCCGCTCCAGGGCCGCAAGGCGACTGCGGTGAATCGCAGCGCCGCTGCGCGCCATCTGCGCCTCGAGCGCGCCATACCAATGGCTGTCGCGCACTTCAGCCTTGAGAAGCCTGTTGCGCTCGCGCATGGCTTTCTCGTAGTCGAGCGCGTGGTCCGAATGCTCGGGGAAAAAACTGAGCGTCAATCTGTCGAGAAACCGCCTGCGCCCATCGGCCGCCTCGATCCAAAGCCTATCCATGGACGGCACAAGCCAGACCACGCGCGCGATCCTGCCCAGGGCTGTCTGCGCCGCCGGCTTGCCGTCGATCCTCACACTGCGCGCAGCACCATCCTGCGAGCCTGTTTCGACCTCGTAGGTGCGATCATCCGAGCAAATGACGGCAGAGAGCTTCCAGCCAATCGCTTCAGGCCGCTTGCTCATATCCCGAGCAGCGGCCCGACGCATGCCGCGACCGGGCGAGAAGAGGGATACGGCCTCGAGAATATTGGTCTTACCCGAGCCGTTGGGACCGTAGATCGCCACGGGACGACCCTCCGCCGCGATCCGCCCGGCACCGTGAGACCGAAAATGCGACAGTTTCAGGTCGCGGATATAGAGCTGCGCCATGCCTCAGGTTCCGTTTTCTTTCGAAGAAAACGGCTCGGAAAAATCGATTTTTCCGGAACGGAATTTTCGAAAAATTCCGGCGCGCATCGCTGATGTCACACGCGCATCGGCATCACGACATAAACAGCCGAGGTGTCATTTCCTTCGCGCATCAGGGTCGGATCGCCCGATGAGTTGAACATGAAGACGGCGTTCTCGCGGTCGACCTGGCTGGAAATCTCGAGCAGATATTTCGCGTTGAAACCGATCTCGAGGCGCTCGTCTCCATAGGCGACGGCAAGCTCCTCCTCTGCGGCTCCGCTGTCAGGCGCATTGACCGACAGCACGAGCTTGTCCTCGTCGAGCGTCAGCTTCACAGCCCTCGAGCGCTCCGAGGATACCGTTGCAACGCGGTCGACCGCCCGTGCGAACTCGGCGGCATCCACCTCGAGCTTGCGTGTGTTACCCTGGGGAATAACCCGAGTGTAATCGGGGAAGGTCCCGTCGATCACCTTCGATGTCAGCGTAATGTCGGGCGTGGCAAAGCGCACTTTCGTCTCTGATACAGAAACGGCAATCTGGGCGTCGTCATCATCCAGCAGCTTGCGCAACTCCCCAACGGTTTTGCGCGGCACGATGACACCGGGCATGTCGCCCGCCCCGTCGGGCAGCTCGGCGTCTATCCGTGCGAGCCTGTGCCCGTCCGTTGCCACACAGCGCAACACCTTGCCGCCATCGGCATCCGAAACGTGCATGTAAACACCGTTGAGATAGTATCGCGTCTCCTCCGTGGAGATTGCAAACTTCGACTTGTCGAAGAGGCGGCGCAAAACCGGGGCGGGCGCCGAGAAGTTCGAGCTGTACTCGGAGGTTGCCATCACCGGGAAGTCTTCCTTCGGCAATGTCGCGAGGTTGAAGTTCGAACGCCCCGCTTCGACCGTGAGGCGCCCCGAAGCGCCGTCATCGGTCAGGGTCACGAGCGCCCCGTCAGGCAGCTTTCGGACGATCTCGTGCAGCGTCACGGCGGAAACGGTCGTCGCGCCAGCTCGCTCCACCTTCGCATCGGCACGGTCCACGACTTCGATATCCAGGTCAGTGGCCCGAAAACGCACATCCGCATCCTGAGCTTCGATCAACACATTGGCCAGGATCGGGATGGTGTTCCGGCGCTCGACCACCGACTGCGCCTGTGCCACGGCCTTCAGCAATGCCGCACGCTCAATACTGAATTTCATCCCTCGCTCCTCATGACTGGCGGGACAGGCACGCTACCCGTTTCGCCGCGCAACTCAAGTTATTTCTCGTGTTGTCCACTGGAAACGCGGAAGCGTCAAGCTTCGGGGCGGTTGCGAAGCTTCAGGCCTCGAGCATCCGACGCAGGATCTCCACATCCTCCGCGATCTGCCCGTCCTTTGTGCGCAGATCCTCGATCTTGCGCACGCCATACATGACGGTCGTATGATCGCGCCCGCCAAAATGCCGGCCTATCTCGGGCAAGGAGCGGCTTGTGAGCTGTTTGCAAAGGTACATGGCGATCTGTCGCGGTCGCGCATAGGTCCGCAAACGCTTTGGCCCGACCATATCGCTGAGACGGATGTTGTAGTGTTCAGAAACCTTACGCTGGATCTCCTCGACGGTGATCTTGCGCTCCGATGCGCGCAGCACATCCGCCAGGCAATCCTGCGCAAGCTCCATCGTGATGGGCCGCCCGACCAGCGACGCAAAGGCAAAAAGCCGTGTCAGCCCGCCTTCGAGGACGCGAACATTCGTGCTGATACGATGCGCGAGAAACTCCAGGACACCGCTGTCGATTTCCAGCCCGGGATACTGTGCCTTCTGGACTTCGACCTTCGACTGGAGGATGCCGAGCCGAAGCTCATAGTCGGTCGGGTGAAGATCCACGACCAAGCCACATTGCAGACGGCTCTTGATCCGATCTTCAAGATCCTTGATTTCGCCGGGCGCGCGATCGGCCGAAATGATGATCTGCTTGTTTTGATCGACCAGCGCATTGAACGTATGGAAGAACTCTTCCTGCGTGCTGTCCTTGCCCGCAATGAACTGCACGTCATCGACCATAAGCACATCTACGGACCGGAAAAGCTCCTTGAAATCCATCATCTTGCGCTCACGCAGGGCTTGTACGAAGCGGTACATGAACTGTTCGGCCGAAAGGTAGATCACGTTGAGATCGGGGCGCGTTTCGCGCAGCTCCCAAGCAACGGCATGCATGAGATGCGTCTTGCCGAGCCCGACGCCGCCATAAAGGAACAATGGGTTGAACGTGACTGGCCCGCCCTCGGCCACGCGCTTTGCAGCAGCGTGCGCAAGCTCGTTGGGCTTGCCGACAACGAAGCTGTCAAAGGTGAATTTCTGATCGAGTGGCGCCGCAGCGATCAGCGCTTCGCGGCTGCCGGACCTGGCGCCGTTCATCAGCTCTGCCTCGCCGGGCTTGCTCGCTTCATTCGATGTCCGATTGGGCGCTTGCGCGGGCACGACGAATTGAACACGCGAAACATTCAGGCCCAGGCCCATCATCTGGTAAAGTATCTGGTCGCCGTAGTTCTGTTTGACGTAATTGCCGAGAAAGCTGGTCGGTGCGTGAAAGACGGCGACACCATTTTCGATCTTGCCGAATTCAAGCGGCTCGATCCAGCTTGCGTAGGTGTTCTTGCCGATTGTTTTCTGAAGATTATGCTGCAGCTCGCCCCACTGTTCGTCAGTCATCCGTCGTCCCATTTCAAATCGGCAGCAACCTCCACAATGGGGGCGCCTTATTCATTTAGTCTGTCAATTGCCAAACCGCTGTCCCGACAGATTCGGCCTGCTTGCCATTCACTTAGACAACAGCCACTAGCCGGCTAAAAAAGCCGATTTCTGCTGCGTTGCCGCTACACCCTTATGGACGAGGCGCCGTATAGCTGAACAGGTCTCCCAAAACCTGGCCTGCTTTCTGGCCTGTCCCCCCAAGGCGAGGTGAATCGCTTTCAGTAAGCTAGCAATTTGGCACGCGTTCTCGCAACGAAACTTCACGCTTGACTCAGGCTTTTGTCGAAAAGAATCCCTGAGCGAATTCCCGGCCTTTGAAATCTATGGGAAAAACGAAAACGGCACCCCGAATGAAGTGCCGCTCTAAGTCGTTCTGAAGTGACGCTGGCCTTAGCCGAGCGCTTTTACACGAGCTGAAAGCCGCGACATCTTGCGCGCTGCGGTGTTCTTGTGAAAGACGCCTTTCGAAACGCCGCGCATCAATTCGGGCTGAACGTTACGCAATGCGCCGGCGGCCGCTTCCTTGTCGCCGGAAGCTATGGCTTCCTCGACTTTGCGCATGTAGGTACGGATGCGCGAACGGCGTGCTTTGTTCACAGCGAAACGGCGCTCGTTCTGACGAGCGCGCTTCTTGGCTTGGGGCGAATTTGCCATTTGGATGACCTCGGTTCGGTTTCAATTTGTTCTACGCAGGCAAAGCGCTCGAAGAGCCGACACCGAGTGGTGATTCGAGCCAGAGCGGGCTGCACGCGCATGTATCGCGGCGCATATACGCCAGTTCACCCGGTTTGCAAACCCCTATATACGCCCACAGCTTTCGACCATTTCGCTACTTGTCGCGGAACTGAGCCTGGCGTTTCTCAGAGAAAGCCGCCATGCCTTCCTTCTGGTCTTCTGTTGCAAAAAGCGAATGAAACACGCGCCGTTCGAAAAGCAGGCCTTCCGCGAGCGTCGTTTCGAAAGATCTGTTGACCGCTTCCTTGACGGCCATCGACGTCAGCATCGACTTCTCCGCAATCTTGGTTGCAGCCGCCATGGCTTCTTCCATCAGCTTCTTCGATGGAACGACGCGGCTGACAAGCCCTGCACGCTCCGCCTCCTCGGCGTCCATGAAGCGCCCCGTGAGGTTCATGTCCATGGCCTTGGCCTTGCCGATGGCGCGCGTCAATCGCTGCGTGCCGCCGAGCCCGGCCATGACGCCCAGGTTGATCTCCGGCTGGCCAAATTTCGCATTGTCGGCACAGATGATGAAATCACACATCATCGCAAGCTCGCAGCCGCCGCCGAGCGCATAGCCGGAAACAGCAGCGATAATGGGCTTTCGAATGCGTCCGATCTCGTGGCTTTCGGGCGTAAAGAGGTCTTCCGTGAAAACCTCCACGAAGCTCTTTTCGCTCATCATCTTGATGTCTGCGCCGCCCGCGAATGCTTTCTCACTACCGGTGAGCACGATGCAGCGCACCTTGTCATTCGCTTGCACTTCCTTAAGCGCGGCGACCAGCTCCGTCAGGAGCTCGGCATTCAGGGCATTGAGGGCATCGGGGCGGTTCAGGCGGATCAGGGCAATGTGGTCTTCGACGTCTACGATCAGCGTCTCATAGGCCATGTGCTTTGCTTTCGCTTGTTGCGTTCAGACCCGATTCCTTATCATTCCTGCCGCATGGTTCAAGCCAAACCGTTTCAACAGGGCTCTTCGACCGATGCCTCTTGAAACGCTTCAGTGCTGACAACGCGGGCAATAGAAGGTCGAGCGGCCCGATTGAACGATGCGGCGGATCGTGCCGTCGCATTCTTCCATGCTGCACGGCCTCCCCTCGCGATCGTAGACGCGGAACCGATGCTGGAAGTATCCGAGTTCACCGCTCGCCTGCTTGAAATCGCGCAGGCTGGAGCCTCCAGAACCGATGGCTTCGTTCAAGACATCCCGGACGGCCGGCACCACCGTGGCAAGCCGCGCGCGGCTCACGCGACCGGCCTCCCGTTTTGGAGAAATGCCCGTTCTGTGAAGCACTTCGCAGACATAGATGTTTCCGAGCCCCGCGATGATGCGCTGGTCGAGAAGCGCGGCTTTCATCGGGGTGCGGCGGCCTTCGAGCTTACCTGCGAGATAGACCTCGTCGAATTCATTGCCCAGTGGCTCGGGCCCCAGCCTGGCAAGAAGCGGATGGTCGCCAGCTTTGTTTGTCGCAAGCAGGTCCATCGCCCCGAACCGCCTCGGATCGTTGAACGCGATCCGCGCGCCGTTCTCCATCCGGAAGATGACATGGTCATGTTTTTCCACTTGCGGGTGGCTATGGACAAATTGCCCCAGCGGATCCCCCGAAACGGTCATCCGGCCCGACATTCCAAGGTGAATCAGGAGTGATTCCCCGCTATCGAGATCGGCCAGAATATACTTGGACCGCCGCCTCAGCCGCTCCACCCGCGCGCCTGTCAGACGCCCGGCCATGTTGTCCGGAAAAGGCCAGCGCAGGTCGGGGCGGTTCACGGAGACCTCGGCAAAACGCACACCCTCCATGGACGGCGCGAGCCCGCGCATGACGGTTTCGACCTCGGGCAATTCGGGCATCGCTCGGCATCCTCCCCGGATATAGGCCATTTCAACGCATTGTATGCGCCCTTGCAGCCCTATATGGAGAGAGCGCGCAGCAATCGGCAAGGCTCATGTCAGACAAAACGACCCACTTCGGATTCGAGACTGTCCCGGAAGCAGAGAAGGCAGGGCGCGTTCGGGGTGTTTTCGGCTCCGTCGCCTCGAAATACGATGTGATGAACGACGCCATGAGCTTCGGTGTCCACCGCGTCTGGAAAGACGCGATGATGGACTGGCTCGCGCCGCGCCCCGGGCAGAGGTTGCTCGACGTGGCGGGCGGCACCGGAGACATCGCCTTTCGCTTCCTCGGGCGGGCTGGCCAGGCAGAAGCCGTCGTCCTGGACCTGACCGAAGCGATGCTCGTCGAGGGGCGCAAACGCGCCGAGGCGGAAAAGCTGGGCCACAGCCTCGAATGGGTCGTCGGAGACGCCATGGCACTGCCCTTTCCCGACAATTCATTCGACGTCTACACGATCAGCTTCGGCATCCGGAACGTCACCCGCCCGCAGGAGGCCCTGAACGAAGCCTTCCGTGTCCTCCGCCCCGGCGGTCGCCTGATGGTCCTCGAATTCAGCCAGATCCCCAATGAGCTGATGCAGAAAGTCTACGATCTTTATTCCTTCAACATCATCCCGCAAATGGGCAAGGTCATCGCTAATGATCGCGACAGCTATCAGTATCTTGTCGAATCCATCCGGAAATTCCCCGACCAGGACAGTTTCCTTTCCATGGTGCGCCAAGCCGGCTTCGAAAACGCGGCCTACCGCAATCTGACGATGGGCATTGCCTGCCTGCATTCGGGCTGGAAGATTTGAAGGGGCCCATCAACATATTCCGGATGATCCGCATGGGCGCGACGCTCGAACGCACCGGTGCCATGCCGGTCGTACTCGATGCCTTCGAGGCGCCGCGGCCTCTGCGCATGATGGCCCGCGCGCTGGTCTGGCCGTTCCAATGGCTGGGAAAGCGCGGCGACAAAGCTCTTCCGCCTCCCACGCGGGCCCTTCAAGCGCTCGGCCCCGCCTATATCAAGTTCGGACAGATCCTCAGCACGCGGCCCGACCTTGTCGGGGATGATCTCGCGCACCAGCTCCGGATCCTTCAGGACAAGCTGCCGCCCTTCAGCGTGGAAGACGCCAGCAAGATGATTGAGGAGGAGCTTGGAGCCCCGGTGGACGAGCTGTTCGCAGAGTTCAGTGCGCCCGTCGCCGCCGCCTCGATCGCGCAGGTTCACAAGGCGCGCCTTCGGGAAACAGGCCAGGACGTCGCCATCAAGGTTCTCAGGCCGGGTATCGAGCGCGCGTTTCAACGCGATATCGATGTCTTCTACTTCGTGGCCGACTTCATCGAGTTCTTCAGCCCGGCATCCCGCCGCCTAAAACCTCGTGACGTGATCGCCCATTTCGAAGGCGTCGTGAAAGGTGAGCTCGACCTGCGCCTCGAAGCGGCCTCGGCCAGCGAATTTGCCGCCAATACCGAGAGCGATCAGGGATTCACCCTTCCGTCCATACTCTGGGAGCTTTCGCACCGCCGTGTCATGACCATGTCCTGGGCCGAAGGGGTTTCCCTCGGTGACAACGCCGCCCTCGCAGCTGCCGGGCATGATCTCCACGAGCTGGGAGAACGTGTTCTGCAACTTTTTCTGAGCCACGCTCTTCGAGACGGCTTCTTTCACGCAGACATGCACCAGGGCAACCTGAAGGTCGCTGCAAGCGGCGAGATAATTGCATTCGATTTTGGCATCATGGGCCATATCGACGAATACACGCGCCGCGTTTATGCCGAAATCCTCTACGGCTTCATCAAGCGCGACTATCAGCGCGTCGCCGAGGTTCATTTCGAGGCGGGCTATGTCCCGGCGGATCGCGACGTGGACGAATTTGCAAGGGCATTGCGCGCGGTCGGCGAGCCCATCTTCGGCATGGATGCCACGCGCATATCCATGGGCAAGTTGCTGAGCTACCTGTTCGAAGTCACCGAACGCTTCGGCATGGAAACCCGCACCGAGCTCATCCTTCTTCAGCGCACCATGGTCGTTGTCGAAGGCGTCGCGCGCAGCCTCAGCCCCCAACTCAATATCTGGGAGGTCGCACAGCCGATCGTTGAAGACTACATCAAGCGCGCCCTCGGCCCACGGGCTCTTGCAGGCGATCTCGTCAAGACGCTTCAAGTGGTCGCTCGTTTCGGCCCCCGGCTGCCGAAGCTCGTCGAGCAGGCGCTCACGGCCGAGCCACCAGCGCCGAACCATGCCTCGCCAGCGTCGAAAGCCCGCTTGGCGACGATTTCAGCCACCGCAGGGGCCGCGGCCGCCTTGCTCGCGGCCTACTTGGTTTCATCCTGAGCCATATTTGCAGCATTTCGCGCGCAAGCAGTCGTCGCCTCTACCCAACTCAGCGAAATTCTTCTAGGTTGCCGGGAAACGAAACAGGCAATTGAAACATGCGCAAAACCTCCACGATTTTCGGGATCGCACTCACCACGGCGTTGCCAGGCGCGCTGACGAGCGAAGGGATGACAAGCGAAGCCGTCAACATGTATGGCCTGCCCGGCGGCCTCGTGGATATGCCGACGGCTGAAACAGCTCCCGATGCGCAATTGACCACATCCTTCTCCTATTTTGGAGGAACCACGAAATCCCAGCTAAACTTCCAGCTTACGCCCCGGCT
This sequence comes from Rhodobacteraceae bacterium 63075, assembly GCA_003417655.1. GTDB lineage: Bacteria > Pseudomonadota > Alphaproteobacteria > Rhodobacterales > Rhodobacteraceae > Lentibacter. The sequence continues at coordinate 17,572 of QVMW01000017.1, forward strand.
CTCTGGAACATTCCGATATGCTGCAATCCGCGGCCTCGACGTTCCCGGGTATACGCTTGCGTCCTACTATGACCGTAGCTTCGATCTGCATTACCGCCTGCTCGACGAGACCAAATGGCGCCCCGCCGTGGCTTTCGGACTTCGCGACCTGCTCGGAACCGGCCTTTACGGAGGGGAGTATATCGTCGCCACTAAATCCCTGGGCGACAAGGTCCGCGTGACAGGCGGCATCGGCTGGGGACGGCTCGGCAGCTACAATACAATCGGCCAGATGGGTGTCAGGCCCACGGATACACTGGGAAGCGGCGGTGTGCCCAACTACGATCGTTGGTTTCGCGGCGATGTCGCGCCTTTTGCCGGGATCAGCTATCAACACGATGACAAGCTCAGCTTCGCGCTGGAGTATTCATCCGATGCCTACACGCGCGAAGATGCCGATGGTGTCTTCGAACACCGTTCTCCCTTCAATTTCGGGGTCAGGTATCGGTATTCGGATTCCGTCTCCTTCGGCGCGTATTACATGCATGGCAGCGAACTCGGCGTAAACGTCAGCTTCGCACTCAATCCGCGACGCTCGCCTGTCGAGGGTAGCAGCGATACGGCGCCACAACCCGTGGCAGTGAGAGACGCGCGGTCCGCGCGCGATCTCGGATGGACGCTCGAGCCCGACTCCAAGCCCCGGCTTGAATTGCGGCTCTCCAGAGCACTGGCACAAGAGGGCATCGTGCTTGAAGCACTTCGCCTCGACGGCAGGTCCGCAGAAGCGCTGATCCGCAATGAGCGCTACGATGTCGAGGCCCAGGCCGTTGGGCGCACCATGCGCGTCATGAGCCGGGTGTTGCCCGCATCGGTCGAAACCCTCGAGGTGACTCAGTCATCGAACGGTATGCCTCTCGGGTCCGTCTCCCTCGCCCGCACCGATCTGGAACAGCTGGAGTTCTCACCATCCGAAGCCGTTCTCGAGCGCGTCTCTTTCTCCGCTGACACCCGTGCAGGCGATCTGACACCGCTCGATAGCGCCTATCCGCGCTTCTCCTGGCATTTGGGGCCGCAGGTCAAGCTCAGCGTTTTCGACCCTGACAGCCCGGTTCGTGCTGATCTTCTGGCCATCGCCGAAGGCCAGTATCATTTCGGCCCTGGCTGGGTTGCCTCCGGCTCGGTCAACTACAAACTCGCTGGTAACCTTGATGGCTTGTCGCCAAATCGCACGGGTGTTCAGCCCGTGAACCCGCCGCACAAGGTGCGGTCCGACGCACGCCTTTACGCCGAAGGGCGCGGCCCCAAGATTGACCATCTGACGCTCGCCAAATATGGCCGCCTTGGCGATAATATCTATGGCCGCATGACATTCGGTTATCTGGAACAAATGTATGCCGGCATTTCGGGTGAAATACTCTGGAAACAGCCGACAAACAGGCTCGCGCTTGGCGCGGAACTCAACTACGTCGCTCAGCGCGACTTCGATCAACGCTTTGGCCTTCAAGATTACAAAATCGCCACCGGCCACCTTTCGGCCTATTACGACTTGGGAAATGGTTTCCATACGCAACTCGATGTCGGCCGCTACCTTGCGGGGGATTGGGGCGCGACACTCTCGCTCGATCGCGAGTTTGGAAACGGCTGGCGCATCGGGGCCTATGCGACCTTCACCGACCTCGAGTTCGAACGCTTCGGGGAAGGATCATTCGACAAGGGCATTCGGATCACGATGCCCCTGAGCTGGGCCCTTGGCAATTCGACGAAGCGCTCTACGCAAACAACGCTCCAGTCGCTGACCCGCGATGGCGGCGCACGTCTGAATGTAAACGGACGCCTATATGATACGGTCCGGGAAACGCACGGCGCCGATATGGCCAAAACCTGGGGGAGATTCTGGAGATGATTCGTCCTTTGACCTTGGTTTTCGGAACCCTGTGCCTCGTGTTCGCCCTTGCGTCCTGCGGAAACCAACCCGGGCGTGGGCTTGTCATGAAGTCCATCACGAGCGGAGCCCTGAAGAAGAACCAAGCGCCCGCGAACGCCGATATGCCGAGCCAGCAAGAGCTCGAAGCAAATATCTCGCACGCGCTTGCCAATTCCGACAAACGTCTCTCCATCGTTGTGATCGAAAAGCGCGATAGTTTTTCCTTCCTGACTGAAATCAGTCAGAACGGCCCAATCCGGACGTGGGCATCGCCTGACAGACGGACGTTGAGCACGTCATCAGGCCTCATCGTCGCAACACGCGGCCTGGGCTTCGATTTGATGTCCGCGTCCTTGCCTGGCTCGAAAGCGCTCGTAACAAGCCGAAAGGCCGGACAGGCGCAGCGCGTGTTGCGCTACCTTGATGGTGAAAACCAGAAGCAAGAGCTTCGCTTTTCCTGTCGGGTGTCACGCGGCAAGCCCCAGAAGATCGCCATTGGCGAAATCAGGGCTAGCACCATCACGATGACTGAGAGCTGCCGCTCAAGCGGAGCGTCATTCGAGAATACATATCTCGTGGATGGTCGCGGGCGCATCGTCCAGTCTCGTCAGTGGCTCGGTGCCGAGAACAGCTATATCTTCTGGCAAAAACTTCGCCACTGATCGCGCCAGGATCAATCACGTATCGCCACGACATCCGAGCTGAATATCGGCTGGCCGCCCTCGAGGATCAGCACGACCTGGCCGTCAAGCATCTGCGCTTCCTCGACGCGCTGATAGCTCTCAACGGGTGACGTTCCGAGCGATTCTCCATTTGCGAAGTTCTCGATTTCGAAACGGTAGGCGCCATCTGCAAACGGCGCTCCAGTATCGTCAACACCGGCCCACTCCACCGATTCGGCACCAAGGTCGACCTGCAGCCTTTGAACTTCGTTGCCGTTTTCATCGTAGACGACGAGGTAGGCCTCGTCAGCCTGCGTCGCCAAGAGCGGATGCAAGGTTTGCGGTGTTCCATCGAATGTCACTGGTGCGATGCTGCGTGCCTCCATCCCGACCCAGCTGGACAACTGCGACAGTGTTGACGCACCAAGCTGCTCGCCGAGTGCCCCCAAAAGATCATTCGTCTTGACCTGCTGCTCGACCGAGGAAAAGCTTGCAAGCTGCGAGGCATATTCCGAGCTTTCCATCGGGTTGAGCGGGTCCTGGTTCGTGGCCTGAACCGTCAGCATCTCCAGGAATGTCTGGAAATCGGAATTCAGTGTCGCTTGCCCTGTGGTTTCATTCGCCTGCCGCATAGCAAGAGCGGAACTCATCGCGGTATTGGTATCTATCTCAGTCATATCCTGTCCTTTCAGATCCTGACGTCGAGGCGACCCGCCTCAATGCTCCAGCGCATCTCCTCTGGCTCTAAACCAGTCGGGGAACCGCTGGTGCTTTCCGGTGCATCAAGATGTTCCAAGCTGACCTCGTCGCCCCCTTTTTGAAGAAATTCGAATTCTGCATTCCCGAATCCTTGAGAGCTGAGGTCTTGAGCGAAGCTCTCTGCATGTCGCCTCAAGGCATCCAAGATCTCGGCTCTGTCCGCCGTAATCTGAACTGATATTTGGCCTTCAGAGGGCACCATGAGGAAACGAAGCTTACCCAGCTCCCTTGGATAAAGATGAATTTCGATCTCACGCTGGCCCTTCGCGCTCATCTCGACGAGCGCATCTCGCACGATCGCTATTACCTTGGGGTCCGACAGAACCGTATGGGCCGGCTGCATCGGCGCAGGCGACCTTTGGACCAGCTCCGGCCCTCCATAAGAAAGGGCCAAGTCAAAGGAAGGGGAGCGTTCCGTCGCACCTGCTTTCGGATCACTGGTTTTCCACGCAGCATCGACAGGCCGTGCGATGGCTGCGGAGCTCACAGCGTCAAGCATTGAACCGCGATGCTGTCCTTCAGTGGATTGTCCCTCCAACGGCGTTCGCATCTTGGCTAGCCCGGACGATTCGACGTTCCCTGGCGCCCCGGCACCCGGTGCCCCGGTCCCTCTGGTGTCTTCGAACTTCAAGGGCTCTCTGGGCAGCTCGGCGAGTGCTACCCTCAAGGTCTGTCCGATTATCGCATTCTGCCCAAACTTGACCTCATATCCAAGGTTGCGCCCAGCAAAGCGATGGTCACTTACAGCATGTTTTGCCAAGGTGTCGGTGCTTTCGCCAAGCACTTGCGAGGGCGGATCGCTCCGTGTTTCTCCATGTTGAACGGAAAGAATGGCCCCGGCCTGGTCTGATCTGCCTCGAAATGCCCCACGATCTGCACGCGGACCAATAGTGGTGTTGGGAAGCTGATCTCGCCGGGTTGAATCATGCAAATGAGCCTCTGGCTCATCAGTCACTGAGTAAGAAATTATCGCTTTTTCGGACCGGGGCACCACTCCGCTGGATGCCGCCATTTCCGGCATATCGCTTGCAACGGTTACGCTTTCCAAGCCAGTCTCACGAGAAGTCTTCGGATCCGGTGGTCTGTGTGTCGTATCAGCCATCTGGACCTGCGCGTCCCCATCGATCAATACCTCATTGTCTGGATTGAGATCAGCCGACATCGATTTCTCGTCTGGGACTGACGCGGATTCCGCTGGCAGTGCCTCTTCGATATCATGCACCTCGATCGACGGCGCAAAATCATTCCAGAAGTCCCCCTTATTTGGAAACGAGGTCTCGTTCTGCCATGAAGACTTCGGACGCGCTTCGGAATGCTCCCCGCCCGGAAGTAGCGGCACTGTGTTTTCGCTACCGCGCTGCGAAGGCACAAAGGAGAGTTTCATAGATAGCATGGCGTCCTCGGAGTTCTTCCAATGCGCACACCATTGCAGAAGGCGGTTACCACATCTTTACCGTTTCATGTGCAAAACGAGGAAAGTTGAAAGAATTGGAGGCAAATCCGTGACTATTCCTAAATCCTTTCCCGCCGCCATACCCGGTCCATCGCCGTTCGATACTCAGGAGAGCCGGCTAAGACAGGCGGCGCAGGAGCTCGAGGCAAGCTTCCTCGCCGAGATGCTCAAGTCCGCCGGTTTCGGAGAGGCGCGTGAAGCTTTTGGCGGTGGCGCTGGTGAGCAGCATTTTGCTTCATTCATGGTCGATGCACATGCAAAAAACATGGCCGCCAAGGGCGGCATCGGCCTCGCTGAATCCATCTATGAATCCCTCAAAGGAGATATGAAATGACCCGATCCAGCCCCACAGGTCTCATGCAGGAGATCGACACTCTGCTTGAGCAAGAACGCACTGCCTTGATCGAGGGAAGGCTTGATGATCTCGTCGCCCTCATCGCGCGAAAGGAAGAACTTGCCCGCGCCCTCGCCGATGCGCCTCTTGGTGGGTCGGATGCGCTCGAACGGCTGCAAGGCAAAGCCGCACGCAACCAGGCGATGCTCGATAGCGCCCTCCGCGGAATAAAGAGTGTTTCAACCCGGTTGTCGACCATCCGCAAGGTGCGTGAAAACCTCGAGAGCTATGACCAAAAGGGGCGGCGCGTGACCATCGATACGCAGTGGACGAGTTCGCTCGAGAAACGAGCTTGAGAGCTTTTTTGTCAAATGCCGCCCAAATGCGAGGCGGCAATTAGGTTTTCCTTAAGGGGGCGGCACCCAAGGTGTGCCTGCATCCGATGACGGGTGGCGCAGCGCGATAATCCTTGGATGCTGCACATGTCAGAAAGACACGAAACGCCCGTGTGGGCGAAACGCAATACAGGCGCAAAGCGCCCAAGTGTCAAAAGGAAAACAGATCATGTCAAGCATTCTGACAAACAACAGCGCCATGGTCGCGCTGCAAACCCTCAACGGCATCAATTCCAATCTCGCGAAGACTCAAAACGAGATTTCCACTGGCAAGTCCGTCGCGACGGCTAAGGACAATTCAGCCATCTGGGCGATTTCGAAAGTGATGGAGTCGGATGTTGCGGGCTTCAACTCGATCTCAGATTCGCTCGCAGTCGGAGAATCGACAACAGCCGTTGCATCTGCCGGGGCTGAGCAGATTGTCGATGTGCTCGAAGAAATGCGGGAACTGGCCGTGGCCGGTATCAGCGAAACGGCGGACCATGCCAAGATTGACGCTGACATGGAGCAGAAAGAACAGCAGATTCTCTCAATCATCAACGCTGCCCAGTTCAATGGCGTCAACCTGCTCAAGACCGATACCGATGGCAATGGCGGCACAGGCCTGACTGTTCTGTCCTCGCTTGACCGTGCAGGTGCAAACGATGTCGCGAACGCCAACCCGCCAACCGTATCGAAGATCACGGTCGCTTCGGCCGACTTCGAGGCTGATCTCGACGTCGCGGGGCGCACGGCCATCGCCGACAGCGCCTCGGCGGAGACCGCGCTTGGCGAGATCGAGGGCTACCTTCAGGTCGCCGTCGACGGCGCGGCCACGCTCGGCGCATCGGCAAAGCGCATTGCCGATCAATCAGACTTCATCGGCAAGCTGACCGACTCCATGAAATCAGGCATCGGCGCGCTCGTCGATACGGACATGGAAGAGGCCTCGGCGCGCCTGCAGGCACTTCAGGTCCAGCAGCAGCTCGGTGTGCAATCGCTCTCGATCGCGAACCAGGCACCGCAGACCCTGCTGTCGCTCTTCCGCTAAGGCCCATGATGGAACGGGGCGGCGCTTTACCGCCGCCCCGAGACCACCTTACCTAGACATCGGCAACAAAAGGGCCTCACCGTGAACGCCACAGAACATGCAAAACGTGCCTATTCAGCCAATCATGCGCCGGTTCGCACGAATCGGGGAAGCGAATATGACGCATTCGCCAAGGTTACCCAGAAGCTCCAAATGGCCCTATTCAATCCTGGGCGAGAGGTTGCAGATGCTTCCAAGAGGATCCGGCTGAAAGCCCAGACCGCCGAAGCTATCGACCTCAATCGCAGACTATGGAGCCTGCTTGCCGTCGACGTTCTCAGTGATGAGAATCTGCTCCCCCAAACGACGCGTGCGTCCATCCTGTCACTGAACGAATTTACTCGCGCTCACAGCCGTAAAGTCCTCAAAGACGAAGCAGATGTTCGGCCCTTGATAGAAATCAATGCCGCGATGATGCGTGGTCTCAACCCTGGGAGGACCTAACCATGAGTGGCCTCATCCTGAAACTCGGACCTCACGAACGCGTTCTCGTCAACGGCGCCGTGATTGAGAACGGAGACAAGCGCTCCCGCCTCGCCATCAAGACGCCTAATGCGAGTATCCTGCGCCTAAAGGATGCGATCCACCCCGAAGAAGCGAATACACCTGTCCGTCGCGTCTGCTACATCGCGCAGCTCGTGCTGTCTGGAGACATGTGCCCGAAGAAAGCCAAGCTTCAAGTCCTGCGGCGAATCGAAGAACTTAGCCAAGTATTGACGGATCGCGACAGCCGCAGACATCTGGACCTTGCGACAAAAGCCACCGGTGATGGCGAATACTATCGCTGCCTCAAGGCTTTGCGCGCCCTGCTCCCACGAGAGGAAAGACTGCTGGCCACGAGGTTGCAATGAGTTTTCAACCCATAATCCCGGGAAATGGGCTTGCGGGTTGGAGCTTCCTGCAGTCCACGCTCGCCAGGCAGACCGAAGCCTTCGAGAGCTCCGCTCCAGTTCAACGCGCCACGGATTACTTCGCTCAGAACATTGGCAAGGTCAATTCTGCCTCGGATCTGGTACAAGACAGACGCTTGCTCGAGGTGGCGCTTGGAGCATTCGGCTTGGCCGACGACATCAACAACAAGTACTTCATAGAAAAGGTACTGAATGAAGGGTCCACCGCTGAAGATGCTCTGGCAAACAAGCTCACAGACACCCGGTACAAGGATATCGCGAAGGCTTTCTCCTTTGATATAGGGACACCCACGAGAGACCCCGGATTCGCACAGGGCATAATTGAGAAATACGAACGCCGTAGCTTTGAAGTCGCCGTAGGAGAGCAAAACGAAACGTTTCGTTTGGGCCTCAACCTTGAACGCGAATTGCCGGAAATCTCTGATAGTCGCAATGCCAACGATACGAAATGGTTGCGTATTCTAGGCAATCCCGCCTTGAGAAAGGTATTCGAGACGGCCTTTGGCCTACCGCCGCAATTTGGTCAGGTCGACCTCGATCAGCAGCTTGGTGTTTTCAAGGAAAACGCCGAGCGCCGCTTCGGAACAAATGATATTTCCCAATTTGGCGAGCCGGAAAAGCTTAAAGAGTTGACCCAGCTCTTTTTTCTTCAGGATCAGATCAAAGCGTCCTCGTCGCTCGGCCCTGGCAACGTAGCGCTCACATTGCTGCAATCAACGCAACAGACACTATCCTGACCTCTTGAAACACGCGGGGCCGTATCGGAGCCTCAGCCTCAGCCTCAGCGCTCATGCGCCTGAACGCTCTGCGCTTTGCGCAGAATAAGTCTCAGCTTCTCGAAGCTGTTTGGAGCGCTGCGTGGCTCATGCGCCGAGATGAATGAATCGAGCTCGGCCCATGCGGCCACGGCGCAGTCAAGCTCTTTGTTGCGCCCCTCTTCATAGAGGCCCGCATCAATCATCAAACGTGATTTCTCATATAATCCTAATAGAGATCGTGTCTGCGCGATCAATTCATTCTCGCCTTCACTGGCCGCTGCCGGCAAGCTTCTCGAGACAGAGCGCAGCAGATCGATGGCTGGGAAGCGGCCCCTTTCCGCAATGGCCCGGTCGAGCACGACATGGCCATCAAGAACACCTCTAAGTATGTCTGCCACTGGCTCTTCCATGTCCGATGCCGCCACGAGCACGGAAAGAATCGCCGTAATCGTTCCGCCCTCCACACGGCCTGGACCAGCCCGCTCGCAAAGGGACATGAGCTGATGTGCGAGGGAGGGTGGATAGCCGCGCATCGTCGGAAGCTCGCCCGTCGCCACTGCGACTTCCCTGTGCGCCTCGGCAAACCGCGTGAGCGAGTCCGCGAGGAACAGAACCTGCCTTCCTTTGTCGCGGAAATACTCAGCCACGGCCATGGCAGTCCACGCACAGCGCCGCCGCATCAAGGGCGATTGATCAGATGTCGAAGCTACGATCACTGTCCGGCTAAGGCCCTGCGGGCCGAGCACTGTTTGGACAAACTCACCCAGCTCCCGTCCGCGCTCACCAATGAGGGCGAGCACCACAACATCTGCTTGCATATGGCAGGCGAAATGGGCCAACAGGCTCGATTTTCCAACACCTGAACCGGCAAACAGCCCGATGCGCTGCCCCTGCACGATGGGCAATAGCGTATTGAACGCCGTCATGCCTGTCTCCAGCCGCTCTCCCAAAAGAGCCCGCTCTGCCGGTGGGATGGGCGTTGCCCTCAAGGGCTGCTCCTCTTCTCCTTGTGAAAGGCCACGACCGTCCAGCGGCTTCCCACTCGGATCAATGATCCTGCCAATCCACCGGTCGTTTGGAGCAATGGCTGCAGCCTTCTGCAATGTGACGCGATCTCCGAGTGCAACCCCTTCGGGAATGGTCTCCGGCAGGACTGTGAGTTTATCGCCCCCGAGCCGCAGAACCTCTCCCAGAACAGGCGGTCCCGTTCGTCGGGAAACCAGGACTTGATCGCCATGGCCAGCTTCCATGCCAAGTCCCATCACCTCGAGCAATCCGCTCTCGACGGCACTCACCCGTCCAACCTGCTTAACAATCGGTATGCGTGCAGCCGCTTTCAGGAGCGGCGCCCAGTTCATGTCAGTCATCTGTGATTCCTAAACCTGGTTGGATGAGAACAATTTATAAAGGAATCAGGGTTAAGCCTTGATTGAAACCAATCGAGGGAGAAGCCCCGATGCTAGATAGAATCGGTCTGTTCAAGACAGCTTTCGCGCTTGCTCGTCACTCGGGTGCCAGGCAGGCAGTCATCGCTCAAAACATCGCAAATGCCGATACGCCAGGCTATCAGGCGCAGGATATCGCACCTTTTTCCGCCGCGGCGGCATCAAAGAAGGATGCAAGCGAGATCATGCTCGCCACGCGCTCGGGGCACCTGTCCGGTGCCTACCAGGCAACCGCCTTCAATATCATTGAAGCACGCAGTCGCAGCGCGAACCCCAATGAAAACACCATCACCTTGCAAGAAGAGATGCTTTTTGCCGTCGAAGCCAAGCGCGGACATGACCGCGCATTGGCGATCTACAAGAGCGGGCTGCGCATCCTGCGCAGTTCACTCGGCGCGAAATGAGGATACAGATGAACGATTTCTCAAATGCACTCGACGTTTCTATCAGCGGCCTGAAGGCCCAGTCGCAAAGACTGCGCCACTTGTCGGAGAATATCGCCAATGCCGATACTCCCGGATACCGCCGAAAGACGGTGAGTTTCGAAAGTGAATACGGCCGCGCGGACGAACTCGCGCGCGTCGAAACAGGTCGCGTTCGAACCGATCAATCCGAGCTGGAACGCATCTACGACCCTGCGCATCCACTTGCCGATGAAAGCGGCCATTTCGAAGGGTCGAACGTGAACCTTCTCATTGAGATAGCCGACGCGCGAGAAGCGCAGCGAAGCTATGAAGCGAACCTGAAGATGTTCGAGCAATCGCGGAAAATGTCATCGAAACTGATGTCGCTTCTGCAAAGATAAGGAGATCCAGAATGGATATTCGCGCACTGAACGCATCCCAAAACTACGCAGCTTTGAAGGACGCGACGAAGCCCTCGGCAACCCCGGGAGATGGCGTGAAATTCGCGGGCAGAATGGCCGACGATTTTTCCGCAACCTTGCAACAGGGCGAGGAGGCGGCAAAAGCCGCCATGACCGGAGATGCCGATCCGCATGCCCTGGTGCAGGCACTTGCCCAGACAGAGCTTGCAGTGGAAGCAGCTGTCACGGTCCGCAACAAGGTCGTTGAGGCCTACCAGCAAATTCTGCGCATGCCAGTCTGAGGCAGGGAGCTGTTAGCTATGGATGAGGCGGTTTTCTTCGATACGATGCGGCAAGCGCTCTGGGTTGCCACGATTATCGCGATGCCGGTTCTTGCCGCGGCGCTTTTTACAGGGCTGATCATCGGCCTCTTTCAAGCACTCACCTCCATCCAGGAACTGACACTCACATTCGTCCCCAAGCTCGCGGCAATGCTCGTAGTCTTCTGGGCCAGTATGGGCTTCATGGCGCAGTCCATAGTTTCCCTTTTTCACGAAACCATTCTACCACTGATCATTGGAGCTTGAGCCATGGAAAACGGGAGTTACACGACACTCACACGACAGTCAGGCCTCATGCGTGAAATGCGTGTCATCGCCAACAACATCGCCAACAGCGCAACGACCGGCTTCCGCCAGGAAGGCGTCATTTTCTCCGAGTTTGTTTCTGATCTGGACAACGCACCTTCCATCTCGATGGCACTCGGCAATGTTCGGAACACCTCTCTTGAGCAAGGTGCACTCACTCAAACCGGTGCCCGATTCGATTTCGCCATCGAAGGCGACGGCTTCTTTCTTGTCGAGACGCCACAGGGCGAACGGCTCACCCGCGCCGGCAGCTTTTCCCCAAATGCCGAAGGCGAGCTTGTCACACCTGCAGGTAATCGTGTGCTCGACGGTGGCGGCGCGCCCATCTTTATCCCTCCCGATATCTCCGATCTCTCAGTCGCCGCCGATGGCACGCTCAGCACGGATGGACGCCCACTCGGTCAGCTTGGCCTTATGGCACCAGCCGAAGGCACAGAACTCTTGCGCGAAGACGGCGTGATGTTCCGCGCAGACGGCGCAACGGAGCCGGCTCCCCGGGCGCGCATCATGCAAGGCTTTCTCGAAAGCTCCAACGTGAACTCCATCGGGCAGGTCGCACGTATGATTGAGGTCCAACGCGCTTACGAACTGGGCCAGAGCTTCGCCGAAAAGGAAAACGAGCGCATCGGGAACGCCATAAAAACGTTCTTCAAATAACCAATTCAACCGAGGAAAGAGCCATGAAAGCCCTGAAAATCGCCGCGACAGGCATGAACGCGCAGCAACTGCGTGTCGAAACGATCTCGAACAACCTCGCGAACATGTCGACCACCGGATACAATCCCCGCCGCGCCGAGTTTGCGGACTTGCACTACCAGCAAGCGACACGCCCCGGCACGATCAACTCTGCCGATGGAACGGTATTGCCCACCGGCGTTCAGCTTGGACTCGGTGTCCGCCCAGCCGCCGTTTCAGTCCATGTTTCCCAAGGCGCGCTATCAGCCACCGGGAACGATCTGGACGTGGCAGTTGATGGCCAAGGCTTCCTCGAAGTTACCCTTCCATCCGGACAAAGCGCATATACACGCGACGGCGGGCTCAAGCGCACGGGCGAAGGGCTCATCGTCACGTCAGACGGCCTGCCTGTTTCTCCCCAAATCACCATTCCCTCAGATGCTCGGTCGATTTCGGTCAACCCCGACGGCGAGGTCTACGCCTATTTTTCCGAAGAGCCTGAGGGCCAGCTTCTCGGGCAGTTCTCGCTCGTTGGCTTCAACAACGTCAAGGGGCTCGAAGCACTTGGTGACAACCTTTTCACTGAAACCGAAGCCTCGGGAGCGCCTCTTGTAACCACGCCCGGCCAGGATGGTCTCGGCACTTTGCGTCAAGGTTATCTCGAAAGCAGCTCGGTTGACGCCGTCAGGCAGATCACGGAGCTGATTGAGGCACAGCGGGGCTATGAAATGAACTCGAAGGTCATTTCCGCCGCCGACCAGATGATGAGCGCAACGGCGCAGGTGCGCTGATGATGCGCTGGTTTGTACCACTGTTCTTCGCCGCAGGGCCTGTCTGGGCTGACATGATTGTCCCGGCCCATACCATCCGGGCAAAGACGATCATTACGGAAGCGGACCTAATCTTGCGTCAGAACAGCATCGCGGGTGCACTCGATGACCCTGCCGAGATCATCGGCAAGGAGGCGCGGATCGCGCTCTATGCCGGCCGGCCAATCCGTGCGTCGGATTTAAGGCCTCCCGCGATTATCGAGCGCAACCAGATCGTCAAGCTCCGTTACACGGCTGGCTCACTGAGCATCACGGCTGACGCACGCGCGCTCGACCGCGCCGCTCCAGGAGAGACGATCAAGGTGATGAACCGCGCTTCCAGAACAACACTATTTGCCCGTGTGCTTTCCGATGGCACGCTGACAGTCGAATGAAAGCTCCCACAATGAAACCAAAAGCACTCGTCCTGCCCCTTCTAGCTTGTCTCACGGCTGCCTGTGGACGAGGCGACCACCTGGGAAAGCCGCCAAGCTTCACCGAAGCCCGCGGCAACCGGGAGCATGTTGCCATGTTGAGCCCCGGCCTTCCCCAGACCCTCGAGCAAAGGACCGGGCAGGAACGGGCTTCGCTTTGGAACAAAGGGCGCGATTCCCTTCTTGGAGATCAGCGCGCCATGAAAAAGGGCGACATCCTGACCGTCGTGATCGAAATCGATGATGAAGCCGAGATTTCCAACAGCACATCCCGTGCTCGCTCCGGCTCGGACAGCCTGTCCATCGGTGGGCTGTTCGGAATACCTCAACGGATCAACGAGGGCCTTCCAGACGGGGCTTCCATGGAGGAAGCCGTCGGCATCACGTCAAACTCGCAATCCAGCGGGGACGGGAATGTGCGCCGCAACGAGAAACTGACCTTGCGGATCGCTGCAACGATCCTTGACGAGTTGCCCAATGGCGTTCTCTACCTCGCGGGCTCTCAGGAGGTTCGGGTGAATTTCGAGATGCGAGAACTCCTCGTCACGGGCTTTGTAAGACCCGCTGATATCTCGCGGCAGAACGAGATCAGCTATGACAAGATCGCCTCTGCGCGTATTTCTTACGGCGGTCGCGGGCAGATTTTCGACATGCAGCAACCACGCGTGGGTCAACAGCTGCTCGACACAGTACTTCCATTCTGAACGCCAGCTCGAGGGTCAATTTCAAATGGGCAAACTCTTTCCGATCATACTCGCCGTCATCGGCATAGGCGGTGGTGTCGGCGCGGGACTTGCCCTGCGTCCCGAAGCGACTGCTGAACAAACGAAACTCTCCGCCGATCCCTGCGGCGACGTTCAAAATCAGAAACCAGATGGCGCCGCGCAGGAAGCACCGGACCCAGCGACATTGGAATATGTGAAGCTGAACAATCAGTTCGTCGTTCCCGTGGTCCAGGAAAACAGGGTTAATGCCCTTGTCGTCATCTCGCTGAGCGTAGAGGTTGAACAAGGTTACAAGGAAGAAATCTATTCGCGCGAGCCGAAGCTTCGCGACGCGTTCCTGCAAGTTTTCTTCGATCATGCTAATGCAGGAGGCTTCCGCGGCGCATTCACAAATTCCAACAACATGGACGTTCTTCGCAAGGCCCTGAGGGAAACCGCGAAAGACACGGTCGGCTCACTTGTCACGGATGTACTCATCATGGAAATCGCGAGACAAGACGTCTGAATACCCCTTCACTGATTGCAGACAGCCGCAGCGACAATCCGCTCGCCCATCTCGTCGGCCAGTTTCCGGGCCGCCACGGATTTTCGCTCGTCTTGCAGCTTTTCAGCGATACTTTTCATGGCATGCATTCGACTGTAGGCTTGCCTCAGCTTGTCCTTTTCTTGCGCCTCGGCAGCGCGCGCATTAGCTAGCGCGCTCAGGATAGTCTCACGACGCTGCTCGGCCCACAAACGCCACGCCATCGCCGCGCCAGACGCCTGAAATTCAGGTCCCTTGGCACCATCACCAGATCTGGCCAGTACCGTCAAACCCTGCTCGAGACGCTCCACTGCCTCCTTCGCCTTTACATACGCAAGCCGCTGTTGGTCGTAACGCGATTCTAAAAGCTCCGCGGCGCCGCAAGTTTGCCTGATCCTGCTCTGGTCACCAGATCCCATGCTTCCGTTTCTCCTTGATGTGATCAGCGAACCTTATTGCGGCGGCGACGGCTCGAAAATGCTCTTGGCTAATCTGCGCATCAATCTCGACAGTGGCATGTAGTGCCCGCGCAGTCGGAGGATCCCGATGTATCGGCACACCAGCTTCCATTGCAATCCGCTTCATCGCCTGCGCCGTTTCGTCCACACCCTTGGCTACGCAACGCGGAGCATCACCCGGTAGCCGGCTCCAGGCCAAAGCAACAGCAAAGTGTTCAGGATTGACCACAACGACATCCGCCTCCGGTACTTTCGCGGCCATCTGATTGAAAGCCATTTCCTGCGCTTTCTGTCGGCGCGTTCCTTTCATATGTGGGTCACCTTCCGCTTCTTTTTGCTCATCTCTCATCTCTTTATCGGACATGCGGTTCTTCCGGCGGTGTTCAGCATGCTGCCAGAGATAATCCACCGCCCCGATCGAAAGCGCGACGAGAAACGCTACGAGGAAGAACTCCGCTCCCATGCGGAACATAAGCCTGACCGCATCTCCCGGCGCGGCCATCATGACGTCTGCAATCTCATCAAGCCGCGCGCGCAGGAAGAGACCCAGACATAAAGCGTAAATCACGAGCTTGAAAAAACTTTTGCCAAACTCGAAGAACCCGCTCCGCCCGAACTTGTTCTTGGCATTCGCAACGAGTGACACCCTCGAAAGCTTGGGCTTCAGCTTTGTGGGCGCAAAGGTGAACCCGCGCACCCCCAGAAGCAGCAAAACGATCAGTCCAACCGGCACGATCACCCAAGATCCGAGCACCCAGAGCGCGTTATTGCCGAGTCGCCGCGTATGGCTTTGCGCACCTTCGATAGTCTCCAGCAATATAACCTGCTCAAGATAGCTAGCGAACTGAGTGCAAAGATACAGGAGCGTAACACTGCCGAAACTCGCATAGACGAGCAGAAAACCACCATAGCTCGCTGCGACAGACAGATCAGTAGAGCGCGGAATTTCACCTTTCTTGCGAGCATCATCGAGCTTCTTCTGGCTCGGTTCGTGCTGCTTATCGGTGTTTTCTTCCTCGCTCATCGGGCAAACCCGCCCGGCCTTGACAGGAATGTGTCAAAAGCGCTCCACCACAGAGAAAGCATGATCGGCCCGAAAATCAGCAGAAATATCAAACCGCCAGCAGTGATGACCGGTGCCCCGACGAAAGCCACCATGAGCTGCGGCATGGCACGGTTGATGACACCGAGCACAAGATTGTAGAGCAAAGACATCACAAGAAACGGCGCAGCCATCGAAAAGGCAAGCGCAAAGGATCGACCCACCAAGCCCGACGCCCATTCCGCGAGTCGCGAAAGGTCGTAGTCGCCCCCCAAGGGGAAAACCCGGTAGGTCATGTCTAGGAACTCTATCAAGCGAACCGGCAGTCCCATGATCATCGCCAGCGCCAGGCCGGCAACCACGAGAAGATGGCCAATCGCAGGCATCGGTTCAGCCGCCGCTCCGGCGAAAAGCTGCGCAAGAGACGTCGCCTGGGCCGCCATGGAACCTGCTGTTTGCAGCGCAATGACGAAAAAGCGCATTCCGAGGCCCATAAACAGGCCGAGAAAAGTCTCCCTGAACAACGCAATGAGTAAGTCGTATCGTTCCTTGGGAAGGTTTCCCGGTTCCATGAGCGGCAGCACGGCCAGTGTCAGACAAAGTCCAATTGCCAGCTTGACCCGAACGGAAACTACAGCCTCGCCGTAACCCGGCATAAAGCCGACAATCGGTCCGACCCGAAGCATCACAAAGAACCCGCCAAGCAGATACTCCTGGCCAACTCCCATGAAGGCAGCGATCTCTTCATTCATGCGGCCACCACCCCGACAAGCGAAGGATGCGCGTCGAGTCCGATCTCTTCATAGGAAAAGACCGGCGCGACGATTCCTTTCGCTCGCGTGAGCGTTCGCAGAAAACGACGGCGGCGAGACGAGGTCACGATTGCTGGCGAAATGCCCTGCTCCAACGCATCCTGCACCTTTGTTGCAAGCCCTTCCGAAAGCTTGTTGAACAGCTCCGGTGGAAGAGCAATGTCCAGCCCGCCACGCTCCACACCGACCTGGTAAGAGGCAAATGTCTCCTCCCAATCACCAGCAAGCTGGATGAGCGGAATAGTTCCGTCCTCCCGCTTCAATTGTGAAACCAACTGGAAGCCGAGACGCTGGCGCACATGCTCGCAGATCGCCTCGGGCTGCGCATTGACTGACCTCGCCTCGGCAATCGCCTCGAGAATAACCGGCATATTGCGGACCGAGACCTGCTCATCCAGCAACAGTCTCAGCACGGTGTGCAACACATCTAGCGGGACCTTATCCGGTATCAACTCGTCAAGCAGCTTGCGGTTGGCTTCAGCTCTCGATGCATCGGATACATTGACAATTTCATCCAATAGTTTCCGCATGGATTTTAGGGTGAACAGGCGAGAGAAGTTCTGCTTTACGATCTCCATCAGATGCGTTGCCAAAACTTCGCCTGGCGTTACGACCGTCAGCCCCTTGAGAACAAGTTCTTCTTGTTCACTCTCGGGAACCCACCGCGCCTCCGCACCATAAACAGGTTCGTGAACATCGATCCCGTCTGGCAAAAGCGCGATCGTCTCTTCGCTACGCAGCACCAGAACATGTCCAGGGTAAAGCTGGGCCTCGGCTTGTACGACACCCTGCACGAGAACCCTATAATCGCCCGCCCTGAAAGCAGGATTATCCGTCAACCTGATCTCGGGAAGGATTATGCCAAAATGCCCGGCGACATGATTTCGTATGTTGGCGATGCGCGCTTCGAGGCCTGTCCCGGCATCAAGGATCATCTCTACAAGATCTGGTGCGAACTCGATGCTCAAATCGTCCAGATCAAGTACATCTCCGAGGGGACGCTCCCGGGGAGCGACAGATACACTTGCCTCGGAAGCTGCGGACGCCTTTTCGTGCTCTTCGCGCCTGATGGCGGCCAATGCAGCAATCCCGAGTAAAACGCTCCCGATCACGAAGGGAAGAAACGGAAGACCGGGCACCAATGCAAACAGCAACATAAGAAACGCAACAGTTCCAAGCGCCGCAGGATGCTTCGAAATCTGTGAGAGCAACGCGAGATCAGTTGCGCCTGTCGCGCCGCCACGAGCCAGCAGGAGCGCAGACGCGATGGAAATGATCACGGCCGGAATCTGCGTAACAAGCCCATCACCTACCGTGAGAATGGCATAGGTCTCGAAAGCTACGCCAAGCTCCATACCATGCACGGCGACGCCCATGATAAGGCCAACGATAAGGTTGAGAAAAGTGATGAGCAGGCCGGCGATAGCATCGCCCTTGACGAATTTTGACGCGCCGTCGAGCGATCCGAAGAAGGTGGTTTCCAACTGCTCTGTCTCGCGGCGCTCTCTCGCTTCGCTGTGATCGATGGCACCAGCTGACATGTCAGCGTCGATTGCGAGCTGTTTGCCAGGCATGCCATCAAGTGCAAACCGTGCGCCCACTTCCGCCATGCGCGCGGCGCCCTTGGTGATGACCATGAAATTGACGATCAGCAGCACGCCGAAAACGACCAGCCCCAGAAAGACGCTGCCGCTCATCACGAATTCGGCAAAGCCTTCGATGACGTCACCGGCGGCCGCCGTACCGGTATGACCTTCACCAATAATGAGCTTTGTCGAGGATACGTTCAGGGAGAGCCGCAGCATCAAGGATGCCAGAAGGATTGTCGGGAAGGATGAGAAGTCTAGCGGTCTCTCGATGAACAGCGTGACCGTAAAAATGAGAATTGCCAGGGAAAAGGAAGCGGCAAGCCCCATATCCAGAACCCAGGCTGGCATGGGCAGGATCATCATCACAATGATCGCCATCAAGGCCAAGGCCAGCAGGACAGTTGGTTGAAAAACCGTCTCGATATGCTTCATGGATTCGAGTCCCAGATAGACCGTGCTACAGGAAAAATCTGCCGCGGACGCGGTTCATTCAGCGCTACGAGAGATCCCGGAGCAGCCACCCCTTCGGAGTCGAGCAACAAGGGAAAGCGATTCGCGAGCACCGGTCCTGCGATGACCCTCCCCTCCGATGCGCCCGTGCCGGACTGTGAGGCCTTCAGCTTTGCAAGGTGTTTCTCATAGATTCTGGTATAGCGTTGCGCATGTTTCGGTGTGCGAGAGTGATAAGCGGCCACGGCTTTTTGCCAACTGCCCAGTTCCGCCTTTAGCTTGGTGAGAAACCGCGCTGCGTAGCGGGCGTTGGCCATGGGCTCGAACATTTCGTCGATCGAAGAAAACTCATGACGATGCCACTTGTAGTTTATCTGAAAGCATCCAACGTCGAAACTTCGGGCTCCGCGCTTGAAGTGCTTGTAAACGTAAGCACGCGCCGCATCAGCAGAGTCGAACCAGACGCCCTTGCCTTCCATGTTCACCGTCCAGGCCCATGGCCCGAACCGGCCGCCTTGTGCGCGTCCGGTCTCTGTTCGTGTGATGGCTTTCAGCACATCGGAAGGTACATCACTTCCTCGCGCGGCCTGTTCCGCCGCGTGATCGCATATCATCATCGGGTCGCTTGATGCGGCGGATGGCGTGGTGTTGATGATGGTCAGTATGAGGCCAAGCGGCGCAAACAAAGCTGACATGCCCAGTTGCGTGGCTACTTGAATTCGCGGCATTCTGCCCTCCCCGACTCGAAGCGCTTTCTGCGCTTATGTCAGGCTACGGTATCGTAGTTGAAAATTGGTTAGCGGCAGTTCATCAGTCTCATCAGCTCGCCTGATAAACAGGCTGGCCAGCGAGCTACCGCTGCAACATAGCCGAGCAACAAGGACTGAAAATTCTTGTCCGAGAAAGATCAGTCGAGCGGAGAAAAATCAGTGACTTGGTGTTTGCTCAAAACGTCACCCACAAGCGTGCGCAGGTCTTCGCTTGTAGCGAGAAGGCTGCGCCCGGCGGCAATCGAAGCCGCACGCGGCACCTCAATCGTATCCGCTTCGGAAAGCGAAGCTTCAAGAGTCCAGCTCTCCGATCCGAGCGCGCGCAACGCCTCCCATTGTCCTCCGAGCCAGGCTTGCTCCGCGGCTTCTTCGCGCTTCCCTTGTGTCGCCAGTGTTATACGCGCCGCCTGGTGGTCTTTGCGCAATAGGCGGGCGCTCAGACGCAGAGCCTCCACATCGTTTCCATGAAGCCCGAGAAGCTCGGCTTCCACCTGCCTGCTGCGCCGCAACTCCAGTGCTGCCTTTGCTCTCAGTATTTTCCGACTGCGCCCCTTCTCCCCTTCGGCCATTCCGGCAAGAAAAAGGAGCGCTTGTTCGGAAAATCCGTTGTCAATTAGCCTCCTTGCAACGGCGTGCTCACCGGAGGCAGACAAATCGAGGGCTTGAACGCGCTCATCGAAAGCCAAAGCCAGAAACTCGATATCGCCTGCGTTTTGCGCCATGCGCAAAACAATTTGGTCAGCCGCTGAAGACAGTTGATCTCGTTCTAGTTTCAGACTCGCCCTTGTAAGCACCTCGACGCTTCGTTCATGATCGCCTTGTTGTGCGAGCGCCATACTCAGCGCCCTTTCGAGCCTGGGACCCAACGGATCCCTGCGATACTCCCGGGCAAAAGCTTCAGCCAACCCGGTATCAACTTCCGTTACCGTTGCATCGCCCGTCATACCCAGCTCGATCAATGAGATCAACGCGCGTGGTGCCTCGGCTCCATTTGCCTCGATAACTTCACGAATTTTCTTTTCGGACATATCGCCCCGGGTCTCGCTCAGGTTTGCCTGTGTCAGCATCACCTCTGCTGGTACATCAACGGCTCCACGCTGCGCGAGCCGCAGCACTTGCCGGGCGGGCCCTTCGAACCCATCCGCCTCAAGGCGCTTGGCCAGGCTTGCGCCCAAGTGAGCTTTCAACCCGACGGGCAAAGCTCCATAAGCCGCGATCACAGCTCGCGTGTTGAGCGGCGCATTTTTCGAACCGCGCGCTCCCCCGAGATAGGCCCACAATGCCACCGCCGTATCACAGCTTGGCTGCCAGCCTGCCGGCATTGGTTTTGCGGTAGCTTCGCCCTCCACGATTTGCGCCATCACCCGGAGATCAGGTGCCGGCAGGCTCGCGCTTTGCAAAATCCGGAGCGCTTCCAGCCCAAACCCATAGGCGATGTATGTCTTCGCGAGCTGAAGAGCTGATTCCCGGTTGATCCTGTCAAATTCGCCAAAAAGATCAGAACGCAACCTTCCGACACGCTCGGCGAACTCTTCGTCGCCGGTCCAGCCGTGAACAATGAATTTTTTGTCGTCTGCGCAGGATTGACCGAGCGAAGCTGGCAAGGGCGCATTTCGGCTTTCGACAAAGTCTCGGTCGATGCTCGTGACAATCCGCATGTTGAGGTCGGTATTGCCTCGCCCTGCGTCCGGCTCGACTGGCGCTTCGGGCAGGTCAACTTCAGCTTCTTGGAGCTTCGCGCCGAGTTCGGGGAGGCTCTGCACAGGCTTGAGCATCCCCTGGCTCACGCCACGGCTTACTTGCCTGAGAATCTGACCGCGCGCCGCCTTCTGCCTTTCAACACGCTTAATCGCAGACTCGCTCATGGTTGGACCTTGCGGCGACAGGCGCGGGCCCAATGGGGTGCCTTGCCCTTGCTCAACCTGTTCGAAAACCACTGGAAGCTTGAAGCCTTCGTCAGCCGGTTTCACTTCGTTGCTTGATCCGGCCTCCTGGGCAATAGCACGGCGCATGACCGGCCTCTTTCGAGTGACATCCAGCGGGAAGGGCTCGCCACTGATGTCGATGACGAGCATCGCGTCACCGGCAAAGAAGGCATCAATTTCACATTCACAACCGAGCGTTACCAATAGCTCCGTGGCGTCTTCTCCATCTGAAATACCAATCACACGGCCTGCGTTCAGCTTGCGCATCGCCTCGGAGAGATCAAACCCATCGCTAGCGGTGGAAACGCCAATTCTTACCGGACCGCTTTCATCGATTTCAAAGGGAGAGCGAGCTGGAAGATCCAATACGATCCTCGTGAATGACGAATGCTCTCCGCCTCGGACAGTCACGGGTGCGGCGAAAGCCGCGCCCCCGCAGAGAGCCAGAACTGCCGCCGCGATCACTCGCATCAGGCTGCCTCCTGCTTCAAGGCCTTAAGCGCCTCTTCCAGGTCGTTGAAGCTTGGGCGACAATGAGACGGCGTGTTCTGTCGGCCCACTTCAATGCAGATATTTGTCGCATGATTGTAAAGGTTGGCCACGAGCACTTCGCGGATGAGTTGGTAGAAATGCCCATCTTCCTCGACAACCGCCTTCACCTTCGACGAGAACGGTCCGACGAAACCATAGGCGAGAAAAACACCGAGAAAAGTCCCGACGAGAGCACCGCCGATCATCTTTCCAAGCACTTCAGGCGGTTGATCAATTGATGCCATTGTCTTGATAACACCAAGAACAGCCGCGACGATGCCGAGGGCCGGGAGGCCGTCAGCCACGGTCTGCAAGGCATGACTGGAATGCAAGGCATGATTCAGGTTGGCCTCGATCCGCTTCTCGAGAACCTCTTCCACCTGATGCGGGTCGTCGTAGTTCATTGAAGCCGATCGCATCGTATCACCGATGAGGTTCACCGCCTCCTTGTCTGCCAGTATCTTGGGGTATTTAGTGAATATAGAGGAGTCCTCGGGAGCCTCGATATGCTCCTCGATCGCCACGGGATTGGCGCGAGCCAGTCGAATGAGCTCGAACAAAAGGCACAATAGATCCTTGTAGTCATCATGCTTCCACTTTGGTCCTTTGAAAACCTTGCCCATGTCTTTGAGCGTGTGTTTGACGTTCGACATGTCGTTCGAAATCAGAAAGGCGCCGGTAGCTGCGCCGCAAATCATCATCATCTCGAAGGGTAGCGCCTTCAGAATGATCCCCAGCTTGCCCCCCGCGAGCACATAACCGCCGAAAACCATGGCGAAAACAACTGCGATTCCGATTAAACCGATCATGGGCACTCACTTCGTTTCGTTTTCCGGAGTATGCACAGAAAGGAGTTAAGATTTACTCACTCGTCGGGAACATTCGCGTTCCTGCCCGCAAGAATCACGCTGATCGAATAGGCGCGCTCCGCCGAAAGCCCTTCCATGATAGCCCCGGCCTGAACCGGCTTCATCCGCCCGAGGAAACCTGCGGAAAACTCCGGATCCATCTGCTCGAAAAGCGCAGCGGCATCCTTTGGCTTCATGTTTTCGTAGACCGATGTCAGCCTCGTCAGGTCGTCCTCCGCAGCGGTATCGGCCAATGCAATGGTTTTCCTGAGAGTGGCTTCTGTCTCGGTCAGCGCAGCGATTTTCTGTTCGATTTTCTCATCCGCAACTGCGAGAGCCTGCATCCGACTGCTGACCTGGGCCTCCTGCGCACTTATGCGCTCTTCGCGCTTACGGAGCGCCGCCAACATGGCATCGAGGTCTCCCGTTGTCTGGCAGGCCGACGGCTCGCCCTTCTGCCCCTCAGGCACATCCTGCGGGGTTTCCAACGCTATGGCTTCATTCGCCACAAGACCGAACCGCAGGGCAGCCGAGCCGATCAAGAATACCGCAATCGTCAACAAGGCGCCCTTTGCGGGGCGCGTTTTGCGTTCATCCTTTCGGGAGGTCATTGCGCACGCTCCATTGGTGGCCGGCGCATGAATACAGGCTCTGCCTGCGATACCGCTTCACTGGTCTCCTGTTGCTGAGGTTCTTGCGTGGCCGATGAGGCCTCTCCGGGCAAGTCATGCATCGAGGCGACGAGCAGTTCGAGCCGTTGGGCCACGCCTTCGGCACGTTCTGTCAGACCGCCAAGCGATTCGGTCGATGACGTTGCGCTTTGCCTTGCCGCTTCAAGTGTCTTGGTCAGATCATCAACCTGAGCAGAGAGCACAGCGACGGCACCTCCAACACCGTTCTCCAGGTCATTGAACCTGGCCAGCCGTCGCGCCAGCACGAAACAGTAGACTCCCGCTCCAAGCGCACCCCCTACAAGAAGCACATCCGCCAGATATTCCATCGTTTCCTCCTAATTCAGCACGAATTCCATGATCAGCAGGTCATTGACCCGGCCCTCGCCCACGACGACCTGCACACGCCTGAGCATCTGCCCCCGCAAACGCACCAGAGCCGAAGGGCTCTTCAGATCGTCGAGTTCCACTGCGCGCAGATAGCTGTTGAGTACGTCGATGATTCTTGGGAGTAGCTTTTCGACATCGGATTGGTATCGGCCTGGTGTTTCGAGCTGGGCACGAAACCGCAAGTGTCGCTCGCGTGCGCCGTCGATCAGCGACACGGTGAGCGGTGCCACCTCGACGAAAGCCACATCGGGCATCTCGAGTTCGACTGATTCTTTGGCGTCCGGCGCCTTTGATGATTCCTCTCCCAGAATCATTCCGGAATACACCGCGAAGAACCCGCCGCCACCGCCCGCAATCGCGAGAAAAAGCCCGACAATCAAAGGCAGTTTCGATGTCTTCTTAGGGCTCTCTTCGGCTTTGGTTTGTTCTTCTGACATCACGTCTCTCCGAAAAATGACAATTCTCGTATAACCCGCCCGGCCCTAACCGATTGTTAAGGCTGATCAGTCAAATTGCGGTTGTCACGGGCAGAAAGCCCTGAAGATAGGAGAGACATTCTTGGAGAAGATACAGAAGGTTCTCGCCTCCGCTGATTTGCGGCGCAAATTGATCGCCGGGCTTGCAGCCGCCGGCATGTTTGCCGCGATTATCGCGATGACGGGGCTGGCGTCGCGCCCCGGCTTGACACTTCTCTACTCGGGGCTTGAGGCCAGCCAGGCCGGTGAGGTCGTGAAAGCGCTGGAGGGGCGCGGCGTATCCTATGAGGTGCGCGCAGGCGCAATCTTCGTTGAAAACTCACAGCGTGATGCCTTGCGCATGACGCTAGCGAGCGAAGGTCTCCCGGCCAACAGCACGAAAGGCTACGAACTTCTTGATTCTCTGAACGGTTTCGGCACTACGGCACAGATGTTCGACGCCGCATACTGGCGCGCAAAGGAGGGTGAGCTCGCGCGCACGATCTCAGCGGGACCACTCGTATCCTCCGCGCGTGTGCACATTGCCAACTCATCACGCAATCCCTTTCAGAAGAACGCCGCGCCGACAGCTTCTGTCGCCGTCACCTCGACCGACGGCGCGTTGCCCGCGAAGCACGCAAAGGCCTTGCGTTACCTAGTTGCATCCGCTGTCGCCGGCCTTTCGCCCGAAAGCGTAACGGTGATGGATGACAAGGGCGGACTGATCGGCCCATCCGATGAAGCGGCAAGCTCGGAGGCCGGACTCGACAAAGCCGAGGCGCTCCGCGCCAAGGTTCAAAATCTGCTGGAGGCACGCGTTGGATATGGCAATGCTGTCGTCGAAGTCAGCGTCGATACGGTTACGGAATCCGAATCAATCCGAGAAACCCTGATAGATCCGGAAAGCCGCGTGGCAATCAGCACCGACACAGAAGAGCGCTCAGACAACTCAACCGAAACAGCAGGCGGTGACGTGACTGTTGCCTCCAACCTGCCGGATGGCGCGGCTGGCAATGGTGGTGACGGCAATACCAGCCAAAACACCGAAACACGTGAACGGGTGAATTACGAAGTTTCCGAAACTTTCAGGGAAATCACGCGCACGCCCGGCGCGATAAAACGACTGAGCGTCGCCGTTCTCGTTAACGGCTCCGAAGTGACCAACGCGGACGGACAAGCCGAGTTTCAGCCGCGCTCCGATGAGGAGTTGTCCGATCTGAAGGAACTTGTCGCCTCTGCCGTGGGCTTCGATGAGGCGCGAGGTGACGTGATAACCATCAAGTCGCTCCAATTTCAGGCGCTGGACACACTTGGCACAGAAGCGACCAGCTCATTCATGAGCAATCTCGCGATCGATGCGATGTCGCTCATCCAGATGGCCATCCTTGCCCTCGTCGCGCTTGTATTGGGCCTTTTCGTCCTTCGCCCGATCCTTACAAAACCTGCACTGGCAGGTCTGCCCGCCCCAGCGGCAGGGCCAGCGCTGAACAGGCCGAGCGAAGGTTTGACCGGTGAGATCGCCGATGACAGCCCCGACATGCCGTTAGCTTCTGCGTCAACCAAGGCTACCGATCAACGCGAATTGCCAGCGCCCGATGGAGAAGACCCGGTCGAGCGGCTGCGCAACCTGATCTCGGAACGGCAAGATGAAACTGTCGAGATCCTGCGCAACTGGCTGGAAGACAAAGAGGAGCCAGCACGATGACGATTGGTCACCTTCTTGAAACATTCGATGAAAGCCGGCTGATGCACCCGCCGTCCGGCTCTGCTGAGGAAACCCGCGCTGACCATGAGCTTGAAATCTATGAACAAGGCTACCAGGCAGGATGGGATGACTGCGTCAAGGCCCAGTCAGACGCGGCCGTAGCCCTGGAAGAAGACTTCGCCCAGAATTTGCGAGAACTGTCCTTCACTTACCAAGAAGCCAATGTTGCCGCGGCCAGGTCGCTTGCGCCTCTCATCTCTGGCTTGATGGATACGCTCTTTCCAGAACTCGCGCAGCAGGCGCTCCGAGCGAAACTCTCTCAGCAGCTTGAATCCATAGCCCGCAAGGCTGTGGATGGACATGTGATAATTCGCTGCAACCCGGGCAAACTGCGCTTTCTTGAAACGATGCAACCGGAGATCTCCGGGCTCGAACTGCACCTTCAAGCCGATGAGACTTTGGGAGAAGGTCAAGTGAGCCTGGCCTTTGGCGATTGCGAACGCGAAATCGACCTCGACAGCCTACTCGCAGAGCTACGCACACTCACCCACGCATTCCTTTCCGACATGACGCAGGAGACAGACGATGTCTGACCCCCAGGACCAAACGCACCCCTCCGAAGCCACAGCAAAGCCCGCTGAAGGCGCGGGCCTGTTCTCTGGCGTGCCAATAGAACTGACGATCTCGGTCGGCAAGGCCCGCCCACTCATCCGCGACCTGCTCAATCTCGGCGAAGACGCAGTCCTGCCTCTCGACACGCGCGTCGACGATCCAGTGGAGGTATTTGTAGGAGAGCGGCTCGTTGCCCGCGGAGCGCTTGAAGAAATGGAAGGGGACCAAGCCGGTCAACTCGCTGTTCGGATCACAGAGATCGCCGAAACCGGCAGCGCGCTCGGCTGAAATGCGACTCGCCGCCCTCTTCATCTTCACGGTCGTCCTGACCTCCCCTGCGTCGGCGCAGGAACTATCGATCTCCCTGGGCGAGGGTAGCACGCTGTCCGGCACATCCGTTCAGCTCATCCTTTTGATCACCGTGCTCAGCGTCGCGCCCGGCCTCGCGATCATGATTACCTGTTTTCCCTTCCTCGTCACGGTTCTCTCGATCCTGCGGCAAGCGCTGGGCTTACAACAATCGCCCCCAAACATGCTGATCGTCAGCCTTGCGATGTTCCTGACCTATTTCATCATGGAGCCTGTTTTCCTTGCGGCCTGGGAAGATGGGGTCGCCCCGCTCACACGTGAAGAGATCACCGCCGCCGAGGCCTTTCCCAAGGTGGCCGATCCGTTTCGCAGTTTCATGCTCGGTCGGATCGATCCGGAGACATTTGCTTCCATGGCGTCCCTGCGTCCGGAAATGGCATCTCTCAGCCCAAGCGCTGACGCGCCACTGTCAGTGCTGGTTCCGAGCTTCATGCTGTCGGAAGTCGCGCGGGCCTTCCAGATCGGTTTCCTGATCTTCGTGCCTTTCCTGATCATTGACCTCGTCGTAGCGGCCATCCTGATGTCCATGGGGATGATGATGGTCCCGCCCGCGATTGTCGCGCTTCCCTTCAAGCTGTCATTCTTCGTGCTTGCCGATGGCTGGCGTCTTCTGACAGAAGGGCTGGTCCGCAGCTATTTCTAGCCACCTATCGGCGCCCCTCCCTGAGCCACCCCCCTACGATGAATAGCGTGAAGATCGCCAGCGCCGCCCAGGGCGGCAGCAGCGGAAACTGTTTCAGAGCCACTGTTTCATATGCGTTTCGCGGTGTGAGACCCATCCAGCTTGCCCCGGCTGCGTTTCGACCCTCACGCACATCGCGCAGCGAAGGCACCCCTTCTTCCAAAGCGAAGCTACCGCCTTGCTGCGCGTCTACCAATGGCTCAAGGCGCGAGCTTGTCGCAATGGTCCGCTCGAATTCACGCGGAGAAGCCGGCCCGAGCCCGACAACCGAAGACAGCTCCTCGTCTTCCAGGCGGTAGAGCCCGGCACCATCACTTTCAAGCGCGCCTTCGAAAACTCCCGGCTTCACCTCACTCAAGGTCACGACGCGTGTGCTGCCATCAGGTGCTGTCACGGTCACGTCGCCGACCTGCTCGGCAAGGCTGCGCCGGACGATCTTCATTCCGCGTTCCCCGCTCTCCGCGAATAGAGCTTCCTCCTCTAGCTCGGGCTCTTTCATCATCCAGTGCGACAGGCGCCTCAAAAGCTCGAGCTGCGGCCCGCCACCTTCATAGCCCCGCGCCCATAGCCACGCATGATCTGACGCCAGCAACGCCACGCGCCCTTCGCCCACACGGTTCAGTACGAGCAAGGGTTTCTCTTCAAAACCGCGCATGAGCACACGACCCTCAACCTCGTCAACCTCTACTTGGCGCATCCAGCGCCCCCAGTCCCGCGTGCCATCTGCACGCTCTGAGGCTTCCGCTTTCAGGCCACGCGTAACAGGATGCCTTTCGCCGATATCGCTGAGCGCAGGGGTGAACCCCTGCTCGATCACACGCGCAGTCGGCCGAGCAGGAACGATCTCTCCCAATGGCGAGCGATAGAGACTCTCCGCCGAGGCAAAATCCGGTCCCGCTGCCACGAGCACGGCTCCGCCCTTCTCAACATATTCCCGCACGTTTTCGAGATAGGCCGAGGGCAGTATTCCACGCCGCTTGTAGCGGTCGAACACGATCAGATCGAAATCGTCGATCTTCTCTATGAAAAGCTCCCGCGTCGGGAAGGCGATCAAGGAGAGCTCCCCAACGGGCACGCCATCGTGCTTTTCCGGCGGGCGCAGGATCGTGAAATGAACAAGATCAACGGAACTGTCCGACTTGAGAAGATTGCGCCAGGTACGCCCGCCCGCATGCGGCTCTCCCGACACCAACAGAACGCGCAGCCTGTCCCGCACGCCGTTTATTTCCATCAGGTAGCTGTTGTTGCGCGGGGTGAGTTCGCCTTCGCCCTCCGGCACATCGAATTTGAGCACGTTGCGCCCGCCATGAGGCAGCGTCACGGGCACATCAATGTCACGCCCGATCGGAACTTCGAAGGCGATCGGATCTTCCGCTCCGACCGAGATCGAAATGTTCGTGAAGGCTTCGCTGCCCGGCGCTGCGCCTTCGTCCTCAATGCGCAGCGTCAACTGCACGGGCTCTCCGATAATGGCATAGGCCGGAGCGTTTTCAACGACAATTCGCCGGTCCCAATCACTCTGCAGGCCCGTCCGCAAATGATGCAGCGGCGCGGGCAAGTCCGGCGCTGCATCCACGTCATGGATAAGCCCGTCACCAATCATGATCGCTCCGGCCACGCGCGCCTTGGGTTCCTCGGCCAGCGCCTTCGCAAGCGCCGTCATGGCCTGCGTGCCGGCATCGCCGTCTCCGTCAGGCACACGAACCTCGCGTATCTCGGTATTGTCTCGCGCGCGCAGGGCCCTGAGAACATCTTCTTTCGCGTTTCTTGTCTGCTCGGGGCGTGTGCCAAGAGTTTGGCTCGCGCTGTCATCGCGCACGACGAACACGATGTCGCTCAAGGGCGCGCGCTCCTCGTTTTGCAACATCGGCCCTGCAAGCATCATGAGTACGAGCGCAGCCGCCAGTGCACGCAGCCAACCACCCGACAGCCCACGCCACAGAGCGAAGACCAGCGCAAGCGTTGAACAGCCGGCAAGGGCCCACCAGATCGGCCAGCTCAGAAGCGGGTCGAAGATAATGCCGACATTCATTGACCAAGCCTTTCAAGCAGTGCCGGCACATGTACCTGGTCGGATTTGTAGTTGCCGGTGAGGACATGCATCACGAGGTTCACCCCGAACCGATAAGCCAACTCTCGCTGCCTCTCGCCTGAAAACCCCCGGCCGACGGGCAGAAGTGGGCGGCCATCGCTATCGATAGCCCAGGCGGAAGCCCAGTCGTTCCCACCGATCACGACAGGCGTTACCCCATCGTTAAGATCGCGAAACGGCATCCCTTCTGCACGCTCGGCATCGGCTGGCGCGGCTTCTACCCAGACATCTCGGCTCACGTGGCGCCCCGGAAAGTCCTGAAGCAGGTAAAAGGTGCGCGTCAGGACATGATCTTCAGGTACAGGCTCCAGCTCCGGAATATCAAGCGGTGCCGCCATGCGTTGCAGAGCACGGCCGGTTTCACTCGAAGCGCCAAAGCGCGCGATATTCGAGTCGCGCGTATCGAAAAGAACCATCCCGCCAGCGCGCAGATAGGCATTGAGCTTTTCATAGGCGCGTTCCGACGGGGTCGGTTGATCAGCCGTAATCGGCCAGTAGAGCATCGGGTAGAATGCCAACTCGTCGCGCTCCAGATTGATCCCGTGTGGCGTATCCGGTTCGACGGACGTCCTGTAGGAAAGCGTCTCCGACAAGCCGAGAAGGCCTGCCGCAGCGATCTCATCAACCTTGGAATTCCCCGTCAGCACATGCGCCAGGACGATCTCCGACGCCACCTCGAGCGCCCGGATTTCATCAGAGGCAGGCTCTTGTTGCGCCTCGGCATGCGGGGTTTGAAACAGCGCCAGCGCGAGGGCCGCGACAGCGGTACTTCTCAAACGCCCAGAAAGCATCAGCGTCGCAAGAATGTCCGCCGCAAGCAACAGAAGCGCCAAGGCGAATAACGGACCTGCCAAAGGCTGTTCCTGCGGCCCGCCGTAGCTCACCCGGCCCAGCCGCGCTGGCCAGTTGGCGAGCGATATCTCACGGCCCTCTTTCAAGGTGTTGAGCGCCACTCTCCGCCCAGGCCCTTCGTAAAGCCCAGGCGGAAGCGAAGGGCCGATCTCCGCGCCAAGCAGGTCCAGCCCGCCAACTCCGCCCATGCCGCTCGCATCTTGAAATCGACCGAACCCGTCCAGCAGCCGCACAGGCTCCCAGATCGTCCCTTCCATCTCGCTTTCCTCCAGCGCGGCTGACGATGTGGCGACCGAGAGACGCTCCAGCATTCGTACGAAGAGCCCCGAGAGCGGGACGTTCGACCATTCGGCATTGGCCGAGATATGAAACAGAACCACTTCGCCGCGCCCGAGCTTCTTGCGGGTGACAAGCGGGGTGCCGTCGCTCAGCCGTGCGATCACCCGCTCTGAAAGCTCCGGCCCCGGCTGCGCGACAACCTGTGCTGACACTCGCAGCTCTTCGTCAACGGTCAGACCGAAGAAAGGAGAGTCACGCTCGAAAGGTGCCAGCGCTTTCGGCTCGCCCCAACTCATCGCGCCGCCCACGAAACGTCCGCCGGCACGCAACCTGACGGGCATCAAGGGGTGCTCTTCCTGGCGCGATATGTCGCTCGCCGCCACTTTCGGCCCGGCAAAACGAACAAGCAGGCCGCCCGCCTCGGTCCAATTGATCAGGGCAGTCTCGTCCGCCGCCGTCATCTCGGCGATATCGGCCATGATGACCGCATCCGGCTTGGCCATGAGGACATCTTCTATCGCGCCGCTCCGCAGCTCCGAGGATTCGACAAGCGCCTTTTCGAGGTAGTGAAGCGGCGAGAGCAACTCGAGACCTTCGCGATTCTCGCGACCGGCTACCAAGCCGATCTGGCGCCGGCTCAGGCTGTCATCCGCAAGAACCGTGGCCCCCGCGTGGCGCGCCCCTGCAATCTCGAAACGAGTGATACGCGCCTGTAACTCCGGCGGCAGATCAAAAACGGCCTCGGCACTTTGCATCCCGGCCGTAAATGTCACTTCAACGCTTTCGAGAACGCGCTCGGTTCCCGCAGGGTCCAACCCAACGGCCTGCACCTGAATCACTGCGTCCCCTGCAGGCCGCAAACGCTGAACAGCCAGAGCGATACCCCGCTCGGCAGGCGAAGCGAATTGCATTGCGTATAGCGGCGCAATGCCCTGCGCTATGGTGAGCTGGCCGCGCGCCTCGAAAAGCTCCGTAAGCGCTTGCCTCGTCTCACGCCTCACCGCATCGCTAAGCCAGAGCATATCAAAAGCCCCTTCCGGTAGCGCCATCTCCACAGCCTCAGGGTCAACAGCCTCCCAGGCTTCGGGCGACAGCCCCGCCAAGGTCCTGCGCAACGCACCCGCCGCCTGGAACCGTGCTGGCTCAGGTGCCGTAAGCTTCAGGATAGCGACGGGCCGCTCCTGACGGGCCGCGTCGTTCAACACTGTTTGCAGGTATGCGCGACGTTCCTGCCAGTCATTCGCGCTTGCCCAGCTCGCATCCAACACGATCAGGAGCCGGCCTTGACCGGCTTCTTCATCGTTCTGCGGGTTGAGAACTGGACCAGCAAGACCCACGATCACGGCTGCTACCGCCAGCATCCTGAGCAATAGCAACCACCACGGTGTCCGGTCGCTTGTGCTGTCCTCGTCTTTGAGGCCGAGAAGGAGCGCGACGGCAGGAAACCGCAAGCGAATGGGCGCTGGCGGCACTGCCCTGAGCAGTATCCAGAGGATCGGCAATAGCGCCAGGGCAAACAACACATACGGTGCCGTGAAGAGGATCGACCCGAGGCTCATCTTGGCCCCTCGATCATGTTGTAGAGCCACATCACGGCGACTTGTGCACTCTCAGAGGTATGATGTGTTTGAAAGAACCATCCGCAACGCTGCGCGAGCATGGAGAGCCGCCGCTTTCGTGCCTCGAGCTTTGCCTTGTAGCGTTCGGCCAGATCTCCGGCCTGCAAGGTCTCATGCGCCAGCGTACCGCCGACGCTTTGGAAAATGGCGCGGCCGCGAAACGGAAAGCTTTCCTCAACAGGGTCGAGCACTTGCAGACACACGCCCCTGATGCCGCGCGCTGCAGCCTCCTGCATGGCGTTTTCAATAGCGTCGATATCACCCAGGAAATCCGAAACGAAAACGGCAAAACCGTTTTTGCCGATCCCACGCATATCCGGCGCGCCGTAGTCGTCTGGCTTCGACTTCACGAGAATCTCGCCGAACCGGTGCAGCTGTGTGTTTCCGGAGCGCGGTGGGAGGTCTTCCCCCGCCAATCCGATCCGCTCACCTCCCCGTGACAGCAGGATCGCCATCGCGAGGGAAACAAGCTGCGCGCGGTCCACCTTCTCTGGCAACCCTTTGGCGCTGGAGAACTGCATGGATTGCGCTCGGTCCACCCAGAACTGCACGGTTTGCGAGATCTGCCATTCCTTCTGGCGCACGAACTGCGCGTCAGACCTTGCGGAACGGCGCCAGTCCACCATCCGCATCGTGTCACCCGCCTGCACGGGCCGATATTGCCAGAAATCATCGCCTGCCCCGGCGCGCCTGCGCCCGTGCCCACCCGGCATGACGGCCATGGCAAGCTGTTCGGCCCGCGCCAGAAGCGGAGCGAGTTGAGCCGTGGCTGCCTCGGCCCGGCTCCTGAGGGGCAAAGCCTCCGTCATGCTGCGTCCGACAGGCTCGGGCTTTTCTCGATTTCCGACTTTATCAGGTCGTCAAGCCGCTCACCGCGTGCCAAAGCCGCGAAGTTGAGCGCCATCCGATGCCCCAGAACAGGCGCAGCCATCGCCACGACGTCGCCCATATCCGGTGCCAGCCGCCCTTGCAGCAGCGCCCGCGCACGCACCGTCATCATGAAGGCCTGGCTTGCTCGCGGGCCAGGACCCCATGCCACGCTTTCACGCACGGCATCGGAGCTTTCGGGGTTTTCTGGCCGGAAAGCCCGCACAAGAGAAAGGATGTTCTCCATCACACCCTCTCCAACAGGCATCCGGCGCAACAATCCCTGCGCCGCAATCAGATCTTCTGCACTGAAGACGCTCTCCGCCTCCGCTTCGGAGCGCCCTGTCGTGGCTTGCAGGATTTCCCGTTCCGTCTCGAGATCAGGATATCCAACATCGATCTTTACAAGAAAACGATCAAGCTGCGCTTCGGGTAGCGGATAAGTTCCTTCCTGTTCAATCGGGTTCTGCGTGGCCAACACGTGAAAGGGCGCGGCAAGTGGACGGGTCTGGCCCGAAATACTGACCTCCCGTTCCTGCATCGCCTGCAGAAGGGCCGACTGTGTCCGGGGGCTCGCACGGTTGATCTCGTCCGCCATCAAGAGCTGGCAGAAAATCGGTCCTTCGATGAACTTGAAGGCCCGGCTGCCGTCGCGCCCGGTTTCGAGCACTTCGGACCCGAGAATATCAGCGGGCATGAGATCAGGCGTGAACTGCACGCGTTTGCCATCGAGCCCCATCACGGTCGAAAGAGTCTCGACCAGTCGCGTCTTGCCAAGGCCAGGCAACCCGATGAGCAGCGCATGACCTCCGCACAACAGCGCCGAAAGCGCAAGGTCAACAACCAGTTCCTGCCCGATAAAGCGACGCGTGATCTGAGCCTTGGCCTCGGCGAGCCGCGCCTCGAGTGCTTCGATCTGTCCGAGCAGATCCTGTTCCTCGGTCATGGAAAATCTCCGAATGAAAGCCTAGGTTGGTTTCAAGTCTAAACACAAAGTTGCAAATGGCAAAAACAATGAGCGGACAAAATCCTGTGAAGCCCAGTGAAGGCGCTCTGAGCGCCGAGAGCATCGCGGCCTCGGCGCGGGCGGCGTCCAAGGGGCGCGGAATTCCGCCCGTGCAAGAATGGAATCCGCCCTTCAGCGGCGATCTCGACATGAAGATCGCTCGCGACGGGACGTGGTTCTATCTCGGCACACCCATAGGCAGGCCCGAACTCGTGCGGCTCTTTTCGACCATCTTGCGGAAGGACGGAGACAAGTATTTCCTCGTAACACCTGTGGAGAAGGCCGGGATCGTCGTCGAGGAAGTGCCGTTCATCGCCGTGAATTTCGAAGTCGAGGGCAGCGGCCCGGACCAGTCGCTGGTCTTTCAGACCAATGTGGGAGACACAACCCGCGCAGGCGCTGACGCACCGATCCGGGTTGAGCGCGACGAGGCAACTGGCGAGCCCTCGCCTTATGTGCTCGTCCGGGCGAATCTCGAAGCGCGAATCGATCGGAAGAGCTTTTACCGTCTCGTCGAGCTAGGTCAGCATCAGGAGCATGATGGCGAAGACTGGTTCGGAGTGTATTCCGACGGCATATTTTTCCCGATCATCCCCTCTGAAGAGCTTCCAGACTAAGAATGCCGGAGTGCGAAAGTGTCATGGCGATTGCTTCGCGCCAGCCCGCGCCGCCTCCAAATGTGCGCAGCGGTCAATGTACGACAAATTCCGCATGAAGCGCGCCTGCTGCCTTTATACTCTTGAGAATGTCGATCATGTCACGCGGCTGTACGCCAAGCGCGTTCAGCCCCGCAATCACTTCCGACAGCGTCGTTCCGCCGGGAACTTCCGCAAGACTGACGCCCGGCTCTTCCTCGATTTCGGCCTGCGTGCGTGGCACGACAACTGTTTCGCCCTCGGCAAACGGGTTCGGCTGAACCGCAAGAGGCGCCTCCTGAATACGCAGGGTTAGCCCACCCTGGCTGACGGCAACCCGACTAATTCGTACATCTTCGCCCATGACGATCGTGCCTGATCGCTGGTCGATCACAACTCGGGCGCGTCGTTCGGGACGCACCAGGATATTCTCGATCTCACCCAACGCATGAGCGGTGGAACGGCGACCCGTGGCAGCGATGTCGATCTGGACAGTGCCCGAGTCGAGCATCGCCGCAACGCGCCGTCCGAAGCGGCTGTTGATTGCCCGCTCAATCCGCCCCGCCGTCGTGAAGTCCGCCTCGCGCAAGGCCAGTCGCAAGGTATTCAACGAAGACAGCTCGAAGTCTATCTCGCGCTCCACACGCGCGCCCGAGGGAATGACGCCCGCCGTAGGCACGCCCTTCGTCACGGCACCTGCGTCTCCCTCGGCAGCAGCACCGCCCGCGATGATGGTCCCTTGTGCCACGGCATAAATGTCCCCGTCGGCAGCGTTCAACGGAGTCATGATCAATGTTCCGCCAAGAAGGCTCTTGGCATCTCCGATTGCTGAAACGTTTACGTCAATCTTCGAGCCCGCTCGGGAAAATGGCGGCAACTCCGCGGTAACGAACACCGCCGCGACATTCTTGGGGCGATACTGTTCTCCGGTCACGTTCACTCCGAGACGCTCGAGGATATTCGACATGATTTCCTCGGTGAAGGGTGCGTTGCGGATACCATCGCCGGTGCCGTTCAGGCCAACGACAAGGCCATACCCGACAAGATCGTTGCTGCGCACACCATCAAACTCTACGAGATCCTTGATTCTGACTTCGCTGGCGTGTGCCAACGGAGCGATCAATGCAATCAGTGTAGCCATGACTGTCATCAGCCTCATTGCATGAACCTCATGAGCGAAAGCTGCGAAAGGCGCGCCGTGGCCGTGTAGAGGCTTTCCAGCCGTAGCTGAACCTCCTCCAGCTGAGTGACCGTCTCGAATGGATCGGCACCAAGCAACTCACCTTGTGCGAGGGTCAGGCTGCTTTCTTCGGCGCTCAGCCTTGCTTTTGCGTCGTCAATACGGGCCTCGGCGTAGCCGAGATCAGCACTGACGCCAATCACCTCCTGTTGCGCACCCAGCGCCCAACTGGCCGCCGTATCGAGCATCCCCCGCTCGATCTCAGGGGAGAAGCCCAGCGCACTGTCTTTTGCGAGGGCGGCTATGGCTGCCGCTTTCAAACTCTGTCTGACCGCGCCGGCATCGGCCCGAATGCTCAGATCGATCCTTTCACCAGCACCCAGCTGGAAGGAGCCGAGGTCGTCCGTACCGCCCACGTACCCCAGTGTCTCGAAGCCGCCTGCCGGGTCTTCAAACCAGTCATTCACCACCGTTTCCACATCGGCAAGTGTCGTGGCTCCTGCAAGCGCAGTTCTCAAGTCAGCGAGCATCGTGTCGACCGGTGCCAGAGCATTGCCATCGGTCTCGTTTCCAGCGAAAAGCGCACGCCCGGCGACATCGCTGTTGAGCGCCGAGACGATCTGTTCCATCTGTGATTTCGCCGTGCGCGAAACGGCAGCCTGCGTTGAGTCAAGGCCCGTCTGGCCCACCGCAAGAAGCGCATCCGTCAAGGCCCCGAGACTGCCGGAGACACGGGCGAGACTGTCTTGCATGGCACCTGCAAAAAGCTCCGCCTCCGCGGCCGAAGACTGAAAGGCCTCATTGAGCCGCAAGCCACGCTCGACATCGGCAACATATGAAAAATCTCCGCTGACCTTCTTGCTGACATCTGCCGCCTTTCCGCTCGAAAGCTCCTTCGTGAGTTGTCCAAGAGCCGCTTTCAGCTCCGCGTTCTGGCGGCGCAGGAATACGGATTGCGAAAGGTCACCAACAGACATCGAGCTCATCAAACCATCCTCAGCAATGTGTTCATCATTTCATCCACGGTTTTCATCATCTGTGCATTGGCCGCATAGGCCTGCTCGATCATCATCAGTTTCTGCATCTCCTGGTCGCTGTCCACGCCCTCGCTGAGGAGCATCGTCTCAGCTTCGGATGCCCGGGTTGCAGCGAAAGTCATCTCCTGTTCAGATGAGAGCCGTTCAGAGGCAAAGCGGCTGAGCACTTGCGCGGATAGTTCGGCTGCACTCAAGCTCTGGCCCGAATAACTGCCCGAACCCACGGCCCGCGCGGAAGAGAGCGCATCAGCGAAACTCTGCAATTGCGCCGTATTGCCAACCGGCCCCGCCACCACGGTGCCCAAACCGTCGCGTAACCGGCGGCTCTCACCGCCCTGCGCGGCGTCAACGAGCGGGTTAACCGTGAGCCGCCCGGCTAGTCCTGTCTCATTCACGGCGGCAGCCTGTGCTCCTGCATCCGTGAACAGGCCAGGATCGCTTGCACCCACGCTGGCATCCAGCCCAGGAGCCTGGAAGCGTTCCGCCAGATCAAGCGCCACAGCGTCCAGTTCCGCTTGCGCCGATACGGCAGCGCCGTCGCGCAATTCGAACAATGCGGCGAGCCGACCACCGCGCAAGGGGCCGCCCTCACCGTCCACCGGAACAGCCATTCCGTTCACTTCGATCCCCGACAGGTGCCCCCCCGCGAGTGTCATGTGGGGAACAATGGTATGGGTGGGCGTGAATGACAGCTCTGCAGCCTGTCCGTCCACCAGCAGCGCGCCGCCAACCGTGTAGAGCGCAATGCCCTGGTTCGGGCGCTCCATCTCCTTCACAGGCACCCACTCAGAGACGGAGTCGATCAGGACCTGCCTTTGATCCAGCAAGGCGGACACATCTCGCTTGGCCACATTGCCTCCCGCGATCCGCACGTTGAGTTCCTGAATTTCAGAAAATTTCTTGTTGAGCTCCGCGACCCCCGTCGCGATCTCCCTGTCTGCCGCGACGCGCGCGTCCTGAATACCCTGCGATGCCCGGTTGAGACTGCGGGCAAGGTCCTTCGCGCTGCGCACGGCCTCGTCGAGTCTTCCCGCCTCGTCGGGACGGCTCGCAGCCGATACGAAGCGCGCCTCCAGATCAGCCAGCCGCGCCGAAATCGAATCGCCGCTATCCGCTGTTCCGACCAGCGTTTCGAGCCTTGCATAGAACCCTGAGGAGACATTCTGCGCGGCCTCGTCTGCGCGGGCCGTGCGCAATTCGTTTATCAATGCCGGGTTCGAATGCCTGACAGTCGAAAGCACCCGCACACCGCCACCACGTGCATGTTGCGCTTCAAGTGCGACCTCGCGGCGCCCATAGCCTTCCGTCATGGCGTTGGCGAGATTCGATGAGACGATCTGTGCCGATCGCGACGAAGCGGTCAGCCCGGTGATCGCATTCGACAATGCTCCTGAGAGTGACATGTCCTTGCCTTTCTGATCTGTGGAGAAAACGCGCGGATCTCACGCGCGCCGTCTCACGCTCAACGCTTGATGTTGGCGGTTTCCTGCAACATCTCGTCCACGGTCTGGATGACCTTGGCATTCGAGGTATAGGCACGCTGCGTCTCGATCATTGATGTCAACTCACCAGCGACATCAGTCGTCGATTCCTCGCGGGCGAAGGAAACGATATCGCCGGTGGGCCCGTCACTCGCGTCCCAAAGGAAGAAAGAACCGCTCTCCGGCGAAGGCTGGTAGGTCTGTTGATCGAGCGCCACCATACCGTTCGGGTTTGGCAGGGAAACGAGCGGAATCTGGTAGATCGTGCGGGTGATGCCTGTATCGAAGAACGCGTGGACCATCCCGTTCGAGTCGACCTCGACAGAGGTCATGTTACCCACCGGCGTTCCATCCTTGGAGATCGAGACCGGCGCGAAGCTGTCCGAGAGCTGCGTCAGACCTTCGGATGTGCCCGTAACACCGATATCCAGCGTCATCGGGCCGCCAGCGACATTCACTTCCACTTCGCCTGTCACCGGATCATATGGCCCTCCGGTGATCGTCGCCACCGAAGCCATTGTTCCGCCTGCGGAGCGACTGTCATCGAAGGTCAGCGTATATTCACCGATAACCACCCCGGGATTCGCGGAATCGGTGATCGTCATCGTCCATTCGTTCGAAACACCGGTGCCCGGCACCGTCGGGCTGAATTCGATCTCCAGGTTCTCGGATGTTCCCATGTTGTCATAGTATTCCACTGACAGTGCCTGCGTATCGCCGGGCGCACCGGCTTCCGTGGACGTCGCGGGAAGATTCACGCCAAGGTCGATCCGCGTTGTCGGCTCGCCGGAAAACTGGTTCACGTTGATCTGCACGGGCTCGAGGCCATCGGCGGTGTCGCGCGGAAATGTCGGGATGGTGCCGTCTGGCTCGGCCGGCCAGCCGAGTAGCGTAAGCCCACCTTCCGTCTGCAAATAGCCTTCTGCGTCGGTGCGGAAAGACCCTGTCGTCGCCAACAGCATCTGCGATTGCCCGTTCCCGCTGGCGATGTCCGAACTGCTGGCCACCGGGAGGAACCCCCGGCCACGCACGGCAAGGTCAGTGGGATTTGAGGTCGCAACAAGGGCGCCGCGCTGGTCGATGAGCCGCTGCGTCGTCGAGCGCACACCCCCTGCCGAGTATGTACCCCCTGTCGAGGAGATGACCATCGAATGGAAATCGGCCTCCATCCGCTTGTAGCCGAAGGTCGCGGAGTTGGAGATGTTGTCGGAGATCGTCGCCAGCCGGGTCGCATTGGCCGTAAGCCCTGCGACACCGGCATTGAGCGAGGAGGAAATTGTCATGGATACGCCTTTCTGCTGCATCAACCTCAGTTGACCAACAGTTCTAAGGCGCTCCGCTTAACACGGGGCTAACATCTAAAATTTTCCGGGTTTCTCCCGCGCGGCACTCAATGGTCACTGCGCAGGAAAACCACCTCGAGCCTGTTGTTCCGAACCGCCATCGGGTTGCTCACGGCCGGGCTTCTGTCAGCATGCCCCGTCATCCGCTTGAACCGCGTGCGCGCGACCTTCTGGCCCTCTAGCAATCGGCGCATTGCGTCGGCGCGCGCGGTCGAAAGATTCCAGACAGGGTTACGTTCCAGCACGACAGGCTCAGCCCGTGTATGTCCGCCAATGGCAATGTCGTTGGCAACGAGCGCAGAGATCTCAGCAATCACTTCGGCCAACTCCCGCAAGAGGGCGGTCGGTTCGGCACTCCCCAACCGAAACAACGGCGTGGCCTCGGTGTCGAATATCTCCACGATCAGGCCCTCGTCGGTGACGCGGGTAATGATGTGTTGCAAGGCTTCATCGGAGACACGGCTTTCCCCCGACCGCCCGGAAAGGGCTTTCTCAACCTCGGCAAAGGCTTCGACCTCTTCGCGCGCCGCAGCCGCATTCGAAGCCTCTCCTTCCGCAAGAAGGCCCATCTCGCCGCGCGCTTGACGGGATTCTGTCGGGCGCGCATTCGTTGCGCCGGTACCGTTCTGGGGCAGGGTCATTTCGGAGAAGACGGAATCACCTCCGAAATTGCCATCACCACCACCTGATATGCGGTTGATCGGAACGGTGGGACTGAAATAGTCAGCCACACCTTTTCTTTGCTGTTCGGTCGTTGCGTTCAGCAGCCACATCAGCAGGAAGAACGCCATCATGGCGGTCACGAAGTCGGCATAGGCAACCTTCCAGGCACCGCCATGGTGCCCATCGCCGCCGGCCTTCTTCTTCCTTTTGATGATGACTGGCGCGACATTGCTCTGTGCGCTCATATCCACCACCTTGTTTTCTCACCCAGCTACAGGCTTAGGCCGCAAGCCTTACCGCGAGCTTAACGAAACAAGGCATTCTCGTGATCATCCAAGGCCGTTCCGTGGCAGCCTTTCGTCAGCGCATCGTTTCCCCACGATCGATGCGTGGCGTGAGCGTGATCTTGCGCTCGAATGCAGCGGTCTCATCCTCGACGCGCGCCAAGATGATCTGCGCTGCGGTTTCGCCAATTTCGGTGCGGCAGGCATCCATCGTGGCGAGTTGCTTCGGCAGCCCCTTGAGAAGCTCCACACCGTTGAACCCCGCCAGCCCGATCTGGCCGGGAACATCGATCCCCGCCTCGAGACAATAGAGCATACCGCCAGCACCGATCATGTCATTCGAATAGTAGATGAAATCCAGCTCCGGAGTGCGCTCCAGAACGGCCCTGGTCATCTCGCGCCCCTTCAGAAGCGCCGAGCCGCCCGAATAGAATTCCTGGTCGGCAATCTCGACACCCGCCTTGGCGAGCGCCTCCGTGAACCCTTCGAAACGCTTTCGGGCGCGGTGATCCATCGGCATTTTTGTCCCGAGAAAGGCAATCCGCTCGTGCCCGTCCCGCGCGATCGCCTCTCCCATCTGTCGGCCCGCCGCGCGATGCGAGATGCCCACGGCAGTATCCACCGGCTCACCGTCCACATCCATGATCTCGACGACGGGAATTCCCGAAGCCCTGAGCATGGCCCGCGCCTTCTCGGAATGCTCGAGCCCCGCGATGATCACCCCCGAAGGCCGCCACGAGAGCATCTCGTAGAGCACCTTCTCTTCCTTTTCGGGCAGATAATCCGTGATCCCGACCACCGGCTGAAGCGCGCTGTCCTCCAGAACCGACGTGATCCCCGAGAGCACCTCGGGAAAGACCATGTTCTTCATGGAGGGGATGACAACGGCAACGAGGTTGACGCGCTGGCTGGCAAGAGCCCCGGCGATCTTGTTGGGAACATAGCCGAGCCGCCCCGCCGCATCGAGCACCTTGGCCCGCGTCGCTTCGGAGACGTCGCCACGGTTCCTGAGCACGCGGCTCACCGTCATTTCAGAAACACCCGACGCCTCGGATACATCCCTAAGCGTGAGCGGGCGGCTTGTATTCTGTGTCACGAAGTTCACGTCCTTTCAGGGCACGGCACATGCTAGCGCAACCACAAGAGCCCCCGCAAGCGCGTTTGGGGCTGACACTCCCCCATGAAGGCGCTAAAACCGCCCTCAAGCGGCCCTGTGGCTCAACTGGATAGAGCAGCCCCCTCCTAAGGGGCAGGTTGCAGGTTCGAATCCTGCCGGGGTCGCCAATTCATGATTTTTTACCTTTCTTTTCAGCGTCTTGTGGGTGCGTTTTGCCCAACCCGCCGTGAAGGTTGGACAAGTTTTCGAGCAAATCCAGCGCTGACGACGCTAATGTCATGCGATTTGCTGCGGCAATGTAGCGACGGGCTTCGTGATGTGAGCGATGCCCAAGGAACGCTGCAATCTGTGCTTCCGTAGCACCAGCTTCGGCCAGACGCATAGCGCCGTGCTTGCGCAACCCATGTGTGCGACACTTGGTCGACAAACCTGCTGCTACTACGACATCGGCAAACCAATTGCCAAATCCCTCCGTTGTGTACGGCTTGCCATCTTTGCGCGTTATAAAAACCGTCCTTTGATCATTGATGGTGGCAAGCTCGCGTGTGAGGTCGGGCAGTTTTGCAAGCGGCAACTCAACCTTACCACCCGTCTTTCCTCTGGCATATCTGATAACCCCGCCACGAATATTGAGCGGACCCATTCGAGCGGCGTCCTGCCGGGCCGCCCCCGTGCCGAGCACCAACTCGAAAGCCAACCGTGGCTTAGTACCGCTTGGATGAAACTCGCGAAACTGAGCAATCTCTTCGTGCGTCCATGTATGATAACCTTGTGTTTCGATTTTCCGGCGATCGATCTCACTGGTCGGATGTGGCCCCGAATACCCATGCTGGCGGTTGGCCCACTTGTAGATCTGAGCGATCTCTTTATGCAGCCGATTGGCAGCCTCTGGGCCTCCCTTGCGATCCATCAATGCCGCGATATGACGTGGCAGCAAATCAGCATAATGGGCAGGACCAATAGTTTCCCGGATCCAGTCAAGACGCCTTCGTTTTGCATAGCGAGTGGCTTTTGAAAGGTCCCCGAATGCTCGGCTTCCCAGGTAATCTTCGACGAGAAATGCAATTGTACGTCTGTCGGTTCTTGACTGCTGTTCTCGTGGTTCGGAAATTGCCACTTCGTAAAGAGCTCGAAACTCATCTGACCCGAAGACGGCATCTATGTAACAATCAATCTTACGTCCTTTGATCGTTCTACGCAGACGCCACCGGGATTTTCCATGGCGGTCGGTAGCTTTGGTGACGCCTGGAAATTTTGACTTACGTCTGGTCATGCGCGACCCCTAACATTTGATCAATATCCGGGCCGCTTGCCTTTGCCGGTGATTGGCCCTCGCGATAGACAGTTATCTCA
Organism: Rhodobacteraceae bacterium 63075; assembly: GCA_003417655.1. Classification (GTDB taxonomy): domain Bacteria; phylum Pseudomonadota; class Alphaproteobacteria; order Rhodobacterales; family Rhodobacteraceae; genus Lentibacter. The sequence goes on from QVMW01000017.1 coordinate 60,996, forward strand.
CCAGTCGCGTGATTGACTGTATATGCGCCAACAGCGAACCCAGCATCGACCGCCCCGCGTAGGGTGCGGCTGATTTCGGTCAGTGTTACCTTTGCGGGACGATTGGCCATCATACACTCCCGGCTCGGGAGCCTGAATCGCCGGGACGCCGACGCTTCGGAACGTAAGGCCATGATCGACGCCATGCGCGCAGGATTTCTTGCACAAGACGTTTACAATGCAAATTAAGAAATTCGACAAAGACGGTGGACAGGTACTGGATCAGCGCAGAAAATTCTTGCCACTGGCAGATAGTTTTGACCGATTCCGAGATGCGGCATCCGGTCGTCGTTTCGTCTGTTTCCCTAAATTCCATCAATTTGTGCCGCGCCTTCATTCTGCGCTGTCTGCCCGTTTCTTGGCGGCCAACAAAGCTCGAACGACCTCGGAGTTTTGCGAGCTATAGTTACGCTGAGCCTCTTCCTTGACCCAGTCTTTGAGCTCCTTTGGCAGCCGGAGCATTAGCGGTTCGCGACAGTGCATCAATTCACCTCCTGTGTAGGCTTGACTTATACATGGCGAGCCGCCAGCATTGCGTCAAGAACAAATTCATGGCTAGGAGCCAGTATGGCTGAATATCCTTCATCAACCCAGGACAAGTACATCATCCGCATGCCTGACGGCTTGCGGGATCGGGTCCGGGAAAAAGCGGAGGCGAACCGCCGGAGCATGAACGCCGAGATCGTCGCCTTGCTGGAAGAGCACTATCCGCCGCAAACTCCGGAGACCGTTCAAGAACCAGCCGCGCGGATCCTGCTTTGGCTCGCTAGGCGTATAAGGCGCCAGGACCCCAAACCCGGCTCGGCGCGCGACCGCCGGGCGCAGCTTTATGAGACGGTCGCCTCCGATATCGTCACGCGCGCGGATGCCATCGCCCGCAGCGCGAAGGAGCGCTAGCGAGGTTGACGCAGCCACCGAGCGTAAACCGTCACTGATACCTTGCAACTGCCGCGCCATCAGTAACTCACCCACTCGAAGCCATGGTTGCCATCGTGGTCCTCCCACTCAACACCAACGCCGCGGCGCCAGCTGGCCCACGAGCATTGTCGCGATGGCAGCACCCAAGTCGGCGCTGCTGCAGGCGTGGTGGACTGCCAGTCGAAGTCGCCCTGGGTCCCGTATGTCCCGAGGCGCATCGTAAATCGCTCTTCGCAATCGTCCTCGCGGCCACGTTCGCGATGGCTGTAGTGCCGTACATCCCAAACGCGGATCGAGCGCACGAAGTCGAATTCCCGGCCGCTTATGTCTATGTCTGCGCCACCTTCCACCACCTGGGCCAAGATGATTTGGCCAAGCGCCTCGCCGCGTTGGTGGCTGGCTTCCCAGATTCTGGGGGCCGTGCTTTGCATCGGCGCGTGCCCGACCACCCC
>QVMW01000032.1 GCA_003417655.1 Rhodobacteraceae bacterium 63075
CTACAACCCCCTCCTGCGTATCGCATCGCTCGAGAATGTCGATCGCCAGCAGATGGAGCTGCAGCTTTTGGCGTCGCTCTTCCTGCAGGCTGACAGTGATCGCGTGCAGGGCCTTCTCGACGGCGGTATCGACCTCTTCGTCGCAGCCGGGCTTTTGGCCTTCGAGCGCAAGCGGCCGACCCTGGGCGAGATCTACCGCATCACGGCCTCGGGCGGGGACAAGCAGAAGGAGTATCGCCGCCGGGCTGATGAGGTGGTGAATCCCGCGGCCAAGCTGATCTTCATGCGCATGGCCTCGACCAACAATGACACGCTGACCTCCTACCTCTCACTGCTGATGACCTCTGGTCTCAAGCAATGGTCAAACCCCGCCATCGACCGCGCGACCGAGATCTCGGACTTCGACTTCCGCGATATCCGCAAGGCGCCCTTCAGCGTCTATCTGGTGGTCGAGCCGTTGATGGTAAAACCGCTGGCGCCCTTGATCCGGCTGTTCTTTTCGGACCTTCTTGCCTCGCTGCAGGATCACGAGCCGGACAAGGATGAGCCCTGGCCGGTGATGATCATGCTCGACGAGTTCAATCGCCTGGGCAAAATGCCCATCGTGATGGACAGTATCGAGACCCTGCGCTCCTACCGGGCAAACCTGGCGATCGTCACGCAGACCATCCCCGCCCTCGATGAAATCTATGGTGAAAACGCCCGCCGCGCGCTGCAGGGCAATGCCGGCATCAAGCTTTACCTGACCCCCTCGGATGAAAAGACCATCGAAGAGCTCAGCAAGGCCGTCGGCAAGACCACGAAACGCGTGGTGACCCGGTCGCGCTCGGTTGGCCGCAACCCGTTTGCCGGGCGCAGCATGTCCGAGCGGACCGAAGAAACCGCGCTGCTGCCTGAGGATAAAGCCCGGCGCATGGATCTGGGCGACATCGTCATGGTGGTCGACGCGCAAATGCCCGTGCGCGCGAAGCGGATCAAGTATTACGACGACCGCTTCTTCAAGGCGATTTACGACAAACAGACGGGTGACTTGCCGTACCCCTCGGCCGGCGAGCAGATGCGCGGGCTGCAGGGCCAGCTCCGCGCGCTCGAGGCGAAGGTCGGGGCGCTGGATTTGCCGGAGGCCCGACCCGGGAAGCTTGGAGCCCCGGGTAAAAGCCGCGGCGGCAAGAGACGCGATGAAATCGATGCCATGGAAGTGCCGGACCCCAATGCCACGACCGAGCCCGATCCCGATGTAGACGCCTACAAAGAGGGCAATGCGCGGCTGGATCGGTTCCTGGAGGCCACTGGCCAGGGGTGAGCGGTCTGGTAAAGACACTGAAAACCGCGCCGTAGCGCTTGCCACGGGCCTCCCAGAAGGTCTCGATCTTCAGGCAAAGCTCGGCATCGTGCTGCTCACAAGGATGCTCTGGAAGGGTCACGCGCGACCGCCTGGTGGCGGTGATAGGTGGACGGCGCGATCGGCAATACCTTATAGATCGCCTCGACGCCGTACTCGCCGCGATGATCATCTCTTCCGTTGGCAGTCGAGGTCCGCCGCTGCGAAAAAAGCCGACGCCTTGCGCAGGACCTCGTTGGCCTGTTTGAATTCGCGGTTCTTCCGCTGCAGCGCCTTGAACTCCTCGCGCTCTGACTGCCAGGCCGTCACAATCACCGTCCTCAACGGCCTGCCTGTTGATGCAATTGCGCAACGTGGCACCGCTGCATCCGAACTTCGCCGCAATCGAGTTGATCGCCTGCGACCGTGATTTATAATCCACCTCATTCTCCAGAACCATGCGGGCCGTACGCGCGCGTGTCTCGGTCAAAAAACGGTTCCGAAGGTCTCGTTTGGTCATGGCTTACCTTCCGAGCTATTTGCTCTCCGGCAAACCCGGTCTGGTTCAGAGCGAAGAATCGCTTGACCGTACGGCCTCGCCCGGCGAATTATTCCACCGAATGGCAAGCCACCTGGGGAATGTCGGTTGAGGTACCATGGTAGAGGATAAGAACAGCGCATCAAACGAGACGGCTTCACAAGCTCTAGACCTGTACAGAATCATGGTAGAGACGGTGACTGCGAACGAGCAGCGCAGGCAACTGATAAGCTCAGTTTTCCTTACACTACTGGCAGCAGGTTTTGGCGCATCGGGAACCATAGAGAATTTTAATTTTGCGTTTGCGTCGGCGCCAGCACTTGTGATCAGCTTGGTTTGGTTTTCACAGGTTCGACACTTAAAAAGGCTCGCGAAAGCAAAATTTTACGTAATCGGGCAACTCGAAGAAAAAATGTCTTTTCGACCCTTCGAAGAAGAATGGAACTACCTTTCGCACAATAAGGCTAAGCGGTCGTTATTTGGTTTAGGACTGGCTGATATAGAAATGATAACGCCGCTATGCGTTTTCGGCGCAAGTCTTGTGCACCTCGTTTGGCTAGCTTGGGGCTCCTTTGCGTAACTCATTAATGCGGTTGTGGAACGTAAATTGAGTATGTCGAGGGATTGGATTTGAAGGAATTGTCGGTTGCTCATCGCAAATTTCTGGTCACGAGACGAGATGTAAGAATGCGCACAAATGTTGCGTCTCTAAAACTCCTGTATGTAAATAAGAATTAAAATGAGTTGACGAAGCATGCTAATCGAAGAAATCAAAAAATCCCTGGCACGCAACTCTTCTCGCGTTGCAGTGGAAATTCCCAGACATAAAGCCTCGATTAAGTATGAAGAAATTTTACCATTGGGCGAAACAATAATTAGAGAACTTCAGCATAGCGATAGCACACTGATTCTCCTTTGCGTCGAGAAGTCAATCGCGGCATTTTCTATTTTTGTCAATGCGTTCGTCTCCGGTTACTCTATCTGCCCCGTGGACCCGAGAACGCCTGATGATGGGCTGCTTCGTATTGCCCGACAGTTTCGTGAAACGCTAATCATTACGGATTCCTCTCGAGCTTTCTCTAACGAGAGTGTGGACAACACAGCCGATGAACTCAAAGACTACGGCTGGAAAGTCCACCGATTGACCAACTTAGAAAGTCCAGCCTGTCCGAACAAACCAGCTTACTTCATCTCCACCTCCGGAAGCACCGGAAATCCAAAACTGGTGCATGTGCCGCATGAAAATGTTGAAAGGTACTTCATTGAAAGTGTAGCCGAGTTTAAGGGTCAGGACGACATTCGCTGGTGTCAGTTCTCGAGTATTGGATTTGACCTCTTCATAGAAGACTTGTTCTTAACGATCCTTTCTGGGGGTACGCTTGTGGTACCTACCGGACTTGGGGAAATATCCAGATTAGGCAAATTCGCGTCTAATCATCGCATTACCCACTGGAACTCTGTTCCCTCTATTATTCCAAGGTTAACGGCAGAGAATTTACCCGAACTTAGGTGGGCCATGTTTTGCGGGGAACCGTTTCTAGTTGAACACTGCAAACTTCTTCAGTCCCGAGCGCCGAAAGCAGAGATCATCAATACCTATTGCCCGACTGAAACCGCCCTTTACAGCTCTGAGTATAGAGTGAAGTCTCAAAAATGGGACGAGTGTCAACTTTCGACCTTACCAATCGGAAATCCGACATGTGGTGCAAACTTCTTCTACCAAGAAGAGGAAGACGGATTTCGCTGTTACATCTTTCATCCAAACATAGCTGAAGGCTACTGGGGGGGCGACACGGCAGGTTTCGGCGAGGTAAATCTTTCAGGACGAGTAGAGCGATACTTTGACACCGGCGACTATTTTCGATTGGTGGAAGGCAATTACGTCTTTTCTCACAGAAAGGATCGAATGGTTAAGGTCAGAGGAAACCGTGTCGATCTAGGCGAGCTACAGAATGCGTTTGCTAGAATCGGGCTATTTGAAGTTGCGATCTGGTTTTCTGATGGAAAAATACTTGCTGCAGTGGCTGCCTGCAAATTTTCCGAAACTGAAATTCTTAAACAACTTGCTCACCATGTTCCTTCGTTCACTTTGCCCGGAAAATTGACCTTTGTTGACCGGCTGCCAAGAACAAAATCAGGTAAGATCGACACCCTAACTCTTCAAAGGAATTCTTAGATTGACCGATCGATACTATGAACTTCGCGCTAAGCTGAGTGAAACGTTGTCCTCGCTCGGCATACAGGCGATCGAACCGTTAGAAGAAATTGAAATGACGTTAACTATCGGTTGGGATAGCGCGTCCCATATAGAAGTTATGCTAGCCTTGGAGGAAGCGTTCGGCATTGAGTTATCTGATGATGAAGTCGAAAAGCTCACAAACGCAGAAAGAATTATCAATCATTTAGAGAAGGCCAAATGCAATGACCTCAAATGAAGTAGAAACCAAAAGTTCCGATGGGCATATTGTTCTAGGTTCGTACACAGCCGCCCAGGAACCCAAAGCTGCAGTTCTCATGGTCCATGGTATAACAGCAGACCGAAGTGAATGGGGATACTATCGGACTTTAGCGGAGTCGTTGCAAAAAGTTGGAATCTCTTCTCTCGCGATCGACCTTCGGGGTCATGGAAAATCAAGCTTCAACGTGACAAAGCTAAGCCTGTCTGGCGCTTTACTCGACATACAGGCAGCCTGGAACCTTTTGTCATACCTTGAAAAAGGCAAGAATACAAAGAAGCTGCTCATAGGCAATAGTTTTGGTGGCGGCGTCACATTTTTGTTCGGAAACCAGACTCCGAGTGTCGACCACATATTTTTGACTGCGCCAGTGTTATCTTACATAGACGACATCGGAAACATGGCGGAGGCTTGGAACGATCGTGAGCTTTCTACATTCAAGTATGTCAAATTCGATCTGTCCAGCCTTCTCGTGCCCGAAATGTATTATTTTGACAAGCGAATAATTGAAAATCCTAGCCGAACCTCGTTCACTATCATTCACGGCAAGTCCGATTCTGACGTCCCTTTCGCAGATAGTGAAGCATTCGTAGCGAATAGGCCAGCTGGGAAGCTCATAGGACTTGAAGGGATGGATCATTGCTGGGCGAAAACAGGGGATTTGCCACCGTTCAATGACCCAATATCTATGCAAAACCGGGCAGTGGCTGTGCAAGAAACGGTCGATCAGATGTTGTCGAGCATCGAATAATGTACAGCATCTCAGAAACAACTTTTTTTGACCGACCGACATCCATCGAACACGAGAGTGGTGTAATTACATTTGGTGCCTTCACCGTAGTTGAGGCGTCCAAAAATGCCCCAGTTCACTTTTTGGGAAATGCCAGAATTGGGCATCAATGCTACTTCTCAAAAAACGATAGCATTAAATCGCCCATTGTTATCTCAAATGACGTCTACGTGGATTCAGGTTGCCGAATCGGCGCTGATTCAAAGATCGGCGAAAGAACACAAGTTCTTTATGGCGCGACCATTTTTGAAACAGTAGAAATTGGTAGCGAATGCATCATTGGTTCAGATGTTTCGAATTGGACTCGTATAGATGACCGAGTTACATTTTTTGGAACAGTTGTTCACTCGAACCGGAAGGTCGAGGATATGGGGGCTTGGAATACAGATCCACACCCGGCACCTCACATCAAATCGGACGCATTTATTGGGGAAGCGTCATTGTTGATTGGTGGTATTGAGATTGGTCAATCGAGTTACGTGACCGCAGGTGAAATCGTCAGGTCAAATATCGAAGCAGAATCTATTTTTGTTCGTGGCAAACTATTCCCGCTTTCAAGGTTCAAGAACTTCATATCCACCTGAAGGTGTTCAAGTATGCACACGACAAATATTTTTATTTCTCACAGTTTCGCGCCTGAGCACTTTGCTGGCGATCTTAACAACTTTAGAGCGCTAATAACAACAGCCGTGGAAAATGCGATTAAAAGCTGTAGTCCCACTGCGGAAGAACAGATTGCACCAAACCTCTTTTTCGATAGCCGACAGTATGGTGAAGCGCTAAATGATGCAATAATTTCCCAATTGAAGGCTTGCGACATTATCATTGCCGACATTACTGGGACGCGGCCAAATGTTCTTTATGAATTGGGGTTCGCTCAAGCATCAGGAGCTGCCTTGGTAGTGATGCAGAACAGTAGAGTCGAAAGTGAGCTTCGGCAAGGCTATTTGTCAGCAGCCAGAGCTTTGGAAGGACCTGAAAACAAGATTGTCTCCGATGTATTAGTCAAACTCGCTGAGAGTGCACCCACCCCAACTGACCTACAAGGTACCCTCATAGCAAACTACTCGTGCGTCGATGAGGTGGCCGATCTACTACTGGAGAGACTGACTGATATTTTCTCAAGTTTTGAGCGGAAGATTGTGACGGGTACGATCGATCACTCGCCAAGATGCTTTTGGTTTGACCAATCGGTTGAGGAGATTACAGTCGTGTGTGCTCCGGAGGACGATGAAGACAAAGGACCATATGCACACGAGGGTTCAGACAACTACATCTTAGTTGACAATCTTGAAGATCGAGATGCCGCCTTGGAAGTCAACAAGTTTCTTTCTCGGAGCTACCCAGATGCCGAAATCTACACGAGAGGATCAAGCCTACGTGGCGTGAACACGTCTAAGACCAACCTCGTTATTATTGGTGGCCCTTTGAACAACGGCGAAGCCCGTCAATTTATGGATCGCCTCAATTTAAAACTTGACTACAAAATCCCAAATGAACTACCGAACGTCCTTTTGACTAGTCAGAGCGGTGACAATCAAGGAATTCAAGTCATGCGTGATCAGTGTGGTCTGTTAACTAGAGATGTCGGATACTTTGGCTGGTTCCGGAACCCGCTTAGAAGAACTTGTCATGTTGTGCTATGCCAAGGGTTTCAGACTTGGGGAACTCTAGCCGCTACACGGGTCTTTTCCGACGAAAGCGACGGAAGGAAGAACCGCTCATTACTGCATGCTAGAATGCGTAAATTGAAAATTCAGAGTTTTTCCGATCTGAACTTCGTAGAAGCCTTTTTTCCAGTTCCCGTTTTGGAAAGTCGACAAGCAGACGTTCCCGACCTAAACCATTCAGATGCTTTGCTTTTTGTCGGTTAGTATTCATGGTAGCTTCGATAATTTTCGTGCTCAATGCTAGATACTTCGTTCAGACGAACGATAGCCAACCTGTTGGAGCGTCCAGCTTCGTGTCTGCTGCGGCAAGATCTCTCAAAGAAGCTGGGCACCATATATACTTCGTGCTTATGAGACACGACTTAGATTTGTTGGCACCTCATTTAGATGTCGGCGACTTTGAGGAGACCGGAACCATATCCGTTGGTTATAACTTCGGAATGAACGCAAGTGAAATAAAGGCGGTTTTTCAAGATATTGAGCATCTCGTTAAGGTGGAATTGCCGGCACGGCCTGCATGGTTTTGGCACCAGTCTTTGGTTTTTTTGAAGTTTCAACCGCCACACACGCCCGGTTCAGTAACTTGCCATGCACCATTTGTTGTAGAAGTAGAGCGCACTTTGGGCAACCAAGGGGCAATAAGCGCTTTCAACGGCGGGCAGTCTAAACTCGATTTTCTGCGTAGAGAGCAGAGTGCTGGATTAAACTCTTTGATAAGAAATGATGAGCTTTGGTCATGGGAGTTTTCAAGCCTCCAAACGCATTTGCTGAAGTCTTTTGGAGTGCCGCAGCATCGCTTGCTTAAAATCCCGTCACACTTGTCAAGTTCCAGTTTTAAACATGTCCGGACCACTCCTATGTGCTTTGAAAGCGATCGCCCGCTGAGTGCTGAAGCGACAACCTTCTTTACGGCTGCCGCAAGAAACGACGGCTTCAAGGCATTGGGTGATCTTATACTTGCTCACGATTATCTAATCGAGCGGAAAATTCGGTGTTGTCTGGAAATTTTCGTAGGTGATAGAGAAAACGATCGTGCAAGGGAGAGCTTGAATAGACTCGTGACTTCTGAGCAGTCAAAATTCGTTTCGATCTTACCCAGGCTCCCTCAAGACGAGCTCCTGCGACGAATGACTTTGTATGCGCTTCATAGAGCAATATTCGTTTTTCCTTCTTTATACGAAACGTATGGACTTACTGCGGTTCAGGCCAGTCTCTGTGGTCTGCCAGTGCTTTTACGCAACGAAGAGAGCAGAATCGGTTGTTTGTCTGACTTAAAAGATGCGATCACGTTCAAAGGCGGCTACACAAATCTAGCTAAAGCTATGACTGAAGCTCAAAAACTTTCCGATCTTCCGCGTACTACGCTGCAAGATGAAGGTAATCTAGCGGCAGTCATCCAAAGCCATCTAGTGCTCGCAACCTGACTTGAGTTTCCTCTTGGCGGCTTGGTCTGCCATATACGGGACATGAGATAAAAACGGCGGTACCAAAGCTTGCCACGACCGCGCTGCGGATTTCAGAATTACCGTACAGCGATTTCGCTAGAGCATGTTGCTCAAAAGTGGGAACCGGTTTTGAGCTCCTTGAACATGCGAAATCAAAGAGTTAGAAGTAAGCGCGAGCTGGCCCCCACCTCTACCAGGTTCCGGGCAATGCGAGGCCGGTCCTGTCACAAGACAGGGAGTGCGTTTCTCAATGTGTGCTACGAATGCGTTTCTCCGATCGTTGGGGGTGGAGGTCTATGCGTCCGGTCAACGACGCTGGCCGGATGAGGTGAAGGCGCAGGTTGTCGCGGAGACCCTTCGGCCTAGTGCAACGGTCAACGCGGTGGCGGCGCGGTATGGTATCCGGCCGAACCAGTTGTCGGCTTGGCGGCGCATGGCGAAGGACGGCGATCTCGTCCTGCCGGCCGATGAGCGCGATGGGGATGAGGTGGTGTTCGCGCCGCTCGTGGTCTGCGATGCGGAGGGGTCTGCGCCCGAAGCGTATGGCAGCGCCACCGGACGCGATGTCCGGATCGCGGTTGGCGAGGTGGTGATCCAGCTCGAGGCTGACACGCCCGCCGCTCGCATTGCCGAGATCGTCCGGGCGCTCGGGGTGCCCGCGTAATGCTGCCCGCGCACAAGGTCCGTATCATGGTCGCGACGCGGCCGGTGGATTTCCGTAAAGGCCATGACGGGTTGGCGGCGCTGGTTCAGTCTGTGCTGAAGGAGGATCCGTTCACCGGCACTGTGTTCGTGTTCCGCGCGAAGCGTGCCGACCGGCTGAAGATCCTGTTCTGGGACGGGACCGGGCTCGTGATGGCCTACAAGCGTCTTGAGGAAACGACCTTCACCTGGCCCGCTATCCGAGACGGAGTGATGACCCTGAACCGGGCGCAGTTCGAGGCGCTCTTCGCCGGCCTGGACTGGCGCCGGGTGAAGGCGCTGGAAGCGCGCCGGCCGGCTGCGGCAGAATGAATCGGGCGACTGATTTAGCGCGCATTTCCAGCCAGTTCGGTGTATATTCGAGGCATGTCGGCTCTGCCTGATATCGACCTCTCGGCCATTCCCGAGGACCAGCGCGATACGATCGCCGCACTGCTGCGCGAGAACAGCAACCTCAAGGGTGAGAAGACCAGCCTTCAGCAGATCGTCAAGCGTCTCGAGCACCTGGTGGCCGAGCTGAACCATGTGGTGCACGGCAAGAAGTCCGAGAAGCTCGACGCGGACGACAGACAGCTGGCCTTCGAGGACCTCGAGACGGCCGTCGCCGAAGTCGAGGAGCAGCAGGACAGCCAGACCTCCTCCGATGACGCGCCGCGCCGCAAGTCATCCTCGGCCAAGCGCAATCGCGGCAATCTTCCCGAGAACCTGCCGCGGATCGAGCAGGTCGCCGAGCCCGAGAGCCTGATATGCCCCTGCGGCTGCGGGCAGATGCACAAGATCGGAGAAGACCGCACCGAGCGGCTGGACATCGTGCCGGCGCAGCTGCGTGTGATCGTGACCGTCCGTCCAAAGTATACCTGCCGCGCCTGCACCGATGGTGTGAAACAGGCGCCGGCCCCGGCGGCCCTGATCGAGAGTGGCCTTCCGACCGAGGGCGCCATCGCGCACGTGCTGGTCAGCAAATACGCGGATCACCTGCCGCTATACCGACAGAGCCAGATGCTCGCCCGGTCGGGCGTCACCATCGACCGCGGTACCCTGGCCAACTGGGTGGGCGTTGCGGGGTTCCACCTGCGGCCCGTCGTCGATCGGCTGGCCGAGCACCTGAAGGCGTCCACCAGGCTGTTCATGGACGAGACCAAGGCGCCGGTGCTCGATCCGGGGCGGGGACGGACCAAGACCGGCTATCTCTGGGCACTGGCCCGCGACGACCGCAGGTGGGGCGGCGCTGACCCGCCCGGCGTGGTGTTCTTTTACGCCCCTGGTCGGGGCGGGCAGAATGCCGAAACCTTCCTGAGTGGCTTCGACGGGATCCTCCAGCTCGACGGATATACGGGCTACAACCGCCTGACACGCCCCTCCCGCAAGGGCGGCGAGCCCATCCGCGTGGCCCATTGTTGGGCGCACGCCCGGCGCAAGCTGAAGGAAGTGTTCGACCGCGACGGCTCCGAGATCGCCGCCGAGGGGCTGCGCCGCATCGCCGAGATCTACAAGGTCGAAGCCGACATCCGCGGCGTCGACCCAGGTCAACGCCTCTCGGCCCGGCAGGCACGAACGGCCCCGCTGGTGGCGGCGTTCGGTGACTGGCTGCAGGAACAGCGGCTTCGGGTCTCGGCCAAGTCCCGCCTCGGCGAGAAGCTGGCCTATATCCATCGTCACTGGGATGGCCTGCAGACCTTCCTCCATGACGGCCGCGTCGAGATCGACTCCAACAGCGTGGAAAACCTGATCCGTCCGATCGCTCTGAACAGGAAAAATGCGTTGTTCGCCGGTCACGACGAGGGCGGCAATGCCTGGGGACGCATCGCGTCGCTGATCGAAACTGCAAAGATCAACCGCGTCGAGCCCTTCGCCTATCTCAAGGCCACCCTCGAGGCCATCGCCGCCGGCCATCCGAAAAACCGGATCGACCAGCTCCTCCCTTGGAACTTCCAGCCGTCAAGCTGAAAAACCGTGGGGCCCAGCTGGCGCTTACAGTTAGAACGTGTCGCATGAATGCGAATGAACGCGACACGCTCTAAATCCCGGACAGCCGTTTCAGTAATTCCCGGACAGTTTGGGCACGGCTGATTATCTGCCTGCGATCATGTACCGTGTTGGAGTGTTTCGGTATTTTCGCTTGGGGTAAAGTTCACGTTTTAATCTGTTCGTCGTATGCTGTCTCCCTTGAGGTTTATGCGGTGGGCGTTGTGGACGATCCTGTCGTGTATGGCATCGTCGATTGTAGGTTCGCCGATCATGTCGTGCCAGCCCAAGACGGGCAGTTGCGCGGTGATGGTAGAGCGCCGCTGATAGCGTTCCTCGAAGAGTTCGAGCAGGTCGAGGCGTTGCCGGTCAGTAAGCCTATGTGTGCCCCAATCGTCGAGAATGAGAAGCTAGACGCGGGCCAGCTTATCGACCAGCTTTGGGAACCGCCCGTCGAGGCGGGCCATGGCCACAACAGGCCCATGGAAGGCGATGCCGTTCGGTGTGGCGATGAGGCCGGGCAGCCGATCCTGCACATAGTCGCGCAGGGCGGGATTGAGCGTGAGTTTGCTGGCTTTCGGCCGCTTAGCCGCGCGATCAGCATGCCATTGCGCGTTGATCGCACGGTAGTCGAAGTCTCCGCCACGGGTTGCCGAATTGCGCCTGATCTCCCGGGAGATCTCTTCAGCTTCCGGGCGATGGCACAGACACCTGTACCCCTCGCGCACTCTAACGCTATCTCCTCACGTTCTGTAAAGGAAAGGCTACGGTTCTTCGGTAAGCACGTGTGACCGGCGCACCGCCTACGCCGCAATGGCGGCTTTTGCAAAGTTTGCCACTGGGCCGATCGCCCCCTCATCACTCCAACCTCTTCGCCCTTTCGGCGACCCTTTGGACGGCGGCGCCTGCCGCGCTTCCTGCCTGCCGGATGCCAGCGCCTGCAAGCTCGCCCGTTGAGCGTGACCCGAACCGCGCCCTTGCGCGGGACCCTTTGGTGCCAGCCAGTCCCTTCGCAAACCCGCCGACGCCGGGCATGTTTGGGGGTGCGGCCATCATGAAGTTGCCGGAAATCGCGCGGACGATGAGTGGCGTGGCAAGGATCATGCCGCCGGCAAGGAACATCATCATG
>QVMW01000027.1 GCA_003417655.1 Rhodobacteraceae bacterium 63075
ATCGCGGCCAATCGCATCGTAGGGCGCGAAACTCAGCGCTTTGTCCCCCATACGTCCCCCAAAACGACGGCACCCATATAGTCAGAAAATCAATCTTACCGATAACTTATTGGTTTTTCTGGTGCCCCCAGACAGATTCGAACTGCCGACCTACTGATTACAAATCAGTTGCTCTACCAGCTGAGCTATAGGGGCGCTGCGGGCCGATTTAAGCCAGCGGGCGCAGCGGTGCAAGCATTAATTTCAGCCATGAATCCTCGCCGCACAAGGCCTACGCGGCGGGCCTGTTCGCCCGTGCCAGCAGCATGACCGCCGAAAGCCCCACAAGGATCACCATGATCGCGGCGGGCGCGGCTTCGGCCAGGTTTTCAAGGCTCGCCTGGTCGTGCACGCGGGTCGCCAGCGTGTCGTAATTGAAGGGTCGGAGCAGCAGAGTCGCGGGCAGTTCCTTCACGCAATCGACGAAGACCAGCAGCAGCGCCGAGCCGACCGAGCCGGTGATCAGCGGCAGGTAGACCTCGCGCAGAACCTGCCCCTGCCGCCGCCCGAGCGAGCGCGCCGCCATCGGCAGCGAGGGCGAGACCCGCTCCAGCGCCGCATCCGCCGCGCCCTGCGCGATCGCGAAGAATCGCACGAAATAGGCCAGCACCAGCGCGAAGGCCGAGCCCGTCAAGAGCAGGCCGGGATCATAGCCCGTCACTGCCAGCACCATATCGGCAAAGGTATTGTCGAATGCCGCCAGCGGAATGAGGATCCCCACGCCGAGAACCGCGCCCGGCGCGGCATAGCCGATCGTCGTGACGGGCTGCAAAAGCCGGGGCAGCGCGCGACCGGAAAGGCGCACCCCATAGACCATCAGCAAGCCTCCGATCACCGTGGCCGTCGCGGCGATCGCGCCCACCGAAACCGTGTGCCAGAGCGCGCGATACAGGCCCGGGTCCGCCCAGAACTCCACCCGCGTCAGGGCATGCCGCAGGATCGTCCCGGCCGGCAGGATGAATCCCAGGGTGAAGGGGATGAGACACAGGATCGTGGCCAGCACACCCCGCGCGCCGCCCAGCCGCTTGCGCGCCACCGGGCGGTGCCGCCCTCCGAGATTGAAGAACCGTGCCTTCCGGCGCGAGACCTTCTCGAGCATCACCAGCACGATCACCAGCACGAGCACGACCGAGGCGATCTGCGCCGCGCCGCCGGCATTGCCGGCTTCGAGCCATGTGGTGAAAATGCCCGTGGTGAGCGTCTGCACCGCGAAATAATCGACGGTGCCGAAATCATTGACCGCCTCCATCATCACGATCGCCGTGCCCGCAGCCACGGCCGGGCGCGCCAGCGGCAGCCCGACCCGCCTGAGCCGCGCCAGGGCGCCCTGCCCCAGCGACATGGCCACTTCCTCCGAGGCGCCCGATTGTTCGTTAAACGCCGCCCGCGCCAGAAGGTAGACATAAGGGTAGAGCGCAGCGGCGAGCACAACGATGGCCGAGCCGAGCGAGCGTATCTCGGGGAACCAGTAATCCCGCGCATCCTGCCAGCCGAAAAGCGCGCGCATTCCCGTCTGCACCGGCCCGGCATATTCGAGCAGGTCGACCAGCGCATAGGCGCCCACATAGGCCGGCACGGCCAGCGGCAGCAACAGCAGCCATTCCAGCCAGCGCGACAGGGCGAAATCGTAGCGTGCGATGAGCCAGGCCGCGCCCGTGCCCATGGCGGCGGCCAGAAGCCCCACCCCGAACATCAGCAGGAGCGTGTTGCTCAGATAGCGCGGCAGGGTGGTGCTGATGAGATGCGGCCAGATGTTCTCGGACGGGAAGGCCGCGATCCACCCGACAGCGACGATCGGGCCCAGCACGATCGCGGCAATACCCACCGCCGTCACCGACCAGGGATCAAGCCGCAAACGCCTGATCTTCCTGCCGGTCCCCGGATTCTTGTCGCCTGTCAGATCCATGCCCCGCTCTTGCCCGATTGCTGTTTAACTGTCCAGAAAAGACCGTATATTGACGCGCAATCGCCATCTTGGCAAAGCACCCTGACCCCGCCCAGACCAAGAGCGACAGTCGAGAGGACATCAAGCCGTCATGCAAGTCGTGTTCCATACCGGAGCCCACAACACCGATGAAGACCGCATCATCAAGTGTCTTCTCAAGAACAGGTCCGACTTCGCCGAGGGCGGTGTCAGCGTCCCGCCGCCCGGGCGCTATCGCAAGCTGTTGCACCAGACGATGCTGGCCATGAGCGAGGCCCCGCCCGCAGAAGATGCGCGCGAGGTCCTGCTCGAAACAATCCTCGAGGGGGACGATTGCGACAGGTTGCTGCTGTCGAACGAGAATTTCTTCTGCGTGCCCAACATGGCCCTGCGCGGCGGCCAGTTCTACGACAAGGGCGATGAGCGGGTGCGCTTCCTGACGCAGCTTTTCGCCGGGGACGAGATCGAGATCCATCTCGGCATCTGCAACCCGGTCACCTACCTGCCCGCGCATTTCCGGCGCTCGAAATACGAGGATTTCGCCGAGATGACCTTCGGCGCCGACCCGCGCGATCTGCGCTGGTCCGACCTCGTCTATCGCATCCGCGAGAACAACCCCGATATAAGCCTGACGGTCTGGTGCAACGAGGACACGCCGCTGATCTGGGGCCAGATCATCCGCGAGATGGCCGGGCTCAACCCGAACGTGAAGATCAAGGGCGGCTTCGATCTGCTCACGGAGATCATGACCCCCGAGGGCATGAAACGCTTCCGCGGCTACCTCGCCGATCACCCGACCATGACCGAGATCCAGAAACGCCGGGTCATCGCGGCATTCCTCGACAAATACGCGCTCGAGGAGATGATCGAGGAGGAGCTCGACCTGCCGGGCTGGACGGACGAGATGGTCGACGAGCTGACCGAGCAATATGACGAAGATGTCTTCGAGATCGCCCGCATCCCGGGCGTGACCTTCATCGCGCCCTAGGCGGCCTGACAAATGCAGACCCCGGCTACGACTCACATGCCCAGAGCTTCCTTGTACATCTCCAGGACGGCCTCTTCCTCGGCGATGTCGTCCGCGTCGCGCTTGCGCAGGGCGACGACCTTGCGCATCACCTTGGTGTCGTAGCCGCGCGCCTTGGCCTCGGCCATGACTTCCTTCTGCTGCTCGGCGAGGTCTTTCTTCTCGGCCTCGAGCCGCTCGAAGCGCTCGACGAACTGGCGCAGCTCGTCGGCGGTCACGCGATAGCTCGACGGGGATTGGCTTTGATCTACGACATCATCCATGGCTCGGCTCCGTTGTTCGTTTCAGGCCGTCTTGCTACGCGTCCGCCGCGCGCCCTGCAAGGGGTTTCCCTTGCCAGCGGCCGGGAATTCGGCTAGCTGCGAGGCCGCCCAGCAAAGGACCGCCAAATGCAATCTCTCGTCTATATCGGCGCTCTGCTCACGCTCGCCGGCATCGCGCTCCTGCTCTGGTGCATCGCCGGGGTGATGAAGGCGCGCAAGGCGCAGCTGTCAGACGAGGAATTGCGCGCGCGGATCCAGAAGGTCCTGCCGCTCAATCTCGCCGCGCTCGGGCTCTCCGCCCTCGGCCTCGGCTGCGTTATCGCGGGCGTCCTGCTCGGCTGAATGAGAAAAGGCGCCCGAAGGCGCCTTCCCCGCGTATTGGCGTCAGCCCAGCATCGGCCGCAGCTGGCTCAGGTCATACCCCGCCGCAGCCGCCTTATCGACAATGTCCGAGGCCGGCATCTGCCCGGCCTGGCCAAGCGCCCAGACGACGCTGGAGCGATTCCCGGAGGCGCAATAGGCGAAGACCTTGCCCTCGGCCCCCTCGATCACCGCCTTTTGCGCATCGGCATTGCGCGTCTCCAGCAGGCTCGAATGCACCAGCGGCAGGTAGTGGAACTTCAGCCCCGCCGCCTCGGCCGCGTCCTGCATGGGGCCATGCTGTTCATCGGGGCCATTCTCCTCGTCGGGCCGGTTGCAGATCACATCCGTGAAGCCCATCTCCGCGAGCTGGGCCATCGCGGCCTGGGTGATCTGCGGCGAGACAGCGTAGTCATCGGTGATAAATCGTGCCATCGGTCAGTCCTCTTCGGTCGATCATTCAGCGGGCATGGCACGCTCGAAGAGCGCCGCCCTCACATACGGGGCAAGCCCCATTCCAACAAGCATCGCGACGAAAAACACCCAATGCATCACGCCGCCATAGCCCAGCGAGGCCACGGCCGGCCCGGGGCACAGGCCCGACAGGCCCCAGCCCATCCCGAACAGCACCGAGCCGAAGGCCAGGCGCCGGTCGATCTCGACAGGCGGCTTGGGCGGGAAAAACGCCTGCGTGACGGGCCTGCGCCCTTCCGTCAGGCGCCATGCGAAGAACATCGGGATGATCGCGCCGCCCATGACGAAGGCCAGCGTCGGATCCCAATCGCCGAAGATATCCAGCCAGCCCTGAACCTTCGCCGTGTCGGTCATGCCGGAGATGAAGAGGCCCGCGCCGAAGAGCGTGCCTGCAAGTGCAGAGAATAGTAGTCGCATCAGATCACCTCCAGCATGTGACGGAAGACCAGTACAGAAGCGCCGCCCGCCGCGATGTAGATCAGCGTCGCCACGATCCCGCGCAGCGAGAAGCGCGAGATACCGCAGACCCCGTGACCGGAGGTGCAGCCATTGGCGATGCGCGTGCCGATCCCGACGAGAAGCCCCGCCACGACCAGCACCAGCCAGTTCGAGCTGATATGCGTGTCGACCTCGTTGAAGAGCGGGTAGATCACCAGCGGCGTCGCGAAAGTCGCGATCAGGAAGACCGCCCTTTCCGCCCAGTCAGACCGGCCCGAGCCGTCCACCAGACCGCCCAGGAGACCGCTGGCCCCCATGATCTTTCCGTTGCCCCAGAGCAGCATCGCCGCGCCGAGGCCGATGAGGAGCCCGCCGCCGAGCCCCCACAGCCATTCCGATTGCATGTCGCGTTTCCTTTTTTGTCCTGTCGCGGCGTGCCAGTTGTTCGCACCTGCCCGCCGCCCATGTCGGTTCGTGCCGGATCAGAGCTTGTTCACCGGGACTTTCAGGAAGACATCCCCCTGCTCATCCTCCGGCGGCATCTGCCCGGCCCGCATGTTCACCTGCAGCGACGGGATGATCAGCTTGGGCATGGCCAGCGTCGCGTCCCGCTCATCGCGCATCTTGGTGAACTCGTCCTTCTGCTTGCCGGCGCCCACATGGATGTTGGCCGCCTTCTGCTCGCCCACCGTGGTCTCCCAGGCGTAGTCGTCGCGCCCCGGTGCCTTGTAGTCGTGGCCCACGAAAATCCGTGTCTCGTCCGGCAGGTTCAGGATCTTCTGAACGCTGTCATAGAGCATCTCCGAAGAGCCGCCGGGGAAGTCGCAGCGCGCGGTGCCGAAATCGGGCATGAAGAGCGTATCGCCCACGAAGGCGGCGTCGCCGATCACGTAAGTGAGGCAAGCCGGCGTGTGGCCCGGCGTGTGCAGCACATCGCCGCGCAGTTGGCCGATATGGAAGCTGTCGCCCTCCTCGAAGAGCTTGTCGAACTGGCTGCCGTCGCGTTCGAATTCGGTGCCCTCGTTGAACACCTTGCCGAAAGTGTCCTGGACCACGGTGATCCGGTCGCCGATGCCGATCTTGCCGCCGAGACGCTCCTGAAGATAGGGCGCGGCGCTCAGGTGGTCGGCATGGACGTGGCTCTCGAGGAGCCACTCGACGGTCAGGCCCTCGGCCTCGACATAGGCGATTATCTCATCTGCCGAACGGGTATCGGTGCGCCCCGACGAATAGTCGAAGTCGAGCACCGAATCGATGATCGCGCAGGATGTGCCCTCGGGGTCCTTGACCACGTAGGAAATCGTGTTGGTTGCATCGTCGAAGAATGCTGTGACGTCTGGTTTCATGTCGCGCTCCTGTCAGGGTCGTTGCGTTGATGGCGAGCATATATTCCAATTTCATAATATGTCAAGAACCACGGTTTGATTTGGCTCAAGGTCGGCCCGCTCGCGCCAGTGTAATACTTTCGTGACACGTAAGGGAGCATCGTATGGAAACCGCGCATTTCAAAGCCAAACTTCAAGCCCGCCTGAAAGAACTCGACAGCCGGCTTCACGAGATCGAAGAAGAACTCGATGTTGAGCATTCGGCCGATTGGGACGAAGCCGCCGTCGAGCGCGAGGGCGATGAAGTGCTCGAAAGCCTCGGGCTGAGCGGGCAGCAGGAGATCGCCCGTATCCGCGCGGCGCTCGCACGAATCCGTGAAGGCACCTATGGCGAATGCGTGCGCTGCGGCAACGATATCTCGCAGGAGCGGCTGGAACTGCTGCCCGACACCCCGTTTTGCAAGGATTGCGCCCGCTGAAAGGAGCCCGCCATGACCAGAGACGAAGACACGCTACGTGCCACAGGTGAGGAACTTCTCGCCGAGCTTCGGAACGCCGATAGCGAAAAGCGCCACGAGATGCTGGCCGCGCTCGAAGCCCATATCACCGCCTGCCGCATGGCCGGAGTGCCCGTGCCGCACCGCCTTGCCGAGATCGAGCAGGCGATCCACGACGAGGAAATCGAAGACTATTTTGACAACATGCCCGTCTGACGGCAAACTCCGCAGGGGGTATCGTGCGGAGCAGTTTTATTGGATCATTCCCTTTCGGACTTCGTCTCGGTCAAACGCGGCAACCGCATCGCCGTGATAAGCCTGGCCCGGCCGCCGGGCGGCCATCTGGACGCCCCCCTGCGCGCCGCGCTCCTCGAAACATGCCGCTCTGAGGCCGCGTCGGACGCGGTCGATGGGCTGGTGCTCACGTCAGAAGGCCAGGGCCTCGATATTGACCTGCCCTATGGCGAGCGCATGGGCCCGCCCACCGCGCCCACGCTCGCGGAGCTCTGCGCAGGTCTTTCCGAGCTGCCAAAGCCGATCGTCGCGGCCCTGCGCGGCCGCGTCGCGGATGCCGGTTGCGAGCTGGCGCTGGCCTGCTCGGCGCGGGTGGTCCAGATCGACGCGAGCATCTGCCTGCCGAGCCTGGCATTGGGCCGCTTGCCGACGGCGACCTCGCTCTACCGTCTCGCCGCGCGGGCCGGGCCCGCGGCGGGGCTTCAATTCCTGCAAAGCGTGGCGGATGTTCCCGTGGCCTCGCGGGCGCTTGCGCCGCTCTTTGCAGAGCGTGTCCAGGGCAACGCGGTCGGCGTGGCTGCGGACTGCGCGCGCAGCTTCACCGGGCAGGCGCCCGCCGCCCTCGCCGATCCGCTGCGCTTTCAGGAAGAGATCAGTGCCGCGCGCGGCAGGCACCCGCCCGAGACAACCGCCCCCGAGATCACCGCCGCGATCGCGGGCTTCGAAGCCGCGCTGCTCCTGCCCGAGAAGGCCGCGCTGGCTTTCATCACCGAACAGGACAAGGCGCTGGCCGAAACGCCCGCCTGCCGTGCCAGGAGCTATCTGCGCACTACCAAGCTCGCGATACTGCGCCGCCCAACGGGCGCTCCGCCCGAGAGCCTCACGCTGGTGGGCAGCGGTCCAAAGCCGGTGCGCCTGGCCGTGCTGGCCCTGCGCGCAGAGCTGCCCGTCACCCTGCTCGAGACGGAGCCGGGCGGTCTGGCGCGCGCCGAAGAGGACATTCGCCAGACGCTGACCGACATGTCCCGCCGCGGCGTGATCGATGAGGCACAGGCGCGCGAGCAGATGGCCCTGCTGTCGCGCGCGGACGGGTTCGAGGACCTGAGCGGCGCGCCCTTCGTGATCGAGGCGGGCGCGCGCTCGGTGGACGAGATCGAAACCCTCGCGCAGCGCATCCGAGATGCGATGGGCCCGGGCGGCACGCTGCTTCTGACATCGGGCATGCGCACTGGCGCGGGACGGTTCCGCGAACTGCTGGGCGAGAAGACAGCCGGTGCCCTGTTCCACCCCGACAGGGGCCTCGGTGAGTGCGCCGAGATCGCCATGCGCCCGGACGATCTGCGACGCGCCGCGCATCGCAGCACTTTCGTGACCGCCCTCGCGCGGCTCGGCCTGCCGGCGCTTTTGCAGGAAGCGCGGGACGGGCTCGCCTCCGTGCGGCTTCTCACGGCGCTCTGCGTGGCCGGCGAGGAGGCCGTGGCGCTCGGGGCCGATCCGCTCTCTGTGGACATGGCGCTGCCGTTCCGCCTCAAGCCCTTTGCCGCGCAGAACGCCGAAGGGCTGCGCGCGCAGATATTCCGCCTGACCACGCTCTTCGGCCAGGAGAACAGCGCGCCGCAACTGAACGCGGCGCTGCTCAAGGCCGGGATCGACGGCAAGACCCACCCGGCGACGGACAGCGCCCGCGGGCAGCTTTCCGCGCCCGCCGAAGCGGCGCTTGACGACTGGCGCGAGGCCGTCGCCGCGCAAACGGGAATCACGGCCCGGACCCCGGCGCCGGATGCCGAAACGATCCGCCGGATCGCCGATGATGCGCTCTTCTGCGCTGCCACCGCGCTGGTCCGCAGCACTGCCCTGACCACGCCCTGGGAAGCGGACTACATCGCCGCCGCAACGCTCGGGCTGAATCCAGCCCATGGCGCACCCGTTTTCGCGGCTTGCGAAGCCGGGCTGTTGCACTTGAAGAAGCGGCTCCAGGCGCGGCTCGGCCCGCAAGGCGCGCTTCGGCCAGCCTTTTTCACCCCTCCGGATGATCTCGACATGCACATCAAGGAGGGCCGCCCCTATGGCCGGCCCGGCGATGTCATCATCTTCTGATCCGCGGCGCGACCTCTCGGGCAGTCTGTCCTAGCCGGTCCTGCCCAGCGGCGCGCCGCCCGACTCGGCGCTGCTGTCCGTGGTCTCGGATTCGCTCGCGTCATGGGACGCATCAGGCTCGGCATCCGGGTCGAAATCCTCGAAGCCCGGCAGATCGGACAGGTCCGGCAAACCGTCCTGCCCCGCCTCTCCGCCGAGCGCGGCCCCACCGTGCAGGACCGGCGGCGCGCCCCACTCATCCGTCTCCGGCATGAGCCCCTCGAACCCCTCGCGCCCGTCCGGCCTGCGCCCCCCGAAGCGCAGTTGCACGGCGCGCAGCCCTTCGAACTGGCCGAGCTTGCAAGGCCCGAGCCGCTCCGATCCGGCGCCGGCATCAATCTCGACCGCATCGAAGGCGCGCCCCGGCAGGGTCAGGACATCGCCCGTCGCCAACGCCGAGAATTCCGACAGGGACATCCTCTGCCGCGAGATCACGGCCCTGAGCACGGCCCCCGCATCCATCAGCGCGCCCTCGCCGAGCAACCGTTTCGCAGCAGGCTCAGCGCCAGCGGCCTGTGCCTCCGGCCCCGCATCAGCCCCGCGTTTGCGCGAGCTGTCCGCAGGCCCCGGGCGCGCCTCCGCCACCGGCAGGACCAGAACGAGTTCGCCGCGCTTGGCTCCGCCCGCAAGTTCGAGCTGGGCGCGCATGACGCGATACTCGCCCGCATCGGCGATGAGCTGCAAATGACGTTTGCTCTCGATCCGCGCACCGTAGGAGAACCCGCCGGTGAGCGCCGCGCCCTCTGCCCCGAGCCCCTCGGTCATCTCCGTCAGCATCATGTCGATGAAGGGCGCCACCAGCGCCGCGTCGGTCGCTGTCGGGGCGCGTTCCGGCCCTTTGCGCGCGCTGACCGTTCCGATGGTCTGACACTCGATGAACCCAGCGACGACATTCGTATCCAGCGCCACCGCGCCAACGGCCCCTTGCGGCCCGTCGAGCACCACGAAGAGCATCTCGTCATCGACGCAGCGCAGCATGGCCTCCTGCATGAGCTGCTCCGACTGAACGCCGCTCACCGCAAGCGCCAACTCGAACTGCGCTTCCGCCGCGCGCGCCAGCGCCGAGCGCAGCGCCCTCGCAGGCGACATGACGCGCGCCTCGTGACCTGCGCGCCCGGCCCTCGCCTTGCGGCGCAAAACGTCTATGTCTTCGGATTCGCTCATGGGCTCCCGCCGCCAGTTCTTGCGTGCGTGGCCCAGAGCTAAGCCAATCTGGTTACGAAATCGCTAAGAGTCCCGCGTCACGGCCTACAGCGGCAGGCTCACGCGGAAGGCCGCACCGCCCTGCCCGGGCAGGTAGTTCACCGTCCCGCCCATGCGCTCCATCACCTCGCGGCAGATCGCGAGGCCGAGCCCTGCCCCGCGTTCCCGGTCGTCCCCGAGCCGCGCGAATTTCTCGAAGATCACCGCCTGGTCGGACCGGTCGATCCCGCTGCCATTGTCGATGAAATCCACGTTCAGCTCACCGCCGCGCGCGCGCACGACGATTTGCAGCTCGGGGTCTTCCGCGTCGCAATATTTCCGGGCATTGGCGATCAGGTTGATGAAGACCTGCGCCAGCCTGTCTAGATCGGCGCGCATCTCCACATGCTCGCGCTCGCGCTTGCGCCGGATGCGCAAGCCGCCTCCCAGCCCGACAGCCGCCACGGCACGGTCGATCACGCTGACAAGCTGCCCCGTCTCGACATTCATCGAAACCTCGCCGTTCTCGAGCACGGACAGATCGAGCAGATCGTCGAGCAGCCGGGTGAGGCGCACGCTTTCGTCATGGATGATCGAGCTGTAGCGCGTCACTTCCTCTCCCGTGAGCTCGCCCGCATCCCGCAGGATTTCCGAGAAGGAGCGGATCGAGGTCATCGGCGTGCGCAGCTCGTGGCTGATCTGGCTCAGGAAGGCATCCTTCTGGTGCGAAAGCTGCGTAAGCTTGTCGTTGGCTTCACCGAGCTGCCGCGCCGTCCGGCTGAGCTCTTCGGATTTCGCCTCGAGCCGGGCGGAGTATTCCATGATCTGCGCCGCCTCGTCGGCGACGGCGATGAGGTCTTCGACCGAAACCGCCGCGCCGCCGACGATCTGCCCGACCATCGCATGTGCCGTCGCCGCGCCCACCGAGCCCGCCAGCTCGCGTTCGAGATGGTTGAGAAATTCCGGGGTCGGTTCCGGCAGGTAGCCGTCCAGCCCCTGGGTGCGCGCGGCCGCCTGGAAGAAGCGCTGCGCCTCATCGGCGCCAAGGATGCGCTGCGCCATGATGAGGAGGTCCTCGCTCTGCGCGATCCCGCCATGCCAGCGCTGGCCGCCGGTCGAGTGGTGGAACACGTCCACGAGCTGGGCGCCCTGAAGGCGCTCCATCGGCGAGGGAAAGCTCAAGAGCGAACGCAGGACCAAGATGCCGGTATTGAACAAGAGGCTCCACAGGACCGCATGCACCAGCGGGTCCAGCCCCTCGAAGCCGAAGAGCGCCCGCGGACGCAGCCAGCCGATGCCCCACGGCCCCTCGCTCAGAACCGAGGCAGGCAGCGCCGCATCCGGCCCGAAACCGGGCAGGAGCATCGTCCAGAGCCAGATGATGAACCCGACCGACATCCCCGAGATGGCCCCGGCGCGCGTGGCACCGCGCCAGAACAGCCCGCCGAGGAGCGCAGGCAGGAACTGCGCCACGCCGGCAAAGGAGATCAGCCCGATCGCCGCGAGCGCCGCGCCCCCGCCGGAGACGCGATAATAGAGATAGCCCAGCAGCAGCACCCCGACGATCGACAGCCGCCTTGCCAGCAGGACAACATGGCGGACATCGCCGGAAACGAGCGCGCCCTCGCCCTGCCACTTGAGCCAGAGCGGCATCACGACATGGTTGGACAGCATGGTCGACAGGGCGATGGCCGCGACGATCACCATGGATGTGGCCGAGGAAAACCCGCCCAGGAAAGACAGGATGGCGAGCCCCGTCTGCCCCTCGCTGAGCGGCAGCGAGAGCACGAAGAGGTCCGGATTGATCCCCTCGGGCAGGTGCGAAAGCCCCATCACGGCGATGGGAACGATGAAGAGGCTCATCAGCAGCAGGTAGGTCGGGAAGGCCCAGGAGGCCACGCGCAGATGGCCCTCGTCCTCGTTCTCCACCACGAGAACCTGGAACATCCGCGGCAGGCACAAAAAGGCCGCCGCCGAGAGGAAGGTCAGCGTGATCCAGCGCGAAGGCTGGACCTGCCACGTGGCAATCGGGCTCTGCCCGATCCGCTCGACGATCTCCGCCGGCCCGCCGGCCATGCCCCAGACCACGAAGATCCCGACCGCCAGCAGCGCGAAGAGCTTGACGACCGATTCCACGGCGATCGCGGTGACCACGCCGTGATGGCGCTCGTTGACGTCGAGATTGCGCGTGCCGAAGAGCACCGTGAAGATCGCCAGCCCGGCGGCGACCCAGAACGCCGTGGTGCTGCCTTCCGAAAGCGCCGCCGTGGCCGCTCCCAGCTCGGGCGCGGCCCCCGCGAAGACAGCGAAAGAGAGCGTGACCGACTGCAATTGCAACGCGATATAGGGCGTCGTGCCGACCACGGCCATCAGCGTGACCATGACGGCCAGCGTGTTGGACTTGCCGAAGCGGCTGGAGATGAGGTCTGCGATGGAGGTGATCCGCTGCGCGCGGCCCACCCGCACGAGCTTGCGCAGCACGGCCCACCAGCCGATCATGACAAGCGTCGGGCCGAGGTAGATGGTGACATATTCAAGCCCCGAGCGCGCCGCGAAGCCGACGGCACCGTAAAAGGTCCAGGCCGTGCAGTAGACCGACAGCGACAGCGTGTAGACAAGCGGCGAGCGCAGCCAGCCCGCGCGCCCGCGCCGCGCCGCCCTGTCGGCGGCGAAAGCGATGAGAAAGAGCAGCGCCGCGTAGCCGGCGCAGACCGCAGCGAGGACATTGAGCGCGCTGCTCACGCCCCGTCCCCGTCTGTCCCGGCCGCCTCCGACCCCGCCGGATAGCGCGGATCGCGCGTGGCATCGGATGGCGCGGCATCCGCTTCCGTCCGCCGCGTGAGCCGCGACAGGAATGCGGCAGCGCCGATGAGCACGGCCCAGCTTCCGAAGACATAGGCCATCGCTGTCACGTTGCCCTGCCCGGTGCCGTGCCAGATCACCGGCAGCGCCAGCAGGATCATCCCGAGGATCGGCAGGAGGCGCAGCGCGTCGAGCACGCGCCGCCGACGGTAGGTCGATCGCGGCAGAAAGACCGCGCCGCCGCGCAGCGCCGCGTCCGGGTCGCGCAGCCGCAGCTCACTGGCGTCCCGCTCACCATGCGCAGGATCGCCCCGTCCCGGGCGCGGCGCACCCGGGGCTTGCTCGGGACCGCTCATGGCGCGGCCAGCTCCCGAACGGCAGCCAGCACCTCGGAGTTCGAAAACGGCTTGGTCATGAAACGGTCCGCCCCGGCCTCGCGCGCGGCTTCGCGGTCCTTCTCCTGGCCGCGCGCGGTCAGCATCATGACGGGTGTTTTGCCCATCTGCTCATCGGCGCGGATATCCTTGAGAATGTCGATCCCGCTGCGCCCGGGCAGCATGACATCGAGTACGATCAGGTCGGGGCTGCGCTCACGGATCGCATCGAGCGCGGTCTGGCCGTTGGAATGGGTGTGCACGGTCCAGCCATCGCGCGACAGTATGAACCCGATCGCCTCGATAATATTGGGTTCGTCTTCCACAAGAAGCACGGTCTTGCCCATGCGCCAACGCCTCCCCAGCTGGGCCTGAGCGGCCCTTCCTTCGGCGCGCGCCTCCCTGCGCAGCGCCGTCTCCTCACCCCGTTATCGCCAAATAACCTTCCCCTGTCAAAAGACTGATTTCGCGCGCGAAACGCCAGACGCCGCCTAGAGCGCCTGGGTGATGATCGACGGCTCCCGCCGGGCGGCGCAGTCTTGCCGGGGGCAAATGCGGCAACTGGCCCCGATCGGCCTTGCCCGCCCGCCTTCATCCGCCGGATCGGCGGGCACGATCAACATGGTCGCCTCATAGAGCGGCGCGGCATTGTAGCCCTCGCCAAGCACCGCCTGCGCCACGGCATAGGCCTCGAAATGAACCTCCTCGCCCGCGCGCCCGGGCTGCATCACGCGCTCGCACAGGGGGACCATGGGCCGGTTCAGCGCCGAGAAGAGCGGCCAGAGCGGACAGGCCGCCCCGAACCGTGGCACGGCAAAGCCTTCGGCCGGCTTGCGCAGGAGCATCGTGCCGGAGGCGTCGCAGACCACGAGCCCCAGCCCGCGCACCGCCTCGCTCTCCGGCAGGCTCGCCAGTCGCCGCATGACCGCCGCCAGATCCGCGCCGAAATGCTGCGCCAGCGCCAGCGGGTCGGGCCCCTGCGCCTCGACGGCCTTCCGGGCCGCGTCGAGCGGCATCTTCCGCGCGTCCTCGGCGTAGCAGTCCAGCACCTTCAGCGCGATGCTGCGCGCGCTGGCCGACTTGAGCTGCGGCGCGCCGTTCACGTAATCCTGCCCGGCCCCCTCCCGGTCTTCCTCCAGCGCCGGGAAATGCCAGCCATGGGCCGACAGGAACGCCGCCACCTCCTCCTGCGGCGAGCCGATCTCGCTCTGCGCATCGCCCGCCCCGTCGAGAAACCCCACAAGCGCCTGCGCGCCCTCGGCCAGCCGGCCGGCATCCTCGCTCATGTTGCGGTGGAACCGGTCGCGCCATTCCGGCTCGATCTCCTTGGTCTCGTTCAGGATCGAAGCGGTCGAACGGATGGCCGTAACCGTCGAGAGCACCTCGTGCAGCGTGGCCGCGAGATGCGGGTCATGGGTGAGCCTGTCGGTCAGCGTCTCGACATTGCGTTCGAGCTCGTCCACCCGCCGGCCTGCCCGGATCATCAGGTTCGCCCAGCCGGGAAAGCGCGCGGCAAAATCCGCCGCCTCGCCGGTATCGGCGCTTTCCCCGAGCCGCTCGGCCACGTCCGAAAGCCGCGCGATCACCGCGCGCTCGGCCCCCTCGGCCAGCAACGAGGGCTCGACTTCAAGACGCTCAGCCAGAGCGGTCAGAAGCTTGCCGCCGATTCTGCGCCTGTTGTGCTCAATGAGGTTGAGATAGGAGGCCGAAATCCCGACATGCGCGGCCAGCTCGGCCTGCTTGAGCCCCTGGGCAATTCGCCTTTGCCTGATCCGGCTGCCCGCCAGCGCGCGTTCTGTCATCGGGTTTTCCTCATGCTTTCAACGGCTTTCTGCACCGCGACATAAATTTATTTACAACTTACGCTGCGTTAATGTTCATTTATTTACAGAATTTTTCAATCCTTCAAATGCCTTGTTGCCTAATTTTCTGTCTCTCGGCGATATTGAGTTTGCACATTCGTGCCCGTGGGGAGACGCAAGAGGAGGCTCTTCCCACTTCAAGGAAACGGGAGGAATTTCATGTCCAAATCCAACTTCACGCGTCGTGGCGTGCTCAAGTCCGGTGCCGTCGCAGGCGCAGGCGTCGCACTTCCGACAATCTTCACGGCGTCTTCCGCCGCAGCCTACATGAACGAGCCCACAGGCGGCTCCGTCACGCTGGGCTTCAACGTGCCCCAGACCGGCCCCTATGCCGACGAGGGCGCAGACGAGCTGCGCGCCTACAAGCTGGCGGTCGAGCACCTCAACGGTGGTGGCGACGGCGGCATGATGAACACGTTCTCGTCCAAGGCCCTTCAGGGCAACGGCATCCTCGGCAAGAAGGTCGAATATGTGACGGGCGACACGCAGACCAAGTCGGACGCGGCCCGCGCCTCGGCGAAGTCGATGATCGAGAAAGACGGCGCCGTGATGATCACGGGCGGCTCGTCCTCGGGCGTTGCCGTGGCCGTTCAGGCGCTCTGCCAGGAGGCGGGCATCATCTTCATGGCCGGCCTGACGCACTCCAACGACACGACCGGCAAGGACCGCAAGGCCAACGGCTTCCGCCACTTCTTCAACTCCTACATGTCCGGTGCCGCGCTCGCGCCCGTTCTGGAGAAGATGTATGGCAATGACCGCAAGGCCTATCACCTGACCGCCGACTACAACTGGGGCTACACGACGGAAGAAGCCGTCAAGTCCTCGACCGAAGCCATGGGCTGGGAGACGGTGAACGCCGTCAAGACGCCGCTGACGCAGACGGACTTCTCGTCCTATATCGCCCCGGTCCTGCAATCGGGCGCGGATGTTCTGGTTCTCAACCACTACGGCGGCAACATGGTCAACTCGCTGACAAACGCGGTCCAGTTCGGCCTGCGCGACAAGGAAGTGAACGGCAAGAACTTCGAGATCGTCGTCCCGCTCTACTCGCGCCTGATGGCCAAGGGTGCCGGCGCCAACGTCAAGGGCATCTTCGGCTCGACGAACTGGCACTGGTCGCTGACCGACGAAGGCTCCAAGGCGTTCGTGCGCTCCTTCGGCGAGAAATACGGCTTCCCGCCGAGCCAGGCCGCGCACACGACCTACGTGCAGACGCTGCTCTACGCGGATGCCTGTGAACGTGCCGGCACGCACAACCCCTGCGGTGTCGCCGAAGCGCTCGAAGGGTTCGAGTTCGACGGTCTCGGCAACGGTCCGACACTCTACCGCGCGGAAGACCACCAGTGCTTCAAGGACGTTCTCGTCGTGAAGGGTAAAGAGAACCCGACATCGGAGTTCGACCTTCTCGAGATCGTCGAGGTCACACCGGCCGAGCAGGTCACATACGCCCCCGACCATCCCCAGATGGGCGGCGCAGATGCCTCGCTCGGCACCTGCAACGACGGCGCGTAAACGCCTGTTTCTCAGGGCGGGCTCCGGCCCGCCCTGATCCCTGCCCCTTTCGCTTCTTGGAACATCCCGGCGAGCGGGCTCTCATTGTACATCCGAGGTAGGACCCATGGACGCAATCGTCTTGCAAATCCTGAACGGGCTCGACAAGGGCTCTGCCTATGCGCTGATCGCGCTCGGGCTCACACTTATTTTCGGCACGCTCGGCGTGGTGAACTTCGCCCATGGCGCGCTCTTCATGATCGGGGCTTTCTGCGCCGTCACGCTGAGCCGGATCATCAACTGGTCCTACACCACCATCAGTGAAACCGAGAAGAACTTCCTCGGCGAGCCGCTGGAAGTCCAGGTACCTTACGTGCATGACTGGTTCGGTGTCGCGGCAGGCAACACGCTCATCGACTGGGCCGTGCCCCTGGCGATCCTCTTCTCGATCCCGATCATGCTGGCCGTCGGCTACATCATGGAACGCGGGCTCATCAAGCACTTCTACAGCCGTCCCCATGCCGACCAGATCCTCGTGACATTCGGCCTGGCGATCGTGCTCCAGGAGGTCATCAAGTATTTCTACGGCGCGAACCCGATCCCGACACCGGCTCCGGAGGTCTTCGCCGGCAGCTTCGACTTCGGCGCGATGCTGGGTTTTGATCCCAACACGATCATCTATCCCTACTGGCGCCTCGTCTATTTCGCCTTCGCGGCCGTCATCATCGGCGCGGTCTTCGCCTTTTTGCAATTCACGACCTTCGGCATGGTCGTCCGCGCCGGCATGGCCGACCGCGAGACAGTGGGCCTTCTGGGCATCAACATCGACAAGCGCTTCACCATCATGTTCGGCATCGCCGCCGCCGTGGCGGGGCTCGCGGGGGTCATGTATGCGCCCATCAACTCGCCGAACTACCACATGGGCATGGACTTCCTCGTGCTCTCCTTCGTCGTGGTCGTCGTCGGGGGCATGGGCTCTCTGCCCGGGGCCGTGCTCGCGGGCTTCCTGCTGGGCATCCTCGAGAGCTTCGCCTCCATGGCGGCCGTGCTCGACGTTCTGCCCGGCCTCAACCAGATCATCATCTACCTGGTTGCAATCATCATTCTGCTTACCCGTCCGCGTGGCCTCATGGGCCGCAAGGGCGTGATGGAGGACTAAGCCATGCTCGGACTGGCCAAGAAAGACTTCACCCTGCTCGCGGTCGTCGTGGGCCTCACCCTGCTCGCTCCGTTCATCCTGAACCCCTTCCCCGAAGGCTCCGGCATGGCGCAGTTCAATGCGGGCTACCCCGACCTTATGCAGCGTTTCGTGATCTTCGGGATCTTCGCCATCGGCTTCAACATCCTCTTCGGCCTGACCGGCTATCTCAGCTTCGGCCACGCCGCCTTCCTCGGTGTCGGCTCCTACGCCGCGATCTGGATGATGAAACTGGTCACGACCAACGTGATCCCGGCCATGATCCTGGCGATCATCGTCGCGGGGGCATTCGCCCTCCTGGTCGGCTTCATCACGCTGCGCCGCTCGGGCATCTACTTCTCGATCCTGACACTGGCCTTCGCGCAGATGTCCTACGCGCTCGCCTACTCGGTGCTCACCCCGATCACCGGCGGTGAGACAGGGCTCCAGCTCAAGCTCAATGACCCGCGCATCCTCGACAGCGCGCTGGTGGGCGGTGATCAGGCGCGCGCCAATCTCTTCGGGGTCAACATGAGCTCGAGCTACGAGATGTCCGTGGGCGGCTGGCTGTTCACCTTCAACGCCGGCTATTACATCGCCGCCATCGTCATGATCCTCGCCTTCTACATGGCGATCCGGATCTTCCGCTCGCCCTTCGGGCTGATGCTCCGCGCGGTGAAATCGAACCAGCAGCGCATGAACTTCACCGGCCTCAACTCGCGCCCCTACACGCTCGCGGCCTTCGTGATCTCGGGCATGTATGCCGGGCTCGCGGGCGGGCTGATGGTCGCGATGGACACGCAGGTCGGCCCCGAGCGCATGTTCTGGACAGCCTCCGGCGAGGTCGTCCTGATGACCATCCTCGGCGGCGCGGGCACGCTCATCGGCCCGGTCCTCGGCGCGGGCATGATCAAATACATGGAAAACATCATTTCCAAGATCAACTCGACCATCCTGCACCAATGGTTCGCCTGGATGCCGGACGGGCTCGAGGACTTCGTCGTCGCCGTCATCTACCCCTTCATCGGCAAGGGCTGGCACCTCACGCTCGGCATCATCTTCATGCTCGTCGTGATCTTCCTGCCCGGCGGTCTTGTCGAAGGCGGTCAGCGCATCGCTGGCCTCTTCCGCCGCAAGAAGACCGCGGATGAAACCTCAACCACACCTGCAGAATAAGGAGAACTTCAATGGGTATTCTTGAAGTCAAAAACGTCGGCAAGCGCTTCGGCGGTCTGCAGGCCCTGAGCGAGGTCGAGCTCAATGTGGCGGAGAACTCCTGCCATGCCATCATCGGCCCCAACGGCGCGGGCAAGTCCACCCTGCTCAACTGCTTCGTCGGCAAGCTGATCCCCGACACCGGCTCGGTCATGTTCGACGGTCAGTCGGTCCTCGGCCGCAAGCCCTACGAGATCAACCAGATGGGAATCTCGCGGGTGTTCCAGACACCGGAGATCTTCTCGGACCTGACCGTCCAGGAAAACATGATGATCGCCTGTTTCGCCAAGCGCGACGGTGCCTTCCGCATGCATGCGGTGCGCGACATGTTCACCGAGAAAGAGATCGTCGACAAGGCCGAGGCCATGCTCGAAGACATGAACCTCGCCGACAAGCGCGAGATGCACGCGGCCTCCATGTCGCGCGGCGACAAGCGCCGCCTCGAGATCGCCATGTGTCTGAGCCAGGACCCGCGCCTGCTGCTGCTCGACGAGCCGACAGCCGGCATGGCCCGCGCCGACACCAACAACACGATCGACCTGCTCAAGCAGATCAAGGACGAGCGCGACATCACGATCGCGATCATCGAGCATGACATGCATGTCGTCTTCTCCCTCGCCGACCGGATCACCGTCCTGGCGCAGGGCACGCCGCTTGTCGAGGACAACCCAGAGAACATCAAGGGCCATCCCAAGGTGCGCGAAGCGTATCTTGGCGAAGCCGCTTAATTCAGGAGAAATCAGATGAATGTGAAACCCGACTTCTCCAAGGGCAAGAACGTGGCCGAAACGGCCCCGGCCTTCCTGTCGATCTGGCAGATGGAAAGCTACTACGGCGAAAGCTACATCGTGCAGAACATCTCGTTCAACGTGCACGAGGGCGAGATCCTCGCGCTTCTGGGCCGCAACGGCGCGGGCAAGACCTCGACGCTGCGCTCCATCGCGCGGATGGACAGCCCGCAGGTGACCCATGGCGAGATCTGGCTCGATCACCAGCCCCTGCACAACATGAAAAGCTTCGAGGCCGCGCAAGCCGGGATCGGCCTCGTTCCCGAGGACCGCTCGATCATCCCCGGCCTCACGGTCGAGGAGAACATCAAGCTCGCCCAGATCGCCCCGCCTATCGGCTGGTCGCTCGAGCGCATCTACGAGCTTTTCCCGCGCCTCGGCGAGCGCCGCGCGCAGGAGGGGACCACGCTTTCGGGCGGTGAGCAGCAGATGCTCGCCATCGGCCGTGCGCTCGCGCGCGACATCAAGGTGCTGCTGCTGGACGAGCCCTATGAAGGCCTCGCGCCGGTCATCGTCGACGAGATCGAGAAAACCCTGCGCATCATCAAGGAACAGGGCATCACGACCGTGCTTGTCGAACAGAACGCCGTGCGCGCGCTGGAGCTGGCCGATCGTGCCGTCATCCTCGACACCGGCGGCATCGTTTTCGACGGCACGGCTGCGGAAGTGCTTGAAAACGAGGAGCTGCGCGCAGAGTATCTCGCTATCTGACGGCCTCGACTGCCGCGCGGGGGAGCGCGCAGCGACCGCCCGGAAAGACACGACAGGACAAACCCAAGGGGGGATGACATGACCGACAAGACCTACGCACCATCAGACGAGATGGTCTCGAATGCGCATGTGGATGCGGCGAAATATGATGAGATGTATGCGGCGTCGGTGAGCGATCCCGAAGGCTTCTGGCGCGAACACGGCCAGCGCATCGACTGGATCACACCCTTCACCAAGGTCAAGAACACCTCCTACGCGCCCGGCAACATCGACATCCGCTGGTTCGAGGACGGCACGCTCAATGTCGCCGCCAACTGCGTCGACCGGCACCTGGCCACGCGCGGCGACAAGACGGCGATCATCTTCGAGCCGGACGATCCTGCCGAAGAGGCCCGGCACATCACCTACCGCGAGCTGCATGGCCACGTGAACCGCATGGCCAACGTGCTCAAGAATCTCGGCATCGGCAAGGGCGACCGCGTGGTGATCTACCTGCCGATGATCCCCGAGGCGGCCTATGCCATGCTCGCCTGCGCGCGGATCGGCGCGATCCATTCCATCGTCTTTGCCGGCTTCTCGCCAGATGCGCTCGGTGCCCGCGTGAACGGCTGCGACGCCAAGCTGGTGATCACCGCCGATCACGCCCCCCGCGGCGGGCGCAAGACCAAGCTCAAGGACAACGTCAACCAGGCGCTGCTGGGCGATTTCGACGAGGTCAAATGCCTCGTCGTCAAACGCACGGGCGATCAGGTCGCCTGGCGCGGCGAGATGGATTTCTGGTATCACGAGGAGCTCGAGAAGGTCTCCGATGACTGCCCGCCCGAGGAGATGAACGCCGAAGACCCGCTCTTCATCCTCTATACCTCCGGCTCGACGGGCCAGCCCAAGGGCGTCGTGCATACCTCCGGCGGCTATCTCGTCTGGGCCTCGATGACCCACGAGATCACCTTCGACTACCACGAGGACGACATCTACTGGTGCACCGCCGATGTGGGCTGGGTCACCGGGCACAGCTACATCGTCTACGGCCCGCTCGCCAACGGCGCGACCACGCTGATGTTCGAAGGCGTGCCGACCTGGCCGGACGCCTCGCGCTTCTGGCAGGTCTGTGAAAAGCACAAAGTGAACCAGTTCTACACCGCCCCCACCGCGCTGCGCGCCCTCATGGGACAGGGCGAGGAATATGTCACGAAATGCGACCTCTCCTCCCTGCGTATCCTCGGCACGGTCGGCGAACCGATCAACCCCGAGGCCTGGGAATGGTATCACAGGGTCGTCGGCCAGGGCCGCTGCCCGATCGTCGACACCTGGTGGCAGACCGAGACAGGCGGCCACATGATGACGCCGCTTCCCGGCGCGCATGCAACCAAGCCCGGCGCGGCGATGAAGCCCTTCTTCGGCGTCCAGCCGGTGGTGCTCGAGCCGACAACGGGCGAGGAGATCCACGAAAGCCCCACGGAAGGCGTCCTCTGCATCAAGGACAGCTGGCCCGGCCAGATGCGCACCGTCTGGGGCGATCACGCGCGCTTCGAGAAGACCTATTTCGCCGACTACAAGGGCTACTACTTCGCCGGCGACGGCTGCCGCCGCGACGCGGATGGCGACTACTGGATCACCGGCCGCGTCGATGACGTGATCAACGTCTCCGGTCACCGCATGGGCACCGCCGAGGTCGAAAGCGCCCTCGTGGCTCACGCGGCCGTGGCCGAGGCGGCCGTTGTCGGCTACCCGCATGACATCAAGGGACAGGGCATCTATTGCTACGTCACGCTGATGAACGATGCCGCGCCGACGGACGAGCTCAAGACCGAGCTCAGGAACTGGGTGCGCTCGGAAATCGGCCCCATTGCCTCACCCGACCTCATCCAGTGGGCCCCCGGCCTGCCCAAGACCCGCTCGGGCAAGATCATGCGCCGCATCCTGCGCAAGATCGCCGAGAACGACTACGGCTCGCTCGGCGACACATCGACACTGGCCGACCCGTCGGTCGTCGATGACCTGATCGGGAACCGGATGAACAAGTAGGGCAGCCCCACGCCCCGGCGCGCGGGCCGCCCTTTTTTCTTGCCGGAAATATCCCAGGGGGAGTTTGAGGGGGACAGCGTCCCCCTCATCTTATCAAGCGGAGTTTGAGGGGGACAGCGTCCCCCTCAACGGGTCCGATCCCGCGCAGCGGGATCGGAGGCAAAAATGGCCCGCATTTTCATCGAATGCAGATCCTTAAGCTCGCCTTAACCTTTGCTGCGCAGTCTTGGTGCCGGTGGGGGCTCCCATGAGGAGCCAAGACATGCAGATATCAGATGTTCCCGGGGGCGGACCGGCCAAGCAGCCGGTGTCAGCCACGGCGCTTCAGGAGCGTCTGGCCAAGCCCGCGGTCCAATCCGCGCCGCCCGCTGCGCGGCCCGAGACAGCCCGCGCTGTTTCTGCGTCCGAGTCCCTGGAAAACACGCGCCTGATGCTGGAGCGCCAAAGCAGCGCGGCTGCAGCGGGCGCGGGCGATATCGGCTCGATGACGGCCGCCTACCTGATGGAGATGCGGCTTTCTCTGGAGCTTCAGGCGGTGCAGGAAAAGCTCGCGAAATAGCGCCAGGCCTGCGGCCTTCCCGGGACATTGGTGATGCACTTTGAGCAGCGGTAGACCGGAAACGCCCTATTGCGCCGTCCAGCCGCCATCCACGGGGATGGTCGTGCCGGTCACATTATGGGCGACCGGCGCGCAGAGCCAGAGCGCCAGCGCCCCGATCTCCGACGGGTCCGAGAGCCGCTTCGAGGGCTGTTTTTCCGACAAGAGGCTGGCGATGCCCGCCGCGCGGTCGCCGCCTTCGGCCTCGGCGCGCGCCTCGATCTGCGGCTGGATGATCGCCGTCTCCGTCCAGCCCGGCGCAATGCAATTGACCGTCACGCCGCCGCTGCCGGCATCGCCCTCGCCCGCATATTCCAGCGCCGCGACACGGCTCAGCCCGACAAGCCCGAACTTGGCCGCCACGTAGGGCGCCTTGTTCTTGCTCGCCACCAGCCCGTGCACGCTGGCGATATTCACAACGCGCCCATAGCCGCGCGCGGCCATGCCCGGCATCGCGGCCTGCATGGTGTGAAAGGCTGCCGAGAGGTTGATGTCGATGATCTTCGCCCATGTCTCCTTGGGCATCTGCGCCAGCGGCGCGGTGTGCTGGATGCCGGCATTGTTGACGAGGATATCAACCGGCCCCCAGGCCTCAACCGCCGCCATCATCACGCCAAGCGCCTCCGGATCGGCGGCATCCCCTTCGAAGAACTTCGCCTCCGGCGCACCGGCCTCAACCACCGCCGCGCAGGCCGCCTCGGCATCCGCCTCGCTGGCCAGCCCATGCACCGCCACGCGCGCGCCCGCGCCGCCCAGAGCCTTCGCGATCGCCAGTCCGATCCCCTGCACCGAGCCCGTCACCAGCGCGGTCTTTCCCGTCAGGTCCGTCATTTGCCCTCCTCCATCATCTTGCGCAGCTCGGTCTTCAGGACCTTGCCGTAGTTGTTCTTGGGCAGCTCCGGTAGCGCGATATAGTCCTTGGGCCGCTTGAACCGCGCGATGTTTTCAAGGCAATGCGCATCCAGCTTGCCCGCGTCCATCTCGGCCCCGCCCGCCATCACCACGAAGGCCACGACATCCTCGCCCCAGTCCGGATGAGGCCGCCCGACGACGCTCACTTCCTCCACCTCCGGCAGCTCCAACAACACCTCCTCCACCTCGCGGGGGTAGACGTTGGAGCCGCCGGTGATGATCATGTCCTTGGAGCGGTCATGCATGGTCACGTAGCCGTCCGCGTCCATCGCGCCCATGTCGCCCGTCATCAGCCAGCCGTTCCGGATCGTCTTTTCCGTGGCCTCTTCGTTCTTCCAGTAGCCCGGCATGACGGTATCGCCGCGCACCATGATCTCACCGATCTCGCCGCGCGGCAGTTCCGCCCCATCCTCGCCGCCGATCATCACCTCCACGGCCGATTGCGCCCGCCCGACGCTGCCCAGCCGCGCGCGCCAGCGCGGGTGGCTGCGGTCGGTCACGTCATGGCGCGAGAGCGCGCTGATCCCCATCGGGCACTCGCCCTGCCCGTAGACCTGCACGAAGACGGGGCCGAAATGCTCCACCGCCTCGATGATGTCGGCGTTGTACATCGGCCCGCCGGCATAGACGATGGTGCGCAGCCCCGCGCCCGTCTCGCCCATCTCCTTTGCCTTGAGCGTCATCCGCTTGACCATCGTCGGCGCGGCGAACATGTGCACCCGCCCGTGATGCTTCGCCAGCGCGAAGATCTCCGCCTCGTCGAAGCCGCCCGAGGGCGGGAAGACATGCCGCGCGCCGACCATCACATGCATGATGTTGTAAATTCCCGCCCCGTGGCTGAGCGGCGCGGCATAGAGCGCCGTGTCCTCCGCGCTCACGGGGTCGGCATCGACGAAATAACACAGCGCCATGGTGCGCAGCATCCGGTGGTTGATCATCACGCCCTTGGGCCGCCCGGTCGTGCCCGACGTGTAAAAGAGCCAGGCCAGGTCCTCCGCGCTGCAAGGCGCGGGCTGCGCCCTGGTCGCTCCCTCGAAGATCGCCGCGTAGCCCGCGCTGCCCACCTCGATGAGCCGCCCGGTGCTGCCCGCCGCCTCCAGCGCCTCGGTCAGCCCTTCGGAAGTGAAGGTGAGCTCCGCTTCGGCGTTCTCGATGATCCAGGCCGCCTCGCGCCCGTGCAGCTTGGCGTTGATCGGCACGGCCACGGCCCCGGCCATCCAGATGCCGTATTGCACCACGAGATAATCCGGCAGGTTCTGCATGAAGATGGCAACGCGCGCGCCCTTGCCCGCGCCTTCCGCCTCGAGCCATGCCGCCACCTGCCCGGCGCGCCGCAGGAAATCACCGTAGCTGGCCACGCAATCCTCGCCCACCCAGAGCGCCGCGCGTTCGGGGGTGAGCGTGGCCGTGCGATAGAGATATTCCGCGATGTTCATGCCGTCCTCCCTCTCTCGGCGCACAGCAAACACCCGCGCCGCGGCGCAGGCAAGCCCGTAGAACTACTGCCCGCCCGCTTGTGAAGCGGCGCGAAAGCCGCCAGACTGGAGGCATGACAATTCCGAGTGATCTCTCCGGCGAAGCCTTCGCCCATGCCCCCGTGGGCTTGGCCCTGCTGGAAAACCGCATCATCCGTGAGGCCAATGCCCAATTCGCCGAGACTTTCGGCGACACGCCCGCAAGCTACCGCGACGTGCCGCTGGCCGAGCTCTACCCCTCGCGCGAGGATTACGAGCGCATCGGCGCGCGCGGGCTGGCCGTCATGCGCGAGACGGGCCGCTATTCGGACGAACGCATCATGCGCCGCCGCTCGGGCGAGCTTTTCTGGTGCCGCGCGCGGGGCCGCTCGCTCACACCCTCCGATCCCTTCCGCCGCTCGGTCTGGAGCTTCGCCGACCTGTCCACGGAGCGCCCCGTCGTCGAGCTCACGCAGCGCGAGCGCGACGTGGCGATCCTCACATGCCGGGGCCTCACTTCGAAGGAAATCGGCCGCGAGCTGGACCTGAGCTACCGCACGATCGAAGTCTACCGCGCCCGGCTCCAGCAGAAATTCGGCGCGCGCAAACTGGCCGAGCTGGTGGCCAAACTCTCCGGCATGCCGCTTTGAGCGCGGATTTCCCCTCGCCAAATCGCCCGATTGCGCCCAGACTGGCCTTGATCAAACCGCCTTTTCACGCCAAGGGACTTGCCCTATAACGCCCCAGATGCTGACCCTCCGTCAGCCGGCCGCAAGCCGTACCGGAGGGAAGAAAGCCAAAGCAAATCGAGGATAGCATGACCAAAAAAGCCGGCACCCACGACACCGACGTGGCCTTCATCGAAGCTCTCGCCAAGATCCTCGGCGAGAACGAGCTGACCGAGCTCAGCGTCAAGCGCGACTATGCGGACAATGACAGCCTGAACGTCCGCGTCAGCAAGAAGGCCGAGGTTGTCCAGCAGGCTCCTGCCGCTCCGGCACCCTCCGCCCTGCCCGCGCCCGCCGCCGCTTCCGGCGCGCCCGCTGCGCCCGCCGCGCCCGAGGCCGGCGAAGACCCCGCCTCGCATCCCGGCGCGGTCAACTCGCCGATGGTCGGCACGGTCTATCTTCAGGCCGAGCCCGGCGCGCCGGCCTTCG
Source organism: Rhodobacteraceae bacterium 63075 (assembly GCA_003417655.1). Classification (GTDB taxonomy): domain Bacteria; phylum Pseudomonadota; class Alphaproteobacteria; order Rhodobacterales; family Rhodobacteraceae; genus Lentibacter. The sequence goes on from QVMW01000027.1 coordinate 26,466, forward strand.
TCTCGGTCGGCCAGCAAGTCAGCGAGGGCGACACGCTGCTCATCGTCGAGGCGATGAAAACGATGAACCACATCCCCGCGCCCCAGGCGGGCACGGTCAAGCGCATCCTCGTCTCCGACGGCGATGCCGTCGAGTTCGGCGCGCCGCTCGTCATCATCGAGTAAGGACAGGGCATGATTGACAAAATCCTCGTCGCCAACCGTGGTGAGATCGCCCTGCGCGTGATCCGCGCCTGCCGCGAGATGGGCATCCAGTCGGTCGCCGTGCATTCCACCGCCGATGCCAACGCGATGCATGTGCGCATGGCCGACGAATCGGTCTGCATCGGCCCCGCCCCCTCGACGCAAAGCTACCTTTCGCAGCCCGCGATCATCGCCGCCTGCGAGATCACCGGCGCGCAGGCGATTCACCCGGGCTACGGCTTTCTGTCGGAGAACGCCCAGTTCGTGCAGATCGTCGAGGACCATGACCTGACATTCATCGGCCCGACGGCCGAACACATCCGCGTCATGGGCGACAAGATCACCGCCAAGGAAACCATGCTGGCGCTCGGCGTGCCTTGCGTGCCGGGCTCCGAGGGCGGTGTCACATCGCTCGAAGAGGCCAAGCGGCTGGGCGCGGAGATGGGTTACCCGGTCATCATCAAGGCCACCGCCGGCGGCGGCGGCAAGGGCATGAAAGTGGCGGCTTCCGAGGCGGAGATGGAGCGTGCCTTCATGACCGCCCGCGCCGAGGGCAAGTCCAACTTCGGCAATGACGAAGTCTATATCGAGAAATACCTGCAAAAACCGCGCCATATCGAGATCCAGGTCTTCGGCGACGGCAAGGGCAATGCCGTGCATCTCGGCGAGCGCGACTGCTCGCTCCAGCGCCGTCACCAGAAGGTCTTCGAGGAAGCCCCCGGCCCCTCGATTTCCCCCGAGGAACGCGCCCGCATCGGCAAGATCTGCGCCGATGCCATGGCCAACATCAACTATATCGGCGCGGGCACGATCGAGTTTCTCTACGAGGATGGCGAGTTCTTCTTCATCGAGATGAACACGCGCCTGCAAGTGGAACACCCCGTCACCGAGGCGATCTTCGGGGTCGATCTGGTGCGCGAGCAGATTCGCGTTGCCGAAGGCCTGCCCATGTCCTTCACGCAGGACGATCTGACCATCAACGGCCATGCGATCGAAGTGCGCATCAACGCCGAGAAACTGCCCAATTTCTCGCCCTGCCCGGGCAAGATCACGCAGTATCACGCCCCCGGCGGCCTCGGGGTGCGCATGGATTCGGCGCTTTATGACGGCTACTCCATCCCGCCCTATTACGACAGCCTCATCGGCAAGCTCATCGTCCATGGCCGCGACCGGCCCGAGGCGCTGGCGCGGCTGAACCGTGCGCTTGGCGAGCTCATTGTCGATGGCGTCGACACGACCGTGCCGCTCTTTCACGCGCTGCTCGGCGAGGACGACATCATCACGGGCGATTACAACATCCACTGGCTGGAGAAATGGCTGGAAACCAATCTCGGAGAGGCATGAGCCTCACCCCCGAGCTGGTCCTGCGCGCCTATGCCGCGGGCATCTTCCCGATGGCCGAGGCGCGGGGCGATCCGGAGGTCTTCTGGGTCGATCCCGAGCGCCGCGGAATCCTGCCCCTGGAGGGGTTCCATAGCTCGCGAAG
>QVMW01000052.1 GCA_003417655.1 Rhodobacteraceae bacterium 63075
ATGGCAAAGGAAAAGTTTGACCGTAGTAAACCGCACGTGAACATCGGGACCGTTGGTCACGTTGACCATGGCAAGACGACGCTGACAGCTGCGATCACGAAGTTTTTCGGTGATTTCCGGGCATATGACCAGATTGACGGAGCGCCCGAAGAGAAGGCGCGGGGGATCACGATCTCGACGGCGCATGTCGAGTACGAGACCGACGCGCGCCACTACGCGCATGTCGACTGCCCCGGCCACGCGGACTACGTGAAGAACATGATCACGGGCGCGGCGCAGATGGACGGCGCGATCCTCGTTGTGAACGCGGCGGACGGCCCCATGCCGCAGACGCGCGAGCACATTCTTCTGGGCCGCCAGGTCGGCATTCCGAAGATGGTCGTGTTCCTCAACAAGGTCGACCAGGTTGATGACGAGGAGCTTCTCGAGCTCGTCGAGATGGAAGTGCGCGAGCTTCTGAGCGAGTATGACTACCCGGGCGACGACATCCCGATCATCGCAGGGAGCGCGCTTGCGGCGCTGGAAGATCGCGACCCCGAGATCGGCGAGAACAAGGTGCGCGAGCTGATGGCCGCGGTTGACGAATACATCGACACGCCGCCGCGCGCGATCGACGAGCCGTTCCTGATGCCGATCGAGGACGTGTTCTCGATTTCGGGCCGCGGGACTGTCGTGACGGGCCGCGTCGAGCGTGGCGCGATCAACGTTGGCGACGACATCGAGATCGTGGGCATCCACGACACGAAGAAGACGACCTGCACGGGCGTCGAGATGTTCCGCAAGCTGCTTGATCGCGGCGAGGCGGGCGACAACATCGGCGCGCTTCTGCGCGGGATCGACCGTGACGGTGTCGAGCGCGGCCAGGTGCTTTGCAAGCCCGGTTCGGTGACGCCGCACACGAAGTTCGAGTGCGAGGTCTACATCCTGAACAAGGACGAGGGCGGGCGCCACACGCCGTTCTTCGCGAACTACCGCCCGCAGTTCTACTTCCGCACGACGGACGTGACGGGCACGGTCGAGCTGCCTTCGGGGACGGAGATGGTGATGCCGGGCGACAACCTGAAGTTCGGTGTCGAGCTGATCGCGCCGATCGCGATGGAAGAAGGCCTGCGCTTCGCGATCCGCGAAGGCGGCCGGACGGTCGGCTCGGGCGTCGTCTCGAAGATTCTCGACTAAGGACGTGGCTCGGGCGCAAGCCCGAACACGGCCAGTGGCGACAGTGCCTTTCCGCAGGAAAGGTCACGGGAGCCACCCAGCTCCAAACAGCAAAGGGCCGCTCAAACGAGCGGCCCTTTTG
>QVMW01000040.1 GCA_003417655.1 Rhodobacteraceae bacterium 63075
GGCCCCCGCCGTAGCCATACGTTTGAACGAAGGGCCGAGCGGCTGCTATGCGCAGGGAGGGGGCTTTGCAAAGTCAAGTGGATGGTCCGACATAAGGCGCACCGGATTTATGCACCACATTCGCGGCCTGCTTTATCTAGCTTCAAAGGGGCGGTGCATGTGCCATGATTTGCGCACCAAAAGCCAGAGGTTTCATGCGATGATCTTTAACGGCAACTATGTCATACTCGGCTTTGCCGTTGCCGCCGCGCAAGCCTCGGTAACTGCGTCTTCAGCCGATGGGCAGGATAGGCGAAGTCGGGAAACTAGGGTCTGATCTTTTCAATGTTGAATTGAAAGCCCGCGTTGATAAAGGCTTCTTGCACTATAGCTTTCTCGTTCGACGCAAGGTTGTTGAAGTCAGCCATCGAGATGAAGATCCACTCTGACCCAACAAAGTCAGCGTACTTAAAGTCTGACGTCATCTCCAACGCTTCAATTCTATCGGAAACGTCGGCAGGAAGATGAGAAAGAAACTGCGCCGCCGACATGTAATTGTCTGGTTTCCGTAATGCGAACATGTTGCTGCTTGGTGTTTGTCCCGACCCGTCGAATCCAAAATCGGCTATCAAGTCGTATGCTCCAACTGGAACCGCGCGCGTCCGAGCAAGTTCTTGAACCAGAGCGTCTTGGCTATCTCTAGATGCTTCGGATGCGTTAGCTGCTGTCTGACTAGACTTTTGAACTTCAAGCAGGATTTCTTCTTGCTGGACAAGACGCTTTTCCAAGCTTGCGAACTCTCCAGGCAACCAAACAAAAACACCAGCGGCGACAAGACCAGCTGCTGCGATGCCGCCAGTAAACGTCGCGGAGACCTGAGACCACCATTGGCCTGCTGACATGACCTTCCCTTCGTACTTTGTTGCACGTCTATATAGACATCATCAAAGCTACCAAAAGGATGCCACCAATTAAAGTGAAAGTCACAAATGTGACTAACACTGTAACTATCGGAGTTGGCCGTTGTTTCATGCATCTAATCCTCGCCACAGGCTTATCACGGCTGGGTTAACCGTTGCTTAAACCGGCTAGATGCGAACGGTTGACAGCGATGGTCTGCCAGTGGGCGCCGCTGTAATGAGGTGAGCGTGAGATCAAAAGCCGACGGGAGAGGGTCCGCACGCCAAACACGGCTTGGTCGGTCATCGCCTAGTCGCCGATTTTGTGGTGTGGAGTTTATTCTTGTTAAACTTTTCCGCACAAAAAGCCGCAAAAGCCCTTATCTGTGATGGTTCTAGTGCTTTTGCAATGTCCGCTTCGGGGCTGTCTGCCGTCATCTGACAAATTCCGTCAGGAACGCCGACCGGGTCAATAGGGTTGAGTGGCAGCTATGCGCAGATAGCAGACTGTCTCAATTCATCCGGTGTAACCACAGCAAGGGGTAGTCAGTGGCACCCTACGAGCGTTAGAAGGACATTAGAGCGTTTTTGAGTCTACCTGTGCGCTTCATTCAAGATATTTATTGCCAGTAAATTTATTGAAAGAAAGATAATCGTTCTGGCGCTCGTATACACCACCGTTCAGCAACCCTGCGATTATAATAGCTGCGGCGATGATTATGGCTTGTTTGTCAGTCATCCACCCGTTCCCCCGTCTTCTTGTAGCGCCGGACAACTCTACAGTTTTCATCACGCACCTCTTCGATGCCGTTAAACCAGTCACTCAAAACTTGCAGCGACAAGCCTACTATCGCCAAGACGAACCCAAGTCCAGCGGCTTGCATCGCTCCATACCAGTCGCCACCTGTAATCGCTTGTAACAAGGCAATTAGAATACCGCCGTAAAGCATTACTGTTGATATGGTGAGAATTATGGAGCCTAGACGTCTCATATGTGGGCCTGAACAGAGCGTACAACCTCTACATCACGTTAATTCGGTACTCACTTTTGGTCAAACCTAGCTTACAGTCTGCAATACTACAGGTGCTACATCTTTGGAAATTCCTTTTAAAACATTGGGTTACAGAACATGAAACACCCTTTGGCCCTATATGCAACACGTAAGTCGTTGATAAATAGAGAGAAGTGCTGGAGGTGTAGCCTGCGACATCCTGATGCAAATCACTCAACGATTAGCCCCGAGTGACACTTTGTAGCATGTGCAACTAGCTTGGCCATCTGCTCCACCGCTACCGACGCGCTTTATTCCACGATGACTCTCTGTGTCGGGACGCACTGCACCCCACGCCGTTCCAACTCTCGATAAATTGCCTCTTGTTCGCTCGGCAGTGAGATATAGTCCGGCCCCAGAATACGGCACAAGTAGCCGGTGGGCTTGTCTCTAACTGTCTGGTCATTGACGGGACCGGTGCATGCCGCGACTGTAAGCACGCCGCAAACGAAAATGACTTTGGCCTTCATTGCAACCTCATGTTTTCTTATTATGAGACCACAAAATTTCCGAGGATACAATCAGAGGAGTGCCGTCCTGCCATTTTTGAATACGTTTGCGTTTCGTTTTCCGCAGCTCTGAGGGCCTTCCTTTCTTGGCAAGTGGTGGCTGGTCCAATGCCTTGAAGGCCGCTACGATCGGGTGTGTCTAGATTTAAGTATAGTCACTTGGGTCATTAATCCTCTGATCTCCTACATCGTCGAGGTAAGCTCTGTATTGTCTCTGGAGCTTGTCATATACTCCGCGCAGTGTTTCCAGCTTAGCAAGCTCTCCCCGCGCGTAATGCCTCTGCGTGACGCCTACGACATTCCCCAAGTGGGCTCTCCATGACATGATTGCCCGCCACTACGCGCCGTTCAAGCACTTTAACAAAGATTACACTAACCGGCTTTGGGCGGTCCTAGTGTTCGGGCACCTGACATAAGTTTACCAACCGGCCTCTGGTGCGTCTCTGTCGTTTGGCCGAAGTTACGAGTGTCAGCTATGCGCAGGGAGGGGGGTTTGCAAAGCTTTGAGCGCGGTTAGGCCTCCGTCAGCCCCTGGGGTAGATCGGAAGAGC
>QVMW01000033.1 GCA_003417655.1 Rhodobacteraceae bacterium 63075
GCAAAGAAAAACTTGGGCGGACCGGTCAGGGTAAGTCGCCCGTTATGCACCGCTTTTTCAACTGTATCCAGCCCCATCCAAATCGCGGCCATGGGACGCAGGGTGGATTCTGAATAAAGATCCACATCATACCCTGGGTCATTGTAGCAAGCCTCTACACCGGATTGCGGGTCAACAAGCAACCAGTAATTCTGCCGCGTCACCGGCAGATCGGCGAACACGAACTGGAGGCACACCAGACGCTCTGGCAGCGGATCGATATGCAGGCCGCGGTGCATGTCCCATATCAGCAATTCGGGATCGAGATTGTTGAGAGAAACCTCGCTTTCCACCCATCGCTGGCCCCAAGCGCCAATCCCCATGACCAGAGGACGAAGCTCTTCTCCGGCCTGGGTCAGGCTATACTCCTTGACGCCTTGGACGCCCTTGCCCGACTGAATCACCCCGGCCGCCTCCAGTTCCACCAATCGTCTCGACAGGAGCGAGGGCGACATGCGTGGCAGGCCGCGCCGCAGGTCGTTGAAGCGGGTGCTGCCGCACAGGAACTCTCGCAGCAAAAGCGGCGTCCAACGTGTGCACAGGATCTCCGATGCCATGGAGATCGGACATTCCCGCCGACATCCCGCATTACGACATCCTGTTTCCCGACAAGGATGAATGGGTGAACCCGGGTGACGCGGTTGTCTACAAGCCCTTCGGCGGGGTTGCCGCTGGCCCGATGCACCGCGAAAAGGGGCTGCTTTCGGCCGAAATCGATGCCCCTGCCGCCCGTGCATCGCGCCGGAAGTTCGACGTCAGCGGCCACTATGCCCGCCCCGACGTGTTCTCGCTCGCCGTCTACAGAAGTCACAAGCAGCCGGTATCGTTCGGTTGACCGGCGACCATCTGCGGCAACGAGCGGTTCCAGTCGATGCGCCCGTTCGGGTAGGCGTAAAGCGTCGATAGATGACATAGGTGAGTCGGCAGAGAAAGCTCACTTAGTCCCGCATCTCGAATATTGATACGAAGCGCAGCGAAGAGCAGCTTCGAGCCTAACTTGACCGATGCTGCGCTATCGATGAATCGCAGGAACGCGTGCGAAAGAGGCTTTGCAATGGTTTTGAAACTCGTTCGCATAGCGGCACAGTGCTGCCATTTATCGGACCAGCCGACGTGATTTGGATGTTCGACGAACAGGATGAACAGGCACGGTGATGATTGAAGACGGCGCCATGAAAGCAGTCAAGCGGAACACGAGCGTGGCCATTGTCTACTTCCTTCCTGACGAACGTGTTGAGCGAAACGTAGAGCAAGATTCGTTTGGTGAATGGCTACAGGCCCCGCTCGCCTTCAAGCGGCGCACCTGAGATCGGTGGTCCAATAGTCGGCCACGGTCGCGTCGGGGGCAAGGGCAACGCGTTGGTGATTGCCACCACCGGGGCACTGGCCGAAACCGCTGCGCGGACCGGGTGCCGGGCAGCCAGTGTCATCGCTTGAGCGACCATTCGGACCGAGGATGTGCATCGTGCCGATCGGTCAATGACTACTCTCTTCGGGGGAGGTGACCGACGCGCTAAAGTGGCTATAGTCGGGGCATTCATGGCCGGAGATCCCCCGTTTGCGCGCCCGTTTCGCCCCTGTCCTTGTTTTCGCCCCCGCGCTGGTACTGGCCGCGCTCGGCGCGCTGGTCTCCGTGCTGTTGGCGCTGAATCAGCCCTGGCGGTGATCGACCTGGCCGTGACGGAGGACGGGCAGGACATTGTCCTGGCCGGCGTGGACCCCTCAGGGCCGAATGCCGGTCTGGCCCCCGGGGGCCGGCTTCTGGCGCTCGCCGCCGCCGACGGCGCAGCCCGCATCGAACCGCGCGCCGCGGACCTTGCCGAGGAACCGGACGTGGCCGACAGTTTCGCCGCGCTGGACGGGGTATTCTTTGCGCGCCAGGGGCGGCTGCACGATATCCTCGTGTCCGGCCGGGTCTTGGCGACGCTGGCCCCCGCCGATGGCCCGGAGCGCGACGTCACGCTGGCCACGGCCCCCGCGCGGTCTCTGCGTGACCTGCCGGTCGTCTTCTGGGTGCAGGTGCTGGTGGGCGTCACCGGCCTGGTCATGGGCACCTGGGTCTGGAGCCTGCGCGCCCGGAACCTGGCCGCTTTCATGTTCGCGCTGGCCGGCGCGGGGCTGGCGCTCTCGGCGCTTTGCGCCTCGGTCTACAGCACGCGCGAGGTGGCCATGCCCGAGGGGCTGTTCCGCACCCTGTCCAACCTCAACAATACAGGGGCGCTGACCTTCGGGGCGGGCATGATCGGGCTGTTGCTGCGCTACCCCGCGCCGCTGGCGGGCGTGCGCTGGGCTTTCGTGCCGGCGGTTATCCTGGCCGCCTTCGTGGCGGCGGATGCGCTGCGCCTGGCGCCCGGTCCGGCATTTACCCGTTATCTGCCGATCCTGCTCGCCATGCTGGGGATCGTGACCTGCCTGGGCCTGCAGGTGCGCGCCACCCGGGGCGACCCACGGGGCCGGGCCACCCTGCGCTGGCTGGGGCTGTCGATCCTGGTGGGGGCCGGGGCCTTCACGCTGACGATCGTCGTGCCGCAATTGCTGGGTGCCGAGGTGACGCTGTCGCAGGGCCATGCCTTCCTGTTCTTCCTGCTGATCTATGCCGGGCTGGCCTTGGGCGTGCGCCGCACCCAGCTTTTCGATCTGGAAAAGTGGGCCTTCCGAATCCTCTTCACAATGGTGGCGGTCGTGTTGATCGTGGCGCTCGACGCGGTGCTGGTGCTGGCGCTTTCGGTCGAGGCGGGCCCGGCCCTCAGCCTGTCCTTCGTGGCCGTGACGCTCGCCTATCTGCCTTTCAGGGAGTTGATCTGGCGGCGCATCTTCACGCCCGTGGAGCCGCAGCGCCAGCGCCTGTTCAGCCAGATCGTCGATATCGCCCTGACCCCGCCCGGCGGCAGCCAGTGGGAGCGTTGGCGGGCCCTGCTCGAAGACCTGTTCCATCCGTTGCACATCGAGGATGCCGGCTTCGACACGGGGCCCGGCGCCGCGCTGGACGACGGCGGGCTGGGTCTGACCGTGCCCGCGGCAGGCCGCGTGCCGGGGTTGCGGATGTCCTACGCGGGGAGTGGGCGGCGCCTGTTCCGGCCCCGCGACGTCGCGCTGGTGGACGAGATGGTCGCCATGCTGGCCCATGCCGCCGAAAGCGGCCAGGCCTACGAAAAGGGCGTCGCCACCGAACGCGCCCGCATCTCGCGCGACATGCACGACAATATCGGCGCGCAACTGTTCAGCGCGTTGCACAGTTCCGAGACCCCGCGAAAGGACGGGTTGATCCGCGAGGCCCTCTCCGAGTTGCGGGCAATCATCAACGCCCCGGCCGCCGAAGAAGTGCCGCTCGACGAGGTCCTGGCCAACCTGCGCGCCGAGACGGCGGAACGGCTGGAAGCCGCCGGGATGACCCTGGGCTGGCATGTCGACGACGGCGCCAGCGGAGTGCTGGCCCCGCAACAAGCCCATGCCCTGCGCTCGGTCCTGCGCGAGGCGGTCAGCAACGTGATCCGCCACGCCGGTGCCGGGCGGGTGGTCATCGAGCTGGCAGCGGCCGGGGGCGGGCTGGAGATTCGGGTGACGGACGATGGCACGGGCTTCGATGCGGCCCGCGACACGGACGGGCACGGGCTGGCCAACATGCGCAGCCGGATCGAGGGCCTTGGCGGCGAGATCGAGATCGCCCGGGCTGCTCCCGGAACCCGGCTGCGCGCCCGCCTGCCCGTCGTCGCCATGCAGGGGAGCACTTGACCATGAGACGGATCCTGATCGTCGAGGACATCACCGAGACCCGCGACTGGCTGGCCGGGATCGCCCGCGCGGCCTTCCCCGGCTGCGAGATCACCGGTGCCGGGACCATGCGTGCCGGCATCGCCGAGGTGGCCCGGCGCGATTTCGACCTGGCGGTGATCGACCTCGGCCTGCCGGACGGCTCGGGGATGGAAGTGCTGCGCAACCTGCGCCTGGTGCGCCCCGAGACGGTCGCGGTGGTCAGCACGGTGATCGGCGACGATGCGCATATCGTCGCGGCGCTCTCTGCCGGGGCCGACGGGTATCTTCTCAAGGAACAGCCCGAGGACCTGCTGTGCCACCAGCTTGGCCAGCTCGCCAACGGCATCCCGGCGCTGACCCCCTCGATCGCGCGGCGCATCATGGAGCATTTCCGCTTTACCGGCCCGGCCGAACAGCCCGAGGACGAGCTGACCGTGCGCGAACGCGAGATCCTGGCGCTGATCGCGCGGGGGCTGCGCAACGCCGAGGTCGCCGCCGAGACGGGGCTGGCCGTGGGCACCGTGGCCAGCCACATCAAGTCGATCTACCGCAAGCTCGGCATCTCCTCGCGCGCCGAGGCGGCGTGGCACGCCGCCCGCATGGGGCTGATCACGCGGGGCGACTAGGGTCCGCCCAGCCCCACCGTCGCGCGTGACTTATGCTTCGGCAACGAAATCCCAGGGCGGCGCCTTCGGGAGCTGCATGAGAATTCGCTGCGCCCGTGACGCGGAAAGAGATCGCGGCAGCGCCTCCCCTTTTCGGGGGATAGGCCCCGCCATGGCCACGCCGTAGCCTGGCTGCTGCGAACACCCCGAAAGAAACAGGAGATTGCCATGCGATCGTGCTCAACCCTCCCCTCCGCTGGCCTGGCTTTGGGACTCGCGGCGCTGACGGCCACCTCCACCGCTGCCTGGGAGGTGACACCGACCCCCGAACGCGGCGTGAACGGTGCCCCCTCCTGCCTGCTCCGGAGCGGCATCACGGCCCCCATCGTGATGATCGAACACCGCGCGGGTGACGCCGCGACCCTCGCGGTCTATGCCTCCGAACTCTCCGGCGTTCCGGTCGATGCCACGGGCACGCTGAGCTTTGCATCCGGGCGCAGCTATCCGCTGGCCGTCACCCTGCGCCCGGACGAGATGCCCTATGCCGCCGCAATCACTTTGCCGCCTGGCGACGGCACCAACACGGTGCTGGCCGATGGCATGAGCACGGTGCTCGCCGAGATGATGGGCGGTGGACGCATGACACTCACGTTTCCCCAGGCCCCCGCGCTGCGCTTCGCGCTCGATCGCGCCGGGCCGCAGATCCTGGCCTTCATGTCCTGCCAGGGACAGCTCTGACCGATATCCCCCGTTCAGGGGATAGGCGGGGGGAGCGCGCCCGGGCAGGATGGCCGCAGACAATCGACACTGGGGGATTGGACATGACAGGACTGAAAACACTTTCGCGTGGGCTGGCCTTGGGAGCCTTCCTGACCCTTGGCGCCTGCTCGGGCGACTTGCTGACCGGGGGGCCTCTGGTCACACCGGGCACACCGACAGGGACCATCGTGGTCCACAACCAGACAGGCATCAGCGTCCCGGCGGTGGCGATCTCGGGCTGTGACGTGGGCAGCTACGGCCTGAACCGTCTGCCCGACGGCCTCTGGCTTGACCCGGGCGAAAGCTATGGCTTCACCGTTTCCTCGGGCTGCTGGGACGTGGCCGTCGGCAACGGCTACCGCGAGGTCCGCCAGCGCATGCAGGTGCGCGCCGGGGGCGGGGTGAATTTCTACGTCACCGAGGACTCATAGGAGGATGGCCATGACCGGCACAACCAAGCTCTTCCGAGTGGCCTCGGCTGCAGCCCTCGCCCTTGGCGTCACCTCGCTGGCAGCCAGCGCGCAGGAAAACGTCTGGAAATGGACCTCCAGCCCCCAGCAGACGGCGCAGGGCGGCCATTGCTGGATGGGAATCGGCCACGCGGGGCGCAAGTTCAGCCTGCACGCGACATCGGGTGTGGGCAATTTCATCGGGATCGACTCGCCCGTCCTGACCGGCCTGACCGGTGTGCAGGAGGGCTGGATCACCTTCGCAGGCGACACGCCCCAGGGCCAGCGCTACACGCTTCGCTGGAACAAGGGCGATCCGGCCTCGCAATGGCTGGCCAATGGCATCGGCGAGGAGGGCGTGATCGCCATCCTGCAGGGCTTCATCATGACCGACACCTTCGGGTCGGGCATGAGCATTTCCCTGGGGGGCAGCGAGACGCTGTCCTTCCCCGCCTCCGGCGTCAGCGAAGCCGTCGAAGGCTACGGGGACTGCTCGAATCAGCTTTGACAAACACACGGACAGGAGGCGCGGCGCGCATGTTGAAACGAACTCTTCTCATACTGGCGCTCGGGGTGGCCCTGGCCGCTCCGGCGCTGGCCCAGACCCCGCGGTGGGAGGCCACGGCCGCCCCGGTCACGCAGGACGACGGCCCTCCCTATTGCCGCATGACCCATCTGTCCGGCGATGATGGCATCATGTTCCGCGCCTTCCCGGACCGGCAGGAAATCTGGGTCATCACCCCGTCGTTGGAGGGGTTGGACTTTCAGATCGAGGCCACCCTGCGGATCGGCAATGCCCCGGCCTACCCGCTGACCTGGCAGGGCGGCGGCGGCAGCTATCGCGCGAACCTGACCTCCGTCGGGATGGCGACTGTTCTTGATGCCCTGATTCTCTACGGTGACGAGGAAACACGGCTGACGGTGGGGTCGGAAACGGCTCTGGCACTACCACCGGACGGCGCACAGGACGCGGCACGCACCATGTGGGATTGCCGCGCCGAGCTGCCTGACAGTTGAGACCGCCTCCCCCGTTCGGGGGATATCGGGGCGGGGTGGGCAGGCTGTAGGCTGACAGCGAAACCGGAGTGGAACTGATGATGGAGACAGGATCATGAAACAATTTGCGGGAGCGACTCTTTCGGGCCTTATGGCTGTCCTGGCGGCCACGGGGCCGGCGTCGGCCGAGGGGCCGATCACGCCGGGCGGCGTTCTCAACACCGCCCATGACGGCTGGTCCGAGGCCGTCGCCGGCGAAAACCCCTTTACCCTGGACGAAGCCGCCGCGACCATGGCCTTCTTCCTGCGGTGCCGCGATGTGCAGAACATGGGCGATATCGATGCCGAGGCCTTCGTCACCGATGTCATGGCAGGCGGTCTCCCCGCGAACGGCTTCACCGAGGGCGGCGCGCACTGGGACCGCGTGCAGGGCTTCTACGCGGACTTCTCCAGCGACGACCCCGACGTTGCAATCACCGTGATGTGCGAAATCAATCCCTACCGGCGCGACTGACGCGCCCCGATGCCCACCAAAAGGAGACGCGACAGATGAGCCAGGATTTTGCTTCGCCCACCCAAGCGCCCCCCGGATGGGGCCGCTTCGCGGGAATTACCGCGCTCTATGCCCTGCTGGGGCCGCTTGTCGGGGCGGTCGGCGCGGTCGGGCTTCTGGTGCTCATCGCCGTCGTCACGGATCTCGGCGCGGGCCAGGAAAACACTGTCAGCGCGCTTCTCGGCCCCGGTTTCCTGGTCACCCTGGCGGCGGGGCTGCCGCTGGCCTACAGCTTCGGGCTGGTCTCCAGCATCGCCGTGGGGCTCGCCGTGGCGCTGCGCGACAGGTGGCGGGGCGGTATCTCTTGGCGCGCGGCGCTTGGCACCGCACTCGCCCTTTGGGCGCTGATGTCCGCGCTGGCGGGGCTGATGATCCCCGGCGGAAGTTTCCTGACCTGGCTGGTGATGCTGCTTGCCGCGCATGTGCTGGCCGCGATGATCTGCAACTGGCTGGCGCAGCGCCTTTTTTCCGACCGGGTGCCCGCGTGACCCGGATGCCGCAGATCTTCCGCTACAAACCCGCCGCGCTGAGCGCAGAGGTCGAGCTTTGCCTCGACGGATCGACGCTGGTCATCACCGGGGAGGGGACGCTCGACCTGGCGGAGGTGGGCAGTGCATTCCTGGAAATGCGCACCTTCGGCGATGCCCGCATGGTGCGGCTCGACTTGTTCCGAGGCGACACGCGCCAGTCGCTCGGGTTCAACGCCTCCAGTGTGGGCTATGCCGAGAACCCCGATGCCCGGCAGCACTGGGCGGCGGTGGTCGCGATCCTGCGGGCGCTGGCCGAGGCGCAGCCGGGGGCCGAGGTCACGCTGGGCCCTTCCAAGGGGCCGAACCTCGTGATGTTCGGGATCGGCATCGTCTCGACGCTCGCGGGCGGCGCCATCGGCGCCGGGGCCCTGGCTGGCGGGCGCTTTGCCGCAGCGGCGGTGCCCACGAGCCTGCTGCTTCTGATCGGGCTGGCCCTGGTGATCGCGCATTGGCCCTGGACCCCGCGCAAGCGGCGCAAGGCCGCAGAGCTCGCCGCCCAGATGGCCCCGGGCGCGGAGACCGGAGACATCGCCTAGGCTGCGTGCCTGTTACCCCGAACCTTGAAGGCTCGTCACATAGCAAAGGAGACCCGAAACATGCGAAAGACAATCCTTGCGGCCGCGCTGGCCGCCCTCGCTGCGCCCGCTGCGGCGCAGCAGATTGAAACAATGGTGCTCGAGAACACCCTGCCGCTGGAAAACGTGCCCGCGGCGCGCGACTGGCTTCGGGCCTTCCATGCAGACGTGGCCGCCCATGCAGACAGCGGCGGGATGACCCCCGAGGAGGTCTGCGCCTTCGATGGCTGGACGGCCCTGCTGGACGGGTTCGACCAGGAGACAGCGACCGCCAGGATCGACTTCGTCTTCCAGCCGGTCATGCCGATCGACTACAGCCTGAACGGCTGGCTGACGCGCGCCGTCGGGGAGGAGGAGGCCACAGCCCGCATGGCCGAGTGGGCGGCGCTGGAGATCACGCAGGCCCGGACGATGTCGCCCGGACCGGCCGTGGTCAGTGCCGCGCCGCCCGAAAGCTGCGCCGGTCTGCTGGAGTGACTGTGCGGGCGCGCCCCGCCAACCGGCTCACCATGGCACGGTAAACCCACAGCGCCAGCCGGTTCAGCCCCAGTCGCGCGGCCAGCGCGGCGGGCACCACGCCGAAGGCCCATGTGCGCAGCCAGATGGCCCGGGCGTCGGCGCGCCGGTCGATGCGCCGCACCAGCAGCGGTGCGAGCCGGTAGTAGCGCGCGGTCAGCGCTGCCCCGCCGGGATGCCGCGCAAGCCAGCCGTCTCGGAAGGCGCGCAGGGTGGCCAGTTCCCAGCAGTCATCGGGCAGGCCCACGGCCCCGGCCGTGGCCGTGGTCAGGAAGCAGCCGCGCTTCTCGCAGGTGCCGCCCTGTGGGGTATCGGCTCGGTAGCCGTCGTATGTGCCCTGTGCCTTCGCCCGCGCGGCCTGTTGCGCGACGGGCTGCAGCCCGGTCATCGCGGCATATTCCGTGGCCCAGTCATAGCCCGCGAGAAGCGCGAGGCCGAACAGCGTCTGCTGTTTCTCGTCATTCACGCGAAAGGAGATATGCTCGCCCGCCACCATCCTGTCGGCCAGCGTCCTGAGCCGCGCGCGGTCCTGCTCGACGATGATCGGCGCCGGGCCCACGCCGGAAAGCGAAGAGTCGGCCTCGGTCACCTGGTAGCTCCACTCGGTGATCCTCTCGCCCTTGGCGGTCAGCGCCGTGATCCCGAGGACGTCGTTGTCCAGCCCCGCGAGCTTGCCCATCGGCGGGAAGCGCAGGATCATCTTCTCGGGCACCAGCGTGTCAGACCGGCCGGGCGGTGTTCGCAGGTGCAGCTCGAGCAGGCCGGACATGCCCAGTTTGCCGTTAAACTTCGCCAGCTCGATCATCTCGGAGACCCTGTCGCGTTCCTCTCCCGCCGGAACCCGGTGCAGGGCTGCGCGCCGCTTGCGCATCGCGTTGGCCATGGCCTGCTCGAACGGAGAGCCGAACAAATCAAGGCCCAGCTCGCGTTTGTCCTCGTCCGCGGTCAGCGTTTCATAAGCGTTGAGGTCGAAGTGCATGACGCCCCGGATCGCTGTCGCCTCGCGGCCCTTGAGCATGTATTCCAGCCGGTGCATTCCGACGCGCGTGGGCCGCGAGGCCCCGCAGGCCCAGACCTCCGGCGCCTCCGTGTCCTGCGCCCGCGCCGCGCGCGGGGCCAGCCCCAGCGCCCCCAGCAGCGCCAGCGCCCGCCGCCTTCCCATGCGCCCGCCCTGCGCGGGCAGTCCTGTCGCCTGTCGCATCGCTCATGTCTCCGTTGCGGCCCCAATCGCCCGCATTGAGCCACAAGCGCGCCGCGCCGTGCATCCCCCGAACGGGGGAGAGAAACCGTTTCATGCGCGCTGATCCGACAATGCCGCGCGTTAGGCCGTGCGCCCACCATTGCGACGGGCTTCCCGGCTGATCGTCGAAGTGAATCCGGACAGATCGCACGCGATGGAACGCAAAGATCGGCTGGCGGCACGGCCACGAGATATTTCTTCTCGCTCAGCCAGGCTCAGCACGCGTCCAGATCGGCTACGCTCAGCTGGCCGGATGCCACCAGTCACAGCAAGTTCTGGAAAGACCCAGGACGACGCGCGATCAAACCACGACCGATCAAACTCCGCCCCCCCTCGCTGCCAACGATCCCACATCTCCGACTTCTGCTTGTCAGTTTAAAAAATCCTTGTCCGGGACTTCATGTCTCAACACTCCATCTCTCAAGAAGACTAGAGTGTTGCGACCACCCGCCGAATCCGCACTGCAGTGCTGACCTTGGTGGCCGGCGCAGCGAAGGACCTGTGTGGATGGCTCCTGCATGGCAAGACATTCTTGATCCGATTTATGCATTTGTCACAAGCAGTCATGTGTCCGGCCTGTGTGCGCGGTTTTGACCGCTGGCCCTGATGGGTTCCGCAAACCAAGTCCCTTACAGCTCAGCGGGCAATTGCGCCCGGGACCTTCGACGGGGTGTCTTGGTTTTGGCGGCAGGCTTATGCACCATCATCTCGCGGGTCTTGCGAACTCGTAATTCTTAATCCTCTCAGGTTGTGTGGGGCGTATAGGGTTCTTTGCGGGTCAGGACCGCCCAGACGATCCGAGCCGTCTTGCTGGCCATGGCGACTGTTTCGAGGCGCGCTGGTTTGCGCTCCAACAGCGACGTCAACCACTTGCTTGCCCGTTCCGGATGAGACTTGGTCTGTCGGACGAGGGACGTCATGCCAACGACGCGCAATGATCGTAAGTATTGGTCACCCATCTTCGTGATCCGCCCAAGTTTTTCTTTGC
>QVMW01000043.1 GCA_003417655.1 Rhodobacteraceae bacterium 63075
GTTCGGGATCACGAAGCCCGTGGTCTTGCCGCGTCCCGTGGGGGCCACGATCAGGGCATGTGGGAAGACCTTGGACATCACGAAGGGCGCGCGGCCGCGGGGCGCGCCCATCTTGCCCAGGATGAAGCCGTGGCCGGGCTTGCCGAAAAAGCCGTTGCGCTTCATATCGGCGCGCGTCTGCCAATGGGTTTCGCCAAAGCGGGTGAGTGCGTCATTCATCAAGACGGCGCTGAGAAGCAGTCCGGCACCCGCATTGATGCCGATGATCAGATGCACGATCTGCATGTCACCGGGGTTGGTGACGCGCAGATCGGCATAGCTGCGGGCAATCAACAGGAAATCAATCTCGGCACCGATACCAAACCAGCGGAAGGTGACAAAGGCCGAGGCCAAAGCATAGCCGAGCGCGGCGCCAAGCAGCGCAAAGCTCAGAACCCCGAGAGCGATGCGGGCCTTACCCATGGCTCACGCCCTTTTCACCGTCGGTTTCTGCATGGCGCGCGCGCTGGACGTCGATCTCTTCATTGGCGATCTCGTCGCGCACGTGCTCCATGGCCGCGCTGTTTGCCAGCGCGGCATCGCTCTGCAAATAGGCCTTGGCCATGTAGAGCCGGTCCAGCCGATCCTCGAGGACCTCGTCCAGCGCCGCATCATTGCCCATGGCCAGTTCAGCCGTGCGCTCCTCGCCGATCATGTCACCAATTTCCTCACGCAGAGCCGCCTGCTCAGCGGGATCACGGAACGGATCAGCGCTCGGGTCATCGCGCAGGCGGGTCATTACATCGGCGGTGGTCGGCGGCAGGTTCGCGATATCGGGATCACGGACGGCGCGCTCTATTCGCTCCGCCTCATCCACGGCCCCGCTGTCGCGCAGCACCTCGGCCTCAGCCAACACGCGGCCCAGATCACCATGCGCCGCGTCGAGCCGGTCGATGGCCGCCTCCAGCTCATCCGCCCGGTTCAAATCCAGTCCCTCTGTCTCGGCAATGGCCTTGAGGTCCTGGCTCAGCCACTGCCGCTCCAACGCAGCATTGTCGGAGCCCAGCTCGACACGGGCAACGACGTCTTGCGCGGAGATCCCAGTGCCTTCGAGCGCGCGTTCGACGCGCTCTGCCAGCCCTGGGGCATGCAGGCGCTCGGCGGCCTCGCGGTCGATGTTCGCAGTGGAATAGACCCCGCTGGCCGAAGGGGCGTCCAGCAGCGTGTAGGATTGCGACCCGATCGGGCTCAGATGCGAGATATCGCGGTAAATTTCGTTGAGCTCATGCTCCAGCGCCACGCGCCGGTCCGGCGGGGCCTCTGCGACCACGCGCTCGGCCTGGGCGATCTTGTCATGGAACGCGTCCACGACCTCGTCGAATGAGAGCTGGTCCTCTGCCATGCCATATACCTTTCCATCTGCTGTGATTGCCTGACCTTGACCGAGCAGCGTCGCCGCCCGGTTCAGGGCTGTCGCGATCTCCTCATGGGTTTCGCGCGAGGCCTCGGCCGCCAGCCCGCGATAAAGCCGGGCGTGCCCTGCAATTTCCGCCAGGGCCCGGTCAAGCTCGGGGCCTACGCGCTCCCGCTCGCAAACGGTCTGGCCGCTCTCCATGGCGCGCCGCACCTGCGCATCGGCCGGGGCCTTGGTCACCACGCCGCGCTCCGCCCGCCTTGTCGCCTCGAGCCGCAGACCGTAGCGGTCGCTCACCTCCACCATCGCCTCGCGGAAGGCATCGTAGTTGAAGTGATGGTCCTGCTTGAGAAAGAAGATCTCGCCATCCTTGCTGCGCCGGTTCAGCACGATATGCGCATGCGGGTGGTCGCGGTCCTCATGGACGGCGGCGATATAGTCAAAATGGCTGCCCTCGCCCTGGAAAAAGCGCTCGCAGATCTCGCGGGTGATCTCGCCTACATCCTCGCCCCGTGTGCCGATGGGAAAAGCCATCAGCAGATGCGAGGTATGTCCCAGCTTGGGGTGGAACCCCTCGTTCCATTGCGCAGCAAAACGGCGGGTGACCTGTTCGGCTTCCTTCTCGCTGAGCCGCTCCTGCCCGTCATAGGTGCCGCGGCTGTCGATGATCATGCTGGATTTCGAGGTGAGGTAGCCAAGCTGATTGCGCAGCTGCGCTCGGGTATGGGTCCCGCCGTCGCGGATGGCTTTGAAGATCGCGGGCGAATGCCCCATGGCGGCGCGTACCATCTGCTTCTGGCGCGCCCGCGGGACGCTGCCACTGATCCGGCTCCAGTCGCGGTCGAAGAACGCGCTCTGGGCTGCGGCCACGGCGGTATTATTCCGGGCCATCGCTTGCTCCCTCCAGCACCCGTGCGACCTCGGCTGAGAGCGCGCCGCGTCGACGCTCGGCCATCTCCTGTACCTGGTCGGCGATATCAAAAACCAGCGTGCCCAGGGCCCGCACCTGGGCATGGGCGCCGTCGCCATAGGGCGGGGTCTTGCCGCGCCGCTTTGCCTCGTTCAGCCGCTGCGCGATC
>QVMW01000001.1 GCA_003417655.1 Rhodobacteraceae bacterium 63075
AGAAAGGTCCGCTCCGGGCTGGGAACAGTCATCTGACATTTTCGCTCGGGATACTTGCTACTGGCCTGGCGCCTGCCTTCATAAGGGAATCTTGTGTCAGGTGCAGAATACTAGGGGCGACAATGGCAACGCTGCGCACGCGATTAAACTGGCTGGAAGGCACGCGTGGCAAGACTGCGCTTGGACCTTCCGTCACTTTCCTATGCGCTGGCGAAAACGGCGAACCCAAGGGCGCGACATGCCCAACGACTGACCCGCGCAACGGTTAAGCAAGGTGCAAAGGGGGGATATTTAGGGGGATAGCAAAATAACGTCTTACCATTTTGTTCTTTTAAAGCAGCATCTTGCATGGATTATATGGTGCCGCTGATAGGACTCGAACCTACGACCCCATCATTACGAATGACGTGCTCTACCAGCTGAGCTACAGCGGCCCGGAAATGTCTCTAAACCCTCGCCTTCACCTGCGCAAGATGGAAAGCGCCCAACAATAAGGCACATCTGCGGGTTCGGTTTTCCTGCCGCCACATTCTTCATCGAGGCGATGCCTTATTCAGAAATGATTTCCGTGCTTTATGAATATTTTGCAATCGCAGCATTTTCCCCTTGAGATCACGCCGCGCCGCAGCAAATGTGGAGTCACAAGCCGCGTGGCCTCACTCCTCCTCCCTTGGCTCCGCGGCCAATGAAAGACAGCGTCGCACCTCTCCTCCTCCCTTGGTGCGGCGCTTCTTGAAAACAAGTCCAACAGGAAAGGCCGGGTGCTCAGCGCCCGGCCTTACTTCGTCGAACCGCGCAGCCGCCCGGCAAGCGTCAGCGCGGTGGCCACGAGCGCGAGCAGGATGGCCAGCGCGACGAGCGCGAACTTGACCGCGGCAAAGCCCGAATAGGCCAGCGCGATCCAGCCGGGAAAGCCCTGCGGATCGGCCAGCATGACGAACGAGACGAGGTTTTCGAACGAATCGAAGATGGCCGCGCCGATCATGGCGAGGCCAGCCAGAAGCGCCGCCCTGCGCGCCGTGCTCGCCTCCCGCGCAAACCGGGCAATGAAGGTGCTCAGCAGGACCCCCACCAGCAGCATCCCGAGGATGAAGCCGAAATCGATCACCTGCGCGCGCTGATAGATGTCCAGTGTGCCGAAGGCCTGCATGTGCGCGTAGTGCCCCTTGATAACCTCCGCGCTGAACGCCGTCTGGCCCGTCGCGTAGTCTACAGGATGCCGCGAGGCCGCATAGACCGCGTCGAGCCACGCCTTGATCCACAGGAGATAGAGAAGGCTTGCCCCCAGCGCCCCGCCATGGGCGCGGATGTTCACCCGCGTGACCCTATTCATCAGTCTCAGCATGCTCCGGCCCCGATCGGTCCTGCCCCTGCCCCGAGCATACCGGCGCGCGCGCATCCGGCAAAGCGCGGCACCCGGCTTTTTCCCAGACCGCGCCTATCTCGCGCCATATTCTGCGCTATAAGGGCGCGAGGCAGTCGCGAGCGCATCCATGAACATTCTCTTCATTCATCAGAATTTCCCCGGCCAGTTCAAGCATCTCGCCCCGGCGCTCGCCCGGAAAGGGCACCGATGCGTCGCACTTACGCTCCGTGCCGACAAGCCGGGAACATGGAACGGCGTGCGCATCCTGCCCTACAAGCTCGCGGGCCGAACAGGCCAGAACGTGCATCCCTGGCTCGTCGACCTCGACACCAAGGTCACCCGCGCCGAGGCCTGCTACCACGCCGCCGTCAAGCTGCGCGAGGCGGGCTTCACACCCGATCTCATCATCGCGCATCCCGGCTGGGGCGAATCGCTCTTTCTCAAGGATGTCTGGCCCAAGGCGAAGATGGGGCTCTATTGCGAGCTCTACCACCAGGCCCAATACCCCCATACCGGCTTCGACAAGGAGTTCCAGCCCGAGATCAAGCCGACGGAAGCCCTGCGCCTGCGCCTCAAGAACGTCAACAATCACGAGCATTTCGACATCGCCGATGCCGGTCTCAGCCCGACACGCTTCCAGGCCGATACCTTTCCGGCAGAGTTCCGTGACAGGATCACTATCTGCCATGACGGGATCGACACCGAGACGCTCCGCCCCGACCCCGAGGCGCGGCTCGACCTCGAAACAGGCGAGAGCTTCACGCGGCAAGACGAGATCATCACCTTCGTCAATCGCAACCTCGAGCCCTATCGCGGCTATCATGTCTTCATGCGCGCCCTGCCGCGCCTGCTCAAGGAACGACCGAATGCGCGAATCCTCATCGTCGGGGGCGATGACGTGAGCTATGGTGCCCGCCCGCCCAAGGGCCAGACATGGAAGCAGATATTCATCGACGAGGTGCGCGGCAGGATTCCGACCCCCGATTGGCAGCGCGTCCACTTTCTCGGTCGTGTCCCCTATGGCCAGTTCCAGGCGCTTCTCAAGGTCAGCCGCGTCCATGTCTACCTGACATACCCCTTCGTGCTGAGCTGGTCGCTCTTCGAGACGATGAGCGTAGAAGGCGCCATCGTGGCCAGCAGGACAGCCCCCGTGGAAGAAGCCATCACCCATGGCGAGACAGGCCGCCTTGTCGATTTCTTCGATCGCGAGGGGCTGGTGGAAGAGATATGCCACCTGCTCGAAAGCCCGCAGGAGCGCGCCGCTCTCGGGCGCGCCGCCCGCGAGCTCGTCACCCGAAACTATGATCTCAAGAGCATTTGCCTGCCCGGTCAGGTCAGCTGGGCAGAGAGCCTCGTCGAGCTCTGAACCCCGTCAGAACCGGCTGTCGCTGATCCGCAATTCGCGCGCCCGGTCGAGAATCGCGTTCTCCACGGCGCGTGCCGTGCCTGCGGCCACGGGGCCACTGCGCGTTGCCAGCGCCACGTTGAGCGAGCGCGCATCAAGCGCCGGATCGTCTATATAGACAGTCGCACGGTAAGCGCGCCCGCCACCCGGCGGCTGGCCATAGCCGAAGACCATCACGCCGCTGAACGGGTCGATCGACTGGACAGGCATGAAGCTCAGCACATCGAGCGAGGCCGTCCAGAGATAGCGATTCACCTCGATCTTGGCTTCCGTGTTCTTGTTGCGGAAAATATCCCAGATCGTCGAGCCTTCACCGCCCGTCTCGACGCTCGGGGGAGTCGCCCGGGTCGGGGCGTCGTCGGGCCGGTCCGCTGTCGCAGCGGGGCCGACACGGCCGAAATTGAGGCTTCCGCCACCGCAGGCGCTTACCATTGTCAGGACAAGAAGAAGAACGCCTGCTTTGTATATGGGGGTTTTCATGGCTCGGATCCGCTCGTTTGCTGCCCCTTCGTCCTACCCAAGCCGCCCGCTCGGGGCAAGCCTTTATGCCCTTTGCATGATTTGTCGCAGCAAATGAGGCCCCGGCAGGCAGCTCCCCGGCCCGATATCGCCCCGGAATCACTGTGGCATCCATGCACCATCTTCCGCCACTTTGCCCCCGAGCTTTCGGGCGCGCTTGAATCGAGGCCGCTTTGAGGCGAGAGAGTAGCTCATACCCAATTCGGATGAACCGTTTTGGGCTCATGACACGAAAACTCGAGGGAAAGATCATGAAAAAGATTCTCTTCGCTACGACAGCTCTCGTTGCAACAGCTTCCGTTGCAGCAGCTGACGTAACATTCAGCGGCTATGCCCGCTTCGGTATCCTCTACAACGGTTCCGCATCGTCGACAGACATCACATCGCGTCTGCGCCTGCAGATCGACGCAACAGCAGAATCCGACGCTGGCGTCGAGTTCGGTGCACGCGTTCGCATGCAGACAAACGAAGGCCAATCCGGCGTTGGCATGAACCACGCACGCTTCTTCGCCCGTTCCGGCGGCCTGGAAGTCGGCGTAGGCAACATCTACGGCGCGCTCGAATTCATGCCCGGCCAGTACCCGGTCGACATCGGCCTCACAGGCCACGGCTACGACTACGTTGCCTACAACTTCCGTGGCGATGCTTATTCGTCCGGTGGCATGGGCACAGGCGGCAGCAACGGCATCGAAGTCATGTACTCGCAAGGTGACTTCTCGGCGCACGTTTCGGCTTCCGACGTCAACGACCGTATCGCCGCACACGGCGCATACAGCTGGAACGGCTGGACATTCGCCCTGGGTCTTCAGGACTCCAATGCCGCAGCCGACACAGAGCTGACAGCAAGCGTTGGCGGCGACATCGGCCCCGCAACTGTTGGCTTCGCATGGGCCGACAACGGCACAGCCGGCGACCACTGGGTTCTCTCGGGCCGCTTTGACGTAGGCGCAGCAACGAACGTTGAAGCCTACATCGCAGACGCCGACTACTTCGCCGAAACATCCTACGGCGTTGACTTCAACCACGACCTCGGCGGCGGTACATCGCTCCGCGGTGGTGTCACAAGCGACCAGAACGGCGACACATTCGCTGACTTCGGTGTTCGCTTCAACTTCTGATCCCAGAAGCTGAAAGCACCAATCAGGGAAGGGCAGGCATCGCGCCTGCCCTTTTCTTTTGCGCGCCGCTCGGGTTATCTCAACCGTGACACAGCAGGAGCGCCCCCATGTCCCTCTCCGAGATCAAATCCCGCATCGCCAAGGCCGAGAAGGCCGCAGGCCGCGCCCCCGGCAGCACCGAGCTGATCGCCGTCTCCAAGCTCCAGCCGGATGAACGGGTCGAGGCCGTCCTCGACGAAGGTCACCGCCTCTTCGGCGAGAACCGCGTGCAGGAAGCGGCCGGCAAATGGCCCGCCTTCCGCGAGCAATTCCCCGACACGAAAGTGCATCTCATCGGCCCCTTGCAGACCAACAAGGCGAGGCAGGCCATGGAGCTTTTCGACGCGATTCACACCCTCGACCGCCCCAAGCTTGCCAAGACAATCGCCCGCCTCGCGGACGAGCTGGGCCATTGCCCCGAGCTTTTCATCCAGATCAATACCGGCGAGGAAGCGCAGAAGGCAGGCGTCCTGCCCACCGAGGCCGACGCCTTCATCGCCGAGACCCGCGCCCTAGGCCTGCCGCTCTCGGGGCTGATGTGCATCCCCCCCGTCGAGGAAGAGCCCTCGCTGCACTTCGCCCTGCTGGCCAGGATCGCCGCCCGCAATGATCTAAAAGGCCTCTCAATGGGCATGAGCGGCGATTTCGAGCGCGCCATCGCCCTCGGCGCCACGCATATCCGCGTCGGCTCGGCCATCTTCGGCGAGCGCAACTACTGATCCGCGAAACCGCTCAGCGCACCTTCACGATCAATCGCGCCCCGAGGCCCACACGCGCCGCGATCCAGTGCAGGTCGGCCCGGGCAAGAGCGATGCACCCTTCCGTCGCATACCCCGGCCTGCGCCACTGGTGCAGGAAAATCGCCGAGCCCCGGCCGGCCTCGGCCATGGGATAGTTCCAGTCGGTCAGGAGCACGAGGTCATAGAGCGGATCGGCCCGCCGCAGCCGCTCGTGGCTGCCCGCGTAGGGCGCGCGCACGCGGCTGTTATAGGCCCCGTCCCCGCTCTCGTCCGACCACAGATCGCGCGGGCCGATCGGCTCCGCCCAGCGCCGCGGGCGGGGCAGCCTGTCGGGCCGGTAGAGCATCCCGACAATCCGGTGCATGCCCGCGGGCGTCGCCCCGTCGCCCTCGCGCTTGCCCGCGCGAATGCCGCCCTTGCCGATGCTACATGGGACATGCCGCCCCATGAAGCGCAGCCCCCGACGCGTCAGAACGAGATCGTCAGGGCTCAAAGCATGTGCCCCGATTTGCGCGCCTTCACTTTCAGGTAGGCGCGGTTATGCGCGTTTTCCCCGACGATGAGCGGCACGCGCTCCGTCACCTCGAGGCCCATCTTCTCCATCATCTCGATCTTCGCGGGGTTGTTCGTCATCAGCCGGATCGCCCCGAAGCCCATCGCCATGAGGATCGAGCTGCCGACGCGGAAATCCCGCTCGTCATCCTCGAAGCCGAGCCTGTGGTTGGCCTCCACGGTGTCGAAGCCCTGGTCCTGCAGGGAATAGGCCCGCATCTTGTTGGCCAGCCCGATGCCCCGCCCCTCCTGGTTGAGATAGAGCAGCACGCCCGCGCCCTCGGCCCCCATCTGCGCCAGCGCGGCCTTGAGCTGCGGGCCGCAATCGCATTTGAGCGAGCCCATGAGATCGCCCGTGAAACAGGCCGAATGCAGCCGCGTCAGCACGGGGGTGTCACGCGGCGGCTGGCCGATCTCGATGGCGTAGTGCTCCTCGCTCCCGTCCTCGGGGCGGAAGACATGCAACCGCGTGTTCTCGGCAACTTCGATCGGCACCCGCGCCTGCACCACCGCCGCCAACTCCGCGCTCAAGTCCATCGCCGCCCGCGCCGCCCGCGCGTCGATCAGCGTCAGCCCCTCAGCGCGCGCCAGCGCCTCCGGCGCATCCACCTCGGCGACAAGGGCCGCCGGCAAAAGCCGCGCCGCCTTGGCGAGTCTCAACGCCAGCCGATGCAGCCCCGCATCACCCTCGCGCTGGGTGAAGAGTGGGCCCTTCATGGGTTTGCTCAGGTCGTCCTTGGGGTCGGCCACGGCGGCGACCCAGTCTGCATCCGCCTCCGCGGGCAGGCGCACGCGCGCCAGGTCGCCATCATAGGCCCGCGCCTTGAGTGTCTCGGCGCGCCGTGCCGTTACGGCAATGTCGAGCGGCACGTCAAGCGCCCGCAGCCCTCTCAGCCGCTCCGGGCTCAGCGTCTCCGTCGCCAACACCACGGCACCACGCCCATCATCTTCCGCCAGCACCACGGGCACCCCGATCCGCAGATCGGCCCGCGCCCGCGCCAGAAGCTCTTCTATGTCCGGACCCAAGATCATGCGCCCTTCATATGGCGTTTCCCGGCGGACCGGAAGTGCCCTTGCACAGCCGCAGGCGGTTTCATTCCTGAAACATTAGGCCGTTCCGATACACGAGCGCGTGAAACTCTTGCAGCAATTCTTGCGTTGCTGGAACACGAACCCAAATGACCGGTAACATGAGACAACACGCAATCGTGTGTCCAATCGAAGGGATGCCCCCATGGCTCAGCTCAAGAAAATTCTGCTCGTTGATGACGAGGATGATCTGCGCGAAGCGCTCAGTGAACAACTGGTGATGACAGAGGATTTCGATGTCTTCGAGGCCGCGACAGGCGCTGAAGCCATGCAGAAGGTCAAGGAGAGCCTCTTCGACTTGATCATCCTCGATGTCGGCCTGCCCGACACCGACGGCCGCGAGCTTTGCCGCCTGATGCGCAAACAGGGCGTCAAGGCCCCCGTGCTCATGCTGACAGGCCATGACAGCGATTCCGACACGATCCTCGGCCTCGATGCGGGTGCGAACGACTACGTGACCAAGCCTTTCAAGTTCCCCGTGCTCCTTGCCCGTATACGCGCGCAGCTCCGCCAGCACGAGCAAAGCGAGGATGCCGTCTTCACCCTCGGGCCATACACGTTCAAACCGGCGATGAAGATGCTGATCACCGAGGACGAAAAGAAGATCCGCCTGACCGAGAAAGAGACGAACATCCTCAAGTATCTCTACCGCTCGACGGATGGCGTCGTCCCTCGCGACGTGCTTCTGCACGAGGTCTGGGGCTATAACGCCGGCGTGACCACCCACACGCTGGAGACACATATCTACCGCCTGCGCCAGAAGATCGAGGCCGACCCGTCCAACGCCCGGCTGCTTGTCACCGAGTCCGGCGGCTACCGCCTCGTCGCCTGAAACAACTCATACGTGCTCAAAAGGCAACGCTTCACAACTTAACAAAATTCGGCATCCTTGATCTGGGTCAAAATGGTATACACTGATCTCTAGTATACCTTTTCCATCCCGTCGCATGTGCGGGTTATCACATGTACCTCCCTGTTGGACTTCGGCCGAGCTTAGTGCTCGGCCTTTTTTTGTCCTTCGTCAAACCGAAACGCCGGCGAGCTTGCCGACAACGGCCGTGATACCCATTGCCATCACGCCCCAGAGCACCACGCGCAGGACGGCCGGCCGCAAGGGCGCGCCACCCACCCACGCGCCCAGCGCGCCAAGCACTGCCAATGCCAGCAATGTCACCACCAGCACGACAGGAATGATCGCCCCGGCGGGCGCAAGGATGGCCGCCAGCATCGGCACGGCACCGGCAACGGAGAATGTTGCCCCCGAGGCCAGCGCCGCCTGCAAGGGTTTCGCGGTCAGCGCCGCCGAAATGCCCAGCTCATCGCGCACATGCGCGCCCAGCGCGTCATGCTCCGAAAGCTCCTCGGCCACGATCCGCGCCGTGTCGTCATTCAACCCTCGTGCGCGGTAGATCGCTTCCAGTTCCTCCACCTCGCGCTCCGGGTTCTCGCTCAGCGCTTCCTTTTCGCGCTCAATATCGGCGCGCTCCACGTCGGATTGCGAGGACACCGAGACATACTCTCCCGCCGCCATCGACATCGCCCCCGCCGAAAGCCCGGCAAACCCCGCGAGGAAAACAGCCGCCTGAGAAGGCTCCGCCGCGGCCACACCCACGATCAGCGCCGAGATCGAAACGATCCCGTCATTCGCGCCCAGGACAGCAGCCCTGAGCCAGTTGCTACGATCGATGTAATGCGGGCGCTCGGGATGCGCATGAGACAGGAATTCCAAGATTGGCCTCTTCTGGCAGGGTGAGCTGGAGGCAGGCCGGAAAGGCCATCACTTCTTAGAGCAAGTTGCCACATGACTCCTGTGCTGTCACTTGGCGTTGTTTCTTCAGGTCGGCAGAAAACGCAATTTTCCCCGCGCCCCATTGCAATTGCCCGGCCCGCAAGGGCATCGTCAGCCAAACCCCGATCAGGAGCTTCGCATGTCCTTCACCCTCGCCACATGGAACATCAATTCGGTACGTCTGCGCGAACCTATCGTTCTGAAGCTTCTGCAAGCGGAAGCCCCCGATGTGCTCTGCCTGCAGGAGTGCAAAAGCCCTGTCGAGAAGATCCCCACGGAAGGATTCAAGGCGCTTGGCTATACCCACATGGTCGCCCGCGGCCAGAAGGGCTACAACGGCGTCGCGATCCTCAGCAAGATCCCCATGGTCGAGGCCGGCGCCGCGGATTACGCCCAGCTCGGCCATGCCCGGCACATCGCGGGAAAGCTCGAGAATGGCGTCACGATTCAAAACTTTTACGTCCCCGCCGGTGGCGACAAGCCCGACCGGGAGATCAACGAGAAGTTCGGCCAGAAGCTCGACTACCTCACGGAGATGCGGGATGCCTTCCACACCGAGCGCCCCGAGAAATCGATCCTCGTGGGCGATCTCAACATCGCCCCGCGCGAGGATGACGTCTGGTCGCACAAGCAGCTCCTCAAGGTGGTTTCCCACACGCCCATCGAAGTGGAGCACTTGGGCGAGACGCAAGATGCGGGCCGCTGGGTCGACATCACGCGCCAGGATATCCCCGAGGGCAATCTCTACAGCTGGTGGTCCTACCGCGCGAAGGACTGGGACGCCGCCGACAAGGGCCGCCGGCTCGATCATGTCTGGGCCACCCCCGACATCTCGAATGCAGGCCACTCCTCCCGCATCCTCCGCGCCGCCCGCGGCTGGGAAAAGCCCTCCGATCATGCGCCCGTTTTCGCGACGTTTGATCTGTAGGGATGCCCGGTTCAAGCCAACGAAGAGGGCCCAGCCTTTGGCGCGGGTCGGCAAAGAGTTGACCTTCGCTGCGCCATGGCTGAACAGAAAAATGCGAGCGGAGCGGAGTTTGCATTTCTTGTGCAACGGCGGATGGAGAGCGCAACTCGGCGCGCGAGCTCCAAGCCCCCAACGGACTCAAACCAACCCCGCGCCACACACCAGACAGACAGCGGCTTCCGTCCCGATTACGTATATCCAACGGTTTGCGCAGGTCTGAAATTTGCCGAGGCACTCCTCAGCGAACACTGTCGCTCCTTGCACCGCTTGATCTTCAGCGCCCTAACAGTCCCGCGCCGCATCAAGTTGTGCGCGCAGGCGCTCAAGGTCAGGCAGCACCCGCGCGACCGCCTCCATGTCCGGCTGCGGTTCCATCTTGGCCAGGTCGTCCACTGCTTTCGCCAGAACCTCCTGGCGCAGGCTCTCGCCGGCATCGGTGATCACGATCAGCTTCGAGCGCGCATCTTCCGTGTTGCGGCGGGTTTCCACCAGCCCCAGCTCTTCCATCACCTTGATCATATGCGTCATCGACGTTTTGGGTATCTGGAAGGCATGTGCAAGCTTTTGCGGCGTCTCTCCCTCGGGCCGGCGCGAAAGATGCCCCAGAAAGCCGAAATGCTGGTTGGTCAGCCGCCTCGGCAAATGCCGCTCGGTCAGGGCTCCGCCAAGCTGGGTGATGATCCCCGCCTCGGTAAAGAAGCGGTAGAGCTGATCGAGCGCTGCACTATCCATTCATGATCCGTGTCTCCAGCGGCCAGCGCGGTGTCGGTATCGCCGCCGAGCCATATCCGAGCCGTGCCAACATCTGGACGGTTTGCCCCGGTTTTGCAAGCGTCGCATGGGCCTGCGCATAGTGCTCCGACATCTCCGGAAACTCCTGCAAGGCCTGGCTCATAGGCTGCGTGCCAAGCCCCAGGCCCGTCACGGCGAGCGAATAGCGCATCCAGACGCGCCCCGCCTCGATCTGGTCGCGCCGCGTGTTGCCGTCGGTCACAAGCACGGTATGCGCCGGCGTCGCGAAACACGCCGCCTTGAGCCGATTCAGCACGCCACGCATGCCGGCACCACTTGTGTCCGCCATCATCTCGCGGGTCAGAAGGCCAAGGCTGTAGAGCGCGTCGAGATGCGGCTCGCGCATCTCGATCCCGTCAGGGTTCGCGTTGATCTCCCGCTTGCCGATCCGCGAAAGATCAATGCTCTCCTGAAGCGTCCGCTCGGTCATGAGTTCCACTTCCAGCGCCCGCCATGTCAGCTCCCTGAGCGCCTGCACCTCGTCTGGCCGGGTGATCACCCGCACATAGGCAGAAAGCGCCTCCGCCTTTTCCGGCTCGACAGGTGCTTCGGTGTAGTCTTCCTTCGCACTGTGCCGATGGAGGATCTGCCTTGCCAGAGGGTCTTCGCTTGCGCCCCGGCTGAACCGCGCCACCGCCACGGGGCCGTTCTCACCCTCGGGAAGAATATCAAGCTCCACCGCATGGCCCGTCTGGCTCGCGGCGATCACCATGTTCTCCAGAAAGCATCCCATCCCGATGAATATCTGGCGGTTGAACGGGTCGGTCATCGGCAGCTCGCGGGTCTCGTCGCGCAGCACCGTCACCTGGTTCTCCACACCGAGGTCGACCAGCCAGGGCTGCCGGTTGTGCGGATTGGGCGCCAGGAGCGCATGCGCCAGCGCCCGCTTGACCGGATCGTCATAGCCCGCGGCCTGCTCCCATGGGGCCAGCGCCTTGGTGGGCCTGCGGGTGGCCAGAAAAGCCCCGCCACCTGCTGCGGCGACAATGACTCCGCCGCCCAGAACCTTCAGGAATTTGCGTCTCGTGCTCATGACTGATCTCCAATTGATACGAATTAGGACCATAATAGTCCCATTTCGTATTATCAAGTCCTATTTCGAACTATCTTGCCGAGCCGCGATCGGCATCGCCCCCTTGCAAGCGCGCGCGCCATCCCTCATCTAGAGGGCAACACTACGCTTATCCAAGGAACGCCCAATGGAAATTGATCTCACCCAGAACACCGGCGGCGCCGATCTGGTCTTCGACGTCACCGAAGAGAACTTCATGCAGGCCGTGATCGAAGGCTCGCAGGAAACCCCCGTCATCGTCGATTTCTGGGCCCCCTGGTGCGGCCCCTGCAAGACGCTCGGGCCGATGCTCGAAGACGCCGTCAAGAAGGCCAAGGGCGCGGTCAAGATGGCCAAGATCGACGTCGACCAGAACCAGCGCCTCGCGCAGATGCTCGCCCAGCAGGGCCTGCCGATCCAGTCGATCCCCACTGTCGTCGCCTTCGTGAAGGGCCAGCCCACCGACATGTTCCAGGGCGCGGTGCCGGCCTCCGAGGTCGAGGCCTTCGTCAAGCGCGCCGTCGATGCGGGCGGCGGCGATGCCTCGGGCGGGCTTGATGATGCCGTCGCGGCGGCCGAGGAAATGCTTACCGAAGGCGCAGCCGCTGACGCGGCCCAGACCTTCGCCGCAATCCTTCAGGAAGATCCGAACCATGCTGCCGCCTATGGCGGCCTCGTGCGCAGCTATATCGCCTCGGGCGATCACTCCGGCGCGGAAGCCACGCTCAACGGCGCGCCCGCCGAGATCACCGAGACACCGGAGCTTGAAGCCGCCCGCGCCCAGCTTGAACTGGCGCGGCAAGCCGAAAGCGCAGGCCCGGTCGCCGAGCTTGAAGCCGCCGTCAATGCCAACCCCGACGATCACCAGGCCCGCTACGACTATGCCAATGCGCTCAACGCTTCCGGCAACACCGAAGAAGCCGTCAACCAGCTTCTCGAGCTTTTCCGCCGCGACCGCGACTGGAACGATGGTGCCGCAAAGGCCCAGCTTCTGACGATCTTCGAAGCCCTGCCACCGCAGGATCCGATCGCTCTGAGCGGACGCCGCAGGCTCGGCTCCATGATCCTGGTGTGACGAGCCGCGCGGCATGAGCAGACCCGATCTCCCCGAGACGATCCCGATCTTCCCCCTTCCGGGGGCCCTGCTCCTGCCGCGCTCCAACCTGCCGCTGCACATCTTCGAGCCGCGCTATTTGCAAATGCTCGATGATGCGCTCAAGACCGATCACCGCCTCATCGGGATGATCCAGCCCAATGCCGGGCCGAACGGGGACGATTCGGGGCTCATGTCAATCGGCTGTGCCGGGCGGATTACGCAATTCGCTGAAACAGAAGATGGTCGCTACATGGTCACGCTGACGGGCCGCTCGCGCTTCCGCGTCCAGCGGGAAATCGAGGGGTTCACGCCCTATCGCCGCTGCGACGTGAGCTGGGAAGGCTTCGAGCGCGACAGAGGCCCGGAGGACAAGGACCCGGGTTTCGACCGATCCAGGTTTCTTGCGCTGCTCAGCCGCTACTTCGACACCAAGGGCCTCAACACCGATTGGGAAACGCTGAAAGACGCCGATGACGAGCTGCTCGTCAACTCGCTTTCGATGCTGCTGGAGTTTGCCCCCGAAGACAAACAGGCGCTGCTCGAAGCCCCCTCGCTCAGCACTCGCCGCGAAACCCTCGTCACCCTGATCGAGTTCGATCTTCACGGCGGCGACGGAGAGGACCTCATCCAATGACCGACACGCCGGAATTCGACCGTCACATGCTCGAAGCACTTGTCTGCCCGCTCACGCAAGGCAGGCTCGACTATGACGCAGAGAACGCCGAGCTGATCAGCAGGCGCGCCAAGCTCGCCTACCCGATTCGCGACGGCATCCCTGTCATGCTCGTCGACGAAGCCCGGCAGATTGACGACGACTGATCTCTGCCCGCTGGGCGCCGCTCAGTCTTTCATCAGGTCGGGCAGATCGCCCGTCAGCCCCGCCGCCTCCCGCGTGAAACCACGTTTGAGCCCCGGCATCGCGTTGATCAGCCCCATGCCGATGTCCCGCCCCATCCGCAGCAGCGGATTGTCGTTCGAAAACAGCTTGTTGCTGAAATCCGTCGCCATGGCCAGCGTCGCGGTGTCGAAGCGGCGCCATTCCTGGTAGCGTTCCAGCACGAGCGCGCTGGCGAAATCCTCGCCGCGCCGCTCGGCGTGCTCGATCACATGGGCCAGCGCGGCCACGTCCCGCAGCCCCGCGTTCAGCCCTTGCCCGGCGATCGGGTGCATCCCGTGCGCCGCATCGCCCACCAACGCGAGCCTTTCGCCCACGAAGCTGTTGGCGATCGTCAGGTTCAGCGGATAGGCAAAGCGCTTGCCATCGAGCTTGATCCGCCCGAGGAAATCTCCGAAGCGCGGCCTCAGCACCTCAAGATAATCCGCATCGCTCAGCTTGTTTATCGCCGCGGCGCGGTCGGTGCGCTCGGACCAGACGATCGAGCTGCGCCCGCCCTTCAGCGGCAGGATCGCCAGCGGCCCCTCGGGCATGAAGAACTGGTGCGCGATCCCGGCATTGTCCTTCTCGTGCGAGATCGCACAAACAAGCGCCGTCTGGCCATAATCCCAGCCGGTCCGCTTGATGCCGGCCCGTTGCGCCACGCCCGAGCGCCGCCCGTCCGCGCCCACGATCAGCCGCGTCTCGTGTTCCGTGCCGTCCGCCAGCGTGAGGTGCGCGCTGCGCGCGTCCGCTTCCTGCGCGACGACCTCGCCCTGCACCGTCTCGATCAGCGGCTCCGCCTTCACGGCCTCCAGCAGGGCGCGGCGCAGGTGACGGTCCTCGAGCATGTAGCCCATCGGCCCCTCTTCCAGCGCGCCGCGCTCGAAATGCATGAAGAACGGGGCAGGCCCCTCGCCCGCGCGCCCGTCGCTCGCCTTGATCTCCTGCATCGGCTGGGCGTGTTCCTGCACATTCTCCCAGATGCCGAGCCGCGCCAGCAGGCGTGTGCTGGCGAGGGCCAGCGCATAGGCCCGGCCGTCGAAACCCGCGTTCTTGCGCACCGTCTCGGGCTGCGAGTCGATGATCGTCACACGCCGACCGCGCCCTGCCAGCGCGAGGGCAAGGACCGGGCCGTTCAGACCGCCACCGACGATCGCGATATCACTGTCAAAACTCATGGCCGCACTATGCGCCTCTCGGCGGGATTGTCCATGCGCGCGATCGCCGCTACCTTCCAGGCAAACACAGAAGGAAGAGCGCAGGATGAGTGACTGGCTGAGCATGACAATGGCCGATCTGGGCCGCGACATCGAAGGCGGCGCGATCGACCCGCGCGATCTGACCGCCGCCTATCTCGATGCGATCGAAGCGCATGAACACAAAGACCGTATCTATGCCCGCACAACCCGCCCCCGCGCCGAAGCGGAAGCAGCCGCGGGCTCCGAGCGCGCGAAGGCCGGGCTGCGCCGCGGCCCGCTCGACGGTATCCCGATCAGCTGGAAGGACCTCTTCGACACGGCGGGCATCGCCACGGAGGCAGGCTCCAAGCTGCTGGAAGGGCGCACGCCGGATACCGATGCGGAAGTTCTGAAAAACGCAACGTATCAAGGGCTTGTCTGCCTCGGAAAGACCCATATGAGCGAGCTGGCCTTCTCCGGGCTCGGCCTCAACCCGAGCACCGGCACACCGCCATGCATCAATGACGCAAGCGCCGTCGCGGGCGGCTCGTCCTCCGGCGCGGCGGCCAGCGTTGCCTTCGGGCTCGCCCCCTGCGGCATCGGCTCGGACACGGCAGGCTCGGTGCGCATTCCCGCCGCCTGGAACGATCTTGTCGGCCTCAAGACAACGGCGGGCCGCGTCTCGCTCTCCGGCGTGGTCGATCTTTGCGCGCGGTTCGACACGGTCGGCCCGCTCTGCCGCACCGTCGAGGACGCCGCCCTGATGCTCGCCGCGCTCGAAGGGCGCCAACCGGCCGACCTTGCAGGCACCTCGCTCAAGGGCCGCCGTCTCGCCGTGCTTGAAACCGTGGCTTGCGACGATCTGCGCGAGGCTCCGAAAGCCGCCTTCGACTCCGCGCTCGCGCGCCTTCAGGCGCAGGGGGCCGAGCTACACCATATCGAGGCCCCGGAAGCCGAAGAGGCCCTGTCGCTCGCGCCCGTGCTCTTCGCCGGCGAGGCCTATGGACGCTGGCACAAGGAGATCGAGGCCGCCCCCGAGAAGATGTTCGGCGAGATTCGCGAGCGGTTTCGCGGCGGCAAGGACTTCTCCGCGCCCGAATTCGTCTCCGCCTGGATCCGGCTCGACGCGCTGCGCCGCACCTGGCAGGCGCGCTTTGCCGGGTTCGATGCGGTTCTCACGCCCACCGCGGCGAACCTGCCGCCCGATGCGGAAAGGCTGATGAGCGACAGCAGCTATTACATCGAGGAGAACCTGCTCGCCCTGCGCAACACGCGGATTGGCAATCTCATGGGCCTGAGCGCCGTCACATTGCCGACGGGCACGCCGAGCTGCGGGCTTCAGCTTCTCGGAGCTCCCTTTGGTGAGGAACGTCTGCTGCGTATCGCTTCCGCTGCTGAGGCAGCTTTGTCCTAAATGCCACAAACTGCCTGAATCCCTTTAGTTTTTCTGGACGCGCCGGTCGTGCTTCAGTAATTTGACTGCAAACGGGGCATCAATGACCCCGAATTGAGGCAGTATAATCATGTTTCCCGAGCGGTTTTCGAACCTACCGGCCTATGCGTTCCCGCGCCTGCGCGCCCTGTTGGATCAACACCAGCCGGGCGGTGAGCCCGTGCACATGACCATCGGTGAGCCGAAACATGCGTTTCCTGCCTGGGTTCCTGACGTGATCGCCGAGAATGCAGCAGGCTTCGGCAACTACCCTCCCAATGACGGCAGCGCGGCGCTGCTTACCTCGATCGCGGGCTGGCTCAAGCGCCGTTTCGATGTCTCGCTCGACGCCGAAAAGCAGATCATCGCCCTCAACGGCACGCGCGAAGGGCTCTACAACGCCTGCATGGCGCTGGTGCCGGAGACGAAAGATGGCGAGACGCCGCATGTGCTGATGCCGAACCCCTTCTACCAGGTCTATGCCATCGGGGCGATCTCCGTGGGCGCACGGCCGATCTTCGCAGAAGC
The DNA here is from genome assembly GCA_003417655.1 of Rhodobacteraceae bacterium 63075. GTDB lineage: Bacteria > Pseudomonadota > Alphaproteobacteria > Rhodobacterales > Rhodobacteraceae > Lentibacter. The sequence goes on from QVMW01000001.1 coordinate 16,539, forward strand.
CAAGCGAAGCACCGGCTTCCTGCCCGATTTCGCCGGGCTGCCCACCGACATTCTCAAGAAGGCCGCCGCCGCCTATATCTGTTCACCCTCCAACCCGCAGGGGGCCGTCGCCTCCCGCGCCTACCTGCGCGAGTTGATCGCGCTGGCCGAACAGTTCGACTTCAAGGTTTTCGCCGACGAGTGCTACTCCGAGATCTACCGCGATGATCCGCCCCCCAGCGCGCTCGAAGTCGCCGCCGAGATGGGCGCGCATCCCGAGCGCGTCGTGGTGTTTCACTCGCTTTCCAAACGGTCGAACCTTCCTGGCCTGCGCTCGGGCTTCGCAGCAGGCGGGCCCGAAAGCATCGCGCGGATGAAGCAGCTGCGCGCCTATGCGGGCGCGCCGCTTCCCGCGCCGCTTCAGGCCGTCGCCGCCCGCGCATGGGACGACGATGCGCATGTCGAAGAGAACCGCGCGCTCTATCAGGAGAAATACGCCACGGCCGACGAGATCATGGCCGGATACGCAGGCTATCAAGGCCCCGAGGCGGGCTTTTTTCTCTGGCTTCCCGTCGAAGACGGCGAAGCCGCCGCGCTCAAACTCTGGAAAGAGACAGGCGTGCGCGTTCTGCCCGGAGCCTACCTGAGCCGTGAGGTTGATGGGCGCAATCCGGGCGCAGGGTATATCAGGGTCGCCATGGTGGCCCCAAAAGACGAAATGCAGCAGGGGCTCATTCGCCTCAAAAGCTGCCTTCAAAGCTGAGGACGAGGTAGAAAATGGCATATCAGGCACGCGGGCGTGACCCGCTTCTTGACAGCAACATGGCCCAGGCCATCGAGAAACGCGGCAAGGAACTGATCGGCATCGCGCTGATCCTCGTCTCGCTGGCCGCGGCCGCCATGATCTGGTCCTACAACCCGAATGACCCTTCCTGGCTTTCGGCCACGGATGCGCCGGTGCAGAACTGGATGGGCGGGCTCGGTGCTGCTATCGCCGCGCCGCTCTTCATGATCGTCGGCTGGGGCAGCTGGGGCATTGCCGTTGCCCTGCTCGGCTGGGGCCTGCGCTTTGCCTTCCACATCGGTCCCGAGCGCGCGCTGGGCCGCGTCATCTTCGCGCCGATATGGATCGCCCTTGTGTCCGTCTATGCCTCCACGCTCGTGCCTGGCGCAAGCTGGGGCCACTCCTTCGGACTTGGCGGCCTGTTCGGCGACACCGTCCTGGGCAGCCTCCTCGGCCTGCTGCCCGTCGGCGCCACCCTCGGCCTCAAGATTCTCTCCATCGCGCTCGGCCTCGGTGTCGTGGCATTCGGTGCCTTCATCCTCGGCTTCACGCGCCCCGAACTGCGCTATATCGCGCGCTTCCTGATGATCGGCACGATCATGCTCTATGCCGGCCTCATGAGCCTTCTGGGGCGCACGGCCTCCGGCGCTGTCTCCGCCGCCCAGACCATGCAGGAGCGCAACCGTGCCCGCCGCCAGCAACGCGCACGCGAGCGCGCCGAAGCCGCCGAATGGGTCGCGCTTCAGGACTCCCAGGCCATCGAAACAAACAGCGCGGCGCATGGTCACGGAGATGGGCAAGCGCACCATCAGGAGCCGCGAATCGCGGCCGCGCCGGAGGAAAAGACCGGCCTGCTCGCGCGCATGCCAAGCCTCGTGCGGCGGCCCGAGCCGGAGCTCGAACCGGAGCTTGTTGAAACAACGCCCCAGTATGCCGATGGCGAAGAGCCAGCGGCCCCCACCGATGACCATATCAAGGCCAAGATCGCCGATGTCATCAAATCCCGCGTGCGCTCCAACCCGTCTGTCCGGTCCGAAAGCGTTGCCCCGCTCACGAAAGGCCGTGGGCGCGGCCCCGATCCGCTCGTGCTCAATGCCAACCCCACCGCTCACGAACTCCCGCCGGAGCCGCCCCTCACAGGGGACATTGGCCTGCCGCCCGAACCCCCGCTCACAATGGACCATGCCGAGGCCGAAGACGAGAGCGTGATCGAGAGCGCCCTGCCGCTGCAAGAAACGGTCGCGCCTCAGCCCACGCCGATCCCGCCAGCCCCTGCGTCAGCCAGGAAGGTTGTCCAGCATCAGCCGAAGAAGCCCGCGCAGCCTTCCGAGCGCGCCAAGGCCGAGGCGCAGCCAGCGCTGCAATTCGAGGACAGGCGTGTCGAATACGAGCTTCCGCCTCTGAACCTTCTCAGCGACCCGGTGAAGATTGAGCGTCATCACCTCTCCGACGAGGCGCTCGAAGAGAACGCGCGCATGCTCGAGACCGTGCTCGACGACTACGGCGTCAAGGGCGATATCGTGTCGGTCCGTCCCGGCCCCGTCGTGACGATGTACGAGCTTGAACCGGCCCCCGGCCTGAAGGCCAGCCGCGTCATCGGCCTGGCCGACGATATCGCGCGCTCCATGTCGGCTCTCGCAGCCCGTGTCAGCACGGTTCCCGGACGTTCAGTCATCGGGATTGAACTGCCCAACGACAACCGCGAGATGGTGAACTTCCGCGAGATCCTTTCTGGCCGTGACTACGGCGACGGCAAGCACAAGCTGCCGCTCGCCCTCGGCAAGGATATCGGCGGCGATCCGATCGTTGCGAACCTCGCCAAGATGCCCCACCTGCTCATCGCCGGCACAACGGGCTCAGGCAAATCCGTGGCGATCAACACCATGATCCTGTCACTCCTCTACAAGCTTTCGCCCGACGAGCTGCGCATGGTGATGATCGACCCGAAGATGCTCGAACTTTCCGTCTATGACGGCATCCCGCATCTGCTCTCCCCCGTCGTGACAGACCCGAAAAAGGCGGTTGTCGCACTCAAATGGGTCGTCGCCGAGATGGAAGAGCGCTATCGCAAGATGTCCAAGATGGGCGTGCGCAACATCGACGGCTACAACAGCCGCGTTGCCGACGCCCTGGCCAAGGGCGAGACATTCGACCGCACGGTCCAGACCGGCTTCGACGACGACACCGGCGAGCCCGTCTTCGAGACCGAGGAGATCACGCCCGAGAAGATGCCCTATATCGTCGTCATCGTCGACGAGATGGCCGACCTGATGATGGTCGCCGGCAAGGAGATCGAAGCCTGCATCCAGCGCCTCGCGCAGATGGCCCGCGCCTCCGGCATTCACCTCATTATGGCCACGCAGCGCCCCTCCGTCGATGTCATCACCGGCACGATCAAGGCCAACTTCCCCACAAGGATCAGCTTCCAGGTCACCTCGAAGATCGACAGCCGCACCATTCTGGGCGAGATGGGCGCAGAGCAGCTTCTGGGCATGGGCGACATGCTCTACATGGCCGGCGGCGCGAAGATCACCCGCTGTCACGGCCCCTTCGTCTCCGACGAGGAAGTCGAGGAGATCGTCAATCACCTCAAGGCCTTCGGCCCGCCGGAATATGTCTCCGGCGTGGTGCAGGGCCCCGAAGACGAGAAGGCCGACAGTATCGACGCCGTGCTCGGCCTCGGCGGCAATACCGACGGCGAAGATGCGCTTTATGACCAGGCCGTCGCCGTCGTCATCAAGGATCGCAAATGCTCGACCTCCTACATCCAGCGCAAGCTCTCCGTCGGCTACAACAAGGCCGCCAAGCTCGTGGAGCAAATGGAGGAAGAGGGCCTCATTTCGGCGGCCAACCACGTCGGCAAACGCGAGATTCTCGTGCCGGAACAGCAATAAGCGGTATCCCGCACAAGCAAGGCTGGTTGATATCGCATATCAGCCTGCCTTTGCTTATCTAGATTGCTGACATCCTGGGCAATTATTCCCGCGACACGTTAGGTAAAGCCCATGAAGCTCAAACATCTTTTTCTGGCCCCCGTTTTGGCCTTCACCCTGGCGGGCCCCGCCGCCGCCGAAAAGCTCTCGCTCGGGACGATCTCGAAATATCTGAATAGCCTCGTGACCGCCGAGGGCGCCTTCACCCAGATCAACGATGACGGAACGATCTCGACAGGCAGGATCTACATCAAGCGCCCGGGCAAGATCCGCTTCGAATATGACCCGCCCGAGGAGACCCTCGTTCTGGCAAGCGCCAACGCGGTGGCGATCTTTGATCCGAAGACGAACCAAGGGCCCGAGACCTACGCCCTGAACAGGACCCCCCTGTCGATCATCCTCGCGCGCAACGTCGATCTCGGGAAAGCGGGCATGGTCACCGGGCACAATTATGACGGCACTGCAACGATCATCACGGCGCAGGACCCCGAACACCCCGAATACGGCAACATACAGCTCAAGTTCACGGGCAATCCCGTCGAGCTGCGCCAATGGGTCATCAACGACGACGCAGGCTCATCCACAACCGTGGTTCTCGGCGACATGCAGGAAGGCGTCTCGATCCCGAACCGCCTGTTCGACATCGCGCGCAACACCAGGCAGCGCGGAGGCCGCTAGCTCAGCGGAACCGGCGGCAGCCGGCAAGCTGCCGCTTGTACATTTCCGCCCGCTGGTCGACTTCGTCCGCCACGCGCATCAGCCACGCTTTGCGCCTGTAGGTGCCGCGCGCAAAGCCCGTATGCCCGTCATGATAGGCGAGATACTGGTTGCGCGTGTCCGACAGGCTGATGCCGTTCCGCTCACGCGTGATATTCATGTAATAGCCCATGAAATCGGAGGCATCGCGAATCCGGTTGCGCTTGGCCCGCGGCCTGCCTTCCCGGCGCTTGTATTCGTCCCAGGTGCCATCAAGCGCTTGCGAATAGCCATAGGCGCTCGACTGTCGGCCCATCGGGATCACCCCCAGCGCATAGCGAAACGGCGTGCGCGCATCGGACTTGAACTTGCTCTCCTGGTAAATGGTTGCCATCTGCACATGCACCGGCACACCCCATTTGCGTTCCGCGGACTTGAAGGCACGGTAATAGGTCGGGCGCTCCTTGAGAATTGCACAAGCATTGTCGAGCTCGCTCGGCGCGCTCGTCCCTCTCCCGCCGCCACAGGCCGCGAGGCTCGCCACAATCATCAACGCGCAAAGGATCCTGCTCATCTGCCCCTCGCTTTTGTTATTCGTTTTCCGAGGATTCTAACTGTTTTCGCCCCAATCCGAAATCACTTTTCCGCGCGCGCGAGCAAAAAGCCGCGCGAAACCTCCCTGACCTGTTTGACAAACTGTTGGCCCCTGCTTCACAGAGTGTTTCCATGAAGACTCAGCTCGGAAATGGACATTCGAGCCCGAAAAAAGCTATGATCTCCGCATAGGGGCTGATTATGAACATGATAAGACAACGCGCGAAATACCACCTCGGCCAAGTGGTCCGTCACAAGAAACATCCGTTTCGTGGCGTCGTGTTCGATGTCGACCCCGAGTTCTCCAATACCGAGGAATGGTATGAAGCCATTCCCGAGGACAGCCGCCCGACGAAGGAACAGCCGTTCTACCACCTGCTCGCCGAGAATGATCAGAGCTACTACGTGGCCTATGTCTCCGAGCAGAACCTCGTCGCCGACTATTCCGGCGAGCCGGTGGATCATCCGGACATCCCCGATCTCTTCGGACCCTTCCAGGACGGGCACTACCCGCTGCACTTCCAGCTCAACTGAACGCCGGGCGCCTCGTATCAGCCTTTCCTCTTTCCGAAAATATCCCACCGCTCGCGCGCCGCTTCGCGGCACGCTGCCGGTCTCGCGGTCGTCTGCGGCGACGCGCTTGGGGGGTCTGGGGGCAAAGCCCCCAGCCGGTCGCGTTTTCGCAAAGCGAAAACGCGAAACCTGCTATTCAACAGGCCGCCCTTCCTCTTTCCAGGCCTTGAAGCCGCCGCCCATCTCGGCCACGTCCGCCGCGCCCATGTCCTGAAGCGCCTTCGCCGCCAGGGCCGACCTCATGGCCCCCGCGCAGAAGAGGATCATCTTCTTGTCGGTCGCGAAGGCCTCCTTGTGATAGGGGCTCGCCGGGTCGAACCAGAATTCCAGCATGCCCCGCGGTGCATGAAGCGCGCCGGGAAAGCGGCCCTCCCGCTCCAGCTCTCTCGGGTCGCGAATGTCGATCACGAGCGCCTCACCCCCCTCTGCCAGCCGCCAGACCTCGTCGCGGCTGAGCGTTTCGATTTCTGCCTTGGCCTCCGCGACCATCTCTTCCACGGGTTTGATCGCCATATCTTCAGTATCCTATCGCTGCACCGTCCTTGCGGGGGTCCGACGCGCCTTCCAGAACGCCGTTCTCCCTGATTTTGATGGCCTGTGCCCCACCGAGCGGCCCCTCGGGCACGCTCACCGCGTGGCCCATCTCCGAAAGCTCCACGCGCACGGCCTCGCCATAGCCCTTCTCCACTTTCAGCACCCCAGCATCCGTAAAACAGCGCGGCGCGTCGATCGCTGCCTGCGCATCCATGCCATAGTCGAGCATGTTGGTGACGAAGCGCGCATGCCCGCAGGGCTGATAGGGCCCGCCCATCACGCCGAAGGGCATGACAGCGCGCCCACCCTCGGCCAGCATCCCGGGGATGATCGTATGCATCGGGCGCTTGCCCGCGCCATATTCGTTCGGGTGTCCCTCCTCCAGCGTGAAGCCTGCACCGCGGTTTTGCAGCAGGATGCCGAACGTCTCGCTGGCGATCCCCGAGCCGAAGCCGTGGAAGATCGAATAGATGAAACTGACGGCCATGCGGTCCTTGTCGACAACGGTGAGATAGACCGTGTCCTTGTGCACCGCCTCGCTGAGCTTTGCCGGGGCTGACATGGCCTTCTTCGGGTCGATCAGTGCTGCGAGCTTCCCGGCCGTCTCCATGCTGAGCATATGCTCCAGGCGGCGCGTGGCGTCCGGGTCCGCGATGAAGCGGTTGCGCGCGTCATAGGCCAGCTTCGTCGCCTCCGCCTCCAGATGCGCGCGCGCCGCGCCGAGCGGGTTGAGGCTGGCCAGGTCGAACTGGCTCAGGATGTTGAGCATGAGGTTCGCCGTCGCGCCCTGCCCGTTCGGCGGATGCTCCAGCAGATCAAGGCCCTTGTAGCCGCTCCCCACTGGATCGGTATAGAAACTCTCGGCTGCGGCGAAGTCGCTCAGCTCGTGAACACCGCCCATTTCCTTCAGCACAGAGACCATGTCCTCTGCCACCTCGCCCTCGTAGAACCCCTTGCGCCCCTCCCGCGCGATGCGCCGCAGCGCCTCGGCCTGGGCGGGCGAGCGGAACATCTGACCCAGCTGAGCGGGCTTTCCGCCAATCAGGTAATGCGTCTTGGCGTGGCCCTGAAGGGCTTTGCCGGCGTCCGGCCAGTCGAAAGCGACGCGCGGCGCTACCGGTACGCCCACCTCGGCATAGTGGATGGCAGGTGCGAGCAGGGCATCGAGCCCGAGCTTGCCATGGTCTTCCGAAAGACGGCAAAACGCGTCAATGGCCGTCGGGATGGTGACCGACTCCGGCCCGCGCAGCGGCACGCTTTTCTCGCCGCGCGCACGCAGCGCCTCGGCGTCCGCCGCCGCCGGAGCACGGCCGGAGCCGTTCAGCGCCTTGATCTCTCCGCCCTCCTTCGTCTGGAACAGCACGAAACAATCACCGCCGATACCCGTCATCTGCGGCTCGCAAATCCCCAGCAGAACGGCCCCCGCGATGGCGGCGTCCATCGCGTTGCCGCCACGCTTGAGAATGTCGACAGCCGCGTTCGCGGCGAGTGGATGCGACGTGGCGCAGATCCCGTTGGTGGCCAATACCGGCGAACGGCCTGGAAAGTGAAAATCGCGCATGCCCTTGTCTCCCTGAAACCGAGTTCAGACCAGACTAGGCAGAACTCGCAGGAATGCCAATGCAGCGGGCCTGACGCGTTGATGGCTCAATTTTAGGGGGGTAGGACCTCGACGCCGCGCACTGGGTGGGGGCTGTTAACGCACGACGCCGAGGGAAGCTATATGCAGCTACACCGCAAGATATCGCCTTTCATTCTGGCATCCGTTGGTTGCCATTGGGGCATTTTCAAGAAAACACCCTGTCAGAGTTGGGCCCTCCCGCGTCTTGGCAGGGGATCGTCAGGCAAAGTTCATTGACGCCGTCGGCGCGCTGGTAGGACAAATCAAGGGCAAGGCTGTGAACGAGATGCCAGCCGAAGCCGCCTTCCGGCAGGTCGGCCAGCGAATTGCCCATCGGCGGCAGCCCGCCCCGGGGCAGGCTCTGCTGGGGCATCTCGGTGCCCCGGTCGCGCACACGAAACCGGACAGCACCCGTCAGGCGCTCGCCCCGCAGCTCGATCGGGCCGGACAGATGCGCGCCGTAGGCATGTTCGACGACGTTGTTGAGCACCTCGCCCAGAACCATCTCCGCCGAGCCGATTTCCTCGCGCGTGAGCTCCAGGTCCTCGAGAGCCCCTGTGATGCGTTTCAACGCGGCCCTGACCGCAGATTCCCCGCTCAGGAACACGAAGGAAAAACTGCGCCCGGCTTCCATATTCATTCCACCCAATCTCACATCAGCTGCGAATCGGCTCACTTTCTCCGGCCTCAGCCCGCCCGGTGCAGGGCGAGCGCATCCGCGACATCCGCGTGAATCGTGAAGATCGAGTCCATTCTCGTCAGGCGGAAGACCTTGTCGACCGTAGGCGTCAGACCGGCCAGGTCGAGCCGCTTGGTGTTGCCCATCAGCTTCATGACCGCCACGATCGCCCCGAGACCGCTGGAGTCGACGAACTCGACGCGGCTCAGGTCGAGCACAACATGCGCCGCGCCGGAAGCGCCGGCGATCTCGCGCATCGCCTCCTTGAATTGCAGGGCCGCAGCCGCATCGATCCGCTCTGCCTCGACCCTGGCAAAGAGCATATCGCTTTGTTCGTCGCAGGTGATATCCATACTTGTCTCCGCTACCGTAGAAATACGTCTCTTGCGGCCAAGGCTAGACCTCAATCCTTTCGATTCGGTATGCATGTGGAAAATTCCCCAAGGAGGACCCGACATGAAGAATGTAGTGATCGCCGGCGCGGCCCGCACGCCCATGGGGGGCTTCCAGGGCGTGTTCGACGGTGTGCCCGCCGCAACGCTCGGCGGCGCCGCCATCCGGGGCGCGCTCGAGGATGCGCGCGCAAGCACGGTGAGCGAGCTTCTCATGGGCTGCGTCCTGCCCGCCGGCCAGGGGCAGGCCCCCGCGCGCCAGGCCGGCTTCGCCGCAGGGTTGGGCGAGGATGTCCCCGCCACCACCGTCAACAAGATGTGCGGCTCCGGCATGAAGACCGCCATGATGGGCTTCGACCAGATCGCCCTCGGAACGGCGGACACGGTGATTGCCGGCGGCATGGAGTCGATGTCAAATGCGCCCTACCTGCTCAAGAAGATGCGCGGCGGCGCGCGGATCGGGCACGGACAGGTGCTCGACCACATGTTTCTCGACGGGCTGGAAGACGCCTATGACAAGGGCCGCCTGATGGGCACCTTTGCCGAAGATTGCGCCGAGACGTTCCAGTTCACCCGCGAGGCTCAGGATGACTACGCCATCGGCTCGCTCAATGGCGCGCTCGAAGCCATCTCCTCGGGGGCCTTCGAAGGCGAGGTCGTCCCCGTCACGCTCCAGACCCGCAAGGGCGCGATTGAGATCGCCGAAGACGAGCAGCCCGCCAAGGCACGCCCCGAGAAGATCCCCGAGCTGAAACCCGCCTTCCGCGAAGGCGGCACGGTGACAGCGGCCAATGCCTCCTCGATCTCCGATGGCGCGGCGGCGCTGGTCCTTGCCTCCGAAGAGGCCGCCGAGGCGCAGGGTCTCAATGCGCGCGCGCGCATTCTCGGCCATGCTAGTCATGCCCAAGCGCCCGGATGGTTCACCACCGCGCCGGTTCTGGCCGCGCAGAAGCTGCTGGAGCGAATCGGCTGGAGCGCCGAGGACGTGGACCTGTGGGAAGTGAACGAAGCCTTCGCCGTCGTGCCCATGGCCTTCATGCACGAGATGGGCCTCGACCGGTCGAAGGTGAACGTCAATGGCGGCGCCTGTGCGCTCGGACATCCGATCGGCGCCTCGGGCACGCGGATCATCGTCACGCTGCTGAACGCGCTCGAGAAACGCGCCCTCAAGCGCGGTGTCGCCGCGATCTGCATCGGCGGCGGGGAAGGCACGGCCATCGCGATCGAGCGGGTCTGATGCGGGCGGACTACGCGGCCCTGCGCAAGACCATCGCTGCTCTTACCGAAGGCGAGACCGATGAAGTCGCCCTGATGGCGACGCTCGCCTGCGAGATTCACCACGCCGATGACCGGTTCGACTGGACGGGGTTCTACCGCGTCACCGAGCCGGAGCTTCTCAAGATCGGCCCCTATCAAGGCGGCCATGGCTGCCTCGTCATCCCCTTCTCGCGCGGCGTCTGCGGCGCTGCGGCGCGCAGCGGCGAGGTGCAGCTTGTCGATGATGTGGAGGATTTCCCCGGGCATATCGCCTGCGCGTCCTCGACCCGCTCGGAGCTTGTCCTGCCGGTTTTCGACAGCGCGGGCGCGGTGATCGCCGTGCTCGACATTGACAGCGATCAGCCAGCCGCCTTTGAAACGGCAGATGCGCAAGCACTCGCGGCGATTCTGGAAGACGTGTTCGCGCGCTGACCCTGTTTCGAATTTTGCTTTGCAAAATCCGACCGGCTGGGGGCGCTGCCCCCAGACCCCCCAAGCGCGTCGCCGCAGGCGACCGCGAGACCGGCAGCGTGCCGCGAAGCGGCGCGCGAGCGGTGGGATATTTTCAGCAAGAAAAAGGAATGGTGAAAATATCCTTTGAGATTTCATGAAATCTGATGCATCGTGAAATTTAGCGGGAATTTTTCACGGAAGCGACATGACGTTCAACGCCGGAACATCTCGAAGCCTCGGGGCCGACTTGCGTGCCCTGCGCAGGGCGCGGGGGCTGACACTGGCGGACCTGGCCGGAAGGCTGGACCGGTCCGTTGGATGGCTGAGCCAGGTCGAGCGGGACATTTCCGAGCCATCCATCACCGATCTGCGCCATATCGCGGGGGCGCTGGATATTTCCGTTTCCATGCTCTTCGCTCATGCACCCGCACCTGCACAGGAGGCTGGCCACGTCGTGCGCCGCGCCGCCCGCCGCCCTATCGGATCAGGCGAGGCCGGGCTTGTCGAAGAATTGCTGTCGCCCGATCTCACCGACGATTTCGAGATGGTGCACTCCACCTTCCAGCCCCACAGCCGTATCGGCGAGGTGGTCACGCGCCCGACCCAGGAGGTTGGCTATATCATCTCCGGCAAGCTCGACCTCGTGATCGCGGGCAAGGCCTTCACCGTCGGCCCCGGCGACAGCTTCCGCATTCGTGGCGAGCCCTTCGAATGGATCAACCCCTATGACCGGGCAGCAGAAGTGATCTGGGTGATTGCTCCACCTGTCTATTGAGGATGCCCGGGCGACAAACAGGATACGGACCCAGCGGCACTTGCGGCGAAATCGCCCAAGGCCTGCCACGCGAACAAGGAGAGTATAATGGCGAAACCACCCGAAAGCGCGCGCGTAGTGATCATCGGCGGAGGCGTCGTCGGCTGCTCGTCACTCTACCATCTCGCCAAGAAGGGCTGGACCGACTGTGTCCTGCTTGAAAAGAACGAGCTGACAGCCGGCAGCACGTGGCATGCCGCCGGGAACGTGCCCACGTTCTCCACCTCCTGGGCCGTCATGAACATGCAGCGCTACTCGACCGAGCTCTATGCGCGGCTTGGCGAGGAGGTGGATTACCCGATGAATTACCACCAGACTGGCTCGATCCGCCTGGCGCATTCCAAAGAGCGCATGCAGGAATTCGAGCGCGCCCGCGCCATGGGCCGCTACCAGGGCATCCCGATGGAGCTCTGGACGCCGGAGCAGGCGAAGGCGCACTATCCCTTCCTCGAAACCCATGATCTGGCCGGCGCGCTCTATGACCCGACAGACGGCGATATCGACCCTGCGCAAGTCACCCAGGCTCTGGCCAAGGGCGCGCGCGACATGGGCGCGCGCATCGTCCGCTTCTGCCCGGCCACCGGCGTGACCCAGCAACCTGACACCTCATGGATCGTCCACACCGAAAAGGGCGATATCGAATGTGACTACGTGGTCAATGCGGCGGGCTATTACGCCCAGCGCGTCGGCGAGTGGTTCAAGCCCTATGGGGGGCGCACCGTGCCGATGATGGTGATGAGCCACCAGTTCGTGCTGACCGACGAGATTCCCGAGATCGAGGACTACTCCAGGGAGACGGGCAAGAAGCTCCCGCTCCTGCGCGACGTGGACGTGTCCTACTATTTTCGCCAGGAGAAACACGGCTTCAACATCGGGCCCTACGAGCCCAATTGCAGGGCCGAATGGGACAGAGCGCCCGACGCCGTGCCGGAGGATTTCAGCTTCCAGCTCTGGACGGATGATCTGGACCGCATAGAGGATATCGTGGCCGACTCCATGGCGCGCGTGCCGCTCGCTGCCTCCGCAGGCATCAGCCGGATCATCAACGGCCCGATCCCCTATGCTCCCGATGGGATGCCGCTTCTAGGCCCGATGCCCGGCGTCGAGAACGCCTTCGAGAATTGCGTTTTCACCTTCGGCATCGCCCAGGGCGGCGGCGCGGGCAAGGTGTTGGCAGAATGGATCGTCGACGGTGCGCCCGAATGGGACATGTGGGCCACCGATCCGCGCCGCTACACCGACTATACCGACCATGACTATTGCGTGGCCAAGGGCATGGAGGTCTATGGCAACGAATATGCCATGCACTTCCCCTGGCACCGCTGGCCAGCCGCGCCGGACCGCAGGCTCAGCCCCTTGCATGACCGCCTGAAAGCGGCCGGTGGCCAGATGGGCCCCTATAACGGCTGGGAGCGCGTCAACTGGTTCGCAAAGGACGGCGATGACACCTCCGAGGAGAGTACAAAGACATGGAACCGCTCCGGCCCCTGGGAGCCGCGCATCCGCGAAGAATGCGAAGCGGTGCGCGACGGTTGCGGCGTGCTGGCGCTCTCCGGATTCACGAGGCTGGCGGTGGAGGGGCCGGGCGCCCGCGCGCATGTCGATGCGCTGACCTGCTCGCGCCTGCCGCAGCCCGGCCGCGTCGGGCTGGCCTATTTCCCCGATGACAGGGGGCGCATCCTCACGGAAATGTCCGTGATCCCGCAGGATGACGACAACATCTGGCTCATCACCGCCGCGGCGGCGCAATGGCATGACCGCGACGTTCTTCTTCGCAGTTTGCCCGAGGGGCTCACCGTGCAGGACCGCAGCGAGAAATACGAATGTCTCCTCGTCACCGGCCCCAAGGCGCGCGACGTGCTGGCGTCTCTGACCGACGCCGACCTCTCGCTCCCCTGGCTCTCCTTCCAGCAGGCCGAAGTCTGCGGCAAGCCCTGCGTTCTGCTGCGGGTGTCCTTTGCCGGGGAGCTGGGCTGGGAAGTGCATTGCCTGACAGGCGACGCCCCCGAAATCTGGGATGCCATCACGGCAGCCGGGGCCAAGCCCTTCGGCATGTGGGCGCTCGACTCGCTCCGCCTTGAAAAGGGCTACCGCGCCTGGAAGCGCGATCTTTCCACCGACTACACCCTGCTTGAGGCCGGGCTGGAGCGTTTCGTGAAACTCGACAAACCGGAGGACTTCCCCGGCAAAGCCGCTCTCGAACGCGAGAGGCGGGAAGGCCCGGAAAAACGCTTCGTGACGCTCACTGTCGACGCGGGCGAAGCCGACGCCCCCTACATGTCCTGTATCTGGTCCGGCGGCGAAATCGTCGGCGAAACAACCTCTGGCGGCTGGGGCTATCGCATTGGCAAATCGATCGCTTTGGGCATGGTTAGAGCCGAATTCGCAAAGCCCGGAACGGAGCTGGACGTCGAGATATACGGCACGCGCTTCAAGGCCCGTGTCGCAGAGGACAAACCCCTCTGGGACCCCGAAAACGAAAGGCTCCGCGCATGACCGGACAAGACAAGGCCCCGGCGCTACCCACACGGATGAAAGGCGTCCAGCTCACCCGGCATGGCGGCCCCGAGGCGCTCGCATGGCGCGAGGATATCCCGGTGCCACACCCCGGCGCGGGGCAGGTGCTGGTCAAGGTCATGGCCGCGGGTCTGAACAACACCGATATCAACACGCGCATCGGCTGGTATTCGTCCGATGTCACGGGCGCGACTGAAGAGACAGGCCAGGAGGTCGAGGCTGGCGGCTGGGGCGGGGCGCTGACATTCCCGCGCATTCAGGGCGGTGATCTGTGTGGCCGCGTGGTGGCGACCGGCGAAGACGTAACGCTCCCGCTGGGCGCACGCGTGACCTGCCCGATCAACCTGCCGCGCCCGACCGCCGAGAGCCCGACTGCCTATATCGCGCTCGGCTCCGAGATGGATGGGGCTTTCGCGGAATACTGCCTCGTCGAGGCGGCAGACCTGCATGACGTGTCCCCATCGCCGCTGAGCGATGCCGAGATCGCCGCCATCCCCTGCGCCTTCGGCACAGCGGAAAATCTGCTCACGCGCGCAGGCGTCTCGGAAGGCCAGAGCGTGCTGATCACGGGGGCCTCCGGCGGTGTGGGCCTTGCGGCTGTTCAGCTTGCCGCCCTGCGCGGGGCGCGTGTTTCCGGAATGACATCCCCGGCGAAGGCGCAGCATGTCACGGCGGCGGGCGCGGCGCACATCCTGCCGCGGGGCGAGGCCCCCGAACAGGCCAGTTTCGATGCCGTGATCGATGTCGTCGGAGGCCCCGACTGGCCCGGTTTCATCCGTGCCCTCAAGCCCGGCGGGCACTATGCCGTCTCAGGCGCGATTGCCGGTCCGATGGTCACGGCCGACCTGCGCGAGATCTACCTTCCCGACATCACGATCCACGGCTGCACCTATCAACCTCCCGAGGTGTTCACACGTCTCGTCACGTTGATGAATCAGGGTGATATACGTCCGCTCGTGTCCCGCACCTACCCGCTTCGGGAAATCGCGAAGGCACAAGATGAATTCATGTCCAAGCAATACGCCGGAAAGCTTGTCCTGCTTCCGCCCGGGGCAGAAGCCACAGTGGACGGCAAGGCAACCAGCTAAAGGAGCGCACCATGCCAGACCTTCCAACTCAGGCGCGCGTTGTCATCATCGGCGGCGGTGTCGTTGGCTGTTCCGTCGCCTATCATCTCGCAAAGCTCGGCTGGAAAGACATCGTGCTGCTTGAGCGCAAGCAGCTCACCTCCGGCACGACATGGCACGCCGCCGGGCTCATCGCCCAGCTCCGCGCGACCGCCAACATGACCAAGCTCGCGAAGTATTCGCAGGAGCTTTACGGCGAGTTAGAGACTGAAACAGGCGTTGCCACCGGCTTCAGGCGCACCGGCTCGATCACCGCTGCGCTGACCGATGAACGGCTCGAAGAGCTGCACCGCTCCGCAGGCATGGCCCGCGCATTCGGCGTCGAGATCGAAGAGATCAGCCCCGGCGAGATCAAGCAACACTATGATCACCTGAACACCGATGGCGTGACGGGCGGCGTCTACCTGCCCCGGGATGGCCAGGGTGATCCAACCGGTATCGCCCTGGCGCTCGCCAAGGGCGCAAGGCAGCGCGGGGCTATCATAAAGGAACGCGTGAAAGTCTCTGACATTGCCCGAAATGGCCGCCGTGTGACCGGCGTTGACTGGCAAGGCGAAGATGGCAGCACAGGTCACATCGCTTGCGAGATGATCGTCAACTGCGCCGGCATGTGGGGCCGAGACGTCGGCCATATGGCGGGCATCAACGTCCCGCTCCACGCCTGCGAGCATTTCTACATCGTCTCCGAGCCCATCGAGGGGCTCGGTCAGCTCCCCGTTCTGCGTGTCCCGGACGAATGCGCCTATTACAAGGAAGACGCGGGCAAGATGATGCTCGGCGCTTTCGAGCCGCAGGCCAAGCCCTGGGGTATGAAAGGAATCCCGGACAGCTTCGAGTTCGACCAGCTCCCGGAGGATTTCGACCATTTCGAGCCGATCCTCGAAAAGGCCGTCAACCGCATGCCAATGCTGGGGCAGGCGGGTATCCACACCTTTTTCAACGGTCCGGAATCCTTCACGCCCGACGACGCCTATCATCTCGGCCTTGCCCCGGAGATGGACAATGTCTGGGTCGCCGCCGGGTTCAACTCGATCGGGATCCAGTCCGCCGGCGGCGCGGGCATGGCCCTCGCGGCATGGATGGACACAGGCGAGAAACCCTTCGACCTCGGCGATGTGGACATCGCACGCAACGAGCCGTTTCAAGCGGGCAAGACCTATCTCTTCGAGCGCTCCAAGGAGACGCTTGGGCTGCTCTATGCCGATCATTTCCCCTTCCGCCAGAAGGCCACCGCCCGGGGCGTCCGCCGCTCGCCCTTCCACGAACATCTCAAGGCGCGCGGTGCCGTCTTCGGCGAGCTCGCCGGCTGGGAACGCGCCAACTGGTTCACCGATCAGGGCCAGGAGGCAGCCTATGAATATTCATGGAAACGCCAGAACTGGTTCGAGAACCGTGCCGCCGAGCATAGGGCGATCCGAGAGAATATCGGCATGTATGACATGTCGAGCTTCGGCAAGCTGCGCATCGAGGGGCCGGACGCGGAGCACTTTCTCAATCGTCTGTGCGGCGGGAACATGTCCGTGCCGTCCGGCAAGATCGTCTACACCCAGATGCTCAACTCCATGGGCGGAATCGAGGCCGACGTCACCGTCACGCGCCTGTCGGAAACCGCCTATCTCATGGTCACGCCCGCTGCCACCCGGCTGGTCGACGAGACGCGCCTCAGGCGCCATTTGGGCAATGACAGAGCCACAATCACCGATATGACCGCCGCCGAGGGCGTTCTCGCCGTCATGGGGCCAAACGCGCGCCAGCTCTTGCAAGCCGTCTCCCCGAATGACTTCTCGAACAAAGCCAACCCCTTCGGCACGGCGCAGGAGATCGAGCTCGGTATGGGCCTCGCCCGCGCGCACCGCGTCTCTTACGTGGGCGAGCTGGGCTGGGAGCTCTACATCAGCGCCGACATGGCCGCCCATGCCTTCGAAACCCTGCTCGAAGCGGGTGAAAGCCTCGGCCTCAAGCTGTGCGGCATGCATGCCATGGACAGCCTGCGCATCGAGAAGGGCTTCCGCCACTTCGGCCATGACATCACCCCCGAAGACAACGTGATCGACGCAGGCCTCGGCTTCGCCGTGGACCTCTCCAAGCCCGATTTCATCGGCAAGGAGGCCGTCGCCGGACGCAAGGAATCCGGCCCGAAGGCACGGATGGTCCAGTTCCTCCTCGAGGATCCCGAGCCGCTCCTCTACCACAATGAGCCGATCCTGCGCGATGGCCAGATCCTCGGCTATCTCAGCTCCGGCGGCTACGGCCACACGCTCGGCGCGGCGGTGGGTCTCGGCTACGTGCCCTGCGAAGGCGAAGCACCGGCAGACCTGCTCGCGAGCCGCTTCGAAATCGACGTCATGGGCACGCGCGTCAAGGCCATTGCCTCGCTGCGGCCCATGTATGATCCGAAATCGGAGCGGCTGCGCTCCTGAAGCTTCTATTCGGTCAAAAAATGCCGAGGCTCCCCACGCCAGCCCCCTGGCGCGCGGGGGAGGGCGGGCGGGCCGCGTGCCAGGGGGCTGGCAATCATGCGCAAACCGCCCTACTCATTTGCACAAAGGATGCGCCCCATGACCGAGAACAAGGACACCCCGCAAGGCCTCGCCTTCGCCGTGACGGCCTATCTGCTCTGGGGCTTCCTGCCGCTCTACATGAAGCTGTTGTCGCATGTCTCCGCCGCCGAAGTCGTCGCGCACCGCGTCGTCTGGTCGCTGCCCATCGCCGCCGCCGTTCTGATCGCGCTTGGCCGCACGGACGACATCAAAACGGCTCTGACAACGCCCAGGATGCTCGCCATGGGCTTCGTGACGGCGCTGCTCATCGCCCTCAACTGGGGCATCTACGTCTACGCGATCACCTCCGGAAACGCGCTCGAAGCCGCGCTCGGCTACTACATCAACCCGCTCTTCTCGATCTTCCTCGGCGCGGTGCTGCTGGGCGAGCGCCCATCGGCCTTGCAGGTCGCGGCCATCGCCCTCGCCGCCGCCGCCGTCGCCATCCTGACGATCGACGCCGGAACGCTCCCCTGGATCGCCATCGGCCTTTTCCTGTCCTGGGGCTTCTACGCGCTGGCCAAGAAACAGCTTCCCATCGGACCCAACCAGGGTTTCCTCCTCGAAGTGCTGATCCTGACGCCCCCGGCGCTGGCCTTCATGCTCTGGCTCGGCCCCACGGGCATCTTCCTCGACAGCGCCCGTGACACATGGCTGCTCCTCGGCTGCGGCGTGGTCACGGCCATACCCCTTCTCATCTACGCCAACGGCGCCAAGCTCCTGCGCCTGAGCACCATCGCGATCCTGCAATATATCGCGCCGACGATGATCTTCCTGGTCGGGGTCTTTATCTTCGATGAGCCCATGGGCCCGGCCCGCATGATCGCCTTCCCGATGATCTGGGCGGCGCTGGTGCTTTATTCCATCGGCATCCTGCGCGGCATGCGCACCGCACGAACCACAAAGAGGGCACAATGACGAACACGCTTCTCACGATCGGCCAGGGATACTCCGCCAATACCCTCGCCCGAAGGCTCGCGCCGCAAGGCTGGAGGCTCTATGGCACAACGCGCAACCCCGAGCGCATGGACGAGATCCGCACTCAGGGCGTCACGCCCCTCCTCTGGCCCGACATCGAGCCCGCGCTCGCCGAGGCAACCCATCTTCTCGCCGCCGCCGCACCCACCGACGCGGGCGATCCGTTTCTGGCCGAATTCGGCTCCAACCCTGCCGAACTCTCGCCGAACCTGACCTGGGTCGGCTATCTCAGCACGACAGGCGTTTACGGCGATCATGGTGGCGCATGGGTCGATGAGAACACGCCGCTGACGCCCTCGACGAAACGCGGCAAGGCCCGGAAGGCGGCCGAAGAGGCCTGGATGGCCACGGGCCTTCCCGTGCATATTTTTCGCCTCGCCGGGATCTACGGCCCCGGGCGCGGCCCCTTCACCAAGGTGCGCGCAGGCACGGCCCGCCGGATCATCAAGCAAGGCCAGGTCTTCAGCCGCATCCATGTCGATGACATCGCGCAGGTTCTGGAGGCGTCCATTGCGCGGCCCAACCCGGGCGCGGCCTACAATCTCTGCGACGATGACCCGGCCCCGCCGCAGGACGTGCTCGAACACGCCGCCGCGCTCCTGGGCGTCGCGCCGCCGCCCGCCGTGCCCTTCGAGCAGGCCGATCTATCGCCCATGGCGCGCAGCTTCTATGCCGAGAGCAAGCGTGTCTCCAACGCCCGGATCAAGGCCGAGCTGGGTGTGAAGCTCATCCACCCCGACTACCGCAGCGGCCTCGCCGCCCTGCTCGCCGCCGAAGACAGCGCTTGAACTTGCGCTTCAAGACGCTACTTCGACACGAAGAGACAACAAGAGGCCCCGATGAGCATCCGTGAGCGCATAGCAAAATCCGTCGAAAGCCCCCGCGTGACAGGGTTCATCACCGCGGTCATCCTCTTCAACGCGGTCATTCTCGGGCTCGAGACATCGAAGACCGCGATGAACAGTATGGGCCCGCTGATCCTCTGGCTCGACAAGCTCTGCCTTGCCATCTTCGTCGTCGAGATCGCCGCGAAGCTTGTCGCCTTCGGACCGCGCTTCTTCCGCTCGGGCTGGAACCTCTTCGATTTCATCATCATCGGCATATCGCTCGTCCCGGCAGGCCAGGGCTTCTCCGCCCTGCGCGCCCTGCGCGTGTTGCGTGTTCTGCGCGTCGTCTCCGTCGCCCCGTCGCTGCGCCGGGTGGTGGAGGGGCTGGTCAGCGCCGTGCCCGGCATGGGCTCGGTCTTCCTGCTGATGGGATTGATCTTCTACATCGCCTCGGTCATCGCCACGAAGCTGTTTGGCGAGTCCTTCCCCCAGTGGTTCGGCACGCTGGGGGACAGCGCCTATTCGCTCTTCCAGATCATGACGCTGGAAAGCTGGTCGATGGGGATCGTCCGCCCCGTCATGGAGGTCTACCCGCAAGCCTGGGCCTTCTTCGTGCCTTTTATCCTCGTGACGACCTTCGCCGTGGTCAACCTCCTCGTCGGCCTGATCGTCAACTCCATGCAGGACGCCCACCACGCCGAGGCCGACGCCGACACCGACGCCTACCGCGACGAGATCAAGGCAAGGCTCGACGCGATAGATGCGAAGCTGGACGGGCTTTCAGAGAGGAAACAGCCGAAATAGAGCCGTTTTCTTTCAAAGAAAACGGCCCGGAATTTTTGAAAAATTCCGGCTCCGGCCCAGACCTCAAGCCCGCTTCCCGGCGATCTGCGCAATGCCCAGCGCCTCGAGAGCCTTGGCCTCGATATCCGTCGCCTGAAGCCCTGCCTCTTTATACATCTCGGCGGGCGAGCCTTGGTCGATGAACCAGTCGGGCAGGACCATCGAGCGGAACTTGAGCCCTGCGTCGAACGCGCCCTCCTCGGCCAAAAGCTGCGCGACATGGCTGCCGAAGCCGCCGACCGAGCCTTCCTCGATGGTGATCAGCGCCTCGTGGGTCCGCGCCAGGCGCAGGATCATCTCCTTGTCGAGCGGCTTGGCGAAGCGGGCATCGGCCACGCTGGCCTCTATCCCGCGCGCGCTCAGCTTCTCGGCGGCCTTTTCGGCCTCCGCAAGGCGCGTTCCGAGAGACAGCAGCGCCACGCGGCTTCCCTCACGGATCGTCCGCCCCTTGCCGATCTCCAGCACCTCGCCGTGCTCGGGCAGCTCGACGCCCACGCCCTCGCCGCGCGGATAGCGGAAGGCGATCGGCCCGCTGTCATGCGCCGCCGCCGTGGCGACCATGTGCTTGAGCTCGGCCTCGTCCGCCGCCGCCATGACGACCATGTTGGGCAGCGTCGCCATGTAGCAGATGTCGAAACTTCCCGCATGTGTCGCGCCATCCGCGCCGACAAGCCCCGCGCGGTCGATCGCGAAGCGCACCGGCAGGTTCTGCAGCGCCACGTCATGGACAACCTGGTCATAGCCGCGTTGCAGGAAGGTGGAATAGATCGCGCAGAAGGGCTTCATGCCGCCCGCCGCGAGCCCGCCGCAGAAGGTCACGCCATGCTGCTCGGCGATGCTTACATCGAAGCAGCGGCTCGGGTAGCGCTCGGCCATGAGGTCGAGCCCGGTCCCCCCCGGCATCGCCGCGGTGATCGCGCAGATCTTGTCATCTTCCGCCGCCAGCCTCGCAAGCTCCTGGCCGAAGACGCTGGTATAGCTCGGCGCGTTGCTCGGGCTCTTCTTCTGCTTGCCGGTGACCACGTCGAACTTCGCCGTCGCGTGGCCGCCGTCATTGCTTTCCTCGGCGGGGCGATAGCCCTTGCCCTTCTTCGTGATCGCATGAATGAGGATCGGCCCCGTCGCCCGCGCCTTGACCGTGCGCAGAAGCGGCAGGAGCTGCTCCATGTCATGCCCGTCGATCGGCCCGATATAGGAAAACCCCAGTTCCTCGAAGAGCGTGCCGCCCACGGTCATGCCCTTGAGCATCTCCTTGGCGCGCTTGGCGCCCTCCTGGAAGAAAGGCGGCATGAGGCTCACCGCGCCCTTTGCGGCGGCCTTGAGCTCCTGGAAGGGCTCCTCGGCATAGAGCCGGTTGAGATAGCCCGAAAGCGCCCCCACGGGTGGGGCGATGCTCATATCGTTGTCGTTGAGGATGACGAAGAGCCGCTTGCCAAGATGCCCGGCATTGTTCATCGCCTCGAAGGCCATGCCCGCGCTCATCGCTCCATCGCCGATCACGGCAACCGCGTCGCCCAGCCCCTCGGGGCAGTTCCCGCCAAGGTCGCGCGCCACGGCAAAGCCCAGCGCCGCGCTGATCGAGGTCGAGCTATGCGCCGCGCCGAAGGGGTCATAGGGGCTTTCACTGCGCTTGGTGAAGCCCGAGAGCCCGCCGCGCTGGCGCAGCGTGCGGATGCGGTCGCGCCTCCCTGTCAGGATCTTGTGGGGGTAGCTCTGGTGCGAGACATCCCAGATGATCTTGTCCTTGGGCGCATCGAACACCGCGTGCAGGGCCACGGTCAGCTCGACCACGCCAAGCCCCGCGCCAAGGTGCCCACCGGTCTCCGACACGGCGGAGATCGTCTCCTGGCGCAATTCGCTTGCCAGCTGCGCCAGCTCGCCGTCGCTCAGACGTTTCATGTCGCCCGGCGCTTTCACACCGTCGAGCAGGGGAGTTTCTGGTCTGTCGGCCATGGCGGGCCTTTCGGCTGGCTGCTGTTACTTTTCGCGCGAGATAACGAAGCGCGCCGCTTCCCGCAAGCTCTCGGCGTCATCACCATACCGAGATAGGGCCTCGCAGGCCTCGTCTACAAGGCCCGCCGCCCGGTGTTTTGCCGCATCGAGGCCCAGAAGCGAGACAAAAGTCGCCTTTCCGGCCTCCGCGTCCTTGTTCACGGCCTTGCCCGTCACGGCGGCGTCGCCCTCCACGTCGAGGATGTCATCGGCGATCTGGAAGGCCAGCCCGAGCGCCGCGCCATAGCGCAGCAGCGGCTCCGCCTCCTCCCCGGCCATCACCGCGCCTGCACTCGCACTCCAACGGATGAGCGCGCCTGTCTTGCGCCGCTGAACCGCCTCGATGCCCTGCACCGTCAGGGGCGACTCGGCGCTCTCGGCGGCAATATCCATCATTTGCCCACCAACCATTCCGCCATGCCCCGAGGCCTCGGCCAGCCTCCGGATCAGCGGCACCGCCCGCGCGCCAAGCGACGGGTGACAAAGCGCCTCGAAGGCAGCAGCCTGCAAGGCATCCCCGGCCAGAACGGCCGTGGCCTCGTCCCACTTGCGATGAACGGTCGGCTTGCCGCGCCGGAGGTCATCATCGTCCATGCAAGGCAAGTCATCATGGATCAGCGAATAGGCATGGATGCACTCCACGGCAAAGGCCGCCTGCGCCGCCGCAGCTTCATCCTGCCCATGCAGCCGCGCGCTCTCCAGCGCCAGGAAGGCCCTGAGCGCCTTGCCGCCGCTGAGTGCATAGCGCATCGCGTCCAGTAGGGCCTCGTGCGCTGCGCTGTCAGGCGATGAAAACGCACGCCCCGAAAGCTCCTCCGTCAGCGCCCTCGCCCGGCCCAGCGCCGCCTCGAATCCGGGCGTATCACTCGACATCGAGCGGTGTCGTCCCCGTCGGATTGCCATCGCCATCAAGCGTGATCGCGGCGACCTTCTCCTCGGCATCCTTGAGCTTCCTGGCGCAATGCGCCTTGAGCTTCGCGCCGCGCTCGTAGAGTGCGATCGAATCTTCCAGGGGCACGTCACCGTGCTCGAGCTGGCCGACGACTTTCTCAAGCTCGGCCATGGCCGTCTCGAAGCTCATCTCCTCCACAGGTGTCTCGCTCGTCTCGCTCATCGCACTCTCCAGACTGTGTTCCGCCCGACCTTACAGCCGCGCGATAGTGGGTTCAATTCCCCTCGCGCGCGGCTTACGCTCGGGCCATGTCACGGATCGAGAAAAGCAATCTGGACCTCTACCCCGAAGCCGCCCGCGTCGCGCAGGGCGCGCTTGAACACGCCGCAACCACCGCGCTGAGGGGGCGGGACCATTCCATCGGAGACGCCCTGCACATCGTGCCGGAGCGCCATGCCGTCTTCCGCGGCGCGCTGGAGGGCCGGCAGGCCGCCTTCCGGCTGGCGCTTTCGGAGGCTTCAAGGGAAGACCTCGCCCGCGAATGGGGCGAGCTCACCCGCGCCTGGGAGCACATGAGCGCGCCGCCGCTCACGACGCCGAAGCCCCTCGCCTTCAGTGACGCCGAAGGGTTGATGGTCACCGCGCGCGCGTCGGGCGAAGGACTGCTCTCTCACCTCTGGCGCATCGAGGCCGCCGAGCGCGCGCCGCTCATCGCCCTCTCCGCCGACTGGCTGCGCAAATACACCGCGCCCACCGAAGAGCTGCGCGCGCCCAACCGCCGCCCCTGGCGCCGCTGGGCCGAGGAGGCCGCCGCCCGCCAGCCGCACGAAGCTTTGCGGGAGGCCGAGGCCCGCGTCTTGCAGAAGATGAAAAAGCTCTACCGCCAGATCGACCTGCCCGAATGGCGCGTCGTCCTTGCGCACGGTGACTTTCACCTCAACAATCTTTTCTGGGATGGCAAAACGCTCACGGGGATCGACCTTGGCGGCACGGGCCATGCCCCGCTCTACAAGGATATCGCCCGCGCGCTCGTCCACATGGCGCGCCGGGGAATGCTGCCCTCCGGCAAGCGCCGCTTCGGTGTCGATGAAGAGGCGTTTGAGGCCTATGCAGAGACGTTTTCGCTCTCGGAGACCGAGACGAACGGCTTCCTGCCCTACTTCATCGCCTACGAGACTCTCATCAAGGTGGAGCACCCCGAGATGCCCCGCGCGCGCCTCGACCACGCGCAGGAAATGACCGAGGCGCTCTTTGCCGATCTGAAGGCGATCACCTGACCGTCACGCACCGAGCCGCCACAATCGCTGCGCCTCGGACGGCATGCGCGCCATCACGCGCTCGAAGGCCTTACCGTTCATCTCCGCGCGCACTTCCGGAATGAGATCATCAAGAATGCCGACGGGCGCAAAGTTATGCGCCTGCCTGAAAGCCCTGACCTCCTGCTCGATCTCTGGAGGCGTGACCCAGGGTTGACATGGCGCGTCCAACTTCCAGTCCGCAACGAGAATAGCGCGCATCACCGCAGGCAGCGTATCGCCGAACTCCAGCACGAGATGTGGCTCTGTTCTGGCCCGAAAAGCCCGAAACAGGCCCTGCAACGCCGTGTAGATCACGTTGTCGCTTTCGATGAGTGTCCGCGCCCGCACCCTCTTCAGAAACCCGCGCCATTCCTCGCTTGAATGGCGGTAGGTATAAGGCATCGGCATCCCAGCTTAACCCCGCGCCGCGAGCACATCCACATGCGCCCGAACGGAGCGGCCCAGCGATGCGAGGTCATACCCCCCTTCAAGAACCGAAACGAGCTTGCCGCCGCAATGCGTGTCAGCCAGGTCACAGAGCTTATCCGTCAGCCAGCGGAAATCATCCTCGACCCAAGCGAGGTCTGCCAGCGGATCATCCGCATGCGAATCGAAACCGGCCGAAACCAGAAGAAACTCGGGCGCGAACTTTTGCAGCGCGGGGAATACCTCTTCTTCATAAGCCTTGCGCATGACCGCCCCGTCCGTCTTCGGCTTGAGGGGGATGTTCATGACATTGTCATACGCGCCTTTTTCGCTACGCTCGCCTGTTCCCGGCCAGTGCGGAACCTGCTGCGAGGTGATGAAGAGCGTGCGCGCTTCGTCCCAAAGCAGGTCCTGCGTGCCGTTGCCATGGTGCACGTCAAAATCCACAACGGCCACGCGGCTCAGCCCATGGCGCTCCAGAAGATGCTTCGCCGCGATCGCCACATGCCCGAAGAGGCAAAAGCCCATCGGCTTTGCGCGCTCCGCGTGGTGCCCCGGCGGGCGCGTCGCGACGAAGGCGTTGCTCGCCTTCCCGTCCATCACTTCATCCACGGCTGCGAGTGCCCCTCCCACGGCGCGCATCGTCGCAAGGTAGGAGTCCTGCGACATATGCGTATCTGCGTCGAGCTGGCCGGCCCCGTGGCCGGCGATATATTCGTAGTAGCGCTCCGGATGGCACAGGAGCACGTCATCCACCGTGCCCATGGGCGCTTCACGCTGCGTCACGGAGAGCCCCTCAAGCGCGCTTTCGACCGCGCCCATGCGCTCCACGCGCTCGGGGTGCCCGTCGGGCGTGACATGCTTCTTGCAGTCCTCGTGCATGTATACCGATGTCGTCATCTCACTCTCCCAGCTTGGCTTTCAGGTCATAGAGAACTTGCAGCGCCTCGCGCGGGGTCATCTCATCCGGGTAGACTTGTGCAAGTTCAGTCTCGATTTCGCTTGATTTGGCGGGGGCAGGCTGCGGCGCGGGCGTGGCCGAGAAAAGCGGCAGATCGTCGATCACCGCCTTCGCCTGTCCGCTCTCCCGCTCGCCCTTTTCCAGCGCATCTAGCACGACGCGCGCCCGCGCGATCACGCTGTCGGGCAGCCCCGCCAGCTTGGCCACCTGCACGCCATAGGAGCGGTCGGCCACGCCCTTGCGCACCTCGTGCAGGAAGATGATGGCCCCCTCCCACTCCTTGACCATGACGGTCGCGTTCGAGCAGCGGTCCAGCTTCTCGCTGAGCCGCGTCATCTCGTGGTAATGCGTGGCGAAAAGCGCGCGGCAGCCGTTGACCTCGTGCAGATGCTCCAGCGTCGCCCAGGCGATGGACAGGCCATCGTAGGTCGCCGTGCCGCGCCCGATCTCGTCGAGGATCACGAGCGCGCGGTCATCGGCCTGGTTGAGGATCGCCGCCGTCTCCACCATCTCGACCATGAAGGTCGAGCGCCCACGCGCCAGATCATCGCTCGCGCCCACGCGGCTGAAGAGCTGGCTGACGATGCCGACATGCGCCGCCTTGGCAGGCACGAAGCTGCCCATCTGCGCCAGCACCGCAATGAGCGCGTTCTGCCGCAGGAAGGTCGATTTACCGGCCATGTTCGGCCCGGTGAGAAGCCACAGGCTGTCCTTCTCGGTCAGCGCGCAGTCGTTCGGGACGAACCCTTCGCTGCCCTGCACGCGTAGCGCCTGCTCGACGACGGGATGCCGCCCCCCGTCGATCTCGAGCCTGCGGCTCTCGTCCACCTGTGGCCGCGTCCAATCTTCCTCGCGCGCGATCGTCGCCAGCGCCATGGCGAGGTCGATCTCCGCCAGCGCGCCGGTTGCGGCGAAAACCGCCTCCTGCGCCTCGAGGATCGCCCCGCGCAGCTCCGCGAATATCCGCTGCTCGATCTGCACGGCCCGCCCGCCCGCGTTCAGGATCCGCGTTTCCATCTCGCTCAGCTCCACCGTCGTGAAGCGGACCTGGTTGGCCGTGGTCTGGCGGTGCTTGAAGGTCTCGTTGAGCGGCGCGGCGAGCATCTTCTCCGCATGGGTCGCCGTGACTTCCACGAAATAGCCCAGCACGTTGTTGTGCTTGATCTTGAGCGCGTTGATGCCGGTCTGCTCGACATAGCTCCGCTGCATCTGCGCGATCACGCCGCGCCCCTCGTCGCGCAGGCGGCGGCACTCGTCGAGTTCCTTGTCATAACCTTCCGCCGCGAAGCCGCCATCACGCGCCAGAAGCGGCGGCTCGGCCACGAGCGCGCGGCCCAGCAGCTCCGTCAGCGCCTCATGCCCCTGCAAACGCGCCGCCGCCTCACCCAGAAGCGCGGGCAGATCCATCAGGCCAAGCGCCGCGCCCAGCTCCTCAGCCCGCTCGAGCCCATTGCGAATGGCCGCGATGTCGCGCGGCCCGCCGCGCTCCAGCCCCAGCCGCGAAAGCGCGCGGTCCATGTCGGGCACATGGCGCAGAACGTCTCTAACCCGGCCCAAAAGGCTCGAATCTTCCGCGCCGCGCGCCACCGCGTCGAGCCGCTTGGCGATCACCTTGCCGTCGCAGGAAGGAGAAGAGAGCCGCCGCTCCAGAAGCCGCGCGCCGGGGGCCGTCAAGGTCCGGTCGATCGCGCCCAGAAGCGAGCCTGCGCGCCCGCCCTGCATCCCTTGGGTCAGCTCGAGGTTGCGCCGCGTGGCTGCGTCGATCTGCATGGTTCCGCCCAGCGCCTCGCGCACCGGTGGCTGCAAGAGCGGAAGCCTGCCCTTCTGCGTGATCTCGAGATAGTCGAGCACCGCGCCCAGAGCCGAGATTTCCGCGCGGGAGAACTGCCCGAAGGCCTCCAGCGTCTCCACCTCGAAAAACGAACAAAGCCGCTTCGCCGCGCCTTCGCTGTCGAAACTCGCCTTGCCAAGCTCGCTCACGGACACGCCCTGCTCCCCGGCGATCTCGCCCAGCTCTTCGCGCTGCGCATCAGTGAAGATGATCTCGCTCGGCCCAAGCCGCGCCAGCTCCGGCCCGAGGCGCACGCGCGCGCAGGGCATCACCCGGAAATCCCCCGTCGACATGTCGATCCAGGCCAGCCCCGCCTCACCCCTGATCTCCGAATAGGCGGCCAGGAAATTGTGCCGCCGCGCGTCCAGCAGGGTCTCCTCGCTCAGCGTTCCGGGCGTGACCAGCCGGACGACATCGCGCTGCACGACCGACTTGGAGCCGCGCTTCTTCGCCTCCTCGGGGCTTTCCATCTGCTCGCAGACGGCCACGCGAAAGCCCTTGCGAATGAGCGTCAGCAGGTAGTTCTCCGCCGAGTGATGCGGCACGCCGCACATCGGGATATCCTCGCCCGCGTGCTTGCCCCGCTTGGTCAGGGCAATGTCCAGCGCCTCGGCGGCGGCGACGGCATCGTCGAAGAACAGCTCGTAAAAGTCGCCCATCCGGTAGAACAGGAGCGCTTGTGGATAGCGCCCCTTGATCTCCAGATACTGCGCCATCATCGGCGTCACGGCTGACTTGGCTGACGTCACGGACTGCATCCCCCCGAATGTTTCGGCTCAAACTAACGGCAGGCACAAAGCCGCGAAAGGCGAAAGTCGCTTGGTACGCGTCAAGAAAGTTATCAAAGTTATTTGGGTTGCAATTAAACTTGATAATTTTTACCACGTCGAGATGGATCATGTCATAAACCCCTATACGCCCGGTGCGGGAACACCACCGCTCGTGCTCGCTGGGCGCGACGACATCCTGAGATCGGCCGATACCGCGCTGAAGCGGGTGCAAACAGGCCGCTCCGGCCGCTCCCAGATGCTTCTGGGGCTCAGGGGCGTTGGCAAGACGGTTCTTCTCAACAATATCTTCAACAAGGCCGAAGATGCGAATTACTTCACGATAAAAATCGAAGCCCCGGAAAACGGAGATTTCGCCCAACGGTGTTTGCCTGAGCTCAAGAGAATTCTGCTGAGACTCTCGACACAGGAAAAGCTGCGTCGGCAGCTTGACCTGGCCGGGGCCGCGTTGCGTAACTTCGCGTCCATATTCAAACTGTCCTACGAAGGCTTCGAGTTCGGCGCGACTCCCCATCGCGGCCTTGCAGAAACAGGCGACTTCGAAACCGATTTCTCCGAGATGATGAGATATGTCCTCACCGCAGCCAAGGCGGCCGATCGTAACATCGCCTTGTTCGTGGATGAAGTGCAGTACCTCAAGCCCGAGGAACTGGCAGCCATCACGGTGACCTGTCACGATGCCGCACAGAGGTCGCTCCCTTTTCTCTTTTTCGGAGCAGGGTTGCCGCAGATTGCCAAATTGGCCGGTGACGCCAAATCCTATGCCGAAAGGCTGTACGAGTTTCCCGAAGTCGGCTCGCTCAGTGATCTTGCTGCCGACGAGGCGTTGCGCGGCCCTGCGCAACGAGAAGGCGTCGAATTCGAGGACGCCGCCGTGAATCTCATCCTCGAGAGGTCCCGAAATTACCCCTATTTTCTCCAGGTCTGGGGCGATCATGTCTGGAAGCAAGCGGGCCAATCTCCGATCAGCGTGCGCGACGTGCGAAACGCGGAAGGCCAGCTTGTAACGCATCTCGACGAAAACTTCTTTCGCGTGCGCTTCGACCGCTGCAAGCCAGTGCAACAAAAATACCTGCGCGCCATGGCAGAACTCGGACCCGGGCCGCATGCGACCGGTGAAATCGCATCGACGCTTGGCTGCGAACCGAGCCAGGTTTCGACAACGCGCGCGCAGCTGATATCACTCGGAATGATCTGGAGCCAAAGACATGGCGAAACGGCATTCACAGTGCCCCTCTTTGACGAATTCATGAAGCGGCAAATGCCCAAACTCGAAAAACACGTGCCAAGAAAACGGAAATAGTAATCCAACATGTCCAACAACAAATACTCCCGCGAAGACGCCCTCACCTTCCATATCGAGCCGACCCCCGGCAAATGGGAGGTGCAGGCCACCGTGCCGATGACGACGCAGCGAGACCTGAGCTTGGCTTATTCGCCCGGCGTTGCCGTGCCCTGCGAGGAGATCCATGCCAATCCCGAGACGGCCTATGACTACACCAACAAGGGCAATCTCGTCGCCGTGATCTCCAACGGCACCGCCGTGCTCGGCCTCGGCAATCTCGGCGCGCTCGGCTCCAAGCCGGTGATGGAGGGCAAGTCCGTGCTCTTCAAGCGCTTCGCCGATGTGAACTCGATCGACATCGAGCTGGACACGGAAGACCCCGACGAATTCATCAAGGCGGTCCGGCTCATGGGGCCGACCTTCGGCGGCGTGAACCTCGAGGACATCAAGGCGCCCGAATGTTTCATCATCGAGCAGACGCTCAAGGAGGAGATGGACATCCCCGTCTTCCACGATGACCAGCACGGCACGGCCGTGATCTGCGCCGCCGGCCTCATCAACGCGCTGCAGATCTCCGGCAAGTCCATCGAGGAGGTCAAGATCGTCGTCAACGGCGCGGGCGCGGCGGGCATCGCCTGTATCGAGCTCATCAAGGCCATGGGCGCGCGGCATGACAACTGCATCCTGTGCGATACCAAAGGCGTGATCCACCAGGGCCGCGAAGAGGGCATGAACCAGTGGAAATCGGCCCATGCGGCGAACACCGAGGCGCGCACGCTCGGCGAAGCGATGGAGGGCTGCGATGTCTTCCTCGGCGTGTCGGTCAAGGGCGCGGTCACGCCCGAGATGGTCGCGTCCATGGGCGCCAACGCCGTCATCTTCGCCATGGCCAACCCCGACCCCGAGATCACCCCCGAGGAGGCCCATGCCGTCCGCGAGGACGTGATCGTCGCCACGGGCCGCTCGGACTATCCCAACCAGGTCAACAACGTCCTCGGCTTTCCCTATCTCTTCCGCGGCGCGCTCGACATTCACGCCCGCGCCATCAACGACGAGATGAAGATCGCCTGTGCCGAGGCGCTGGCAAGGCTCGCGCGGCAGGACGTGCCCGACGAGGTCGCCATGGCCTATGGCAAGAAGCTCACCTTCGGGCGCGACTACATCATCCCGACACCCTTCGACCCGCGGCTCATCCATGTCGTCCCCCCTGCCGTCGCCAAGGCCGGGATGGACACCGGCGTCGCCCGCCGGCCCATCGTCGACATGGACGCCTACGAGCTCTCGCTGAAGTCCCGGATGGACCCGACCGCCTCGATCCTGCGCAGCCTCAACGCCCGCGCGCGGCAGAACCAGGCCCGCATGATCTTCGCCGAGGGCGATGATCCCCGCGTGCTTCGCGCCGCCGTTCAATACACGCGCAACGGCATGGGCCAGTCCATCGTCGTGGGCCGCGAGGAAGACGTCAAAGCCAAGCTTGCTGCCGAGGGGCTCGGCGATGCCGTGGGTGAACTCGAGATCGTCAACGCCGCCAACACGCCCCATCTCGGCACCTACAAGGCCCTCCTCTACAAACGCCTCCAGCGCCAGGGCTTCGACCGTCACGATGTGCACCGCCTCGCCGCGCGCGACCGTCACGTCTTCTCCGCGCTCATGCTTGCGCATGGCCATGGCGATGGGCTGGTCACTGGCGCAACACGCAAATCCGCCCATGTCATGCAGCGGATCAACATGGTCTTCGACGCCAATGCGAAGGCCGGGGCCGTCGGCGTCACGGCGCTGCTGCATCGGGGCAAGATCGTCCTCGTCGGCGACACGCTGGTGCATGAATGGCCCGACCAGGAAGACCTCGCGACAATCGCCGAACGCTCCGCCGACGTCGCCCGCCACCTCGGCCTTGAGCCGCGCGTCGCCTTCGTCAGCTTCTCCACCTTCGGCTACCCCCGCTCCGAACGCGCCGAGAAGATGCACCTCGCGCCGACCGTGCTCGAAGCGCGCGGCGCGCAGTTCGAGTTCGAAGGCGAGATGACAGTCGACGTCGCCCTCAACGCGCAGGCGCAGGCAAGCTACCCCTTCTCGCGCCTCACCGGCCCCGCCAATATCCTCGTCGTCCCCGCGCGGCACTCCGCCTCGATCTCCACCAAGCTCATGCAGGAAATGGCTGGCGCCACGGTCATCGGCCCGATCCTCGCAGGCATCGACGAAAGCATCCAGATCTGCTCGACGGTCAGCACGGTGAACGACATCGTCAACATGGCCGTTCTGGCGGCCTGCAAGGTCGGCTGACGCGATGACCCTCTACAACCTCGGCTCGATCAACCTCGATCATTTCTACCAGGTCCCGCACCTGCCAGCGCCGGGCGAGACCATCCTGGCCGAGAGCCACAGCACAGGCCTCGGCGGCAAGGGCGCGAATATCTCGGTCGCCGCCGCGCAGGCCGGCGCGCGCGTCGTGCATATCGGCGCGGTCGGCCCCGATGGTGCCTGGGCCACCGCCCGCCTGCGCGCGCTCGGCGTCGGGACAGATCACATAGCAGGGGTCGATGCCCTCACGGCCCACGCCATCATCAATGTCGATCCTGCGGGCGAAAACGCCATCACCGTCTTTCCCGGCGCGAACATGAAACAGTCTCTGAAAAGGCTCGAATCGGCCCTCGCCAGCGCCGCACCCGGCGATATGCTGCTGTTGCAAAACGAGACGAACGCCGCCCCCCAAGCCGCGCAGCGCGCCCGCGAAAAGGGCCTCGAAGTGCTCTACGCCGCCGCGCCCTTCGAGCCGAAAGCCACCGCAGCACTCCTCCCGCTGACGGATATCCTCGTGCTCAACGCCGTCGAGCTCGCGCAGCTCAAGGCCGCTACGGGGCTAAATCCCGACGCGCTCGGCCCCGAAACGGTCATCGTCACCGAAGGTGCCCAGGGCGGACGCGCCATCACCACCGCAGGCGAGATTCGCTTCGCTGCCTTCCCTGCCGAAACCATCGACACCACAGGCGCAGGCGACACCTTCACAGGCTATCTCGCCGCCGCCCTCCACGAAGGCCAGCCGCTCGAAGCCGCCCTGCGCCTCGCCGCCGCCGCCTCGGCCCTCAAAGTGACGCGAAAAGGGACAGCCGATGCCATCCCCTCGCGCGCCGAAACGGACGCCTTCATGAACGCGGCAAGCTGACCCTTTTTTCTTGCCTTAGGGTCCTGACCCTAAATATCCCGGGGAGCGCGAGGGGCAGCGCCCCTCGCCTTCGTCGGATTTGCGCAGCAAATTCGAAATCACCCCGCGAAAGGCGCAGCACTGCCCCAAAGCGCCTTCACCCGTGCATCGCGCCCACATGCGTTGCGGTAGAAATCATAGGCCTTCGCCCGTGTCTTGGGCCCCGCCCGCGTGAGCACCAGCTTCTGGCTCTTGTAATAATCCTGGTGATAGTCTTCCGCCTCGTAGAACGCCTCGAGCGGCAGGATCTTCGTCTTGATCGGCTGGCCCAGAACGCCCTGCGCGTCCTTGACGGCCCTATCGGCGGCCGCCTTCTGCGCCGGGCTTTCATGGAATATCGCCGTGGCATAGCTCTGCCCACGGTCGCAGAACTGCCCGCCCCCATCGGTCGGGTCGATCGACCGCATGAACTTGTGCAGGATCTCTTCGCGGCTCACGCGGCCCGTATCAAAGGTGATCCGGACCACCTCGTAATGCCCCGTGCCGCCACGCACGACCTGCTTGTAGGTCGGGTTGGCCACGTCACCCCCGGCATATCCCGACACCGCCGAGATCACCCCCGGCACCTTCTCGAAATCCGCCTCGACACACCAGAAACACCCGCCGGCGACGACAAGCTCCTCCTTGGGGCCGGCCTGCGCCTTTCCGCCGCACAGCGCGAATCCGACGGCAATCAGCGCCGTCAGCATCAGCATCTTCAAATCGTTCATCCTACCCGTCATGAGACAGTCTCCTCTTTTCTCAAGACCACCCTAGCGCCGACAAACGGGCCTGTAGACACCTCTCACAAAGAGGTTACACATCGTGACAGCACGAAAACGGGAGAGCACATGACCAAGCCAGTGAAAATCGCCATGTGGTCCGGCCCGCGGAACCTCTCCACGGCGATGATGTACAGTTTCGGCGCGCGCGCCGATTTCGACGTGGTCGATGAGCCCTTCTACGCCGCCTATCTCGCCGCCACAGGCCTTGATCACCCGATGCGCGCAGACGTGCTCGCCTCCCAGCCGCAAGACGCGGCCGAGGTCGCGCGCGGCCTCGTCGCACCGCGCGCCAAGCACCACTACCAGAAACACATGTGCCAGCACATGATCGCAGGCATCCCGCGCGACTGGATGAATTCGGTCACGAATGTCTTCCTGATCCGTCATCCCGCCCGCGTGATCGCCAGCTTCGGCGCGAAATATTCAGGCTTCGGCCTCGCCGATATCGGCTTCTCCCAGCAGATCGAGCTCGTCGAGCAGCGCCGCGCCGCCGGGGAAGAGCCGATCATTATCGACAGCGCCGACATCCGCGCAAGCCCCGAAGCCATGCTCCGGGCGCTCTGCACAGCCCTCGGCCTGCCCTTCGATCCTGCCATGCTCTCCTGGCCCGCCGGCGGTCACCCCGCCGATGGCGCCTGGGCCCCGCACTGGTATGGCGCGGTGCATCGCTCGACAGGATTCGCCGGCCCCGAAGGCGCGCTCCAGGATCTCGAAGAGGCAGGCCAGCGCCGCCTGCTCGACGCAGCCATGCCGATCTACGAGCGCCTCACCGCGATCAAGCTGACACCCTGACCCATTTTCTTGCCAAGCGCGCCGCGCTGCCCATTCGCGAAGCGCCCCCTCGCCGCGCGGGGTGGGCGGGCGGGCGCGCGGCGAGGGGGCGCGTCAGAGCAGTTGCGCCAGTTTCATCGCCACGCCCATGTCACCCGAAACTTTCAGCTTCCCGGTCATGACGCCGGTCATCGGATTCAGCTTGCCTGCCAGGAGCTTCTCCAGGTTCGGCCGGCTCATCCGGATGGTGCAATCCGTCTCGCGGTCCCGCGTGTCGGCCGCGCCGCCCGCGACGACGATGACGCCCTCGTCGCCGCAGTCGAACTTGAGCGAGCCGTCAAAGCTCCGGCCTTCGAGGCCCTTCGACAGTCCTGCCGCCATCTCTTCCATCGTCCGTCTCCCGCAAGTGCTCCGCCACTCTTATGCCAGCCGCAAGCGCGCGATGCGCGGCTGACTTTGCGGCAGGCACCGTGCGCCCCGTTAATCAATTTTCTCCTAACGCGCAGGCCGCGCATCCGGTGTACTAGAGGGGTGCACTAGGGGGGTGTACAGGATGTCACCCCCCTCTTTTCGCCCCTCCAAAATGGTTAACGCGGCAAAACGCACCCCTCACCAAAAGCAAACGGGCATGTGCTATCCTGCACATACCCGCTTGAAAGAATTGGATTTTTTTGCCCCTAAACCCTTACTTCAGACGCCGGTCCCGCGCCGCCAGAAGCTTGAGCCTGAGCGCATTGAGCTGGATGAATCCCTTGGCATCCTGCTGATCGTATGCCCCCGCATCATCCTCGAAGGTCACATGCGCCTCGGAATAGAGCGAATGGTCGGACCAGCGGGCAACGCATGTGGTGCTGCCCTTGTAGAGCTTGAGCCGCACCGTGCCGGTGACATGCTCCTGGCTGCGGTCGATCGCCGCCTGGAGCATCTCGCGCTCGGGGCTGAACCAGAACCCGTTATAGATCAGCTCCGCATAACGCGGCATCAGGCTGTCTTTCAGGTGCCCCGCGCCCGAATCGAGCGTAATCTGCTCGATCCCGCGATGCGCCTCGAGAAGCACGGTGCCGCCGGGCGTTTCGTAGATGCCGCGGCTCTTCATCCCGACGAAGCGGTTCTCGACGAAATCGAGCCGCCCGATACCATGCTTGCCGCCCAGTTCATTGAGCCTTGTCAGTATGTTGGCCGGGCTGAGCGCCTCGCCGTCGATGCTCACCGCATCACCCTTTTCAAAGCCGATCTCGATGAACTCGGGCTCGCTCGGGGCCTCCTCGGGGCTGACCGTGCGCTGATAGACATAGTCCGGCGCAGCCTCGGCCGGGTCTTCCAGAACCTTGCCTTCGCTCGACGTGTGCAGCAGGTTCGCATCCACCGAGAAGGGCGCCTCGCCGCGCTTGTCCTTGGCGATCTGGATCTGGTGCTGTTCGGCGAACTCGATGAGCTTCGTGCGGCTTGTCAGGTCCCATTCGCGCCAGGGCGCGATCACCCTGATATCGGGGTTGAGCGCATAGGCCGCCAGCTCGAAGCGCACCTGGTCGTTGCCCTTGCCCGTCGCGCCATGAGCGATCGCATCCGCGCCGGTCTCCTCGGCGATCTCCACGAGACGCTTGGAAATAAGGGGCCGCGCGATCGACGTGCCCAGCAGGTAGAGCCCTTCATAGACGGCATTCGCGCGGAACATCGGGAAGACGAAATCGCGCACGAACTCCTCGCGCAGATCCTCGATATAGATGTCCGTCACACCCATCATCTCGGCCTTCTTGCGCGCCGGCTCCAGCTCCTCGCCCTGGCCCAGATCGGCGGTGAAGGTGACGACTTCACAGCCATACTCGGTTTGCAGCCACTTGAGGATGATCGACGTATCCAGACCACCCGAATAGGCAAGCACGACTTTCTTGGGCGCAGACATCTTGAATTCCTTCTTATCTCGTTTCGCTGCGAGGTAGCCCGTTTTGCACCGCGCTGCAAGGCAAAGCCCTTGCCAACAAGGGGCCTGTGCCCGATGAATGCCGAATGGACAGTTTCAAAGACAAATCACGCAATATCGCAGATGCCCTGCGCGGTGTCTTCGACCCGACGCCGCTGCAACGCAACGCCCATCTGAGCGAGGCTTATGGTGCCGAGATCTATCTCAAGCGAGAGGACCTGACCCCGGTCCGCTCCTACAAGATCCGCGGCGCCTACAACGCCATGAAAAACGCGATCGAGGCCGCCAAGACGCCGCCGCTTTTCGTCTGTGCCAGCGCCGGAAACCACGCGCAGGGCGTCGCCTTCATGTGCAAGCATTTCGGCGTGAAGGGGCGCATTTTCATGCCGGTAACCACGCCGAGCCAGAAGATCCTCAAGACCAAGACCTTCGGCGGAGACCTGATCGAGATCGAGCTCATCGGCGACTATTTCGACGAGACGCTTCACGCCGCACAGAGCTATTGCACTG
Organism: Rhodobacteraceae bacterium 63075; assembly: GCA_003417655.1. Taxonomy (GTDB): domain Bacteria; phylum Pseudomonadota; class Alphaproteobacteria; order Rhodobacterales; family Rhodobacteraceae; genus Lentibacter. Next base: position 53,321 of record QVMW01000001.1, read on the forward strand.
AAAACAAGGCCGTTTTCCTGCCGCCTTTCGATGCGCCAGATGTGATCGCGGGACAGTCTACCGTGGCCGCCGAGATCGAACAGCAACTGGGGGCCGCGCCCGAGCTGCTTGTCCTGCCCGTCGGCGGCGGCGGCCTTGCAGCCGGGGTCACCTCCTATTTCGAGGATGCCTGCCGATACTGTTTCGTCGAGCCCGCCGGCGGCGCCTGTCTTGCCGCAGCCCAGCTCGCCGGAAAGCCTGTCGCGCTGGAGGCGGTCGATACCTTCGTCGATGGTGCCGCAGTCGCCAGGATAGGGGCCGCACCCTTCGAGCGGCTCAAGAGCTACAAGCTCGAAACGCACCTCCAGATCAGCGAGGATCGCCTCTGCACCACGCTGGTCGAGATGCTCAACATCGAAGGCGTCGTGCTCGAGCCCGCAGGAGCCTTGGCCGTCGATGCCCTCAAGGATCTGAAAGATGCCATAAAGGGCAAGACAGTTGTTTGCGTGACCTCCGGGGGAAACTTCGACTTCGAAAGGCTTCCCGAAGTGAAGGAGCGCGCCCAACGCTATGCTGGCCTCAAGAAGTACTTCATCCTGCGCCTTCCCCAACGCCCCGGTGCGCTCAAGGATTTCCTCGGCTTTCTCGGGCCGCATGACGACATCACGCGCTTCGAGTACCTCAAGAAGTCCGCGCGCAATTTCGGGACGGTTCTGATCGGGATCGAAACGGACGACGCCGCGAATTTCGCCAAGCTTCACGACAAGCTTGCCGAGGCCGGGTTCCAGGCGCGCGACATCACGAACGACGAAACGCTCGCCTCATTCCTCGTCTGAAAGGCCGGACAGCAACGCGCCTTTGCCCAGCTCGAATCCGCTTTCGATCCACCTGCGCTCAAGCCGCGCCAGGGCCATGCCCAGTGCCTTGCCCCTGTGCGGCGCGAGGTCCTTCGCCGCGACGGGAAAGACCGCACATTCACCCTTGGCGATGAGCGCGAGATCTTCCCTGGTCATGTCGGCTTCCAGCAGGGCCGCACGGGCCGCGCCGACAGACATGGCCAGCCTTTTGCCGTGACGATAGGCCAGCTCTCCAAGCGAGCTATCGTCTCTGGCCGCGCTTCTGAGCTGCTCGGCGAAGCGCTGGTCCTTCTTGCTGAGCCTCAGCGGCAGCGCTTCGGACGGCATCAACAGAACGGTCAGACGCGCGATGGCATCCGGAGAAAGCAGGTCCTTCTCCTTGCCAAGATAGCGCTCGAGGAGCGGCAAATCGACAAGCCCCAGAACGCGCGCGAGCACACCGTCTGACGCCATTGCCTTGAGCACATCCATGGGGCAGACAACGGCGAGCAGCTTCAATAGCTCCGCTGTTTTCCGCTCGGTCGAGACATGGCCCAGCCCATAGCTCAAACGGCGCACCGCCCGGGCAGCATGCGCATCGATCCCGCACGCCCCGAAGCCCAGCTGCGCCGCGAAACGGTAGAGCCGGATAATGCGCAGGTAGTCCTCCCGGATTCGCGCCTCCGGCCTTCCGACGAAAACCAACCTGCGCGCCTGGATGTCTTCGAGCCCGCCCGTCGGATCATGCAACACGCCCCGCGCATCTGCATAGATGGCGTTCATCCTGAAATCGCGCCGCGCGGCATCCACCTCGAGGGTATCGGCAAAAGCGATGACGGCATGCCGCCCATCCGTCTCCACATCCTTGCGAAACGTCGTGACTTCGAGCGGCTCACCCTTGCCGACAACTGTCACGGTGCCGTGGTCAATACCCGTGGGAACGGGCTTGAAGCCGATACTCCGGGCAAGCTCCAAGACCGTTTCAGGCCGGGCATTGGTGGCAATGTCAAGATCGGTCACAGGCAGTCCGAGCAGCGCGTTACGCACGCAGCCGCCCACGAAATAGCCCTTGAAACCCGCCGCCTCCAGTGCGGAAAGCAGCGCTTGCGCCGTGGCATTCTTCAACCAGGAACCCTCTATTCGTCTCACGTCGAAACTCGCTCAGCCAAGGCCATTGTCATGCGCGCCGTCGCGCCCCAAACGTAGTGCGGCCCGAATGGAATGGTATAGTAATATCGGATCGCGCCGCGAAACATGCGCCCCTGTACAGCATATCGCTTGGGATCGAGCAGGTGATCCAGCGGGACGAGTATGAGCTCTTCGACTTCGTTGGCGTCCAGCCGAGGCTCGAAGAATTCCCGAACGTAACCTAGCACAGGGCGCACGGCAAAGCCTGTCACTGTCCTGTGTTCCGGCAATTGCCCCAGTATCTCGACATTTGTCGACGGCAGCCCGATCTCTTCTTCCGCCTCGCGCAGCGCGGCCGCCTCAGGGGAGCTATCGCATTGCTCGATCTTTCCGCCAGGAAAGGCGATCTGGCCGGGGTGATGGCGCAGGTGCTGCGCGCGTTTGGTCAGAATCACCTTTGGCTCACCAGCGCCATCCATCATCGCAAAAAGCACGGCGGCTTCGCTCTTCACCCCGTGTTCAACAGGGATCACGTCGGGGTTGAGGTCATAATCCGACGACACGGGGCCGGGGTGTTTCAACGCCAGCGCAATTTGCGAAAGGCGGTCAGGCAGCACCTACCCGGCCTCTTTGCCGACGGTTTCGGGCGCCAGCTCATAGTGCGCATTGCAGAACTGGCAATCCGCTGTCACGACGCCCTCGTCGGTCGTCATCTTCTCGATATCCTTCGACCCGTAGATCGAAAGGCTGTTGCGCACCTTGTCCTCAGAGCAGGTACACCCGAACATGACCTTGAGCGGCTCGTAGACCGCCGCATCTTCCTCGTGGAAAAGCCGCCAGATGAGGTCAGGGGGCGACACGAAGGGACCGATCAACTCCAGGTGCTCCACGGTTTCGAGCAGGATGTTGACCCGGGACCAATCTTCATCAGCACGCCGGGAATGCTCCCGTTGTTGTTTCTCCTCTGAGGGGTCGCCTCCGGCTTCCTTGAGAGACTTGGGCAAATGCTGGATCATCACCCCCGCCGCACGCCAACCAGTCTCACCGCCCGCCAGTTGGGTCTCGCCATGTTCCACCACCAGCTTGGTGGCTATCTGCTCGGATGCCGCAAAGTAGGCCTCGGCGGCCTCGGCGATCGAGCTACCCTCGAGAGCCGCCAGCGCTTTGTAAGGGGTGGCTCCCTTGCCCTGGTCGATGATCACGGCGAAATACCCCTTGCCGAGCTGCTCGAAGGGCGGCGCGTCCGTCAGGCGCTCTTCGTCAAAACTAGCATAAGCCCTGATCATCGCGCGCTGTTCGATATTTTCCGGCGCAATGAAATCCGTCGCGATCATGCGAACGGGGCCGTCCGTCTGCACTTGCAACGACAGCTTCCATTTCGGTTCGATCATGCTGCCCAGCAACGCGGTGACGATGACCATCTCGGATACGAGAGATTCCACGCCGGCCGGATAATTGTGCTGCGAAAGGATATCGTTCACCGTCCTGTCGAGGCGGACAATGCGACCCCGGCAATCCGGCTTGCGAAGCTCGAAGGGAAGAACCTGTTCATCCCAGATGACGTTTTCAGAGTTTGCCATGCGTCCAACTCACCATTTGAATTGGCCTGCACGTAGTCTTCCCCGGCCTCGGGTGCAAGGCGACAAGCCTGCCCCACTAGATTGCCTTAGGTCCATATTCCCACAAGATCGCCGAGACATCATCGGAAAAATCCCGCGTCCCGGCAAAACGATCCAGTGTAAAAACCAACCCGTCGAGAAAGGCGGCGCCCGACTTTTCCTTCCAGTCGCGCATGTATTCCACAAGGCGTTCATCCTCGAAGAGTTCGTCTTGTTCATTCATGCATTCGGACACACCATCGGAGCAAATCAGCAGGCGATCACCCTCTTCCAGCCGCAGATCGAACTCTTCATACCGCGCATCGGGGACCAGTCCGACGGGAAAGCCGCCCTCACCAATCGTTTCAATACGCCCGTCGGACCGCTGGACAACAGGATGCGGATGGCCTGCCTGAGCGGCCTTGATCTCTCCGGTGTTCAGATTTGCCACGGCATAGACAAGCGTAAGGTAATGTTCCGTGGTCATTTCCGTGAGGACAAGATTGTTCAGCCTTGCGATCACTTCGCCCGGCGGCAGGGCTTCATGGCCTTTCTTCTTGCTGTACTCGATTGCGATGTTCTGTTCCTTGGAAGCGGACGACATGTATCCAGCCAGTCGCGCCGTCATCAGCGCAGAGCTGATGCCATGCCCGGACACGTCAATGGCAAACAGGCCTGTTTCCTCCTCGTTGATCGAAAAGAACCCGACCAGATCACCGCCCACATGCCCGCTGGATTGCAGGATCAACGAGATTTGCGCTGGGCCGAAGTCACGGTGACGCTCACGCACCAGAGACTGCTGAAGCTGCTTCGCCTCGATCAGGTCGTTGTCGATTGATTTGTAGAGAAGCTTGAGCTCGTCATGAGCCGCTTCGACCAGCTTGTTCTTTCGGGTCAGCTCGCGCTCCATCTCCAGAATGCGCTCCCCTGCCAACAACCTCGCCCGAAGCTCTGCGGAGCTTACAGGCTTGGTCAGGAAATCATCGGCACCGTTGTCGAGCCCCTGAACGATCTCGTCCTTTTCGCTCTTGGACGTCAGCAGTATGAAGTAACCGAACCTGTCATTGTCGAGTCGCTTGAATTCACGACAGAATTCTATGCCGTCCATCTCGGGCATCATCCAGTCACTGATGACGAGGTCAGGCGGCGTAGCCCGACAGAATTCGAGGGCTTCACGCCCAGACGAGACTTCCTCAACGCGATAGCCCCATTTTTGCAGGTTCTTGCGCAGAATCCGCCTTTGCAAGCGGCTGTCATCCACGACAAGCACAAGGCGGTCCGAGGCCTGCGCGATTTTTTCCTGTGTCGTCGATGTCTGCATCGTGTTGGCTCTGAAGGGTCTATCCATATTCGCATCAACATAGGTGCAGTCCATTTCATCGTGATGAAGATTGCCCGGAGGATTTTAGGCGCTTTGGTTGCAGTTTCTTAACGTTTTAAGGGTACCTAGCTCCAAGGATGAGGAAATCGGCATGATAGACTGGTCGAAAGCAAAGGAACTCTGCAACGAAGTCGGCGAAGAAGACTTCGGTGAGATTGTTGAGGTTTTCCTGGATGAAGTCGAAGAAGAGCTTGCGTCGCTTGACGGTAGAGATGCGGAGTGCCTGGGAAAAAGCATGCATTTCCTGAAGGGTAGTGCCCTGAATCTCGGCTTCACGAGCCTCGCCGAAATATGCGTCGAGGGCGAAGCCCTTGCACAGACCGGCCATAGCGAGAAGATCGACACCGCGAGAATCAAATCCGTCTATGCTGATTCAAAGCGAATATTCCTCGGGGAATATGGTGGCTGAGATTCTTTTCTTAACGGATTTATCTAAAATCGCTATATCATCGCAAACAAAACGATGAGCGGACAAGTCGATGCAGGTTTTCAGGATTCTGGCCGTGTTGCTGGCGTTATCGCTGGTGGCCGGGTGTTCAAGCAAGTTTCGGAGCTACAATGGCCCACCTGTCACGCAGGTGATCGTCGAAAAGGATGCGCGCAAAATGTACCTGCTGAACGGGACGCAGGTTCTGAAGGCCTACGACGTCGGCCTCGGTTTCGCTCCTATCGGCCACAAGGCGTTCGAAGGAGACGGCCGCACGCCCGAGGGCAATTACATCATTGATCGCCGTAATCCTGATAGCGAGTTCCACTTGTCGATCGGGATTGACTATCCGAATGAGGAAGACATCAAGCGCGCCAAGGCTTTGGGGAAAGACCCCGGCGGTGATATCTTCATCCATGGACAGCCAAATGCCTTTCGCAGCGGCGGCGGCGATTGGACAGCAGGATGTATCTCTGTCACCAACCGTGAAATGGAAGACATCTATGCCATGGTGAAAAACGGAACACCGATAAGCATCATGAAATGAGGCTCAGCCGAAATCCTCATCATGATCCGAGCACAAGGGTCCACCAGATCTTGCCATTGGATTCCTGATACCACGCAAAGCCCATGTTGACTGCGCGCTGGTCGAGCAGGATGGCACGGGTATCAGGCTGCTCCATCCACGCCCCGAGTGTTTCCAACTCGGTTTCGTATGTCTCCGAGATCAGCTCGCCAAGCATGACACCGGAATACCCGGCCCTTCGAACGCGATCTATCGGGGAAGACCCGTCAGACCCAAAATGCCAGGGACGGTTCTGAGCAGACATGTCGCGGGCGTGTGTTGCCGCTGCCGCGTTGAGCTGTGCGTTGAGCTCCACGGACGCCACGCCCGAGGCCTGGCGGAGGCTGTTGACCGAATCGAGCATCCTGAACTGGATCTTGCTCGTCGCTGTCGACGAGATGCGATAAAGCTTCGGCAATGGCTTACCATCTGCGCCAAGCTGCGGCGTGGTCGTGGTCGTGGCGCATCCAGAAAGCAGCATCACTGCCACAAAAATAGTACCGATAAAGCGCATGACGCCCCCTGATCTAATAAGATTCACCCTGCTTTAGCGATCCGATCCAGATCAATCAAATGCAGCTTGGCATAATTCGGCTTAATGACGATTGTTTGAATTGCGAGTGCGGCTTAACCGCAATATATCGGCACGCGTGGTAGAAACCGGAGTTGTCCGTTGTCAAAATTCAGCATTTCTTTAACCCGGCGGAGTTTCTTGGCCGGAAGTTCATCTCTGATCGCAGCACCCGCCCTGGCGCAGAGTGCGTTCGACAGTAGCGAGACTGTTGAGGTCGAGCGCGATCTGAGCGAAGTCGTTCGCCGCAATATCTCGAGCTTCAGATCGCTTGATTGGCAACCCTACTTCGACAACCTCAAGAACGGCGCATGCCTTGTCGATACAACATCGCGCGCGCTGCATTACTGGTCAGAGGACGAAACTGTCTACAAGCTGTATCCGACAAGTGTGCCATTGACCGAAGAGCTGACCCGGCGGGGGCGCACAAGGGTTGTTCGCAAGGTCGAGGGGCCGAGCTGGCGCCCGACACCTTCGATGAAGAAACGCAACCCGGAATGGCCCGACTTTGTCGGCCCGGGACCAGACAACCCCCTGGGAACCCACGCGCTCTACCTGTCATGGACATACTACCGCATCCACGGCACCCACGACACCCGCAAGATCGGCCGTCGGTCGTCGAACGGCTGCATTGGGCTTTACAACGAGCATATCCAGGAGCTGTTCAAGCTGACAAAAGTTGGCACACAAGTGTTGCTAATTTGACGATTTTTGTACCAACTTGCGCCAAACGAGCCGCGAAGCAATTGCAAAGTCTGTTGCACAGAGCTTAACACCCTTTCACATCAAAGTTTATGGCGCGGGTTCCCCGCGTTCAAGTTCTGGAGAAAGACCATGAAAAAACTCGTAATCGCATCCGCATTCGTTGCTGCCGCTTCGACAGCCTCGGCCGGCTCGATGGCCGACCCCGTGATCGAAGCCCCCGTCATCGTCGAAGAAACAGCCGGCTCCTCGGGCGGCATGATCATCCCGCTGATCCTGTTCGTGGCGCTGGCCATCGCAGTGGGTAGCAGCAGCAATGGCGGCAACCTCAATCTCTAAGCTCGACCTCGGGTGAAGACGGAAGCGGCAGCCTTCGGGCTGCCGTTTTTCGTTAAAGCTCGCATTGGCCTGAAATCCGCGAGATCGGTTTGTCTGTTCGAACCCCTTGCGTAAAAGCATCACACCTGCTCAGATGCCGCATGCTCGGAGCAAGCATGCTTATTTGCTCAAGACTTGGAGGAAAACTCATGAAGAAACTCGTAATCGCATCCGCATTCGTCGCGGCCGCCTCGACAGCCTCAGCCGGCTCGATGGCCGACCCCGTGATCGAAGAGCCTGTCATTGTCGAGAAGACAGCAGGCTCCTCAGGCGGCATGATCATCCCGCTGATGCTCTTCGTTGCGCTCGCAATCGCAGTTGGCAGCAGCAGCTCAGGTATTAGACGCTGAGCTCATCTCGGGGCTCGGGTTGAAGCGGTAGTCTTCGGGCTACCGATGGGTCATCCTGACTTCAAGGCTTACGCGATTACAGGTTTTGAGAATGGCCTGTCGGTGTTTTGCAGGCCCCTTGCCACAACGCATCACACGTGTTCAGATGCAGAGTGTGACTAATGAACCTTAATGCGCCGAAATCCTGGAGGAATACCCATGAAAAAACTCGTAATCGCATCCGCATTCGTCGCAGCTGCCTCGACAGCCTCGGCCGGCTCCATGGCCGATCCCGTAATCGAAGCGCCTGTCATCGTTGAAGAAACAGCCGGCTCCTCGGGCGGCATGATCATCCCGCTGATCCTGTTCGTGGCGCTGGCCATCGCAGTGGGCAGCAGCAGCTCGGGTTCACCCACACCCAGTTAAGCGCAAATCCGATCTTAGGCTAAAGCGGCAGCCTTCGGGCTGCCGTTTTTCTTTTTCACCACCCTGTGAGGTTTTCCTTGATCAGATCGGTGAGGAAGCCGATGTGTTTTTCACCGGCGTTCAGGCAGGGAATATACGTGAACACCTCGCCACCCGCTTCCTCGAAGGATTCCTTGATCTCCTCATTGATCTCTTCGAGCGTTTCGATGCAATCAGCTGCGAAGGCCGGAGCAACAACGGCGATCCGGCGTTTGCCGTCTTCCTTTGCCAGACGCGCGACCTCGTCGACGGTATAGGGTTTGAGCCACTCCTCACGCCCAAAGACTGACTGGAAAGTCGTGACGATCTCGATATCGTCCCAGCCGAGCCGCTCGCGGACAAGGCGCGTCGTCTTCTGGCACTGGCAGTGATAGGGATCCCCCTGCATGAGATAGCGCTTCGGCATTCCGTGATAGGAGACAACGAGTGTTTCAGGTCGGGATTCCATCTGATCGACGGAATTCTCGATCGAGTTTGCCAAGGCCTCGATATACCGCGGATCGTCGAAATAGCGCGCCACCGTGCGCGCAGCAGGCTGCCAGGTTTCCTTCATGAGCGCTCGGAAGAACTGGTCATTGGCCGTCGCCATGGTCGCTCCTGCATATTGCGGATAGAGCGACAGAAAGAGGATTCGGTCACATCCCTTGGCAACGAGCTCGGCAACCCTGCTTTCCGTAGACGGGTTTCCATAGCGCATGCAGAAATCCACGATCACGTCATCTCCGAACTCCGCGGTGATATGCTCGCGAACAGCTTCGGTCTGCTCCTTGGTTATGGTCATGAGCGGGCTCTCACCCTTGTCTTCATTCCAGATCGATTTGTAGGCCTCACCACTGGAAAACGGCCTCTTCGACAGAATGATCAACTGCAACAACGGCTGCCACTTCCACGAGGGGATATCGATCACGCGCTTATCCGAGAGAAACTCGTTGAGATAGCGACGCATGGACCAATAGTCGTAATTGTCCGGTGTCCCGAGGTTGGCGAGCAAGACGCCGATCTTCGGTTTCTTAACTTCGGGATGGCCTTGAGGCAGCGGCCCGACCGATTTTGTTTCGATATCTTTCATTCCGTGTCCTCTTTGCCTTGCACCACGCCCGGGCGATCCTTCAGGTTTATTTCATCGGTCTGCAATGCGTCAGCGAGACGCGTCTTTGCCGAGCCGGGCCTCAGCGGCTTTTGCTGGCTCTCGTGCGGTGACCACCCCGTCAGGAATAGCACCTCGAAAGTCGCGGTTATACGTCCCTCCGTGTCCGGAAAGTGCGCCCTGTAAATCTCATCTGCCAATGTGAAGAGCTCTTTTCTGTCAAAAACCTTCTTTCTCATCGCGAGCGCATTCGTCTCTCCCATACGCCGCAGATCCGCGATCAGATGGAAGATTGTCTCGTAGCTCGCCTTCAGCTCGATCTTGTCAACAACAGGAAGCGCGAAGCCTGCACGCTGCATGAGGCTGCCCAGATCCCGGATTTCCGCCATCATCGCCACTCGCGGAGAAAGCCCGCCGTAAAGCGCGATCTCGGCCTCGGACAGGGCGCTGCGCAATTCGTGAAGCGTCTCGCCGCCGAACATCGCACCGATAAACAGACCATCGGGCTGCAAGGCCTTTCGGGACTGGATGAGCTGTCCCACGATATCGTTGGACCAATGCAATGACATTGCATGCACAACGAGGTCATGCTGCCCCGGCTCAACCGCCAGCGTCTCGGTATCGTCAATGTGCTTCGGATCTGCCGGAAGCGCCTCTCGCCATCCGCTCATGGCAGCCCCGATTAAAAGCGGTGCGTTAAACGTTCTGTTAACCATGCCGAGACGAAACTGAAGCTCGTCAATCGCCGCGTCATGGGCAAAATCGGCTTGCTGTACATGCGCGCGCAAGCGGTGCCGTTCAAGCGCCTGTCGATCGGTGTGTTTTTGGCGGTCATTCATGGGAAATGAATATGGTCTGGCGCAGAGGGATTCAAACAGTTGTTGAGGCGCTATATCCGTCCGCCTGCCTCAGCTGCGGCCTGCCTGTTGATGGGCAGACAGGCCTGTGCGCCAAGTGCTGGCTGTCATCGCACTTCATCGCAGGGCTGGTCTGCAACAGCTGCGGAAAGCCCTTGATCGGTCGGTCTCAGGAAGCCGAAACCTGCGACGATTGTCTCGATAATCCACGTCCCTGGTCAGCTGCGCGTGGCGTGTTCCTTTATGAGGAGCGGGCAAGAAACCTTGTATGGAGCCTCAAATATTCCGACAGATCCGAAATCGCGAGCGCGGCAGGTCCATGGCTTTTACGTGCAATCTCTCCCGTTTTGCCGGAGAACCCATTGGTTGTCGCCGTGCCTCTGCATTGGACGCGGATTCTGAAGCGAAAGCAAAATCAATCAGAATTGCTGGCGCGTGAACTCGCCAGGTCTGGCAACCTCGAGCACGCGCCGGAACTTCTGAAGCGCATCAAGCGTACGCCAGAGCTTGCCGGTCTCAAGAAGGATGCTCGGGAAACCGCATTGCAGGACGCGATCGCAGTCAGACCAGGCCAGCGCGCCCGCGTCGAAGGCCGCAACGTCCTTCTCGTCGATGATGTCATGACCACGGGAGCCACTCTCGCTTCCGCCACGAATGCCTGTCTTGCACAGAACGCTGCCAGCGTGAGCGCAGTTTTTCTGGCACGCGCCGCAAAGAATGATTAGGTTCTGCCCAGACAGAAAATCGAGGCATTCATGAAACAAGTAGAAGTCTACTCTTCTCCGCTTTGCGGCTTCTGCCACGCGGCCAAGCGCCTGCTGAAGAGCAAGGACGTGAACTTCACGGAATACAACATTCTGACCAATCCGAAGCTCAAACCCGAGATGATCGAGCGTGCAGCCGGAGCACGGACGGTCCCCCAGATCTTCATCGGCGAAGAGCATGTAGGCGGCTGCGATGAGCTCTATGCATTGGAGCGCCAAGGGAAGCTGGACTCGATGCTCGCCGCGGAAAACTGATGCGCATCGCCCTTTTGCAACTCACGTCGAGCGAGGACCCGGCCGAAAACCTGAGAACAGTCGAAGATATGGTTCTGGAAGCGGCCCGGGGCGGAGCCGAGTTCGTTCTGACGCCTGAAGTGACAAATTGCATTGCGTCGTCAAGAAAAGATCTGGCCCGGAAACTCTCATACGAGGCCGAAGACCCTTTTCTTGAACGCATGCGCAGCCTGTCCAAGGAGCACGACATCTGGCTGCTTCTCGGATCCCTCGGCGTGAAAAGCGAAACTGTGCAGGACAAGTTTGCCAACCGGTCTTTCCTGATTGGCCCCGATGGAGAGATTGCGGCCCGATACGACAAGATCCACATGTTCGACGTGGATATTTCCGAGACCGAGACTTACCGGGAATCGAAGACTTACGAGCGCGGAAACAAGGCGATCGTGGCGCAGGCAAGCTTCGCGAAGGTGGGGATGTCCGTATGCTACGACGTGAGGTTTCCGCATCTATACAGATCACTCGCGCAGGCGGGTGCCGAAATCCTGACGATCCCCGCTGCCTTCGCAGTTCCAACTGGGCAAGCTCATTGGGAGCCGCTTCTGCGCGCCCGGGCGATAGAGAACGGCGCCTTCGTCCTTGCCCCGGCGCAAACCGGGCTGCACTACGAGAAGGACGGAAAGGAACGGCGCACCTACGGGCATTCGATGGTCATCGACCCGTGGGGCAAGGTCCTGCTGGATGCCGGAGAGGAACAGGGCGTTCATTTCGTCGATATCGAGCTTTCAGCGGTTTCGGAGGGTCGCAGTCGCGTCGGCTCCCTGACCCAGCTTAGTGAATTCGAGAGCCCGAAATGAACACGCGGCAGAACTCTCTTGCGATCAGCCTTGTCAGCGAGATCATCGCGACAGACCAGCTCTTGAGAAGCGCACTCAGCCGCGAGATGCCGAAGGGCATGGAGATATCGCATTTCTCGGTCCTCACGCATCTCGCTCATACCAATACGGAGAAAACCCCTGCCGGGCTGGCAAAGACCTTCCATGTCACGAAAGGTGCGATGACCAATACGCTCGGCAAGCTCGAATGGGCCGGGTATGTCCACATCCGTCCGGATTGGGACGATGCGCGCCGCAAGCTGGTTTCGATCAGCCCGGCAGGGCGTCGCGCACGTGACGCGGCGTTATCCGCTATCGAGCCGATTATCGAAGGTTTGGTCGCTGAGAACGGCTCAGAAAGCGTGCGCACCGCGCTCCCGGTGCTGCGAGACTTGCGCAGGAAGCTCGAAGGCGACCGGTAACTATCGCGGCTTCACGCTTGCGGTGACGTAGTTCACGCTGAGATCTCGGTGCGAGATCGACCAGCTCCAGCTGATGGGGTTGAACACGAAACCCTTCTTGTCGATGGGCTCAAGGCCTGCGCCCGCGATGAAAGCGAACAGCTCGTCCGGCGTAATGAACTTGTTCCACTCATGCGTGCCTTTCGGCAGCCAGCGCATGACATATTCGGCCCCGACAATCGCCATAGCAAAGCTTTTCGCATTCCTGTTGAGCGTCGAACAAATATGCAGACCACCGGCTTTGAGCAGCTTGGCGCATTCGTTCAGATATTCCTGGGGGTCTGCGACATGCTCAACGACTTCCATGTTCACGACCACGTCGAACTGCTCGTCCTGTGCTACCAGGGCTTCCGCCGTCTCGGCACGGTAGTCGATGTCCAGACCTTGCTGCTCCGCGTGTATCTTCGCGACAGCGATGTTGCGCTCCGCCGCATCAGCGCCAAGAACGTCCGCGCCAAGCCGCGTGAGCGGTTCGCTGAGCAAGCCGCCACCACATCCGATATCGATGATCCGCAAGCCCTCGAACGGCTCGGACTGCCCAAGATCACGATTGAACTCAGCCGCGATTTGCTCCGTAATGTACCCAAGACGACACGGGTTCATCAGGTGCAGCGGACGGAACTTCCCGTTCGGATCCCACCATTCGGCGGCCATGGCCTCGAATTTCTGAAGCTCTTGCGGATCGACAGTGTTGATGCTGTGTTGCAAAATAAGTCCTCAAGTTGCGCCCTGCGTGGAAAGTCTACGAAATGCACGAATCCGCAGATGAAAAAATCGACCGCGTGCGACTTTACCCGAGCATCGAGCCCTTTGATAGGCGGATGCTGGATGTAGGGGAAGGGCACAAGCTTTATGTCGAACAATCGGGCAATCAGCATGGAGAGCCTGTCGTCGTTCTGCATGGCGGGCCGGGTGGGGGGTGCAGCCCTGCAATGCGCCGGTTTTTCAACCCCGAGCACTACCGGATTATCCTGTTCGATCAACGTGGCTGCGGACGCTCACGGCCCTTCGCATCCGTCGAGAACAACACGACCTGGCACCTCGTTCATGACATCGAGACCATTCGCCGCGAGCTCGGCATAGAGCGCTGGCATGTCTTCGGCGGCAGTTGGGGCGCGACACTCTCGCTTTGCTATGCGATCAAACATCCCGATCGCGCCAGAACGCTGACGCTTCGCGGCGTGTTTCTCGGACGTCAGAGGGAGCTTGATTGGTTTTATGGCGGGGGTGCCGGAGCCTTCTGGCCCGATATTTGGAAAAAATTCCTCGCACCCCTCCCGGAAGATGAGCGAAGCGACCCGATCGCCGCCTATCATCGCCGCCTTTTCGGGGAAGACGGCAAGCAGGCGCTAGACTGCGCCGGAGCCTGGACGGCCTGGGAGAACGCGCTTGCCTCCGTCCAGTCTGAAGGCGTTTTCCATGTGCCGCATGCCGAGTTCTGTCGAGCTTTCGCAAGGCTGGAAAACCACTACTTTCATAACCGGCTGTTCTTCGATGATGACGACTTCATTCTGAAAAACACCGCGGCCATCTCTCATATTCCCTTGCATATTGCCCAGGGACGGCTCGACATGATCTGCCCTCCGATATCCGCCTTCGAGCTTGCCGACGCTTGCCCGCTCTCCGAGCTGATTCTGGTCAGTCGGTCCGGCCACGCGCTTTCGGAGCCGCGTATCGGGGCGGCGCTTGTGAGCTTCATGGATCGGATCGCCTCGGGAAGGTGACCGATTCGGCCTTGCGCCGTGCTTGCTTTGAGGTTAGGTAGCGTTTCAAAGCGGCGTGCTGGTTCCCGGCACTCCACCGGAATTACAGCGGGCCGCACGGCCCGTTTTTTTGTTTGAGCAACTGAAATGTCCAACCTGATCGCAAAAACAGCACTCGACAGGCGCATGACCGAGATCGTGTCGCCGGTGATCGAAGATATGGGTTTCGAGCTTGTGCGCCTTCGGATGCAGGGCGGCGAGACGCCCACGCTTCAGATCATGGCAGAGCGCCCCGAGGGCGGTATCGAAGTGGATGACTGCGCCGCGATCTCGAATGCCGTCAGTGCCTTGCTGGATGTCGAAGACCCCATAAGTGACGGCTACACGCTCGAAGTCTCGTCTCCGGGAATCGACCGCCCCCTGACCCGCCTCAAGGACTTCGAGACATTCGAAGGATTCGAAGCGAAGGTTGAGACGGCCGAGATGATCGACGGGCAAAAGCGCTTTCGCGGCGAGCTGGCAGGCACGGAAAACGACGAAGTGCTCCTCAATGTCGACGCGGGCACGATCGGGCTGAAGTTCGACTGGCTCGCAGACGCCAAGCTTGTCATGACCGACGAGCTCGTCAGGGAAATGCTGAAACAGAAGAAGGCTGCCGGCGCATATGCGGATGGCGGCGAAGTGAACATCGAACAATCAACCGGTTCCGAGGAGGACTGAGAATGGCAATTACATCTGCCAACCAGCTTGAACTTTTGCAGACGGCCGAAGCTGTTGCACGTGAGAAGATGATCGATCCTTCGCTGGTGATCGAAGCGATGGAAGAGAGCCTCGCGCGGGCTGCGAAGAGCCGCTACGGCTCGGAGATGGACATTCGCGTGTCGATCGACCGCAAGACAGGCCGCGCGACCTTCACCCGTGTGCGCACGGTCGTAGAGGATGAAGAGCTGGAGAACTATCAGGCCGAGTTCACGGTGGAACAAGCCAAGCAATACCTTGATGATCCGAAGGTCGGCGACACCTTTGTCGAGGAAGTTCCCCCCGTCGAGATGGGCCGGATCGCGGCACAGAGCGCCAAGCAAGTCATCTTGCAGAAAGTGCGCGAAGCCGAGCGCGAGCGCCAATACGAGCAGTTCAAGGACCGCGCCGGCACGATCATCAATGGCGTCGTCAAACGCGAGGAATACGGCAACGTGATCGTCGACGTGGGCGCAGGCGAGGCGATCCTGCGCCGCAACGAGAAGATCGGCCGCGAGAGCTATCGCCCGAACGACCGCATCCGCTGCTACATCAAGGATGTGCGCCGAGAGGCGCGCGGGCCGCAGATTTTCCTTTCGCGCACCGCACCGGAATTCATGGCCGAGTTGTTCAAGATGGAAGTGCCGGAAATCTATGAAGGCATCATCGAGATCAAGTCGGTTGCGCGCGATCCGGGCAGCCGCGCCAAGATCGCCGTGATTTCCTACGACGGGTCCATCGACCCGGTCGGTGCCTGTGTCGGCATGCGCGGCAGCCGCGTTCAGGCCGTCGTGAACGAGCTTCAGGGCGAAAAGATCGATATCATTCCCTGGAATGAAGATGTGCCGACATTCCTCGTCAACGCGCTTCAGCCCGCCGAGGTTTCGAAGGTCGTTCTTGACGAGGAAGCCGAGCGCATCGAAGTCGTCGTGCCCGACGAACAGCTCAGCCTCGCGATCGGCCGCCGGGGTCAGAATGTGCGTCTCGCAAGCCAGCTGACCGGGCTGGAAATCGAGATCATGACGGAAGCCGAAGAATCCGAGCGCCGCCAGAAAGAGTTCGAAGAGCGCACCAAGCTGTTCATGGACAAGCTTGATCTGGACGAATTCTTCGCCCAGCTTCTGGTGTCCGAAGGCTTCACCAATCTTGAAGAAGTCGCCTATGTCGAGAAGGACGAGCTTCTGGTCATCGACGGGGTCGACGATGATACGGCGGACGAACTTCAGGCCCGCGCGCGCGACTTCCTCGAGGCCGAAGCGAAGGCAGCGCTCGAAGCCGCGCGCGAGCTTGGAGCCGAAGATAGCCTCATCGGATTTGAGGGCATAACCCCGCAAATGGCCGAGGCGCTCGCGAAAGACGATGTCAAGACGCTCGAAGACTTCGCAACCTGCGCCGACTGGGAGCTCGCTGGCGGCTGGACGACAGTTGATGGCGAGCGCGTCAAGGACGACGGCGTGCTGGAACCCTTCGGTGTCAGCCTAGAAGACGCGCAGGACCTCGTCATGACAGCCCGTATTCAGCTTGGCTGGGTCGACCCCGCTGAACTGGAGGCCGAGGAAACAGATAGCGAAATCGACGAAACCGTCGAAACAGTCTGATGAAAGGTGCCGATGACAACAAAGGCGATGAAAAAGGGCAATTCTCCGACTGATGTGATGCGCAAATGCATTGCAACGGGAGAACTATACCCTAAATCAGAGCTGTTGAGGTTTGTCATCGGTCCCGACGGGCTTGTCGTCCACGACGTTCTCGAAAAGCTTCCCGGGCGCGGAATATGGGTCTTGGCCGAGAAAGGCGCCCTGCAAAAGGCTGTTTCGAAAAAGCTCTTCAGCCGCGCGGCGAAAACCCAAGTTCAGGCTCCGGATGACCTCGTGGACAGGGTCGAAGCGGCGCTTGCAAAACGTGTGATCAGCCTAGTAGCAATGGCGCGCAAGGCTGGCAGGGCTGTCACCGGAGCGACAAAGGTCAAGGACAGGGTGGCCGGGCTGGGTGTCGGGGCGCTCTTCCAGGCGCAGGATGGCTCGGCCCGGGAAAAATCGAAGATTCGCCTTTATGATGAGGGCGAAACCTTCGAATGTCTGACGAAATCCGAGCTTGGCGAAGCCTTCGGAAGAGAATTCGCGGTTCACGCAGCTCTAGATACTGGCGGTTTGGCCGCTCGTGTTATAGAGGAAGCAATAAGACTGAAGGGCTTTCGGCCCGAGGCGCCCTCGGGGCGCATGAAAGGATGAGTATATCGAATGAGCGATAGCGACGGCAAAAAAACACTTGGACTGCGCAGCGGACCACGCTCCGGGAATGTGAAGCAGAGCTTCAGCCACGGGCGCACTAAGAATGTCGTGGTGGAAACGAAGCGCAAGCGCGTTGTCGTACCAAAGCCAGGCGCCAAACCGGCTTCCGACCCTTCGGATGGCTCCAAGGGTGCATCGAAGCCGCAAACGCGGCCTGACGGAATCACGGATTCGGAGATGGACCGCCGCCTGAAAGCCGTTCAGGCCGCGAAAGCCCGAGAAGCCGAGGAGCAGGCCCAACGCGAAGCCGAGGAAAAGCAACGCGAAGAAGAGCGGCAGCGCCGCCGGCAGGAAACCGAGGCCAAGGAACGCGAAGAGCGGGAACGTGAAGAGCGCGCCCGCGCGAAAGCCGCAGAGGAAGAGCGAAAGGCGAAGGAAGCCGCAGAAGCTGCCAAGCAAGCAGCAGCAGCCCCCGCCGAAGATCCGGGCCACCCCGCAGCCAAGCAACCAGCAGCTGATCGCCGCAAGCCTGAGAAGGCGCGCGAAGATCGCAGCAAGAGCGGCAAGGGCGCGCGTGACAGCGGCCGCCGCAGCGGCAAGCTGACACTCAACCAGGCACTATCCGGCGGTGAAGGCGGGCGACAGCGCTCTATGGCCGCGATGAAGCGCCAGCAGGAACGCGCGCGCCAGAAAGCCATGGGCCAGCAGGTCGAGCGCGAGAAGATCGTGCGCGAAGTTCAGCTTCCCGAGGCCATCGTTGTCAGCGAGCTCGCGGGCCGCATGGCGGAGCGCGTCGCCGATGTGGTCAAGTCGCTGATGAACATGGGCATGATGGTCACTCAGAACCAGACAATCGACGCCGACACGGCCGAGCTCATCATCGAGGAGTTCGGGCATAGGGTTGTCCGCGTGTCGGACTCCGATGTCGAGGACGTGATCAAGGAAGTCGAGGACAAGGAATCAGACCTCGAGCCGCGCCCCCCTGTCATCACGATCATGGGGCATGTCGACCACGGCAAGACATCGCTTCTCGATGCGATCCGCAACGCGAAAGTCGTCTCCGGCGAGGCAGGCGGCATCACCCAGCATATCGGGGCCTACCAGGTCACGACCGACAGTGGGGCGGTTCTCAGCTTCCTCGATACACCGGGCCACGCGGCCTTCACGTCGATGCGCTCGCGCGGCGCACAGGTCACTGACATCGTGGTGCTTGTCATCGCGGCCGACGATGCCGTGATGCCGCAGACTGTCGAGGCGATAAATCACGCCAAGGCAGCAGATGTTCCGATGATCATCGCGATCAACAAGGTCGACAAGCCCGATGCCGACCCGGACAAGGCCCGCACCGACCTGCTTCAGCACGAGGTTATCGTCGAAAAGCTCTCCGGCGATGTGCAGGATGTGGAAGTTTCGGCCATCACGGGTCAGGGGCTCGACGAGCTTCTCGAAGCCATCGCGCTACAAGCCGAGATCCTCGAGTTGAAAGCCAACCCGAACCGTGCCGCCGAAGGCGCAGTGATCGAGGCCCAGCTCGATATCGGCCGCGGCCCTGTGGCGACGGTTCTGATCCAGAAAGGCACGCTCAAGCAAGGCGATATCTTCGTCGTCGGCGAGCAATACGGCAAGGTTCGTGCGCTCATCAACGACAAGGGCGAACGCGTCAAGGAAGCCGGACCTTCCGTGCCTGTTGAAGTTCTCGGCCTCAACGGCACGCCGGAAGCCGGCGATGTGCTCAACGTGACCGACACGGAAGCACAGGCCCGCGAGATTGCCGAGTATCGCAAGAACGCCGCCAAGGAAAAACGCGCGGCTGAAGGCGCGGCCACGACCCTCGAGCAGCTCATGGCCCAGGCGAAGGAGAACGAGAACCTCACCGAGATGCCGATCGTGGTCAAGGCCGACGTGCAGGGCTCCGCCGAAGCGATCGTTCAGGCGATGGAGAAGATCGGCAACGAGGAAGTTCGTGTGCGCGTGCTTCACTCCGGCGTCGGTGCCATCACCGAGAGCGATATCGGGCTGGCCGAAGCCTCCGGCGCGCCTGTCTTCGGGTTTAACGTGCGGGCCAACGCCCCTGCACGCAACAGCGCCAACCAGAAGGGCGTCGAAATCCGCTACTACAGCGTGATCTACGACCTCGTCGACGATGTGAAACAGGCCGCAAGCGGGCTTCTGTCTGCTGAGATCCGTGAGAACTTCATCGGCTACGCCGAGATCAAGGAAGTCTTCAAGGTAACGGGAGTTGGCAAGGTTGCCGGCTGTCTCGTGACCGAGGGCATCGCGCGTCGCAGCGCCGGTGTGCGGCTTCTGCGTGATGACGTGGTGATTCACGAAGGCACGTTGAAAACGCTCAAGCGCTTCAAGGATGAAGTTTCCGAGGTTCAATCCGGCCAGGAATGCGGCATGGCCTTCGCAGCCTATGAGGATATCCGCCCTGGTGACGTCATCGAGATCTTCGAGCGCGAGGAAGTCGAGCGCAACCTCGACTGACGTTGCAGCGGATTCCAACTGAAAAGGCCGGTGCCACAGCGCGCCGGCCTTTTTCGTTCAGAGCCAGTCGCGCAGGATCGGTATGAGCGGAATGTCGGCTTCGGGCATCGGATAGTCCCGCAGGTCGCGCGCGCGGACCCACTTGAGCGCCTGGCCCTCTTTCGGCGAGAGGTCGCCTTGCCATTTGCGACAGGCAAACAGCGGCATCAGCAGGTGAAAATCCTCGTAGCTGTGCGACGCGAAGGTGAGCGGGGCGAGGCAACTGTTCCATGTCTCGATGCCCAGCTCTTCGTGCAGCTCCCGAACGAGCGCGCTTTCCGGGGTCTCGCCCGGCTCGACCTTGCCGCCGGGGAACTCCCAAAGGCCCGCCATGGGCTTGCCCTCTGGCCGCTGCGCGAGAAGGACGCGGTCATCGCGATCGAGAAGCGCCACGGCCGATACGAGCACGACCTTCACGAGCGATAATCCGCATTGATCGAGATGTAGCCATGCGTCAGATCGCAAGTCCAGACAGTCGACTGCCCGCCGCCAAGGCCGATATCGACCTTGATGACGATCTCTTCACCTTTCATATGCGCCGCCGCATCAGCCTCGACATAATCTGGGCTCACCCAGCCATCCTTGGCAACCAAAACGTCACCGAAAGAAATGCTCAGCGCATCGCGATCGGCTGCTGCGCCGGACTTGCCGACCGCCATCACGACCCGGCCCCAGTTCGGGTCTTCTCCGGCGACCGCCGTCTTCACGAGCGGCGAGTTCGCGATGGCCATGGCATGGGTGCGGGCGTCGCTGTCATTCGCCGCGCCGGTGACTTGCACCTCAACGAACTTCGTTGCGCCCTCGCCATCGCGGACGACTTGATGCGCCAGGTCCAGCATCACGCGCTGAAGGGCGTCCCGGAACGCCGCATCGTCCACCGAAACCTCTGCATCGCTTTTGCCCGTGGCACACAGAAGGAGCGTGTCAGATGTCGAGGTATCGCTGTCGACAGTGATCGAATTGAAGGTCGGCCCCGTCAAGTCGGAGAGCATCGCCTGCAAGTCCGGTCGGCTCACTTTCGCATCGGTAAAGATGTAGACAAGCATGGTCGCCATGTCCGGGGCGATCATGCCGGAGCCCTTCGCGATCCCGGCGATGTTCACATCCTTGCCGTCAATTCGCAGCTTCGCCGATGCACCTTTGGCGAAAGTGTCCGTCGTCATGATCGCATCGGCAGCGCCTCGGAGCGCTTGCTCCGACAGGCCGTCATGAAGCTCGCTGACTTTCGCGGTGATGCGGTCATGCGGCAATCGCTCGCCGATCACGCCTGTCGAGCTGGTGAATACGCGCTCAGCAGGCAGGCCCGTCACGCGGGCGACCTCCTCGCAAATCGCGGCGACGGATTGCTCTCCGGCGCGACCCGTGAAGGCATTCGAATTTCCCGAATTGACGATGATCGCGGCACCTTCATCGCCGTGGCACGCGATCTTTTTCTGGCAGTCGAGCACATTCGCCGAGCGTGTCGCAGAACGGGTGAAAACGCCTGCGACTGTCGTGCCCGGATCGAGCACCGCCAACATGACATCGGCGCGGCCGGTATACTTTACACCGGCGGCAACAGAGGCAAAACGCGCTCCAGCCACCACCGGCAATTCCGGAAACCGCTCAGGTGCCAGCGGAGAGACATACTCGATCCTAGCCAAGCGATTACTCCGCGATCATGTCGTCTTGGCTGAGCATCGACGGGTCGATCTCTTGGCTTGACTTGATATCGACATTGCCAAGCTTCCTGAGCCGCTCAATCTCTTTCTCGATCAGCTCATTGAAGAGTTCGCTTTCCAGCTCGGCCTTCACCGACTCGAATTCGGGCTTGTCGGCAAGGCGCGACTCGTTGAGCTTGATTACGTGCCAGCCAAACTGCGTCTGGACCGGGTCAGACACCGCCCCGTCTTCCATTTCGGCCACGGCGTCCTCGAACGGGGCAACCATCATACCCTTGCTGAACCAGCCCAGATCACCGCCATTCGGCCCGGAAGGCCCCGTCGAATGCTCCTTCGCGAGCTCCGCAAAATCAGCGCCACCCTCAAGCTCGGTCACGAGAGCCTCTGCCTCTTCCTCGGTCTCGACCAGAATATGAGCCGCTTTGTATTCCCGGTCCGGTTCGGCCTCTGCGTATTTGTTCTCATAGGCTTGTTTTAGAGCCGCGTCGGTGATTCCCTCTTCAGCGATCTGCTCGATCACGACCGAAGCCACGAGCGAACGGCGATCGTTTTCAAGACGGCGCTGAAGATCTGTCGGGAGTTCGCCCTCGAAACGGTCTGCCAGCACGGCCTGGTTCACGAGCTGGTCGAGGATCGCCTGGTAGAGCACATCATCCGGCAACTGGCGGTATTGATCGGGCAAGCCGTTGCGCGCAATCAACATGTGACCCAGTGTGATTTCCGTTCCATTCACAGTCGCAACGACGGTGTCTCGGCTCGTGTTCTCATCCTGGGCGAATGCCGTGCCGGCGCAAAGCGTGAATGCCGCTGCGAGCGTGGCGAGTTTGAACTGTTTTGACATCATGTTTCCTTTGTATCCTGTCAGATCAGGGCCTGACGTTGACACTGCTTGGGCTGCCCCTTACATCGCCTTAAGGCCAAGGCTCACTGACTTTTCCCAGCCGTTGTATGACGCGCATTTTCTCGGGGCAAGTAGATGTCTCGGCATCGTGATAATGATCTGATCGGACGGAATATGCTTGGACTTGGAACTCTCTCCAAAAAGGTATTCGGCACGCCGAATGACCGCAAGGTGAAGGCTGTGAAACCCTTGGTCGCAAAGGTAAATGCGCTTGAGGAAGAGTTCGAAAAGCTGAGCGATGAACAGCTTGTCGAGAAGACAGCCGAGTTCCGGAAGCGCCTCGAGGGAGGTGAAACCGTCGACGATCTGCTCCCCGAGGCCTTCGCAAACTGCCGCGAGGCCGCCAAGCGCGCACTCGGGCTGCGCGCATTCGATGTTCAGCTCATGGGCGGAATTTTCCTCCATCAGGGCAATATCTCGGAAATGAAGACGGGAGAGGGCAAGACACTTGTCGCCACTTTCCCCGCCTATCTCAACGCCCTGCCGGGCAAGGGTGTTCACATCGTCACGGTGAATGACTACCTCGCCAAGCGGGATGCCGAATGGATGGGAATCGTATTTTCCGCTCTCGGCATGACGACAGGCGTCGTCTACCCGCAACAGCCCGAAGACGAGAAGGCCGCGGCCTATGCCTCGGACATCACCTACGCGACGAACAACGAACTCGGCTTCGACTACTTGCGCGACAACATGAAATCCGAGCTGAGCCAGATAAATCAGAAGCACCATCACTATGCGATCGTCGACGAAGTTGATTCCATCCTGATCGATGAGGCACGGACGCCGCTGATCATCTCGGGCCCGGCGGAAGACCGGTCGGATCTTTACGTGACCATAGACAAGCTCATCCCCGAGCTGACCGACGAACACTTCACGCTCGACGAAAAGACTAGGAATGTGACCTTCAGCGACGAGGGCAATGAGTTCCTCGAAGCGCTTTTGCACAAGAACGAGCTGCTCGAGGAAGAGCAGAGCCTTTACGACCCGGAAAGCACGACCATCGTGCATCATGTCAACCAGGGCCTGCGCGCGCACAAGCTGTTCACCAAGGACAAGGACTATATCGTCCGTGACGGTGACGTTGTCCTGATTGACGAGTTCACCGGCCGCATGATGCCCGGCCGCCGCCTTTCGGAAGGTCTGCACCAGGCCATCGAAGCCAAGGAAGGCTGCGACATCCAGCCCGAGAACGTCACCCTCGCGCAGGTGACCTTCCAGAACTACTTCCGTCTCTATGACAAGCTTTCCGGCATGACCGGCACCGCCGCGACAGAGGCCGAGGAATTCATGGAGATTTATGGTCTCGGCGTTGTCGAGGTACCGACGAACAAGCCAATCGCCCGGATTGACGACGACGATGCCGTCTACCGGACCGCGCAGGAAAAATACGACGCGATCATCGAAGCGATCAAGGAAGCGAATGAAAAGGGTCAGCCGCTGCTTGTCGGGACGACATCTATCGAGAAATCGGAACTCCTCAGCCAATTGCTGACCGAGGCTGGCGTGAAGCACAATGTGCTCAATGCGCGCCAGCACGAGAAGGAGGCGCAGATCATCGCCGATGCCGGCAAGCTGGGTGCTGTCACAATCGCGACCAACATGGCCGGGCGTGGGACGGACATCAAGCTTGGCGGCAATGCCGAATTCAAGGTTATGGAAGCCATCGCCGCCGACCCCGACGGTGACCCGGAGGAAATCCGCGAGCGGATCGAGGCTGAACACGAGGACTGGGAACAGAAGGTCAAGGATGCGGGCGGCCTCTTCGTTCTGGCCACAGAACGCCACGAGAGCCGCCGGATCGACAACCAGCTCCGCGGCCGCTCCGGCCGGCAAGGTGATCCGGGACGGTCGGCATTCTTCCTGAGCCTCGAAGACGACCTCATGCGCATCTTCGGCTCCGAGCGTCTCGACAAGGTTCTCTCGTCGCTGGGCATGAAGGAAGGCGAAGCGATCGTGCACCCCTGGGTGAACAAGTCTCTCGAGCGCGCGCAGGCGAAGGTCG
Organism: Rhodobacteraceae bacterium 63075; assembly: GCA_003417655.1. Classification (GTDB taxonomy): domain Bacteria; phylum Pseudomonadota; class Alphaproteobacteria; order Rhodobacterales; family Rhodobacteraceae; genus Lentibacter. The sequence continues at coordinate 77,717 of QVMW01000001.1, forward strand.
AAGGGCGCAACTTCGATATTCGTAAGCAGCTTCTCAAATTTGACGACGTCATGAACGAGCAGCGGAAGGTCATCTTCAAGCAGCGCCGTGACATCATGGAAGCCGAGGATCTTTCTGTCATCGTGAAAGACATGCGCGATCAGATGATCGATGATCTGGTCGACACGCACATGCCGCCCAAGACCTATGCAGACCAATGGGACACCGAGGGCCTTTACGCTGCGGTGATCGAGAAACTCGGCATCGACGTTCCCATCATCGCCTGGGCGGATGAGGAAGGCGTGGACGACGACGTTATCGCCGACCGTCTTGAAGAGGCGGCTGACAAGTTCATAGGCGAAAAAGCCGAGGCCTTTGGTTCCGAAACCATGCGCATGATCGAAAAACAGGTTCTCCTGCAAACGATCGACAAGAAATGGCGTGAGCATCTCCTGACGCTCGAGCATCTTCGTTCTGTCGTCAGCTTCCGCGGCTACGCCCAGCGCGACCCGCTCAATGAATACAAGAACGAAGCCTTCCAGCTCTTCGAAGGGATGCTGGACAGCCTGCGCGAGGACGTAACGCAGCAGCTGGCCCAGGTCCGTCCGCTTTCGGAAGAAGAGCAGCGCGAAGCCATTGAAATGCTTCAGAAACAACAGGCGCAAATGTCCGAAGCTGCGGCATCGGCGGGAACCGACACGCAGCCCAACCCGGCTGCGGCGGAAGGGTTCGTTGAGGATGACCCATCCACTTGGGGAAACCCCGGCCGTAACGAGCCCTGCCCTTGTGGTAGCGGCAAGAAGTTCAAGCATTGCCACGGCAGGTTTGTCTGACAGCGCTGCATTTCAGGCGGAGAAAAGCCTGATTGACTCCGCCTTTCTGCCGCAAGGCTGCCTGAATTATTACCGACACTGTCTCCTGACCCATTATAGGCGGAGGCAGTCATGCCCGATTACAAGCGCTATGGAATCGCGGGTGCAACGTTCGCGACGATCCTGCTGACCGGACAGGTCATGCAGATGAACGCCTCGACAGAGCAAACCACTGTTGCGGAAGTTCAGTCCATGCCCCTGCCGGTCGAGATTTCCGACATCGAGCTGACGTCCTCGGAGTCCGACGAAGCTGTCGTTACCGCAGCGTTGGATGCTGGCGCTCAGGCCACTTCTGCACCAGCCGAACAAACCGCGCCAGCGGCAATCGAGGCATGCCAATCCAAGTTGGTTGCGCGCCCCGTTGCTGCGGCCATCGTGGACCTTGAGCTTGAAGCACCTTGCGCTCCGAATGAACGTATCGTCATCCATCACAATGGGATGATGTTTGCCGAGGCGACAAATTCGGAGGGCTCGCTTTCCCTGAAGGTCCCGGCCCTGAACAAGACTGCGGTATTCATTGCATCCTTCGCAAACGGCGACGGCGCGGTCGCAACGACGGCCGTGAAGGAAATCGCCAGTTTCGATCGGGCCGTGGTTCAGATGCAGGGCGAGTCTGGCATCGGCCTTCATGCGCTCGAGTTCGGCGCAGAGTACGATGACGCCGGCCACATCTCGGCCGCCTCTCCAAGAACGGTTGCTGACGGTGCCTCAGGCCATGGAGGCTTCCTGGTCTCACTTGGAGATCCAACGCTTGAAGCGCCTCTCGTTGCAGAGGTTTATACCTTTCCGACGACGATGACCAAGCAAGCAGGTGATATCGCGCTTAACGTGGATATCGAAATCACCGAAGCCAATTGTGACAAGGACATCGAGGCCCAGACGATGCAGATAGGCCAAGGTGCCGATATGCTGGTGCACGACCTCGACCTGACAATGCCCGGCTGTGACGCGGTCGGCGACTTTATCATGTTGAAAAAAGTGCTGAATGACCTGAAGGTGGCGTCTAATTAATCGCTGCTGATCGGGGTATGTCTTGGGCATGATCAAACGTGCGGCGGCTTTCGCCGCACTTTTTCTTTTCGCGACAACCACGATGACCTTGGGTCAGGACGTGACGCTGACGTCGCGTGACGGGTCTGTCACGGTCACCGGCGACCTGCTTGGCTTCGACGGACAGTTCTATCGCGTCAGAACTGAATTCGGCGAACTGACCGTGGATGGCTCCGGTGTTCTCTGCGAGGGGCCGGGATGTCCAAACCTGCAAGCCTACGTTGCGGAACTCGATATCTCGGGCGCGCCGGAAATCGGACAGTTGCTGCTGCCGGCGCTGATACAGGCCTTCGCAGCGCAAGAAGGGCTTCGCGTCGAGCGGGAGGATGAAAGCGAACGCCGCTTCCTGCTCGAACTCGTTTCAAAGAAAGATAACCATCCGGTTGCTCGTTTTTACATTCATCTGAACTCAAGTGGAGAGGGCTTTGCCGACTTGCTGGCGAATCAGACCGACATCGTTCTTTCGACAAGGGAGATCACGCCAGATGAGCGCATGCTCGCACGCAATGCAGGGCTTGGTGATCTTGCGGCGCAGGGACGAGCGCGCGTTCTCGCTCTCGATTCTCTTGTGGCGATCGTCTCCAATCAGAACCCGGTAAACAACATCAGCATGACTGATCTTTCCGAAATCTATTCGGGAAAGGTTACCAATTGGAAAACGCTCGGGCCGCAGAACGCACCGATCACACCTTACCTGCGCAGCTTGCAGTCGGGCGTGGGTCAGTTTACGCTTCGCAAGCTGCGCCTCGAGGGCCCTGACCGGCTTTCGGAGGAGACACTTTTCTCTCCGCGTGGGATAGGCTTGGCCACGGGGGTTTCTGTCGATCCCTTTGCGCTCGGGCTCGTAAGCCGCTCTGCCAGTCTGAATACCAAGATACTGACACTGACAGGGAGCTGCGGGCGCTCGCTCAGGCCGACGCGGCGCAATATCAAGACAGAGGATTACCCGCTTACGGCACCGCTTTTCCTGTATCTTCCGGCGCGGCGGCTGCCGAAAGTCGCACGCGATTTCCTGACCTATACGCGCAGCCCGGCCGCGCAGCTCGTGATCAGGCGTGCTGGTTTCGTCGATCAGGCTCCGGAGGAAATCGTCTTGAATTTCCAAGGGGATCGCCTTGCCAATGCCTTTGCGGTCGCGGGTGAAGAGGTTGCGCTTGAAGATGTTCAGGAGATGGTTTCGACCCTGAGAAAGAAGAAACGGCTCACGACGTCCTTTCGCTTTGAAACTGGTTCGGTCAGGCTCGATGCGCAATCCCGCTCCAACGTGGAGCAATTGGCGACAGCCCTGGAAGCCGGGATCTACGACGGCCGAGAGCTATATTTCGTTGGTTTCAGCGATGGTCAGGGCGATTCCCGGGCCAATCTGGAAATCTCGCGGCGGCGGGCTGTTGTTGTCAGAAAGGCCGTGGAGAAGGCTGCGGAGACAGCAGATTTCAACCTGATCAATGTCGATGTTCTGGCCTATGGTGAAGCAATGCCGATGGCTTGTGATGACACGGCCTGGGGCCGTCAGGTAAACCGGCGCGTGGAAGTCTGGGTGCGCTAAAGATGTCCCTCAGCGCGAAAGCTGATTTCGCGGGACTTTCCGACGATGAGATGATCATGAAGCGTGATGCCAAGGGCTGCCGCAGCGGTGTTGATCTGATCGGTCATCGAGATGTCCTCGGGTGAGGGCGTCGGGTCACCCGAAGGGTGATTATGCACCAGAATCAACGCACTGGCATTCAGCTCAAGCGCGCGTTTGACGACTTCCCGCGGATAGACCGGAACGTGATCGACAGTGCCGCGGGCCTGCTCTTCATCGGCGATGAGAACATTCTTGCGGTCGAGGAACAGGATGCGGAACTGCTCGGTGTCGCGATGCGCCATCGTGGTGTGGCAATAGTCGACAAGCGCGTCCCAGGACGAGACGACAGGACGTCTCAGGACACGCGAGCGGGCGAGGCGCTGGGCGGTAGCCTCGATGACCTTCAGCTCGCATATCACCGCCTCGCCGACACCGGAAACCTCGCTCAGGCGCTCGGGTGAGGCAGTAATCACGCCATTGAAATCATTGAATTTATCAAGAAGCTCCCGCGCCAGGGGCTTGACGTCGCGGCGCGGGATGGCGCGGAAGAGAACCAGCTCGAGAAGCTCATAATCGGGCATCGCATCCGGCCCACCTGAAAGGAACCGCTCACGCAGGCGCTTGCGGTGATCAGCGATGTAGGACGGCAGCTTACCCTTTGGAATCGCTGGTACAATTTCCACCTCGTCGCTCTCGAAGAGCGGCAGCGGAGCCTCGGAAAACTGCGGATTCTGCGCCATGAAAGCAGCCTGCCGAAGCAGGGTGAAAAAAGAATTAACAAGAATGGTTAATGTTAACGTCCGGAGCGTCTGAAGGGGGTGACATCCTGTACACCCCACTAGTACACCCCCTAGTACAGCGCCCGGTGCCGTTAACACGCCGGCGAGCCGGGAGTTAACGAGGCGCGCGCTGCTTCTCGGCCACGAAAAAGGCGCGCCGGGCAGCGCGCCTTGCTCGCTTTCACGGGGGCAACGAAGAGGCTCAGCCCTTCATCGAATCCCAGAAGTTCTTCACGGAGGAAAAGAAGCTCTTGCTCTCGGGGTTGTTGTCTTCCGACAGGTCCTCGAACTCCTTCAGCAGCTCCTTCTGCCGCGCGGTCAGGTTCACCGGGGTCTCGACAGCCAACTCGATGAACATGTCGCCCGAGCCGCCGCCGCGCAAGGCGGGCATGCCCTTCGAGCGCAAGCGCATCTGCCGGCCGGACTGCGAGCCTGCCGGGATCTTCACGCGCGATCGGCCGCCGTCGATCGTCGGGACTTCGATATCGCCGCCCAGCGCCGCTGTTGCCATGCTCACGGGCACGCGGCAGAAGAGGTTCGACCCCTCCCGCTCGAAAATCTTGTGCGGCTCGACCTCGATGAAGATGTAGAGGTCGCCCGCAGGCCCGCCGCGCATTCCGGCTTCGCCCTCTCCGGCAAGGCGGATGCGTGTGCCCGTCTCGACCCCCGCGGGGATGTTGACGGAGAGCGAGCGGTCCTTCTGGACTCGGCCCTGGCCACCGCATTTCTTGCAGGGGTTCTGAATGATCTGGCCGAGGCCGGAACAGGTCGGGCAGGTGCGCTCAACCGTGAAGAAGCCCTGCTGCGCACGGACCTTGCCCATGCCCGAACAGGTCGGGCAGGTGGTCGGCTCGGCGCCGCCTTCGGCCCCCGAGCCTTCACAGGAGTCGCAAGGCACCGACGTGGGCACGTTGATCGTCTTCTGAAGGCCGCCATAGGCTTCTTCCAGCGTCACGCGCAGGTTGTAGCGCAGGTCGGAGCCGCGCGCGGCGCGCTGGTGTCCGCCGCCGCGCTGGCCGCCCATGAAATCTCCGAAGAGATCATCGAAGACATCCGAGAAGGCCGAGGCGAAGTCGCCCTGGCCGCCGCCCATGCCGCCGCCGGGACGGCCTCCACCGCCGCCCATGCCGCCTTCGAAGGCCGCGTGGCCGAAACGATCATAGGCTGCCTTCTTCTCGGCATCCTTCAGAACCTCGTAGGCCTCGTTCGCTTCCTTGAACTGGGCCTCGGCGTCGGGGTTGTCGGCGTTGCGGTCGGGGTGAAGCTCTTTGGCTTTCTTGCGGTAGGCCTTCTTGATCTCGTCAGCGCTTGCGCCCTGGGAGACCCCGAGAGTTTCGTAATAATCACGTTTCGCCATGGGACATTACCCTTTCCGGAAACAGGCGAGGCCGGCCCGGCGCGCGGACCGGCCTCTACCGTGTTTCCTCAAGACTTAGCTGCGCTTGTCATCGCCAAGGTCTTCGAAGTCGGCATCGACGATGTCTTCGTCGGATGAACCGCCTTCGTCGGCTGCGGCGGGCTCTTCCTCGCCGCCGTCTTCAGCCTGCGCCTTGTAGATGGCTTCGCCCAGTTTCATGGCCGATTCGGTCACGTTCTGGATGCCGCTCTTGATCTGCTCTGCAGTGACATCCTCTTTCTCGAGATCGTCCTTGAGCGCGGAGATGGCCAGCTCGATCGCCTCGACTGTCGTCGGGTCAACCTTGTCGGAGTGCTCTTCGAGCGACTTCTCGGTCGAATGGATGAGGCTTTCCGCCTGGTTGCGGGCCTCGACCTGCTCCTTGCGCTCCTTGTCGGCCTCGGCATTCTCCTCGGCGTCCTTGACCATCTTCTCGATGTCGTCCTCGGAGAGACCACCGGAGGCCTGGATCGTGATCTTCTGCTCCTTGCCGGTGCCCTTGTCCATGGCGCCGACCGAGACAATGCCGTTGGCATCGATATCGAAGGTGACTTCGATCTGCGGCATGCCGCGGGGGGCAGGCGGGATCTCTTCAAGGTTGAACTGGCCGAGCATCTTGTTGTCCGAGGCCATTTCGCGCTCACCCTGGAAGACACGGATCGTCACGGCGTTCTGGTTGTCTTCCGCCGTCGAGAAGATCTGGCTCTTCTTCGTCGGGATCGTGGTGTTGCGGTCGATCAGGCGGGTAAAGACGCCACCGAGCGTTTCGATCCCGAGCGACAGTGGCGTGACGTCGAGCAGGACAACATCCTTCACGTCGCCTTGCAGAACGCCGGCCTGGATGGCCGCGCCCATGGCGACGACCTCGTCGGGGTTCACGCCCTTGTGCGGCTCCTTGCCGAAGAACTTGGTGACTTCCTCGAAGACCTTGGGCATCCGTGTCATGCCGCCGACGAGAACGACCTCGTCGATGTCATCCTTGGAAAAGCCCGCATCCTTGAGCGCGGCCTGGCAGGGCTTGAGCGAATTCTTGATGAGATCGCCGACGAGGCTTTCAAGCTTGGCGCGCGTCAGCTTCATGACCATGTGCAGCGGCTGGCCGTCAGCGCCCATCGAGATGAACGGCTGGTTGATCTCGGTCTGGGAGCTGGAGCTGAGCTCGATCTTGGCTTTCTCGGCCGCCTCCTTGAGGCGCTGAAGGGCCATCTTGTCCTTCGTCAGATCGACACCGTGCTCTTTCTTGAACTCATCGGCGAGATAGTTGACGATGCGCATGTCGAAGTCTTCGCCGCCGAGGAACGTGTCGCCATTGGTGGATTTCACTTCGAAGAGGCCGTCATCGATCTCGAGGATGGTCACGTCGAACGTGCCGCCGCCAAGGTCATAGACGGCGATGGTCTGGGTGTCTTTCTTGTCGAGGCCATAGGCCAGCGCCGCGGCTGTCGGCTCGTTGATGATCCGCAGAACTTCGAGACCGGCGATCTTGCCGGCGTCTTTCGTGGCCTGGCGCTGGGCGTCGTTGAAGTAGGCCGGCACGGTGATGACCGCCTGCGTGACCTCTTCGCCAAGATAGCTTTCGGCCGTCTCCTTCATCTTGCCGAGGATGAACGCCGAAATCTGGCTGGGCGAGTATTTCTCGCCGCGGCTTTCGACCCATGCGTCGCCGTTGCCGCCGTCAATGACGGAGAACGGCATGTTCTTCTTGTCCTTGGCCAGGTCCGAATCGTCGAACCGACGGCCGATGAGGCGCTTGACGCCGAAGATGGTGTTTTCCGGGTTGGTGACGGCCTGCCGCTTGGCCGATTGGCCGACAAGGCGCTCGTCTTCCGTGAACGCGACGATCGACGGGGTGGTGCGGGCACCTTCGGCGTTCTCGATCACGCGGGTCTGCGAGCCATCCATGATGGCGATGCAGGAGTTGGTTGTACCAAGGTCAATACCGATGACTTTAGACATGTTTTCGATCCCTTCTTGACTTAAGGCGATGTTACGAGAGCAAGACCCGTTATGGCATCCGCCCCCGATCTCTCTGCCGGGCTCGCGGCCCGGCGCTTCGAAGCGTATATAAGGAGGGGGCTATGCCCCTGCAAGCCGTGCTTTGGATAAGAATCGGCACTTTTTGGGGGGATATGGCATGCGAAAGGTATCGACGTGGTAAATACGGCTCAGATGATCGACGTAAAAGGCGTCAGCGTCTTTCCCGAGGCGCTGGACGCAGCAGAGCAGGCGGCCCTCGTCGACAAGCTGCGCGGCGTGGCGCAAGTTGCGCCGCTTTTCGCGCCTGAAACGCGCTTTGGCAAGAAGATGAGCGTCCGGATGACGTCGGCGGGCAGCTGCGGCTGGGTGTCGGACCGGCGCGGCTACCGCTATGAGCCGACGCATCCGAGCGGGCAGGACTGGCCCGGCATTCCCGATCTGCTGCTCGAGATCTGGCGCGCTGTCGTGCCCGAGGCACGCCCGCCCGACACCGCGCTCGTCAACTTCTATGGCGACGGCGCGAAGATGGGCATGCATCAGGATCGGGACGAGGCCGACTTCACCCAGCCGGTCGTCTCGATCAGCCTCGGCGACGAGGCGCTTTTCCGCGTCGGCGGAACGGAGCGCGGCGGCAAGACGGAATCGTGCTGGCTGCGCTCGGGGGATGTCGTCGTGATCGGTGGCGCCGCGCGGCTGGCCTATCACGGGATCGACCGGGTGAAACACGGCTCCAGCATGCTCCTGCCCCAGGGCGGGCGGATCAACGTGACGATGCGCGTGGTGACCTGAACAGGCTCCCGCCTTCTTCTTGCCAAAAGTATCCCAGGGGGGAAATCGCAAGGAACTTGCGATTGGGGGGACAGCGTCCCCCCCCCCCCACCGCGATGCGCGGAACGCGCAGCGCAAAACCTGCATGGGCGCAGCCCATTCCGCAAGATCACTCCCGCCCGGTCCTCGCAAGCGAGCAGCACCCCGAGACCTGCCGAAGGCGCGCGTCATTGCCGATGACGATGTCGGCGGAAATACCGAACTGCCTGTCACTCATGCCATCACTGCAGCTCTCCCGCCGCATCAGCAAGACGATGAACTCCGAGGCATTCTTGCCATAAAGCGCCATCCCGCGCGGCGCGCCGAGCTCGCCGTCACTGGACTTGGCAAGGAAGTCTTCCGCCTCTCCGTCCATCGGCTCGAAAACGAGCCATGTCTCCGGCGAGCCCGAATATTGCTTGCGGCTCACCGTCCAGAACGGCTCTGTCCCGAAACAGTCGGTCGGAAAATCATCCGGCATCGCGACCCGCTCCAGGAAATCGAGCGAGGCCCAGCCGACCCCCTCTTCGGAATTGACCATCCCCCAGCCGTCCTCCTCGCGGATCACCTCGATGCCCGTCTGATCATGCTCGAAAGCGCCGATCACGCTGCCGGCTGTGGAGGGCTCATCTCGGATATAGAGGATGTCGTCCTCGCTGACACCGCTCACGTCATGAAGCGCGGGATACCCTTGCGCGAGGGCCGCAGGCAGGAAGAGCGCAAGGCAAAGGGCAGCAAGACGCATCATCTGCGCGCACTCCACGAGATCGAAGCTTGCCGGCGCGTGTAGAACTCGCCCATCAGGCCGATCATGATGAGCGTTATTCCGACGGTGATGGGGTATTCCCAGGTGGTGTAGCGCGGGTTGTAGTTGATGAAGGCGAAGCCGCGGGACTGGTCGATCACGTGAAAGAGCGGGTTCCAGTCGAACATGGCGAGCATGTAGCCCGGCAGCGTGTTGGCAACGAACATCTTGCCGGAGGCAATCATGTTGGCGCGCTGATAGACCAGCGTGAAGGTCGCGACGAAACCGGGAAACCAGGGCTTGATCGCCAGCAGCACCAGCCCGACCGCGCAACCGGTGAACCATGCCAGCATGAGCATGGCCATGGTGCCTGCCGGATCGTCGATCGTGAACCTGTTGCCCAGCATGTAGTAGCCAAAGAGGATCACGAACATCGACAGGACTTGCAGGTAGAGCGAGGCCAGCGCCGAGGAGGCGATGGCGACGATGGTGTTCATCGGGGCGTGCAGCATCATCGGGGAAGACGGTCCCGCCGCGCCGGACACGGCGCCGACAGCCTTCACATGGGTCATGTAGAGGAAGATCCCCGTCATGATATAGAGCAGGAAATCGCCGCGCAGGGCCGCGCCGCGAAGACCAAGCAGCGAGAACATGATGTAGAAGGCCAGAACCATGATCCCCATCTGCATGAGGTTCGTGACCAGCGACATGATCGCGTTGCCATGCGAAGAGCGGACGGAATGGACGACCGAATGGTAGATCAGCTCGAAGATGATGAGGGCCGACGCGATCGTCGAGCGCTGCCGCCGATGTTGAAACATATCTGCCTGCTCCGCCTTTCGCGGTTTGTTTTAACGGCCAATCCTTGCCGAACCGTTTAACCCGCACCATAAGGGAGATCGGATATTCAGGCAATAAAGCGCTTTGCAGGTCAGCGCGCGTAACGAGGAACAGGGACATGGATTATGAAAAGCTTGAGAGCGTGATGCGCGAGCTTGCGCTCATCGCCGGCGACAGGATCATGGAGATCTACGGGAGCGATGATTTTGACGTGAAGTCGAAATCCGACGACAGCCCCGTCACGGCGGCGGACGAGGCGGCGGACGCGATCATCAGCGCGGGGCTGCGCGCGGCCTTTCCCGATGTTCTGCTCGTCACCGAAGAGCAGGCCGCCTCGCACAGCCAGCGCGCCGATACCTTCCTGATCGTCGATCCGCTCGACGGCACCAAGGAGTTCATCCATCGCCGCGGCGATTTCACAGTGAACATCGCCTATGTCGAAAGCGGCGTGCCGACACGGGGCGTTGTCTATGCACCTGCGAAGGCGCGGATGTTCTACACGCTGGCCGATGGCCGCGCCGTCGAGGAGCACGGGCCTTTCGACAAGGCGCAAGCCGGAGACCGCGCCCCGATCCGCGTTTCGCAGGCGGACAATGACGCGCTGCTTGTGGTCGCTTCGAAATCGCACCGCGACGAGGCGACCGACGATTACATCAGTAAATACGACGTCAAGGACATGCGCAGCGCCGGATCGAGCCTGAAGTTCTGCCTCGTGGCGACGGGTGAGGCCGACATCTATCCGCGCGTCGGCCGCACGATGGAATGGGACACGGCGGCAGGCCATGCCGTGTTGCACGGCGCGGGCGGCAAGGTCGTCCGGTTCGACTCCCATCAGCCGCTCATCTACGGCAAGGATGGCTATGCCAACCCGTTCTTCATCGCCCATGCGCCGAGCGTCGAGCTGAAGGAGGCGTGATGCAGGCAGCCGCCGTCAGCGTCGTCGTGGTGAGCCATGGCAGGCCAAAGAGTCTGATGTGGTGCCTGAGCGCGCTGGCGGGGCTGCGCCATGAGCCCTTCGAGATCGTCGTCGTGGCCGATCTGGCCGCTGTTGCCTATGTGAGCGAGAGCCGCTTCGCCGGGAAGGTGAAGCTCATCCCCTTCGAGACGCCCAACATCGCCGCCGCCCGCAACAGGGGTATCGAGGCCGCAGCGGGAGAGATCATCGCCTTCATCGACGATGACGCGGCGGCGGAGCCCATGTGGCTTCATCATCTCACCATGCCCTTCGACGACGAGAGCATCGCCGCGAGCGGTGGATATGTGCGCGGACGCAACGGGATATCCTATCAGTGGACCGCGCGCGAGGTAGACAGGGCCGGGCGCGCACGCCCGCTCGACCATGACGGCGACGGGTCCTTCAAAGCCGTGCCGAGCGCTGGCTTTGCCGTGAAGACGGAAGGTACGAACATGGCCTTGCGCCGCGATGTGCTTTGCCAGATGGGCGGGTTTGACGAGGCCTATCATTTCTTCCTCGATGAGACGGATCTGAACCTGCGGCTTGCGGACGAGGGGCATGGCACCGCGCTGGTGCCGCTGGCGGAAGTGCATCATGCCTACAGCGCCAGCCATCGCCGGGGCGAGGACCGCACGGTCAGGGACCTGTTCGATGTCGGCGCAAGCTCTGCGGTGATGCTGCGCAAGTTCGGCCAGGACGTTGGCCCGAGGCTCGAGGAGATCAGGGCCGAGCAACGCGATCGGCTGACGGACCAGAGGGCGCGCGGCTTGTTGAGCGGGGCGCAGAATAGAAAAGTTCAGGATAGCCTGGAGGTTGGCTTCGAAGCGGGCCTTGAGCGGCGTTTCGGCCAGTATGCGGACCTCGGGGCACCAAAGGAAGATTTCCTGGCCTTTTCGCCCGAGCGGAGCGGCTCACTTGTCATCGAGGGGTGGCGGTGGTCATCTGGGGCGCTGCGCGAGCAGGCGAAAGATGCGGCGGCACGCGGCGTCAATGTCTCGCTTTTCATCTTCGGGCTGAACGCGCGATATCACCGCGTGCGCTATGACGCAGCGGGCTATTGGGAGCAGAGCGGCGGCCTGTTCGGCAAGTCGGAAAGACACCAGCCACTGTTCAGACTGCGCCGCTTCAAGGACAGGCTTTTCGAGGAAGAACAACGCGTTGCTGCCGCGCGCGGCCTGCCCGGTTGATGCTCAATTGACTCAGCGCCTGATTTTTCCTCCGCGAAACCCCGTTTTTTCGCTCTGCGCTATAGTTCGCTTAATATTTCTGTGCAAAAATGCTGCCATGCCCATGCGCGACAAGACATGGGACGATAAACACTGAGGTCAGGACATGAAGAAGAAAGTAACGAAGGCTATTTTTCCCGTCGCGGGGCTGGGGACACGCTTCCTGCCGGCGACAAAATCGGTTCCCAAGGAAATCATGACGCTGGTCGACAGGCCACTCATTCAATACGCGATCGACGAGGCGCGCGCTGCGGGAATCAAGGAGTTCATATTCGTGACATCGCGCGGAAAGGGCGCGCTGGAGGATTATTTCGACGAAGCGCCACAGCTCGAGCAAACGCTGCGCAAGGCGGGCAAGAAAGAGCTTCTCGACACGCTTCAATCAACCAACATGGAGAGCGGCGCGATCGCCTATATCCGCCAGCACAAGGCGCTGGGCCTGGGCCATGCCGTCTGGTGCGCGCGGCGGCTCATCTCCAATGAGCCTTTCGCCGTCATCCTGCCCGACGATGTCATCGCCGGACAGACGCCATGCCTTCAACAGATGGTTGAGGCCTATGCCGAAAACCCCGGCTGCATGGTTGCAGCGATGGAAGTGCCGCAGCAGGCGGCCAGCTCCTACGGCATACTCGACGTGAAAGAGGACATGGGCTCGCTCGTCTCCGTGAACGGCATGGTCGAGAAGCCCGACGCGGACAAGGCGCCCTCCAACCTCGCCGTGATCGGGCGGTATATCCTGACGCCGGATGTGCTGCGCAATCTCAACAAGAAGAAGTCCGGAGCAGGTGGCGAAATCCAGCTCACCGACGCCATCGCCGACGAGATCGTCGAGGATCGCCCGGTCTATGGCTATCGCTTCGAGGGCGAGCGCTTCGACTGCGGGTCCAAGTCCGGCTTCCTGCAGGCCACCGTCGCATTCGGGCTCAACCGGCCTGAACTGCGCGATGATCTCATGGGCTATCTCAGCTCCGTCGTGGACACGCGCAAGGCCGCAGAATAACAGGGGCGGAGCAAGCTTTGGAGAAGATACTGGTCACGGGCGGCGCGGGCTATATCGGCTCGCACGCCTGCAAGGCCCTCAAGGCCGCAGGGTTCATTCCCGTCACCTTCGACAATCTCGCGACCGGCTGGAAGGACGCCGTGAAATTCGGCCCCTTCGAGGAGGGCGACCTGCTCGACCGCGCACGGCTGGACGAGGTCTTCGCGGCACACGCGCCCGTTGCCGTGATGCATTTCGCCGCGCTCAGCCAGGTGGGCGAGAGCATGCAGGTGCCCGGCAAGTACTGGCGCGTGAATGTCGGCGGCTCGCTCAACCTGATCGAGGCGGCGGCGGAGGCGGGCTGCAAACATTTCGTCTTCAGCTCGACCTGCGCGACCTATGGCGACCAGGACAACGTGGTGCTCGACGAAGACAGCGCCCAGCGCCCGATCAACGCCTATGGCGCGAGCAAACGCGCCATCGAGGACATGCTGCATGATTTCGGCGCGTCGGCGGGGCTGGAAAGCGTGATCTTCCGCTATTTCAATGTCGCCGGGGCGGACCGTGACGCCGAAGTCGGCGAGTTTCACCGGCCGGAGACACATCTCGTCCCGCTGATCCTCGACGCGATCGACGGCAAGCGCGATGCCTTGACGATCTTCGGGACGGATTACGACACGCCCGATGGCACCTGCATCCGCGATTATGTCCATGTCTGCGATCTCGTCGATGCGCATCTGCTTGGCCTGACCTGGCTGCGCGCGGGCAAGGGCAGCCGCGTGTTCAACCTTGGAACAGGCGAGGGCTTTTCCGTGCGCGAGGTCATGAACCGGGCCGCCGAGGTCACGGGCCGCGAAGTTCCGACGCAGGAAGGCGCAAGGCGCGCCGGCGATTGCACGAAGCTCGTCTCGGGCTCGGTGAGGGCGGAAAGGGAGCTGGGCTGGACGCCGCGCCGCTCCACGCTCGAACACATGGTTGCCGATGCCTGGAAATGGCACCAATCTGGGCATTATGAAAAGTGACCCGCCTCCAGCCCGTCTCCTTGACCTCTCGCGGCTCGTAAGCCGCGCCGGGCGCAAGCCGACCGGGATCGACCGCGTCGAACGCGCCTATCTGGACGCGCTCCTCGCCTCCGATGTTCCGGCCTTTGGGCTCGTGCGCACGCCGCTCGGCTTCCTGCTGCTGGACGAGGCGGGGCTCGAAGGGCTGGCCGCACGCCTTGACGGCAAGACCTCCTGGGGCGAGGCCTCCCGGCTCATGAGCGTGTTTCACAGCATCGAAGCGGGCCATCAGCGCGCGCTGTCCGATGCGCGGCGGCTGGCCAAGGCCCGCGCGACCCGACGCCTGCTCGGCCGGATGCTGAAGCGGCACCTGCCCGCTGGCAGCACCTACCTGAATGTCGGTCACACCAACCTGACCGATTTTGTCACCACGGGGGTGAAGGCGGTCCCCGGTGCGACGATCACCGTGATGGTCCATGACACGATCCCGCTCGATTTTCCGCAATACCAAAGGCCGGAGGCTCCATCGCGCTTCAGGCTCTTTCTGAAGCGCGTCGCGGAGCGGGCCAATCTCGTCATCTATAACTCGGCCGCGACGAAAGCCGATGCGGAACGGCACATGGAGGCATTCGGGCGCTGCCCCGAGGGGCTTGTCGCGCATCTCGGCGTGGAGCTGCCGGAGGCGCAAGCCGGGGCGCTGCCCAGGGGCTTGCCGCCAAAGGGGCCTTATTTCGTGACGGTCGGCACGATCGAGGGCCGCAAGAACCATGCCTTTCTCCTCTCGCTCTGGGAGCAGATGGAAAAACAGACGCCGCCGCAGGACATGCCCGCCCTGATCTTCATCGGCGCGCGCGGCTGGGCGAACGAGGAGTTCTTCTTCCGGTTCGATCACTCGCGGCTCAAGTCCCAGTTCATCCACGAGGTGAACGGGCTGGACGACAGCGCCATGGCCGCGCTTCTGGACGGCGCCTCGGGCGCGCTCTTTCCGAGCCTTGCTGAAGGCTATGGCCTTCCCGTCTTCGAAGCGCTCGCGCGCGGCGTGCCGGTGATCTGCCCCGAACTGCCGGTTTACAGGGAAGTCGCGGGGGATATTCCCGTTTACGCAAGCATCAATGACAGCTATCTTTGGATCCGAAGAATAATGGCGTTGGCGCAGAGCGGCGGAGCAGGACAAGGCAAGGGCGAAAACGAGTTCAGGCCCCCGAAATGGGCGGCTCATTTCAACCTCGTATTAAGCCGGACTTGACTAGGCTGCGCCGAAAAACGCGACAAGAATATTGAACCGGGGTAGTATTTGGGCCTTGTGCAATCATACAGGCTGAGGCTTCAGCGCAAGCGATGGCGCATCCGGGCGATCCGGAAGCGTCGCGAGCTCAAATCCATGTCGGACAATACCGCGAAGATCGGCTCGGAAGACATCCTTCTCTTCTCGACCCAGCGCAACGAGCGTATCCGCCTGCCCTATTTCCTGAAGTATTACCGCGAGATAGGTGTCGATCACTTCTTCATCGTCGACAATGACAGCGACGACGGCGCGCTCGAATATCTCATGGAGCAGCCGGATGTCTCGGTCTGGCACACGGCGCGAAGCTACAAGCGTTCAAGGTTCGGTGTCGATTGGCTCAACTGGCTCCAGATGAAATACGCCCATGAGCATTGGTGCCTCGTGGTCGACCCGGATGAATTCTTCATATACCCGTTCTGTGACACGCGGCCCGTCAGGGCGCTGACCGACTGGCTCGATGCCAGCTCGATCAAGAGCTTTTCGGCCATGCTGCTCGATATGTATCCCAAGGGGCGGATCGACGCGCAGCCCTATCGCGAAGGGCAGAACCCCCTCGAGATCACCAGCTGGTTCGACAGCGGCAACTACATGATCGAGAAGAACGGCAAGTTCGGCAACCTGTGGATCCAGGGCGGTCCGCGCGCCCGCACCTTCTTCAAGGAAAAGCCCGGGAAGGCCCCCGCGCTCAACAAGATCCCGCTGGTCAAGTGGGACAGGCGCTATGCCTATGTCAGCTCGACGCATATGCTCCTGCCGCGCGGGCTCAACCTCGTCTATGACGAATGGGGCGGCGAGAAGGCGAGCGGCGTCCTGTTGCACACGAAGTTTCTCGACACGTTCACGGCCAAGGCCGCCGAAGAGCTCGAGCGCGGCCAGCACTACGCCGCCAGCGTGGAATACAAGGCCTATGCCGATACCCTGAAGGATGATCCGGACCTCTGGTGCAAGTGGAGCGAAAAATACATCAACTGGCGGCAGCTCGAGATTCTCGGCCTCATGTCGAAGGGGAACTGGGCATGAGCAGCATGGGCGTCATCATGCTGGTGCACACGGCCTTCGGCCGCGCCGAGCAACTGGCCCGGCACTGGAGCGCCGCGGGATGCCCTGTCGTGATCCATGTCGACAAGGCCGTCCCGAAGAAGACATTCAATGCCTTCAAGCTCGCCCTGGCTGATCTGGACAACCTGCATTTCTCGAAGCGGCACCGCTGCGAATGGGGCACATGGGGGATCGTCGCCGCGACGCAGGATGCCAGCGAGCTGATGCTGGAGCGGTTTCCCGAGGTGCGCCATGTCTATCTCGCCAGCGGCTCCTGCCTGCCGCTGAGGCCAGTGCAGGAGCTGGTCGACTATCTCGAGGAGCGGCCCAACACCGATTTCATCGAAAGCGCGACGACCTCGGATGTCCCCTGGACGGTCGGGGGGCTCGACGAGGAGCGCTTCACCCTGCGCTTCCCCTTCAGCTGGAAGCGCCACCGCAAGCTCTTTGACCGCTATGTCGCGCTGCAACGCCGCCTGCGGTTCAAGCGCAAGATGCCAAACGGGATCGTGCCACACATGGGCAGCCAGTGGTGGTGCCTGACACGGCAGACGCTTTCGGGCATCCTCGAAGACCCGGAGCGCAAGCGCTATGACCGCTTTTTCAAGCGCGTCTGGATTCCCGATGAGAGCTATTTCCAGACGCTCGCACGGCAGCGCGCGCAGGTGATCGAAAGCCGCTCGCTGACGCTGTCGAAGTTCGATTTCCAGGGCAAACCGCATATCTTCTACGATGACCACTTGCAGCTTCTCAAACGGTCCGACTGTTTCGTCGCGCGCAAGATCTGGCCCTATGCCAACAGGCTCTACGATGTCTTCCTGAGCGCGCGCGAGGGCGCGGCCAACCCGACAGAGCCGAACCCCGGCAAGATCGACCGCATCTTCGCCAAGGCCGTGGACCGCAGGACACGCGGCCGCGCTGGCCTCTACATGCACAGCCGCTTTCCCAACCACGGCTGGGAGAACGGGACGACATCGGGGCAGTATTCCGTCCTGCAAGGGTTTTCGGACCTGTTCGAGGATTTCGAAAGCTGGTTCGCCAAGGCGACCGGGGCAAATGTGCACGGCCATCTCTTCGCGGCGGACCGCGTGGAATATGCCAAGGACCAGTCCGTCATCAACGGCGCCCTGAGCGATAGCGCCGAGATCCGTGACTACAACCCGCGCGCCTTTCTCACCAGCCTGATCTGGAACACCCGCGGCGAGCGGCAGTGCTTCCAGTTTGGCCCGGCAGACAACCAGGAGCTGGGCTGGTTCATCGCGCAGGACCCGAACGCGCAGATTTCGGTCATCAGCGGGGCATGGGCCGTGCCGCTCTTCCGGTCGAACCGGAATTTCCACGAGCTGCGTAAGGAAGCGGCGAAGCTTCAGAGGATCGAGAGCGAATTTCTCGATGTGCTGCGCTCGCCGCACGCAAAGGCGCGTATCAGGATCTGGACCATGGCGGATTTCATCGAGAACCCGATGGAGCACATGCAGACGATCATCGACGAGATCGGCTTCAAATCTCTTCGCAGGCTCGCGGAAGCCCCGAAGATGAACGATCTGACAGGTTTCGGCCAGTTCCTTCAGAACCTCAAGAACGAGGGGATGCACCCTTATCTCATGGGTGATTTCCCCGTGGTCGGGAACCTCACGGGCCAGCCGCAACCCTCCCCCAAACCCTATCTTGTCAGATGACCCCATGAGCAAGCGCTTTGACTATTTCGTCGTTTTCGCAGAGATGCGCACGGGCTCCAACTTCCTTGAAGCCAATCTCAACAGCTTTCCCGGGCTGAGCTGCCTCGGGGAGGCCTTCAACCCGCATTTCATCGGCTATCCCAACCGCGAGGACTGCCTCGGCATCTCCGAGGAAGAGCGCAACCGCGACCCTCATGTTCTTCTGAGCGCGGTCCGGAATGCTCAGGGCATGGCGGGCTTTCGCTATTTCCATGACCACGAGCCGCGCGTTCTCAAGGCAATTCTCGAAGATGAACGCTGTGCCAAGATCATTCTCACGCGGAACCCGGCGGAAAGCTATGTGAGCTGGAAGATTGCCCAGGCCACGGGACAATGGAAGCTGACCAACGTCAAGAAGCGCAAGGACGCCAAGGCGGTGTTCGACGCGGGCGAGTTTCGCGCCCATCTCGAAGCGCTTCAGGGCTTCCAGCTGACGCTGATGAAAGCCCTGCAAACGACGGGGCAGACAGCCTTCTATGTCGCCTATGAGGACTTGCAGGATGTCGAGGTGATGAACGGGCTGGCGAAGTTTCTCGAGCAGCCCGACAGGCTCGAACGGCTCGACAAGAACCTCAAGCGACAGAACCCGGAGCCGCTTTCCGCAAAGGTCGAGAATTTCGAGGAGATGGAAGCGGCGCTTGCGAAGATCGACCATTTCGATCTGGGGCGCACGCCCAACTTCGAGCCGCGCAAGGGCGCTGCCGTTCCCGGCTATGTCGCCTGCGCAAAGACGCCTCTTCTCTTCCTGCCTGTCCGCTCATCGCCTGATGCCGAGATACGCGCGTGGATGGCGGCGCTCGACGGGGTGGACGAAAGCGCGCTGCAAACCGGTTTCAAACAGAAGACGCTGCGCCAGTGGATGCGTGCCAACAAGGGGCATCGCAGCTTCAGCGTGCTGCGTCACCCGGCTCCGCGCGCGCACCGCGCCTTCTGCGACAAGATCCTGAACAAGGGGCCGGGCGCTTTCACCGAGATCAGACGGACGCTCCGCAGGGTGCACAAGCTCCCCATTCCGGGCGAGGCACCGGACGAGCGCTGGAGCCGGAACGATCATCGCGAAGCGTTCCTCGCGTTCCTCGATTTCGTGAAGGCGAATGTCTCGGGCCAGACAGCCGTGCGCGCTGATGCGGCATGGGGCACACAGGCAGGCATCCTGCAAGGCATGGGAAATTTCGCGCTGCCTGATTTCGTCCTGCGCGAAGACGAGCTCGAGGCCTATCTGCCCGCGCTGGCGATGCAGGTCGGTGTCGATACGCATGTCTCGCCGCCCGAACCGCCCGCGGAGACACCTTTCTCGCTGGCCGAGATCTATGATGAAGAGGTGGAAGCGCGCGTGGCCGAGGCCTACCAGCGCGATTACCTGATTTTCGGTTTCGGACCCTGGAGGCGCTAGGCCACCTGGGCGGCGAGATCTTCCGTGATGATGGTATAGATCGTGGAGGCGTTCTTGTTGGCTCTCAGCTTGACGCAGCGGGCCGTATCGCGCAGCGCGCGAGAGACCCGCGCCAGGGCCTTGAGATGTTCGACGCCGGCATCTTCAGGCGCAAATAGCGCAAAGGCGAGGTCAACGGGCTGCTTGTCGATGGCCCTGAAATCGACCGGGCGATCCAGCACGACGAAGACACCGACGACATCCTCAAGCCCGGCAAGGCGCGCATGCGGCAAGGCAACACCGTTGCCTACACCCGTCGGGCCGAGATTCTCGCGGTCCTGAAGCGCATTGCCCGCCGTTTGGGCGTCGATACCGTATGCGCTGGAGGCCGTATCGGCGATATCCTGCAAGAGCCGCTTCTTGCTTGAAGCGGCTGACAGGACCCGAACGGCCTCGGGCCGTAGAATGGAGGACATTTCCATTGGTCTCACTGCTCCTTGAGACAACCAGATGGAAGCTCAACCGTTATTGCGCCGGGTCGATCCAGCCGATGTTTCCGTCATCACGACGATACACGACGTTGAGCCCGTCTTTTCCCTCGTTCCGGAAGATAAGCACCGGGGAGCCCGCAAGCTCCATCTGCATGACCGCTTCACCAACCGAGAGCGAAGGAATCTTCGATTCCATTTCGGCGATGATAATGGGCTGCAGCGTATCGGGCTCTGATTCTCCCTCGTCTTGGTCTGACGCGAGGATATATGTCGAAGCTCCGAAGACTTCAACCGGTTCAGCGCGCTCCTTGTGATGGTCCTTCAACCGGCGCTTATACCGCCTGAGTTGTTTCTCCATCTTGTCGCAGCAGCCGTCGAATGCGGCATAGATTTCATTGGCATGCGCCTTGGCTGACGCAGTGAGACCGGTGGAGAGATGCACGGTTGCTTCGCAGATGAATTCGTGACCGCTCCTGGAGAATACGATGTTCGCATCCGTGGGACGCTCGGCATATTTCTCCACGGCTGAGCCGAGCTCCTCTTCGACATGTGTGCGCAGGGCCGACCCGACATCAATCTGCTTTCCGCTGATTTGGTAGAGCATCTCTTCTCCTTTTCTTATCGCGACAAGGCTTGTCGCAGCGCCGCTCAGGCTCCGCAATCAAACCACTATCTTATTGAGATATGGCAAAATTCCAGCTTGCCTAGAGCCACTGCACGAAATGCAGAAAGCTAAAGCGGTCATACAGCTATTTTGAAATGCCATGCTTTATTTGAGGCGACGGAGGCGGGGCTTGTCAACTGAAACAACCATTTGACAGCGCGGAATATCCGAAGAATCAGGAAATGCGAAAACTGTCACCGAGATAGACGCGGCGGACGTTCTCGTTCTCGACAACTTCATCGGCCGTACCGGACATGAGCACCGTCCCGTCATGCAGAATATAAGCGCGATCGACAATCTCCAGGGTTTCGCGGACATTGTGATCGGTGATGAGAACGCCGATTCCACGCTTCTTGAGATCAGCGACCAACGTGCGGATATCCCCAACCGAGATGGGATCGACCCCGGCGAAGGGCTCGTCGAGCAGGAGATACTTCGGCTCGGCAGCAAGGCAACGGGCGATCTCCACGCGCCGCCGCTCTCCGCCGGAAAGGGCGAGGGCCGGGGCGCGGCGCAGATGCTCGATGCTGAATTCGGAAAGCAGTTCTTCGAGCTTCTTGGAGCGTTTGCGCCTGTTGGGTTCGACCACTTCGAGGACGGCGGCGATATTGTCTTCGACGGAAAGCCCCCGGAAGATCGACATTTCCTGCGGAAGGTAGCCGATCCCCAGCCGCGCGCGGCGATACATCGGCAGATCGGTCGCGTCGGTTCCGTCGATCAGGACGCGCCCGCCCTCGGCCTGGACGAGCCCGGCGATGGCATAGAAGGTCGTCGTCTTGCCCGAGCCATTGGGACCGAGCAGGGCGACGACCTCGCCGCGCTTCAGATCGAGCGAGACATCGCGGATGACCGGCCTGCGCTTGTAGCTCTTGCGCAGGTTGCGGACTTCCAGCCCGCGGGCGCTCTCGGCGAGCGTGAGATTCGGGGTATCAGTTGTCGCCATTGAGCACCGTCTTGACGCGGCCTTCCATCCTGGCGGTCCCTGCCTGCGTATCCACGCGCATGCTGTCTGCCGTGATGGCCGTCGGACCCTGTACCAGGAGAACATCGCCGGTGAGCACGATCAGGCCGGAATTGATGTCATACTCCGCATTCTGAGCTTCTGCCGCATCCTCGCCGCTGACCAGTGTAACATCTCCCGAGGCCTGCAAGCTCGCGATCTGCTCGCGGTCCTGGGAGTAAACCACGTTGACCGACGCGGCTGAGAGGCGCATGGCCCCCTGCCCGATGAGGACATTGCCTGTCAGAGTTGCCGTTCCCGTTTTCTGGTTGATCGCCATGTTGTCTGCGGAGATCTCGACCGGGGCGGCGCTGTCCTGGCGGATATTGCCGAAGGCGATGCTGGCCCCCTGGGAGAACACCGGGGCCGCAAGCAGCACACTGAGCGCAATTACAATCGGAAATCTCAAACGCAATGATCTAATCCTCGTTTTGCTCAGGCATATATATCAGTTTCACGCCGCGTTTCAGCAAAATATGCGCATCTTTTTCCCCCTCGGGAACCTCTATGAGCAATTCGCCTGCCTCGATGCTGCCTTCGGGCCCCTGCCCCGAAACCGCGCCCGCGCTGCGCGCCTTGAGCTCGTTCAGGCTGATCTCGATTGCGTTCAGCGTGAAAGAATAGCCCGTGCTCGTCCGGGCGGACACATCGCCCATAAGGGTAAAGACACCCTCGCTGGCCCGGTGCTCGGCCCGCACCGCGGAAAGGTCGATGATCGTTCCGGACGTCAGCTTGATTTCCGAGCGCACGTTTTCGGCTTCCATGAGGCCCTTGTCTTCGGCAGCCTGCCGCGCAAACGCGGCCTTCAGAGAAACGAAATCGCCCCGGCTCGTCACACCCAGAACTTCGGGCGAGGAGATCTGCTGGCCCTCGGTGCGCGTGTCGAGGTCTTCCTGCGTGAAGGGGATCGTCGCCATGGGGTCTACGCTTCGCGAAAGCAGAAACAGTGTCGACAACAAGCCCAGCGCCATGATGGGAAGTATGATCTTGGCCCAGGCCACGAGCCTCGTATGCCTGTCGATGCGATTCTGCACTCTGACTTGCCCTGTTTCGCGCCGTTGCGGCGTCATGTATGGGCGAAGATATCGGTTTCTGGCCAGCCTTCCAGATCAAGCATCGCGCGGGTCGGCAAAAAGCGGAAACACGCCTGCGCCAGCTCGCGCCGGCCCTCGCGGACCAGCATCTCTTCAAGCCTGTCGCGCAACTCGTGCAGGTAGAGCACGTCCGAGGCCGCGTAGTCGAGCTGCGCGCGGCTGAGCTCCACGGCACCCCAGTCGGAGCTTTGCTGCTGCTTGGAGATATCCGTCGCAAGCAGCTCCTGAAGCAGGTTCTTGAGCCCGTGCCTGTCGGTGTAGGTGCGCACCAGCTTGCTGGCGATCTTGGTACAGTAGACAGGAGCCGTCAGCGCGCCGAAGGTATGCTGAAGCACGGCGATGTCGAAGCGGCCGAAGTGAAAGAGCTTGAGCACGTCGGGGTTTTTCAGCATGGCGCAAAGGTTGGGCGCTTCGGTCTGGCCCTGCTCGATCTGAACCAGATGCGCATCGCCATCGCCGCCCGACATCTGGACAACACAGAGCCTGTCACGGTGCGGGTTGAGACCCATGGTTTCACAATCGATGGCGACCACCGGCCCGAGATCGAGACCCTCGGGAAGATCGTTCTTGTAAAGGTGGTTGGCCATGTTCTCTCCTCGATGGTGGAGGAGATGGTGCCCAGGAGAGGACTCGAACCTCCACGTCCATACAGACACTAGCACCTGAAGCTAGCGCGTCTACCAATTCCGCCACCTGGGCAGGTGTCGTGAGCCGTGCGTTTAAGCCCGCCTCGCCGCGGTGTCAACGCCGATTTGCGCGATTCATCTTCAAAGCGGCTTAACGTCTTGCCGAGCGGCCCCGAGCCGCGTAGGAAAAGGGGCAGGCCAGTGCACAATCGGAGGCTCCTCCCATGTCGAAACTCGTGACAATATTCGGCGGTTCCGGATTCGTCGGGCGCTATATCGCGCAGCGCCTCGCGGCCGATGGCTGGCGCGTACGCGTCGCTGTGCGCCGCCCGAACGAGGCGGTCTTTGTGCGGCCCTATGGTGTGGTCGGGCAGGTCGAGCCGGTCTTCTGCAATATCCGGGATGACGCGAGTGTCGAAGCGGTGATGCGCGGGGCTGATGCCGTCGTGAATTGCGTCGGCACGTTCCAGAAGAGCGGCAAGAACAATTTCGACGCCGTGCAGCACGAAGGCGCGGAACGCGTCGCGCGTATCGCGGCCAAGGAGGGTGTTTCGGCGCTGGTGCACATCTCCGCGCTCGGCATCGACCGCGACGACCAGAGCGCCTATGCCGCCAGCAAGCGCGCGGGCGAGGAGGGAATCCTTCAGCATTTCCCCGGCGCGATGATCCTGCGCCCGAGCGTCGTCTTCGGGCCGGAGGACGGCTTCTTCAACCGCTTTGCGGGGATGACCCGGATGGGCCCGGTCTTCCCGCTTGTCGGCGGAAACACGAAGTTCCAGCCTGTCTATGTCGAAGACGTGGCCCTGGCCGCAGCGAAGGGTGCCGAGGGCAAGGCGCACGGTGTCTATGAGCTGGGCGGGCCGGAGGTAAAGAGCCTGCGCGGCTGGATCGATGTCATCCTCGACGTGGTCAAGCGGCAGAAGATCGTCATCAATCTGCCCATGTGGATGGGGCGGCTCATGGCGTTCGGCTTCGACATGCTTCAGACGGTCACGCTCGGCCTGTTCAACAACGGGCTGCTGACGCGGGATCAGGCAAAGCAACTGGGCTTTGACAACACCGTCTCGGAGGGCGCGAAGACGCTACAGGACCTCGACATCGAACCGGTTGCGGCTGAGGCCGTTCTCGACACCTACCTGTGGCGCTATCGCCCGTCAGGCCAGTATGACGAGATCCGCGAATCCGCAGCGCACATGCGCCGGCCCTACTGAGTGTAGGCCAGCCAGAGCAGCAGGACCCCGAGGATCACACGGTAGACCACGTAGGGCGTGAAACTGACGCTGCGCAAGAGCCGCATCATGAACTGAAGCGCGAGAAGGGCCGCGACGAACGCTAGCGCGGCGCCAATGGCGGCGGAGCGCGCAACGACCGTGTCGCCGGTTGCGATCACTTCCGCGCCGAGCAGCACGCCGCTTGCAAAGATCGTCGGGATCGACATGAGCATGGCGAGCTTGGCGGAGTCGTGGCGCGTGTAACCGAGCCAGCGGCCTGCTGTGATACAAATTCCTGACCGCGATGTGCCCGGTATGAGCGCGATTGCCTGCGCAAGGCCCATCTTGATCGCATCCACCGTGCTCCAGTCCGTGCTTTGCTTGCCAGTTGCACCACGCTGATCGGCCCACCAGAGCACGAGGCCGAATAGCAGCATCGTCCAGCCGATCACAGCCATGGAACGCATCGCGTCATTGAGGCCGGTGAGCTTGAGGAAGAGCCCCAGCAGAATGGCCGGGATCGTCGCGATCATGAGCAGAAACGCGAGTTTAGAGCCGGGGGTGTCGATCCGTCCCGTCAGCATGCGAGGAGTCCCGGCAAGGCCGAGCTTCACGTCGGACCAGAAAAAGAGCACGACGGCAAAGAGCGTCCCCACATGGACCGCGACATCGATTGTCTGGCCCTGGTCGGGAAGGGTGCTGAGCTCGGAGATGAGAATGAGGTGACCTGAAGACGACACCGGCAGGAATTCCGTGATTCCCTGCACGAGCGCGACGAGAATCAGCATGTATAATGGCATATGTCACCTGCTCTTGCTCTTCTCTGCAAAGCTATAAAGGGCTCTGAGCAAAATGAAAGCCAAGCATTATGGCCGATGCGGACTTAAATCCGGCGGTTTTTCAGATATTTCTCGTGGCTCGGGCAAGATAATTTCGATATAGGTCAGCATATATGACTTTCCCTTGAGCGCGGGGTGTATTATGAGGGGTGGGTGGAGAAGGAGAGTGACTTTGGCCAAGCAACCGATGTTGAAATTCGTGACTGTCGAGCGGGCGATGCCCGAGAAGCGGACCGCCATTGAACGGCGCGAGGATTTCGGGGAGATTTACGCCGAGTTCGCGCGCGAGAAGGCCGCCGAGCAGGCGAGCCGGTGCAGCCAGTGCGGCGTGCCCTATTGCCAGACCCATTGCCCGCTGCACAACAACATCCCCGACTGGCTCAACATGACAGCCACGGGCCGCCTCAAGGAAGCCTACGAGCTTAGCCAGGAGACGAACACCTTTCCCGAGATATGCGGCCGGATCTGCCCGCAGGACCGCCTGTGCGAAGGCAACTGCGTCATCGAGATGTCAGGCCACGAAACCGTCACCATCGGCGCTGTCGAGAAATACATCACCGACACCGCCTGGGAGGAAGGCTGGGTCAAGCCCGCGACTCCCGATATGGAGCGCGAGGAAAGCGTCGGCATCATCGGCGCGGGGCCGGGCGGTCTGGCCGCAGCCGACAGGCTGAGGCGCGCGGGCGTTCAAGTCACCGTCTATGACCGCTATGACCGCGCGGGCGGGCTGATGACCTATGGCATCCCCGGCTTCAAGCTGGAGAAGGATGTCGTCATGCGGCGCATCGACCAGCTCGAACAGGGCGGCGCGAAATTCGTGCTCGATTGCAATGTCGGCGAGGACATCAGCTTTGACGAGATCCGCAAGCTCCACGACGCGGTGATCATCGCCACAGGAGTCTACAAATCAAGGGATCTGCCGGGCCCCGGCTCGGGCGCGGCGGGGATCGTCCGCGCGATCGACTATCTCACCGCCTCCAACCGCCTCAACTTCGGCGACACGGTCCCCGAGATCGAAAGCGGCGCGCTCAGCGCGGAAGGCAAGAAGGTCGTCGTGATCGGCGGCGGCGACACGGCGATGGACTGCGTGCGCACGGCCATCCGGCAGGGCGCGGAAAGCGTCAAATGCCTCTACCGCCGCGACCGCGCGAACATGCCGGGCTCGCAGCGCGAAGTGGCGAATGCCGAGGAAGAAGGCGTGATCTTCGAATGGCTGGCCGCGCCCGCGGGCTTCATCGGCGATCCGGTCAATGCCGTGAAGGTCCAGAAAATGCGCCTCGGCCCGCCCGATGTGAGCGGGCGGCAAAGCCCCGAGGTGATCGAGGGAGCCGATTACAACGAAGGGGCCGATCTTGTCATCAAGGCGCTGGGCTTCGAGCCGGAAGACCTGCCCAAGCTATGGGAGTGCGAAGATCTGCCGGTGACGCGCTGGGGCACGGTGAAGGCCGAGTTCGAGAGCGGCGCGACCAATCTGGAAGGCGTCTATGCCGTTGGCGATATCGTGCGCGGCGCAAGCCTCGTCGTCTGGGCGATCAAGGACGGGCGCGACTGCGCCGACGCGATCCTCGAAAAGATTAACGCAGCCGGCCAGATCGCGGCGGAGTGAAACGAGGGGGTGACATCCTGTACACCCCCCTAGTGCACCCCTCTAGTGCACCGGGGGAGCGCACGGTGCACATGAAACAAAGGTTAATAAGGCAACAAGCCTGACCTGCCTGACCAAGAAAGGGCATATGAGATGAAACTCGACGGACAGTGCCTCTGCGGCGCGGTGACAGTATCGGCGGAGACGGAAACCCCCGTCCTGCGCGCCTGTCATTGCGACATGTGCCGCCGGCATACCAGCTCGATGTTCATCTCGATCCCCACGGTGCAGGAAAGCCAGCGCGTGGACGGCCCGGCGAAAAGCTACCGCTCCTCCGACCGGGCCGAGCGCGGCTTTTGCGCCCGGTGCGGCTCGACGCTCTGGTATGCGATGACCCGCTCAGGCGAGCGCAATCTTGCGGCGGGACTCTTTCCGGGCGCGGGCGGCGGGCAGATGAAATACGAGTTTTTCGCGGATATGTGCCCCGGCGGCTATGCGCTGGCGGGGGAGCACCGGAAACTTTCCTCGGAAGAGATGATCGCGCTGATTGCGCCCAATGACGGAGACAAGACATGACACAGTTTGACGCGACCTGGGCCGCCGCCGAAGAGGCCAAGCGCAAGTGGATGGCCGAGAACGGGCTTTACCGCGAGGAAGAGGAACACTCCTCCTGCGGTGTCGGCCTCGTGGTCTCGCTCGATGGCAAGCCGCGCCGGCAGGTCGTCGCCGCCGGGATCGACGCGCTGAAGGCGATCTGGCACCGCGGTGCCGTGGACGCTGACGGGCTGACAGGCGACGGCGCGGGCATTCACGTGGAAATCCCCGCCAAGTTCTTCTACGACCAGATCCGCCGCACAGGCCACGAGCCGCGCCTCGACGAGCTGATGGCTGTCGGCCAGGTCTTCCTGCCGCGCACCGATTTCGGCGCGCAGGAAGCCTGCCGCACGATCGTCGAGACCGAAGTTCTGCGCATGGGCTATTACATCTACGGCTGGCGGCATGTGCCTGTCGACATCGAATGCCTCGGTGAAAAGGCGAATGCCACGCGGCCCGAGATCGAGCAGATCCTGATTTCGAACGCGAAGGGCGTCGACGAAGTTCAGTTCGAGCGGGAGCTTTACGTGATCCGCCGCCGGATCGAGAAAGCCGTCACGCAGGCGGGCATCCAGGGGCTCTACATCTGCTCGCTCTCCTGCCGCTCGCTCATCTACAAGGGGATGATGCTGGCCGAGCAGGTGGCTGTCTTCTACCCTGATCTGCTGGACGAACGCTTCGAGAGCGCCTTCGCGATCTATCACCAGCGCTACTCGACAAACACCTTCCCGCAATGGTGGCTCGCGCAGCCCTTCCGCATGCTCGCGCATAACGGCGAGATCAACACGCTCAAGGGCAATGTCGGCTGGATGAAGAGCCATGAGATCCGCATGGCCTCCTCCGCGTTCGGCGATCTGGCCGAGGACATCAAGCCCATCGTTCAATCGGGTTCTTCGGACAGCGCGGCGCTCGATGCCGTCTTCGAGGTTCTGGTGCGCGCGGGCCGCTCCGCGCCCATGGCCAAGACGATGCTCGTGCCGGAAAGCTGGTCGAAACAGGCGGTGGAGCTGCCCAAGGCCTGGAAGGACATGTATTCCTATTGCAACTCGGTGATGGAGCCGTGGGACGGCCCCGCCGCGCTGGCGATGACCGATGGCCGCTGGGTCTGCGCCGGGCTTGACCGCAACGGCCTGCGCCCGATGCGCTACGTGGTCACGGGCGACGGGCTGCTCATCGCCGGCTCGGAGGCCGGAATGGTGACGGTGGATGAGGCCAGTGTGCGCGAGAAGGGTGCGCTCGGGCCGGGGCAGATGATCGCCGTGGACATGCGCGAGGGCGCGCTCTACCGCGACACCGAGATCAAGGACACGCTCGCCGCCGCGCAACCCTTCGGCGAATGGGTCGGGCGGATCAACGAGCTGAACGGCGACCTGGCCGATGTGACCGAGACGGCGATGTTCGAGGGCGCGGAGCTGCGCAAGCGGCAGATCGCGGCGGGCTACACGCTCGAAGAGCTCGAACAGGTCCTCTCGCCCATGGCCGAGGACGGCAAGGAGGCGCTCGCCTCCATGGGCGACGACACGCCCAGCGCCGTGCTTTCGAAGCTCTATCGCCCGCTGTCGCACTATTTCCGCCAGAACTTCAGCCAGGTGACGAACCCGCCGATCGACTCCTTGCGCGAGTTCCGCGTGATGAGCCTCAAGACGCGCTTCGGCAACCTCAAGAACGTGCTCGACCAGAGCGGCGCGCAGACGGAGATCATCGTGCTGGAGAGCCCCTTCGTGGGCAATGCGCAATGGACCGAGCTGGCCGGGCATTTCAACGCCGATCTGGTGGAGATCGACTGCTGCTTCGATGCCGATGGCGGCCCCGATGCGCTCAAGGATGCGCTGGAGGCGATTCGCCAGCAGGCGGAAGACGCTGTCCGCTCGGGCGCGGGGCATATCGTGTTGACCGACGAGCACCAGGGCGAGGGGCGCGTCGCGATCCCGATGATCCTGGCGACGAGCGCCGTTCATAGCTGGCTGACGCGCAAGGGGCTGCGCACCTTCTGCTCGCTCAACGTGCGCGCGGCGGAATGTATCGACCCGCATTACTTCGCCGTGCTCGTGGGCTGCGGCGCGACGGTGGTGAACCCCTATCTCGCCGAAGACAGCATCGCCGACCGGATCTCGCGCGGCCTGCTGGACGGCACGCTCACCGAGAACATGCGGCGCTATCGCGAGGCGGTGGACCAGGGACTGCTCAAGATCATGGCGAAGATGGGGATCAGCGTGATTTCCTCCTACAGAGGCGGCATGAACTTCGAGGCCGTGGGCCTCAGCCGCGCGATGTGCGCCGAGTATTTCCCCGGCCTCACCAGCCGCATCAGCGGCATCGGGATCAAGGGAATCCAGGCCAAAACAGTCTCTGTTCACGCCCAGGGCTGGAAAACAGGCACGGATGTCCTGCCCATCGGCGGCTTCTACAAGGCGCGCAAGTCGGGCGAGACCCATGCCTGGGGCGCGACGACGATGCACATGATGCAGGCCGCCTGCGACCGAGCGAGCTATGAGCTGTGGAAGCAATATTCCGGCGCGATGAAAGCCGCGCCGCCGATCCACCTGCGCGACCTCTTGGCGATCAAGCCGCTGGGCGAGCCGATTCCGCTTGAAGAGGTGGAAAGCATCACCTCGATCCGCAAGCGCTTCGTCACGCCCGGCATGAGCCTCGGGGCGCTTTCCCCGGAAGCGCACAAGACGCTGAACATCGCGATGAACCGCATCGGCGCGAAGTCCGACAGCGGCGAGGGCGGCGAGGACCCGGCGCATTTCCACCCCGAGCCGAACGGCGACAACCCCTCGGCCAAGATCAAGCAGGTGGCCTCCGGGCGCTTCGGCGTCACGGCGGAATACCTCAACCAGTGCGAGGAGCTGGAAATCAAGATCGCCCAGGGCGCCAAGCCCGGCGAGGGCGGCCAGCTTCCCGGCATGAAGGTCACCGACCTGATCGCGCGGCTGCGCCATTCGACAAAGGGCGTCACCCTCATCAGCCCGCCGCCGCACCACGACATCTACTCGATCGAGGACCTCGCGCAGCTCATCTACGATCTCAAGCAGATCAACCCGCGCTGCAAGGTGACCGTGAAACTCGTGGCGCAATCGGGCGTCGGCACGATCGCGGCAGGCGTGGCCAAGGCCAAGGCGGATGTGATCCTCATCTCGGGGCACAACGGCGGCACGGGCGCATCGCCTGCAACCTCCATCAAGTTCGCCGGGCTGCCCTGGGAAATGGGCCTCACAGAGGCGCACCAGGTCCTGTCGATGAACAAGCTGCGCGAGCGCGTGACGCTGCGCACGGATGGCGGGCTGCGCACCGGGCGCGACGTCGTGATGGCCGCGATGATGGGGGCCGAGGAATACGGCATCGGCACGGCCGGGCTGATCGCCATGGGCTGTATCATGGTGCGCCAGTGCCAGAGCAACACCTGCCCCGTCGGCGTCTGCACGCAGGATGAAAGCCTGCGCGCGAAATTCACCGGCACGGCCGACAAGGTGGTCAATCTCATCACCTTCTATGCGCAGGAGGTGCGGGAAATTCTCGCCGAGATCGGCGCCAGAAGCCTCGACGAGGTGATCGGACGCGCCGACCTTCTCAGCCAGGTGAGCCGCGGCGCGGAACATCTCGATGATCTCGATCTGAACCCGCTTCTGATCACCGTCGATGGCGCGAAGGACATCCGCTATGACCGCGAGCGCCCGCGCAACGCCGTGCCCGACACGCTCGATGCGGAGATCGTCCGCGATGCCCAGCGCTTCCTCGAAGATGGCGAGAAGATGCAGCTTTCCTACGCGGTGCAGAACACGCACCGGACAGTGGGCACACGCATTTCCAGCCATATCGTCAAGAATTTCGGGATGCGCAACGATCTTCAGGAAAACCACCTGACCGTGAAGCTCACGGGCAGCGCCGGCCAGTCTCTCGGGGCCTTTGCCGCGCCGGGGCTGAAGCTGGAAGTCAGCGGCGACGCCAATGACTACGTGGGCAAGGGGCTCAGCGGCGGCACGATCGTCGTGCGCCCGCCGATGGCCAGCACGCTCAAGGCGAGCGAGAACACGATCATCGGCAACACCGTTCTCTATGGCGCGACGGGCGGACACCTCTTTGCCGCCGGGCGCGCGGGCGAGCGGTTCGCCGTGCGCAACTCGGGCGCGCATGTCGTGATCGAGGGCTGCGGCTCGAACGGCTGCGAATACATGACAGGCGGCGTGGCCGTGATCCTCGGCGAGATCGGCGCGAATTTCGGCGCAGGCATGACCGGCGGCATGGCCTATCTCTACGACCCGGAGGGCAAGGCCGAGGCGCTGATGAACCTCGAAACGCTCGTGACCTGCCCGGTGAGCACGGCGCATTGGGAAGGCGAGCTCAAGGGGCTTATCGAACGGCACCTTGAAGAAACATCCAGCACAAAGGCTGCCGAGATTCTCCAGCACTGGGCGACGGAGAAGCAGAACTTCATCCAGATCTGCCCCAAGGAAATGCTCGACAAGCTGGCCCATCCGCTGAGCGAGGATCGGTCTGCCGTTCCGGCCGAGTGAGCGAAGAAGCCTATAGATGAGGGGCCGCGCGCAAATGGCCGCGCGGCCCCTTTTTCGTAGCGCGGGAACCTCCGTGCCGCGCTGCGCGTTGAGCGCCCGACGCAACGAATTGCAAAGGTGCCTGTCATGACCGAACTCGTGGCGATTACGTTCGACACACCCCAAGAGGCCTTCGCCGTGCGCGATGCCCTGCCCGGCATTCAGGAGCGGCACCATGTCGAGTTTGACGATGCCGCCGTCGTCACGCGCGGCGCGGACGGCAGGGTCGAACTGCATCAGCCGGTGAATATCAAGACGGCGCATGTGCTTGGCGGAGCAGCCTGGGGGCTCGTGCTCGGCGCTGTCTTGCTGTCGCCTGTCGCCGGCGCGGCTGTCGGGGCCGGGGCCGGGCTCGTGACCGGGAGCCAGAGCAATGCCGGACTGGATGATGCTTTCGTGCGGGATTTCGGCGACGGCCTTGAGAAAGGCGGCGCGGCCCTGTGCTTTCTCATGCGCCGCGACAAGGCCGAGACGCTGATCGCGGCATTGAAAGAGGAAAGCGCAGCGGGCCGTGTCTTCCGAACCGGCTTCGATGCTTCCCGAATCAGTCGCCGCGAGGGTGTGGAAGCGGGCAAGAGCATCACCAATGATTACCCTCAGAAGGGTGATTTATAGTTTGTATCGAGGGAAAAGCCGTCAGCCAGGCTGAGACTGTCTGCATTCTTCAAACGAAGCAACCCGATCCGGCCTTCGCTTCTGTGCTCTCGGTCAGGCAGCGCCGTGGCGGCAGTATGGCCAGACTATGGCGACGCCGTGATTTAACCTTTTAATTCAATGTCTTGAAAAGGCGCGCTGCCCCGGCTTCGGCACCAGCGCGTCAAGAATAATCACATTGTTTCCCTAACGGCGACGCTTTGTTCGCTCACATTCAACCTGAGCAGACAAAGGATTGGCAGAATGCCAACATATCAGACGCGTTTCTATTTCATGGACCCGGCGAACCCGCCCGCTGGCGGGACGACTCTGAATTATTCGGTCCTGAGCATCACCGACAACAACTCCGACGGCGATTTCGACCGGTTCAACGGCGACAGCGTGAACGGGGTCGATATCAGCTCGTCCTATTCGGGCGATGTCATCACGGTGAATGTGCCCGGCACCGGCAACGTGACCTACACCGGCACGACCTTCTACCTGGCGAATGGGCAGGTCGTCTTTACGCCGGAAGATGGACAGCCGCTCAAGAACAGCACCTTCGTTCAGACCGAGTCCTTCGTGAACACGCAAGGGCCGCTCTTCGACACGGAGCTCGGCCCGGCCTGTTTTACGGCCCAAACGAAGATCGAAACCGAGAATGGTCCGGTTTCCGTGGAAGAGCTGCGCCCGGGTGACAGGGTGAAAACCCTCGACAGCGGCTATCAGCCGATCCTCTGGATTGGCGATACACGCATGCGCGCGGCGGGCGAGCACGCGCCGATCCGCTTCGCGAAGGGGGCCATCGGCAATGACGCGGCGCTTTGCGTCTCGCCGGAACACCGGATGCTCGTGACGGGCTGGAAAGCCCAGCTTCTCACCGGGGAAGACGAGATTCTCATCGCGGCGAAGCATCTTGTGAATGGCGATACGATCTGCCGGGTGCCAGGCGATCAGGTGCATTACTTCCACCTGCTGTTTGACAGGCATCACATCATCGAAAGCCACGGAGCCCTGTCCGAGAGCTTCTATCCCGGCTATGCTGCGCGACTGCCCAGCGCCGAGGCACGGCTGAACGAGCTCGCACCCATCGCCATGATCGACAAGCGGCTGGCGCGACCCGAGCTCAAGGGCTTCGAGGCGCATGTGATGGCCGCGTGATTGCGGCTTTCCGTGCGGACGGCATGTGCGTATAGAAGCTGTGTGGCAAAGAAGAAGACCAAATCCAAGACCAAGGCGCGCAAGCTCCGGCCCCTGAGATGGCTCAAGCGCTGGCTCCTGCGCTTCGTGCTCCTCGTGAGCGTCCTCGTCGTCGGTGTCGTGGCCGTGCACAGCATTCTCAATCCAACCAAGGGGATCTACATGCGCCAGGAAGCGCGGCGGCTGGGCGTGATCGATCAACACTGGGTCCCGATCGAGGGCGTCGCGCCTGTCATGGCGCGCTCGGTCGTTGCGGCGGAAGATGCCAATTTCTGCATCCACTGGGGCTTCGACATGAACGCGATCCGCAAGGCGCTCGAGGACGGGGGCAGGCGCGGGGCCTCGACGCTGAGCCAGCAGGTCGTCAAGAACACCTATCTCTGGCTTGGCCGGAACTGGAGCCGCAAGGCGCTCGAGGCGCTCATCACGCCGCTTGTCGAGCTTTTCTGGAGCAAACGGCGCATCCTCGAGGTCTATCTCAATGTCGCGGAGTTCGACGAGGGCATCTTCGGGATCGAAGCCGCATCGCAACATTACTTCGGCATCCCCCCCTCGAAGCTGACCGCGGTGCAGGCCGCGCGGCTTGCCGCGATCCTGCCTGCGCCGAAAGACCGCTCTGCGTCGCGCCCAAGCAGCTATGTACGCAAGCGGGCGGCGCAGATCCGCGACGGGGCGGAGACCATCCGCCGAGACGGGCGCGCCGATTGTTTCGAGAGTTGATGTTTCACGCGTGAGCAGGCATTGAGAGACAGTCTCCAACAACCCGTGTGTTCCCCATGGCCAAGCTCTTTCACGTTCCGCTTTCTCCCTTTTGCCGCAAGGTGCGCCTGAGCCTCGCGGAAAAGAAGATCGAATGCGAGCTGGTGGAAGAACGCTACTGGGAGAAGGACAGCGACTTCCTGCGCCGCAACCCGGCGGCGAAGGTGCCCGTTCTCAAGATCGACGGGATGACGATGGCCGAGAGCGCCGCCATTTGCGAACATCTTGAAGAGGTCTACCCCGATGTGCCGCTGATGCCGAAAAAGCCCGAAGAGCGCTACGAGGTGCGCCGGCTCGTCGGCTGGTTCGATGACAAGTTCCACAACGAGGTGACATCGAACCTCGTCTACGAGCGTGTGAACAAGAAGGTGATGAAACAGGGCTACCCCGACAGCCGGAACGTCAAGGAAGGCGCGAAGGCGATCAAGTTTCATCTCGATTACATGGCCTGGCTGCTCGATCAGCGCCGCTGGCTGGCGGGCGATGTGATGACGCTGGCCGATTTCGCCGCCGCGGCGCATCTCAGTTCGCTCGACTATATCTCGGATGTGGACTGGAACCGGAGCGAGACGGTCAAGGACTGGTATGCCAAGATCAAGTCGCGCCCGGCCTTCCGCTCGATCCTGGCCGACCAGGTTCCCGGCTTTCCGCCGCCGCCCCATTACGCCGATCTCGATTTCTGAGCCCATGGAGGCGCTGGCCGAAAAGCTGCGCGCGCAAGCCCGGCTGGAAGGGTTCGACGCTTGCCGGATCTGCGGGCCCGGGGATATTCCGCAAGTGCCCGAGCGGCTGGGAGAGTTCCTGGAAAAGGGCCATCACGGACAGATGGGCTGGCTTGCCGATCGCGCCCATTGGCGCGGCGATCCGTCGGTGCTCTGGCCCGAGGCCAACTCGGTCATCATGCTGGCCATGAGCTACGGCCCCGAGAGCAACCCGCTTGAAGCGCTCGAGCAAAAAGAGGCTGGAACAGTCTCTGTTTATGCGCAAAACCGTGATTATCATGACCTCGTCAAGAAGGCTCTGAAGCGGCTTGCGCGCTGGCTCATCGCCGAAGCGGGCGGCGAGGTGAAAGTCTTCGTCGATACCGCGCCGGTGGCCGAGAAGCCTCTGGGGCAGGCGGCGGGGCTCGGCTGGCAGGGCAAGCACACCAACCTTCTGAGCCGCGAGCTGGGCAACTGGTTCTTCATCGGCTCGGTCTTCACCACGCTCGATCTGCCGAAGGATGCCCCCGAGGTTGGTCATTGCGGGAGCTGCCGAAAATGTCTCGACATCTGCCCGACAGATGCCTTTCCCGCGCCCTACAAGCTCGATGCGCGGCGCTGCATCTCCTATCTGACCATCGAGCATCACGGCCCTGTCGATGAAGAGCTGCGCCCGCTGATGGGCAACCGGATCTATGGCTGTGACGATTGCCTTGCGATCTGCCCCTGGAACAAGTTCGCCGTCAAGGCGCGCGAGGTGCGGCTCAAGGCGCGGGATGACTTGCAAAGCCCGCCGCTGGAGGAGCTTGCGGCGCTGGATGATGCCAGCTTCCGGGCGAAGTTCAGCGGCTCCCCGATCAAGCGGATCGGGCGCAACAGGTTCGTGCGGAATGTTCTCTATGCTATCGGAAATTCCGAGGACATGCGGCTTCTGCCGACGGCAGAAGCCTTGCTGAATGATGAAGACGAGACGGTTCGAGACGCTGCGGACTGGGCCTGCGCGCGTCTGACGGCGCAGAACTGACCGAAGAATGGCAGCAGGGGCCGCGCGGACCCCCGCTTACAAACCGATCAGCTCTTCGGCGCGGAAGACACGCCGACCTGCGCAGGACGCAACAGGCGGTCTTGCAGCATAAAGCCCTCCGTCGAGACCTGGATGATGTCGCCCGCTTTCGTCCCCGGCAGGGGCGCCTCGAACATGGCCTCGTGAATGTTGGGGTCGAATCGGTCGCCCACTTCGGGAGAGATCACGGTGATTCCGTGCTTGGAGAAGACGTTGAGCAGCTCCCGCATGGTCAGCTCGACACCTTCAATCAGCGCCTTGGCGCCTTCGATCTTTTCGTCGCCTGCCGATTCAAGCGCACGCTTCATGTTGTCATAGACAGGCAGCATGTCCCGGGCGAGCTTCGAGCCGCCGTATAGCTCGGCGTCGCGGCGCATCTTGTCGCCGCGTTTGCGCGCATTCTCGGCATCCGCCAGCGCGCGCATGAACTTGTCCTTGAACTCGTCGCGCTCCGCCTTGAGCGCATCAAGCTCGATGGCCCCATCGTCCATCTCGGCTTCTTCTGCCTCGTCCGCTTCCTTTTCGAAGGCCTCGATATTGTCGAGAAATTCTTCGTCCTTCGGGTCCATTCTTCACCTCTAACTTCGGTCGGAGATCATTTTCCCGACCAACTGTGCCGTGTAGTCGACAATCGGAACGATGCGCCCGTAGTTGAGCCGTGTGGGCCCGATGACGCCGACTGCACCGATAATCTTTCGATCCGCGTTCATATATGGAGAGACGACCAAAGATGAACCCGAAAGTGAAAAAAGTTTGTTCTCAGAGCCAATAAAAATACGCACGCCTTCGCCGTCTTCGGTCAGCTCGAGAAACTCGACGATATCGCGCTTGCGTTCGAGATCATCAAAGAGCGTCTTGATCTTCTCGAGGCCCTCCTCCTGCTCGGGGTCTTCGATCAGGTTGGCGCGGCCCCGGACGATGAGCCGTTCGTTTTCGCTTCCCTTCGAATCCCAGACGGCGAGGCCGGCATCGACCAGCGTATGCGCAAGCGTGTCGATCTCCTGCCGCCGCCGGGCGATCTCGTGACGGATGGAGGTGGACAGCTCCGACAGGGTGCGCCCCTCGGCAAGCGCGTTGAGAAAGTTGGCCGCCTCGCGCATGGAGCTTGGGGTCGAGCCGGGCGGCGGCGTGAACACGCGATTTTCGACATGGCCATCGGAGAAGACCAGCACGACAAGCGCCCTGTCCGTGGCCAGGGGGACAAATTCGATATGCTTGATTGCCGCCTCGTGCTTGGGCGCGAGGACCAGCGAAGCGCCATGCGTCACGCCCGAGAGCGCCGAGCCGATACTGTCGAGAAGCCCCGAGACATCGCCCGAATTGCTCGCCAGCGTCGCGTCGATCTTGGCGCGGTCTGTTGTCTCCAACTCGTTCAGCTCCAACAGGCCGTCCACGAACATGCGCAGGCCCTGTTGTGTCGGCACGCGGCCGGAGCTGATATGAGGGCTGCCGATCAGGCCCATGAACTCGAGGTCCTGCATGACATTGCGGATGGTCGCGGCGCTCACCTTCTCGCTCATCGCGCGGGTGAGCGTGCGCGAGCCGACAGGATCGCCTGATTCGAGATAGCCCTCGACAACGCGGCGAAAGACCTCGCGCGTGCGATCATTCATCTCTTCGAGAAGGTTCTCGTTGTCACTCATGGGTCCAGCCTTCCGACGCGCCATTAAAGAGAGGCGGCCTTCAAAGGTCAATCGGGGTTGTGCTCCGAGGGGCGCGGCCTGTATTGCGAAGCAAAACCCAGACAAAGGACAGATGATGCGACCCTCAGGACGGACTCTAGACCAGATGCGCGATGTTTCAATCGAAACGGGCGTGACGAAACATGCCGAAGGCTCCTGCATGATCCGCGTTGGCGACACGCATGTGCTCTGCACGGCGACGCTGGAAGAACGTGTGCCGCCTTTCGTGAAGGGCACAGGGCTTGGCTGGGTCACGGCGGAATACGGCATGTTGCCCCGCTCGACGACGAGCCGAATGCGCCGCGAGGCGACCGCCGGGAAGCAGGGCGGGCGCACTGTCGAGATCCAGCGGCTGATCGGGCGGAGCCTGCGCGCGGGGGTTGACCGTGTCGCGCTGGGCGAACGGCAGATCACCATCGACTGTGACGTGATCCAGGCCGATGGCGGCACGCGCTGCGCGGCGATCACGGGCGGCTGGGTCGCGCTGCGGCTGGCCGTGAACAAGCTGATGAAAGTTGGGGATGTCACGAGCGATCCGCTGGTCGATCCTGTCGCCGCTGTCTCTTGCGGGATCTATGCCGGGCAGCGCGTGCTCGACCTTGATTATCCCGAGGATAGCGAAGCCGGCGTTGACGGGAACTTCATCATGACGGGCTCGAAGAAACTCATCGAGGTGCAGATGTCGGCAGAAGGCCAGACCTTCAGCCGCGAGCAGATGACCCAGCTCATGGACCTCGCCGAGAAGGGCGTTGGCGAGCTTGTCGGATTGCAGAAGGCGGCAACCGGTGCGTAGGTTTGACGGCGACAAGCTGGTGATTGCCAGCCACAATGCGGGCAAGCTGCGGGAGATTGCGGAGCTTCTGACGCCATTTGGCGTCACCGTGAGTTCCGCGGCGGACCACGGGTTGGACGAACCGGAGGAGACGGAAAGCACTTTCGCTGGCAACGCGCGTATCAAGGCGCATTTCGCCGCGAAGGGCTCGGGGCTGCCTGCCCTGTCGGATGACAGCGGGATCAGCGTCGAGGCGCTGGATGGCGCGCCGGGGGTTTACACGGCCGATTGGGCAGAAACAGAGACTGGTCGTGACTTCACCCTGGCGATGACGAAGGTCTGGAACCTGCTCGAGGAAAAGGGCGCGCCCGCGCCGCGCAAAGCTGCGTTCAACTGTACGCTCTGCCTCGCCTGGCCTGACGGTCACGACGAGATATTCGAAGGGCGTGTCGCGGGGCAGGTGGTCTGGCCGATGCGCGGAGAGCGCGGCTTCGGCTTCGATCCGGTGTTTCTCCCCGCTGGCGAGAGCGAAACCTTCGGCGAGATGGACCCGGCAAAGAAAAACGCGATGAGCCACCGGAACGATGCGTTCGTAAAGCTCGTGAAGGGCTGTTTTGCGTAGCGACTGGCAGAATGGCGGCTTTGGCATCTACGTGCATTGGCCGTTCTGCGAAGCCAAGTGCCCCTATTGCGATTTCAACAGCCATGTCGCGCGCGAAATCGACCATCCGCGCTGGCTCAGAGCCTATCTCAAGGAGATCGAAGCCTATGGCGCGGCGCTGCCGGGGCGCGTCGTTTCGTCGGTTTTCTTCGGAGGCGGCACCCCGAGCCTGATGCAGCCCGAAGTTGTGGCGGCGGTCATCGAAAAGATCCGCGAGACCTGGCCCATTGCGAACGATCTCGAAGTGACGCTC
Organism: Rhodobacteraceae bacterium 63075; assembly: GCA_003417655.1. Taxonomy (GTDB): domain Bacteria; phylum Pseudomonadota; class Alphaproteobacteria; order Rhodobacterales; family Rhodobacteraceae; genus Lentibacter. Next base: position 117,687 of record QVMW01000001.1, read on the forward strand.
GAGGCCAATCCCGGTTCAGTCGAGGCGGGGCGCTTTCGCTCCTATCGGGAGGGGGGTGTCAGCCGCGTGTCCATGGGCGTTCAGGCGCTGAACAATGCCGACCTGCGCGCGCTGGGCCGGCTGCATTCCGTCGAGGAAGCGCGCGCGGCTTTCGAAACCGCGCGGCACGCTTTCGACCGGGTGAGCTTCGACCTGATCTACGCGCGGCAAAGGCAGACGCCCGAGAGCTGGCGGCAGGAATTGTCGGAGGCTGTGAACATGGTCGTGGATCACCTTTCGCTTTACCAGCTCACGATCGAGCAGGGCACGGCCTTTGGCGACAGGTACAATGCGGGGCGGCTAAAGGGCATTCCTGAAGACGACGACGCCGCCCAAATGTATGAAATCACTCAGGAAATAACCCAAAAAGCCGGATATGACGCCTATGAGGTGTCCAACCATGCCAGGCCCGGCTCCGAGTGTCGGCACAACATGGTCTACTGGCGCTATGGCGATTATGTCGGGATCGGCCCGGGCGCGCATGGGCGCATCAGCATCGATGGGAGCCGCTTCGCGACCGAGGCGCTGAAACAACCGAACGCCTGGCTCGAAGCGACCGAGCGAAGCACGGGCGAGAAGTTGCGCGAAGCGCTGACAGCCGAGGATCAATCCACGGAAATGCTCCTGATGGGGCTGCGGCTGAGCGAGGGGGTATCGATTTCGCGCTTCGAAGCGCTGGCCGGGAGCCCACTGGACCAAGAGCGAATCACCGAACTCGACGAGCTTGGCGTTCTCGGTGTTTCGGGCGACAAGCTGATGGCAACGCAGAAGGGGCGTTTCGTGCTCAATTCCGTTCTTGCCAAGCTTCTGGGGGGCTAGGATGCGCCTTCTCTGGCTCTCTTTCGGGCTGATTTGCGTGGCGGCAGCGATGATCGGCGTCATTCTGCCGCTGATCCCGACAGTGCCGTTTCTTCTGCTCGCAACATTCTGCTTCGCGCGCTCGTCCGAGCGGCTGCATCACTGGCTTGTAACACACAAACGCTTCGGGCCTAGCATCGAGGACTGGAATGATCGCGGCGCCATACGGCCGACGGCGAAACGCCTCGCGACCGTCTCTATCATAGCGGTTTTCGCGCTTTCTCTGGTCATGCAGCTTCGCCCGACGATCCTCTTGGTTCAGGCCGTAACTCTGGGCGTGGTGCTGGTTTTCATCTGGACACGGCCGAATTGATCAGGTGAGTTTTCCGCAAAGCTCGTCGAGCTGATCCAGAGAGCTATAGCTGATTGTCACCTGGCCTGACTCGCCAGACGGCGAATGATTGATCGTGACTTTCATGCCGAGATTGGCGGAGAGATCACCTTCCAGCGCCTTCGTATCCGCATCTTTCTCCGCTGCGGGCTTCGAGGCTTTGGCCTTTTTCGCGGGCTCAGAGCCTTTCTTGGCCAATTGTTCGGCAGCGCGCACCGAAAGCCCCTTTTTCACGATCTCCCTGGCAAGCCGCACGGGATCATCCGAAGTGATGAGCGCGCGCGCGTGGCCGGAAGAGAGCTTGCCTTCGGAAAGCAGTTTGCGCACCTCCTCTGGCAAGCCGAGCAGGCGCATCTGGTTGGCGATGTGGCTTCTGCTTTTGCCAAGCGCGCGGGCGAGCTTATCCTGTGTATGCCCGAATTTGTCGATCAGCTGCCGATAACCGGCCGCCTCTTCGACGGGGTTCAGATCGGCGCGCTGGATGTTCTCGATGATCGCGACCTCCAGAACCTCTGTATCGTCAAATTCTTTAATTATTACAGGGACTTCATGGAGACTGGCCTGTTGCGCGGCGCGCCAGCGGCGCTCGCCCGCGACAATCTCGTATGTGCCATCCTTCTCGGGATGCGGCCGAACGATCAGGGGCTGGATGATGCCCTTCTCACGAATGGAGTTGGCCAGATCATCCAGCTTTTCTGTCTCGAAGCTCCGGCGCGGCTGGTCCGGGTTGGGCGCGACCCGTTCGATCGGGACGGTTTGATCCGTGCGCGTCGGCGCGGCCTGCTCTTCGGTGGCCTCTTCGGACGGCATCTCCGCCATGAGCGCGGAAAGGCCGCGGCCCAGCCCTCGGGATTTATTCTTCTTGTCTGCCACGTCAGCCTCCTATCGGGCGTTTTTCTGCATGACTTCGCGGGCCAGGGCGCGGTAGGCCATGGCCCCTTTCGAAGTCGGATCATAGCTTAGAACCGGCATCGCGAAAGACGGCGCCTCGCTCACACGCACATTTCGCGGAATCATCGTCTTGAAAACCAGATCGCCCAAGTTGTCGCGCGCATCCTGCTCTACCTGCTGGGAGAGGTTGTTGCGGCTGTCGAACATCGTCAGCGCGACACCCTCGATGCGCAGATCGGGATTTGCCGACTCGCGGATCTCGCGGACGGTGAGAAGGAGTTGCGAAAGCCCTTCAAGCGCGAAGAACTCCGATTGCAACGGCACGAGAACGGAATCGCTCGCGACCATCGCGTTGACCGTCAGCAGGTTGAGCGAGGGAGGGCAGTCGATCAGAATGTAATCGAAGCTGTAGCCGTCGATCGCGGGCTGCCGCAGCGCATCTCGCAGGAGGTAGCTTCGCTTTTCGCTGGAATAGAGCTCGATATCAGCTGAGCTCAGATCGACAGTGGCCGGCACGATGCTGATATTCTTCGTATCGGTCGGCTGGATGATCGAGGCCAGCGGCGTGTCTTCCAGCAGAAGATCATAGGTCGTGAACTTTCGCTTTTCCAGCTCGATCCCGAGCCCTGTCGATGCGTTACCTTGCGGGTCGAGGTCAACAAGCAGGACGTTTTGCCCGGCTTCGGCCAGCGCTGCTGCGAGGTTGATCGCTGAGGTCGTCTTTCCGACGCCGCCTTTCTGGTTCGCCACGGCGATGATCTTGGGGGCAGGCGGGCGCGACAAGTCAGACACGTTTGGCTCCTTCGATTTCAAGCAGAACCGCGTCCGGCTCGGTAAGACTTTGTATCGTATCTAGCTCGAAATTCCACTGCTTTCTCGCGTCTTCCACTTCGCTTCGCCAGCTGCGCCCCTTTAGGAAAAGCGCGCGGCCTTCCGGGTTCAGATGTCTTTCGCAATGGGCAAGAAGCATCGGCAGATCGGCAAGAGCGCGCGCTGTAATGATATCAGCGTTCTGCGGAGGGGCCTGCTCGATCCTGTCGGTTATGACAGTTGCTTTTGTTTCGATCTCCCGCAAAACCGTCCGCAGGAAGGCCGATTTGCGCTGATCGCTCTCGATGAGCACCGTTTCCAAAGGATATCCGCGCTCGCCAGCGAGGATCGCGATGACCAGACCGGGGAAACCGCCACCGCTGCCGAGATCGACAAGCCTCGTTGTTTCCTTGGGAATTCGCTTAAAAACTTGGGCGGAATCTTCGAAATGCCTCGCTCGGAGATCCGCAAGTGTCGATTTGGCGACGAGGTTGATCTTCGGGTTCCACTTGCGGAGCGTTGCTTCGTAGTGTTCCAGCTTGTCCGATGTTTCACGTGAAACATTCATGCGGATTTCGCCCGCTCGGACTGCCGCAGCTTAGCCAGAAGCAGCGCGATGGCGGCCGGCGTCATGCCGTCAATGCGCGCTGCCTGGGCGAGGTTTTGCGGCCTGGTGGCCACGAGCTTGGATTTAAGCTCGTTGGACAGACCATCGAGCGGACCATAGTCGAAATCCGAGGGGATCTTGTGATTCTCGTCACGCTTCATCGATTCCACATCGCGCTTCTGACGCTCGATATAGTTGGCGTAAAGCGCGTCCTTCTCGAGCTGGCCACGGGTTTCCGCATCGATACGCGCGAGCGACTCATCAAGCGAGACAACAGTATCGAAATCAACATCTGGAAAGGCGAGCAGCTGGTAGGCGCTGCGCTTCGATCCGTCCTGGTTGACCTTGAGGCCGGCATCCTTGAGCGCACGCGGTGTGAAAAGCTGCGACTCGAGCGCCTCCTTGCCAGCAGCGAGGCGCCCCATCTTGTTCTCGAAGGCTGAAACGCGCGGCTCCTCGCAGCATTCAAGCGCAATCGCCAAGGGCGTCAGTCGTTGATCCGCGTTGTCTGCGCGCAGCGAAAGGCGGAACTCGGCGCGCGATGTGAACATGCGATAGGGCTCCGTCACGCCGCGCGTGACCAGATCGTCTATCATGACGCCGATATAGCTCTCCGAGCGGCTGAAGGTCACTTCATCCTTGCCCAGAACGGCGCAAGCGGCGTTCAGACCGGCCACGAGTCCTTGCGCTGCGGCCTCTTCATAGCCTGTAGTTCCATTGATCTGTCCCGCAAGAAACAGGCCTCGGGCCTCCTTGAGCCTGAGCGAGAGCGTCAAGGCGCGGGGGTCGATATAATCATATTCGATAGCATAGCCAGGCTGAAGAATCTTTGCATTCTCAAGCCCGTAGATCGAATGAACATAGGCTTCCTGAACGTCTTCGGGCAGGGAAGTGCTTATGCCGTTGGGATAAACGGTGGAAACATCGAGCCCTTCCGGCTCAAGGAAGATCTGGTGAGACTCCTTTTCCGCGAACCGGACGATCTTGTCTTCGATGGAGGGGCAATAGCGGGGGCCAACCCCGTCGATATGCCCGCCATACATCGCCGAGCGAGCGAGGTTTTTCTCGATAATCTCGTGGGTATTGCTATTCGTGTGGGTGATCCCGCAAGACACCTGCTGCGCTTCCGGCGCATGAGACAAGAATGAAAACATCGTCGGATCGTCATCGCCGGGCTGCATTTCAAGTTTGTCCCAGGCGATCGTCGATCCATCGAGGCGCGGCGGCGTGCCCGTTTTGAGGCGCCCCTTTGGCAGACCGAAACCATCCATGCGCTCCGCAAGACGAACGGAAGGCTTGTCACCCATCCGACCACCTGCATAGGCCACGTCACCAATGTGAATAATACCGCGCAGGAATGTCCCTGTGGTCAGAATGACTTCCTGCGCGGAAATCTCGGTGCCGTCAGCGAGGATAACGCCGGCAACATCCGGCCCCTGCATCAGAAAATCGGTCGTTTCGCCCAAGATCACCGACAGGTTCGAGCGCGCGCGTGTCTCCGCGAGCATGGATTTGCGGTAGATATCCCTGTCCTGTTGAGCGCGCGGGCCTTGCACGGCGGGCCCCTTGCGGCGATTGAGCAGGCGAAACTGGATACCGGCCTTGTCAGACATCCGGCCCATGACGCCGTCCATCGCATCGATCTCGCGAACGAGATGCCCCTTTCCAAGGCCGCCCATGGCCGGATTGCAGGACATCGTGCCGATATCCTCTTCGCGTAATGTCACAAGAGCGGTGCGCACGCCCATACGGGCCGCGGCATGGGCCGCTTCCGTGCCGGCATGGCCGCCGCCGACGACAATCACATCGAAATCACGATGTTTCACGTGAAACACTCCTCACTTGCCGAGACAAAAGCTGGAAAACACATCATCCAGGATATTCTCGATATCAACACGTCCAATCAGAAGGTTGAGCGCAGCCAAGGCTTCTCTCAGCTCTTCGGCAGCAATATCGGTGGATTCGGCCTCCGAAGCAATGAGGCTCCGCGCATTGGCCAGAGATTGAAGGCATTTCTCCATCGCTGCCCTATGCCGCTCGCGCGTCGCAAGCCCGGCCCGGGAGGTCTTGTCCTGCAAGCGGCTTCCAATCTGTTCGACAAGGTCCGAGACCCCCTGACCCGTCTTGCCGCTGATCGCGCCGGAGGGGTCGGCCAGCATATCGGCCTTGGCGCGCAGCACGATATCTTCCTCGCCAGGGGTGAATTCGGGTTCCACGCCATCCCCCACGAGAAAAACCCGCAGGTCAGCCGCCTCGGCGCGGGCCCGAGCACGGGCAACACCGATCTTTTCGACCTGATCTTCGGTATCGCGCAGACCAGCCGTGTCGAGCACGGTCACCGGCAGCCCGGCAAGCTCCATGCGCACTTCGATCACATCGCGCGTCGTCCCGGCCACTTCAGAAGTGATGGCCGCATCGCGACCGGCCAACGCGTTGAGCAAGGTGGATTTGCCCACGTTCGGCGCGCCGATGATGGCAACCTCAAAGCCTGAGCGGATGCGCTCCGCTGCGCCAAAGCCATCCACCTGCGCCTGCATCTCCTGCGCGACATCATCAACCAGCTCAAGCACCTCGGGGGTCACATCGACCGGAACTTCCTCATCGACGAAATCAATCGTGACCGTGAGCAGGGCAGAGGCGCGGACGAGCTGCGCGCGCCAACCCTCTGCTCTCTCTCCAAGGCCACCCGAGAAAAGCCGGAGCGCTTGCTGACGCTGGACTTCCGTTTCCGATTCGATCAGGTCGGCCAGCCCTTCGACCTGGGCCAGATCAAGGCGACCATTTGCCAGGGCGCGGCGTGTGAATTCCCCCGGCTCGGCGATCCGCAAGCCGTCCATGTGGCCAAGCTCGTCCAACAACGCGTTGACGACAGCGACGCTGCCATGGGTTTGCAGCTCGACGACAGCTTCGCCCGTGAAGCTTGCTTTTTCTTCGAAACGGATCACCAGCGCTTCGTCGATCTTCTCGCCCAACGCGCCGCGCAGAACGCGCAGCCCGACAGCGCGCGGCTCGGGCAGGCTTCCAGCCAGGCGAAAGGCCGCATCAAAGGCATCCGGACCCGAAATGCGGATCACGGACACGCCGGCCTTACCCGGCGCGCTCGCCAAGGCAAAAATCGTATCCATCTGGTTAACCTGTTGTTTTACAACGGTTTTACGTGTTCATCGAGTCAAAGAACTCAGAATTCGTCTTGGTCTGCTTGAGCTTGCCGAGCAGGAACTCGATCGCGTCGGTCGTGCCCATCGGGTTGAGAATCCGGCGCAGGACAAATGTTTTCTGCATGTCCTTGGCATCGACCAGCAGATCTTCTTTCCGCGTGCCGGACTTGAGAATGTCCATGGCCGGGAAGATCCGCTTGTCGGCGACTTTCCGGTCAAGAACGATCTCTGAGTTACCCGTGCCCTTGAACTCTTCGAAGATGACCTCGTCCATCCGCGAGCCCGTCTCGATCAGGCCTGTCGCGATGATGGTGAGCGAGCCGCCTTCCTCGATGTTCCGGGCCGCGCCGAAGAAACGCTTGGGACGCTGGAGCGCATTCGCATCGACACCGCCTGTGAGAACCTTGCCCGAGGAGGGCACAACCGTGTTGTAGGCGCGGCCAAGGCGCGTGATCGAATCGAGCAGGATGACGACATCGCGCTTGTGCTCGACAAGCCGCTTGGCCTTTTCGATCACCATCTCGGCGACGGCAACGTGACGCGTGGCCGGCTCGTCGAATGTCGAGGAGATGACCTCGCCCTTTACCGAGCGCTGCATGTCGGTCACTTCCTCGGGGCGCTCATCGATCAGCAGAACGATGAGATAGCACTCGGGGTGGTTCGCCGCGATGCTCTGGGCGATGTTCTGCAAGAGAACCGTCTTGCCCGTGCGCGGCGGCGCCATGACGAGCGAGCGCTGGCCCTTGCCGATCGGCGCGACGAGGTCGATGATACGGGCCGATTTGTCCTTGATCGTCGGATCTTCGATTTCCATCGTGAGGCGCTCGTCGGGGTAGAGCGGCGTCAGGTTGTCGAAGGCGATCTTGTGGCGGGCCTTCTCAGGCTCTTCGAAGTTGATCTTGGTGACATTCGTCAGCGCGAAATAGCGCTCGTTGTCTTCGGGCTGTTTCAAATAGCCTTCGATCGTGTCGCCCGTGCGCAGCGAGAACTTCCGGATGATCTCGGGTGACAGGTAGATGTCGTCAGGGCCGGGCAGATAGTTGGCCTCGGGCGCGCGCAGGAAGCCGAAACCGTCCTGAAGCACTTCGAGAACACCGTCGCCGCTGATCATCCAGCCTTCTTCCGCGCGCTCCTTGAGGATCGAGTACATGATCTCGCCCTTGCGCATGGTGGAGGCGTTTTCGACTTCGAGCTCCTCGGCGAGGGTGACGAGCTCCTTGGGGCTCATGGCCTTGAGTTCAGCGAGATTGAGATGTTCTTGTGTCATGGGAATGCCTTTCAGCCTCACAGGCCCGCTCTGGCGGGGGCTGGACGATATGTTGATCTGGAATGACCTGTTGCTCCCGGACGGGCAGGCTTGGAGACGAGATAGGCCTTGTGGGCTCTCAAGTCAATCGGGCTTGAGAGGATGCCGCGCTCAGAACTTGAGGACGACGGCCAGAACGATGACGATCATCAGCACGGTCGGCAGTTCGTTCATCATCCGGTAGCTTCGGCCGGACCGTGTGTTCTCTCCGCGCTCGAACTCTTTACGGCGCAGACCGAGCCACATATGAAACCACGTCATCGCGATCACCGCCGCGCCCTTGATCCAGGGCCAGATCGAGAACCAATCGACAATCCCGGGCGTGAAGACCAGCATGAGGCCGAAGATCCATGTGGCGATCATGGCGGGATTCATGATCACCTTGAGGAGCTTGAGCTCCATCATCTGAAACACGGCATCCTTTTCATCACCTGCCGTGCTCTGCTCCGTGTGATGAACGAACAGCCGGGGCAGATAGAACAACCCGGCCATCCACGAAATCACCGACATGATATGCAGTGCTTTCGTCCAGGGATAAATACTCGCGAGCAGATCGGGTATCATGGCGGCGTCCTTCCGATCCTCTTTCAAATAAATAAATATATAAGAAAGAAAGATGATGTTGTTTGTTGGGGGCAGGCTATCCTGTGGATTAACGGTTTGTCCAACGTGTTTTCCACGGGGAAGAAAGTGGCCAGATACCCTCCGATGAAATGTGAGTTATCTGGATAAGATATTGTTTTTTAGATATTTAATTCTTATCACAGAGTTAGAAACCATGTGGAGAAAGCCTGTATGAAATGCAGGCAGGCCGGATAGACCTGTCACGGAATTATCCTTATCCACCGGTTATGGAATCGCGTGGAAATCGGGAGAATATGGCGGAATAACGAGTCAAGAACAGATGCCCTGTAAAACCGCGCCTTTGTGCATTAAGACTTCCCTTGCTTCTACCCGGGGTTATCCACATGGCGCGTGACATCATTCTTGCATCGGGGTCCCAGATCAGGGCTCAGCTCCTGACGAATGCAGCCGTTCCTTACGAGGTGATTCTGCCGCGCGTCGATGAAGATGCGGTCAAGGCCGCGCTGTCGGCAGAGCAAGCGCCGCCGCGGGACATTGCCGATGCACTTGCCGAAGCGAAGGCGCGGAAGGTGAGCACGAAACGGCCCGATGCGCTGGTTATCGGGTGCGATCAGGTCCTGGCGTTCGAGGACCGGATTCTCTCGAAGCCAGGCTCGCCCGATGAGGCGTTCGAACAACTTCGCGAGTTGCGGGCCAAACGCCACGCGCTGCTTTCGGCCGCGGTGATCTATCATGACGCGGAGCCGCTCTGGCGCCATGTGGGGCAGGTGCGTCTTTACATGCGCGACGTTTCGGATTCTTATCTCGAAAGCTATGTCGAACGGAACTGGGACAGCATCCGAGCATCGGTCGGCGGCTATAAACTGGAGGAGGAAGGCGTGCGACTCTTCTCGAGACTCGAGGGCGACTATTTCACCATCCTCGGTCTGCCGCTTCTGGAGCTGTTGAACTACCTGACGCTTTCGGGGGAGCTGGACGGATGAGCCTTGAGAGAATTCCACTGGCAGGCGTGATCGGCTCGCCCATCGCGCACAGCAAATCACCGGCCCTGCACATGCACTGGCTGAAGTCGCTCGGTATCGCGGGGCATTACATCCCCATGGATATCGCGCAGGACGATCTGGCCGATGTGATCAGGATGCTCCCGAGGATGGGCTTTGTCGGGGTGAATGTCACCGTGCCCTACAAGGAAGCGGTCATCGAGCTGGCCGATCTTGTCACGGACAGGGCAGCGCTCATCGGCTCGGCGAATACGCTCATCTTCCGCAAGGACGGCAAGATCCATGCCGACAACACCGATGGCTACGGCTTCATCCAGAACCTGCGCCAGAAAGCGCCGGACTGGAACCCGAAGGCAGGGCCCACGGTGGTTCTCGGCGCGGGCGGCGCGGCGCGGGCCGTCATCGCGGCGCTCAACGACGCTGGCGTTCCGGAAATCCTGATCACCAACCGCACGAAGCAACGCGCCGAGGCCTTAAAAAAGGATTTCGGCAAGCGCCTGCGCGTGGTGGATTGGGTGCAGGCCGGCAACATCCTCGAAGAGGCGGCAACGGTGGTGAACACCACATCGCTCGGGATGATCGGCAAGCCGCCGCTGCGCGTGCCGCTCGACGGGTTGCAGAAGGGCGCGCTTGTGACGGATCTCGTCTATGCGCCGCTGAGGACGCATCTGCTCAACGAGGCCGAAAAAGCCGGCTGTGTAACGGTCGACGGGCTCGGCATGCTGCTGCACCAGGCGGTGCCGGCTTTCGAGCGCTGGTTTGGCGTGCGCCCGCAAGTCACCGAGGAAACACGCGCGGCAGTGCTGCGCTGATGGCCTATCTCCTTGGTCTCACCGGCTCCATCGGTATGGGCAAGTCCACGACGGCGAAGCTCTTCGAGGAAGAAGGCTGCGCGGTCTGGGATGCGGACGCCGCCGTGCACCGGCTCTACTCGGAAGATGGGCTGGCCGTCGGGCCGATGAGCGAAGCCTTCCCCGAAGCGGTTATTGCGGGCGCGGTTTCGCGCGACAAGCTCAAGGACATCATCGGGGCCGAGCCGAGCAAGCTGGGCGATATCGAAAGGATCGTGCATCCGCTCGTCGCCGAAGACCGCGCGCGCTTCATCGAGAATGCCAATTCGGATATCATCGTGCTCGATATTCCGCTGCTTTTCGAGACGGGCGGCGAGGCACATATGGACGGTGTCGTCGTTGTCAGCGTGGATGAAGCGACACAGCGCAAGCGCGTGCTGGAGCGCGGAACCATGAGCGAAGACCAGCTCGAGGCGATCAAGGCCAAGCAGATGCCGGATGCGGAAAAGCGCAAGCGCGCGGATTTCATCGTGACGACGGACACGCTGGAGAACGCGGTGGCGCAGGTCAGGACAATCGTGAAACAGATCAGGTCGGAGTTGGACAATGCGTGAGATCGTTCTCGATACGGAGACGACGGGCTTCGAGCCCGATCAGGGCGACAGGATCGTCGAGATCGGCGCGGTCGAGCTTTATAACCATGTGCCGACCGGCGAGACCTATCACCAGTATATCAACCCCGAGCGCGCCATGCCGCAAGAGGCTTTCGAGGTGCACGGGCTGGGCGACGAGTTCCTGGCCGACAAGCCGAAATTCGCGGCGATCGGGCAGGCCTTTCTCGATTTCATCGGGGAGGATGCCAAGCTGGTGATCCACAACGCCGCTTTCGACATGAAGTTTCTCAACGCCGAGCTGGGCTGGATGGGACTGCCGAAACTGCCGATGGACAGGGCGGTCGACACGCTGGACATCGCCCGGCGCAAATATCCCGGCTCGCCTGCCTCGCTCGATGCGCTTTGCCGCCGGTTCAACATCGACAACGCAGCGCGGACGCTGCACGGGGCGCTGCTCGACTCGGAGATCCTGGCGGAGGTGTATCTCGAGCTCATCGGCGGCAAGCAGCCGGATTTCGGGCTGTCGGCGAACGCCTCTCAAGAGACTGGCGGAGATGCCGAAGCGGCGTGGCGGCCCAAGCCCCGGCCAGAGCCGCTCGCGCCGCTCCTGACCGAAAAAGAAGCCGCCGCCCATGCTGCCTTTGTCGAGCAGTTGGGCGACGGCGCGCTTTGGAAAAAGCTGGGCTAGTTCAGGAAACCGGGGTGTTCTCGTCCTTGGCGGCTTGCTGCTGACGCTCGATTTCCTGGCGGTAGAGCTTCATGAAATCGATTGTCTCGAGGTTGAGCGGGGGGAAGCCGCCATCACGCGTGACATCGGAAACGATGCGGCGCAGGAAGGGGAAGAGCAGGCGCGGGCACTCGATCAGAAGGAAGGGGTGAAGCTGGTCATCGGGGACACCCTGGATGTCGAACAGGCCGACATAGTCGACTTCCAGCAGGAAAAGCCGCTCTTCGGGCTTGGGCTTGTTGACCGAAGTGACGACCAGCTTGATCGCGGTTTCATACTGGTTTTCCGTCGCGCGCTTCTTGGCATCGAGGTTGACCTGGATGTTCACGTCGGGCGTGACTTCGCCTTCGACACCTTTCTGCGCGAGAATGTTCTCGAACGACAGGTCGCGGACGAACTGGTTGACGACATTGAGTTTCACTTGGGGCGCTTGCGGTGCAGCACCGTTTTCTTCGGCCATTTTCTCTCTCCATCGGGATTTCTTGGCCTTGCCTTATCAAAGCGGGCGGGAAGCCTCAATTAGTGTTTTGTCCAGCCGGAGCTTTGATGTGTGGGCTTTTTGGGCGGGTCGACCTCGTGATATTCGGCTTCGACCACATCGTCCTGGGGGGGTGTCTCGTAGGGTGCACGCGGATCACTCGAGAAGGTGCGCAGTTCGACGCGCGATCTCACGTAGCGGAAAACCGCGCTGCGCACCGCCGGGATGAGCAGGGCGAAGCCGATTACATCGGTGAAGAATCCCGGCGTCAGAAGAAGCGCGCCCGAGAACAGGATCATGGCACCATGCGCCAATGGCTCTGTCGGATCGCGCATCTCGCGGAACGAGTTTTGCAGGTTTCCGAGCGCGGCGATGCCCTGGTTGCGCAGGAGAGTCGTGCCGAGAATGGCCGTCAGAACGACGATGAGCAGGGTCGGCCAGAGGCCGATGGCGCCGCCAACCTGGATGAACAGGGCGATCTCGATCAGGGGAACCGCGATGAAGGCCAGTAGTAGCCACATATTTTAAACTCCTGCGTATCTTAGGGCGTAGTGGACTTGATCCCGCCCATAACTTACATAGGTGCAGTATGCGCCCTTTGCCACGCCCTGAAACGAGGACTTCATGAATTCTCCCATGCTTCAACTGCTTGTGCTTGCAGGCATTGCCATCTTCCTGGTGCTGCGCCTGCGCTCGGTTCTCGGCACGCGCGAAGGTTATGAACGCCCCCAGGAGACGCCAAAGGGCATCGAAGATGAACGCAAACGCAAGTTCGACGTGATCGAGGGCGGGCCCGACCGCGACATCACCGATCACGCTGAAGAAGGCAGCGACACTGCCAAGGCGCTTGCCCGCATGAAGGCGCGGGAGCCTTCATTCTCTGTTTCGGAGTTTCTGGGCGGTGCGCGCGGCGCCTACGAGATGATCCTGATGGGTTTCGAGCGCGGCGAGCTTGCCGATATCAAGCCCTTTATCTCTGACGAGATCTACGAGGTCTTCGCGCAGTTCGTGGAAGAGCGGGAGAAGAAGGGCCTCAAGATCGAGGCCGAGTTCGTGGGTGTCAGGGAGCTTGGCATCCACGATGCCGATTTCCACGATGCGAGCGGCACTGCGGAGATCACGGTGAAGTTCGTCGGCAATCTCACCTATGTCGTCCGCGACAACGCGGGCGAGATCGTGGAAGGCGAGGAAGGCAAAATCAAAACCCAGAAGGATATCTGGACATTCGAACGCGTCATGGGCGGGGATGATCCGAACTGGATTTTGGTTGCCACAGGTGAATGATCCGGGGTCTGCTGGCGGCAATAACCCTGGGGTTCGCGATGACCGATCCAGCCGCCGCCGCCGAAGAGATCGAGTACGAGATCCTGACATTCGACCAGCTTGAAGGCTGGGCCGAAGACGACCACGCCGCCGCGCTCGAGGTTTTCAGAAATACCTGCCGTGACATGCGCTCGCCCGATTGGCGGGCGCTTTGCCATGCAGCCGAAGAGCAGACCAACGCGCGCGCCTTCTTCGAGCTGTTCTTCCGGCCCGTCGCCATAAGCGATGGCGCGCCTGCGCTCTTCACCGGCTATTTCGAGCCGGAGCTGACCGGAAGCCGCCGGCCCTCGGCCCGCTATCGCTATCCTGTCTACAAGATGCCCCCCGAAGCAAAGCGAACAAGCCAGTGGCTGTCGCGCCGCCAGATTGAACAGAACGGCGTGATGAAGGGGCGCGGCCTCGAGATCGCCTGGGTGGATGACCCCGTCGAGCTTTTCTTCCTACAGATCCAGGGCTCGGGGCGTATCAAGCTTCCGGGTGGCGGCTATATCCGCGTGGGCTATGGCGGCAGCAACGGCCATGAATACCGCTCCGTCGGTGTCGAGCTGGTGCGCCAGGGGATATACAACGCCCACCAGGTCTCGGCGCAGGTGATCAAGAACTGGGTCCGGCGCAACCCGGCCCGGGGGCTGGAGCTGCTGTGGCACAACCCCTCCTATGTCTTCTTTCGGGAGGTGAGTGAAGTGCCTCCGGACAAGGGGCCGCTCGGCGCGATGAACCGCTCGATAACCACGCTGCGCTCCGTGGCCGTTGATCCGAAATACACGCCGCTCGGCGCGCCTGTCTGGGTCGAGAAGGACGGGAAGAAAAAGCTGCGGCGGTTGATGATCGCGCAGGATACCGGCTCGGCGATCAAGGGCGCGCAGCGCGCAGATATCTTCTTTGGAACGGGTGATAAGGCCGGGCGCGAGGCCGGCCAGCTCAAGGATCCGGGGCGCATGATCGTCCTGATGCCGATCCAGCGCGCCTATGCCTATCTGCCGGTCGAAAAGCAATGAGCCGGCGGCGCAAGCTCAGCCGGGATGATCTCGAGCTCTGGCGCAAGGTCGCCGAGACGGCCGAGCCTATGAGGCCGCAGCTCAAGAAAAACGAGACGGAACCACGCGTGAGCAAGCCGCCGAAGACGGCGAAGGTCACCAAGCCGGTCGATCCCTTCCAGATCGGGGCAAAAGCGCAGAGCCGTCAGAGCACACATGATGTCGCTGGTGACCTGGGAGACAGCTTGCGCGCCGCGCCTGTCAGTATGGACCGCAAGAAACATCAGAACCTCAAGCGCGGCAAGCTGAAGCCGGAAGGCAAGATCGATCTGCACGGGATGACGCTCGACCAGGCGCATCCGCGGCTGACGGGCTTCATCATGCGCGCCCATGCGGAGGGCAAGCGGCTCGTTCTCGTGGTGACGGGCAAGGGCAAACCGCGCGATGATGGTGGGCCGATCCCGGTTCGGCTCGGCGTCTTGCGGCACCAGGTTCCCCAATGGCTGACGACGCCACCGCTCTCCCAGATCGTCTTGCAAATCAGCGAGGCGCATCTGCGCCATGGCGGCGGCGGTGCTTACTATGTCTACCTGAGGCGCAAGCGCTGAGTTATTTCAGCAGGCCACCCAGATAGTCGCCGTAAGAGTTCTTCGCGAAGAAATCGGCGCGCGCCTGAAGCTCTTCTGCCGTGATCCAGCCTTGCGCATAGGCAATCTCCTCGGGGCTGCCGACTTGAAGGCCTTGCCGCGCGGAGAGCGTCCGCACGAAATTCCCGGCGTCGAGCAGGGAGCCATGGGTTCCGGTGTCGAGCCAGGCGAAGCCGCGCCCCATCTGCTCGACCTTGAGCTGACCCTCATGCAGGTAGCTTTCGAGCAGCGAGGTGATTTCCAGCTCGCCACGGTCGGAGGGTTTGACTTCCTTGGCGCGGTCGGAGGCGGTTTCATCGAGGAAATAGAGCCCGGTCACGGCATAGGGCGAAGGCGCGACCTTGGGCTTCTCGATGATGGCGCGGGCGGTACCGTCCTCGGCAAAATCGACGACGCCGTAGCGCTCCGGATCGGCCACGCGATAACCGAAGACGGTTCCGCCCGTGGCGCGCGCGTCGGCTTCGGCGAGCACTTCGGGAAGCCCGTGGCCGAAGAAGATATTGTCCCCGAGCACCATCGCGCTGGGCGCGCCGTCGAGGAAATCTTCCGCAAGAATATAGGCCTGCGCCAGCCCGTCGGGGGAAGGCTGCTCGATATAGGTCAGATCGAGGCCCCATTGGGAGCCGTCACCGAGCGTGCGCTTGAACTGGTCGGCATCCTGCGGCGTGGTGATCACGGCGATCTCGCGAATGCCGCCGAACATCAGGACGGAAAGCGGATAATATATCATCGGTTTGTCGTAGATCGGCAGAAGCTGTTTCGACACGCCGATGGTGATCGGGTAGAGCCGTGTGCCGGAGCCGCCCGCCAGAATGATGCCCTTGCGCTGTTTCATGTCACCTCTTTGAGAATACTATTTAACTCGTTCTTCCAGTCGGGGCGGTCGATTCCAAAATCGGCCAGGAGCGTGCTGCAATCAAGCCGGGAGTTTTGCGGACGCGACGCAGGGGTGGGATACTCCCGTGTGGGGATGTCGGAGACGGTCACTCGCCGGCCGGTCTGTGCGAAGATCTCTCGGGCGAAATCGGCCCAGCTTACATCGGGGGAGCCTGAGTAGTGATAGGTTCCGCTTGTCTTCACGTCCCGGGCGAGCGTGATGCAGGCCTCGGCGATGCCGCGTGCAGGCGTCGGGCCGCCGATCTGGTCGGAGACGATGCTCAGCGCGTCACGGCTCTCACTCAGGCGCAGCATCGCCTTGACGAAATTATTGCCATGCGCGGAAAAGACCCATGAGGTGCGCAGGATGGCATGGAGCGCGCCGCTCGCGCGGATGGCTTCCTCGCCGGCCAGCTTGGTGCGGCCATAGGCAGAGACAGGGCCGGGAGTGTCATCGGGTTTCCAAGGCTTCTTCCCGCTGCCACCGAAGACATAATCTGTCGAGATATGGATGAGCGGAATACCGAGCCTGGCGCAGATTTCGGCCATGGCGGCCGGGGCCTCCGCGTTGATGGTATGGGCGAGGGCCTCTTCCTCTTCCGCGCGGTCAACGGCCGTGTAGGCGGCAGCGTTGATGACGGCGCTGGGCTGCGCGGCTTCGATCGCGGCGGCGCAGCCCGCAGGGTCAGACAAGTCCGCTCTGTCACGCCCAAGGAACTGGAATCCCGGCGCAAGGCGCTCAAGTTCCCGTGCAACCTGGCCTGTTTTGCCGAAAACGAGCACGCTCATGCTGTGCCAAGCCTTTTACCAACCCCGTCGCGCTCCAGAAGTGGGCGCCACCAGGCCTCGTTGTCCAGATACCAGCGGACGGTTTTCTCCAGCCCTTGCTCGACAGTGACGGAAGGACGCCAGCCAAGCTCATCGCGGATGCGGGAGGGATCGATCGCGTAGCGCTGGTCATGGCCGGGGCGGTCCTCGACGAATTCGATCAGGTCGGAATAGGGCGCCTCGCCCGGCTTCAACCTGTCGAGGATCGTGCAGATGGCCTGCACCAGTTCGAGGTTGCTGCGCTCGTTCTCCCCGCCGATATTGTAGCTCCGGCCCAGCGCACCTTTCTCCAGCACGAGGAGCAGCGCGTCGGCGTGATCCTCGACATAGAGCCAGTCGCGCACGTTCTCGCCCTTGCCATAGATCGGGATCGGGCGGCCATGCAGGGCGTTGAGGATCACCACGGGGATCAGCTTTTCGGGGAAGTGATAGGGGCCGTAATTGTTTGAGCAATTCGTCAGAACCGTGGGCAGACCGTATGTCTCGGCCCAGGCGCGGACGAGATGATCGGAGCTGGCCTTGGAGGCCGAATAGGGCGAGCGCGGATCATAGGGGGTGTCTTCGGTGAACATGCCCTCCGCGCCGAGCGAGCCATAGACCTCGTCGGTCGAGATGTGATGAAAGCGGAAGCTTTCGGGCTTTCCCTTGCTCTCCCAATAGCCGCGCGCGGCTTGCAGCATGTTGTAGGTGCCGATCACGTTGGTCTCGATGAAGGCGCCGGGGCCGTCAATGCTCCGGTCGACATGGCTTTCGGCGGCCAGATGCATCACGGCATCGGGCTGATGCGCGGAAAAAACAGTCTCTAACTTGGCCAGATCGCGAATATCTGCCTGTTCGAACGTATAATGCGGGCTGCGCTCCACGGACGCGACATTCTCAAGGCAGGCCGCATAGGTCAGCGCGTCGAGGTTGACCACGTCATGGCCGCGCGCCACCGCGAGGCGCACGACCGCCGAGCCGATAAAACCTGCGCCGCCTGTCACGAGAATCTTCATGACGCGCCGTCCCATGTGAAGGGGCTGTCGAAGTCGCTCAGCGGGGTCGCGTTTGCGTCCTTGTCGCTGAGCTGCGGCGTGCCGTCAAAACCCCAGTCGATCCCGCAGGAATCCCAGCGGATGGCCCCGTCGGACTCGGGGGCATAATAGGCATTGCACTTGTAGATGATCTCGGTGTCGGGCGCGCGGGTGATGAAGCCATGGGCGAAGCCTTCGGGAACGAAAAGCTGCTTGCCGTTCTCGAAGCTGAGCTCGACACCGATCCAGTTTCCGTAGGTGGGCGAGCCCTTGCGGATGTCCACCGCCACGTCAAGGAGCGCGCCGCGCCCGCAGCGGACGAGCTTGGCCTGAGCGTTGGGCGGGGCCTGGAAATGCAGGCCGCGAATCGTGCCTTCGGCAGAGGACAGGGAGTGATTGTCCTGCACGAAGTCGCACTCGATCCCATGTTCCGCGAAGCGGGCCTTGTTCCAGCTTTCGGAGAAGAAACCGCGGCTGTCGCCGAAGCGTTGCGGTTCCACGATGAGCACATCGGGCAGGGCTGTTGGCGTGACATTCATGGCTCAGCCCTCCTTTGCGATCGCATCGAAGCGGGCGAGGTTGCCGATCAGCGCCTGCATCTGGTCAACAGGGATCATGTTCGGCCCGTCTGAAGGGGCATTGTCCGGGTCCTGATGCGTTTCGATGAACAGCGCGGAGACGCCGACAGCCACGGCCGCGCGCGCCAGAACGGGGGCGAACTCGCGCTGGCCGCCCGATGTCATGCCCTGGCCGCCCGGCTGCTGAACGGAATGGGTGGCGTCAAAGACCACCGGATAACCCGTCTGCGCCATGATCGGCAGGCCGCGGAAATCGCTGACCAGCGTGTTGTAGCCGAAGCTGGTGCCCCGATCGCAGAGCATGATCCGCTCATTGCCCGTGCTGGCGATCTTCTCGGCCACGTTGCCCATGTCCCACGGCGCGAGGAACTGGCCTTTCTTGACATTGATCGCCGCGCCCGTCTCGCCGGCGGCCAGAAGCAGATCGGTCTGGCGGCAGAGAAAGGCGGGAATCTGGAGCACGTCAACGGCCTCTGCGGCGGCGGCGCATTGATCGGGCAGGTGCACGTCGGTGAGCGTGGGGCATCCGAACTCCGCGCCGACTTTGGACAGGATCGAAAGCCCCTCCTCCACGCCAAGGCCGCGCTCTGTCTTGATGGAGGAGCGGTTGGCCTTGTCGTAGCTTGCCTTGAAGATGAAGCCCGTGCCCGTGGTCGCGCAGGCCTCAGCTATCTTCTCGGCCATCATGCGGGCATGATCCAAGCTTTCGAGCTGGCAAGGGCCCGTGATCAGCGCGAAGGGCGCGCTTCCTCCAATCCTGATGTTCTTAACTTCAACAAATCTGGTCATCACTCTGCCAATACCTTTTCGATGCGGGCCACGTCCTCCGGGTTGTTCAGCTCCCAGAAAACCCGGCCTTTCGCGTCGACCTCGACGCATTTGACGGGCATGTCGTTGTAGAGAAAACGGAGCTGCTCAAGCCCTTCGAGTTTCTCCAGCGGTGATTCGGCCCAGCCGATATAGGCCGCGAGGGCCGAGGGGCGGTAGGCGTAGACGCCGACATGGTGATAGACGGGAATATCCGTGTCCGGCACCTTGCCAGGGTCGATATAGGGCAGCACTTCCTTGGAGAAATAGAGCGCCCGGCCGCCCTCTCCGAAAACCGCCGTTGTTCCGCCGACGCGTCCGGCGGTGCGGTCTTCCTTGAACATCGCGTAGGTCTTCGGATCGCATTGCAGAACCGGCGTGGCCATCTGGGCGCTTTTGTCCTCGGCCATGGCAGCGATCAGATCTTCGACGAACCAGGGCGGGGTGAGCGGCGCATCGCCCTGGAAATTCACGATGAGATCGGCCTCGATCCTTGCATTGGCCACGGCCTCGGCGCAGCGGGCCGTGCCGTTCTCGCGCTCGGGGCTTGTCATGATGACGGAAGCGCCAAAGCCGAGCGCGGCGCTGCGGATACGGTCATCGTCGGTGACGACGAAGACATCATCAACGCCACTGATCTGGCTGGCGGCTTCGAAGCTCATCTGGATGAGGGATTTCTCGGAGCCGTCCTTATGGCGCAGGGGGACGAGCGGCTTGCCGGGGTAGCGCGTGGAGGCGTAGCGCGCCGGGATCAGGACGATTGTCTTCATGCCACACCCGCGCGCAGGAGATCATGGATATGGATCACACCGACGGGGCGGTGCGCGTCATCCACCACCATCAGCACGGAGATCTTCTTCTCGTTCAGGATCGCCAGCGCCTGCGCGGCGAAAAGCTCGGGCGTGACGGTGACGGGATCGAGCGTTGCCACATCGCGGGCGCGCCGCTCCATCAGGTCGCCCATGTGGCGGCGCAGGTCGCCGTCGGAAATCACGCCGATGAGCGCGCCATTTTCCAGAACGCCGGCAACGCCGAAGCCCTTGGATGTCATGGTGAGCAGAACGTCCGACATGCGCGTGTCGGCCTCGACGGTCGGAACGCGCTCGCCCTTGTGCATGAGATCGGCCACGCGGGAGAGCTGCGCTGCGAGCTTGCCGCCGGGATGGTTCTTGAGGAAGTCCTCGGAGCCGAAGCCGCGCTGTTCCATGACCGAGACCGCCAGCGCATCGCCCATGGCCAGCGTGAGCGTCGTCGATGTCGTGGGCGCCATGCCGATGGCGCAGGCTTCGGGCAGGTTCGGCAGGGTGAGGCGGTAGTCGGCGGAGGTCATCAGGGTGCTCTCCGGCTTGGACGAGATGCCGACAAGCGGGATGTTGAAGCGGCGGGTGTGCAGCAGGATATCGCGCAGCTCCTGCGTCTCGCCCGAGTTGGAAATGAGCACGCAGATGTCATGCTCGGTCATCATGCCGAGATCGCCGTGGCTCGCCTCGGAGGCATGAACGAAATAAGAGGGCGTGCCGGTGCTGGCCAGTGTGGCGGAAATCTTGCGGCCGATATGGCCCGACTTGCCGACGCCGGAGATGATGACGCGGCCCTTTGTCTTGAGGATCAGATCGACCACATCGGCGTAGTCATCGGGCAGCGCGTCCATCATTTCGAGAATCGCGCTCGCTTCCGTCTTGAGCACGCGCCGGGCGGAGCGGATGATGGGCAGATCATCAGGGTCGGGTTGATGCGTCATCGGGCCTCTCTCAGCGCTGCGCGCGCGGGTTGACCCCGTAAATAACACGCGCGCCTTCGAAGACAAGCTCAGGCTGGCACGGGGGGCAGGAGCCGCGCGGCCTTGCGGACGCCGAGCCACATGATCAGCGAAGAGGCCATGAAATACCCGGCGACCAGGATGTATTGGGTTTCAAGGCTGAGGCCGAAGTCGATCAGCCAGCCGGTCAGCCCCGGGCCGATAGCCGAGCCGAGCACCATGACCGCCGCCGCCATGGCCTTGATCGAGCCGATGGAGGCGGTTCCGTAGACATCGGCCCAGAAGGCATTGGGCATCGTGGAATGCGCGCCCGAGGCGATGCCGAAGAGGGCGAAGCCGAAGGCCAGCCCCAGCGTGCTGGTGGACGTGCCGAAGACGAGAAAGGCGAGCACGGCGGGTATATGGATGAACGGGATGAGGCGGTGCGTTCCCAAGAGGTCGAGCGCCCAGCCCGAGAGGATCATCGCGACGATCAGGACGATGGTGTAGATCGGGAACATCGAGACGATGGCCATATGGCTGATCCCCTTGATCTCGGCGAAATGGACCTGGTGAAACATCAGCGCCGTGCCGAAGGCGGATGGCCCGAGAATGGCGGGCACCATGGCCCAGAAGAGCCAGTGTTTCATCGCTTCGTTGCGCGTCCAGTGGCGGGCGTTCATGCCGAGCGAATGGGACTCGCGCGCCATGGATTGCGGCGTGCGTTCCTCGCGCAGAAGGCCGGTGAGCACCGGTATCATCAGCAGCGCGACACCGGCGGCGACGACCCAGAGGGTGCGCCAGTCGAAGACCGTCAGCAGGGCAACGAAGAGCAGGGGCAGGAGCGCTTGACCCGCCGAGACGCCGAGCGTCGCGACGGAGATCGCGCGCCCGCGGGCGCGGACGAACCAGCGGGCCATGGCGACGACGGCGATATGCGAGGTCATACCCTGGCCCATGAGGCGCAACAGGAAGATGACGGCGGGCAGGAGCCAGCCAGCATGGTTCGTGGCCATGAAGAGGCAGGAGCAGGCGAGCAGGACCAGAACAGAAGGCCCCAGCGTGCGCACGCGGAACAGGTCGGTCAGACCGCCCGACCAGACCATGACCGCCGCCGAGGCGAGCGTGCCGAGCGCATAGATCCCGCCCCATTCGCCATGGCTGAGGCGGAAGGCCTCCATGATTTCGCCCGCGAAAATGGAGATGAAGAAGGTCTGCCCGAAGCTCGACAGGAATGTCAGCAGCACACCGGCAAGAAGCCAGCGCGCGTTGAGGCGGAGAAAGTCCAGGGTGTTCATGCGACAGTTTTCCTCTCAGTTTCACCGAAAGGAAAGCGGGAACTGCCGGGAGATGTCAGATTCGCATCCGCGGGACATCATGCGGATCGAGCTTGAGCTCGATGAGCAACGGGCCCTTGCGCGTGCCGATCGCCGCGAGCGCCGTCTCCAGCTCGTCCTCGCAGCTCACCTCGTAGCCCTCTCCGCCAAGCGCCTTGGCGATTGCCGCGAAGGACGGCCAGTGAAACTCCGAAAGGCTCGGGTCCATCTTCCGGTCGAGAAACTGGATGTGCTCTGCGCCATAGGCCGAGTCATTGGCGAGGATCACGACAAGGTCCATCTCATGCCGCACGGCGGTGTTGAACTCGTTGATGCCGCCCATCATGAAGCCGCCATCGCCGATGAACAGGACAACAGGTCGGTCCGGCGCGGCGACACAGGCGCCGACGGCCTCCTGAAGCCCGATTCCGATGGAGCCGAAATTCGTCGTCGCGACGAAATTGCGCGGGTCGGGCGCGGACACGCGGCACCAGACCTCTGTCATGAAGCGGCCGCCATCCGTGAGCAGAACCCTATCTTTCGGGAGCGTCTCTTCGAGTCGCTCCAGCGCATGGATGTAGTTGATGCAGCCTTCCGCCGTCTTGTTGGAGCCCTTGGGATGCTCTGTCAGCGTGGCCTGGTCAAGCTCGCGGGTGAACCCGCTTGCATCAATCTCGGCCTCGTCGAGCCAGTAGACGATGGTGTCGGCGGTCAGCCCGGCATTGGCGAGCAGTGCGGCATCGGGGTGCAGGCTGCCGCCGATGGCCGTGGGGTTGATATCGACCTGGATGATGCGCTTGTCGTTCATGAGCTTGCCCCGGTCCGTGGTGAACTCATGCAGGCTCGCGCCGAAGCAGACGATGCAATCGGATTGCGCGATCAGGTCATAGGCGGCAGGCGTCGACAGCGTGCCGAATATGTCCATGTTATAGGGGTGATCCGCGAAGAGATCCTTGGCCTTGAGTGTCGTGGCGAGCGGGGCTTCGAGCCGGTCGGCCAGCTTGATGAGCTTGTCGCGCGCCTCCACCGCGCCCGCGCCAGCCAGGATGATCGGCCTGCGCGCCGAGGCGATCATGCCGATCGCGTTGTCGAGGATCTCGCCTTCGGCGACGGCGCCGGGGGCCGTGAAAACGTCGAGCACGCGCGGCGCATACTCGGCCTCCTGCCACATGAAATCCGCCGGCATGTTCAGAACAATGGGCCGCCGCTCGACCTGCGCGCGGTAGAAGGCGCGGGCGACATCCATGGCGACGGTCTCGGGCGCGCGCATCTGCTCGAAGCCGCAGCCGGAGGCCTTCACCACTTCGCGCTGGTCGATGCTTTGCAGGTGCCGGGGGTTGGCGACCGGCGTGTCCCCGGCCAGAAGCACCATCGGGATATTGCCGTTCGCGCCTTCCGTGAGCGCTGTCATGCAATTTGTGAGCGCCGGGCCGTGGGTGACCGTGGCGACACCGACCTTTCCGGCCACATGGGTATAGGCCAGGGCCATCAGGACCGAACTGCCCTCATGCGCGGCGGGGATGAACTTGCCGCCCTGATCGCGCACGAAACTGTCGACCATGAAGAGATTTGCGTCGCCCATGAGGCCGAAGAGCCTGTCTGTCCCGTGATCGGTGAGCGCGCGGGCAATATTCTGGAAGGTCTTGGCTGTGGTCATGATTCGGCTCCTGCTTGCGTCAGGATTTCCTAGCGCAGTATCCGTGCGAAATGCGCGCAAAAGCAGGCAAGATGCATCACGATATGCGCATTAAGACGCATGATCAGGGGAATCATGCGAAATTTGCGCGCTTGCTAGAGAACGTAGCTGGACAGGTCCGTCGATTTCATCAGCGCGCCGAGATGCGCATCGACGAATTCGGCGTCGATCCTGATGGTCTCTCCCGCGCGGTCCGGGGCCGTGAAGCTGAGCTCCTCGAAGACGCGTTCGAGCACGGTGTAGAGCCGCCGCGCGCCGATATTCTCGACGGAGCGGTTCACCTCGGCGGCGATGCGTGCGAGGGCCTCGATCCCGTCCTTGGCGAATTCGACCGTGACATCCTCCGTGCCCATGAGCGCGGTATATTGCAGCGTCAGGGCGTTGTCTGTCTCGGTCAGGATGCGGGTGAAATCCTCCTCGGTCAGCGCGCGCAGCTCGACGCGGATCGGCAGGCGGCCCTGAAGCTCGGGGAGCAGATCGGAGGGCTTTGCGATGTGGAAGGCGCCCGAGGCGATAAAGAGGATATGGTCGGTCTTGACCGGCCCATGCTTCGTGCTGACGGTCGTGCCCTCGATCAGCGGGAGCAGATCGCGCTGCACACCCTCGCGGGAGACGTCACCGCCGCGCGCTTCCTGCTTGGCGCAGACCTTGTCGATCTCGTCGAGAAAGACGATGCCGTTCTCCTCGACGCTCTCGAGGGCGGTGCGGGTGACCACCTCGTCTTCGAGCAGCTTGTCGGCTTCTTCCGAGATCAGGATTTCATAGCTTTCTGCGACGCTGAGCTTCTTGCGCTGGGTGCGCCCGCCCATGGCCTTGCCGAAGATGTCGCCGAGATTCATCATGCCCATCTGACTGCCGGGCTGGCCGGGAACGTCGAGCATTCCAAGCGGATTGGACGTGTCGGCCACGTCGAGCTCGATCACCGTGTCGTCGAGCTCGCCTGACTTGAGCTTCTTGCGAAACATCTCGCGCGTGCCTTCGCGGGCGTCCTCGCCGGCGATGGCCGTGATGACGCGCTCCTCGGCGGCGGTGTGGGCGCGTGCCTTCACGTCTTCGCGCATCTGCTCGCGGGTCTGGATGATCGCCGCATCGACGAGATCACGGACGATCTGTTCCACGTCGCGACCGACATAGCCGACCTCGGTAAATTTCGTGGCTTCGATCTTGATGAAGGGCGCGCGGGCCAGTTTGGCGAGGCGGCGGCTGATCTCTGTCTTGCCGACGCCTGTCGGGCCGATCATCAGGATATTCTTGGGATAGACCTCGTCGCGCAGATCATCGGCAAGCTGTTTGCGCCGCCAGCGCGAGCGCAGGGCGACGGCGACGGCGCGCTTGGCGTCCTTCTGGCCGATGATGAAGCGGTCGAGCTCGGAGACGATTTCGCGGGGGGTGAGATCGGTCATGGGAGTTTCCTTTCTTTGCGCCGCGCCTTGCGCGTCGCCGTGGGGGAGGGGCGCTGCCCCTCTTGGCCTTTGGCCAATTCACCCCGGGATATTTTAGGCCAGAAGAAAATCAGGGTTTGATGGTTTCGACGGTCAGATTTCCGTTGGTGTAAACGCAGATATCGGAGGCGATGGCCATGGCGCTGCGCGCGATCTCTTCGGCGGATTTCTCCGTGTCCATCTGGGCGCGGGCGGCGGCGAGGGCGTAATTACCGCCTGAGCCTATGGCGGTGACGTCATGTTCGGGTTCGAGTACATCGCCGGCGCCGGTGATGACGAAGAGATTTGTGCCGTCGGAAACGATGAGCATGGCTTCGAGTTTTTGCAGGTATTTGTCCGTTCGCCAGTCCTTGGCAAGCTCGACAGAAGCGCGCATGAGCTGGCCGGGCGTGGCTTCGAGCTTGGCTTCGAGCCGCTCGAGGAGCGTGAAGGCGTCGGCCGTGCTGCCCGCGAAGCCGGCGAGGACATCGTAGCCCCCCGGCGAGAGGCGGCGCACCTTCCGGGCCGTGCCCTTGATGACCGTCTGGCCGAGGCTCACCTGACCGTCGCCAGCGATGACGACCTCGCCGCCTTTCTTCACGCCGATGATCGTGGTTCCGTGCCAGCCGGGGAATTCCTGCTTTGCCATGAGCCCTCCTTCGTGTTCGCCCCGATATATGGCGGCTTGGGGCCGTCAGCACAAGGTTGCGCTTGTTTGCCGTGATGCAGGGGGATAGCCAGAGGATATGAGTGACGCCGTGACGATCTATCTCGAACCGCAGATGCGGCGGAGCGCCGAGGCGGGCGCGCATAACTTCATCGGGAAGATCGAGGCGGTTCTGGGGCGCGCTGGGTGCGCTGTGCGCTTCGCGGATGAGGAGGAGCGCTTCAACCATGGCGCGGGGCGCGCGCTCGTGCACATGAAGCCGCCGATGAGCGCGGATACGCTGGTGATCCGCCGGGTCTATGCCTATCCGTTCTGGGCGATAGAGGCGTCGGAAAAGCGCTGGGAATGGGACGTGGCGCAGGCGCGTTTCGAGGCGGAGAGCGTGCCACCACGAAAGGCCGCGCGCTTTGCGGAAAGCTGGCGCAGACGCATGTTCGGCGAGGCCGTGCCGGGGCGCGACGGCTATGTCTATATCCCGCTTCAGGGGCGCATCCGCGAGCGGCGGTCCTTCCAGGCGGCAAGCTCGCTGGAGATGATCGAAGCGGTATTGGCACATGATACGCGGCGCGACGTGGTGATCGGCATGCATCCCAAGGAGCGATACGATGCGGCGGATATCGACGCGCTGGAAAAATTCGAACACCGCTTTGACAGGGTCAGCGTGGTGATGGGGCAGATGGAGCGCTTGTTGCCGCGGTGCGACTATGTCGTGAGCCAGAATTCGGCGGCGGCCTTCTTCGGGTTTTTCTTCGAAAAGCCCTGCGCGCTGTTTGGGAAGATCGATTTTCACCACATCGCCGCGAATGTGCATGAGCTCGGCACAGATGAGGCGCTGCGGCTTGTGCCGGATTTGCGCCCCGATTTCGCGCGCTACCTTTGGTGGTTCTGGCAGGAGCGGTCGATCAATGCCGGCAGGCCGGAGGCGGAGGACGTGATTGCCGCGCGGCTGCGCAGGTTTGGGTGGATGTGAGGACAAAAAAGCCCCGCGCGCAGGCGGGGCTCTTCCGGAAACTGTCAGGCAGGATCAGATCGCGTCTTCGATCCAGCTCTGGAGCTGGGCCTTGGGGCGCGCGCCGGACAGGTTCGAGACGACTTCGCCATCCTTGAAGATGAAGAGCGCGGGGATGCCGCGCACGCCCATCGAGGCAGCGGCGTTCGGATTGCTGTCGACATCGACCTTGGCGACCTTGATCTTGCCTTCCATCTCGGCGGACAGCTCTTCCAGGGCCGGGCCGATCTGCTTGCAGGGGCCGCACCATTCGGCCCAGAAATCCACCACGACGGGCAGATCGGACTTCTTGACTTCGGCATCGAATGTTTCGTCTGTGACGGCGACTGTGGCCATGGGGGATCTCCTTCGGATGTCAGGTGGCTTGGGCAGAACCTAGGAGCCTGTCTCGGCGTCGTCAAGATATGGTGTGCGCTCATAGGCGTTCATCACAAGATCATGAGGAAGCGACATGAGCTTGGGCGCATGTGTCCACAGGACCTGTGCTTCGATCTCGCGGCTGGGATATATCTTTTGCAAGGCTTCGATATAGGCGCCCATCTGGCGCAGGATGCCAACGGGACAGTCAGACGGCGCGCCCGGGATTGTCGGGTTCGTCTTGAAGTCGATGACGGTGATCTTCTCGCCCCCGATCAGAAGCTTGTCGATGGTTCCGTGCAGGCGTGTGCCGAGTGTTTCGCTCGGGACCGTCAGCGCGACCTCGGACAGGGTGTCGGGTGTGAAAAGGTGTTGCAGTTCCGACGCGGTCAGCACGGCGCGAGCCTCGGCGAGGGCTTTCGCGATGGTTGCATCGTCGCCGAATGGCGCAAGCAGGTTCTTCGCGATGTCAGGCCAGTTGTCTGCATCATGGGCCGGCAGGTGCTCGAGCAGCAGATGAACCATGGTGCCATAGGCTTTCGCATCCTTCCGGTCCTGCGCGCGATCGCTGCCCAGGGCCTTTTCCCCCGGCAGTTCGGATGCGCTCCTTGCCTTCCCGGGGCGGGCAGGTGTCGCGCTGGCGGCATGAAAGAGCGGCTCGAGCGCCACATCAAAGGCGGCGGCGGCCTCATCCTTCCGGGGCGCAAGGGCGCTCCAGTCGCCCCGCTCGATCCGGCGGAAGCTTTGGCCATGTTCCTGCACCGTCTCGCAACCGATCCGATCGGCTGCTTCGGAGATGTCGTGATACCAGCTCTTTTCCGGATCGGTCTTTCCCGCCGCGGCTATGATGAGCCACTTCTCCGCGCGGGTCATGGACACGTAGAGCAGGCGGAGACGTTCCTCCAACAGCTTGGTCACAGCGGCTTCATGCACCTTGGCAATCGCGGGTGGGCGGGCCTCCTTCGCGGCGACGTAGAAGGCACCGCTCTCGTGAGGCAGAACCTGCCCCATGGGAGGAGGCTCGCGATTCATGGTTTCGGGCATGATGACAATCGGCGCTTCCAGCCCCTTGGCGCCGTGAACCGTCATGACGCGAATGCGTTTGCCTGCAGACTCGGCCTGCCGTTTGACTTCCGGGTCATCACTGGCCAGCCAGCTCAGAAAGCCCGTGAGGGAGGGCACGGCACTGCGCTCATAGGCGAGCGCCAGATCCAGGAAGGCATCGACAGCCTCTTCGGCCTCATGGCCGAGACGAGCGAGAATGTTCTTTCGGCCGCGATGACGGGTGAGCATCCGGTCGATCAGCTCGTAGGGGCGCAGGAAGTCGGTCTGGCTGCGCAGGTCATCGAGTATAGCCAGGGTTTCGGGATACTGATCTCGTGCGTTGCGCAGGGCTGTCCACAGATATGCGCTACCGCGATGTGCCGAGAGGGAGTAGAGGTCCTGCTCACTCCAGCCGAAAAGCGGCGATCGGAGCACGGCGGCAAGGGAGAGGTCGTCTTCGGGCGTTTCGAGGAAGTTCAGCAAGGCCGTCAGGTCCTTGACCGCGAGCTCCTCGTTGATGCGCAGACGGTCGGCTCCGGCGATCTCGAGACCCTCTTTCTTGCAGGCGCGGATAATCTCGTGAAAGAGTTCCCTGCGGCGTTGCAGGAGAATGAGGAAATTGCCTTCATGGACCGGGCGCGCCTGCCAGGTGCCGTCCTTATTCTTGATCGGGATCAGCGTTTCGGCGTCGATCATCGCCTTGATCTGCAAAGCGATACGCTCTGCAAGCTGAACGACAGGATCGCCCGGCGAGACGATATCGACCGGATCATACCATTCCCTGTCCTGGGCCTTGTCCGCTTCGGCGACGGGCTCCCAGATATCCACGCGGCCAGGCATGTCGGCGTGATACGCGATATGTTTTTCCTGCGAAAAGCCCGAGCCGGCATGGGCCGCGAACACCTCGTCGACGAGCTCGAGAATGGCCGGGGAGGAGCGGAACGAAAAATCGAGGCTGGCGCGGTGTAGCTGCGTCTCGTGGTGCGCGAGTTTCCTGTCGAAGGTCTCGCGCATCCTTTCAAACTCTGTCGCATCGGCACCCTGGAAGGAATAGATCGATTGTTTCTTGTCCCCGACGGCGAAGATCGTGCGTTGCCTGTTCTCGCGCGCGCCCTCGCCTGAGGTGATTTCCTGCGCGAGTTGCTCGATGACGGCCCATTGCTCGGGCGAGGTGTCCTGCGCCTCGTCGACGAGGATATGATCCATCCCGCCATCGAGCCGGTAGAGAACCCACTCTGCCACTTGCGGGTCGGTCAGGAGCGCCCTTGTCTTGTTGATCAGGTCATCGAAGTCGAGCCAGCCTCGGGCCTCCTTTGCGGCATTGTAGCGGGCGAGGAAGGCGCGGGCGAAGGCGTTGAGTGTCGCGGATTCTCTCGCGGAGGCAAGGGCAATTCTCTTGGGGCGGGCGGCTTCGACACGAAGCATGAGCGCGTCCAGCTGTGGGACAAGTGCCTGAAGCTCAGGGAGTTGGTCCAGCGATTTCTTGGTCGGGAATTTTCCCGCTTTCGCACCGAAGGGAGACTTCGCGTTGCCACCAAACAGAAAGGCAGATTCCAGAATGGGAAGAGCCGACTGGTCAAGCCTGTTCACGGATGTGAGCTTGTGGGCGACGGCTTGGTCGCTGGTATTATCTTCGCCCGACAACAACAGCTCTGTCAGCTCCGCGAGAAGCTCCTTTTCGCCACCGGAAAACACCTCGGACAACAGGGATTCGACAGTGTCATCGGGCTTGAGCCCGAGCTGAACCTTGGCCTCGTCGTAGCTGAGCGGAATATCAAATATCGCCTTTTTGGAGACGATATCTGCTGTGAATTTTTCGAAATCATTTCCGCCGAGCACCTTGATCATGTCGAAGAGAAGCGCGTGATCTTCACCGCCTGACATGTCATCCGCGACGCGCTCCCGGAGCTGGGCGGCGCTCCGGTCGTCAAGCTCGGTGAAGCCGGGCGTGACCATCGCTTCGCGTGGAAAGCGGCGCAGGAGGGAGGCGCAGAAGGAGTGGATGGTCTGGATGCGCAATCCGCCGGGTGTCTCGATCGCCTGTGCGAAGAGGCGGCGCGCCTGCGCCAGGAAGGCCGGGTCGGCTCCTTGGGAGACGCCGAGACCATGCAGCTCCTGCGACAGAGCGCTCTTCTCCATCATTGCCCAGGAGCCGAGGCGCGAGAACAGCCTGTTCTGCATCTCGGAGGCGGCGGCCTTCGTATAGGTCAGGCAAAGGATGTTCTGCGGGTCCGTCCCCTCAAGCAGCAGCCGCGCGACGCGGTTCGTCAGAACCCGTGTCTTGCCGGAGCCGGCATTGGCCGACAGCCATGTGGAGCGCTGCGGCTCCGCAGCGTCGATCTGTTTCAGCGTGGCCTGTGAAAGCGCTGCGCTCATTTCAGCACCTCCTTGACCGCGTCGGCATCCGTGGACCACTCGCCATAGCGTGCCAGGTGATCATAGTCGCCGACATGGCTTTCCTTGCTGACGGCGCGGCGGGAGGGGTAGCCCTTGTCCGGCTCCATGAAGGCTTTGATGAGCTTGCGCAGCCCGTCCAGAACATCGGCCGAGACATATTCCTCGGGTTTGAGCGCCACCTCATCCGCCTTGGAGCCGAGTCCGAGAAAGGCCAGCCTGCTGACGCTTGCAGGCGGAATATTCTCGAATGCACCGCCCTCGGCCATGGCCGCCGTCAACTGGAGCTGCTTGTCGAAGTGCTTGCGGACATCCTTGCTGGCGATCTGGCCGGACTTGTAATCATATATCGCGAGCGTGCCATCCTCGCGCATGTCGAACCTGTCGGCCTTGCCCTTGAGTGTGAATCCAATATCGCTCAGCTCGAGGCCTCCCCTTGTCTCTGTCTCGATACGTGTGACATCCTCAAGCCGCGTCTCTTCCGCTTCGATCAACGCATCGACGATCTTGTCGAAACGCGCCTGCCAGATCAGGCGCGCAGCGGGAAAGGGCACGTCGCGCGCGAGGATACGCGCGGCAAAGCTGCGCAGTGTGGCTGGCGCCAAAAGGCTTGGGTCTTGCTGGGCAGCCTCGACGAATTCCTCCATGACCTTGTGAAGCGCATTTCCGCGCAATAGCGCGTCGGGGGCCTTCTGAAGCGGGTTGAGCGGCGAGAGGCGCAGCACGTGTCTGGCATAAATGGCATAGGGGTCGCGGATCAGCTTCTGGATCTCGGTGATCGAAAGCTGCCTCGGTCGCTTCTCGACAGGCGGGGCCGGCGCGGGGCGCTGCGCGTAGCCGACGGCCTCCTCCGGCATGTCGATCCGCGTGGCTCGCTCGATCCATTCATCGCCCTTGCGGCGCATCTCCTTGAGCGCCTTGTGCCCTTTTTCATGCGGCAGCCCTTCGAGCAGGTTGGTCAGGCGAATGAGCCAGCGAGACGCGACAGTTTCCGCATCATCCGAGCGCAGGGCGCGGCAGAACCACACTTCCCTTGCCGCGGCTGCTTGTTGGAAATCATGGGCAGACAGACCTATGCGCCGCTCGGGCAGCAGAAGGCCCAGCCTTGCGCGCATCGAGCGGTTGAGCCAGGGGTCGGGTGCGGGGGCTTCCGGCCAGGTACCTTCGTTGAGACCGGCCAGAATGAGCAGGTCAACACCCTGCACCCGCGCCTCCAATGTCCCCCAGATGAGAATCCCGGGATGTGATTTTTCCGTATCACGGCGCATTTCGCCGCGGCTTAGAGCCGAATCCAGCAGTCTCAGGTAGTCCTGGAGGCTCATCGGCTCGGAGGGGCATTCGGCAAGATCGGAAAGAATCTCGGCGATCTTTTCACCATCGGCGCGTGCCCAGATCGGCGTGCCAGACTCGTCGGCGCCACAGGTCAGGGCCTCTGCAAGGTTGGTGTGGTGTTTCACGTGCTCGCCAAGGTCCTCAGGCTCGGAATCCGGTTCTGACAGGAAGGCATCCGCCACCCAGCCAGCCCAAGCCGCAGCGGAAGCGTCCTTGTGCTCTGTGGCCCATTCACGCAGGGCGGCGGCATCCGGATAGGGGATGCTCTTCTTGCGAATATGCAGCTCCAGCTCCCGCGTGAAGCGCAGATGCGTGCCGCGTTCGGCGGCCGGGCTGCTGCAGAGCGGGTGCTTGAGCAGGGAAATCATCAGCTCGGCGGTGACGGGCGCAGGTTCCATCAGTTGGCCGAGAAGCCTCATGAAGCGGCCCAGAGGCGACAGGTGAAGCGGTTCGCCAGCGCTGTCGTCAGGGCGAATTCCCCAGCGGTCGAGGGCGGCAGTGACCTGACGCGCCAGCGTTCTGTCTGGGGTGATAAGTGCCGCCGCCGTTCCGTCCTCGGCTGCCCGTCTCAGGCGCAGGGCGATGGCAAGCGCCTCGAGACGACCTGTCTGTGCTTCGAGAAGAGTTACCTTTTCCGTAGCTCCGGGCAGGAGCAGAGACGCTTCCTGCCCTTCGTCAAGCCATTGGTCAGTAACCGGCGCGGGGCGCAGCGCGAGAGAAAGTAGCTTGTTGCGCGCAGGGTCCGGCGCTTCCCCGGAGACCCAATGGCGGATGTCAGAGGGGCGCATCTCAAGTTCCTTGAGCAGGGCCTCGAAACGGTACTGGGGATGGTCTTCACTCATGTCACCTTCGCTGAGACCCGGCCAGACCCGTGCGGCGAAGTCAAAATCGAATCCGGGAAGGACCACAGCGCCAAGCGGAAGCGCGGCGACGGCCTGCATCAGCGCGGAGGTCGGTCCGCGCGAGCCTGTCGAGCCGGCAATGATGATCGGATGAGCGGGGGGGGTATCACGCCAGCTTTCGGCCAGCGCATCGATGACCAGTCTCTGACGCTGCGCAACATCGAGCTCGCTACCCGCCTTGGACATGTAAGCCCGGACGATGCCCATGAATGCCTGCATGTGCTGCCAGTGCGCCGATTCCATGCTCATATCAAGGGCGCTCACACTCTCGGGAGAAACGGCCTGTTCGTGCATTTCATTGACGAGATCGACGAGGCTTGCCGACAGCTCGAACACCGCAGAGCGCGGGGCGATCTGCGGGTCCTTCTCGATCAGGCCGCGAATGAGCGGCGCGAGTTCGATCTGCCTTTGAAGCTTGCTCACGGCAGGTGGGAACTGCGCTGATGTCGTGAAGCTGTCTGTCTCCGAGATGAGGTAAATGCGCGGCAGAAGACGCGCGCCGCCCTCGTCGAAAAGCTCCGCGACGCGGCGGGCCATGCGCCGGGTGTTCACGATCAGATGCACCCGCGCCAGGGCTTCGGGGGGCTCACGCTCGTAAGCTTCAAGCAGGCCTTCGACCAGCGCGCGCGGAAAATCTGCGCCGAGAGGCGTTCCGAAGAGATTGGGCGCTGTGCTGCGGTTAAACAGGGTCATCGGCAAGCATGTCCTCGGCGCGGGTGATGCCTTCTGGCGAGCCGACATCGCACCATTCGCCGTCATAGGCGATGCCGTAGAGCCGACCTTCGTCCATCAGCGCGTTCCAGACAAGGTTGAGTGAAAAAACACGCTCGGGCATCGCTGCGGTCAGCGCCGGGTCGATGATCTGGGCGCCGGAATAGACGAGGCCGGGGCCACGTGTCAGCCTCCCGTTCTCGGCGAGGACGAAATCGCCCTCACCTTTGTGCCCTCTTGCGCGCTCTTTCGGCACGAGCAGGAGGAGCGCTCCCATATCCTCGGGGCGCCAGGCTGCGGCGAGCTGTTCCAGAGGGTTGGGACCTTTCCAGATGGCATCGGAATTGAGCGTGAAAGCGGGGCCCGTGCCAAGCGCGCCCTGCGCATTCTTGAGGCCGCCGCCCGTGTCGAGAATATCGGGCGATTCGTCTATCAGCGTCACGGCGCGGCCCGAGAGGTGGCTTTCGAGCACATGCGAAAGATAGTGTGTGTTGATGACGGTTCTGCTTGGCGATACGGGCCGCGCAAGGTCGAGCGCGTGGTCGATCAGCGGCTTGCCCGCGACTTCGATCATCGGCTTTGGCCGCGTCTTCGTGAGCGCGCCCATGCGCGTGCCGAAACCGGCGGCGAATATCATCAGGGCGTCGGGATCGTTCCGCATGCGTCTTTCAGCCTGTTCAGGTGATCTTGGGTCGGTTCGGGCAGGTCGTTCAGCAGCTTGGAGCGGACGCTGGACAGGGCGGGATGGGCCAGATCGCGCTCGAGATAGTGCCAGACCCGGGGGATGAAATCGATGTAGTGCGGCTTGCAGAAATGCAGCGAAAGCCGCGCAAAGACGCCGAGAATGCGCAGGTTGCGCTGGGCCCCGAGGAGCGCATAGGCTGTTTCGAATGCCTGCCTGTCGATGTCGCGGGTGACGCAGTAATGCGCGATCATGCCGTCTTCGAGCTCGGCGGGAACGTCGCACCGCGCGTCTTGCAGCAGGGAGACGAGATCATAGGCCGGATGGCCCAGCATGGCATCCTGGAAATCCAGCAACCCGACTCGCGCCGTGCCCTTGCGCTCGGGCAGCCAGAGGAGATTTTCCGCATGGTAGTCACGCTGGATCAGAACCGAGAGATCGGTGATGTGCGCCTCGAGCAGATCTCGGAAGGCCGATTGGAAGGCTTCGGCCTCACAGCGCTTTTCATCGGTGCCTGCTGCTGCATACCAGCGGTATGACAGCGCCGCCAATTCGGCCATGACGTCCGCGTCATAGACTTTCAACCCACTGGGCGGCTCGGCGGCATGAAGCGCCAGGAGCACGTCGGTTGCGGCGGTGTAGAGCGAGGTTTCGAGCTCGGGCTGGTCCGGGATGACACGGGCGAAGAGCGCATCTCCGAGGTCTTCGAGCAACAGGAAGCCATTGACCGGGTCCGATGCGAGAATCCGGGGCGCGGACAGGCCGAGGCCTTCGAGGTGCTCGGCGATATGCATGAAAGGGCGCACGTCTTCCCCTTTCTCGGGCGGCGCATCCATCAGGACGGCCGGGGCCCCATCCAGCGAGAGCCTTTCGTATCGGCGGTTTGAAGCATCGCCCGCCAGGGGAACGCGGTGGGCAGTCTCCCAGCCGGCCCCGGCAAGAAAGGCGCGCGCCAGCTCACCACGGGTCATGCAGCGGCCTCCAGTGCCGCGATCTCCGCCCGGCGGCTTTCCGGCCCTGAGAGCACGAGGGCGCGCTGGCCTTCTGTCTCGGTGAGTTCCAGCTTGACGCGCAGCGCGTCTTCCGGCGCGAGATCGCTCAGCCGGTCGGGCCATTCGACGAGGCAGAGCGCGTCTTCGAAGGCGTCGGTGAGCCCGAGCTCGACAAGCTCAGCAGGGTCGGTCAGCCTGTAGAGGTCTGCATGCCAGATGTCGCAATCGGGGGTTTCGTAGACCTGGACCAGCGTGAATGTCGGCGACGGGACATCCTCTGGAACAGCAAGGCGTGATTGTATGAGCGCGCGGGCGAAGTGGGTCTTTCCAGCTCCGATGCTGCCTTCAAGCAAGAGAACATCGCCTGCCTTCAAGTGCTGGCCGAGAGCCCGGGCAAACTCGGCAGTGTGCTCGGGAGAGCGCATCAGGAAGGAACGTTGAAAGCTGCCCATGGCGCGAAAATGGCGCGCGGCGAAGGTCACTGCAAGCAGATTCAGCCTGTGCTTTCCAATCCTGCCGCTTCGTTGCCACGCGACGAATCCGGCAGCTCGGAAGTGTATAGCGTCACAAGGTTTGCCGCGCCATCATGTGAACGGACAGAGTAGCGCAGGCTCCGCCCGTCTTTCAGCGCGAACACGCCGGTGGCCTCGGCCTTCCCCGAGGGTTGCCTGGAAAGCAGTTTGCGCAGAACGCCGATTTCGACCCGCGCCTGCCAGAGGCGCAGGATGGACGTTGCTGTATGAGCCGTGGGGCTTGCATCTTCTGCGAGGCCGACAAGGTTTCTGAACGCCTTGTTCCAGAGCAGGACCGCGCCGCCATTGTCGAAGGCGATGACGGCGTCTTGCATATTGTCCAGCACCGAGTTGCTCAACTCGATCTGTCCGCGAAAACGCTGCGTGAGAGACATTTCGACACTTATGTCCTCGATCAGTATGGCGATGGCGCCGTCCGGATGTGGCCTGCCGACGATCCTGTAGGTCAGGCCATTGGGCAGATGCCAGGTCTCCTGGTAGCGGCCATCTGCTGACTTTACGACGAGATCGGCGATCTGCCTGCGCCAGGAGGAATAGTCCTTGGGTTCCGGCATGATCCGGTTGTCGCGCAAACGGTCGAAGAAGCTTTGGAGCGTCGGCTGTGCCGAGAGAAAATGCGCCGGAAGGCCTGTCAGGTCCAGGAGCGCCGGGTTGAACAGGACGAGCCGCCTGTCGCGGGCGAAGATGGCGAGGCCGGTCGAGAGCTGCGCAAAGGTCTTCGCGAGCGTCTGGACGAAATTGCGCTGCGCGGTTTCGGCGCTGATGAGGTTGTCGACATTGATCGCGGTATGAAAGATCCGGTCTTCGTCAATCTCGACTGACGTTATGTCATACCAGTGAACGGCCTTCTCGGCATTGCCCAGCGTGATTGAGACGCGGGTTTCCGACCCTTTGAGCGTATTGCCGATCTTGAAGCTGAAAAGGGGGCCAGCCTCGCTGCCGTGTTCATCGCTGGCCCTGCAATCTTCCTCGAGACGCTTGTAGGCGCGATTGGACCAGATCATCTCTCCATCCCGTGTGGTGGTCCAGATCGGGTGAGATATCTTGCCGATCGTTGAAAGCGTGTTCCCGAGCTCGGCGCGGTGAAGAAAGGCGCGATGACGATCAGCAGTGGAAAGCGGTGTCTTTTCGACGATCTGGATATCGCAGGAGTCGTTCCGTGAGCGGATTTCGAGAGAGGCCTGGTCCTCGGGATACGAGGCCCGGACATGCTCGACAGCCTCGTCATCGCTTCTACGACTTTCATAGATCTCTTCAAGTGTGGTGGGGACGGTCTGGAAGCGCGGCCCGAAGGCGGCTCTCACATGAGGCCAAGAGACCTCGGATGCTCGGTCGAGCTCGAGGGCTTCCAGGGCTGCGGCGCTGGCGCGCGTGCAATCCTGCCCTTCGAAGCGAAGCCGGACGCGGTCGGCCTCGCCGGGAGTCTCTTCAGGACTCTTCGCCAAGGCGGCCTTTCGCGGATGGCGCGCGAAATGGAGCGCCATTGCGGCCGCCAAGCTCCCGGCGATGAGAACGGCGAGGAAATCGACGAATGTAAACAATAGGAGCCTCGTTCAGGTGAGGCGTTCAAAGTGGATCGAAAAGGTTAACCGCGCGTTAACCCGTGACCTCTTTCCAAGCGCCTCGCCATTGACCCGGGTGATCGGAACAGGGCGAGGCGCGCGCCGCCAGAAGAAGCAATGCAGGTTCCCGGAAAGCCCTAGCCGGTGATCGGGCTGTTCTCGCCCAGCTGAACGCGCCCTTGCGACTGGTCCACCTGAACGGCCTTGGCGGGCCATTTGACGACAACAAGCGCACCGCTTCGCGCGGCGTCCGGCCCCGGCCCGTTGGCGAAGCTCAGCTCGGCACCGCTGCGCTCGAGCAGTGTCTTGGCGATGAACAGGCCAAGCCCCATCCCCTCGTAGGCGGTGTTTCTCGCGCGCTCTTTCGCGTTCCTCCGCCGGCGCATGAAGGGGTCGCCGATCCGGCCGAGGATACTGGGGGGAAACCCGCGACCGTCATCCTGGATGCGGATCGTGATCGTCTCACTGCTCCAGCTCGTTTCGATCCAGACCTCGCTCCGCGCAAAGTCGACGGCGTTCTGAATCAGGTTCCTGATCCCGTGAATGATCTCGGGTTTGCGATAGATTTCGGGCTGCGCTGTGCCGTCGATGCTCGCTTCTTCGAGGTGAACGGTCTTGCCGCGGCTCACATGCGGGTTCGCCGCGTCCTCGACGACGGCGCAAACCGGCGCTTGCCGCAGGTACAGATCGTCTTTTCCCGCGCGGCCCATGGAGCGGAGAATGTCGCGGCAGCGGTCGGCCTGGTCATGGATGAGCCTGATGTCTTCGTGCACCTCCGAATCCTGCGGAAAGTCGCTCATCAGCTCCGAACTCGTCAGCTTGATCGTGGCCAGCGGCGTGCCGAGCTCATGGGCCGCCGCGGCGACGACACCGCCGAGATCCGTCAGCTTCTGTTCCCGGGACAGCGCCAGCTGCGCGGCCTGGAACGCTTCGCTCATGGCGTTGGCGTCAGAGGCGATCCGCCGGACATAGACGCCAAGGAAAACGACGGCGATGACCACGGCAACCCATGTTCCGAAGATGAAGGTCTCGGGGATGCGCATGATGAAGCCTTGCTCCGTGCGCAGCGGGAAATAGAACTGCGTAAGCACGGACGCCATGATCAGGGTGATCAATCCGAGCGTTATGGTGCTTCTGCTCGACAGGACAGCGGCAGAAACCGCAACAGGGCCGACGATCAGGATCGAGAACGGGTTGTTGAGCCCGCCCGCCAGGAAGAGCAACGCGCCAAGCTGGAGCAGGTCGAACAGAACCATGAAGAAATTCTCGCGCTCCGACAGGCGCCGGTTCTTGGGGAAAACGAACATGGCAACGAGATTTGCCAGGACCGAAGCGCCGATGACGAGGTAGAACAGCCCGGTCTCAAACTGCATCTGGTAGTAGCGCTGGGCGACGAAGAGCGCGGTGAGCTGGCCGAAGACGGCTGTCCACCGCAGCCATATGATCGTGCGCAGACGGATATAGTTGCCGCGACGTTGTGCCTCGGGCGTGGTGACCGCGGGCTGGCTCGTATCACTGGCATTTGCTGTCATTACACACCATCTTGTCTTGCGAATGTGCGGGTTTTGGCAGAATGCGTAGATTAACCGGGGAAAGGAAGAACAATGTCACGTAACTTGATGGTCTGGATTGGAGCGGGTGCCGTGGCCGTGCTTTTGGCAGGCACGTTCCTCTTCACGCAGTTCGGCGCAAGCGATGATCCCCTGGCGCAATGCCGCAACGGCGTCGTCGCGGGCGGTTCGGACGCGATCGGCGGACCCTTCGAGCTGGTGGACGAAACCGGCAGGACCGTCACCGACGAGGATGTCATCACCAAGCCGACACTGGTCTATTTCGGATATACATTCTGCCCAGATGTCTGCCCGCTCGACACGCAGCGCAATGGCGAAGCCGTAACGCTTCTGGAGGAGCGTGGTTATGACGTGGGTTCGCTCTTCATATCGATCGATCCGGAGCGCGACACGCCCGAGGCGCTCGCGGAGTTCACCGACGTGATGCATCCTGACATGATCGGGCTGACTGGCACTCCTGAGCAGGTGAAGGCGGCGAGCCAGGCCTACCGCACCTACTTCAAGAAGCAGGAACCCGAGGAAGGCGACGAAGAGTTTTATCTCGTGGATCACTCCACCTTCACCTACCTCGTCACGCAGGAGGATGGTTTCATCGATTTCTTCCGGCGCGAGGAATCCCCCGGGCAGATGGCGGATCGCGTACAGTGTTTCATCGACAACCTGGAGTGATCCGTTGCAGCGTGATTGATCCAAGCTGGTTTGACGGCAGTATAGTCCCAACGTAATACTGCGAATGAACGCCGCGCGAACAGTTAGGGAAGTCATCGTGTCAGAACAGCCTCTCAATATAGGTGCGGACAAGTCCCTTTTGCTTGTCGATGATGACGAACCGTTCCTGAGGCGCCTTGCGAAGGCGATGGAGAAGCGCGGATTCGAAGTCGAGACAGCCTCGTCTGTAGCCGCTGGCAAGGCCTTCGCAACCGCGCGCCCCCCGGCCTATGCGGTGTGCGACCTGCGCCTGGAGGATGGAAACGGCCTCGATGTCGTCGAGGTGGTCCGCTCGAAGCGCCCGGATAGCCGTGTTGTCGTGCTGACAGGCTACGGAGCCATTGCGACCGCCGTTGCGGCCGTGAAGATCGGGGCGATGGACTATCTTTCGAAGCCCGCAGACGCCAATGACATCACCAACGCACTACTGGCATCCGATGACGAGCTGCCGCCGCCACCGGAGAACCCGATGAGCGCCGAGAGAGTGCGCTGGGAGCATATCCAGCGTGTCTACGAGCTGTGTGACCGCAATGTGAGCGAGACCGCGCGCAGGCTCAACATGCACCGCAGGACCCTCCAGCGCATCCTGGCCAAGCGCAGTCCGAAGTAAGTGACGAAGAACCCGACCCTGCCGCCCAATCCCCGCGGGGGGTGGTCGCAATCCGTTGTCACGCTGAGCCCTGCGCTTGTCGCTCCACCGGAAACCTCCAAAGGCCTCATTCTGCGCACCGCTGTCTTTGACGCGAACGGAAAACCGGAGCCATACGCGGCCACATGGCGCCGTGATGTTCCGATCACCGAAGCTCCGCAGAGCCCGCCAGTTCCCAAGCAAAGGCTTGAAGGCCAGTGGCTCTGGGGCGGAGTGCTCTACCATCAGTTTGGCCATTTCCAGGTCGAGAGCATCGCCCGATTGTGGGCTTTGCGCAGGTTTAGAGACGAAATCAGGGGTGTTCTCTTCGTCGCGCGCGATGGCAATACCGAGGTTCTCGACTACGAGAAGCGTTATCTGGAGCTCTTGGGATGTGACCTGCCGATAAGGGTTTGCGAGGTGCCGACCCAAGTCCAGTCACTCGTTGTTCCGGGCCAAGGCTTCGGGCTTGGATCGATTTCTGGCGGGACACGGGTCTTCAGGCGGTTCATTTCTCAAGACTTCGCCAGGAACATAGCGCCGGACGGCGCGCCCGACTTGTTCGTCTCACGCTCCCGGCAGCCGCTCGAAAAGGGCGGATTCATCGGCGAAGAGGTCCTTGATGCCCGGATGAGGGACGCGGGCTATGACGTGTTCTGGCCGGAAGACCATGATCTCGACACCCAGATCGCGCGATACAAGGCCGCGAGACGTGTCGTGGCGCTGGATGGCTCCGCGCTTCACCTCCTTGCGATGGTGGCGCGAAAGATGCAGAAAATCGCCCTTGTTCTGCGCAGAGAGCGGATCGCGAGTCGTTCGCTACGCCGCCATCTTACGCGCTTTTCCGGTGTAGCGCCCGTGACGATAAATGCGCTTCGCGGTGAAACAGAGCCTGTTCTGGGAAAGAAGCGCTCCATCGATGAGCTTGATCTGGACCATGTCGGCCGGGTTTTGAAGCGGCGCGGGTTTCTGCGAAAGAGCCACGAATGGGGGCCGTTGCAATTGGAGGAGCTGGCTCGGGTCAGCGCAGATCATAGCGCATGAGGGTCTGCTCCTTCGTGATCTCATATCGTTCGAACCCTCGTGACTGGTAATACACGATGCCGCCGGTGTTCTCGTGCCGGATGGCGGCGTTGATCCAGTCATAGCCAAGCGCCCTGGCGGCGGGCTCCGTCTTGCTGAACAGGGCAGACCCTATTCCGATCCGGGCATGGCCCACGCGCGTAAACGTGGCAATGTCACAGGCGCCTTCCGGCAAAGCCGGATGCGGCTCTATCGACTGGAAACCTAGCAGCTCTCCCAGGTCACTCTCGGCCACCATCATGGCGGAGTTGGCCGGGTTAGAGACGATCCATGCCTCCATTTCTGCGCGCGATTGCTCCGGCATGGCTGTGGTTCCGCCGAGGGCGATGATCTCGCCCAGAAGCTCGGCGAGCTGGCGGGCGTCGGCAGGGGTCGCGGGGCGGATAGGCATCAGCCCATATC
Organism: Rhodobacteraceae bacterium 63075; assembly: GCA_003417655.1. Taxonomy (GTDB): domain Bacteria; phylum Pseudomonadota; class Alphaproteobacteria; order Rhodobacterales; family Rhodobacteraceae; genus Lentibacter. The sequence continues at coordinate 159,680 of QVMW01000001.1, forward strand.
CGTGAGAAGCCCGTCATGCCGCGCCGTGAAGTCGGCCCGCACTTCGAGCGGCGGGCGCATTCGAATGGACAGACCTGCAAGAAGCGCGTTGTCGGGTGCGCCGAAGAACTTGTCGGCCTCACGGCGTGTGAAGCCGGCAATCTGTGTCGCCTCCAGCCAGGCGGAGATACGGTCGGCCTTCTTGATTTGTCGTTTCACATTTGCCGGTGTCTTCGCGGGCAGGCCGAAGCGAATGTGGATCGCTGCGGCGAGGCGCTCGTCAAGCTCTTCATAGCCCGGGCCGACAGCCGCCTTCACAGGCGATATCATGTCGCCGATCACATATTCCGGCGCGTCGTGCAGCAGCGCGGCGAGTTTCCATTTGGCCGGGGCCTTGGGTGAAATCCGGGAAAACAGAGCCTCCACCAGCAAGGAATGCTCGGCAACGGAATAGGCGTAGTCGCCCTCTGTCTGGCCGTTCCAGCGCGCCACGAAGGCAAGCCCGTGCGCGATATCCTCGATCTCGATGTCCATCGGGGTCGGATCGAGCAGATCAAGCCGCCGGCCAGAGAGCATGCGTTGCCATGCGCGCGCCTGTTTGTGAACTGGTTTCGCCATAATTCGCCCTTGCTGGATGCATGCGCCCTTTTCTTGCCACATTTGTTGCGTAATGTAAGGGCAAGGATCGGAAAAACCGGTCCATGGCCGAAACGAGCCAGAAATTAAGAGCAGATATCGAGGAGTTGCCATGTTGGAGCGACTTTGTACCAAGCGCATGTTTGCGCTGCTATTGGCAGGCTTTGCCATTCTGATATCCCTGCCCGCCCATGCCGAAAGCTGCGGCGTGCGGGATGTCATGATCGAGCGTTTGAAAAACACCTACCAGGAAGAGCTTGCCGGAGGCGGGATTCACGACGGCAAAGCGGTTGTGGAAGTCTGGGCATCGGAGGTGACAGGAAGTTTCACCGTACTGAGCACCGATGCAAACGGCAGGTCCTGCATCATGGCCACCGGAACGAACTGGCACGGACATTCGGCGCGGCGAGTGTCGGCCTCTTTCGAAAGCTGACCGAGCCGCCGTTGCGCGCCTCATGGTAAAGTGATACCGCCTGTGAAAATTCTCACATGTAGGTATCATCCATGTCAGCCGACTACACAGTAAAAGACATCAACCTTGCCGAATACGGGCGCAAGGAAATCGACATTGCCGAAACGGAGATGCCGGGGCTGATGGCCCTGCGCGAGGAGTTCGGCTCCGAAAAGCCGCTGAAGGGCGCGCGGATCGTCGGGTCGCTTCACATGACGATCCAGACGGCGGTTCTGATCGAGACGCTGGTGGCGCTGGGCGCGGATGTGCGCTGGGCGTCGTGCAACATCTTCTCGACACAGGACCACGCGGCAGCGGCGATCGCGGCGGGCGGCACGCCCGTCTTCGCGATCAAGGGCCAGAGCCTCGAGGAGCATTGGGACTATGTCGACAAGTCGTTCCAGTTCGAAGGCGGTCCGAACATGATCCTCGACGACGGCGGCGATGCGACACTCTATGTTCTGTTGGGCGCACGCGCCGAGGCGGGCGAGGAGATCATCCCGGTGCCGCAATCCGAGGAGGAGGAAGTCGTCAAAGCGCAGATCAAGAAGCGTATGGCGGAAACCCCCGGCTGGTTCACCAGGACGCGCGACGCGATCAAGGGCGTCTCGGAAGAGACGACGACAGGCGTGAACAGGCTCTACCAACTGGTCAGGGAAGGCCAGCTTCCCTTCCCCGCGATCAACGTGAACGACAGTGTCACGAAATCGAAGTTCGACAACAAGTATGGCTGCAAGGAAAGCCTTGTCGACGGCATCCGCCGCGCGACCGACACGATGATGGCCGGCAAGGTCGCCGTGGTCTGCGGCTATGGCGATGTGGGCAAGGGCTCGGCAGCGTCGCTGGCGGGGTCCGGCGCGCGCGTGAAGGTAACGGAAGTGGACCCGATCTGCGCGCTTCAGGCGGCGATGGACGGGTTCGAAGTGGTCCTGCTCGAAGATGTTCTGGACAGCGCCGACATCTTCATCACCACGACCGGCAACAAGGACGTGATTCGTATCGAGCACATGCGCGAGATGAAGGACATGGCGATTGTCGGGAATATCGGCCACTTCGACAACGAGATCCAGGTCGCCAGCCTGAAAAACCACAAGTGGACCAACATCAAGGAGCAGGTCGACATGATCGAGATGCCCTCGGGCAATCGTCTGATCCTGCTCAGCGAGGGGCGGCTTCTGAACCTCGGAAACGCGACGGGGCACCCCTCCTTCGTGATGTCGGCAAGCTTCACCAACCAGGTTCTGGCGCAGATCGAGCTGTGGACCAAGGGCGAAAACTACGACAACAATGTCTATATCCTGCCCAAGCATCTCGATGAGAAGGTCGCCGCGCTGCACCTGGGCCGGATCGGCGTGAAACTCACGAAGCTGGACAAGGACCAGGCCGACTATATCGGCGTCAGCCCGGAAGGCCCCTTCAAGCCTGAGCACTACCGCTATTGACCCGGCTTCGGGCGTAGAGACAGCCCCGCACCGGGCCTCCCGGTGCGGGGCTTTTTTCTGTCCGGCCGGAATGGCTGCCCGTGACGGGGAAAAGCCAGGGGAGTTTTTCCTTTGTAAACGCGCAAGGGGGTATTAGGCTCTGTTCCGAGCCCCTGGGGCTATTGGAAACAGGAAATGACAGTATAGGTGGGAGACTATTATGGGTAAGAGAGACGACCTGATCGCGCAATATGCGGACGATCTTCGCAGCAAATGTGGCATGACGCCTGACATGGACCTTCTGACGAAAGTCACGATCGGGTGCGGACCTGCAATTTATGACGCGGACGCATCGACAGTCGCGGCGACGCAGGAGCACGAGCTTGAAACCGTCAAGAACAACTTCCTGATCAAGAAGCTGGGGCTTGCCGATGGCCCGCAGCTCATGGACGCGATCAACTCGGTTCTCGACACCTATGGCCGCTCCGAGCGCAACAAGTATCGCGCGGTCGTCTACTACATGCTCACGAAGCATTTCGGCAAGGAATCCGTCTACGGCTGACCGGCCCGAGATGTGACGAAAGCGCCCGCCCAGCTGCGGGCGTTTTTCATTTGTGCCTTGTTTTACCTACTTCAGCTTTGCCGAAAGAGTGAAACCGGGCTATCGTCTGAGAGTTCGAGTCAGTATGGCCGAACCCGAAATTCGAGATCACGTGTGGTGAGTATGGGAGCACGTGGGGAGAAGGAGGGTTTGGCCGCTGGGCGGGCGAACCCTCTTTCGATCTTTTGTTCAAAACAAAGTCAGCACGAACCCGGTCGCGCCGCATGCGAGCACGGCATAGCCACCGTCGATCAGGGTCAGCATGCGCGGGCGCATGCCATACATGTTGTTCAGCGCGATCCAGGGGCAGATGAAGAACAATCCCACACCAAGGCCACCGACCACGCCTGCCCCGATACTGTCGATCCCCGACAGCGTGAATACATGCCGCATCATGCCCGCAACGATGAGGATCAAAATAAACGAAACGGCAAACATGACTGGGCTCTGTCCCCCCTCGGGCTTGCCGTTCGCATCCCTCGATATATTGGCGGCCTCCATCCAGGGCTCAGCGACAAGCCCATAGTAAACCGCGCCTATTCCCCAGCCGACCCCGGCGGCAACAAGAACATTGATAATCTCCATGGGCACCTCCCCTGCCGATGTGACACGACAGAGCTTAGACGAAACCGCGATTATTACCTAGCGTCTCAAGGCGACACGCCCGCAAGCTCACAGACGATCTTCCATTCGGCTTGCGTGACCGGCTGAACCGACAGGCGCGAATTGCGGACGAGAACCATCTCGGACAGGCGCGGATCCTGCTTGATCATGTCCAGTGTCACGGGCCGTTTCACCGAGGTGACAGCCTTGATGTCGACGCATTCCCAGCGGTCATCCTCGGTCGTGCTGTCGGGGTGCGCCTCGGCAATCACCTCGGCGAGTCCGACAACGGCCTTCTCCTTCTGGCTGTGATAGAAGAAGCCTTGGTCGCCGACCTTCATCTCGCGCATGAAGTTGCGCGCCTGGTAATTGCGCACGCCGTCCCATTCCTCGCCCGCTTCCCCCTTTGCGAGCTGGTCTTCCCAGCTCCATGTCGAGGGTTCGGATTTGAAAAGCCAGTAGGTCATCAGCCGATCACCTTCTTCCATGCCTCGATGCGGACATCGGAGAACAGGCCTGCCTTCGCATAGGGGTCATTGCTGGCCCAGGTTTCAGCAGCGGCCAGGTCGGCCACATCGAGGATCACGAGCGAGCCCGACATTTCGCCGGCACCGTCGAGCAGAGGGCCGGCCATCGTGACCACACCCGTCGCCTCGATATAGGCCAGGTGCGCATCACGGTTGGCCTTGCGTGTTTGGATGTGGTGGGTCTTGTCGGTGCAGATCAGGGCATAGAGCATGGTCATTCCTCTTTGAGCGGGCGTGAGAGCAGGGCGTGAAGTGCATCATCGACATTGATCCTGCCTTGGCAAAGGGCGTTGACGGCGCTGCAAATCGGCATGTCCACGCCAAGCTCGGCGGCCCAGTCCGTCACCGCGCGTGCGGTTGCGACGCCTTCGACAGTGATTGCATCATCAAAGCTCTCGCCGCGCCCGAGCGACAGGCCCAGACGGTAGTTCCGGGACAGAGGGGATGTGCAAGTCAGCGCCAGGTCTCCGAAGCCGGACAGGCCGGTGAGTGTTTCGGGCCGCGCGCCCTTTGTCAGGGCGAGGCGCTGCATTTCGGCGAAGCCGCGTGTCATGAGCGCGGCGCGCGCGCTGTCTCCCATCTCGCGGCCCATGGTGGCTCCGGCTGCTATCGCGATGACGTTCTTGAGGGCGCCGCCAAGCTCGGCACCGATAAAGTCGGTCGTGCGGTAAAGGCGCAGGTTGCGCGTGGTCAGAGACTGCTGAAGGCTTTTTCCGACCGTATCATCCGCGCAGGCCAGGGTGAGAGCGGTGGGCAGCCCGCGCGCAATGTCAGCGGCAAAGCTGGGTCCCGTGAGCAAGGCGGGTGTGGCAGAGGGAATTGCTTCGGAGAGTGTCTCGACGGGGCCAAGATGCGTCTGAAGGTCAATGCCCTTGCAGGTCGCGACAAGCGTTCTGCCGGCGAGGGCTTCGGCATGCTCGCTGGCGAAACCCCGCAGCTTCTGCATGGGAACGGCAAGGAGTATAGGCCCATCCGGTGGCAGGGCACCGAAATCCGATGTGACTTGCAGGCTGGACGGAAAGGGCGCATCGGGCAGACGGCGGGCATTGAGCCGCGCCTGCGTCATCTCGGCGACGTGGCTCTCATCGCGCGCCCAAAGGACGACGCTGTTTCCCCGATCTGAAAGTGATATGGCGAGGCTGGTGCCGAAAGCGCCTGCTCCGAGGACACAGATCATGCCTTCGCTCCCTTTTTGCCCGAGCCGAGCATGGGTGTCTGGCTTGCGTCAAGGGGCCATCGCGGCCGCGCCGTCAGCGACATGTCGGCGCGCCCGCCGGCCTGGAACATCTCGAGACCTGCATAGGCGATCATGGCGGCGTTGTCCGTGCAAAGAGAAAGCGGTGGCGCAACGAAGCGAACCGAGGCGCTTTCGCATAGCCGCTCAAGGGCGGTACGGATCGCGGCATTCGCCGCGACACCACCAGCAACCGCCAGGGCTGGCTGTGAAGGCTGCAATTCGAGATAGGTTGCCAGAGCGCGCCGCGACTTTTCCACAAGAACGTCTGATACGGCGGCCTGGAACGCGGCGCAGAGGTCCGCCCGGTCCTGTCGCGTGAGCCCGCCGCTCTCCGCGCAGATCGAGTCCCGCGCCCTGAGCAGGGCCGTCTTGAGGCCGGAAAAGGACATATCGCACCCCGATTTGCCCAGAAGGGGGCGCGGCAGCCGAAAGCGCCTCGGATCCCCTTTCGCGGCCTCGGTCTCGACACTCGGGCCGCCCGGCTGCGGCAGGCCGAGAAGCCGCGCGGTCTTGTCGAAGGCTTCTCCGGGCGCGTCGTCGATCGTGCCGCCGAGGCGGCTGAAGGCGTCCGGGCCCTTGACGAGAAGGAACTGGCAATGTCCGCCTGACACGAGAAGCATGAGGTAGGGATATGTCAGCCCGTCCGTCAGGCGCGGTGTCAGGGCGTGCCCGGCGAGATGGTTGACCCCTAAGAGAGGCTTGCCAGCTCCGAGAGCAAGCCCTTTAGCCAGCATGACACCCGACATGACACCGCCGATCAGGCCGGGGCCTGCCGTGACCGCGACAGCATCGACATCGCGAAGCGTCAGCTCCGCCGCGTCCAGTGCGCGCATGACGCAGCCGTCGAGTCTTTCGGCATGGGCGCGCGCTGCGATCTCCGGAACGACACCGCCGAACGCCGCGTGCAGTGAAGCCTGCCCTTCGACAATGGAGGAAAGCACACGTGCGGCGCCGGGGCGGCCTTCAACAACGGAGGCGGCACTGTCATCGCAACTGCTTTCGATGCCGAGAATGCGGAAGTGTTCAGCCATGGGCCTTTTCGTTGCAAGGAAGGGTTCCCGCAGGTAACACCGAAGCCATGGGCAAAACAAGTTCACCCGTCATTCTGCTCACACGTCCGCGCGAGGCCGCAGAGCGGTTTGCTGCGGCGCTTGCAAGACGGCTGGGCAACGTGCCCATTATCCTGTCACCGGTTCTCGAAATCGAGTATCTCAGCCCGGAGGCAATCCCGCAGGCAAGCGCGCTGGTTTTCACGTCTTCCCACGGCGTCGAGGGCTACAGGCGCGCGCATGGCCCCGTCGGCAGAGCCTATTGCGTCGGCGAGCGGACAGCTGAAACAGCCCTCAAAACCGGACACCAGATCATCAATGTGACGCCGGACGCCGCCCGCTTGGAGACTGTTCTGTCCGGGGTTGGAGAGCGATTGCTGCACGTTCGCGGGCGGCATGTTGCCGCTCAATTGGCTGACGGTCATGACAACATCGATGAGCTCATCGTGTATGATCAACACACCACACCCCTGACAGATGAGGCAAGAAGCGTCCTGGAGGGTGAACGGAGCGTGGTTCTTCCCCTTTTCTCGCCGCGCTCTGCAAGCGAGCTTGCACGCCAGATATCCGGGAACACGCCACGGTTTGCCGCGTTTATGAGCCCAGCGGTTCGCGATGCTTTCGGGCCGGTACCTCTGCGTGAAAGCATCCTGGCGCAGACACCGGACGCGGAGGCAATGCTGGAATCGACCGCTGCGCTCTATGACGCAGCGAGCGCGCTTGAGCGCCGGAGCCGGGGCGCATAAGCTGAACCCCGTTGCCGTTGAATGATCTAGATTCGGGAGGGCCGTGCACAGTGGCACGCAAGAAGGACGAAACGGAAGAAAACGCACAGACCGACCAGGAAACGTCATCGGACGGTGAAGAGCTGACCGAAGAGAATGACGAGACCGCTGCCTCTGCCGACGACGGAGAGGCCGGCGAGAGTGTGCCCGAAACCGAAACCGAAGACGAAGCTGTAGAAGGCGAGGTGCAGGAGCCCGAAGCGGACGCGCGCGAAGAGCCCGCCACCGCGCCCGAGGCAGATTCGAGAACGGCCCCGGAGACCGTCGATTCCCCGGCGCCTGTAATCATGCGCAAGGGTGGGTTCTGGCCAATGCTTCTGGGTGGTGTGGTTGCGGCAGGGATCGGCGCGGCCGCCACGATCTACCTTCTGCCCGAACTGCCGGAAAGCTGGCTGCCTGAGGACGATACAGGGGTTCAGGCGCTCAGCGAACAGCTTGAGAGCCAGGCCGCGACGATGGCTGACCTCGAGTCTGCCATGGCCGAACAAGGCGACACGTCGCAAATCGAAACCGCGCTGGACCGGGTGCAGGCGTCGTTGAGCGATGTTGGCACCGAGGTTGAAGAGATAAGGGCAGGGCTTGGCCGCATCGACGGCATCGAGGAGCGCCTGACCACGCTGGAAAAAGCACCTGTCGCCGATGCGACACCTGAAGCCGTCGAGGCCTACAGGCGTGAATTGGAGGCGCTCCAGGAAGCCCTGGCGAAACAGAGAGCCGAAGTTGAAGCCATGGCGCAGGCCGCTGAAGAGGAGCGCGCCAGTGCGGAAATGACGGCGCAGGATGCCCTCAAGCGATCAGCGCTGAGCCAGATCCTGACATCGCTCGAAACCGGCTCCGCCTATGCCGATGCCGTGAGCAGCCTTGAGGCGGCGGGTGTCGACGTTCCCACCACGCTCAAGACACATTCGAGCGGAGTTCCGACGGTCAGCGAGCTCAGCGAGGCTTTCCCGCCTGTTGCCCGCGAGGCGCTGGCGGCCGCGCGTGCGGAGAGCGACGGGGGCGGGCTTGGGAATTTCCTCAAGAACCAGCTTGGTGCGCGCTCGCTGGAGCCGCGCGAGGGCGATGACCCCGACGCCATTCTCTCGCGGATGGAAGCGGCAGCGAGCGAGGGGCGCTTCGGCGATGTCGAGGCCGAGGCAGAGGCGCTGCCCGAGGCCGCGAAGGCACCGCTGGAAGACTGGCTTGAAGCGGCGCGTGCGCGGCGCGCCGCGGTCGAGGCGGCCGAAGTTTTGAACCAGCAAGTAAACTCGGATTGAGGGGCAATTCATGCTTTGGTCACTGATTAAGATCGTTCTTTTCTTCTGCATTGTCGCGGCCCTCAGCTACGGCGCTGTCGAGCTTCTGCAGTTCGATGGCGGCATCCGGATCGCCCTTGCGGGGCAGGAGTATAATCTCGGCCCGCTCCAGGCTGTCATCGCCCTTGTTTTGTTGGTTATTGCCGTCTGGCTGTTTCTCAAGCTCATGGGGCTTCTCGTCGCGACCTTCCATTTCCTGAACGGTGATGAAACGGCGATCTCGCGCTATTTCGACCGCAACAGGGAGCGCAAGGGTTTCCAGGCGCTGGCAGACGGAATGCTGGCGCTGGCCTCCGGCGAGGGGCGGCTTGCGATGGCCAAGGCGGCACGCGCGGAGCGCTACCTCGAGCGGCCCGACCTGACCAACCTTCTGACGGCCCAGGCCGCCGAGATGTCGGGCGACAAGGCCAAGGCTGAAGAGGCCTACAAGCGGCTGCTCAGCGAGGACCGGACCCGCTTCGTCGGGGTGCGCGGGATCATGAAGCAGCGCCTCGAGGCGGGCGAGACGGACAAGGCGCTCAAGCTCGCCAAGACAGCCTTCTCGCTCAAGCCGCAGCACGCCGAAACGCAGGATACCCTGTTGAAATTGCAGGCGGAAAAGTCCGACTGGTCCGGCGCGCGGGAGACGCTGAAAGCCAAGCTCAAACACGGCACTGTGCCGCGCGATGTGCACAAGCGGCGCGACGCGGTTCTGGCGCTGTCGGAGGCGCGGGAGGTGCTCAGCGAAGACGCGGGCGTGGAGGCGCAGGAAAAGGCAATCGAGGCCAACAGGCTCTCGCCCGATCTTGTCCCCGCCGCGATCATGGCGGCGCGCAGCTACATCGAGCAGGACAAGCCCAGATATGCCACGCGGGTCGTCGTGAAAGCCTGGGAGGCGCAGCCGCATCCGGAGCTTGCGGCAGCCTTTGCCGAGATCGTTCCGGACGAGACGCCGGAGAAGCGGATCAAGCGGTTCCGCAAGCTGACCAAGCAGCACCCCGAACATGCCGAAACGCGGCTCCTTCTGGCCGAGCTGCACATCGCGGCGGAGGATTTTCCCGAGGCAAAACGGGCACTTGGCGACTTGGCGGAGGCAGAGGGCGACGCGCGCGCGCTGACGATCATGGCCGCGATAGAACGCGGGCAGGGGGCTTCGGACACGGTCGTCAAGGGCTGGCTCGCGCGGGCCATCATGGCGCCTCGGGGGCCGCAATGGGTCTGCGGGAATTGCCAGCATATCCAGGCTGAATGGACCCCCACCTGCGACAACTGCCAAGCCCTTGATACGCTGGCCTGGAAGCGCCCGCCGCAGGCGGATGTGAGCGCGCCGACGGGGGTCGAGATGCTGCCGCTGATCGTGGGGGCGATCGAGGACAGATCGGACGAAACGCCGCCCGAAACGGAGGATGAGGCCGAGACGGTGGAGGAGGCGGAGATCGTCGAGACGGAAGCCGCCGAATCAAAGGGTTAACGCGCAAAACAGGGGGGTGACATTCCGTACACCCCACTAGTACACCCCTCTAGTACAGCGCCCGGTGCACAGATTTCGCTTGGTTAACCATTTGCCGCGCCCGTTAACCGGATTTTCACAAATCCATCCGGATCGACTTCATGATCCGGTCGGTCTCGGCGAGGATCTTGAGGATGGACTGGTAATGCCGGATGTCCTCGAAGCTCAGGGAGCGGGCCTCGTTAAGTCCTGCCTGTTCCAAATGTCCGGGGCCGGAATAGCACCGAAGGTGCCCGGCCCCTCGCCAGACCGCCCGCACGGGCTGGCGATTTGGTTAAGCTTGGCGCATCGCTCAGATCTATTTCGGATGTGGCAGGGATAAAGCGCTGCTGCCCCAGCGTCGGATCGCCATCCCGCGGTCTGGCGAGGGGCCGTCTGCCCGCAACCCTCTCGACTTTCGCGCTGGCGGTGATTATCTGGCGCGCATGGCCAAGAAGAAGACATCCGACCCCAATTACAAGGTGATCGCCGAGAACCGGCGGGCGCGGTTCGATTATGCGATCGAGGAAGATATCGAATGCGGGATCATCCTGGAGGGTTCGGAGGTCAAATCCTTGCGCGAGAGCGGGGCGAACATCGCCGAGAGCTATGCGGCTGTCGAGGAGGGCGAGCTGTGGCTGGTGAACTCCTATATCGCGCCTTACGCGCAGGCCAAGTCGTTCAAGCATGACGAGCGGCGGCGCCGCAAGCTGCTGGCCAGCCGCAAGGAGTTGGCGCGGATGTGGAACGCCACGCAGCGCAAGGGCATGACGCTCGTGCCGATCGTGATGTATTTCAACCATCGCGGGCTGGCCAAGATCAAGATCGGCATCGCCAAGGGCAAGAAGCTGCATGACAAGCGCGCCACCGAGGCCAAGCGCGACTGGTCGCGCCAGAAGCAGCGGCTTTTGAAGGATCACGGTTAGGCCAGCGGGGAAAACCACGCGATTTTCCCATGACGTGCGGATGACCCCACGGATAAGGCTGCATCCAGCTCGGGCAGACAGGACTCGCCGGGCAGGAAACAGCCCCAGGGGAGGGAGCACGCATGGAACTCATTATCGGTCTTATCTCGGGCGCGGTCGGCGGCAATGTCGCGGGCGGCCTTTTCAAGAATATCAACCAGGGCACGCTGATGAACTCGCTCGCCGGGATCATCGGCGGCGGGCTTGGCGGCACGCTGCTTGGCATGCTCGGCATGGGCGGCATGGCCGATGGCGGCATGGACATCGCCTCCATCCTCGGCCAGGTCGCCAGCGGCGGTGTCGGCGGCGGCGTTCTGCTGGCGATCGTCGGCGCGGTGCGCAACATGATGAACAAGTAAACCTGAGAATCTTGCTTGTCCTCGAGAGACCGGTTGCGGAAACGTGGCCGGTCTTGCCGTATCCGCAGCATCGCGCTAGAGATTGCCGGGCACGGGCAGAAGGGGCAGACATGGCGCAGGACGATCCCAGGACACTTGTTTCGACGGGCTGGCTGGCCGCGCATCTGAAGAACCCCGATCTGCGGGTGCTCGATGCGACATGGGTCTTGCCGCATGTGGAGCTCGACCCCAAGGCAGGCTACGCCACGGCGCATATCCCCGGCGCGCGCTTCTTCGACATCGACGAGATCAGCGACAACCGCTCGGAGCTTCCTCACATGGTCCCTCCTGTCGAGAAGTTCATGAGCAAGATGCGCGCCATGGGCGTGGGTGATGGCCACCAGGTGATCGTTTACGATCAGACAGGGCTCAGCTCGGCGGCGCGCGTGTGGTGGCTTTTCAAGCTGATGGGGCAGGAGAATGTCGCCGTGCTCGACGGCGGGCTGCCCAAGTGGCAGTCCGAGGGCCGCGAGACGGAAGACCTGCCCCCCGTGGTGCGCGACCGGCACATGACTGTGCGGCGTCAGAACCACCTCGTCAAGGATGTCACGCAGGTCTCCGCCGCGGCGAAGCTGGGCGATTACGAGATCATTGATGCGCGCTCCCGCGGCCGTTTCGCTGGCACCGAGCCGGAGCCGCGCGAGGGGCTGCGCAGCGGGCATATTCCCGGTTCGAAGAACCTGCCTTTCGGCGAGCTTTTCAACGAGGATGGCACGATGAAGGCGCCGGATGCGCTCCGGGCTGCCTTCGAGAGCGCGGGCGTTGACCTTGCCAAACCCGCGATCACGACATGCGGCTCCGGCATCACAGCCGCCGTGCTCAGCCTTGCGCTTACGCGCCTCGGCAAGAGCGATCATGCGCTTTATGACGGCTCCTGGGCCGAATGGGGCGCTTTCCCCACACTTCCCGTTGCGACAGGAGACGCATGATGTTCGAGAACCTCAAGGAACAACCCGTCGACAAGATCATGGCGATCATGGCGAAGTACAAGGCCGACCCGCGCCCCGGGAAGATCGATCTCGGTGTCGGCGTCTACAAAAACGCCGAAGGCGTCACGCCCGTCATGCGGGCGATCAAGGCCGCCGAGAAGCAGCTTTGGGAAGAGCAGGAGACAAAGGCCTATGTCGGGCTGCTGGGTGACCCGGCCTATGGCGACGCGATGCGCGAGCTGGTTCTGGCCGATGCGGTGCCTGCCGAAAACGTCTCTGTTGCGGCGACACCGGGGGGCACGGGCGCCTGCCGGCAGGCCTTCGAGCTGATCAGGATGGCCAACCCGGACGCGCGCGTCTTCGTCAGCGATCCGACATGGCCCAACCATATGTCGATCCTGAATTACGTCGGTATCCCGACGATCAAGTATCGCTATTTCGATGCCGAGACAGGCGGCGTCATGTTCGACGCGATGATGGAGGACCTCGCCGAGGCGAAGGCGGGCGACGTGATCCTGCTGCATGGCTGCTGCCACAATCCGACCGGGGCGAACCTCACATTGCAGCAGTTCGAGGCGGTGGCCGAGCTGATTGTCGAGAAGGGCTGTGTCGCGATGATCGACATCGCCTACCAGGGCTTCGGCGACGGGCTCGACGCCGACGCGGCCGGGACGCGGCTCATCGCCTCGAAAGTGCCGGAATGCCTGATCGCGGCGAGCTGTTCGAAGAATTTCGGCATCTACCGCGAGCGCACGGGCGTTCTGATGGCCGTGGCGCAGGACAAGGATATGGCGGTGCTGACGGAGGACAACCTGAAGTCTCTGAACCGCCTCAACTACAGCTTCCCGCCCGATCACGGCGCGCGGCTGGTGACGATGATCCTCAACGACGAAAAGCTCAAGGCCGACTGGATGGCCGAGCTGGAGGAGATTCGCACCGGCATGCTCGGGCTGCGCGAGCAACTGGCGCGGGAGCTTCAGGAGCGCTCGGGCTCCGACCGTTTCGCCTTCCTCGCGGAGCACCGGGGGATGTTCTCGCTGCTGGGGACGACGCCCGATAAGGTCGAGCAGATGCGCGAGCATAACGCGATCTACATGATCCCCGACAGCCGCATGAACATCGCCGGGCTCAACAAGGAGACCGTGCCGCAGCTTGCCAAGGCGATCATCGACGCAGGGATCTGAGCGCGATCAGGCGAGATGCGCATGAATGTCGGCGTGCATCTCTGCGCCGCTGGCAACGACGCCGCTCAGAAGCGGCTCGGCATTGTTGAAGCGCAGCGGCGCGCCTGTCTTGTCGCTGACCGTCCCGCCCGCTTCGGAGATGATCAGCGCGCCGGCGGCGATGTCCCATTCCCATGAGCGGCGCAGGGTGAGCATCGCATCGAAGCGCCCCTCGGCCACCAGCGCAAGCCGGTAGGCCAGCGAGGGGCGAAAATTACGCTCGATGCTCGGAGGGCCGCTTTTCCAGTGGCGCGGATCGAGAGCCGGGCGGGCGAGCAGCACCGATGCACCTTCGAGCTTTGCGGCGTTCGACGACCGGATCGGCGCGTTGTTGAGATGGGCTCCGAGGCCTTTTGCGGCGGAATAGAGCCTGTTTTTCATCGGGAGATAGACAACGGCGGCGGTCACTTCGCCGTGGGTTACGACCGACAGGGAATGCGCCCAGGTATAGGAGCCTTCCATGAAGCTGCGGGTGCCGTCGATCGGGTCGATGACAAAGAGCTTTTCGGCTGAAAGCCTTTCGGCAGTGTCCTCTGTCTCCTCCGACAGCCAGCCATAATCGGGCCGCGCGGCCCGGAGGGTTTCTTCCAGATAGGTGTTCACGGCGAGGTCGGCTTCCGTCACGGGGCCCGCGTCGTCGGGTTTGTGCCAGGACCTGAGCTGTTCGATGGCGAAGCCCGAGGCGATCTCGCCCGAAGCCTTGGCCGCCGAGATCAGAAGCTCGAGGTCACGATCCGGCAAGGGTCAGACCTTCGACCAGCAAGGACGGGACGACGCGGCTCAGATGCGTGCGGGCGTCATTGGCCGGGGTGATCGAGCGCAGCATCTCGCGCAGGTTTCCGGCGATGGTGACTTCGTTGACCGCGTGCTTGATCTCGCCATTCTCCACCCAGAATCCCGAGGCCCCGCGCGAATAGTCGCCTGTGTTCGGGTTGATCGTCGAGCCGATGAGCGAGGTGACGAGAAAGCCCGTGCCCATCTGCGCGATGAGCTCTGCGCGGGTCGAATTGCCCTGTGTCAGAGACGTATTCCAGACCGAAGGCGACGGCGCGGAGGACGTCCCGCGCGCGGCATTGGCCGTGGAGGAGAGGCCCAGCTTGCGGGCATTGGCCAGATCGAGCGTCCAGCCCTGGAGCACGCCGTCCTTGACGATGTGGCGGGGTGCTGTCGGCAGGCCCTCGGCATCGAAGCGGCGTGAGCCGGAGACACGGGGGCGATGCGGATCTTCCAGAACCGAAAGATGCGCCGGCAGGACGTCCTCGCCCAGTGCATCCCGCAGCCAGGACGAGCCGCGCGCAATCATCGCGCCGTTCACCGCCGAGAGCAGATGGCCCAGCAGCGTGGACGAGACACGCTCGTCGAAAAGCACGGGGTAGGCCCCTGTCTTCGGCTTCTGCGGCTTCACCCGTTCGGCGGCGCGGGCGGCGGCCAGCGCGCCGATCTCCTCGGGGCTGCGCAGGTCGGCGGCGAATATGCGCCCGTCGGCATCATAGTCGCGCTCCATGCCGAGGCCTTCGCCGGCGATGGCAACGCAGGAGACGGAACGGCTCGTGCGCTTGTAACCGCCCGAGAAGCCTGTCGTGGTCGCGAGGTGAACCTCGCTGGATGAATAGCTCGCCGAGGCGGACTGGACCTGCGTTATGGCCTTGTTTTCCAACGCCGCCGCTTCGGCGCGGCGGGCGTCGTCCTGAAGCTGCTCCGGAGCGGGCTCCGGCGCGGGGTCGAAAAGCTCCAGCCCCTTGGCGCTGCGGTCCCCGGCCAGCTTGTCGGGGTCGGCAAGCCCGATATAGGGGTCTTCCGGCGCTTCGCGGGCCATGAAGACGGCGCGCTCCGCCGCCTCCCTGAGCGCGGCCTCGCGCATGTCCGAAGAGGAGACCATGGCCTGGCGCTGCCCGATCAGCACGCGCAGGCCGATATCGGTGCCGTCCGACCGCTCGGCCTGTTCAAGCCGCCCATCACGGACATCGAGCGAGACGGAGCTTCCCTTGAGGGTGATCACATCGGCGGCTTCGGCACCGGCCTCGAGGGCGGCGTCGAGGGCGATTTCGGACAGGCGGGAGAGTGAATTTGTCATGCACCCTATGTGGGTCAAAGCGCGCAAAGAGGCAAGCGGCTGACGCGCAAAAGAAAAGGGCGCCGCGCGGTGGCGACGCCCTTCGCGTTCACGCGCGGATCAGCGCAGGCGCTGGCCGTTGGCGAGGACATGGCCCTCGTCGTTGATCTCGATCTTGGAGTTGAGCGTGTCCTCACCTTCGACCGGAACGGCGAAGAGGCCCATCATCATGCGCGCGCCGGAGGCTTGCTCCTCGGGCAGCAGACCCATTTCGACGAGCTTGTCGAGCAGTGTGTTGCCGCCCGTGAGCTTGAGATCGACCGCGCCGGAGGGCTTGGGCATTCCCGGGAAGGTCGTCATGTCGGCATTGTCGAAAGTGAAGGCACCATCGCCCGTCAGCTCGGCCCCGGCGACACTGAGCTTGAGTGCATCGATATTTGCGCTCTGAATCTCGCCGGGCATGGCCTCGCCCGATTCGACGGCTTCCATCTGTTCGGGGTCGAGCAGGTCGAAGCCCGGCGTGGCCTGGCCGGAGACGGCAAGCTCGATCGTGGCCGGATCACGCGCGAGCTTGCCTTGCGGGTCGATCATGCCCCAGAGCATCTCGGATGTGGTGAAGTTTTCGAGCAGGATGCTGAGCTTGTAGTCTTGCGGCTCCTCGGCCTTCGAGATCGGCATGCGCAGCTCGAAGCCGCTCTCCTCGGCATTGATCTCGATCGGGAAGGGGATGTCTGCGCCCGTTGCCGTCGACTTCAGGCCCTTCACCGTGCCGCCATAGGCGAGGTGATCCTTGTCGATCGAGACCGTGAGAGAGCCGCTTTCCGAAGAGGATTGCGTATTGAAGGATTCGTCCCGCTCCGTGGCGGCAACGCTCGTCTCGCCGCCCTCGTGGCTGAAGCTGCCGCTGAAGGCGAAGCCGGCCTTGAGCATTGCGCCGATTTCCTCGGCATCGTACTCGCCCATGGGGTAGCTGCCCGTACCGTCGAAGCTCAGGCCATTCACGGCACCGCTCATCTTGAAGGTGCTTTCTTCGTCGGGAACCTCGACATCGACGTTATAGGCCAGCTCCTCGGCGGAGAAATCCTGCATCATGTTGCGCATCTCGCCGAGCTTCATCTGGGCGCTGCCTGTCATGCCCTTGAGCATCATCTCCATGGCGCCGAACGGCATCGGCTCGCCATCGACGACCAGTTCGCTGACGCGCATGCCGAGCGTATCGGCGGTGTATTGATA
This sequence comes from Rhodobacteraceae bacterium 63075, assembly GCA_003417655.1. Lineage (GTDB taxonomy): Bacteria > Pseudomonadota > Alphaproteobacteria > Rhodobacterales > Rhodobacteraceae > Lentibacter. Next base: position 176,533 of record QVMW01000001.1, read on the forward strand.
GGTCATGTCCTCGGGATCGCCGGAGACGATGATCGACAGGCCGGTGTTGTCATAGTTGATCGTGCCGGAGACATCCTCGCCCATATCGCTGGTCACGTCGAACGTGATCGGCAGGCTCTCGGGCACGCCGATCTCGACGCTCCCGTCAGAGCGGTTGGTGAGCGTCATGGTGCCGATGGTCATGCCGATATCGGCCTCCTCCATGTCCATGGCCAGCGAGAGATCGGAGACCGTCAGCGTATCGCTCGACATGTCTTCCATGGCGGTCATTTCGTAGCCGAAGGTTTCGAGGTAGTCTTTCCAGTCGCTCCAGACCTGCTCTGCCGTGACGTCGGCCGCTACGGGGCCTGCGGCGAGGGAGAGGGCGAGGAGGGAGCTTGTGGCGAGGGGCGCGCGGGAGAGCATGATATGACCTTTCGAGTGAATGGAGTTGCATCCAATGTCGCGGCACGGGGCGGCTTGGTCAAGGGTCGTTCGGGCTGGACGGGCCGTGACCAGCCGTTTAGCACTGAAGCTGACAGATGGATTTATGGAGGCACGGATGAAGGACCTGACGGGAAAGACGGCGCTGATCACGGGAGCGAGCCGGGGCATCGGCGAGGCCACGGCGCGGCGGTTTGCCGAGGCCGGTGCGAATGTCGTCCTCACGGCGCGCAGCGCGGATGACATCGCGCGCATCGCGGACGAGATCGGCGACAAGGCCAGCGCCTTTCCGTGCGATGTCAGCCGCTATGACGCGGTCAAGCGGGCCGTCGATCATGCGGTTGAGCGTTTTGGCGGGCTGGATATCCTGATCGGCAATGCCGGTGTCGTAGAGCCGATTTCTCTGCTTTCGGAGTCGGACCCGGACGCCTGGGGCCATGCCATCGATATCAACCTGAAGGGCGTCTATCACGGCATGCGCGCGGCGATGCCGGTCATGCAGGCGGCGGGCGGCGGCACGATCATCACGATCAGCTCCGGCGCGGCGCACAATGCGCTCGAAGGCTGGAGCGCCTACTGCGCCTCGAAGGCCGGCGCGGCGATGCTGACCAAGGCGGCGCATACCGAGGGCGCAGGCGAGGGGCTGCGCGTGATGGGCCTTTCGCCCGGCACTGTGGCGACACAGATGCAGCGCGAGATCAAGGCGAGCGGGATCAACCCGGTCAGCGAGCTTGACTGGAGTGCCCATATCCCTCCCGAATGGCCCGCTGAAACGCTCCTGTGGATGTGCGGCGCCGAAGCCGACGCCTATCTCGGCCAGGAACTGGCCCTGCGGGACGAGGGCCTGCGCAAGAAAGTAGGCCTGTCATGATCGATGTAAGAGACGAGGGCGGGCTGAGAATTGTGTCTCTGAACCGCCCTGACAAGGCCAATTCGCTCACCTCGGAGATGCTGGAGAGCCTCTGCACGGCCGTGGGCGACGCGGCCGGAACGCGCGTGCTGATCCTGACGGGGGAAGGCAAGGTCTTTTCCGCCGGGGCGGACCTCGAGGAGGCGCGTGCGGGGCTGGCCACCTCGCCGCTCTGGGAGCGGCTTTCGGGCGCGATCGCGGCCTTTCCCGGCCTCAGCATCGCGGCACTCAACGGCACGCTGGCGGGCGGGGCCATGGGCATGGCGCTGGCCTGTGACATGCGCCTGGCCGTTCCGAATGCCAAGTTCTTCTACCCGGTGATGAAGCTCGGATTCCTGCCCCAGCCGTCCGACCCAGGGCGCATGAGCGCGCTCATCGGACCGGCGCGCACCAAGCTCATCCTGATGGGCGGTCAGAAGATCATGGCCGAGGAGGCGCTCCGATTCGGGCTTGTCGACCGGATCGTGGAGCCCGCAGAGCTCATGGACGCGGCGCGCGCGCTGTCCGAGGACGTGCTCACCGCCAAGCCGGAGATCATCAGCGGCATCAAGGCGCTGATCTAGGCGTCATCCTCCTGCACCCATTTGCGCGCCTCTTCGAGCTCGTCGAGGCCGAAGGTGCGCAGCTTGGTGCTCATGAAATAGCCGGCGGTCTTCGAGAGCGGGCCGATCCAGCCCAGGTCGGACACGACGGCGACATGGGTGATATGCGGCAGGTTCTTCCAGTCGAACTTCATGCCCGGCCAGATGACCGACGGATCGAAACCGCGAAAGGTCTCGATCACCTCGATGAACCGGACCTTGCCGTGCTTGTCGATGAATTTCTGCATCGGCTCGACGGCGGCGCGGTAGTCCTCTTCTGTGACTTTTCCCGAGACTGTGATCGTCGCGGTGCGCGTGGCGTCATCTTCCTCGTAGCGGATCGTCATGGCATCCTCCTTTCCAAAAACAGAGTCTAACACGGCCTGACAAGCTCTGCCTTGAGCTGGCGCAAATCCGTTCAGCGGCGCTTTCCCGGCGTCTTCGACCGGAAGCCGGGCGGGCGTTTCGCGACCCAGCGGAGGAATTTCGCAAGCCGGGGATGCGCGCGCAGCGCGTCGGGCGTGTTAAACTCCCGCGCCAGCTCCGTCTCGCTCAGCGTGGCGTGAATCTCGTTATGGCAGATCTGGTGCAGCAGGACAGTCTCGCCGCCCTTGCCGCCGCGCAGGCGCGGGACGAGATGATGCCGCGATTGCGGCACATCCGGCGGGATCGGGCGACCGCAGAGCGGACAGGTCGGATCATCCATTGAACTTGTCAATCCTCGGCGAAAACGGCATGAGCAGAACCTAGCAGATTGTTTGTGAGTTTCGATGGGAGCGATACGATGGAAGGACAGCCGGAGATCATCCAGACGGCGCTGGGCTATGTCGATCAGGGTTGGGAGATTGCCAGGGGCTGGCTGATGAGCCCTGCGGCCTGGTCGCAGTTCGCCCTTCTCGTGGCGGCGTTCCTGCTTGCGCTTCTCTTGACGCGCATTCTGAAGCCGCGTTTGACGGGTTTGCTCCGGCCCGCGGATGACAAGCAGGGCCTTTTCGCCGATTCGCGCCGCTTCGTGGCGCAGTTCATGCCGCTGCTTCTGCCGCTGCTGGCCTATCTGTTCATCGGGCTCGGCGAATCCGTCACCCGCTCGCTTTTCGGCTCCGGCGCGGTGATCGCCTTCGGCCAGCGCGTGGTGCTCTTTGTCGCGGCGCGGATCCTCGTGAAGGAAATCCTGCGCGACCCCTTCCTCAAGTTGCTCGGGCGCTACGTCCTCCTGCCGGTCATGGCGCTTCATGCCGTCGGCCTCCTGGATGTGGTCAGCACGCAGCTCAGCGAGACGGTCGTCAGCCTCGGCAATATCAGCTTCTCGCTGATGTCTGTCGCGCGGGGGCTGATCGCGGGGGCGCTGCTCTTCTGGCTCGGGCGTTGGTCGAACGACCAGTCGAGCGCCTTCATCCACAAGCAGGAAGAGATGCCGCCCGCCACGCGGACGCTGGCTGCCAAAGCCGCCGAGATGCTGATCTTCGGCGCGGCCTTCCTTCTGCTGATGAACATCATGGGCATCTCGCTCACCTCGCTCGCCGTGATCGGCGGCGCGATCGGTGTCGGGATCGGCTTCGGCTTGCAGCAGATCGCCTCGAACTTCGTCAGCGGGGTGATTCTCCTGCTCGAAGGACAGGCGACCGTGGGCGACTTCGTCGAGCTTGACGGCGGCGAGGCGGGCACCATCGTCAAGATGATGGCGCGGGCGGTGATCCTGGAGACGTATGACGGCAAATGGATCGTCGTGCCCAACGAACATTTCATCACCACGCGGGTCATCAACTATTCCGACAGTGGCTCGGCCAACCGCTACGAGGCGCCCTTCTCCGTGAGCTATGACACGGATATCAACAAGGTCCCCGAGATCATCGAGAAAGCGGTATCAGAGCTCGATTTTGTCGTCACGGGCGGCGAAGGCGGGGTCTATGACCCTGATTGCGAGCTGCGCGGCTTCGGCGACAGCGGCGTGGATTTCTCGGTCGAGTTCTGGGTCAACGGGATCGACGACGGCAAGAACAAGTTCACTCCGCGCGTCATGTTCGCGATCTGGAACGCGCTCAAGGACAATGGTATCGAGATTCCCTATCCGCATCGCATTGTCGAGCTGCGCGACGAGCGGTGAAACACGGGCTGGTCATAGGCGGAGGGCCTGCCGGGCTGATGGCCGCCGAGGAGATGGCGCGCGCCGGGCTGCGCGTGAGCCTGGCCGAGCAGAAGCCGAGCCTCGGGCGCAAGTTTCTCATGGCGGGAAAGTCGGGGCTGAACATTACCAAGGATGAGCCTCATGAGCGGTTCATCGCAGCCTTTCACGAGCCGCGCCTGCGCCCCATGCTGGAGGCCTTCGGCCCGGCGGAGGCGGTGGACTGGGCAGAGGGGCTGGAACAGGAGGTCTTCACGGGCTCCTCGGGGCGTGTCTTTCCCAAGGCGATGAAAGCTTCCCCGCTGCTGCGCGCCTGGTTGCGGCGGCTGGATGGGCTCGGGGTGCGTTTCGAAACGCGCTGGCGCTGGGTGGGCGGCGCGGCGTTCGACACGCCGGAGGGCCGTGTGGCGCTGGAGCCTGACGTGACGGTGCTGGCAATGGGCGGGGCGAGCTGGGCGCGGCTGGGGGCTGACGGGCGCTGGGCCGCGCGGCTAGAAAGCCATGTCGCGCCGTTTGCTCCGGCGAACATGGGCTTTCGCGTGGACTGGTCGGCGCATATGCAGCCCCATTTCGGCGCGCCGGTGAAGCCGGTGCTGCTGACGGCGGGGGAGGAGGTTCATCGCGGCGAGTTCGTCATTTCCGCGCGCGGGCTGGAAGGCAGCGGGATTTATGCCGTCTCGCGGGCGATGCGGGAGGGGGCCGCCTTGACGCTCGACCTGCTGCCTGACATGGCGCGCGAAGAGCTGGAGGCAAAGCTGGCGAAGGCCGGAAAGCAGAGCCTGCCCAACGCGCTGAAGCGGCTGAAACTGAGCCCGGCGAAGCGGGCTCTTTTCTTCGAGTTCGGCAGGAATAGAGACTGTTCCGTGGCGCAGACGCTAAAGTCCTTGCCCGTGGCGCATGATGGCCCCCGGCCCATGGATGAGGCGATCTCCGTGGCAGGCGGCCTGCGCTTTGATTCGCTCGACGACGGGCTGATGCTCAGGGCGCAGCCCGGCGTCTTCGCTGCCGGGGAAATGCTCGACTGGGAAGCGCCGACAGGGGGCTATCTCATCACCGGATGCCTCGCGACGGGCGCCTGGGCGGGCCGACGCGCCGCCGACTGGGCTTGAGGCTCCAGCTCAGGCTGCGGCGAAGCCCTTGTCCAGCGCCGACAGGATCACATCCACTTCGGCTTGCGTGATCGTCAGCGGCGGCGACATCAGGATGTTGTTGCCCCCGAGCCGGACCATCGCACCGGCCTCGTAGACCGTTTGGTGAATGCGCTTCATTGTGGCCATGTCCATCGGCGTCTTTTGGGCCGGATCAGAGACGATTTCTATCCCCGTCATCAACCCTTGCCCGCCACGGACATCGCCAATGATGCCGTATTTTTTGGCCAGCTTTTGCGCGCCTTCGAAGAGCTGGGTGCCGCGCGCGGCGGCATTTGTCTTGAGGTCGAGCCGCTGTGTCTCGGCAAGGCAGGCCGTCACGGCGGCAGCGCCCACGGGATGAGCCGAATAGGTATAGCCATGGTAGATCCCGGCCTCTGCCGGATCCGCCTTTTCGAAGACCTCGGCGACAGCCTCACTCATCAACGCGGCCCCGACGGGGAAATAGCCCGAGGTGATTCCCTTGGCCGTGCTCATCATGTCGGGTTTCACGCCCCAATGCCGCGCGCCGCTCCAGCTCCCCGTGCGGCCAAAGCCCGTGATCACCTCGTCGGAGATCATCAGGATGCCGTGACGGTCGCAGATCTCGCGCAGGAGCGGCATCAGCGTCTCATGCGGGACGATCACGCCACCCGCGCCCTGGATCGGCTCCATGATGAAGGCCGCGATCGTGCTCGCGCCCTGGAAGGCGATCTCGTCTTCCATCGCCTGCGCGATGAGCTGCGCCAGTCTTGCCGGGTCCGTTTCATTGAAAGGGTTGCGGTAGGTGTAGGGGCTGGGCAGGTGAAAACAGCCCGGCAGGAGCGGCTCGTAGGCCGTGCGGAAGCGGTTGTTCCCGTTCACGCTCGCGCCGCCGAAATGCGTCCCGTGGTAGCCCTTCTTGAGGCTGAGGAACTTGGTGCGCGTCGGCTCGCCCTTCAGGCGGTGATACTGCCGCGCCAGCCGCAGGCATGTCTCGACACTGTCCGAGCCGCCCGATGTGAAGAAGACACGGCCCATCCCGTCCTCGGCGAAGAACTCGCGCACGGCGTAGGAGGCCTCGATGGCCGTCGGGTTCGACGTGCCTGCGAAGGCGGAGTAGTAGGGCAACTCGTAGAGCTGCGCGGCGATGGCCTCTTTCACGGCTTCGTTGGAATAGCCGAGATTGACGCACCACAGCCCGCCCACAGCATCAACGGCCTCCGCGCCGTCAATGTCGGTGATGTGCACGCCCTCGGCGCTCTTGATGATCTTCGGCGGGTGCTCAAGGCTGTCGCCCGGCGCGCCCATCGGGTGCCACAGATGCCGTGCGTTGTTCTCCTTGAGGAAGTTGTCGTCTTTCATGGCTTGCCCTCCGATCAGCAATTTGATCAAATTCTATCACGCAGCTCCGGCCTGTCCATAGCGCCTGACGAAATTGCGCAGGATAACTTCCGGCGCATGGACATCGGCGGCATGGACCATCTTGATGAGCGTCTCGGCCTCCTCGGGCGGGAAATAGCCCTTGTGCCGGTAGATCCTGATTCGCGTTTCGAACTCCGCGCCGTCGGCCTCGGGGTGAAACTGCGTGGCGTAGACATTCTCGCCGAAGCGGATCATCTGGAAGGGGCAGCTCGGCGAGCTGACGAGATGCGCGCAGCCGCGGGGCAGGCTCTGAACCGCCTCCTTGTGGCCGACGAAAGCCTCGAAACGCTCCGGCAGACCTTTGCAGACAGGGTCTTCCTGCCCCGCATCCGTCAGGGTGCAATCAGAGGTTCCCACCGGCTCTCCATACTGCGCCTTGCTGACATTGCCCGAAAGGTAATGGCCAAGGATGCCGATCCCGTAGCAGCAGCCCATGAAGGGAAAGTCGCGCTGCGTGATCTCGGGCATCAGGGAGAGAACCGCCGCCTCGATCCGGGCCTCCTGAAGGCTCTTCTCCCCGGGCGCGTCACTGACACAGCCCGGACCGCCGCCCACGATGACGCCGGAATAATCGTCAAGCGAGAGGCCCTCGGGCAGCGCTTCCTGATCGAGCCTGACGCGCTTCGCATCTTCGGGGCCAAGTGAGCCCTTTGCACAGATCGCCTTGAATTCCGCATCGGCGGCCTCGGCCTCGGGCCGCAATTGCAGGATAAGAAAGGGTTTCATTGCCATGATCCTCAAGCTTTCACTCTCATGCATCGGCTTGACCACGAGATGCAATCCCTTACGCTGCACCTTCGCAATGACCGCCGGAGAAGAGCACAGATGTTCAAGCGCATGCACGGCGACCGGGCCCTTGTCGGCACGCCTGCCCTGGTCGCGGGCTGACACACCGTGAAACCCGCCTTCAAGAGCCTGCTGTCCCGCGGCACGCGCGGTGACAAGATGCGCGGCGAGGAAGACAGCGCTGCGCGTCAGATCGATCTTTGGTTCCATGTGACAGAGGCCGCGCATGTGCCCGCTTTCCTCCAGCTTCGCCGGAGCGTCTCCGTCGAGCGGGCCGGTCTGCGCTGCCTGATGACCTCCGATGGCCGGGTGCCGCGCCCAGACGGGCTTGATCCGAGGATCGAATGGCAGGTGATCACGGGAGACAAGGGCGGTGAAACAGAGACGTTTTTCTCCCGCTTCCAGCCGAAGCTGTGCCTGTGGGCGGGGGGGCGCCTGATGCCGGGTCTCATTGCCGAGGCCGACAGGCGCGGAGTCGCCCTGTTCCTTCTCGATGCGATTGCAGAGAGCTTCGAGACCTCTTTCTGGCGCGGGTCTGCACTCTTTGAGCGGCGCGCGCTCAAGCCCTTTTCGGCTTTCCTGGCCCGCGATCGGGAGGGAGCCGCCGCGCTGCGCCGCCTGGGCGTGGATGAGAAGGATGTGCAGGTTACCGGACGAATGCAACAGGGCATTCCGGCGCTGGGTCATGACGAGGACGATCTCATGAAGCTCACGGGTGCCATCAGCAGCAGACCGACCTGGGTGGCGGCCTGTCTGCGGGCGGAGGAGCTCGACATCGTGCTCGAAGCCCACCGCAATGCCAGCCGCTCGGCGCACCGGCTTCTGCTCCTTCTGGTGCCGAGCGATGAGGAGGACGTCCCGGCGTTCAAGGCGGCGCTGTCGCAACATGGCCTGCGCTATTCGGTCTGGCCTGATCTCGAAGGCCTCGCAGACGAGATTTCGCAGGTTCTGCTTGCCGATGACCCTTTCGAGATGGGGCTCTGGCTGCGGGCGGCACCGGTCGCGCTTCTGGGCTGTTCCCTCGCACCGGGGCTTGGCGGGCTCAACCCCTTCGCGGCGGCCAATCTGGGCTCGGCGATCCTCTATGGCCCCAATGTGGGCAAGCATCTTGACGCCTATTCACACTTTGCGCAGGCCGGCGGGGCGCGGATCGTGCGGGATGTCGAGACACTGTCCGCCGCCGTCATACAGCTTTCCGCCCCGGACCGTGCCGCCAAGATGGCGATGGCGGCCTGGGAACTGGCCACGGAAGGCGCGGAAGTGACCGACAGCGTCACCAGCCTCGTCCATGACACGCTTGATCACCTGGGAGCCCCGTGATGCAGGCCCCGCGTTTCTGGTTTCGCAAATGGTCCTGGCAGGCCTGGCTCCTTGCTCCGCTCGGGTGGCTCTATGCCCGCGCCACGGCGCGGCGTCTTGCGGCGCATCAGGGCGAAACAGTCTCTGTTCCGGTCATCTGTGTCGGCAATCTCAACGCCGGTGGGACAGGCAAGACTCCGACGGTGATTCATCTCTTGCAAGGCCTGTCTGAGCGGGGCTTTTCCCCGCATGTGGTCAGCCGCGGGCATGGCGGCTCGCTTCAGGGGCCTGTCCGTGTCGACGAGCGCCTGCACGACGCCTCGCAAACCGGCGATGAGCCGCTTCTGCTCGCGGCCTTCGCCCCGGTCTGGGTCTCCAAGAGCCGCGTCGATGGCGCACGCTCCGCAGCCAAGGCCGGGGCCGATGTCATCGTGCTCGATGACGGCTTTCAAGACCCGTCCCTGAAGAAGGATTTCAGCCTGATCGTGGTCGATGCGGCGCGGGGTTTCGGCAATGGCCGCTGCCTGCCTGCCGGGCCGTTGCGCGAGCCGGTCCCGGAAGGGCTGGCCCGCGCCGACGCCCTGCTGAGCATCGGGCCGGATGCAGCGCAGGAGAACTTCGGAGAGATGGGCGGGATTGCGCATTTTCGCGGTGAGTTGGAGCCGCTTCAGATGGGCATGGACTGGGCAGATACCCGCGTTCTGGCCTTCGCGGGGATCGGCCATCCCGAGAAGTTCTTCGCCACGCTGCGCGGCCTCGGCGCGGAGGTCGTCCATGCCGAGGCCCTTTCGGATCACCAGCCGCTCACAACCGCGCTCATGCAGCGGCTCATCTCGGATGCCAAGCGACATGGCGCGCGGCTCGTCACCACGGAAAAAGATGCGGTGAGGCTTCCGCCCGCCCAGCGCTCCGAAGTGCTCACGCTCCCGGTCCGCCTCACGCTCAAGGAGGATGCAGACCTGTCCGCCTCCATCGCCGAACGGCTCTGACCCTTTCTTCTTGCTGAAAGTATCCCAACCTCTCGCGCATCGCTTAGCGATACGCTGCCGGTCTCGCGGTCACCTGCGGTGACGCGCTTGGGGGAGTTTGAGAGGGGCTGGCCCCTCTCGCACGGATCGGATTTCGCGCAGCGAAATTCGAAACTATCAGTCATCCTCTCCCAGCTTCGGAGAGGGGCGTTCCAGTTTCAGCTCGGCATCGGAAAAGACGAACGGCGCGCGCACGCAGGGAACACCGTCGAGCTCCATCTGCATGCCGCGTGCCTTGACCTGCGGGTCGGCAAAGACCTCGGCCATGTCGTTGATAGGTCCGGCGGGGATGCCTTCCGCCTCGCAGCCGTCCAGAAGCTCCGCCTTGCTGCGCTTGGCCGTCTCTTCCATCAGATGCGCGATCATCGCCTCGCGGTTGCGCACCCGATCGGAATTGGTCAGGTAGTCCGCGTGCTCCTTCATCCAGCCCAGTCCGAGCAGGTCGCAGAGGCGTCTGTACTGCGCATCATTGCCCGTGGCGATGATGATATGCCCGTCGGCGCAATCGAAGACCTGGTAGGGCGTGAGGTTGGGGTGATAGTTCCCGGTGCGTCCCGGCGGCGTGCCTGTCGTCAGGTAGTTCAGGCCCTGATTGGCCGTGACAGAGACGGCGACGTCGAGCAGGGCCATGTCGATATGCTGCCCCTTGCCGGTGCGTTCGCGCTGGTAGAGCGCGGCGAGGATGCCGGCCACGGAATAGACCCCGGTGAAGACATCGGTGATCGCCACGCCCGCGCGCTGGGGCTGGCCGTCCGGCTCGCCGGTGATCGACATCAGCCCCGACATGCCCTGGATGATATAGTCATAGCCCGCCCTGTGGGCATAGGGCCCCGTCTGCCCGAAGCCGGTGATCGAGCAGTAGATGAGCCCGGGGTTGATCTTGGCGAGGCTGGCATAGTCGAGCCCGTATTTCGCGAGCCCGCCAAGCTTGAAATTCTCGATCAGAATGTCGGCATCCTTCACGATCTCCCTGAGGCGCGCCTGTCCCTCCTCTGTCCGGAAGTCGATCGTCACGCTCGCCTTGCCGCGATTGCAGCTATGGAAATAGGAGGCCGAGCGGTCGCCGTCGCGCTCGACGAAGGGCGGCCCCCACTGGCGGGTGTCGTCTCCCTGTGGCGCTTCGACCTTGATGACCTCTGCGCCGAGGTCGGCCAGGGTCTGCCCGGCCCATGGGCCCGCGAGGATACGGGCCAGTTCCACGACCTTGAGCCCTTCGAGGGGTGCGTTCATGGCGGGTTACTCCGCCAGTTCGGCTTCGATCACTTCGCGCAGGCGGCCGGGGTTGTTTCCTTCCACGCGGGTGTCGTTCACGATGAATGTCGGTGTCGAGTTGATCGCGTCGGCCTCCCTGTTCTGCTGGAACCACGCGGCGAGGCTCTTGGCCAACTGCTCGTCTTCGAGGCAGGCGTCGATCGCCTCCTTGTCCAGCCCTGCGATACGTCCGATCTTGCGCAGCCCGTCGGCCATCTGCACGGGGTCGCCTTCCCCGATCCATTCGCGCTGGCCGCTATAGATCAGGTCGGTGAGGCCGAAGAACCTCTCTTCCCCGCCGCAACGTGCGAGCTGGCTGGCCCAGAGCGCGGCCCCGTCGAAATAGACCTCGCGATAGGTGAAATGCACCTTGCCGGTGTCGATATATTCCGACTTGAGCTGCTTGAAGCTGTCATTGTGGAAATTGCCGCAATGCGAGCAGGTGAAGGAGGCGTATTCGACGACCTCTACAGGCGCATCTTCTTCGCCCAAGGTCATTTCCGTGATCTCCAGCAGGTCGACATCGTCTTGCGTTTCGACTTCCGCGACTGTTTCGGTCTCGCTGGTGGTCGAGGTCCAGTAGAGTGCGCCGGCGGCGGCAAGGACCGCGACGACGGCGGCGGCGATGAGCGTTGTCTTGTTCATGTTCTGCGCTTTCTTTTCAGATCTTCGTGTTTCGTTAGAACGTTTCGGGCCAGGGCTTCAAGGGCGTCTCTGAGCCCATCGTCACGCACACCGTCGGCGCAGGCGCGCGCTTCGGCCTGAAGCGCGGGGTCCGGCGTGGTCTCTGTGGCGTCGGGCTTGCGGTGAGCGAAGTCCACGCGCCCCTCGGCGAAGCCGGTCGCATGGGTCTGGGTGACGCGGATCGCGGAGATGGCATTGTAGCCGTAGGTCGCGTTCACGCGCTCGCGCAGCTTGCCCTTCTGCATCTCTAGAACGGGCGCGTTCGCCCCCGTGGTCAGCAGGCAGAGCGTGGCCCCGAAGCCCCCCTTGCCATAGCTCACTTCCACGGGCCGGCTGATCGCGGCGAGCTCCTTGCCGGCGATCTCTTCCCAATGGGTCAGAAGGCGCGAGACGGCGAAGCCGCGGGACTGCGCGGCCGTCTTGATCCGCTGGTTCATCAGCGTGGAGGCGCGCTTGAAGCCGCGCGCCTTGCGTATCTGGCTTGCATCCTCGCTCATGCGCGCCACATTAGCCCCAAGCGGGGCGAATGCACAGGGCCAAAACGGGGGCGAAACGATGATGGGCATAACACATGCGTGAGACGGCGCGGGCTTCGGACCTTCTGGACTGGTATGACAGCCATGCCCGCGATCTGCCATGGCGCGTGCCACCGGCAGAGCGTGCGCAGGGCGTCTTGCCTGATCCTTACGCCGTCTGGCTCTCGGAGATCATGCTCCAGCAGACGACCGTGGCCGCCGTTCACACCTATTTCGGGCGGTTCATGCAGCTTTGGCCCACGGTAGAGGCGCTGGCGGAAGCGCGCGACGGGGATGTCATGGCCGAATGGGCGGGGCTTGGCTATTACGCCCGCGCGCGCAACCTGCTCAAATGCGCGCGAGAGGTCGCGGCGATGGGCGGGTTTCCCGAAACGCGCGAAGCGCTGCAGGAGCTTCCCGGCATCGGCCCCTATACCTCCGCCGCCATCGCCGCGATCGCCTTTGATGCGCCCGAAACCGTGCTTGACGGCAATGTCGAGCGGGTCATGGCGCGGCTCTTCGAGGTAGAGGCGCCCTTGCCCGGCTCGAAAGAGACGCTCCGCGCCCATGCCGCAACGCTCACGCCGGAGCGCCGCGCCGGGGATTACGCGCAGGCGGTGATGGATCTCGGCGCGACGGTCTGCACCCCGCGCAGCCCGGCCTGCGGCATCTGCCCCTGGCGCGCGCCCTGTGCGGCGCGTGCATCGGGCCTTGCGCCCGAGCTGCCGCGAAAGCAGCCAAAGAAGCCCAAGCCGACGCGTCTCGGCATTGCCTATATCGGCCGGCGCAGCGATGGCGCTTTCCTGATGGAGCGGCGGCCGGACAAGGGCCTTCTGGGCGGCATGCTCGGCTGGCCCGGCGCGGACTGGGGCGAGGAACGGCTTGAAAAGCCGCCGCTCGACGCGGACTGGCGGCCACTTGCGGGCGAGGCGCGCCATACATTCACGCATTTTCACCTGCGGCTTGAGGTCCATGTGGCCGAACTTCCCCTTGATGCGAAGGTCGAAGGCTATCATTTTGTGAGCAGGCACGAGTTTTCGCCAACCGCCTTGCCGACAGTCATGCGCAAGGCGTTCGATCTTGCCCGCGTCGAATTCTCCGCGCTGCCCTAGACCGTTCAGATCCCGAGGCTCACATGCTCAATGCTCAAGATATCGCCAAGTTTTCCCGCGCCCTGCCCTTCTGGATGAGCTACCTGATGGTGCCGCTGGCGTGGTTCACCGCCGTGCAGGGCGGCTGGACGGTGATTCTGCTGCCGCTCATCGCCTGGTGGTTCTTCTCGGCGCTCGATGCGCTGACGGGGCTCAACCTCGAGAACGCCGACCCGGCGACAAGCGAGGAAGATCTCGTCTGGTATCGGCTCGGCGTCATGGCCTGGGTGCCGGTGCAGTTCGTCACGCTCTTCGGCATCATCTGGTATGTCACGGCCACGGGGCACCTGAGCTGGATCGAGCTTCTGGTGCTCTTCTTCGGCATGGGCGTGATCACCGGGACGGTAGGGATCGTCTACGCCCATGAGCTGATGCACCAGAGAAACAAGACCGAGCGCTGGCTGGCCGATATCCTGCTGTCGATGGTGCTCTATTCGCATTTCCGCAGCGAGCATCTGCTGGTCCATCACCCCCATGTCGGCACGCCGCGCGACACCGTGACGGCGCGCTACAACGAGGGGTTTCACCGCTATTTCTTCCGCGTGCTCAAGGACGGCCCCGGCTCGGCCTTCCGCGCGGAGCGCGAGAAGCTCGCCAAGCGCGATCTGCCCTGGCATGACAGCCGCAACCCGCATTGGCGCTATTGGGGGCTGCAAGGGGGGATGCTTCTGCTGGCGCTCATCGTCGGCGGCTGGCTCGGGCTCTTGCTCTTTGTCGTGCAGGCCCTGAGCGCCATCTGGCAGCTCGAACTGACCAACTATGTCGAGCACTACGGGCTGACCCGCAAACATCTCGGCGGCGGCAAATACGAGCACGTCAAGCCGCACCACAGCTGGAACGCGGCGCACAAGGCCACGAACTGGCTGCTGATCAACCTCCAGCGCCATTCGGACCATCACTACAAGCCCGACCGCCGCTTCCCGCTGTTGCAAAACTACTCGGAGAGCGAAGCGCCGCAGCTTCCCTTCGGCTACCCGATCATGACGGCCCTCGCCATGATGCCCCCGCTCTGGCGCGCCCGGATGAACCCCCGCGTGCGCCGCTGGCGCGAGATGTATTATCCGGAGGTCACGGACTGGAAGCCGTATAACAAGGTGGCGCATCCTGCGCCCCGGTAGGGGGAGGCGTCTGATGTGAGGGAGGGAGTTTCTGTGCCCTGCGCGGAATCAAGGCGCGAAGCGCCGCCGCGCATCGCCTGACCGTCCCGCGGTCTGGCGATTTGGCAGGGCTTGGTACGCGGCATGACTGAAGCAATGACTTGGCAGGGATAAAGCGCTGCATCTCGCAGGTCGGATCGCCAGCCCACGGTCAGGCGACGCGCGGCTTGATCTATAGACTGCTCTATGCGCTCACCCACTCCTCACCGCGAAAGCAAGTGGCCGCAAACTCCTAGACGCCCGACGGCACAAAAAAAGGCCCCGCGCCTGGAGGGTCGCGGGGCCAAGGTGTAGTGCCGTGGAGTCAGGCCACAGGCACCGGCGGTGTTCTGATCGGTAAACCCTAGCCTTGCATCTCCGCGCGGATCTGCTGGCGGAAGATGTCGATCGGGACATGCTTGCCGTCGCGCTTGATGCACCAGTAGGTCCAGCCGTTGCAGCTCGGCGCGCCTTCGAGATGCGCGCCGACCTGGTGGATCGAGCCCTTGACGTCATCGGCGATGAGCGTGCCGTCGGCGCGGACCTTGGCCTTGTGCCGCTGGTTCATCGAATAAAGGCTCTCGCCCGGGCGCAGCATCCCGCGCTCCACGAGCTGCCCGAAAGGCACGCGCGGCTCGGCGCGCTTGCTCGTGCTCACTTCCAGCGCGGCCTTGTCATACTTGCGGACCTTGGCGATCCGTTTCTCGGCGACCTTGCGGTAGGCCTCCTCGCGTTCGATCCCGATGAAATCACGGCCCAGCATCTTGGCCACAGCGCCGGTCGTGCCCGTGCCGAAGAAAGGGTCGAGCACAACGTCGCCCGGGTTGGTCGAGCCGATGAGCACGCGGTGCAGCAGCGCCTCGGGCTTCTGCGTCGGGTGGGCCTTGTCGCCATTGTCGTCCTTGAGGCGCTCGCCGCCGTTGCAGATCGGGATCACCCAGTCGGAGCGCATCTGGATGCCTTCGTTCAGCGCCTTGAGCGCCTCGTAGTTGAAGGTATATTTCGCGCCTTCTTCCTTGCTGGCCCAGATCATCGTCTCATGCGCGTTGGTGAAGCGCTTGCCGCGAAAGTTGGGCATCGGGTTGGACTTGCGCCAGACCACGTCGTTGAGGATCCAGAATCCCTGGTTCTGAAGCTCCGCGCCCATGCGGAAGACGTTGTGATAGGAGCCGATCACCCAGATCGCGCCATGGGGTTTCAGGAGCCGTCGCGCCGCTTTGAGCCAGGCGCGGGTGAACTGGTCATAGACCTTGAAACTGTCGAACTGGTCCCAGTGATCATCCACCGCATCCACCTTCGAGCTGTCGGGGCGATGCAGATCACCCTTGAGCTGGAGGTTGTAGGGCGGGTCCGCGAAGATCAGGTCGACCGACGCCTCGGGAAGCGCGTTCATCGCCTCGATGCAATCGCCGTCAAGGATGGTGTTCAAAGGAAGCGACACCGCGCTCTTTGCGTTCGTTTTCGTTTTCATTGTCTGCCTCTGTCCCGGCGCATTTTGCGCTCGCTTGTTGGACCTAAGATGAGTCAGAGGCGATTCGCGGTCAATTTCTTTTTTGAATCAGGCACTTACATTTTTTTGTTGATACAAGATATTGTGCACCGGTTTGAAAGAACGTCTATGGTGTGGGGTCACACCGAGATTTTGAAGCGCCAGTCTGTGGCTTTTCGACGGATATCCCGCGTTCGTCTCCCAGCCATAGCCGGGGTAGTGTTGCGCCAGTGCCGACATGACATGATCTCGCCTGATTTTGGCCACAATCGAGGCCGCCGAAATGCTCAGACAGCGGCTGTCTCCCTTGATGATCGCCTCAGCGGAAATCTCCAGCCCCTTCGGGATCAGGTTGCCGTCGATCAGGCAGTGATCGGGCGGTGTGCGCAGCCCGGCCACCGCCCGCACCATGGCGAGGTGAGAGGCGCGCAGGATGTTCAGGCTGTCGATCTCCTCGACACTCGCCTCCGCCACGCTGACCTCTGCCACCGCCTCGATCACGTCGCACAGGTCGGCGCGCCGCCGGGCCGTCAGCTTCTTGGAGTCGTTGAGCCCCTCCGGGATCTGCGTCAGGTCGAGCACCACGGCGCAGGCCATGACCGGCCCGGCCAGCGGCCCGCGGCCAACCTCGTCGACGCCGGCGATGCGCGTCATGCCCCGCTCCATGGCGGTGGTTTCGAAAAAGTGATCAGGGCCTGCCATGTCCGTCTTCTGACAGATATGGCAAGCCCAGTTCAAGCGCCTCATGGCTGTGCGCGGCTCCTACCGGCGCGACATGCGGTATCCGTGCTGCCTCAGGCAGCGCGCGGCGAACCCCTTGTGGCGCTTGTGGCCGGCGCGGTTGCGGACGC
This sequence comes from Rhodobacteraceae bacterium 63075, assembly GCA_003417655.1. Classification (GTDB taxonomy): domain Bacteria; phylum Pseudomonadota; class Alphaproteobacteria; order Rhodobacterales; family Rhodobacteraceae; genus Lentibacter. Next base: position 193,290 of record QVMW01000001.1, read on the forward strand.
GGACACTGCACTCTCGCGGAAGCCGATTTACCCAGTGGTAATTGCGTTTGAGGCAGCGTTTTCCGAAAATCCTGCGCATTCCGTCGCGCGTCTCGATCCGTTTGAAGCACTTGGCGGGAAGCTCACGGGGGTTCACCCGCCTGGGCCGGGGGTCGGGGCGCGGAGGCCGCGGGCGCGTGACATGGCTGTCGTCGTCATTCCTGTCCGCGATGATCAGCCCGAGCGCGATCAGCGCGGCGATTCCGAGAGCGGCTTCGGCGTTATTGTTGTCCCGTCGGTGCTCGCGGGCGTGGCTGCCGGTCGCCGTGATGGTGGTTATGGTCAGAGCGGTGCCGAGCACGGCGGCGATGAACTTGGCTGACATGGTATGTCCTTTCTCTTTTCTCATGCTGCGGCGCTGTCCTCGTTACAAAGCAACCGCGATGAGAAAAGCCTGGCCCACCCCCGCCCGGACAAACAATATCGCCTGGCTGCTATCGGATATCAGCGGCCGGACGCGCCGGGATATTGAATAGCAATTGCGAAAGACGCAAAGTGAGCCCCATGAAACATGCTCTTATCATATCCGCCGCCTTCGCCTTTCTGGCGGCTGTGCCCGCGAGTGCGGAGTGCTATGCCGACTACAAGGCAAAGCGCGACGATCCGCTCAAGCTTCACTATGGTGTCGCCAGCGTCAGCGGTGCCTGTACTGCGCAAGCGGCCCGCGCCGAACTCGAGCCGCGTCTTGCCTCACGGGGTTGGGCGCTGCTCACTGTCTTGTCGGTCTTCGGTGAGGCTGGCCTCGAGGAAAGGAAAGAAAGTGCCGGACAATTCTTCCTTCGGTTCTGAGGGGCGCAACGGCCCGCCACGCCTCGTTATGCTCGGTATCGCGGCCATCGTGCTTATTCTCGTGTTGGCCGCCGCCCTGCTCTTTCTCACGCTGCCCGATGCCAACGCGTTCAACGCGCGGGTCGAGCGGATCTTCATCGAGAACGACGATCTGACCGCCCAGGCCGAGATCAAGCTCCTCGAGATCCTCGCGCAATCGGGCACGGCCTTCGCCGACACGCTGACGAGCTATCGCATGGTGATCTTCGTCCTGCTCGTCTTTGCCACCGCCATGCTGATCGCCGCCTTCGTCTTCCTGGTGCTGCTCAGCGCCTTTTCGCGCCGCATGGCCGCGATCGAACGCTCCGGCATCCAGGTCAATTCCCTGCTCATCAGCCGCGAGGAAAACGCCGTCTACCTCAACGATATGGGTTTTACCCTGACACCTGCGGCCATGGAAACGCTCTCGGTCCTTGCTGAGGCGCGCATGGACGACGACGTGCTCACCGGTTCCGAGATAGAGGCGGTGATCTCCGGCCGCGCCGCCGCCGATTGCGAGGAGGCCGCCGGGGCCACGCGCATCAAGCGCCTGCGCGATGGGCTCGGAAACCAGCTCGTCGCCGAATTGCTGGTAAAAAACATCGCCCGCCGTGGCTATGTCCTGAGCATCGACAAGAACGTCATCAAGGTGCTCTGAATCCCTCTCGCCTTTCTTCTTGCCCAAAATATCCCAGGGGGGTCCGGGGGGACGGCGTCCCCCCGGCGGGTCGCTCGATTCCGCGAAACAACTTTCGCTATATCGAGTTTCGCGCATCGCGATGCGATGCTGCTTAGAATGCGCGCAGCGCAATTCGAAATCAGATCGCCGCGCGCAGCTTGTCCATCAGCTTGCCGAGATTCTTCGCATAGAGCTCGCCCTTGAGCTGGCCATTGTCGTCAAAAGCCTCATAGCTGGCATGAACGGCAATCTCCGGCCCGAAAACCAGCTTCGGCGCGAACGGCAGGATGCACTCGCGCAGCATGAGCTGGCTGCGCTCCCCGCCCGCGCGCCCCGCGGCGGCGGACATGACGGCGACGGGCTTGCCCGACCAAGGGTTCCCCTCGACGCGGCTGATCCAGTCGAGCGCGTTCTTCATTACGCCGGTGATCCCCTTGTTGTATTCCGGGGTCGAGATGATGACGGCATCCGCCGCGGTGATCTGGTCCGCCAGCGTCTGCACCGAGGCCGGAACGCCCTCGCGGTCCTCGAGGTCGCCGTCATAGAGCGGCAGGTTCAGGTCGCCCTCGGTCAGCTCCGCATCGCCGAGCAGCCGAGCCGCCTCGCGCATCAGCAGCTTGTTGGTCGAGCCCGCGCGCAATGCGCCTGCCATCCCGAGAATCTTGAGTTTTGCCATTCCGGCCTCCTTGTTTGATTTGCGCGGAAGCTAGCCACGGCAGCGCGGGGCTGCAATCCGCGAAGATGCACAGCCCCTGTGCACGGCACGAAAAAGGCCCGCCTCTTGCATGAGGGCGGGCCTTCGGTGAGTTTCGCCGGTCCGGCTTATCCTGTCGGAACGATGACGATCTCGACGCGGCGGTTCAGCCTGCGGCCTTCCGCGTTGAGGTTGCTGGCGACGGGGTCGTCCTCGCCCATGCCGATGGCGCTGAGCCGCGAGGAGCGCACGCCCTCGTTGGCCAGCGTGGCGGTCACGGCCTGTGCGCGGCGCAGCGAGAGGGACTGGTTGTAGCCCGCATCGCCCGTGTTGTCCGTGTGCCCGATGACCTGCACGCGCGTCTCGGGGTAGTCCTGAAGGCTCGCCGCGACGGTGCGGATGTCGCGGGTGAGGTCGGGGCGCAGCGTGGCGCTGTCCGTGTCGAAGAGAATGTCCTGCGGCATGGTCACGATGAGCCTGTCGCCCGTGTTCTCGATGGTCGCGCCGCTGCCGAGGTCCTCGCGCAGGTCGGCCTCCTGCTTGTCGAGCAGCGCGCCACCGATGCCGCCGACACCCGCGCCGACGATCGCGCCTTTCAGGGCGCCTTTCGAGCGGTCATTGCTCGTGATCGCGCCGAGGACGGCCCCGGCCGCTGCGCCGAGCATGGCCCCTTCCTTGGTCTTGCGGTTGGGATCGTTCGGGTCGACGATGCTGCCCTCGGTGCAGGCCGAAACCGTGAGAAGCGAAAGCGCGCAAGTGGCGCCGATGAATGTCTTTTTGATGGTCATAACTGCCTCGTTACCTTCCTGCCGCATATCTGCGGCTTATGCCGGTAACATATAGCATGCGCGCTCCACCCCAAGGGGGAAAAGGCCCTGTGCCAGCCTCATTCGGCATCTTCCCGCGCACTTTCCCAGGCCAGCAGCGCGCGCTTGACGGGCAGGCCCCAGTGATAGCCGCCCAGCGCGCCGGATTTGCGCAGCGCGCGGTGGCAGGGGATGAGCCAGGAGACCGGGTTGCGCCCCACGGCAGTGCCCACGGCGCGGACGGCCTTGGGATGCCCAATGGCCTCCGCGATTTCCGAATAGGTGGTCACATGGCCGGAGGGCACCTGAAGCAAGGCCTCCCAGACCTTGATCTGGAAGGGCGCGCCGATGAGATGCAGCGCGCTCTCGCCGCGTTGGCTGATCGCCGCATCGACCCAGGGCGCCAGAGCGTCCGGCGCTTCACGGAACGTCGCGGCGGGCCAGCGGCCCGAAAGGTCGTCGAAGGCCGCTTCCCGTCCGCACTCATCGGTGAACCCCATGCCACAGATGCCCTTGTCGGTGCCCATCGCGAGCACCTCGCCGAAGGGGGTCTCGAACCAGCCATGGCTGATCACCAGCCCCGCGCCCTTCTGCGCGAAGGTTCCCGGGCTCATCGCCTCCCAACGCAGGAACAGGTCATGCAGCCGCCCCGAGCCCGAGAGGCCGACGGATTGCGCCGTCTCCAGCGTGGTGAACCGCTCCTGGAGCAGCGTCTTGGCATGGCCGAGCTGCAGATATTGCTGATAGCGTTTCGGGCTGACACCGACCCAGGCCGAGAAGACGCGCTGGAAATGCGCCGCGCTCATGTCGATCTGCGCGGCCAGCGCCTCGAGCGAGAGTGGCTCTTCAGCGGCGTCGATCACGTCGAGCGCGCGCCGCATCGTCTGGTAGTGGTATCCGCTTTCAGGTGTTTGCACGTTCATGGCCTGTCTCCTTGTGCAGACCCTAGCCGCCCCGCACGCTCTGCGCGACCCGCTTCTTGCGCATTACCGCTCTTGCCTTGGCGCGGAGCGGCAGGCATAGGAGGCGGCATGGCCAAACAGCTCGATTATCACACGATCAAAGAGATTTTCACGCGCTTCCGCGCGGCCGAGCCTGAGCCCAGGGGCGAGCTTGACCACGTGAACGCCTATACGCTTGTCGTTGCGGTCGCGCTTTCGGCGCAGGCGACGGACGCGGGCGTGAACAAGGCCACGAAAGAGCTGTTCAAGATCGCCGATACGCCCGAGAAGATGCTGGAGCTGGGCGAAGAGGGGCTGATCGAGCACATCAAGACGATCGGTCTTTACCGCAACAAGGCCAGGAACGTGATGAAGCTCTCCCGGATCCTCGCCGAGGATTACGGCGGTGAAGTGCCCTCCAGCCGCGCCGCGCTCCAGGCGCTGCCCGGCGTGGGGCGCAAGACGGCCAATGTCGTCCTCAACATGTGGTGGAAGCAGCCTGCACAGGCGGTGGACACGCATATCTTCCGTGTCGGCAACAGGACAGGAATCGCGCCCGGCAAGGACGTCAACGCCGTCGAGCGCGCCATCGAGGACAACATCCCGGCGGAGTTCCAGCAGCATGCGCATCACTGGCTGATCCTGCATGGCCGCTATCACTGCAAGGCGCGCAAGCCCCTGTGCGCCACCTGCCTTATCCGTGACCTCTGCCAATTCGAAGAGAAGAACCTATGACAAAAAAATACAAGATCGTCGGCATCGGCAATGCCGTCGTCGACGTGATCACGCAATGCGAGGATGTCTTCCTCGAGCAAATGGGGATCGAGAAGGGCATCATGCAGCTCATCGAGACCGACCGCGCGCAGCTTCTCTACGCCGCGATGCAGGAGCGTGTGGAAACGCCCGGCGGCTCGGTGGCCAACACGGTCGCGGGTGTCGGCGCGCTGGGCCTGCCGACGGGGTTCATCGGGCGGGTGCATGACGATGCGCTGGGCCGCTTCTACGCGGGGGCCATGGAGAAGGACGGGACCGATTTCGTCAATGCGCCGGTGCCGGGCGGCGAGCTGCCCACGTCACGCTCGATGATCTTCGTCTCCCCCGATGGCGAGCGGTCGATGAACACCTATCTCGGGATCTCCGCCGAGCTTGGCCCGGAAGATGTGGACGAAGGCGTGGCCTCGAATGCCGAGATCATCTTTCTCGAGGGCTATCTCTTCGACAAGGACAAGGGCAAGGATGCCTTCCTCAAGGCCGCGCGCGCCTGCCGCGCGGCGGGTGGACAGGCCGGCATCGCCATCTCCGACCCCTTCTGCGTCGAGCGTCACCGTGCCGATTTCCTCGACCTGATCGAGAACGAGATGGACTACGTGATCGGCAACGAGGCCGAGATCCGCTCGCTCTACCAGAACGATGATCTCGAAGCCGACCTCGCGCGCGTTGCCGAGGCCTGCCCGCTCGTCGTCTGCACCCGCTCGGGCGACGGGGTGACGATCCTCCGCAAGGGCGAACGCACCGACATTCCCGTGACCAAGATCACCCCGGTCGATGCCACGGGCGCGGGCGACCAGTTCGCCGCCGGCTTCCTCTACGGCCTCGCCACGGGCCGCGACATGGAGACATGCGGACGGATGGGCAATATCTGCGCCGCCGAAGTCATCAGCCACATGGGCCCTCGGCCCGCCGCACCCATGCTCGAGGTGTTCCGCAGCGAGGGGCTCATCGCATAGTCAGCCGAACTTGCCCGCGATGAAGGCTTTGGCTTCGGGGCTTTGCGCGGCGGTGAACATCTGCTCCGTCGGACCGATCTCCAGCAGCTCTCCGAGATGGAAATACGCCACACGGTCGGCCAAGCGGCGCGCTTCCATCATCGAGTGGGTGATGACGACGACAGCATGGTCCTGCTTGAGTGACATCATCAATTCCTCGACCTTCGCCGTGGCGATCGGGTCGATCGAGCCGGTCGGCTCGTCCATCAGCAGGATGTCCGGTTGCGTCGACAAGGCCCGGGCAACACATAGCCGCTGCTGCTGGCCGCCGCTCAGATCGGTTCCCTGCAGCTTGTTGAGCCCGTCCTTCACCTCGTCCCAAAGATGCGCCCGGCGCAGGCAGCTCTCCACATGCGCGTCGAGCTCCGCCTTGGTCCGCGTCAGCCCGTGAATCTGCGCGCCATAGGCGACGTTGCGGTAGATGCTCGCCGGAAACGGATTGGGCTTCTGCGCGACCCAGCCGAAATGCCGCCGATATTCCGGCGGGTCGACTTCCGGCGCATAGGCATCGCGCTGACGGAAGAGGATATCTCCTTCGATCCGGACATCGCGCGTGTGGTCATGCATCCGGTTGAGGCATTTCAGCGCCGTCGACTTTCCGCAGCCTGACGGCCCGATAAAGGCCAGAAGCTCGTTGGAATGGAGATCGAAGCTCACATCCTTGAGCGCCTGCTTGTCTCCATACCAGAGCGAAAGGCCCCTGACCTCGAGCTCCGGCGCGGCATTGGTGATCTGGAAGTCTTCATTCGGAAATTGCTGTGTCATGGCGTCCTCCTGTCCGATGTCAGGCAGGATGCGCCCCGCTCAGGCGGGCAAACTTGATCTGAATCCCGAAAAACGAGATTTCATCAAAATTTCATCTGGCCGTTACGTTCCGGCGCCGTGCTCAATCGCCGAGCTTGGCATGCACCTCGTCAAGGTCGATCTCGCCGATCGGCATCTTGTTCGACGGGTCTTCGAAATCGTATTTGAACAGCTCGAAATCGCGGTGATAGATCTCGTAGACCAGATGCATCGACAGATCGTCGAAGTAGTCCTCGACGGGATGCGCGCGCTTGGGGCCGTGGCCCTCGCTCTCGTTGAAGCGCGGGATTTTCTTGAGGTCGACCTTCTCGGGCGTGTCGATGGCCTTGAGCACTTCGCCCATGCCCTTGTTGAACTCCTCGGTCCAGAAGATCTTGTCGTAGGCTCCGCCATTGGCGATGAAGGTGCCGACATGGCCCGACATGGCGCTCCAGTGGATGTCGGGGTCCATCGGGCGGCGCCAGCGGATGGTGTCGCGGGCGAAAAGGAGGAAGCGGCGGAAGCTCTTGATCTGGTCGAATTCTTCCTTGCCGTCTTCGCCGCCCACCTCGATCCCGTATTTCTGGATGAGCAGCGGGACGAGATTGCCGCGGTAGCGGCGCCCGTTCCGCTGAATCCCGCAGATCTTGTCGAAGAAGCTCGACAGGATGCGCGTATATGGGTTGCGCACGCAGGTGAAGGCATAGGAGTTATGCATCTTCACATTGGCGTTGATGAGCGGCTTGCTGTCCTCGCGGGCCCATTTGTGCAGCCCGTCGGTCGCGTCATGGATATCGCCGTCGAAGAACTCTCCATGATCGGAATAATACATGATCTGGCCGATGGTCGAGCAGGCGCATTTGGGCACCACGCGATAGACGACGCTCTCCGTTTCGGTCATCCAGGTTCCGGGAAAACCCATGTGCTCCGTGCCTCCTGAAACGCGGGCTGATATGCCCGCTCATTCTTATTGCGCTCAAAAAAGCAAATAATTCATGTTTATTCAATCGTGCTTCGTCATTATCAAGGAAACAATGATCCGATCCAGAGGCAAATGTTTCTAAATGGCAAAAATTGCGTTCATATTGCTTTGCCATAAGGATCCGGAGGCGATTATCAAGCAGGCAGAACGCCTTACGGCTGTGGGCGATTACATGTCGATTCACTTCGACGCCCGCGCCAACCCCGAGCATTACGCCATGATCCGCGAGGCGCTGGACGACAACCCCAATGTCACTTTCGCGAGGAAGCGGATCAAGTGCGGCTGGGGCGAATGGAGCCTTGTCGACGCCTCGCTCAAGGCGGTCGAAGCGGCTGTCGATGCCTTCCCACGCGCTACGCATTTCTACATGCTCTCCGGGGATTGCATGGCCATCAAGTCGGCCGAATATGCGCACGAGTTTCTCGATCGCGACGACGTGGACTATATCGAGAGCTTCGATTATTTCGAGAGCGACTGGATCAAGACAGGCATGAAGGAAGAACGGCTCATCTACCGTCATTTCTTCAACGAGCGCACGCAGAAACGGCGCTTCTACGCGGCCTTCAACCTGCAAAGGCGGCTCGGGCTGACCCGCAAGATCCCCGATGACCTGCAAATCCAGATCGGCTCGCAATGGTGGTGCCTGCGGCGGCGCACTGTCGAGTGGATCCTCGATTTCACCCGCAAGCGCCGCGACGTGATGCGCTTCTTCAGGACGACATGGATCCCCGACGAGACCTTCTTTCAGACACTCGTGCGCCATCTCGTGCCCGAGACCGAGATCAGGACGCGCACGCTCACCTTCCTGATGTTCACCGACTATGGCATGCCGGTGACCTTCTACAACGATCACTACGATCTGCTGCTCAGCCAGGATTATCTCTTCGCCCGCAAGGTCAGCCCCGAGGCGAAGGAGCTCAAACGCCGTCTCGGCCTGCTCTACGCCACGCGCGGCTGGGACTTCAAGATTTCCAACGAGGGCGCTTCGCTCTTCAAGTTCCTGACGAACCGCGGCCGCATCGGCCGCCGCTTCGGGATGCGCTTCTGGGAGAGCGAGGGCTCGCTGGGGCGCGAACGCGAGATGCTCATCATCGTTTGCAAGAAGTGGCATGTCGCCAAGCGGCTCGTCGAGCGCATTCGCAAGATGACGAACATTCCCTGTATCGAGTATCTCTTCAACGAGGCGGGAACGGAGCTTCCCGACCTGGGCGGCATCCAGTCGACAATGGGCAAGCGCCACCGCCACCGCCGCGCGCTCATGCGTATGCTCTTCGACTATTACGACACCGACCAGCTCGTGATCTGCCTTGATCCCAACAACATCGACCTTCTGCATGATTTCTGCGCAGATCGCTCCAAGACCCGCCTGCTGGAGATCGATTGCATCTTCACGGACGACTATCTCAAGGGCCATGCCAAGCGAGTTGGCCTTGCCGGCGAGAAGACACCCCAGGAGACGCTAGACCGACTTTTGCCGACGATCCGCGCCGACATGGTTCACGAGGCCGACCAGATCCGTGATGCCAATTTCGACGAGCATCACAGGATACGCGAGACTTCCAGCGTGGAAGACAACGCTGCGGCGCTGGAAAAATTCCTGCATATCCCGCCTGAAAAGGCGCATGAGATCGCCAATATCGACTATCTCTTTGCCGATTGATCCGCGCCGCTGCGCTGTTATATTCCCCCTCAATCACCCTGCCTGCGAGGAATTCCGACCATGACAACCCAAGCTCCAGAGACCAGGATCGTCGACAGCTACCGCGTGGCCTGCGACGGCGGGGAAGGCGCGCTGGGCCATCCGCGTGTCTGGCTGCAATTGCCGCGCGAGCATGGCTGGGTCGAATGCCCCTATTGCGATGCGAAGCTCGTGCACAAGGACTTCGAAGGCAAGGTCTGAGCCTTGGAGTTCCGCTCCGGGCCCGGCGGGCTTGACGCCGAGATCATCGCGCTTTTCTCCGACACCTTCACCGCCTCCGAGGGGGCTGAGGAGGGCCGCCTCATTGGCGATTTCGTCTCCGGGCTTCTCGCGGACACGCACAGGGACGATTTGCGCTTCTTCACGGCGCACGAAAGCGGCGCGCTTGCAGGCGCGGTGGTCTTTTCCCGCCTGCGCTATCCGGGCGATGCGCGCGAAGTCTTCATCCTTTCGCCGATGGCCGTGCGTCCCGACATGCAACGCGGCGGTATCGGCCAGCGTCTCATCACCCACGGCCTCGATGCGCTGCGGGAAGAAGGCGCGCGCTACGCGCTGACCTATGGCGACCCGGCCTATTACGCCAAGACGGGCTTCCAGCCGGTCGACGAAGGCTTCGCCCCTGCGCCGCTGCCGCTCTCGATGCCGCAGGGGTGGCTCGGTCAGCCGCTTCAGGCCGGCGGGGAAGAGCCGTTCCGCGGCACGCCCGCCTGCGTTCCCGCGCTCGACAATCCGGCCCTCTGGTAGCATTGCCCCTTTCCGCCCGGCGCGCGGCATGGCAAACCTGACGGCAGGTTCACGAAGGGGAAACGCGCGATGACTGAATTCGGAAAAGGCTGCCATCTGCACCTGATCGACGGCTCGGCCTTCATCTTCCGCGCCTATCATGCCCTGCCGCCGCTCACGCGCAAATCCGACGGGCTGCCTATCGGTGCCGTCTCGGGTTTCTGCAACATGCTGCATCGCTACGTGGCCGACAACAACGGCCCCGACGCGCCCACGCATGTCGCCGTGATCTTCGACAAGGGAAGCCATACCTTCCGCAACGACATGTATGACCAATACAAGGCCAACCGCGAGGCCATGCCCGAGGATCTGCGCCCGCAAATCCCGCTCACGCGGCGGGCCACGGAAGCCTTCAACATCGCCTGCAAGGAGATGGAGGGCTACGAGGCCGATGACATGATCGCCACGCTTGCCGTGCAGGCGCGCGAGGCGGGTGGGCGCGTGACGATCATCTCCTCGGACAAGGACCTGATGCAGCTCGTCGGCGGCGGTGTCGAGATGCTCGACGTGATGAAGAACCGCCGGATCGACACCGAGGGCGTCGAGGAGAAGTTCGGCGTCGGGCCTGACCGCGTCGTCGATGTGCAGGCGCTTGCGGGCGACAGTGTCGACAACATCCCGGGCGCGCCGGGCATCGGCGTCAAGACGGCGGCGCTGCTGATCAATGAATACGGCTCGCTCGAAGAGCTTCTGGACCGCGCCGAGGAGATCAAGCAGCCCAAGCGGCGCCAGACGCTTCTCGACTACCGCGACCAGATCGAGCTTTCCAAGAAGCTCGTCCAGCTCGATTGCGCAACGCCGCTCGACTTCACGCTGGATGATCTCGACGTGCGCGAGCCCGATGCCGAGGCGCTGCTGGGGTTTCTCTCCGAAATGGAATTCCGCACGCTCAGCAAACGCATCGCGGAGCATCTGGGCGTCGAAGCGCCGGAGATTCCCGAGCCCGAAGCCCCCGCCGCCCCCGAGGGTGCGCCGGACGCGCCATCTTTCGACGAGGCCCGCTACGAGCGCGTCAGCACGGAGGCGGAGCTTCAGCCCTGGCTCGATCTGATCGCGGCGCGCGGATACGTCGCCTTCGACACGGAAACCAACTCGCTCAACGAGATGCAGGCCGACCTCGCGGGCATCTCGCTCTGTGTCGAGCCCGGCCATGCCTGCTACATTCCGCTGGCGCACAAGGACGGCGAAGAGGGGCAGCTCTTTGGCTCCAATGAGCTTGTCGAGGGGCAGATTCCGCTGGAACAGTGCCTGGATCTGCTCAAGCCCCTGCTGGAAGATCCGAGCATCATGAAGATCGGGCAGAACATGAAATACGATGCCAAGGTGCTCGCGCGCTACGGCATCGCCATCGCGCCCATCGACGATACGATGCTCATGTCCTACAGCCTGAACGCGGGCAAGCACGGTCATGGCATGGACACGCTATCCGAGCGCTACCTCTCGCATACGCCGATTCCGATCAAGAAACTGCTCGGCACGGGCAAATCCGCGATCACCTTCGATCGTGTCAAACTCGAAGATGCGGTGCCCTACGCCGCAGAAGACGCGGACATCACGCTGAGGCTCTGGCAGCTCTTCAAGCCGCAGCTTCATGCCGAGAAAGTCACCCGCGTCTACGAGCGGCTGGAGCGCCCGCTCTCGCCCGTCCTGGCGCAGATGGAGCGAAACGGGATCAAGGTCGACCGCGACACGCTCAGCCGCATGTCCAACGCGTTCTCGCAGAAAATGGCTGGCTTGGAGTCTGAGATTCATGAGCTTGCCGGCCGCAGCTTCAATGTCGGCAGCCCCAAGCAACTCGGGGAAATCCTCTTCGACGAAATGGCAATCGAGGGTGGCAAGAAGGGCAAGACGGGGGCCTATGCCACGGGCGCGGATGTGCTCGAAGAGCTGGCCACCGAGCATGAACTGCCCGCCCGCGTGCTCGACTGGCGGCAGCTTGCCAAGCTCAAATCGACCTACACCGACGCGCTGCAGGAGCATATCGACCCTGATACAGGCCGCGTGCACACCTCCTATGTCCAGACCGGCGCCAACACGGGCCGGCTCGCCTCGACTGACCCCAACCTGCAGAACATCCCCGTGCGCAGCGAGGAGGGCCGCCGCATTCGCGAGGCTTTCGTGGCCGAGGAGGGCAAGACCCTGCTCAGCCTTGACTACAGCCAGATCGAATTGCGAATCCTCGCCCATATCGCCGGGATCGACTCGCTCAAGCAGGCGTTCAAGGATGGCCAGGACATTCACGCCATGACGGCCTCGGAGATTTTCGATGTGCCGCTGGAGGAGATGACACCCGACGTGCGCCGCCGCGCCAAGGCGATCAACTTCGGCGTGATCTACGGGATTTCCGGCTTCGGCCTCGCCCGCAACCTGCGCATTCCGCGCAGCGAGGCACAGGGCTTCATCGATCGCTATTTCGAGCGCTTCCCCGGCATCCGGGCCTATATGGACGACACCGTCGCATTCGCGAAGGATCATGGTTTTGTAGAGACGCTTTTCGGCCGCAAGATCCATACTCCCGAGATCGCCGCAAAAGGCCCGCGCGCCGGCTTTGCCAAGCGCGCCGCCATCAACGCGCCGATTCAGGGCACCGCCGCCGATATCATCCGCCGCGCCATGATCCGGATGCCGGAGGCCATCGCGGGGTTGCCGGCGAAAATGCTGCTGCAAGTGCATGACGAATTGCTCTTCGAGGTCGAGGATTCGGCGGTAGAAGAGACCATAGCAGCGGCGCGCGCGGTCATGGAGGGGGCGGCGGAGCCTGCCGTGAAGATCGACGTGGCGCTGGAGGTGGACGCGGGCCAGGGCGCGAACTGGGCCGAGGCGCATTAGGCGCTGCCTGGTCTTTCAGAGATCACGCAGCCATGCGCCGGCGTAGAGCGGCAGCATGAGCGCGCGGCGAAAGCGGCCCAGCGGGAAGCGGCGTGGCGGCGTTTGCATCACCTGCGGCACTTCCAGCGCGCGCTGGCCGAGGATCCGGTCGGCGATGAGCGCGCCTGCGTAGCTGCCCATCGCGACTCCGTTGCCGTGATAGGCGAGGGCGGCATAAGTGCTTTTTTCGCCCGGGACAGGGCCGCAGAAGGGCGTGAGCCCGCCCGAGAGGCACACCATGCCGGACCAGTAATGCGGTGTTTCGACATGTCTCCAGAAGGGAAACATGCGCTCGAAATCGGCTCTGATCTTGCGCGAAACGCGCGCTTCGGAGCGCGGTGAGGCCCCGAGCCCGCCACGCATGCCGAACAGGAAGCGGCGATCGGGCATCAGGCGGAAGTAATGCAGCAGCGTCCGGCTGTCGAAGGCCATCTGGGCGCTGTTCCAGCCATTTGCCAGCTCGGCCTCCGAGAGTGGCCGTGTCACGATCACGGAGGATTGGGCCGGCATGTAGCGCGCGGCAAGCCAGGGCGGCAGCGCATCCGAGCTATAGCCGTTGGTGGCGATGAGCAGATTGTCGGCTTCGAGCTTGCCCCGGGGCGTTGTCAGGCAATGCCGCGCTGTGCGGTCCTGCCCTGTCACCGGGCTGTCGCCGAAGACCTGCACACCGGCGGCCTCGGCGGCTCCGAGCAGCCCCGCGAGATAGGCGCGCGGATGAAGGCCGAAGCCGACCGGCGTTGTCATCCCGCCGTGAAACGCGCCCGCCATGCCGAAGCCGGGCAGATCGGCGGTGCTGTGGATCGTCGGCGTCACGCCGTAGTTCTCCTCCACCTCGCGCGCGGCCTCTGCGAAGCGGATGCCGCGCTTGTGGGCAAGGACAGTCTCGCCTTCGCTGTGTGTCAGCGCGTCGATGTCATGGATTTCAAGAAGGTCCGAGACATGGGCCACAGCGTCCATCTCGGCGCGGCGATAGGCGAGGCGGGCGGGCTTGCCATGGGCGCGGTCGAGCATGGAGTCGGAGGCCTTCGCCCCGCCGAGGCAGCAGAACCCGCCATTGCGCCCTGACGCGCCCCAGCCGGGAAACCGCGCATCGAGCACCGTGACCGACACGCCTGCCCGCGCGAGGGCAAGGGCGGCGTTGAGCCCGGTGAAACCTGCACCGATGATGGCCACGTCCGCTCTTGCGCGGCCTTCGAGGGGCGGCCTCTCCAGCTCTGAATCAGGCACTGTTTCGGCCCAGAAACACCCCCTTGTCGGCGCGTCGGAATAGGCATGAGCCGGGAATATCCGCCCCGCGAGGCCTGCGCTCATGCCTCGGCCCGCTCGGCGGCACGCATCTCGCGCTCGCGGCGCACCGCAGCGCTTTTCGAGGCGAGCGAGGCCGAGATGACCCCGACCGTGACGATGGATATCAGGATCGTGGAGAGCGCGTTGATCTCGGGGGAGACGCCAAGACGGATCGACGACCAGATCTTGATCGGGAGGGTCGTGGCCGAGGGACCGGCCGTGAAGGAGGCGATCACCAGGTCATCGAGCGAGAGCGTGAAGGCCAGAAGCCAGCCCGAGATTACCGCAGGGGCGATGATCGGAAGGGTGACGAGGCGGAAGGCATCCATCGGCGAGCAGCCAAGATCGAGCGCGGCCTCTTCGAGCGAGCGATCGAAACTGACAAGGCGAGAGGAGACCACGACGGAAACGTAGCACATCGAGAAGGTCGTATGGGCGAGCACGATCGTGAGGATCCCTCGGTCGAGGCCGATGCCGATGAAGAGCAGCAAGAGCGACAGGCCGGTGATGACCTCGGGCATGACGAGGGGGGCATAGATCATGCCGGAAAACAGCGTGCGGCCCATGAAGCGCCCCCCTCGGACGAGCACATAGGCAGCCATTGTCCCGAGCACCGCGGCGAGTGTGGAGCTGACGAAGGCGACCTTGAGCGTCACCCAGGCGGCGTCAAGGAAGGCTTCGTTCTGGAAGAGCTCGCCATACCATTTTGTCGAGAACCCGGCCCAGACCGTGACCAACTGAGAGGAATTGAAGCTGAAGATCACGAGAATGATCATCGGCAGGTAGAGGAAAGCGAAACCGAGCGTGAGCGAGGTGGCGTTGAACCAGGAGAAACGTCTCATGTTTGCGCCTCCCCTGTTTCGAATTTTGCTGCGCAAAATCCGATCAAGGCGGGGGGCCAGCCCCCCGCACCCCCCGGGATATTTGAGGCAAGAAAAAAGGCGCGGTGAAAAGAGAGCGGACTGTTCATGGGCCTTCCGCCTCCCGTTGCTTCTGTTCGTTGCGCTGGAAGAGGATGATCGGGACGATCAGGATCATCAGGAGGATGACGGCCACGGCGGAGGCGACGGGCCAGTCGCGGTTGGAGAAGAATTCCTCCCAGAGGACCTTGCCGATCATCAGCGTGTCCGAGCCGCCGAGAAGCGCGGGGATGACGAACTCGCCCAGCGCGGGGATGAAGACGAGGAAGCACCCCGCGATGATGCCCGATTTCGACAGTGGAACCGTGATCAGCCAGAAGGCCGTAATGCGCGAGCAGCCCAGATCCTCGGCGGCTTCGAGCAGCGCGCTATCGAGCTTTTCCAGCGCGGCGTAGATCGGCAGAATCATGAAGGGCAGGTAGGTGTAGACAATGCCGATATAGACGGCTGTGTTTGTGTTGAGAATTTCCAGCGGCTCGGAGACGAGGCCCGTCCAGAGCAGGAACTGGTTGAGAAAGCCTTCTTTGGAGAGAATGCCCATCCACGAATAGACGCGGATGAGAAAGCTTGTCCAGAAAGGCAGGATGACCAGCATCATCAGCGTCGGGCGCCATTCGTCCGGGGCCTGGGCCATGCCATAGGCGATGGGATAACCGACGAGGAGGGCGAGCAGCGTGGAGAGCGCTGCGATCTGGAGGCTTGAGAGATAGGCTTTCCAATAGAGATCATCGGTGGTCAGAAACCAGAAATTCTCCAGGTCGAGCGCGGCGAAGAAGGCGCGCAGACCCTCCCACCCGGCGGACAGGTCGAGCGTGGGCGTATAGGGCGGGATGGCCAGCGCGATGTCCGAGAGGCTGATCTTGAGCACGATGATGAAGGGCACAAGGAACAGCACCAGCAGCCATAGGTAGGGCACGGCTATGAGGGCGAAGCGGCGCATCCGTCAGCCCTCCAGCACCACGGCGGCGGTGTCGGTCCAGCTCAGCCAGACCCTGTCTTCCCAGGTGAACTGGCGGCGTTCGAGGCGCTGGGTGTTGGCGGCCTGCCCCTTCACCATCTGGCCGCCCGCGAGCTGGACATGGTAGGTCGAGATATTGCCGAGATAGGCGATGTCGATGATCTCGCCCTCGACGGCATTCACGGCCTTGGCCGGCTTTTTCGCCGAGATAGAGACTTTCTCGGGCCGGATCGCCAGCGCGCATTTGCCCTCGGGGCCGAGATCCGTGCTTGTCTTGGCGTGGAGCTTGGGCGCGCCCAGGGCGAATGTGATGTCATAGCCGTCGCCGGCGCGCGTGGCATGGCCCTCGATGATGTTCACATCGCCGATGAAATCGGCGACATAGACCGAATTGGGTTTCTCGTAGATGTCCGCGGGCGTGGCGACCTGGACGATTCGGCCCTCGTCCATCACGGCGACTCGGGAGGCAACTGTCATGGCCTCTTCCTGGTCGTGGGTGACGATGACGAAAGTCGTTCCGGTCTTTTCCTGGATGTCCATCAGCTCGAACTGCGTATCCTGGCGCAGCTTCTTGTCGAGCGCGCCGAGCGGCTCGTCGAGCAGCAGGAGCTTGGGCGCCTTGGCGAGGCTGCGGGCGAGGGCGACGCGCTGGCGCTGGCCGCCGGAGATCTGGTGAGGCTTGCGGCGGGCGAATTTCTCAAGCCGTGTCAGGCGGAGCATCTCGCTCACGCGCTCCTCGATCTCGGGTTTGGACTTGCCTTCGCGCTTGAGGCCGAAGGCGATGTTTTCGAATATGGAGAGATGCGGGAAAAGCGCGTAGGACTGGAACATCATGTTCACCGCGCGCTTGTTGGGCGGCACGTTCGACATGTCCTGCCCGGCAATGAGAATCTGGCCTTCGGTAGGGGTCTCGAAGCCGCCGAGCATGCGCATCATCGTGGTCTTTCCGCAGCCCGACGGGCCGAGCAGCGCAAAGAATTCCTTTGCGTAGATGTCTTGCGTCAGATTGTCGATGGCCGTGAAATCACCAAAGCGTTTCGTCACGTTCTTGAACTGGATCAGCGGCTCTTGCCCCGGATCGTCCCAAGGCGTGAAAACGGTGTCGGACATCCTGCCCCCTCCGATTGGAAAAGCCCGCAGGCCGGAGCCTGCGGGCGATAGATCAGGTCGTCAGGTGCCTGATTTGATCTTGGTCCAGAGCCGCGTGACGACACGCTGCACCCTGGCGGGGTAGGGCGTCGTCGTGAAGAGGTTCTCCAGCGCGGCGGGCGTCGGGTAGATCGCCGGGTCGTTGATCACGTCATCGACGAGATGCTCCTGCGAGGCCTTGTTGCCGTTGGCGTAGTAGACATAGTTCGAGGCGGCGGCCATGTTCTCGGCGTCCATGATGAAGTTCAGGAACTTATGCGCGCCGTCGGGGTTGGGCGCATCGACCGGAATCGCCATTTGGTCGAACCACATCTGCGCGCCTTCGTTGGGCGCGTTATAGGCGATCTCGACACCGTTGTCGGCCTCGGCGGCACGGTCGCGCGCCTGCAGAACGTCACCCGACCAGCCCACGGCAACGCAGATATCGCCGTTGGCGAGCGCGTTGATGTATTCGGAGCTGTGGAACTTCTGGATATGCGGGCGGACCGGCATGAACACGTCCTCGGCCTTGGCGATGACATCAGGGTCATGGCTGTCGGGGTCTTCGCCGATGTAGTTGAGGGCTGCCGGGATCATCTCCGCTGGCGCATCGAGGAAATGCACACCGCATTCGGCGAGTTTTTCCATGTTCTCCGGCTCGAAGACCAGCGACCAGCTGTCGATCGGGGCGTCTTCTCCGAGCGCCTCCTGGACCTTGCCGACGTTCACGCCGATGCCCGTTGTGCCCCACATGTAGTTGATCGCGTGCTCATTGCCGGGGTCGTATTGCTCGGTGCGCTCCGTGACCACGTCCCACATGTTGTCGAGATTGGGCAGCTTGGACTTGTCGAGCTTCTGGAAGGCGCCCGCGGTGATCTGGCGCTGAAGGAACGTGCCCGACGGGACGACCACGTCATAGCCGGAGCCGCCTGCGAGCATCTTCGTTTCCAGAACTTCATTGGAATCGAACACGTCATAGACGAGTTTCAGGCCTGTCTCTTCCTCGAACTGCATAAGCAGGTCTTCATCGATATAGTCGGACCAGTTGTAGACGCGGACTTCTTGGGCCTGCGCCATTCCGGCGACGAGGGCGAGCGATGCCGCTGCGCTGAGTAGATAGGTTTTCATTTTCGTGTCTCCCTGTTTTGGAGGCCGTGCCCCTCTGCGAAATATTTGATCAAGTTCTGACTGACTTGACAAGATTTCTGTGCAGAATGCCTGCACGAAGCGCGGAGAATTGCAAGAGATTCGAAAGGAGGGCCTGCGATGAGCAAGGCAAAAGCCGGGTCTGCTGACATCGTGAGCTTCACGCCCGATATGAAGGCGGGAACGCGGGAACTGCCTGCCCACGAGCTCATATATCGCCAGCTTCGCGAGCTGATTCTCTTCGGCGAGATGCGCCCCGGTGAAGCCGTGACCATCCAGGGTGTCTGCGACAGCCTCGGTGCGGGGATGACTCCCGTGCGCGAAGCGATTCGCCGGCTTACGGCGGAGGGCGCGCTGGAATTCATGGGCAACCGGCGCGTCGTCGTGCCGGAACTCACTGTGGATAGTGTGAACGAGCTGATATTCGCGCGCCAAGCGATAGAGCCACAGCTCGTGGTGCGCGCGACCGAGCGGATGACGGATGAGGGCCTTGAGGAGCTTTCGACGATTGATGCCGAGCTCGACGCGGCGATCGCGGCGGGCGACCTTCAGAGCTATCTCAAGCAGAACTACCGGTTCCACGCGCGGCTCTACGCGATGGCCGAGGCACCGATTCTTGCGGCGGTGGCGGATGGGCTCTGGCTCCGTTTTGGGCCTTCCCTGCGGGTCGTTTGCGGCCGCGTCGGGACGCAGAACCTGCCGGACCAGCACCACGAGGCATTGGCGGCGATGCGCGCCGGAGATGCCGGCGCGGCGGCAAAGGCCATGCGGGAGGATGTGATCCAGGGCATGGAGCAGGTGCGCCGGGTCTTGTCCACGCAGCGCAGTGATTGACAGGGAATAATTTGATCATATTCTGCCGGCAGGACACCCCGCCGGGCGGGTATTGCCATGAGGAGGCCGCGAATGACCCAGATCACCAACCATATGCCCACAGAGGAGTTGCAAGCCCTCGACGCGGCGCATCATATGCACCCGTTCACGCACGGGGGCGAGCTTGCCGGCAAGGGCGTGCGCATCATCACCCGCGCGAAAGGCGTCATGCTCCATGACAGCGACGGAAACGAGATCCTCGATGCGATGGCGGGGCTGTGGTGCGTGAATATTGGCTATGGCCGGGAGGAGCTGGCCGATGTGGCGGCGCGTCAGATGCGCGAGCTTCCCTATTACAACACGTTCTTCCAGACCTCCCATGTGCCCGCCATCGCGCTGGCCGAGCGGCTGGCGGAGCTTGCGCCGGGGGATCTCAACCATGTCTTCTTCGCCGGGTCCGGCTCGGAGGCGAATGACACCAATATCCGCCTTGTGCGCACCTATTGGCAGGAGCGCGGCAAGCCGGAAAAGACCACGATCATCTCCCGCAAGAACGGCTATCACGGCTCGACCCTCGGCGCGATGTCGCTGGGTGGCATGGCCGGGATGCACGCCCAGGGCGGCGTGGTGCAGGGCATTCGTCACATCGACCAGCCGAACTGGTGGGCCGAGGGCGGCGAGATGAGCCCCGAGGAGTTCGGCCTCGAGCGGGCGCGCCAGCTCGAAAAGGCCATCCTCGAGCTCGGGGAAGACAAGGTCGCCGCCTTCATCGCCGAGCCGGTGCAGGGGGCGGGCGGCGTGATCGTGCCGCCCGAGAGCTATTGGCCGGAGATACAGCGGATCTGCGACAGGTATAAAATCCTGCTGATCGCCGACGAGGTGATCTGCGGATTCGGCCGGACCGGCCAGTGGTTCGGCAGCCAGACGCTGAACATCCGGCCCGATATCATCACCGTCGCGAAGGGGCTCAGCTCGGGCTATCAGCCGATCGCGGCGAGCATCGTGACGGACGCCGTGGCGGAGGTGATCGCGGGCTGTGAGTTCAACCACGGCTACACCTATTCAGGTCATCCCGTTGCGGCGGCTGTCGCGCTGGAGAACCTGCGCATCCTCGACGAGGAAGGCATCGTCGCGCGCGTCGGAGCCGAGACGGCGCCCTACCTCAAAGAGGCCTGGGAGAGCCTTGGCGACCATCCCATGGTGGGAGATGTGCGGATCGTCGGGATGATGGGCTCGCTGGCGCTCACGCCGGACAAGGAAAGCCGTGCGACCTTCGCCTCCGATGCGGGGACGGTGGGGCTCATGTGCCGCGAGCGCTGCTTTGCGAACAACCTGGTGATGCGCCATGTCGGCGACCGGATGATCATAAGCCCGCCGCTCGTGATCACGAGGGACGAAATCGACATGCTGATCTCGCGGGCGCGCAAGGCGCTTGACGAGGCCTACGAGCAGGTCAGGGAAGCGGGCCTCTGGAAAGCCGCGAGCTGAGGCGTTAACCGCTCTCGGCCGCGCCGGAGCAGGGGGGTGACATGTATGCACCCCCCGTGCACCGCCCCGGCATCCGTGCCGAGACACCGCGCGCTATGGCCAAACGTGACTGCGCCGCGCTTTGGTGGCGACTATGAGTGTTCACCGGCCCTAGTTACCTAGCCCGAAAGTCCGGCGCGATTGAGGCCAGCGTGACGCGAGGTTCGCGCCCGACCCCGAGGGTGGGCGCGGTGAAAATTTCGGTGGCATCGCTTCAAGGCACGAGGGTTGCGCCAGGCATGACCGTCCCAACACTTCGCGCCCGCCCTGGGGGGCGGGGTCGGGCGCGAACCGGATCGCAGGCGATCCGGGGGTCCAGCTACGCCGCGACAAGTTTCGATTTCAGACCGTCCAGCATCCGCAGGCAATGCCCGAGCTGAGACGCGGAGACGAATTCGTCGGGCTTGTGGGCCTGCTCGATGCTGCCCGGCCCGCAGAGAACCGCGCTCATTCCGAATTGCTGGAAAAGGCCGGCTTCCGTTCCGAAAGCCACGACATCGGCCCCGTTGGCACCCGTCAGCGCCGAGACGAGATCGCGCGCTTCGTTATCCTCCATCGGCATGAGGCCGACGATTTCGCCGATGGTTTCCGTCTCGATGGTGGCGGAAGGATCAACCTCGCGCATGGCGGGCAGAAGAACGTCATTGGCGTAGGCGTTGATCTGTTTCTTGAGATACTTGTGATCGGTGTCATGCACGGGACGGAAATCCCACTCGACCTCGGCCTTGCCGACGATCACGTTATGCGCCACGCCCCCGGCGACGCGGCCGATGTTGAGCGTCGACCAGGGCGGATCGAAGCGCGAGCCCTTCGGCGCGCGGCTTTTGAGCTCCTCGCGCAACTCCATGAGACGCGTGACATAGCGCACGGCATATTCCGCCGCGTTCACCCCACGCTCGGGCGCGGAGCCGTGGCCTTCAAGCCCGGTGAAGCGCGTGGTGTATTCGCAGCAGCCCTTGTGCCCCTCGACGATGCGCATGTCGGTGGGCTCGCCGATGATTGCGATGGAGGGCTTCAATTCCATGTTGCGCAGCTCATCGACCAGCGCCTGCGCGCCGATGCAGCCTGTCTCCTCGTCATGGGTGAAGGCGAAGTGCAGCGGGCGCTTGAGGTCGAGCTCGGCGTATTCGGGAGCCATGGCCAGAACGGCGGCGATGAAGCCTTTCATGTCGCAGGTTCCGCGACCATAGAGGAGGCCGCCCTTTTCAGAGAGCGTGAAGGGGTCTGTCCACCAATCCTGGTCCTCGACGGGCACAACGTCGGTATGCCCGGAAAGAACAATTCCGCCGTCCATGTCGGGCGGCCCCAGCGTGGCGAAGAGATTGGCTTTGGTGAGCGAGGCATCGTTCACAAGGTTCACCTGCGCGCCAAGATGTCCGAGGTAGTCGGCCACGTAGGCGATCAGCTCGAGGTTGCTCTCGGTGGAGATCGTCGGAAAGGCGATCAGCTTCTCGAGGATCTCGCGGGTCGTGTCCAGCTTGTTCATGGCTTCACATACATCTGGCGTGGGCGGTTGCAGAGGGTTTCGGCGGGGCCTTCATCGCGGATGAGGATCGATTCGGTGATCTCGAGGCCCCAGTCGTCCATCCAGAGGCCGGGCATGAAGTGAAAGGTCATGCCGGGTTCGAGAACTGTCTCGTCCTCGGCGCGCAGGCTGACGGTGCGCTCGCCCCAATCGGGCGGGTAGCTCAGGCCGATGGGATAGCCGCAGCGTGCGCCCCGCTCGATCCCGGCGCGTTCCAGCGGGGCGGCGAGCGCGTTGGCGATGTCGCAGGCGCGGTTCCCGGCGCGGGCGGCTTCGAGGCCGGCTTCCAGCCCTTCGGCAAGCGCCGCCTCGGCGCGCTTGAAGAGGTCGGTCGGCTCGCCGAGATAGACCGTCCGGCACAGCGGCGCGTGATAGCGGCGGTAGCAGCCGGAGATCTCGAAGAATGTCGCCTCGCCCTTCTTGAGGGGGCGGCCATCCCATGTCAGGTGTGGCGCGGCGGCGTCGGAGCCCGAGGGCAGGAGCGGGACGATGGCGGCATAATCGCCCCAGTGACCCTCAGCGCCGCGGATCGCATCGCGCTGCGCCTCGGCGACGATCTCGTTCTTGGGAACGCCCGGCTCGACGCGCTCCAGAAGGCCATCGACGATCTTCTCGGAGATCGCGGCGGCGCGGCGCATGAAGACCAGCTCTTCCTCGGACTTGACCCCGCGCTGCCAGTTCACCAGCGCGGTGGCATCGACGAAGGTGGCGTTCGGCAGTTCTTCAAGGAGGGTCTGGAAGGCCTTGGCGGAGAAATAGTAATTGTCCATCTCGACACCGATGCGCACATCTTCCTTGCCAAGCGCCTTGATGCGCTTTGCCAGGTCCTGCATCGGGTGGCGCTCAGTGCTCTGTACGTAGTTGTCGGCATAGCCATGGATATTCGCGTTATCCATCCAGACGGTGCGGCGCGCGCCGTTGGCGTCCTGGTTGCGGCCCCACCAATGCGGCGCGCCGTCCTGGGCGAGGAACACGCCCTGATGCACGTAGAACGACCAGCCGTCATAGCCGGTGAGCCAAGCCATGTTCGAAGGGTCCTGCACGTAGAGAAGATCGACCCCCGCGCGTTCCATGGCGTTGCGGGTGAGCGAGATGCGACGGGCGTATTCGATCTCGGAAAAGGGCGCGCGCTCATAGTTCATTGAAGTGTCCGTCTGCTGCTGATGGAAGTCGGGTGATGTGGCTCCGAGTTTGACCTTTCGTCAAGTGCAGGGACGAACAGGAATGCCTTTTTTTGCGACATCGGGCTCAAAATACGGTCACGCGGCGTCGATTTTTTTCGACCAAGAGGTAACCGGGGAGGATTGAGAGGTCGCTTTCGACCTTAAGGTGTCGCAATTAGAACCATAATAGCCGCGATAAGACCGCAAATGCCGCTCTCGAAAGGCAAACTCCGTCAAGCGAAAAAAAACAAACAATCGGTTGCAACACAGGGCAAATCTAAGCTTAGATAGCCTTCGAATAAGCGGCGAAGCTGCATATAAAGACAGGGAGCCTCAATGGCTGACACAGACAATTCCGATGCGTTCGTTGCTTTCGAACGCGTTCAGAAGAGCTATGACGGCGAATCTCTCGTTGTCAAAGATCTCAATCTCACGATGCCGAAAGGCGAATTCCTCACCATGCTCGGCCCGTCCGGTTCGGGCAAGACGACCTGCCTTATGATGCTTGCGGGCTTCGAATCCGCGACGCATGGCGAGATCAAGATCGACGGGGTGAGCATCAACAACATCCCACCGCACAAGCGCGGCATCGGGATGGTGTTCCAGAACTACGCGCTCTTCCCGCACATGACGATCGCGGAGAATCTCAGCTTTCCGCTCGAGGTGCGCAAGATCGGCAAGTCGGACCGCGAAAAGAAGATCAAGCGCGCTCTCGACATGGTCGAGATGGGCGATTTCGGCGGCCGCCGCCCGGCGCAGCTTTCGGGCGGTCAGCAGCAACGTGTCGCTCTGGCACGCGCGCTCGTGTTCGAGCCGGAGCTGGTGCTTATGGACGAGCCGCTCGGCGCGCTCGACAAGCAGCTGCGCGAGAAGATGCAGTTCGAAATCACGGACCTTGCGCACAACCTCGGGATCACGACCGTCTACGTGACGCACGACCAGACCGAGGCGCTGACGATGTCCGACCGCGTGGCCGTCTTCGACGACGGGCGCATCCAGCAGATCGATCCGCCCGATGTTCTCTACGAAAGCCCGCAGAATTCTTTCGTGGCGCAGTTCATCGGCGAGAACAACACGATGCAGGGCACCGTGAAGCAGATCCAGGGCAAGCAATGCCTCGTGGAGCTCGACAACGGCGAGGAGATCGACGCCGCACCTGTGAACGTGAACAAGGTGGGCGAGCGCACGACCATCTCGATCCGCCCCGAGCGTGTCGAGTTCAACAAGGAGCGCCTGCACGCGGATGCGCATACGCTCAAGGCTGAGGTGCTCGAGTTCATCTACATGGGCGACATTTTCCGCACGCGTCTGCGCGTTGCGGGCAAGGAAGATTTCATCATCAAGACGCGGAACGCGCCGGACCAACGGCGTCTCAAGCCGGGCGAGCAGATCGAGATCGGCTGGATGCCCGAGGATGCGCGCGCGCTTGATGCCTGAGAATATCACGCGGCCCGACTAAGCGGGCCGCGATGATTGAGACGCCTTTGCCGGATGCCCGGAAGGCTTAGGCGAGATCAAATCCAACGGGCAAAACACGGGAGAATGCAATGAAATTCACCAAGACACTCATGGCAACAACGGCACTGACGATGGTTGCTGCTGCTGCCGGTGCCGACGACCACATGGCAGACGAACTGACGATCGTCTCCTGGGGCGGCGCCTATTCCAACTCGCAGCAGAAGGCCTATCACGACCCCTATATGGAAAAGACGGGCATCAACATCATCAACGATGAGAGCTCGCCCGAGGCCGTGGCCAAGCTGCGCGCGATGAATGAAGCCGATAACATCACATGGGACGTTGTCGACGTCGTTGCGGCGGATGCGATCCGTCTTTGCGACGAAGGTCTCGCGATGGAAATCGACCCGGACGAGCATCTGGCCGATGCGCCGGACGGCACTTCGGCCGAGGATGACTTCGGTGACCTGCTGGTCTCTGACTGCTTCATCCCGCAGATCGTCTATTCGACGACGGCGGCCTACCGCCCCGACCTTCTGCCCGACGGCGCGCCGGAGCCAACATCGATCTGCGCGATGTTCGACACCGAGACATACCCCGGCAAGCGCACCCTGGAAAAGCGCCCCATCAACAACATGGAATGGGCGCTCATCTGTGACGGTGTTGCCAAGGACGACGTCTATGACGTTCTGGCGACCGAAGAAGGCCAGGACCAGGCCCTCGCCAAGCTCGACACCATCAAGGATGACGTGATCTGGTGGGGTGCGGCGGCCGAGCCGCCCCAGTTCCTCGCTGACGGTGAAGTCATCATGGGCACGTCCTACAATGGCCGCTGGTTCTCGGCGATCGAAGAGCAGGACCAGCCTTTCGAGATGCTCTGGGACGCGCAGGTCTTCGACCTGGACGGCTGGATCATCCCCGAGGGTCTGCCCGAGGACCGTCTGAACCGCGCGCTTGACTTCATCATGTTCGCGACGGACACGCAGCGCCTTGCCGACCAGGCCGCCTACATCTCCTATGGCCCGGCCCGCGAATCCTCGGCGCCGCTCGTGGGCAAGCATGCAGAGCTCGGCATCGAGATGGGTCCGCATATGCCGACGGCCCCGGAAAACAGCGAGAATATCTTCGTGTATAACTACGGCTTCTGGGCCGACTACCGCGACGATATCGACGCGAAATTCCAGGCTTGGCTCGCGCAATAAGCGCAGCTTTCGGAGAGGCCGCGCTGCGGCCTCTCCACCCCATTATTCGTTAGTCACTTTGAAAACAGACAAGACCAGGAACGAAAACAGGGTCAGACGGGGACGGAAATGAGCGATGTAACCGACGCAACCACGGCCAAGCGCGGGCCGACTCCCGATGACGGGCTTCGCATTGCGGATTCCAAGGATAGCGGGCCCGTGCTTTCGGCTGACGGCACGCCGCTCAAGAAAAGTCTCCGGCGGGCTCTTCGGATGGAGAAGCTGAGGGCGCTGGCGCTGATCGCGCCGCTTCTGATCTTCGTCA
Source organism: Rhodobacteraceae bacterium 63075 (assembly GCA_003417655.1). Lineage (GTDB taxonomy): Bacteria > Pseudomonadota > Alphaproteobacteria > Rhodobacterales > Rhodobacteraceae > Lentibacter. The sequence goes on from QVMW01000001.1 coordinate 219,568, forward strand.
TGATCTCCTTCATCATTCCCATCGGCGAGATGCTGTTCCGCTCGGTCGAGAACCAGATTGTCGAGGACACCATTCCCGACGCGGTGCGCGAGCTACGCCAGTGGGACCGCGACGAGGACGAACTGCCGCCCGAGGCTGTGTTCGAGGCGATGTATCACGATCTCTTCACCGCATCCGAAGCAAAGAAGCACACGCGGCTCGGCTCGCGGCTCAACTACGAGGAATCGGGCATGTCCTCGCTCTTTCGCCAGTCCGGGCGCGCGCTCGACGACCTGGGAGATGACTACCTGGATGCGCTCGAAGAGATCGACCCCGACTGGGAAGAGGGCACCGTCTGGTACGAGATGATGTCCGGCGGTGAAGGGGCCGAGCGCGACACCGAGCTGTCCAGCCGTGTTGTCGGGCAGATCTCGAACCTCGAAGAGACCTTCCTGCCCGACACGGACGCTTTTGCGCCCTCGCAGGCGATTTCCGAGCTGCTGCCCAGGACGGCGGAGGCCTACACCAGGTTCGCGGTCTTCGAAGCTCTTGTCGATGAACGTGACATTACCGACCGCGACCCCTGGGAAAACGTCTACCCGGCGCTGATCGCGGACATGAAGAGTGCCGATGTTTCGGGCTATGATGGCCCGCACGCGGACATGCTGCGCGAGTTGAAGTCCAATATCGACGACTTCGAGGCTCCGAACTACAAGGCGGCTTTCGCCGCGATCGACGAGGACTGGGCCGCCCACGAAACCTGGGCCACCATCAAGGCGCATTCGGTGCGTTATACCAACGGCTATTTTCTCAACGCGATCGACATGAAGCGCACGCCCGATGGTGCGGTTTCGCAGCCGGAGGACCGGCAGATTCTCGTCAAGCTCTTCCAGCGCACGCTCAAGATGAGCCTGATCATCACCGGAAGCTGCATCCTGCTGGGCTATCCCGTCGCATGGATCCTCGCGAACCTGCCCACGGGCAAGGCCAACCTGCTGATGATCCTCGTGCTGCTGCCCTTCTGGACATCGCTTCTCGTGCGGACCTCGGCCTGGAAGGTGATGCTGCAACAGCAGGGTGTGATCAACGATACGCTCGTGTGGCTGGGGCTTGTGGGGGATGACTCCCGATTGATCATGATGAACAACGCGACCGGCACGATCATCGCGATGACGCATATCCTGCTGCCGTTCATGATCCTGCCGATGTACTCGGTCATGCAGACGATCAACCCGAGCTATCTGCGCGCGGCCAAGAGCCTCGGCGCGACGAACTGGACGGCCTTCTGGCGGGTCTATTTCCCGCAGTCCATCCCGGGGATCGGCGCGGGCTCCATCCTCGTGTTCATCCTCGCGATCGGCTACTACATCACGCCCGAGATCGTGGGGGGCACCGATGGTGTCTTCATCTCGAACCGGATCGCCTATCACATTTCCAGCTCGCTCAACTGGGGCCTCGCGGCCGCTCTGGGCTCGATCCTGCTGGCGGTGGTTCTCATTCTCTACTGGGCCTACGACAGGATCGTCGGCATCGACAACGTCAAGCTGGGGTAACGGAACATGGCTGCACTCACACCGATCTACCAAAAGCCCTTCTGGCTTGTCGCGCTCTCCGTGGGGGCCTTCGGTGGCTTCTTCGGCCTCGTCGTCGGCACGGCGAACGGCAACGGGCTGCTCGGCCTCGTGGTCGGCGCGCTGCTGATGATCGCCCTGGCCTGGGGCTATCTGAACCTGCTGAAGAACGAGGGCAACGCGCGCGGCATCACGCTGGCGATCGGCGCCGTTGCCGGCTTCTCGCTGGGCGGGCTGCCGGGCGGGATCATCGGGGCGATCTTCGGCGCGGTCGGCGGCTGGCTGATCTATTGGGTGCATGAGGGGCGCTACCGCGCCTTCCTGCCGCCCTATCTCACCTGGTTCCAGGTGCTCTGGCACTACGGTTTCCGCGTGATCTGCGCGCTGATCTTCATCTTCCTGATCACGCCGATTCTCGTGGTTCTGCCGCTGTCGTTCAACGCGGAGAACTTCTTCACCTTCACGCCGGAGATGTTGCGCTTCGACCCTGAAGGCTACTCGCTCAAGCACTACCGCGACTTCTTCAGCAACAGCGACTGGCAGCGCAGCTTCAAGAACTCGCTCATCATCGCGCCGATCGCGACGATCATCTCGGTCAGCCTCGGCACGCTGGCGGCCATCGGCCTCAGCCAGGCGCATGTGCCCGGCCGCCGCGCGATCATGGCGATCCTGATTTCGCCGATGATCGTTCCGCTCATCATCTCGGCGACGGGCATGTTCTTCTTCTACAGCCAGATCGGCAACTGGATGGAAGGCACGCTGGGCCTCGACAAGACCTTCGTGGGCTATGTGAAGGTCATCCTCGCGCACGCCGTGCTCGGCATTCCCTTCGTCATCATCACGGTGACGGCGACGCTTGTCGGCTTTGACCGCTCGCTCACCCGCGCGGCGGCGAACATGGGGGCAGACCCTGTGACAACCTTCTTCCGCGTCCAGATGCCGCTCATCCTGCCGGGGGTGATCTCGGGCGGGCTTTTCGCCTTCATCACCTCCTTCGACGAGGTGGTCGTCGTGCTCTTCGTCGGCTCGGCGAGCCAGAAGACGCTGCCCTGGCAGATGTTCACCGGCCTGCGTGAGCAGATCAGCCCGACCATCCTTGCCGTGGCGACGATCCTCGTGGCGATCTCTATCGTCCTGCTCACCACGGTGGAGCTTCTGCGCCGCCGCTCCGAGCGCCTGCGCGGCATGAGCCCGGGCTGAGCCCGTGGAGCTGCGCGGGATCACCGCCGTCGTCACCGGCGCGGCCCGTGGGATCGGCGCGGCGCTTGTCCGCGAGCTGAAGGCGAGGGGGGCGGCCCATGTGGCCGCGTCCGACATCAGCGAAGACGTGCAGCAGATGGGCGCGGACAGCAGCCATATCTGCGATGTGAGCGACGCGGGTGCCATGCGCGAGATGATAGAGCAGATCGAGGCGGAGCATGGGCCGATCACGCTTTTCTGCTCGAATGCCGGGATCCTCAACGGCTATGACGACAGCTTCGAGAACGCGGCCGGGGCCTCCGCCGCCGACTGGCAGCGCGCCTGGGACGTGAACGTCATGGCCCATGTCCATGCCGCGCGTGTTCTGCTGCCGAAAATGAAGGCGAGGGGCGGGGGGCATTTCCTCCAGACCGCGTCGGCCGCCGGGCTGCTCAACCAGATCGGCAGCGCGACCTACGCGACGACGAAACACGCCGCCATCGGCTTTGCGGAGAACCTCGCGATCACGCATCGCGACGACGGCATCCGCGTGTCGGTGCTCTGCCCGCAGGGCGTGGACACCGACATGATCCGCGGCGAGGAAGACCACCCCGCCGCGCTCGACGGCATCCTGAGCGCGGAGGCGGTGGCCGGGGCGGCCATGGACGGCGTGGAGGCGGAGCGGTTCCTGATCCTGCCGCACGAGACGGTGGCGGGCTACATGCAGATGAAGCTCGATGACTATGACCGCTGGATCGGCGGCATGGCCAAGCTGCAACGCAGGTATCGTGGCTGACTCGGAGCACGATTGCTCTGGCGCGGCGGGCCATGCTGTGGCTTCTTGCGGCGAGATGAGATCAAGGAGGAACCATGTCAGAGGCAGAGACGTATCGCGCGAAGATGAAAGAGGTGCAGAAGGCGCACCGCGCGCGGCAGGGAGAGCTGGAAGACCCCGAAAAGGGCCTCGTGCTCGTGCACACCGGAAACGGCAAGGGCAAGTCGAGCTCGGCCTTCGGCGTGATGGTGCGCGCGCTCGGCTGGGGCCAGCGCGTGGGCGTTGTCCAGTTCGTGAAGGGCAACTGGATCACCGGGGAAAAGCAGTTCTTCGACAAGCTTGGCGGTATCGACTGGCATTTGATGGGCGAGGGCTTCACCTGGGACACCCAGGACAAGGAGCGCGACCGGAAGGCCGCTGAGGCCGCGCTGGCCAGGGCGCGCGAGATGATGGAGAGCGGCAAGTATGATCTCATCGTCCTCGACGAAGTGAACATTTCGCTCCGCTACGAACAGGTTACGCCCGAGGCCGTCATCGCGGCGCTGGAGGCGCGCGATGCGAAGACAGGCGTGATCCTCACCGGGCGCGACGCGCCGCAGGAGATCGTGGATTATGCCGATCTGGTCTCGGTCGTCGAGGAGGTGAAGCACCCTTACAAGGCCGGGATCAAGGCGCAGCGCGGCGTGGATTTCTGATTTCGAATTGTGCTTGCGCACAATCCGACCGGCTGGGGGGAGCGCTGCTCCCCCCAGACCCCCCTCGGGATATTTCGAGCAAGAAAAAAGGGTGTGGGACTCCGAGCTTGAAGTGGCAATTCCCTGATGATTCCGCTCCGTGGCGTTCGATCCGAAGTCGGTTGCGGGCAGCTGCATGACCAGAGCTTGCGGCTCGTATCAGATTGCGTGGCGCTGTCGTGCCTATCATATCCACGAAGGTGAACTTGCCATTCTGGTCCGAGGCTTGTTGAATGCTCCTGTCGGACGGAGGCACATCACCATGAAAGAGCGACAAAAAATGAATGCTTTCGACTGGTTCATCGGGGCCGGTCTGCTCGCCGTGGGCCTTTATCTCGGGGTGGCCATCGGCGAATTGCTCAGCCTCGATGGCATGGCATTCTGGGGCGCGATCTTGTACATCCTCGTGCCCTTCGCGCTCGTTTTCGCGCTCATTCTGTTGGCGGATAGGGTCATCGAGCGCGGCATATGGAAGGCGTTCACGCTGAAACCTTCAAGGCCGCGCAAGAAGCCCGCGCCGCTTGCGCTCCTGATGAGCCTGCCCCTGGGGCTGCTCATCGGCGTGGTCGGGGCGCAGTTCGGCTTGACCGAGCTGATCTTGTAGAGCGGTGGCCAGCCGTCAGCTCCGCACCAGTTTCTCGTAGGCCTCCGCGATCTCGCGGGTGAGATCGCCGACTTCGAAGGTATACTCCCCGATCTGGCCGACGGGCGTGACCTCGGCTGCCGAGCCCGTGAGCCAGCATTGCTCGAAACCGTCGAGCTCCTCGGGCATGATGTGCCGGACATGGACCTTGATGCCGCGCTCTTCGAGCATCCTGATCACGGTCTGGCGGGTGAGGCCGTTTAGGATCGCGTCTGGGTCGGGGGTGTGAACCTCGCCGTCCTTGACGAAGAAGATGTTCGCGCCCGTCGCCTCGGCGACATAGCCGCGATAGTCCATGAAGAGCGCATCCGAGCAGCCCTTGGCCTCGGCGGCGTGCTTGGACATGGTGCAGATCATGTAAAGGCCTGCGGCCTTGGCCGAGGTCGGGATCGTCTCGGGCGAGGGGCGCTTCCACTTGGCAATGTCGAGCTTGGCGCCTTCGAACTTGGCATCTCCGTAGTAGCTGCCCCATTCCCAGGCGGCGACGGCCATGCGCACGGGGTTGCGCGCGGAGGCGACGCCCATGTCCTCGCCCGCGCCGCGCCATGCGACAACGCGCACATAGGCGTCTTCAAGCCCGTTCGCATCGAGCACCGCGCGCTTGGCGGCCTCGATCTCGTCGACCGTGTAGGGGATCGGCATGTCGAGCATCTCGCCCGATTTGAGCAGGCGCTCCGAGTGCTTGCGGCTCAGGAAGATCTTGCCCTCGTAGCAGCGCTCGCCCTCGAAGACAGAGCTGGCATAGTGCAGCGCATGGGAGAGGACATGCACATTCGCATCGCGCCACTCGACGAGCTTGCCGTCGAACCAGATCTTGCCGTCGCGGTCATCGTAGCCTGCCATCTTCCGTTCCTCCCCCGGTCCGTGTCATAGGTGCGTGATTTATGTCCGATCTGGCCATAAAATCGCGCGAAAACTGAGATTCGCTAGCAGTTGCGGGTTGGAGTGTCAACAAAGCTGACATAAAGTCGCGCAAAGACGAGATGACGGGTGAACAACATGTCTGACTCCACCGGAGGCGAAAGCCTGCTGTTCCTGACCGACGAGCAGCTTCAGCAGGGGATCGAGGCGATGTTCTTCGCCTATCGCGGGTTCACGGCTGATCCTGATCTCATACTCGAAGAGTTGAACCGCGAGCTGGGCAAGAGCTATGGCCGCGCGCATCACCGCGCCATTCACTTCATCGGAAGGGCCCCGGGAACGACGGTCAACAACCTGCTCGAAATCCTCGGGATCACCAAGCAGTCACTCAACCGTGTCTTGCGCAGCCTCATGAAAGATGGGCTTGTTGAGAGCAGGGTCGGAACGTCGGACAGGCGGGAGCGGCATCTCTACCTGACGGATGCCGGCAAGGCGCTGGAGCGCAAGCTTTCCGAGGTGCAGCGGGCCCGAATGCGGGACGCGTACAGGCGCGCCGGTCCAGAGGCCGTGCGGGGTTTCCGGCAGGTGCTGGAGGCGATGATGGATACTGAGTTGCGCCGGAAATACAACGGGCTGAGGGACAAGGGCCATGACTGAACTCGATGCGCATCTGCTGATCGTCGACGATGACGAGCGGATCAGGACATTGCTGGCCAAGTTCCTCAACAGAAACGGCTTCCTTGTCTCGACGGCACGCGACGCAGGCCATGCGCGCAGGTTGCTCAGCGGGTTGGATTTCGACCTCATCGTCATGGATGTGATGATGCCGGGCGATACTGGCGTGGAGCTCACCCGGGAAATCAGGCAGCGCGCAGAAACGCCCATCCTCCTGCTGACCGCCAAGGGGGAGACGGAAGACAGGATCGCCGGGCTGGAGGCCGGTGCCGATGACTATCTTGCCAAGCCCTTCGAGCCCAAGGAGCTGCTGCTGAGGATCAACGCGATCCTGCGCCGGATGCCCGAGGCGCAGGGTGACGCGGTCATGCCCAAGGTGCTCGGCCTGGGGCGCTTCAGTTATGATGTCGAGCGCGGCGAGCTTTGGGAAGGCGACGCGCTTGTCAGACTCACGGCGACGGAGAACCAACTGATGCGCATCTTCGCATCAGAGCAGGGCGAGGCGATCAGCCGGGTGAGGCTTGTCGAGGAGCTGGGCCGCGATCACGGGCAGGCGCAGGAGCGCGCGATCGATGTTCAGATCACGCGGCTCAGGCGCAAGATCGAGGACAATCCTAAGCAGCCGCGCTACCTTCAGACAGTGCGCGGCGCGGGATACATGCTCTCGCCCGATTGAAGCCTGCCGTCAGGTGAACAGGTTGGCGTAGGTCTCGCGGAGCGCCTTCTTCTGAACCTTGCCCATGGTGTTACGCGGCAGTTCCGGCAGCATCAGGATCTGCTTGGGCTGCTTGAACTTCGCCAGGTCCTTGCGCGCGGCGGCGGCGACCGTCTCGGGTGTCAGGCTCTCATCTTCCGGCACGACGACGGCGACGACCCCCTCCCCGAAATCGGGATGCGGCACGCCGATGACGGCGCTTTCGAGCACGCCGGGGATATCGTCGATCAGGGATTCGACCTCCCGAGGATAGACATTGAACCCGCCGGTGATGATCAGGTCCTTGTCGCGGCCGACGATGCTGACATAGCCGTCCGTGTCGATCATCGCCAGATCGCCGGTGATGAACCAGCCGTCGGGGCGCAGCTCCTCGGCCGTCTTCTCGGGCATCTGCCAATAGCCCTTGAAGACGTTGGGCCCGCGGACCTCCAGAACGCCGATCTCGCCGTCGTCCACGGGGCCTTCGGAGCCCATGATGCGAATCTCGACGCCGGGCAGCGCAAAGCCCACCGTCCCGGCGCGGCGCTCGCCGTCGTAGGGGTTGGAGGTGTTCATGTTGGTCTCGGTCATGCCGTAGCGCTCGAGGATGCGGTGCCCCGTGCGCGCCTCCCATTGCTCATGCGTGTCCACGAGCAGGGGCGCCGAGCCCGACACGAAGAGCCGCATGTTCGCCGTGAGGTCCCTATCCAGGCGCGGATCGGCAAGAAGACGGGTGTAGAACGTGGGAACGCCCATGAGCGCTGTGGACCCGGGCATGGCGGCGATGATGGCCTCGGCGTCGAAGCCCGGCAGGAAATGCAGCGTCGCCCCGGCGAGCAGCGCGACATTCGTCGCCACGAAGAGACCATGGGTGTGAAAGATCGGCAGCGCATGGATGAGCACGTCGTCTTCCGTAAAGCGCCAGTAGTCCCGCAGCGTCGCGGAGTTGGAGTAGAGATTGTCGTGGGTGAGCATCGCGCCCTTGGAGCGCCCTGTGGTCCCGGAGGTGTAAAGGATCGCGGCGAGATCATCGCCTGTGCAGGGCTCGGGCGTGATCACCTCGTCGGTGAGCCCCGCGCTCAGCGTTCCGCCGCCGTCGCCATCGAGCGTGAGAAGCTGCGCCTTGCCTGAGATGGGCGTGATCTCGGCCTCGCGGGCGGGGTCGATGACGACGATTGAGGGCGTGGCATCGCCGAGGAAATACCCGAGCTCGGCGGCGGTATAGGCCGTGTTGAGCGGCAGGAAAACACCGCCGGCGGCGACGGTGCCGAGATAGAGCTCGATCGCGCGGATTGATTTCTCGACCTGCACCGCGACGCGCCCGCCCGGCTCGAGCCCAGATGACTTCAGGAGCGCGGCAATCCTCAGCGCGTTGTGAAATGTCTCGCCATAGCTTTGCGAGCTGCCGTCCGACAGGCGCGCGAAGGGCTTGTCACCATGCGCGTCAGCATAGGCCGAAAGGCGGGAATAGAGATGATTTTCCGACATGTGGCCCTCTTGGAATGACGCAGGAACTATTCGGCAGCGGCAAGGCGGAATGCAAGGGCCGAATTGACCTTTGATCAAGGGCGCTGTTAGCTGCCCGTTCAGGAAAGGACATCCCATGCACCCGCTCAAAGGCATCGCGCTCAAGCTGTGCTCCGTTGTCACATTCATCACCATGGCATCGCTCATCAAGGCCAGCGCAGAGCATGTGCCGGCGGGACAGGCCGTCTTCTTCCGGTCACTCTTCGCGCTTCCCGTGATCATCGCCTGGCTGGCGCTCAGGGGCGATCTTTCGACCGGCCTCAGGGTGGCTTCCCCGATGGGGCATTTCTGGCGCGGCTTTGTCGGAACGGCGGCGATGGGCCTCGGCTTTGCCGGGCTCGGGCTGCTGCCGCTTCCCGAAGTGACGGCACTGGGCTACGCGGCGCCGCTGCTGACGGTGATCTTCGCGGCGATGTTCCTTGGTGAGAAGGTCAGGCTCTTCCGGTTGGCGGCCGTCGGTCTCGGGCTCGTGGGCGTTCTCGTCGTGCTGGGGCCGCGGCTCAGCGCCTTCTCGGGCGAGACGGTCGAGCGCGCGGCGGCGCTCGGGGCGATGCTCGTGCTGACGGGGGCGATCTGCGCCGCATTGGCGCAGATCTACATCCGCAAGCTCGTCCAGACGGAGCAGACCTCGGCGATCGTCTTCTACTTCTCGGTGACATCCGCCTTGCTCTCGCTGCTCACGCTGCCTTTCGGATGGGTTGTGCCGACAGGGCCAGAGGCGCTCCTGCTCGTCATGGCCGGGCTGCTCGGCGGTCTCGGGCAGATCTTCCTGACATCGGCATACCGCTTCGCGCCCGCCTCCGTCGTCGCGCCCTTCGATTATGCCTCTATGCTCTTCGCGATCGTGATCGGGGTGTTCTTCTTCGACGAAATCCCTGATACCCGGACATTGTCGGGGGCGGCGCTTGTCATCGCCGCCGGCGTTCTCATCATCTGGCGCGAACACCGACTCGGGATCGAACGTGGCCGCGCGCGCAAGAACATGACACCTCAAGGATAGGAGAGACAGATGCCGACAGTCGGGGAAGCATTGGTCCAGAGGCTCGAAGCGCTCGGGGTGCGCCATGTATTCGGGATACCCGGAGTTCATACCGTGGAGCTTTACCGCGGGCTGGCAAGTTCGAAGATCCGGCATATCACACCAAGGCACGAGCAGGGCGCGGGCTTCATGGCCGATGGCTATGCGCGCGCCAGCGGCAAGCCGGGCGTTGCCTTCGTGATCACCGGGCCGGGGCTGACCAACACGCTTACGGCGATGGCACAGGCGCGGGCCGACAGCGTTCCGATGCTCGTTGTCTCCGGGGTGAACCGCCGCGCGACGCTGGGCAGGGCGCTGGGGCATCTGCACGAGCTGCCCGACCAGTTGGGACTGTCGGAAACAGTCTCTATCAAGGCCTGGCATGTCGATGATGCGGCGGATCTCGCCCCGGCGCTCGACGCGGCCTTCGCGGCCATGGGCGGCGAGAGGGGCGGCCCCTATCACATCCAGATTCCAATCGACACCGCCGAGGAGCCGCACCCCAAGCTGCGCGGCGTGCCTGACGCGCGCGAGCCTGTCGCGCCATCCGAGGAGGGGCTTTCGCGCCTTGCCGAGGCCCTGATGCAGGCCGAAAGGCCGATCATTCTCGCCGGGGGCGGCGCGCGGCAGGCCGATCAGCATATCGGCTACCTGGCCGAGAAGGTGGATGCGCCGGTGATCACAACGGCCAATGCACGCGGCCTGCTGCACCGCCATCCGCTCGGCATTCCGGCCAGTCCCAGCCTCGCCGCCGTGCGGGCCGCAATTGCCGAGGCCGATTTCGTGCTGGCCCTCGGAACGGAGTTTGGCCCGACGGACTATGATGTCTATGCAACCGGAACCTACCCCGAGATGCAAAGGCTCGCCCGCGTTGACCTCAGCGCGGAGCAATTGACGCGCCATGACGCCGAGATGAAACTCTGCGGCGATGCGGGCGAGGCGGCGGAAAGGCTCTGCGAACTGGTGGCCGACAAGCCGATCAGGAACGGTGCCGCGCGGGCCGAGGCTGCGCGGAAGGGAGCGTGGGCGGAGTTGAGCGAGGACTACCGCGCGATGGTGGGCATGCTCGACGTGGTCCGCGAGGAGCGGCCCGGCGCGATGATCGTCGGAGACAGCACGCAACCGGTCTATGCGGGCAATCTCTACTTCGATCATGATCGCCCCGGCGGATGGTTCAACGCGGCGACAGGCTTCGGCGCGCTGGGATACGCGATCCCGGCGGGGATCGGCGCGCAGATCGCGCGCCCGGAGGCCACGACAGTCGTCCTCGCCGGAGATGGCGGCGCGCAGTTCACGCTGCCCGAGCTGATGACCGCCGCCCAGGAGGGCCTGCCGATCACCTTCATCATCTGGAACAACGGCGGATATGGCGAGATCGAGCTGACCATGGAGACCGCGCAGATCGACGTTGTCGGCTGCGACCCGAAGCCGCCGCTGTTCAAATCGGTGGCGGAAAGCTGCGACATTCCCTATTTCAAGGCCGATGCGACACCAGACGGCCTGCGCGCCGCCTTGAGAGAGGCGGTGGCCAACACAGGGCCTGTGATGATCGAGATAGATGCACCATTCATAGCGAGGTGAGGCAGAATTGGCTGTAACAGAGACTGTTCCGACACGGGCCGCGCCGCAGGATGGCGTTTGGCGAGACCTCGCGCAGGACAGGCCGCAAGGCCGCCTGCCCGGCGATGACAGGAAGCGTGTGGCGGCTGCGCTGCCGGAAGAGCAGGGCTGGGCCGGATCCGTGCTTGTTGTGGGAGATCCCACGCATTGGGTTCAGGTCTCGGCAGGCGAGATCGTGAGCTTTCAATCCTTCCTGACAGGCCGGATCGCCCGCGCGCTCGGCGCGGCGGAGGCGCTTGACGCGGATGCGCTCAACGACACGATGACCCAGCCCGAACGGCTGGCGACGCATCTGCGCTCTGCCGAGCTGGCCGATGGCAATGCGGTTCTGGGGCATCTCATCGGCGCGGAGCTGGCGGCGACGCGGGCCTTCTGGCTGGGCGCGGATATCCGGCTTGTCGGGTCGGGCGCACTTGCCGATGCCTACGAGGCCGCCCTGCGCGCGCAGGCGGCGCTGGTCACGAGGGTCTAGGCGCGGCCTGGAGCTTGCGCCGGTCTGCCCGGCGTGAGACCTTACCGCCAAGTATCGAAGGACGTGAGCATGAGCACCACGGAGAAGCAAAGAGCGGCGCAACTGCCGCAAAAGATGGAGCCGCGAAACGACGGCATGGCGCTCGATCTGGACTGGGTCGCCTCGGTGCAGGCGAACACCTCGGCCATCGAGCGGCGCGCCAAGACGCTGCCCGCGCGGCGCAGCGTGAAGAAGGACCACCAGGCGGCCTGGCTGTTGCGCGCGATCACCTGCATCGACCTGACGACGCTGGCGGGCGATGACACGGCAGGGCGCGTCGCGCGGCTCTGCGCCAAGGCGCGCCAGCCCGTGCGGCAGGACATACTCGATTCGCTCGGCATGGGGCCGATCACAACTGGCGCGGTCTGTGTCTATCATGACATGATCGCGCCTGCGCGCGCGGCGCTGGAGGGGGCGAACATCCCCATCGCCGCCGTGAGCACGGGCTTTCCGGCGGGGCTCTCTCCCTTTCACCTGCGCGTCAGGGAGATCGAGGAAAGCGTGAAGGCCGGGGCGGACGAGATCGATATCGTGATCTCGCGGCGGCATGTGCTCACGCAGGACTGGCAGGCGCTCTACGACGAGATGCGCAGCTTCCGCGCGGCCTGCGGCGAGGCGCATGTGAAGGCGATCCTGGCGACGGGCGAGCTCGGAAGCTTGCGCAATGTCGCGCGCGCGAGCCTTGTATGCATGATGGCCGGGGCCGATTTCATCAAGACATCCACGGGGAAAGAAAGCGTGAACGCCACGCTGCCCGTGAGCCTCGTGATGATCCGCGCGATCCGGGAATACCAGGAGCGCACGGGCGTGCGCGTCGGCTACAAGCCCGCAGGCGGGATCAGCAAGGCCAAGGACGCGATCACCTATCTTGCGCTGATGAAGGAAGAACTGGGCGAGCGCTGGCTGGCGCCCGACCTCTTTCGCTTCGGCGCGTCGAGCCTGCTGGGCGATATCGAGCGGCAATTGGAACATCACGTGACGGGAGCCTATTCGGCGTCCTATCGTCACGCGGCGGGGTGAGAGAAATGACAGTCAAGGAAATCTTCGAGAGCATGGACTATGGCCCCGCCCCCGAGAGCGCGGCGGAAGCCTTCGCCTGGATCACCGACAATGGTGCGGCCTTCGGGCAGTTCATCGACGGGGGTTTCACGCCCGCGCGGGAGAACTTCTTGAGCCGCAACCCGGCCAATGGCGAGACGCTTGCGGAGCTGAGCCAGGCGACGCAGGGCGAGGTTGACGAGGCGGTGGCGGCGGCCCGAAAGGCGCAGCCGAAGTGGGAGAAGCTGGGCGGCCACGGGCGGGCGAAACTGCTCTATGCAATCGCGCGGCTGGTGCAAAAACACAGCCGCCTCTTCGCCGTGCTGGAGACGCTCGACAACGGCAAGCCGATCCGCGAGAGCCGCGACATCGATATTCCGCTGGTGCAGAGACACTTTTACTACCACGCGGGCATGGCGCAGCTCATGGAGGCCGAGCTGCCGGACGCCGAGGCGCTGGGCGTCTGCGGGCAGATCATCCCGTGGAACTTTCCGCTGCTGATGCTGGCCTGGAAGGTCGCCCCGGCGCTGGCGATGGGCAACACGGTTGTCCTGAAGCCCGCCGAATACACCTCGCTGACGGCGCTGCTTTTTGCCGATATCTGCCGCCAGGCGGGCTTGCCGCGCGGCGTCGTCAATATCGTGACCGGCGATGGCGCGGTGGGCGAGATGATCGTGCGCCACGCGGGCATCGACAAGATCGCCTTCACCGGCTCGACAGCTGTCGGCCGCCAGATCCGCCGCGCCACGGCGGGCAGCGGCAAGGCGCTGACGCTCGAGCTGGGCGGCAAGAGCCCCTACATCGTCTTCGACGACGCCGATATCGACTCGGCCGTCGAGGGGCTGGTCGATGCCATCTGGTTCAACCAGGGCGAGGTCTGCTGCGCAGGCTCGCGGCTGCTCGTGCAGGAAGGCGTGGCCGAAACCTTCTATGCAAGGCTCAAGGCGCGCATGGCCAAGCTGCGCGTCGGCGCGCCGCTGGACAAGTCGATCGATATCGGCGCGATTGTCGATCAGAGCCAGCTTGACGCGATAAAAACCATGGTGGAGGGCAATGATGAAGGAAATCTTTACGCCGCGCCCGTGGAGCTTCCGGCGGAGGGGTGTTTCTACCCGCCGACGCTGATCACCGGGCTGTCACCGGCCTCGAAGCTGATGCAGGAGGAGATCTTCGGCCCCGTGCTCGTGGCGACCACGTTCCGCACGCCCGCCGAGGCCGTGCAGCTTGCCAACAACACGCGCTATGGGCTTGCTGCCTCTGTCTGGAGCGAGAACCTCAACCTCGCACTCGACATCGCGCCCAAGCTGGCCGCCGGTGTCGTCTGGGTGAACGGGACCAACATGTTCGATGCCGCCGCCGGCTTCGGCGGCGTGCGCGAAAGCGGCTTCGGGCGCGAGGGCGGCTGGGAAGGTCTCGGCGCCTACACGCGGCCCAAGGGCAAGGCGAAGGCGCTTAAGAAGGCAGAGCCGAATGCGGGCGAAGGCGGGCTGGAGGCCGGGGCCTTCGACCATACCGCGAAGCTCTTTGTCGGGGGCAAGCAGGCGCGGCCCGACGGCGGCTATTCGCAGCCGGTTTATGGCAAGAATGGCAAGCTCGTCAGCCAGGCACCGCTGGCCAACCGCAAGGATGTTCGCAATGCCGTTGAGGCGGCACGGGGGGCTTCCGGCTGGGGCAGGACAACAGGGCACCAGAGGGCGCAAATCCTTTATTACATTGCAGAAAATCTTGCCTCGCGGGCCGAGGAATTCGCCGCGCGGATCGACGCGATGAAAGGCGGGCGCACGGCGGGCGCGCGGGAAGTGGATGCGGCGATCCGGCGGCTTTTCACCTATGCCGCCTGGGCCGACAAGTTCGACGGGCAGGCCCATGGCGTGCCCATTCGCGGGGTGGCGCTGGCGATGCGCGAGCCCGTGGGCGTGATCGGCGCGCTGTGCGACGACGCGCATCCGCTCCTGGGGCTCATTTCGGTGATGGGCCCGGCCATGGCTATGGGCAACCGTTCGGTGCTTGTGGCATCCGAGCCTTACCCGCTGGAAGCGCTTGAATTCGCGCGGGTTCTGGAGACATCCGATGTGCCTGCCGGGGTGGTCAATATCCTGACCGGCAAGCATGACGCGCTTGCCCCGACGCTGGCGGCGCATATGGATGTGGACGCTGTCTGGAGCTTCTCGTCGTCGGATATTTCGGGCGTGATAGAGGAGGCCAGCGCGGGCAATCTCAAGCGCACATGGGTGAATAACGGCCAAGCGCGGGACTGGCCCGGACCGGAGGGCGAGGGGCGCGCCTTCCTCGACCAGGCGACCGAGGTGAAGAATATCTGGGTGCCCTACGGCGAGTAAAGGTTAACAGCGGCGCGGGGTAGCCGGAGGGCGGGACTCCGGGGGGTGACATCCTGTACACCCCACTAGTGCACCCCCTAGTACACCGGGGCAGCGCATGCTGCTTTATGCACTCTTAACGCGGCGCGCGGGTTAACCGAGCGCGCGGGGCCGAATTCCGTCGCGGAATTCGGTTCGATTTTGTTCGACAAAATCGGGCGCAACCTCCGAATTCATCGCATGAATTCGCCCCGTTTTCCGCGCCGGAAAACGGGCTCTTCAAAGCCCCTCGGGCTGGCCCACCACCGTGAAGCTCAGAAGCTCGGGCCTCAGTAGCTCGCGCGCCACGCGGTTGATCTGCTCCAGCGTGACGGCATTCACGCGGTCGTTTCGGCTGTCGATGTAATCGGTGCCCATCCCCTGAATCTGCATGCCGGCGAGGATGTTGGCGATCGGGCCATTGCCGTCGAAGCGCAGCGGGTAGGCGCCGGTGAGATATGTCTTGGCGTCTTGCAGCTCCTCGGCGGTGACGCCCTCCTCGTGCAGGCGGGACCATTCGGCGCGGATCACCTCGATCGCCTCGGCGATGCGGTTGTTGGCGGATTGGACACTGCCCATGATGATGTCGGCACCGTCCCGTCCGGCAAGAAACGCATAGACCCCGTAGGTGAGGCCGCGCTTCTCGCGGACTTCCTCCATCAGCCGGCTTTCGAAACCGCCGCCGCCGAGGATCGTGCTCAGCAGGTAGGCGGCGAAATAGTCGGGGTCGTCGAAGGCAATGCCCGGCTGGCCGAACATGGCCACGGACTGAGGCGTCTCGAACGGCAGCACGCGCGTCTCGCCGTCGAAGGACGGGTCCGCCTCGGGCGGGAGCGGCGCGCCTGTCTCGGGCAGTTCGCCGAGAAGCCCGTCGAGCATCGGGCCGAGCTCCTCGCGGGAAATATCGCCAACAACGCCGATATAGAGCCTGTCACGGGCAATCGCGGCCTCGAAGGCGGCGATGATGTCGTCGCGCGTGATCGCTGCGACGCTCTCCAGCGTGCCGGAGGTGTCGGAGCCATAGGGATGGTCGCCGAAGACCCGGGCAGCGAAGGCCTCCCCGGCCATGGACGAGGGGTCTTTGAGGTCCGAGCGGATTCCCGAGACGATCTGCGCGCGAATGCGCGCGATGGCATCCTCGTCAAAGCGCGGTTCCGTGAGTGTCTTGTGCAGCAGGTCCACGGCCTCATCGCGGTTTTCGGTCAGAAAGCGGGCCGAAACCGAGAGCGCATCATCGCGCACATCGTAGGAGAAGGAGGCGGCGAGCGCGTCACGGGCCTTGGCAAAGGCCTGCGCGTCCAGCTCGCCCGCGCCGTCCTCGAGCAGCCCTGTCATCATGTTGGTGACGCCGCGCTTGCCCTCGGGGTCGAGCGAGGCCCCGCCACGAAAGCGCAGCTCGAGCGCGACGAAGGGGATCGAGCGTTCCTCGACATGCCAGACGGTCAGCCCGCCTTCCGTTGTGAACTCGTCTATTTCGACGCCGGCAAGCGCGGGTAGCGCGAGCAGCCACGTTGCCGCGGCCAGAAGCAGGGCTCTCATGAGGCGTCTCCTTCCTCGGACATCAGGTAGCCGGTCACGGCGCGGTCCTTGTCGAAGACGGATCTGGCCGCCGCGATGATTTCCTCTTCGGTGACCGACTGGAGGACATCATGCCAGGCCTGCACGTCCTCGACGGTGAGGCCTATGGCCAGCGCGCCGCCGTAGAGCCGGGCCAGCTCACCGACATCGTCACGCGCGTAGATCTGCGAGGCGTGAAGCTGCATCTTGACGCGGTCGAGTGCTGCGCTGTCCACGCCGCGTTCGATGTAGCCTGCCAGCGTTTCGTCCATCAGCACCTCGGCTTCCTCGAGGCTGACGCCGTCCTTCGGCACGACGACGACGGTGAAACTCGTGTCGTCGAGCCTGTCTCCGCTATACCACGATCCGGCATAGACGGCTTTCTCGCGCTCGAACTGAAGCTGCTGGGCGAGGTAGGATGTCGTGCCGCCGCCCAGAAGCTCGGCCAGAAGGGTGAGCGCGGCGGCTTCGCGCTGATCTCCGCTGTCGCGCTCGGGTGCGAGGTAGGAGCGGCTGACATAGGGCTGCGCGACGCGCGCATCGCGGAAAATGACACGGCGCTCGGCTGTCTGGGGCGGCTCCTGCGGGCGCGAGCGCTCATTCAGATCGGGATTCGCGGGCAGGGCGCCGTAGTATTTCTTGGCCAGCGTGCTGACCTCGTCCGGCTCCACATCACCCGCGACCACGAGGATCGCGTTGTTGGGGGCATAGAAGCGCTCGTAATATTCGAGCGCGGCGTCCAGATCGAGCGACACCATTTCATGACGCCAGCCGATGATCGGAACGCCGTAGCGGTGATTGAGATACTGCGCGGCGCGCTTTTGTTCGCGAAAAAGCGCGGCGGGGCTGTTCTCGACGCGCTGGTTGCGCTCTTCGATGATGACTTCGCGCTCGGTGAGGATGTCCTCCTCGTCGAGACGCAGGTTGACCATCCGGTCGCTCTCCATACGCATCATCAGCTCGAGCCTGTCGGCGGCGACGCGCTGGAAATAGGCTGTGTAATCAAAGCTGGTGAAAGCGTTATCCGTGCCGCCATTGCGCGCCACGGTGGCAGAAAGCTCGCCCGGCTCCATGTTCTCGGTGCCCTTGAAGAGCAGGTGTTCGAGAAAGTGGGCGACGCCGGAGGTTCCGGGGAACTCGTCGGCCGAGCCTGCCCGATACCAGACCATGTGCGTGACCACGGGGGCGCGGTGATCCTCGATCACGACGACCTCCATGCCGTTCTCCAGCGTGAAATGGGTCACGTCATCCTTCGGGGCCGCGAGGGCGGATGAGGCCGAGACGCTGAGGGCCAGAAGAGCTGTCATAACCGCGCGCATGTGAGTCTCCTTGAAACTGCCTGCTCAAGATAGGCATCGCCCAGCGCCCATCAAGCGAGGCCGCGGGGCGCTGACATCATTGTGAGGCGGGGTCACTCGCCGTAGGGCGGGGCTGCGGGCGTGCGCACGCCGGTACGGCGGAAATCATACCAGGCGTCATAGGCGTCGAGCGTCTGGCGCTTGTAGGCCTGGGCATAGCGGTCCGTCTTGACGAGGCGGATACGCGTGAAGCGCGACTTGCGCTTGCGGAAGGCCTCGTCCGTGGCGGCCAGCTCGGCGCGGATGTTCGGGTCCACGCCGCCGCGCGAGGCGTGCTGGACAAGCGCCGCATCAGAGCTGGGAACGCCCGAGCCGGACAGGCGCGCAGGGTTTCCGCCGAGCGCCGCGATGCCTTCGCCCTTGGGGCTTCTGTCGGTCAGGTTGGAGGCGCCGGGCGTGGGCGGCGGCAGCGAATCGTAGGCCTCAGGCGCCTGGAGCGGCTTGCTTGGCAGGACGCTGAACTCGTCAGGGCCGGCTCCGGGCTTGTCCAGAAGGCGCATCCTGATGTCGCGCTCGGACGAGCCGCAGGCCGCAAGGCCAAGAGCTGCCAGCATTGTCAGGCTCACGATTGAAAGGCGCATGACGCTTCTCCGCATGTTTCGGCCTCTGAATACCTCATTCGCAAGCCGAGGTCACGAGGGGTTTTGCGACGGATCATTGCTGCTCTCGCCGGAGGTGAAGAGAACGAGGCCGATCGCGCCGATGAAGACGGCGATGTCGGCGACGTTGAAGGAAAACGGGTTGGTCCAGCCGCAGCAGGACATGTTGAGAAAGTCGGCGACCGCGCCATAGACGATCCGGTCGATGACGTTGCCGAGCGCGCCGCCGATGAGCAGGCCGGCAGAGATGCGCCCCGCCGGGCCGGGCCGCTCACGCGAGATCCACCAGAAGACCGCCCCGGAGATGACAAGCGCCACGGCGATGAGCACCCAGCGTGTCAGGTTGCTGTCCTCGGCGAAGAGGCCGAAATTCACACCATAGTTCCAGGCCATGCGCAGGTTGAGGTAGGGCGGCAGCACGTCGATGGCGAACAGCTCGCGCAGGTTCAGCCAGTGAACGACGACATATTTCGTCACCTGGTCGATCACGAAGGTCGCGATGGCGACCCAAAGCATCATGCGCATCGCGCTCTCCTGCTCGCGGCGGTTTCACCGCCCGATTGTGCCCAGTTTTGCCAGGTTAGTGCCTGAAATGGCGCATACCCGTCAATACCATTGCCAGCCCGGCCTCGTCGGCGGCGGCGATCACCTCGTCGTCGCGCATCGAGCCGCCCGGCTGGATCACCGCCGTCGCGCCTGCTTCGGCGGCGGCCAGCAGGCCGTCGGGGAAGGGGAAGAACGCATCCGAGGCCACGACGGAGCCCCTGGCGGGGCTTTCGGGCAGGCCGCATTCGGCGGCCATGCGCCCGGCTTTCAGCGCGGCGATGGTCGAGCTGTCGAGGCGGCTCATCTGGCCCGCACCCACGCCGACGGTGGCCGCGCCCTTCGCGTAGACGATGGCGTTCGACTTCACGTGTTTCGCGACGGTCCAGGCAAAGCGCATATCGGCCATCTCGGCCTCGGTGGGCGCGCGCTTCGTGACGACCTTCAGGTCGTCGGGCGCAACCTGCCCCGTGTCCTTGTCCTGCACGAGAAGCCCGCCCGCGACCTGCCGGTAGGAGGCCTGCGCGTCGCGCGGATCGGCCAGCGCCCCGGTGGTCAGCAGGCGCAGGTTCTTCTTCCGGGCAAAAATGCCCAATGCCTCCTCGGTTGCCTCCGGCGCGATCACCACCTCGGTGAAGATCCCGGCGATCGCTTCGGCCGTCTCGCCATCCAGCGTGCCGTTGAGGGCGATGATTCCGCCGAAGGCCGATGTCCGGTCGCAATCGAAGGCTTTCATGTAGGCCTCCCTGAGCGTGGCTCCGCGCGCCACGCCGCAGGGGTTGGCATGCTTGATGATCGCCACGGCGGGGCCGTCTTCGGGGGAGAATTCCGAGACCAGTTCGAAGGCGGCGTCGGTGTCGTTGATGTTGTTGTAGCTCAGCTCCTTGCCCTGGTGCTGCGTGGCTGTCGCCACGCCGGGGCGCGCGGAGCCGCTCGTGTAGAAGGCCGCCCCTTGATGCGGGTTCTCTCCATAGCGCAAGCCCTGCGCCAGCGTGCCTGCAAAAACGCGGCGGCGCGGCGTCTCTTCGCCGATGGCAGAGGCCATCCAAGTGGAGACGGCGGCATCATAGGCGCCCGTGCGCGCATAGGCGATCTGGGCCTGGCGCTGGCGGAAGGCATAGCTTGTCTGCCCGTCATGGGCCTCCAGCTCGGCCAGGAGCGCGTCATAGTCTTCCACGTCGACAATGGTCGTCACGAAGGCGTGGTTCTTGGCGGCGGCGCGGATCATCGCGGGGCCGCCGATGTCGATATTCTCGATCATCTCACCGTAACCCGCGCCGCGCGCGAGGGCGGCTTCGAAGGGGTAGAGATTGACCACAAGCAGGTCGATCGCGCCGATCCCGTGTTCGTCCATCGCCGCGATATGCGCCTCGTCATCGCGCAGGGCCAGAAGGCCGCCGTGGACACCCGGATGCAGCGTCTTGACGCGGCCATCCATCATCTCGGGAAAGCCTGTCACTTCCGAGACATCCCTGACGTCGAGGCCCGCTTCGCGCAGGGCATTGGCGCTGCCGCCCGTGGAGAGCAACTCGACGCCGCGTGCGGCGAGCGCGCGGCCCAGCTCGGCGAGGCCTGTCTTGTCGGATACGGAAAGAAGCGCGCGGCGCACGGGGGTGTGATCGGTCATGTCGGCAGCTGTCCCAGGTCAGGTTCGTGTTCAGGTGTTCAATTCGAGCTCGTCCCGCTGGATATCCCGGATCGCCACGGCGCTCTCCTGCGCGTTGGCCAGGGACCAGCGGATGCGCGTGGCATACTCCATCGCGCGGGAAGTTAGAACGACTTGTTTGGTCGCACGTGGCTTGAGGCGGCCTGTTTCGAGGTAAACGCTGGGTTCGAGCGTCATCTCGGCGCTGGCATCGGTGCGCAGCACCCAGACCTCGCCGCTGCGCAGGGCGAGCGAGATGGCCGCGCCGCCCATGTCGATCTCGGCATCGACCTCGGGGTGCAGGTGAAAGCGGATCTGGAAGAGGATGCCCGGCTCGAGCGCGTTGGCGAGGGCCTTCTTGAAGGTTGCCCTGTCGGCCTCCTCCACGGCGAAGAGCATGTCCTCGCCCGCGAGGCCGCGCCCGTCGAAAGTCAGCTCCAGCGTGCGCGCATGGGTGATGCCATGGCTTTTGACCCAGCCGTCATGGCCGCCCTGGAAGCGGATGCCGTCGGGGGCGTGGCTGATCTCAATGGGAACATGCCCGGGGCCGCTGGATATCAGTTCGGAGCCGTCGCGCGCCGGGCGGGACAGGCGCGACGAGGATGTGCCGTCGAGGCAGAGCGTGCTGTGCGAGGGCGTGGCGCGGCCTGCGCGGCGCCAATCAGCCCCGAAACACGCGCCAGAGCCGCAATTGACGATCAGCGGGCGGCGGCCGGATGTCAGCTCGAAGGCGAGGGTGGAGGCATGGGCATTGTAGCTGGCCTTGCCCTGGGGCGGGCGCGCGGCATCGACGATGATGCTGGTCCGGCCCGCCGAGAGCCGCGCGAAGCCCATGGAAAGCCCGTCTGCATTGCGCTTCTTGATACCGCTCGTGGCGAGCGCCTTGTCGAGCCGTCCTTCCAGCCCCTTGCCGCCGCCGTGGAACCGCGCCAGCGCGCCGTCGGAATGGCGCAGGGTGCGCAGGGTGGGCGCGATGCGCTCGATGGCTGTCTCATGCGCCGCGCTCACCTCGCGGCTGGCCTCGCGCAGGGCGAGGGCGGCCCAGTTGAGCAGCGTGAAGACCTCGAGGAGCTCCTCTGGGTTGCGCGTCGGCAGCCCGCCGTCCGTGTCGATCTGGGCCGCGCATTCGCGCGCAAGCGCCTTGATCGCCGGGTCGGCATGATGCTGCATGCCTTCGAGCGAGAGGGCGGTGTAAATGAGCCCGGTCAGCGCCTCGAAGCGCGCAAGGCCCGGCCGCGCGGCGGACCAGCGCTTGGCGAGAAAGCGTGTCTGGTGCGCCAGCGAGCGGAAGAAGGCGTCAGACTCGTGTTTTTCGGTGTTTTGCAGAACGAAGAGCGCGTGGTTGACCCAGCGGATCAGCCTGCGGCCCGTCAGCTCGGGGGTCCAGCCGGGGCCGGAGCCGCTGCCGTAGCGGTCGATCCATTGCCAGAGCCATGTCTGGGCGCAGGCGCGCGCGTCCTTGTCGCCGACGGAGGCGAGATCGTCGAGCCATGCAAACCCATGGGCCTCCATGCGAAACTCGGGGCTGGCCGTGGGCAGCTCCCAGAATTCCTTGCGTTCGCCCTCTATGAGCTGTCCGGCGAGCAGGAAGTTTCCGGCAATGAGCTGCTTGCCGCGCGCGTAAAGGCCGATGGTGCGCGGCTCTGGCTGGGACAGGAAGGCCGTTGCAGGCACGGAAAAGGCTCCCGCGCGGGCATGGAAACGATTGAGGGCGCGGCTCATCCACGCGCCGAACGGATCGGGCTCTGACATCGTGCTGCTATACTGCCTCTTGCGCTCTTTGCGGCGTCCTTGGGGAGAGCATACATGGCTCGGCGCCTCACGTCACGACAGAAAAGCGATGAAGCTGTTTCACGCGCGTTTCAGCACGGCGATGTAGAAGCCGTCCATGCCGCCCTGATCGGCGAGGTAATCGGGGCGCAGGCGCAATCCGCCTTCCTCGGTGGTCCACTCGGACGAGAGGCCGAGCGGCTCGAAGCCCGAGTTGTCGGCGCGGAAATCGGGGTGCCCCTCGAGAAATTCCTCGACCTGCACCTCGCCCTCGTCCGGGAGGAGCGAGCAGGTGCAATAGACCAGCCTGCCGCCGGGTTTGACCAAGGTGGCGGCATGGGCGAGCATCCTGGCCTGAAGCTCGATCAGCGCGCCGAACTCCTCGCCGGTCTTGGCATGGGGCAGGTCGGGATGGCGGCGGATCGTGCCGGTGGCCGAGCAGGGTGCATCGAGCAGGACGGCATCAAAGCTGCCCTCATGCGCCAGCGCGTCGGCGCAGATGATCTCGGCTTCGAGCCCCGTGCGCGTCAGGTTCTGGCGGACACGCTCCAGCCGCGACTCTGAGATGTCCAGCGCGGTGACCTGCGCCCCGGCGGCGGCGAGCTGCATCGTCTTGCCGCCCGGCGCGGCGCAGAGGTCGAGCGCGGTCTCACCGGGCTTTGCGTCAAGCAGTTTGGCAGGCAGGGCGGCGGCGGCATCCTGAACCCACCACGCGCCAGCCTCGAATCCTTCGAGACTCGTCATCTGGCCCGCATCGGGCAGGCGTATGCTGCCCCAGGGCAGCAGGGTGCCGCCGAGCGTTTCGGCCCATGCGGCGGGGTCTGACTTGACGGTGATGTCGAGCGGCGCCCCGGCGTGATGCGCAGCCTCCATGGCGGCGACGGCCTCGGGGCCATAGGCGCGCGCCAGCGGGCCGCGCAGCCATTTGGGCAGGCGCGGAATTCGGAAGATCTCGAATTTTTCGGGGGCATCGGCCGCGGCCTTGCGCAGCACCGCGTTGACCAGCCCCTTCATGCCGCCGAACTTGCGATGCTCGGCGATGATGTTCACGAGGTCATTGACGACGCCATGCGCATCGCCGCCCTGGGCCAGCTCGACCGTGCCGAGGCGCAGAAGGTTCATCACCTCGGGCGGCGGCGTCTTGCGCAGGTGCGGCTTGAGAACCTTGTCGGCGCGCTCGATGTTGCGCAGCGTTTCCAGCGCGAGGCGCTGGGCGCGCGCACGGTCGGCGCCGGGCAGATCCGCGAGCGTTTTCTGAGCGGGGGCTTCGGAGAGCAGGCGGCCCTCGTTGAGCACGAGATTGAGAAGGGCATGGGCCGCTTGGCGGGGGCTGGACATGTGACATCCTTGGAATAAGCTCGAGCGCGGCATATATCAGGGCGCAAAGAGATAGGAAATGCCATGTCAGAGCAAAACGACATTCCCGAAGCGGCCAAGCGCGCGCTTGCCGAGGCCGAGGAACGCCGCAAGCTGCGCGAGGCCGAACTGAAGGCCATGCCGGAAGAACTGGGCGGGCGCGACGGCCCCGAGCCGGTGCGCTACGGCGATTGGGAGAAGAAGGGTCTCGCGATAGACTTTTGACCGGATCAGGCCGTTCCGACGGGGACGCTATCGGGCCGCATGTCTTCCGGACGGGTAGACAGGCAAGCTTCGAGTGATGCGCGGATCTCCGCCGCTTCCGGGTCGTCGAACAGGTTCCGCTGCTCATTCGGATCGGCGACGAGGTCGTAAAGCTCACCTGCCCCGGAATTGAGATCAACGGTCATCTTGTGCCGACATGTGCGCACGGTGCGAAGCTCCAGCGCGACCCCGACCCGACCGGGCAGAAGCCCCCATTCATTGAGCGCGAAATCGCGGCTGGCCCCCTCGCGTTCCAGAAGCGGGCGCAGGCTCTGGCCATGCTGAGTCTGCAAGGGTGCGGCCCCGCCATAATCGAAAAAGGACGGACCCAGGTCGAGCGTCGAAACCGGCTGGTCCACGAGTGCGCCGGCGCGCACGCCCGGGCCGCGCACGATCATGGGGACACGCAACAGCCCCTCGTAATGCATCGGCCCCTTGAGGATCAGCCCATGATCGCCGAGCCAGTCCCCATGGTCCGAAATATAGACCACGATCGTGTTGTCATCGAGCCCCGCCTCCTGGAGCGCGTTCATCAGGCGACCGACCTGGTGGTCGATGAACGAGATCTGGCCATAGGTATTGGCGATGATCTCGCGCAGCTGGTCGTCGGTTTGCGGCGGGATACGGCTGTAAGCCTTGCGCACATCGGCGAATTTCGGATCGGCTGGTTCGCCTTCCATCGCGGCCTTGTGCCACCATGGCTTGCCCTCGTATGAGCGGCTGCGATTCTCGGGCAGGTCGACCTCTTCGGGCTTGTGCAGCCATGACCAGGGCTCGGGGCAGTCGAACGGGTGATGCGGGTCGGGAAAGCTGACCCAGGTGCAGAAGGGCCGGTCCGTGTCACGGCCATGCCTGATCCAGTCAATCGCGCGGTCAGCTGTCCATGGCGTGTTGTGCCAGGCCACCGGCAGGCGCGAATGCCATGTCTGCGCCGCGCCTCCGGTGTCGCCCGCGTTCTCCCACATCAGCCGGGTTTTCTCGTCGCCGCGCCCATCCATGTGATAGAAGCGTTCATAGTGCTGCCCGGCGGGGGGCTTTACCGGCGACCACCAGTTATGGCCGACCAGCATCAGCTCGAGATGCTCGAAGCCCATGTAGGGCCCGTTCCAGTCCGGTCCGTATTGCGCCGACGATGACAGGCACTCCGGCGTGCCGGTTGGCTCATAGGTATGATAGGTGGAAAAATGCGCCTTGCCGAAGAAGCTGGTCTGATAGCCTGCCGCCGCCATGGCCCCGGCAAAGCCCTTTTCTCCCACGTCCGGATCAAGGTCGATGCCGTTGTCATGCACGCCATGTGTCCGGCAAAGCTGACCTGTCAGGATCGAGGCGCGCGCGGGCTGGCAAACCACGGATGGCGTGATGCATGCGGTGAAATGCGTGCCCTCGGCGGCCAGCTGGTCAAGATGCGGTGTCTTGACGTTGCGCCCCATGAAACCAAGGCAATCGGCGCGTTGCTGGTCTGCGGAAATCAAGAGGATGTTGGGTCGGGTCATGAGCGGTGTTCTTTTGGTTTGCGCAGGGAGAGCAGGATGACGATGGCTGACAGCGCCACGAAAAGCGCGGCGACGGGGCTGTTCAGCAGGAAGAAGGCATCACCGCCGGTCGCGGCGAAGGCCTGACGACCGGTTTCCTCGAGCTTGCCGCCGAGGATGAAGGCGATGACGAAGGGCAGCGGCGAGATGCCGAGCCGGCGCATGATGTAGCCCAGCACACCGAACCCGACGGTAAACCAGATCGCCTCCATCCGCGTTTCCTGTACATAGATTGAGGACAGTGTCAGCAGCAGAACCACGGGCAGTAGCAACTGTTTGGGAATCCGGCTCATGAACCCCATGGAGCGCATGAAAGCGCCGCCGATGGTCCAGTTCAGCAGGTTGGCGATCATCATGCAGGTGAACAGGCCAAAGGCGATGACCAGTTCGGGGTTCACCGTATCGGCGGTAAAGCGAAAGACCGACGGGCCGGGGTTGAAGCCCCCGATCGTATCGGCCGCCAGGATCAGAAAGACCGCCGCTGCGTTGCCCGGGATGCCGAGGCTGAGCACCGGGATGAGGTTGGCGCCGGAGACCGAGGAATTCGCGGCCTCGGTCGCGGCGATGCCTTCGGCCGCGCCCTTGCCAAAGCGCGGTGACGCGCCCGATTTGGCATGGCGGGCCCTGCCGGTGGTATAGCCCAGGGTGGCCGCGAGGGTCGACCCGATCCCGGGCAGCGCGCCGATCATGGTGCCGATGACCGCCGAGCGCGCGACGTAGGGAAAAAGACGTCTCATGTCGGCCCAATGCAGGCTCTGGTCACCCGATTGGGGCGTTTCTTGTGGCGTGCGCCGATAACGGGCCTCGGTCCAGAGATCTTCGAGGCTCTTGAAGACTTCGCCGACGATCAGCACGCCCAGCACCACCGCGGCGATGGGAAAACCCTGCGCCAGGGTCTCAGTGCCCAGGCTGAGCCGGGGGTAGAAATCCTCGCCGGTGCCGACATAGGCGGCAATCAGCCCCAGCCCGAGCGAGATCAGCCCCTTGCCGACCGATCCACCGATGACCGAGGCGATGAAGGCCAGGGAGAGGATGAGCAGAGCCGTCTTCTCCGGCAGGTCGAGATAGCGTTCGACCAGCACGGCAAGGAATGGTGCGCAGACGATAAGCACGATATCCGAAAACGTATCCCCGGAGGCGGACGAGAAATGCGCCACGCGCAGTGCCTTCTTGGCCTGCCCATTCTGCGTCATCGGGTATCCGTCGAGCGTGGTCATATAGGCGTCGGGCGTGCCGGGCGTGTTGAACAGGATCGCTGGAACGGCCCCGCCGAGCGTTGCGCCCTTCATGATGCCGATCAGAAAGCCGAAGACGGGCAGCAGGGCGTCGGGTGAAAACCCGAAGACCGAGATCAGGATTGGCAGGGCGATCGCCATGGCCATCGGCCCGGCCAGCCCCGGCGTGGAGCCCACGGCAATCCCGAGCAGAAAACCCGCTGCAACCATCGCCAGGGTCATTGGAATCGGAAGGCCGAAAACCGTCAGCAGTTCCGGCCCCTGGAATACCGCCAGGATGCCCAGCCAGACATAATAGAGCCAGCCCATCACACATCCCCGTTGGGCGGCAGCAGCAGATCATCGAAGGGCAGGTCATAAACCGCGATCAAGGCAAGCGCCGCCGCCAGCCCGATCAGCACCCCGCGCCATGTCATACGGCGCTCTGCCAGGGCAGTGAGGCCGGCCACCATCGCTGTGCCGCCAACAAGGAAACCGAGATATTTCCATGGCACCGTGTCGCGCAGCGGGCGGTAGCCGCCCTCCGTCAGAGTCCCAGCAAGGACCGGACCCAGCCAGCGCATCAGCGTGAAGGCCACGGCGAGAATGACGATAAGCATCAGGAGAAAGGCAAGATTTTTCAGCGAAAGCCGCCGGACTGTCTTGGGGCGTTCCGCCAGCGCCAAGAGCATGCCGCCCAGCAGCAGGAATCCCGCGGCCAGTGTCGGTGCCAGCGCATCGCCGATCGTCATCCGGCGGCGGACCTTTTCGATCAGCCCGGTGGTGCTGTCCATCGGGATCCAGATCAGCGCGACCAGCAACGCCAGCGCGACGCAACCCAGACCAAGCGCAAGATTTGCCCTGTCAAAGCGCAATGGTCTGCCCTCCTGCCGATGGTGGAACTCTCATGCGCCCCGCACCCGCGGGCCGGGGCGCATGCCAGTAGTTATTCCGAAGCGGCTTCGAGCAGTTGACCGGCGGCGGCGAAAGAACCCTCGACCAATGCCTGGGCATCATCCCCCGCGATCACGGCCGCTCCGCCAAAGGCCTTGTTGATCATGCCGTTGGATTTCATTCCGTCGGTCGTGATCACCTCCCCGATCGCCGCGGCCAGCGCGTCGCGCGCCTCGGTGGGCATACCGCCCGGTCCGATCATCAGGAAATAGCCGTCAGCATCGAACGGCACGCCCAGATCGGCAAGCGTCGGCGCATCCGGTGTCTGTTTCAGCGGTTCGGACAGGGCCGACGCAAGGTTCACGAGGTCGCCGGCGGCCACGCCCTTGGATTGGATGCCGGCCATGAAGCCCACATCCATGTCACCGGCATTCACCCCGTTCAGGACAGCCTTGCCGCCGCGCACCTGCACGATGTTGAACTGCGCGTTCTGCGCCTCACCGAGAAGATAGGCGATGTCGGCCAGTTTCGGGCTCATGACACCGAAGCGCAGCGGCGCTTCCTTTGACGCGGCGATCATGTCGTCAAAGCTGTCCCAGCCTTTGTCCGCCGTGGAAACGATTCCCATCTGGAATCCGGCAGTGGTGGTGATGGCGGTGTAATCCTCAGGCGTCACGCCCGCATTGGCCACTTTCATGTTGTAGCCCAGCGTCTCGGTCACGACCATGCCGATGACCGATCCGTCATTGGGCTCGTCCTTGATCGCCATGGCGAGGTTCATTCCGCCCTTGCCGGTCACTTGTTCAGGGATGAATTTCCAGCCTGTCTTGGCCTCCAGATCCTCGGCGATCAG
Organism: Rhodobacteraceae bacterium 63075; assembly: GCA_003417655.1. Classification (GTDB taxonomy): domain Bacteria; phylum Pseudomonadota; class Alphaproteobacteria; order Rhodobacterales; family Rhodobacteraceae; genus Lentibacter. The sequence continues at coordinate 248,335 of QVMW01000001.1, forward strand.
CCGGGCCTGCGTGTCAGCGCCGCCGCCTGCGCGGAACGCGATCATCAGTTTGATCGGGCCGGGCGGTGTCCAGTCTGCGGCCAGCCCGCCGCCTGCCATTGCCGATAGTCCGAGCGCCGCAAGAGCGGCCTTGAAGATGCTTTTCATGATGTCCTCCCTTGGTTCACACCGAGTGAGGCATGAAACCAGTTGATTGGTCAACTAAAAATGTTGACGAGACAACAATTCCGGTTGATGCTGATCGAAAGGAGATTGCAATGAACTCACCCGACCTGGCCCCGACGGATGCGACTTTCGGCGATCTGCCGCTGCATCAATACCTGACCTATCGGCTCTCCCGCGTGCAGGCCAAGCTCAATGCACAAGGGGCCAGGGTCCTGCATGAAGCGGTCGGGCTGACCTTGTCGCAATGGCGTGTGATCGCGCTGGTCGGGGCGGCGGGGCAGACGCGGCTTTCCGTTCTGGCGCGCGAGGCCGCACTCGACAAGGGTCTTCTGAGCCGAAACGTCAAGTCACTGATCGCACAGGGCCTGATCCTTGCGCGGCAGGACGATATTGATCACCGGATCCAGCATCTCAGCCTAAGTGCAGAGGGTAAAAGGGTTTTTGAGCGCGCCCTTCCGGTCACCCGCATGCGGCAGGAATGGTTGCGAGCGGATTTGACAGAAGAGGAAATCCGCACCTTCCGTACCGTGCTGGACAAACTGGAAATTGCTTCCGAGAGGCTGGAGTTCTGATCATGGCCTCCTCGAACCTGCTTGTCATCATGTCCGACGAACATCAGGCCCGCGCCTTGGGCTGCGCCGGGCATCCGCTTGTTCAGACCCCCAATCTCGATGCGCTGGCCGCGCGCGGGATGCGGTTTACCGATGCCTATACTCCCTCGCCCATCTGCGTGCCCGCCCGTGCCTCCTTTGCCTCGGGCCGCTATGTTCATGTGAACCGTCTTTGGGACAACGCCATGCCCTACACGGGCGAGCCAAGAGGCTGGGGGCACGCGCTGCAAGGGGCGGGCGTGCCGGTCGAATCGATCGGCAAGCTGCACTACCGCTCGGATGAAGACCCGGCCGGGTTCGACGTGGAGCATATCCCGATGCAGGTTGCGGGCGGCGTCGGTATGGTCTGGGCCTCGATCCGGCATGAGGATGAGCGCGTCACGCCCTCGAGTCGCATGCTGGGCGAATATATCGGACCCGGGCACAGCAAATATACCGACTACGACACACGGGTAACCGAGCGCACCGCGCAATGGTTCAGGGAGCGTGCAGCCTCGGGAGATGAACGCCCCTGGTGCCTCTATGTCGGGCTGGTGGCACCGCATTTCCCGTTGGTCGTGCCCCGGGAGTATTTCGATCTCTACCCGCTGGACCAGCTGCCCGATCCCAAGCTGCACCCGTCCTCGGGCTACGAGCGCCATCCCTGGGTGGAAAAGCAGAATGCCAACATGGACAGCGAAGCCCAGTTCCAGGACACGCAGGAACGGCTACGTGCAATCGCGGCCTATTATGGCCTCTGTACCTGGCTGGATCACAATATCGGGCAGATAATCTCGGCCCTGGATGCGGCCGGGCTGGGCGAGGAGACGACCGTGATCTACACCTCGGACCATGGCGACAACGTGGGCGCGCGCGGTCTTTGGGGTAAATCCAACCTCTACCAGGAAAGCGTGTCGGTGCCCTTGATCATGGCCGGGCCGGACATCGCGTCGGGCACCTGCGACACACCGGTCTCGCTGCTGGACATCTCGGCCACGATTCCTGCTCATTTCGGCGTCGACTTCCGGGGAGACGGGCGCCCGCTGCCGCAGATCGCGGCAGGCCCGGCCGATCCGGACCGCCCGATCCTGAGCGAATACCATGCCGCCGGGGCCGTCTCGGGGGCGTTCATGCTGCGCAAGGGGCGCTGGAAGCTGAACACCTATATCGGCTTCGCGCCTGAGCTCTTCGACCTGCACGCAGACCCTGAGGAAACCACCGATCTGGCCACTGACCCGGCCCATGCGGAGACGCTTGCCATGATGCAGGCCGAACTTCGGCAGATCGTCGACCCTGAAGCAGCGGACGCCCAGGCCTTCGCTGATCAGGCCGAGATGATCGCGCGCTATGGCGGCCGCGAAAAGGCTCTGCGGCTTGGTGCCCCCGCCGCGACGCCCCCTCCGGAGCTGTGACCCCATGAAGCTGACCATCCTCGGCTCAGGCACGCCCGAAGCCTACGCGCGCCGCGCCTCATCGGGCTATCTTCTGGAGGTGGGCGGCGACACGATCCTTTTCGATTGCGGCGGCGGTGTCTTCGACAATTTGCTGCGCTCGGGACGCAGGCCGTCGGACATTACCCATCTTTTCTTCAGCCATCTGCATTCCGATCACATGATGGACTATGCCCGGCTGGTCCATGCAGCCTGGGACGAAGGCGCAGCGCCGCTTCAGGTGTTTGGGCCGTCCCCGATCACGCAGATCACGCAGGGCAATTTCGGCCCCCGGGGTGTGCTCTCGCATGATCTGCGCGCCCGAACCGAGCTCTTGCCCAGCCAGGAAGTCTGGAAGGCGCGCGGGGGCAGCCTGCCCCGCCCGTGGCCCTCCCCCGTCGTCACGGAGGTGGAGCCGGGGTTCTCGCTTGAGGGCAACGGCTGGTCGCTGCGCTCCTGCGAGGTGCCGCATGCCCAACCCGCCCTGGATTGCATGGGCTTCGCGGTTGTATCCCGGGGCCGGAAATTCGTCTATTCCGGAGATGCCGGGCTTTGTGACGCGCTGAGCGAACTGGCCACCGGGGCCGATCTGCTCTTGCACTGGTGCTATAGGCTGGATGGCGAAGCGGCCCATGAGCTCATGCGGCCCCTCACCCCGACGCCGGCAGAGATCGCGCGGATGGCAAGGGCCGCCGGTGTTCGCCGCCTTCTGCTCACGCATTTTCGCGTGCATATGGACTCCGATGAACACCACGCTGCTGCGATGTCATTAATGCGCGCGGAGTTCGGAGACGAATGTGGAATCGCTGAAGATCTGCAAAGCGTCGATATCTAGACGATCCTGCCGGAGACATGCAGCCGAATGGGACTTTGCAGAGTCAGGGTCGAATTGAATCTTCTGCTGCGATGACGAAACGCCTTTGCAAGCCAGTCGTCTGAAACGGCGCTCCTGGTCTCACAGCCCCAGAACGTCGATCATGTCATACTGGCCGGGAGCCTTGTCCTGACCCCAGAGCGCGGCCTTCAGCGCGCCACGGGCGAAGACGGAGCGGTCCGAGGCGACATGACGCAGGATGATCCGCTCACCGGCGGCGGCGAACATCACGTCATGCTCGCCCACGATATCGCCCCCGCGGATTGCCGAGAAGCCGATATCGCCCTTCTTGCGCGCGCCGGTGATCCCGTCGCGCCCGCTGTCGCGCAGCGCGTTCAGCGGCTTGCCGCGCCCCTGCGCCGCCGCCTCTCCGAGCATCAGAGCGGTGCCCGAGGGCGCATCGACCTTCTGGTTGTGATGGGCCTCGATCACCTCGATGTCATAGTCCTCGTCGAGCGCCTCGGCGACCTTGCGGGTGAGCTGCGTGAGCAGGTTGACCCCGAGGCTCATGTTGCCCGCGCGGATGATGACGGCATGGCGCGAGGCGGGCTCGAGCTGCGCGATCTCGTCGTCACTCATGCCTGTCGTCCCGATCACATGGACGGCGCGGGCCTGCGCGGCGAGGGCGGCGAACTCCAGCGTTGCGGCGGGGGAAGTGAAGTCAATCACCGCCTGCGCGCGGGAGAAGGCGGGCAGCGGGTCATCCTCGAGCGTGACGCCGAGAGCGCCGAGCCCGGCGATCTCGCCGATGTCGCTGCCGAGCGCCTCGTGGCCCTCGCGCTCGATCGCCCCGACGAGGCGCGCCTTGTCCGATGTGGCGACCTGGCGCACCAGCATCTGGCCCATGCGGCCCGTGGCGCCCGTGATGACGATGCCTGGCAATTGCGACATGATGAACTCCGGTAAATACTTGCTGAGTGCCTGCATACAAAAGCAATGCACGCTTGGCAAAGCATTGCAGAGCGATTAGGCCACACCCATGGCAAAGAACACATTCCACGAGGGCTCCGGCCCTTCCCAAAGGCAACTTCGCGTCGGCGAGCTCATCCGCCGAACGCTGGCGCAGGTGCTGGCGCAGGGCGATCTGCACGACCCCGAGCTCAACAGGCTCTCGGTGACTGTCGGCGAGGTGCGCTGCTCTCCCGATCTCAAGATCGCCACGGCTTTTGTGCTGCCGCTCGGCGGACAGGGGCGAGACGAGGTGATCGGCTATCTCAAGCGCAACAAGACCGAGCTGCGCCGCGTCATCGGCAAGAAGGTGGGGCTCAAGTTCACCCCTGATCTGCGCTTCCGGCTCGATGAGACATTCGACCAGATGGATGCGACGCGCGAGATTTTCGAGCGCGACGAGGTCAAGCGCGACTTGGGCGAAGATGACGACGATTAGGGCGTTTCTGGCCGCGCTGCTGGCGGTGGTTGCCGCGCAGGCAGGGGCGGTGAGTTGTGACGATCGCATGTATCGCGGCACGTCCTACACGGTTTGCGAGGTGGCGGCCGCAGAAGAGGAGCTGAGGCTCTTCTACAAGGACGAGAGCGGCAAGCTGCTGGGGCAGTTCTTCGCCGTCGATGACGCGCTGGAAGCGGAAGGCGCGAAGCTTGCCTTCGCCATGAACGCGGGCATGTATCACGAGGATCGCAGGCCCGTCGGGCATTACGTCGAGAACGGCATAGAGCTTCAGCGCGTGATCCCCAATGCCGGGCCGGGAAATTTCGGCCTTCTGCCCAACGGCGTCTTTTGCATTCGGAAGGGCCGCGCCGACGTGATCGAGACACGGCGCTTCATCGAGCAGGCGCCGGAGTGTCTTCATGCAACTCAGTCCGGGCCGATGCTGGTGATCGACGGGGCGCTGCACCCGCGGTTTCTCAAAGACAGTGACAGCCGCTTCATCCGCAACGGTGTCGGCACGAGCGCGGACGGTAAGCGCGCTGTCTTCGTGATCTCGAATGACAAGGTCACGTTCCACGAGTTCGCCTCCTTCATGCGCGATGGCCTCGGCCTGCCGCAGGCGCTTTACTTCGATGGCAACATCTCCCGCCTTTACGCGCCGGACCTTGGCCGGGCCGACACGGGCTTCCCGCTGGGGCCGATCGTGGGCGTGGTGCAAAGCGCCGATTGACGGGCTGGCCGCGCGCGGCTACGAGACGCGCTTCAAACGGAAGGGGCAAAGCATGGGACGCAAACGCAAGGGGCGCGACATTTCCGGCTGGCTTGTCGTTGACAAGCCCGCGGGCCTGACATCGACAGCCGTCGTCAACAAGGTGCGCTGGGCGCTTCAGGCGAAGAAGGCCGGACATGCCGGCACGCTCGATCCGGAGGCGACGGGCGTTCTGGCCGTGGCCCTGGGCGAGGCGACGAAGACCGTCCCCTACATCACCGATGCGCTGAAGGCCTATACTTTCGATGTCAAGCTGGGCGAGGCCACGAACACCGACGACGCCGAGGGCGAAGTGATCGCGCGGTCCGAGCTGCGCCCCTCGGACGCGGAAATCAAGGAGGCGCTGCTCGGCTTCGTGGGCGAGATCATGCAGGTCCCGCCGAAATTCTCCGCCGTCAAGATCGACGGTCAGCGCGCCTACAAGCTGGCGCGCGACGGCGAGGAGGTGGAGATCGAGGCGCGGCCGCTCTGGGTCGAGGAGCTGGTGATGGTGGACCGGCCCGATGCGGACCATGTCACGCTCGAAATGACCTGCGGCAAGGGCGGCTACGTGCGCGCCATCGCCCGTGATCTGGGCGAGAAGCTGGGCTGTCTGGGGCATGTTTTGCGCCTGCGTAGAGACTGGTCCGGCCCTTTCGAGGCTGAACAGGGCCTGAGCTGGGACGAGATCGAACGCATGGCGCAGAAGCCGGAGCTGGACGAGCATGTCCTGCCCCTTGAAACAGGACTCGACGAGTTGCCGGAAGTGAAGGCGACCGAGCAGGGCGCGGCGCGGCTGCGCAACGGCAACCCGGGCATGGTGATCGCCCAGGGCATCGAATATGGCGATGAAGCCTGGGCGAGTTTCGATGGCCGCGCTGTCGCGGTCGGGATGTTCAAGGCTGGTGAGCTACACCCAAGCCGTGTTTTCAACCAGTAGCAGCGGTTACTCCGCGACCTCCTGCATCTGCTCGGCGTTGAAGGTGAAGAGCTGTTCGCCGCTCAGCTTGTAGCCGTCGATCAGCTCCGCCGCGCGGGGGCTTGTCAGCCAGCCTTCGAGCTTCAGCGCCAGGTCATGTTTCACATGGCCGTGCATTTCGGGGTTCACCGGGATATAGGCATACTGGTTGAACAGGACCGGATCGCCTGAAAAGAGCAGCTCCAGGGACTGCTTGTTGCCGAAATTGAGCCAGCTCGCCCGGTCGGCGAGAACGTAGGCGTTGAGCCCTGCGGCGGTGTTGAGCGTTGCGCCCATGCCGGCGCCAGCCTCGTTATACCAGCTCGGGTCGCGGCTTTCCTCGCTGATTCCCGCGCTCTCCCACAGAGAAAGCTCCTTCTTGTGGGTGCCGCTGTCATCGCCCCGGCTGACGAAGGGGGCCTCTGCCTCGGCGATGCCTTGCAGCGCTTCTGCGGCTGTTTCGGCCGTGTCAGAGACGTCCGCAGGGTCGCTGCCGGGGCCGATGATGACGAAGTCGTTATACATGATCTCGCGGCGGTGCGTGCCATAGCCGCCTTCGAGAAAGGCTTCTTCGGCCTTGCGCGCATGCACGAGGATCGCATCGACATCGCCCGCTTCGCCGAGACGGATGGCCTGACCCGTTCCAACGACGACAAGCTGGACTTCGAGGCCGATACCCTTCCGGATCTCGGGCAGCAGGATGTCGGAAAGGCCGGAATTGTGGAACGATGTGGTCACGGCCATCTTGAGATCATCCGCCGAGGCAGCGCCGGTGATGAGGGCCGTTGCGGCAGCCGTCAGGGCCTTGCGGATCATATCACGAGGTCTCCTTGAAGGAACGCCTTGGCTTGGGGTGTCTGCGGGGCGTTGAAAAACGCGTCTGCCGCGCCCTGTTCGAGGACGCGCCCGCCATGCAGAAAGAGGACATCATCGGCCAGCCGCCGGGCCTGCCCGAGGTCATGCGTGGCCATCACGAGCCGCGTGCCGCTGGCGCGCACATCTTGCAGGATCGCTTCGATATCGCGGATCGACTGGCCATCGAGATTGGCGCAGGGCTCGTCGAGAAAGAGCAGCTCGGGCTTGCGGATGAGGGCGCGGGCGAGGGCGAGTTTCTGCCGCTCGCCGCCCGACAGGCGGCTGGCGCGGATCTGGCCGTGCTCGCCCAGACCGATCGTTTCGAGCCAAGTTAGAGCCTGTTTCTCGGCCTCGGCGCGGCCCTGCCCATGCACGCGCAGGGGGTAGGCGAGGTTGGCCAGCGCCGTGCGGCGGAGCATGATCGGCGCCTGGAAGACGAAGGCCTGCCGCTTGAAGGCCTCGGCGCGCGCGCAAGCGTAGCGCACGCGCCCTTCGCTCGGGCGCTCCAGCCCGTGTAGGACGCGCAGCAACGTGCTCTTGCCCGCGCCGTTGGGGCCGAGCACGATGGTCAGCCCGCCCCCCGAAAGCTCGAGGTCGAGCGGCGCCAGCAGCGTCTTGCCATTGCGGATGACGTTGACGCCGCGGGCCGTGATCGGAAGCAGGCTCACCATCTGTCGCGCACCTCCGTGCCGGAGAGAAAGTGAATCGCCAGGTTCACAGCGAGCGCCAGCCCGATCAGCACGAGGCCGAGGCCGATGGCCAGCGCGAAGTCGCCCTTGCTGGTCTCCAGCGCGATGGCCGTTGTCATCACGCGGGTGACGTGGTCGATATTGCCGCCGACGATCATGATCGCTCCGACCTCGCCGATCCCGCGCCCGAACCCCGCCAGCGCCGCCGTGAGCAGCGCGCGGCGCCCGTCCCAGAGCAGGGTCCTGATGCGTTGCAGGCGGGTCGTGTTGAGTGAGATGAGCAGGTCGTGATACTCGGCCCAGAGATCGCGGATGGCCTGGTGGGCGATGGAGGCGATGAGCGGTGTCAGTATGATGACCTGCGCGATGATCATGGCCGAGGGTGTGAACAGGAGGCCGAAGACGCCGAAAGGCCCGGAGCGCGAGAGCAGCAGATAGACGAAGAGGCCGACAACCACGGGCGGCAGGCCCATCAGCGCGTTGAGCACGGCGATGACGACGCGGCGAAAGCGATAGCGCGAGACGGCGAGCCATGCCCCGAGCGGCAGGGCGATGAGGCAGGAGATGAAAACGGCCGAGAGCGTGACCACGAGCGAGCGCCCCGCGATCTCGATGAGATCGGGGTCGAGGCTGACGATCAGCCAGCCCGCGGCCTTCATGCCTTCCCAGATTTCGAGCATCCGCCCTCCCTCGGTGTCGATGCATACTTGTCCGGGACGGCGATGACCACGGAGGCGGAAACGAATCAAGGCTTCTCATTTGCGACATGAGGCGTCTGCCGGAGGCCTTCTTGACGCCAATCGGAAACACGGCCTCATGACATCCACGCGGCGTTGGTCTAGCGTGGCGGCAGGCAGAGAAAGGGCAACGTCATGGCTATCACGGTCGATCTCAATTCGGACATGGGCGAGGGATTCGGGCCCTGGCGGATGGGCGACGACGCGGCGCTCCTGGACACGATCACCTCGGCCAATATCGCCTGCGGCAGTCATGCGGGCGATCCTGACGTGATGACTGCGACCATGCGCATGGCACATGAAAAAGGCGTCGGAATCGGCGCGCATCCGGGCTTTGCCGATCTTCTGGGGTTCGGGCGGCGGCGGATGAGCCTCGGCGCGGAGGAGCTGCAGAGCCTCATCGCCTACCAGCTTGGCGCGGCAAAGGGGATCGGGGCGCAGGTGGGCGCGCAGGTCAGGCATTTCAAGCTGCATGGCGCGCTGTCGAACATGGCCTCCGAGGACATTGCGCTCGCGCGGCTTTGCTACGAGACGGCGCTGCGGGTCGACCCGGAGATCATCCTGATGGTGCTTTGCGAGACCGCGCAGCAGAAAGCGGTCGAGGACCTCGGCGCGAATTGGGTCGGCGAGATATTCGCCGACCGCGCCTACGAGGATGATGCGACGCTTGTCGACCGTTCAAGGAAGGGTGCCGTGCTGCATGATGCAGGCATGGCGGCAGAGCGTATCCTCGGCATGCTGCGCGAAGGCGCGATCATTTCTCGGAGCGGCAAGCGCATCCCCGCGAAGATCGACACGATCTGCCTTCATGGCGATACGCCCGAGGCCGTGGAGATGGCGAAGGCGATCCGTATGAGGCTCGAAGCTGCCGGTGTGACGCTCCAGACGTTCTGAAGCCGTTTTCTTTCGAAGAAAACGGGCCGGAATTTTCGAAAAATTCCGGGCCCCGCCGCCGTGTCAGTTCATCAGCCCTGCGTGGCGCATGGCATCGTCGATGATTGCGGCGGTGCCTTCGCTCACCGACAGGAGCGGCAGGCGCACTTCGTCGCTGCAAAGCCCCAGCCGCGACATGGCGTATTTCGCGCCCGCGAGGCCCGGCTCCCTGAAAATGGCGATATGCAGCGGCATCAGCCGGTCTTGCAGCTCGAGCGCCTTGGCATAGTCGCCCGCGAGCGTGGCCTCCTGGAACTCCGCACAGAGCTTGGGCGCGACATTGGCCGTCACGGAGATGCAGCCCGTGCCGCCATGGGCGTTGAAGCCCAGCGCCGTGCCATCCTCGCCGGAGAGCTGGATGAAATCCGTCCCGCAGCTGAGGCGCTGCTGTGGCACGCGGGCCAGATCGCCCGTGGCGTCCTTGACGCCGACGATGCGCGGCAGCTTGGCGAGCTCTCCCATTGTCTCGGGCAGCATGTCCACAACCGAGCGGCCGGGGATGTTGTAGATGATGATCGGCAGCTCGCAGCTATCATGCACGGCGCGGAAATGCGCGATCATGCCGGCCTGTGTCGGCTTGTTGTAATAGGGCGTCACGACGAGGATGCCATCGGCCCCTGACTTTTCGGCGGCCTGCGCGAGGCGGATCGATTCGAGCGTGTTGTTCGAGCCTGCCCCCGCGATGACGGGCACGCGGCCTGCGGCGGCCTTCACGACGATCTCGACGACCTCGTCATGCTCGGAATGGGTGAGCGTCGGGCTTTCACCTGTCGTGCCGACCGGAACGAGACCGTGGCTGCCTTCGCCGATATGCCATTCGACCAGTTGTTTGAGCGTATCGACATCCAGCGCGCCGTTCTTGAACGGCGTGACCAGTGCAGGCATAGATCCCTTGAACATGATACGCTCCTTTGTTTGCGGTGCGCCGCACATGACGCGCGGCGATGTTTTGCCGTGAGCCGCAGCGCCGTCTTTCGTGATTTGAGCTGTGAGGCTCGGGCGCTGTAGGCTCGGGGCGATCTATCCTGTCTCATAGGGAGAAATGCAAGAGATGTTTATGCGCCTGAGCGCTGTTTTGTGCCTTGTTTTGCAGGTTTCCCCCGCCTTTTCCGAGCCACCCGCTGCGCCGCGCCCGTTCAGCCGGGCGCTTGAGGCGACGGCGCGCGGGAACTGGGAGGAGGCAGATCTCATCGCGGCCAAGGCCGGGCCGGAGGCGCGCGCGCTGATCGAATGGGTGCGGCTGCGCGCGGGGCAGGGGGATGCCCGAGAGGTTCTCGAATTTGCCGAAGCGCGGCCCGATTGGCCGGGGCTGGCGCTTATGTTCGCGCGCATGGAAGACCGGATCGGGGATCTTCCGGATGCGCAGACGCTTGCCTTCTTCGACATGTATCCGCCGCAGACGGGCGATGGCGTTCTGGCTCATGCAGGCGCCCTCTTGCGGGCGGGGCGGCGCGGAGAGGCGGAGGCCTCGCTTGTTCTCGCCTGGCGCAGTTTCGACCTGACGTCGGCGCAGCACGCGGCGTTCCTGGAGCGCCACGGCGATCTGCTCGCCCCGCATTACGCGGCGCGGCTCGACATGGCACTCTGGCGGGACCTGTCGGGCGATGTCCAATTGATGCTGCCGCTTGTCAGCGAGGGCCAGCGGCTCCTGGCCAAGGCGCGCCAGGGGCTGCGCGCGGGAGAGAGCGACCCCGAGGCGCTGATCGGGCTTGTGCCCGAGGCGCTGCGCGGCCATCCCGGCCTCGCCTACGAGGAGTTTCTCTGGAACTACCGTCGCGGCAGCAAGGCGCGCGCGATCGAGTTGATGACCAAGCGCAGCGCAGCGGCCACGCTCGGCGAGCCGCGCCGCTGGGCAGGCTGGCGGCGCAGCCTCGCGCGCCAGCTCATGCGCGAGGGGGATGCCGAGACGGCCTATGCGCTGACGCTGAATCACGGGCTGCATGCGGGCGCCGCCTTCGCCGATCTCGAGTGGCTTGCGGGGTATCTCAGCCTGCGTAAGCTCGAAGGGCCGGAGCGGGCGCTGGCCCATTTCGAGCGCTTTGCAGCGGCGGTGGAGACGCCGATCTCGCAGGGCCGCGCCGGATTCTGGACAGGCGAGGCGCAGGCGGCGTTGGGCCGTGCGGAGGAGGCGCAGGCGGCCTATGCGAAAGGGGCCGAGCACCAGACCAGCTTTTACGGGCTGCTGGCGGCGGAACGGGCAGGGTTAGAGACTGATCCGGACCTGGCCGGGGTCGAGTATTTCCCGGCCTGGCAGCAGGCCGATTTCGCAGGCAGCGAGATGGCGCAGATCGTGATCCTCGCGGTCAAGAACGACCGGCTGAGCCTTGCCGAGCGCTTCCTTCTGGCGCTGGCCGAGGGGGCCGACCGGCGCAGCCTCGGGCAGCTCGGCAACATGGCCGCGGATATCGGCGCGCCGCATCTGCAAGTGATGCTGGGCAAGGCCGCCGCAAGGCGGGGGATCGTGCTGCCGGGGCATTACTACGCGCTGCACCCGATGGCCGAGATGGAACTGCCTGTGCCGATGGAGCTGGCGCTGGCCATCGCGCGGCGCGAATCCGAGTTCGACCCGCATGTTCGCAGCGGCGCGGGGGCGGAGGGGCTGATGCAGCTCATGCCCGCCACGGCAGCGGAGACGGCGCGGGAGATCGGGCGGGCGCATGTGCAGGGCGATGTCATCAATGACTGGCGCTACAACGCCGCGCTCGGCTCGGCCTACCTCGCGAAGCTGGCGGAGCGATTCGGCGGTAATATCGTCGTGATCGGCGCGGGCTATAACGCGGGGCCGTCGCGGCCCGAGCGCTGGATGGCCGAGCGGGGCGACCCGCGCCAGGGCGAGATGGACGTGATCGATTGGATCGAGCACATCCCCTTCAACGAGACGCGGAATTACGTGATGCGCGTGGCCGAATCGCTTCCGGTCTATCGCGCGCGGCTGGGGCGCAAGGCGCATCCCGTGCCCTTCTCCGAAGAGCTCATCGGCGCGACGATCAGGTGAACTGCTGAGGATTTGTGACGCTGCTAAGCCAGCCGCGCGGCGCGGCGGCGCTCGCGCCAGAAGTTGAAGAGCCCCGCGCTGATGATGATGAGCGCGCCGAAGGCCACGTTGGCCTCGATGGTCTCGGCAAAGACGAAGACCCCGATCACCGCGCCGAAGACGAGCTGGAAATAGGCGAAGGGCTGAACCGAGCTGGCCTCGGCGACCTCGTAGGTCTTGATCAGAAGCCAGTGCCCGAGCGCGCCCGTGATGCAGAGCACGCCCATCCAGGCCCAGTCCGGGCCTGTCATAGGCTCCCAGTAGGCGATCCCGACGGCCGTCATCATCACGGCGCCGGTGACACCTGTCCAGAAGAAGGAGGTTGCCGTGCTGTCCTTGCGGGCCGCGAAGCGGGTAAGCAGGCCGTAGAGCGCGAAAAGAAGCGCGGCGATGAGCGGGACGATGGCGGCAGGCGCAAAGACGCCGAAGCCGGGCTTGAGAATGATCAGCACACCGACGAAGCCCACGAAGATCGCCAGCCAGCGCCGCCAGCCCACGGCTTCGCCGAGGATGGGGCCGGACAGGGCGGCAATGATGAGCGGGTAGCTTGTGAACACGGCGTGACTCTCGACAAGGCCGAGGAGCGTGAAGCCGTAGATCATGATGCAGATTTCGGTGGCGAGCAGCAGGCCTCGGAAAACCTGCAGGAAGGGTTGGCGCGTGGCGGCGGCCGCGCGCAACCCGCCTGCCTTGCGCCCGGCAACGGCCATGACGAAGGCCGCGAAGAACCAGTAGCGGATCATCACGACCATCAGCACGTTGTATTCGCCCGCGAGATGGCGGGAGATACCGTCCTGCGCGGCGAAGACGAATGTCGTCGCGATCATGAGCAGGATGCCGAGGCGGGTGTTGCTTTGGTCCATGTCAGGGCTTTCTTGCGACGGTCATGTGGCGCTTGCGGCCATAGCCGGGGCGGCGCTCGACGGCGAAGCCGGCCTCGCCCAGCGCGCGGCGCACGGCGCCTGCGGCGGTGTAGGTCGCGGCCGTGCCTTGCGGCGCGGTCTGTGCGCAGACATCTGCGAGAAGCGGAGGCTCCCAGAGCTCGGGATTTCGGGCTGGAGCGAAGCCGTCAAGGAACCAGGCATCGGCCTTTTGCGCCATGTCAGAGACTGTTTTGCGGGCATCCCCCACGACAAGTGTGACGCGCAGATCATCGAGCTCGAAGGCGGTTTCGCCGCCTGTGAAGAAAGGCATGAGCTCTGCGCTCAGAGCGGCGATCTCGGGGAAGGCGGCTTGCGCCGTCTGCATGTCTTCGGGGCGCATCGGGAAGGCCTCGAAGCTGGTATAGTGCAGTTTGCCCGCCTGCCCCGCCTCACGCCAGAGCTTCAGCGCGGCCAGCAGGTTGAGCCCGGTGCCGAAGCCCAGCTCGGCGATATGAAACCCGTCGGTGAAGCGGCCCGGCAGACCATTGCCCGCGAGAAAGACATGATTTGTCTCCGCGAGACCGTTCTCGAGGCTGAAATAGGGATCATCGAAGCGGCTGGAGACAGGCACCTGGCCGTCGCGCCATGTAAGATCGGCAGACTGGTTCATGGGGGCGTGATCCGATAAAGCGTAAAGCAGCGCGAGGATGCAGCCGCGACGGGAGAATGGCAATGGCAGATGTGACGGTGAGAGGCGCGGGGATTTTCGGGCTGAGCATTGCCTGGGAATGCCTTGAGCGGGGCGCATCGGTGCAGGTGATCGACCCGGGCGGTATCGGTGCCGGGGCCAGCGGTGGGATCGTCGGGGCGCTCGCGCCGCATGTTCCGGAGAACTGGAACGAGAAGAAAGCCTTCCAGTTCGAGAGCCTGATCGCGGGGGAGGCCTTCTGGCAGAAAGTGGCTGATTGGGCCGGAATAGAGACGAGTTATGCCCGCACCGGGCGGGTGCAGCCGCTCGCTGACACACGCGCCGAGGAGCTTGCCCGCGCTCGCGCGGAGAGCGCGAGGGAGCTCTGGCAGGGCAAGGCGGAGTGGCGCGTCGTCAGCGGTGACGAGCTGGATTCGCCGCTTCCGGAAAGCCCGACCGGCCTTTTCGTCTTCGACACGCTGACCGCGCGCATGGCCCCCCGGCAGGCCTGCAAGGCGTTGGCAGCGGCAATCATCCGGCGCGGAGGGCGCATCGTACCGGACGGCGGCGAGCAGGGGCAGGTGATCCATGCCACTGGCGTTCAGGGCCTCGAGGAGCTCTCGGCGCATTTCGGCAGAACGGTCGGAAACGGCGTGAAGGGGCAGGGCGCGTTGCTGCGCTTCGACATGCGCGACGCGCCCCAGATATTCGTCGATGGGGTCCATATCGTGCCGCATTGGGACGGCACTGTTGCCGTGGGTTCGACGAGCGAGCGAGACTATTCCAGCCCGACAGAGACCGACGCACAGCTCGATTCGGTGATCGTCCGGGCGCGGGCGGCCGTCCCGGCGCTTGAGGGTGCGGAAGTGATCGAGCGCTGGGCAGGTGTGCGGCCGAGGACGAAGAGCCGCGCGCCGATGCTCGGGGCGCATCCGATTCACGCGGGGCAATTCATCGCCAATGGCGGTTTCAAGATCGGCTTCGGCATGGCAATCAAGGTTGGCGAGGTGATGGCCGAGCTGGTGCTTGAAGGGCGCGATACCATCCCGCAGGATTTCAGGCCGGAAGCGTCCTTGTGATGGCCTGCTTTGGCGGGCTTCAGGGAAAGGTTACATTTTTGCGCCAAGAGTTCCGGGATTGTTTCTGCCGCGTTGACAGTGAGCGGCGCTTCGATGAAAAGTTCGCCTAAAATGAAGGGCAGTTGAGCAAATGAAGATCGCGATGATTGGCACGGGGTATGTCGGCCTCGTTTCAGGTGTATGTTTTTCCGACTTTGGGCATGACGTGATCTGCGTCGACAAGGACCCTTCGAAGATCGAGATGCTGGAGCGCGGCGAGGTGCCGATCTACGAGCCGGGGCTCGAGCAGCTTCTGGCCAAGAATGTCGAGGCCGGCCGGCTGTCCTTCACGACCGATCTGGAAGCGGCGCTCGAGGATGTCGAGGCCGTTTTCATCGCCGTCGGGACGCCCTCGCGGCGGGGCGATGGCCATGCCGATCTGACCTACGTGATGGCCGCGGCGCAGGAAGTCGCCGGACTGCTCAAGGACTATGCCGTCATCGTCACCAAATCGACCGTGCCGGTGGGCACCAACCGGCAGGTCAAGCAGGCGGTGCGCAAGGCCAACCCAAAGCTTGAGTTCGATGTCGCGTCCAACCCCGAGTTCCTCCGCGAAGGCGCGGCGATCGACGACTTCATGAAGCCCGACCGCGTTGTCGTCGGTGTGCAGAGCGAGCGCGCCGCCGAGGTGATGCGCGACATCTACCGCCCGCTCTACCTGCGCGATTTTCCCATCGTCACGACCGATCTGGAAAGCGCGGAGATGATCAAATACGCGGCCAATTCCTTCCTTGCGACGAAAGTCACCTTCATCAACGAGATCGCCGCGCTCTGCGAGCGGACCGGCGCGGATGTGAAGCAGGTTGCCAAGGGCATGGGCCTCGACGGGCGGATCGGCAACAAGTTCCTCCATGCGGGGCCGGGCTATGGCGGCTCGTGCTTTCCCAAGGACACCAAGGCGCTGGCGCGCATCGGTCAGGAACATGGCCTGCCGATGCAAATCACCGAGACGGTCATCAAGGTCAACGAGGAGATCAAGGAACGGATGATCGAGAAGCTGCTCGACATGGTGGGCGGCAGTTTCAACGGCAAGATCATCACGGTGCTCGGCGTCACTTTCAAGCCCGACACTGACGACATGCGCGCCGCGCCCTCTCTCAAGATCGTTCCGGCGATGATCGGGGGCGGTGCCAAGGTGCGGGTTGTCGACCCGCAGGGGCGCCGCGAAGGTGAGGAGCTGTTGCCCGGCGTGAACTGGGCCGAGGACGCCTACAAGGCGGCGCAGAACGCTGACCTCATCGTGATCCTGACCCAGTGGAACGAGTTCCGCGCGCTCGATCTCCAGCGCATCGCGAAGAAGATGAACACGCCGCGACTGGCCGATCTGAGAAACATCTACTCGGAGAAGGACGCCAAGCGCGCGGGGTTCGACGCATATGTTTCCGTCGGGCGGAGCGACTACTTCACCAGCGATTGACCAAGCTGTCACGCCTTCTGCTCGAAAAACTCATGGAAGCGCAGTGCGCGCCAAGTTCAATCCGCGCGCCGCGCTTCGCCAAGAGCAGTGATTGTGGTTTTGGCGAAACGCTTCGGTCAGCTGATCGCGGGAGCGCCGTCTGTTTCCGCGCGCTTCGCGTCCTTGTCGATCCATTGGCGAACAACGGAGCGCGCCAGCGTGTCGTCATAGCCCTCGATCGCGAGGCGAATGTCGCGCACGGCATTGGCCACCTCTATTTCGCTCAGAGAGCTTTCCTGCACCCGGAGAATCTTCGGGTGGGGCGTGGTGAGCATGTCCGAGGAAATGAGCAGCTCCTCATGCAGTTTCTCACCCTGACGCAGCCCAGTGACTTCGATGGCGATATCGCCGCCCGGGTTTGCTTCGTCCCGCACGCTGTAGCCCGAGGCTTCGATCATCTGCCGCGCAAGCTTGGCGATCGGGACAGGCTCGCCCATGTCGAGCACGAAGACATCCCCGCCGCGTGAATAGCTTCCGGCGAGCAGCACGAGCCTCGCCGCTTCGGAGATGGTCATGAAATAGCGAGTGACTTCATTATGGGTCAGTGTGATCGGGCCACCGCGGGCGATCTGCTCCTCGAAAAGCGGGATCACCGAGCCGGAGGAGCCGAGCACATTACCGAAACGCACCATGGAGAACCGCGTATCGCTGGGGCGCGATGCGAGATCCTGCACGACGAGCTCGGCCAGGCGCTTCGAGGCGCCCATGACGTTCTTGGGGCGGACGGCCTTGTCCGTCGAGATCAGGATGAAGCGTTCCACGCGCGCCTTTCGGGCCGCGTCGGCCACGACCTTTGTGCCGACGACATTGTTGAACAGGCCCGCGATGGCGTTGTCTTCCACCAGGGGCAGGTGTTTGTAGGCGGCGGCGTGCAGGACTGTCTCGATCCCGTGCTTTAGCAGCACGCTCTCGACAACGGCCTTGTCGGTGACGGAGCCGAGCACCGGTATTACCTCGATATCGTCGGTTAGCTCTGCGAGCTCCTTGTGAACGTTGTAGAGCGCCAGTTCGGAGTGATCGAACAGCACGATGGATTTCGGCGAACAGCCCGAAATCTGGCGGCAGAGTTCGGAGCCGATCGAGCCGCCCGCCCCGGTGATGAGAACACGCTTGCCGCTATAGCTGTCGGCGACGGTCGGCAGCTCATCGGAGAGATGACCGCGCCCCAGCAGATCGTGAATGGCGACGGGTGTGGCCTTGGAGCCGAGCGCGCCCTGACCCAGCAGTGTTGCGAAACTCGGCAGGGAATGAACCTCGCAGCCGAGCCCCCTGAGCTTGTAGGCGAGACGTGCCTGTTCGATCTGGGAGGCGGAGGGCAGCGTCAGGACGATCCTGTCGATACGCTCCTTCTCGACCAGATCGGCAAGTTTCATCGGCGCGTAGACCGGCAGACCGGCGATCATCAGGCTTTGCAGAGTCGGGTTCTCGTCGATGAAGGCGACGAGCTGAAGCGATTCATCTGACTGAAGCGCCATGGCAAGCTGCTCGCCTGTCTGGCTCGCCCCATAGACAAGGATGCGCGTCCGGTCATTTCCGCGCCGATAGAGGCGAATCAGGATTTCCCGCAAAATCATGCGGATCGCGACCGTGGCCAGCATGAGGACCATCGTGAAGGCGGCGTAGAATTGCCACCCCTCGACGCTGGCCAGCAGGAGGTTGCTCGCGAAGGCAAGCGCGCCAAGCGCCCCGGCGAACTTCGCTGTCCGGACAATGCCCTGGATTTCGTAGGAGTTGAGCTTGATTCGGTTGAGGCCGATTTGATGGCTGAGCAGCCCTGCCGCGGCCATCAGTGCGAAGCTGAGAGCCGTTATGCCCGGCTGGGAGTATTCTGCGCCCGTAACCAGCAAGGCTGCAACGATGGCGAAGGGAATGGTGGCCATGTCGATGGCCAGGAAAATGAGCCGCTTTTGCTGGCGAGAGAGCCGGGTCGCAAAATCGAGTGAAACCATTCGCAACAAGCTCCGGCGTTTGACTGACAACATGAGCCGCGGCAAGCGTGGCTCGGACAACGGGTTCGTAAAAACTATATTTTCTCATCATAGGCGATAAACCCAGTTCTACGCAATGATGAGAATGCTGCAGGCGCAACACTCGGCAGAGTTGTGCCGGTCGCCGGCCGGCTCCAAGGCGCGTTCCCCATAGGGCGGGGTCAGCTTGCGTAGGTGGAGCCCTCGTCATCGAGGATGGCTTTCAGCTCGCCAAGATGGCGCGCGTCCTGCTCGGGATAGGTTTCCAACTCGCGCGCGGTCTTCTCGGCAATGTCATCGGGAAGGACACGCAGCGGCCGGCCCGTTTGCAGAGCACGGATATAGGTCTCGGCGGCGCGCTCGAAATAATAGAGGCGATTGAACGTCTCCGCGACATTCTGGCCGATGATGAGCACGCCGTGATTGCCCATGATCATGACCTTCTTCTGCGGGTCGGAGAAAAGCTGCGCACAGCGTTCTCCCTCCTCTTCGAAAGCCAGCCCGCCATAATTTTCGTCGATCACGTAGCGGTTGTGGAAGGTGGCACAATTCTGGTCGATGGGCGGAAGGCGGCTGTCTTCGAGCGAGGCCAGCACCGTGGCGAAGATCGAATGCACATGCATGGCGCAGCGGGCCTGGGGGCAATTGAGGTGCAACCCGCCATGCAGGCCCCAGGCCGTCGGGTCGGGCGCGTCGGGGCCGTCAAGAGTTTCGGGATCTGCCGCATCGACCACGATGAGATCGGAGGCCTTGATGCGTGAGAAATGCCTCTGGTTGGGGTTCATCAGGAAGCGCGTGCCGTCCTCGTTTATGGCGAGCGAGAAGTGATTGGCGACGCCCTCGTGCATTCCGAGCCGCGCGGTCCAGCGAAAGGCGGCGGCAAGATCGACACGCTCTTGCCAGTGATCCATGTTGGGGCGCAGGTCGGTGACAGTCATTGAGGGCCTCCTTTTGCCGGCAGCCTGCGACGGCATGGCCCGAAGCGCAAGCGGGTTTGCCCGGCCGGAACGCTCCCGGCGCATCATCGCGGGGGCGGAATTTTTCGAAAATTCCGTTTCGGAAAAATTCGATTTTTCCGGCCCGTTTTCTTCGAAAGAAAACGGCTATTTCGGCCGCGAGGGCACCCAGGCATAGCCGTCGGCGCAGAGGATGAAGGCTTCTCGCAGGCCGTGGGGCTTGTCCTGAGGCTCCGCGAGCACGGTGCCGCCCGCGGCTTCGGCCCTTGCGGCGGCCTCATCGGGGTCGCACTCATAGAGCCTGACCTCGATCCCGCCGCCGCGCGGCGGGTTCTCGGGCAGCAGGCCGAGGAGCGGGTGGCTGCCATAGGTGCCGTCCGAATGAAGCTGCATGACGTTCGGGCCATGGGTCATGATCGCGAAATCGGGTGAGACGCGGTGCGCCGTCATGCCGAAGACCTCTTCGAGAAAGCGCGTCGTGCGGCGCACATCCGTCACCAGCAGGTTGAAGCCGAAGCCGCGAAGGCTGGCACCAAACTCGTCGGGGCTTATCGTTTCGTAATCCATCGCTTGCATTCTCGCCATGCTTGATCCCATCTGCGCTTCATGTCACCTTCCGCTATTCTGCAAAGGAAAGGAACCGCGCCATGCCTTCACGAATTGTGACACCAGACGACAGCGGTTTCGAGAGATTCGACGACGCGGCCGCGGCTGTCACGCGGCTCGAAGAGCTCTACGCGGCCTCCTGCGATTTTCTGCGCAGCGCTTTCAGCGAGGCGATGACTGCACCGCCCGATGGCCGCCGCATCAGGGCCTATTACCCGATGGTGCGGATCGAGACGGCGAGCTATGCGCAGGTCGACAGCCGTTTGAGCTTCGGCCATGT
The DNA here is from genome assembly GCA_003417655.1 of Rhodobacteraceae bacterium 63075. GTDB lineage: Bacteria > Pseudomonadota > Alphaproteobacteria > Rhodobacterales > Rhodobacteraceae > Lentibacter. The sequence goes on from QVMW01000001.1 coordinate 268,669, forward strand.
CTCCCAGCCCGGACGGCACGAGACGACGATCACGCGGCCTGACCTGTTTCGCAACTACCTGATCCAGCAGCTTGGCCTGCTCATGGAGCATCACGACGTGCCTGTCGAGATCGGCTATTCCGACACGCCCATGCCGGTGCACTTCGCCGTTGCAGGTGACGACGCCATCTCGGTGCCGCAGGAAGGCGCGGCGGATTTCATCCTGCGCGATGTGTTCGATGTGCCTGACCTCAGCACCACGAATGACGATATCGTCAACGGCACATACCAGGCCGGAGAGGACGCGCCGGGGCCGCTTGCCCCGTTCACGGCGCAGCGCGTGGATTATTCCCTGGCGCGGCTGGCGCATTACACGGCCACGGCGCCGGAGCACTTCCAGAACCATGTGCTCTTCACCAACTACCAGTTCTACGTGAACGAATTCGAGGCCTATGCCCGTGCCATGCTGGCCGATCCCGAGAACGGCTATACGAGTTTCGTCGGCACGGGCAATGTCGAGATCACCGAGCCGGACGCGCCCATCGCCCAGCCCGCCAAGCTGCCGCAGATGCCGAGCTATCATCTCAAGCGCGCGGATGGCTCGGGCATCACGCTGGTCAATATCGGCGTCGGCCCCTCCAACGCCAAGACGGCAACCGACCATATCGCCGTGTTGCGGCCCCATGCCTGGATCATGGTGGGTCATTGTGCGGGGCTCAGGAACAGCCAGCTCCTGGGGGATTTCATCCTGGCCCATGCCTACCTGCGCGAGGACAAGGTGCTCGATGACGATTTGCCGGTCTGGGTTCCGGTGCCGGCGCTGGCGGAAATCCAGCAGGCGCTGGAAGGGGCCGTGGCGGATGTCACGCAGCTCGAAGGGTTCGAGCTCAAGCGCCTGATGCGCACCGGCACAGTCGCCAGCCTCGACAACCGCAACTGGGAACTGCGGGAAACGGAAGGGCCCGTGCAGCGGCTCAGCCAGAGCCGGGCGATCGCGCTCGACATGGAAAGCGCGACCATCGCGGCCAATGGCTTTCGCTTCCGCGTGCCTTACGGGACGCTCCTGTGCGTTTCCGACAAGCCGCTTCATGGCGAGTTGAAACTGCCGGGAATGGCGAGCGACTTTTACAAGACGCAAGTCGAGAGGCACCTGATGATCGGCATACGCGCCATGGAATCCTTGAGGGACATGCCGCTCGAGAGGCTTCACAGCCGGAAGCTGCGCAGCTTCAACGAAACGGCCTTCCTGTGACCGATTTCAGGGAAAAAAGGCCAAAAACCTCAAGTTTTCTTGCGTAAGTTGCACACAATTCGTTGTGTTGCGCCGCATCATACAGTTATATGATCGCAATGAGGCCCCAGATCGGGCAAATACAGGAGAGTAAAATGACCAAACCAATGACAAAAACCCAGCTTGTCGCGGCCCTCGCAGAAGAAATGGACACCGACAAGAAATCAGCGAATGCAGCTCTTGAAGCGGTAACGTCGATCATCACGCGCGAAGTTTCCGGCGGCGGTGCCGTGACGCTTCCCGGCGTCGGCAAGATCTATTGCCGCGAACGCCCCGAGCGCATGGTCCGCAACCCGGCGACGGGCGCACAGATCAAGAAAGAGGCCGACAAGGTCGTCAAGATGACGATCGCCAAGGCGCTCAAGGACAGCGTGAACAGCTGATCTTGTAAATCCTGACGGTTTCGGAAAGGGTCGCCTGCGGGCGGCCCTTTTCATTTGCGCCCGTTGAACCGGGAGAGGCGAGTTGGACATCAAGGCAATCTTCATGGGGCTGGCCTTTGCCTTGATGTGGTCGAGCGCCTTCACATCGGCGCGGATCATCGTGGAATATGCCTCGCCGCTCTGGGCGCTGTCGCTGCGGTTCCTGATCTCTGGGTTGCTGGGCATATTCATCGCCGGCCTCATGGGCCAGACATGGAAGCTGACGCGGGCGCAATGGCGCGCGACGATGGTGTTCGGCCTGTGCCAGAACGCGCTCTACCTTGGGCTCAATTTCGTCGCGATGCAGACAGTGCAAGCCTCGCTCGCCGCGATCATCGCCTCGACGATGCCGCTTCTCGTCGCGCTGGCGGGCTGGCTTTTCTTCTCCGAACGGGTCAAGCCGCTCGGCGTGGCCGGGCTCATCGCCGGGGTGATCGGTGTGACGATCATCATGGGCGCGCGCTTCGGCGGCGGCGTCGATCTCTACGGTGTCGCGCTCTGCGTCATCGGCGTTCTGGCGCTGACCACGGCGACGCTCGTGCTGCGCGGGGCCACCTCGGGGGGTAATTTCCTGATGGTCGTGGGCCTTCAGATGCTCGTCGGATCGGCCGCGCTCTTCGCGGCGGCGCTGGCCTTTGAAGTGCCGCGTCTCGAGATGAGCACGCCGCTGGCCCTGGCCTTTACCTACACGACGCTCGTGCCCGGCCTTGCGGCAACGCTGGTCTGGTTCTACCTCGTCGACCGCATCGGCGCAGTCAAGGCGGCGACGTTCCACTTCCTCAATCCCTTCATCGGGGTCGCCATGGCCGCCATGATCCTTGGAGAGGCTCTGGGTTGGCTCGACGCTCTGGGCGTCGCGGTGATCGCCTTCGGCATTCTGGCGGTTCAATTGTCCAAGCAGGGGCCGAAGCGGGCGGCTGTCGCGCCCGGGGTGGTCACAGAAGAAGCATCATCAGGGCGCTGATGGTGAAGAAGGACAGGGCCGTGGCGATGATCTGCGCGATGGAGGCCATGCCTTCGTGGCCGAGCTCGGAGGCGAAGACCACGTAGATCGAGAACATCGGGATGGCCGCCGAGAGGATGACCGCCACGCGCAGATCGCCCGTGAGCGGCGCGAAACCCAAGAGCGGCAGGGCCAGAAGCGCGCAGAAGACCATCGCGGGATGCAGGACCAGCTTGGCCAGCGCCGTGGCCGAGGCGATGGCGCGGTTGCCCTTCAGGGGCAGGCCGACAAGCGCGCCGCCGATGGAAAAGAGCGCCAGCGCGGCGGCGCTCTGGGCGAAGATCTCCGCCGTGCGCGTGAGCGTTGCAGGCAGCGACAGGCCGAGCGCCGAGACGGCAAGACCGGCGAGCAGCGCGATCACGAAGGGGCGGCGCAAGACGCCGAGCATCACGCTCATGAGCCGCCCGCCGAGGCCCGCGCCACCCGGCTGGGCCAGCTCGAAGAGGACGAGGCAGAGCGGGATGATCAGGAAATTCTCGACAAGGAAGTTGAGCGCGAGGATCTGCCCGGCGATGTCGGGGAAGACCATGAGCATGAGCGGGTAGCCGATGAAGCCGGAATTGGGGCAACTCGCGCCCATGACCGCCACGGCGCGGCGCGAGGGGGCGACACCTGCCGCCGTGAACCCCGCGAAGCCGAGCGCGATCGTGGCCAGCGCACCGAGGGCGAAGACGGCCATGTAGCGCAGATCGAAGACCTCGGAGAAGTCCCGCGTGGCGACCGCGAGAAAGAGCAGCGCGGGCAGCGCGAGGCTCATGACGAAGCGGCCAAGGATGGCCATGTCGGAGGATTTGAACAGGCCTGCACGCGTGCAGGCGTAGCCAAGCGCCACGGCGGCGAAGATCGGCAGGGTAATGCCGAGAACGGCCATCATCAGCCTATGCTGCTCCGGTTCTCGCCAACCTGGCCGCGATGCAGCAGCATGTGATCGAGGATCACGCAGGCCATCATCGCCTCGCCCACGGGCACCGCGCGGATGCCGACGCAAGGATCGTGGCGGCCCTTGGTGACGACTTCCGTGGCAGAGCCATCCTTGCGGATCGAAGCGCGGGGGCTGAGGATCGAGGAAGTGGGTTTCACGGCGAAACGGACGACAAGGTCCTGCCCCGTGGCGATGCCGCCGAGGATGCCGCCCGCGTGGTTCGACGAATAGACGGGCCGGCCGTCATTGCCCATGAAGATCTCGTCGGCATTGTCCGTGCCCTTGAGCTCGGCGGCCGCCATGCCCTCGCCAATCTCGACGCCCTTGACCGCGTTGATCGACATCATCGCGGCGGCGAGGTCGGTATCGAGCTTGGCATAGACCGGCGCGCCGATCCCGGCGGGCACGCCCCGCGCGATCACCTCGATCTCCGCGCCGACGCTGTTCTTGTCCTTGCGGATCTTCGTCAGGTAATCTTCCCAGGCCTGCGCCGTGGTCGCATCCTGCGGGATCCAGAAGGGGTTGTTGTCGATCTCGCCGAGGTCGAGCGCCGCGCGGTCGATCTCCATCTCGCCCATGCGGGTCATGTAGCCCTTGATCTCGAGGCCGGGGGCCATGGCCTCGATCGCCGCGCGGGCCACACCACCGGCAGCGACGCGCGCGGCCGTCTCGCGCGCCGAGGAGCGCCCGCCACCGCGATAATCACGGTTGCCGTATTTGAGGTGATAGGTGATGTCGGCATGGCCGGGGCGGAATGTCTCGGCGATCTCGCCATAATCCTTCGAGCGCTGGTCGGTGTTTTCGATCATGAGCTGGATCGGCGTTCCGGTCGTCTTGCCTTCGAAGACGCCAGAGAGGATGCGGACCTGGTCGGCCTCCTGCCGCTGGGTCGTGTTCCGGTTCTGGCCGGGGCGGCGCTTGTCGAGCCAGACCTGCAGCATCTCCTCGGTGAGCGGCACTTCGGGCGGGCAGCCATCTATCGTGGCCCCGAGCGCGGGCCCGTGGCTTTCGCCCCAGGTGGTGACGCGGAAGAGATGTCCGAAACTGTTCATGCTCATGGGCCGTGCTCCTTTGGGTTTGCTTTATTTCGAATTGCGCTGGCGCGCAATCCGATCCGTTGAGGGGGGCCAGCCCCCCTCAAACCCGCCGTGTTGATGGGGGGACCAGTCCCCCCAAACCCCCCTGGGATATTTTGAGCAAGAAAAAGGGGGCATTGAAACCTGTGGAGCTGGCGCATAGGGTTGACCCACCTCGGGGGGCTTTTCGAAAAGCTGAGACGCATGATGCGGACCCGTTGAACCTGAACCGGTTAGGACCGGCGGAGGGAAGGTTGATATGAATCACTCTTTCTCCGCTCGCCTGCAGATATGGAGGAAGATATGAAAAACCTTGCATTTGCGACGAGTGTTATGGCCTGCGCTGCCAGTGTGGCGGCAGCGGACAAGCCTGAACTCGTTGTCTATACCTATGACAGCTTCGTCTCGGAATGGGGCCCGGGCCCGAAGATCGAGGAGGCTTTCGAGGCGCAATGCGATTGTGATCTGAAGCTTGTTGGCGCGTCCGACGGGGCGGCGCTCTTGTCGCGCGTGAGGCTTGAGGGGGCGCGCAGCGAGGCGGATGTCGTGCTCGGGCTGGACACGAACCTCACCGCGCTGGCCAAGGAATCGGGGCTGTTTGCCGCGCATGACGTGAGCGCGGAATTCGACCTGCCGGTGGATTGGGGCGACGAGGTTTTCGTGCCCTATGACTGGGGGTATTTCGCCTTTGTCCACGACAAGGGTTTCGACGCGCCGGGCAGCTTCCGGGAGCTGGCCGCGAGCGATGCGACGATCCTCATCCAGGATCCGCGCTCCTCGACGCCGGGGCTCGGGCTTCTCTACTGGGTCAAGGCGGCCTACGGCGATGAAGCCGGTGAGGTCTGGGAGGGTCTGGCGGACAATATCGTCACGGTCACCAAGGGGTGGTCGGAAGCCTACGGCCTGTTCCTCGAAGGCGAGGCGGACATGGTGCTCTCCTACACGACATCGCCGGCTTATCACCTGATCGCCGAAGGCGATTCGGGCAAGGCGGCGGCGGCCTTCGAGGAGGGGCATTACCTCCAGGTGGAGGTGGCTGGCAAGCTGAAGGCGAGCGATCAGCCCGAGCTGGCCGATGCCTTCCTTGAATTCATGGTCACTGATGCCTTCCAGAGCGTGATCCCGACGACGAACTGGATGTACCCCGCCGTGACGCCGGAGGGCGGCTTGCCGGAGGGGTTCGAGACGCTGGTGACCCCGTCCAAGGCGCTGCTTCTGCCCGAGGATGAGGCGCAAGCCCTGCGCGACGAAGCTCTGGAAGAATGGCGCGCCGCGTTGTCCCGATAAGCGCATGGGCGGGCGCGGCCACGGCTGCGCTCGCCGCGATGCTGGTGGGCCTGCCCATTGCCGCCGTGGCCTGGCGCGCGGGCGGCTGGGGCGGCCTTGGCCCGGCGGACTGGGCCGCGCTGCGCTTCACGCTGGTGCAGGCGGTGCTGTCGGCCTTTGTCAGTGTGGCGCTGGCCGTGCCTGTCGCGCGTGCGCTGGCCAGACGCAGATTCCGGGGCCGGGGCGCACTTGTCCTGCTCATGGGCGCGCCTTTCATCCTGCCGGTGATCGTGGCGATCCTCGGGCTGCTTGCCGTGTTCGGACGCGGGGGCATCCTCAACGGCCTGCTCGACGCCCTGGGCCTTCCGGGCATTCAGATCTATGGTCTGCATGGTGTTGTCCTGGCGCATGTCTTCTTCAACCTGCCACTGGCGACGCGCTTTCTTTTGCAGGGCTGGGAGAGCATCCCGCAGGAGCGGTTTCGGCTGGCGGCCAATCTCGGGATGGGGCCGCGCGAGATCATGCGCTATCTCGAGTGGCCCATGCTGCGCGAGCGCATGCCCTCGGCGTTGCTGGTGATCTTCCTGATCTGCCTGAGCAGCTTCGCCGTGGCGCTGACGCTGGGGGGCGGGCCGCGCGCGACGACGCTGGAACTGGCCATCTACCAGGCCTTTCGCTTCGAATTTGACCTGGGGCGCGCGGCGCTTCTGGCATTGGTGCAGCTGGCGCTTGTCGTCAGCGCGGGGCTCGTCGCCTTGCGGCTGGGGCGCGTGGCCGCCTTCGGGGCGGGCCGGGGGCTGACTGTCGAGCGGTGGGATGCCAAGGGGGCGGGCTACAAGGCCCTTGACGGCACTGTGCTGGTGCTTGTGGCGCTGTTCGTCCTGCTGCCGCTGGTGCTGGTCGCGCTGAGGGGCGTGCCGACGCTGGCCGGCCTGCCGCCGCAGGTCTGGCGCGCGGCGGGCGCATCCATCGGCGTGGCGCTGGCCTCGACGGCGCTCTGCATGGCGGCGGCGCTGGCGCTGGCCTCGGTGCGCCGGAACTGGGGCGAGATGGCGGGCCTCCTCGGGCTGGCGATCTCGCCGCTGGTGCTGGGCACCGGCGCCTTCATCCTGATCAACCCGGTCATGAGCCCCGCGACGCTGGCGCTGCCCGTGACGGCGCTGGTCAACGCCTTGATGGCATTGCCTTTTGCGCTGCGTGTTATCGCGCCGGAATATGCGCGCACGGAGCGCGATTTCGGGCGGCTGGCGGACACGCTCGGGATGCGCGGGTGGGCGCGGATGCGCTATCTTCTCTGGCCGCAGATGCGCGGGGCGCTGGGCTTCGCGGCGGGGCTGGCGGCGGCGCTTTCGATGGGCGATCTGGGCGTCATCGCCTTGTTCGCGGACCCCGAGCGCGCCACACTGCCGCTGGAGGTTTATCGCTTGATGGGGGCGTACCGGATGGAGGATGCGGCGGGGGCGGCTTTGCTTCTGCTTTTGCTGAGCTTCGGGGCGTTTGCCCTGCTTGACTGGGGAGGGCGGCGCGCTGCTTGAGTTTGACGGGATCACGCTGCGGCTGGGGGACTTTACCCTGCACGCGGACATGCGCATCGCGCCGGAGCGGCGCGTTGCGGTGATCGGGCCTTCGGGCGCGGGCAAGTCGACTCTGCTCGCGCTCGTGGCAGGCTTCCTGGCGCCCGAGGCGGGGCGTCTCCTCTGGCAGGGCGTGGATATCACGCAAGAGCCGCCCGGCGCGCGGCCGGTGGCGATGATCTTCCAGGAGGGGAATCTCTTCCCGCATTTGAGCGTCTACGAGAATGTGGCGCTGGGGGTTAACCCGGCCTTAAAGCTCGGCGCGGGTGAGAAGGCGCGCGTGATGCGCGCGCTGGAGCGGGTCAGCCTCGGCGGCATGGAGGCGCGCAAACCGGCGCAGCTTTCGGGCGGCCAGCAGAGCCGCGCGGCGCTGGCGCGGGCGCTCGTGCAGGACCGCCCGATCCTTGCGCTCGATGAGCCCTTCGCCGCGCTCGGCCCCGCGCTCAAGGTGGAAATGCTTGATCTTGTGAGAGAAATTGCCGATGAGCGCCGCGCGACCGTGCTGATGGTGAGCCATGATCCGCAGGATGCGAGGCGCTTCGCCGAGGAGGTTATCGTGGTTGCCGAAGGCCACGCAGCGCCGCCGCGAGAGACAGCCGAGATCTTCGCTGATCCGCCCGAGGCGCTGCGGGATTATCTCGGAGGGTAAACGAAACCCTGACGCACCGTTTTGCAAGGTTAACAGGAAATGTGATGCCCAAAGAGGGGGGTGACATCCTGTACACCCCCCTAGTGCACCCTCCAGTACACCGGCGGCGCGGTCTGCGCGGTAAGGCAAAATTGATTAACGCAGCGCGCGGTGTGGCTTGAGCGGCATGGCGCTTCCGACTAGGCTCAAGCCATGAGACAGGCCCTGCTCATATGCGCCACGCTTGCCGCGATGCTCTTTCATGCCCAGCTCATGAGCGGGCAGGGGGTGCAGGCGGGCCACGATGTGATGACGGGGGCGAATGCGCCGATGATGGAGTGCTGCGAGACAGCTCAAACCGGCCATGGCGCACCCGCCTGCGCGGCCTTTTTCACGGCTACGGCGCAGGCCTTGCCGACAGGCAAGCACACGCTGCTGCGCAATGTCTACGTGATCGAGCATTGGCATGGGGTCGGCGTGTCGCCCGTGCCGCCGCGGGAGCCGCCGCGCGCTGTGTAAGCCGCCATCGACGCTTGCACTGACAGGAAAACGGAACGAAATCATGACGAACAAGACTTTGACCGCGCTTGGCGTGGTGTTGGCTCTTGCGGGGGTGGGTGTCATCACCCTGAACGCAAGGGCCGGGACGGAGATGCCCGCCTACATGGTGGATGACGCGGAGGCGATCGCGCTGGGCGAACAGGTCTACGCGGAGAATTGCGCCTCCTGCCACGGGACGAAGCTGGAAGGGGCGCCGAACTGGAGACAGCGGGGCGCTGACGGGCTGTTGCCCGCGCCGCCGCATGACGCGACGGGCCACACCTGGCACCATGACAGCGAGACGCTCTTCAAGATCACCAAATACGGGATCGCCAAGCTGATCGGAGACCCGGATCATCGCTCGGGCATGCCCGCTTACGAGGGTGTTCTGAGTGACGCGGAGATCATCGCCGTGCTGAGCTTCATTCGCGAGAGCTGGCCGGACGATATCAAGGCGGCCTACGACGCGCGCGAGGCGGGGGAGTGAGCCTTGGGGTCATGACCTTCCCTCGAAACAAAAAAGGCCCCCGAGATCATCGGGGGCCTTCCAGCAGTCAGAGCGCAAAGGCTCAGTCCTCTGTCTTCTTGGGCTTGTGCGGGGCCCAGAGGCGCTTGTTGGTGAGGTAGAGCAGCGAGGCGAGGATCGCCAGCAGGATGACGCCGGTGAAGCCGGCTTCCTTGCGGGCCATCATCTTCGGCTCCGCCGTCCACATCAGGAAGGCGGAAAGGTCCTCGGCGACATGCTCCATGGAGTTGCTGTGCCCGTCATCGAACTCGATCTGGTCTTCGAAGAGCGGCGGGGCCATGGCGATCCAGCCGCCGGGGAAGGCGGTGTTCTCGTAAAAGAGCGTGCCGGCCTCTTCCTTTTCCTTGCCGGTATAGCCGGTGAGGAGCGAGTAGATGTACTCGGCACCGCCCATGCCCTTGAAGAGCTGGTTCATGCCGGTGCCGTAGGGGCCGTGGAAGCCCGCGCGTTTCTTGGCCATCAGCGACAGGTCCGGCGCGTTCTCAAGCGAGGAGCCTGGGAAATGGTCGGTCGGCTTCGCGGCGCGGAAATCGTCGAGCTCCGGATCGAAGACCTCGAAATTCCCTGCCGCATAGGCGCGGACCTCGGCATCGGAGAAATGCGGGCCGCCTTCGTCGCTCAGCGTGCGCAGCGGGACGTATTTCAGCCCGTGGCAAGCCGCGCAGATCTCGGTATAGGCTTTCAGCCCGCGCTGAAGCTGAAGCTGGTCATAGGCGCCGAAGGGGCCCTCGAAGGAGAAGTCCACGTCCTCGACATGTTGATCGCCGCCGCCCGCGGCATGGGCCGCACCCGAAAGGGCGAGGGCGCAGGCTGCTGAGAGTGCAAGTTTCTTGAGCATTGTTCCCTTGTCCTTTCTTACTCGGCCGGAGCCGCTTCGGCGGATTTGCCGTAATGGGCCTTGAAGTCTTCCTCGATCGTCGCCGGGGCCGGCAGCGGCTTCTCACGCACGCCGAGCACCGGCAGGATGACGAGGAAATAGGCGAACCAGTAGGCCGAGCCGATCAGCGAGTAGGTCGCGTAGGGTTCTTCGGCCGGCATGGCACCAAGCCACATCAGGAAGATGAAATCGACGACCAGCAGCCAGAACCACCACTTGAACGCAGGGCGGTAGCGTCCCGAGCGCACGCGGGAGGTATCAAGCCAGGGCACGAGCGCCATGACGATGATCGCGCCGAACATCGCCAGCACGCCGAAGAACTTCGCCGTGACGATGCCACCGGTGATCCAGTTGGCCGCGATCACGACCCAGACCTCGGAGGTGAAGGCGCGCAGGATCGCGTAGAATGGCAGGAAGTACCATTCGGGCACGATGTGCGAGGGTGTCACCAGCGGGTTGGCCTCGATGTAGTTGTCGGGGTGGCCGAGATAGTTCGGCATGAAGCCGACGATGGCCCAGAAGATCATCAGGATGATCGCCAGCGCGAAGAGGTCCTTGATGACGAAGTAGGGCCAGAACGGCAGCGTGTCCTTCTCGGCCTCGGCCTTGGAGCCGCGGCGCACGTCGACACCTGTGGGGTTGTTGTTGCCCGTGGTGTGGAAGGCCCAGATGTGAACCGCGACGAGCGCGGCGATCACGAAGGGCAGCAGGTAATGCAGCGAGAAGAAGCGGTTGAGCGTGGCGTTGTCGACGGCCGGTCCGCCCAGCAGCCATGTCTGAAGGCCCTCGCCGATGAAGGGGATCGCGCCGAACAGGCCGGTGATCACCGTGGCGCCCCAGAAGGACATCTGGCCCCAGGGCAGAACGTAGCCCATGAAGCCCGTGGCCATCATCAGCACGAAGATCAGCATGCCGACGATCCAGGTAACCTCGCGGGGCGCCTTGTAGGAGCCGTAGTAGAGGCCGCGGAAGATGTGGATGTAGACGGCGAAGAAGAAGAGCGATGCGCCGTTCATGTGCAGGTAGCGCAGCATGTGGCCGCCGTTCACGTTGCGCATGATGTGCTCGATCGAGGCGAAGGCCTCGTCGACATGCGGGGTGTAATGCATCGCCAGGACAATGCCGGTGACGATCTGCAAGACGAGGCAGAAGGCCAGCACGATGCCCCAGATCCACCACCAGTTGAGGTTCTTGGGCGTGGGGATCATCAGCGTGTCATAAGCAAGGCTGACGATGGGCAGGCGCTTGTGAAGCCACTTCGCGCCGCTTGAGGACGGTTCGTAATGGTCGTGAGGAATGCCGGACATATCGCGCCTCCTTATCCGAGGATCAGCTCGTCGCCATCGAAGGCGGCGACGGGAACTGGAAGGTTGGTGGGAGCCGGACCTTTGCGGATGCGGCCGGATTGGTCATAGTGCGAGCCGTGGCAGGGGCAGAACCAGCCGCCGAACTCGCCGGCACCGTCGCCCAGGGGCACGCAGCCAAGGTGTGTGCAGACGCCGATCATGACCAGCCATTCGCCGGTTTCGTCCAGCGCGCGGTTCTCGTCGGTCGCGGGCACGGCGCCCTCGATGTTCTCGTTCTGGGCGATGGGATCGGGCAAGTCGTCGAGATTGACCGACCGCGCGGCCTCGATCTCTTCGGCGGTGCGGCGGCGGATGAACACGGGCTTGCCGAGCCATTTGACCGTGAGCTGCGTGCCGACCTCGACACCCGAGGTATCAACGCGGATGGAGGACAGGGCCTGAACATCGGCCGAAGGGTTCATTTGGTTGACGAGGGGCCAGACAGCGGCACCCGTGGCCACGGCGCCTGCACCGGCTGTGGCGTAGTAGATGAAGTCTCTACGAGTGCCTTCGTGATCATCTGCGTGGGACACGTGCATTCTCCATTGTTTCAAGGCTTGGTAGCCTACAGATACGAGGGCCGCAGAATCCCGCAGCCTCTTGACCGCGTTCTTTAAACCCGCTTGCGCGCGAGGTCTAGCTTTGATTGGCGGCAGATACCTTCTGTCGCGGTCCGCGCGCCTCAAGCAGCTTCGCGCTTGCAAAGCAGGGCGCGGCGCACTGCTGCTCCCTGTTTGGCTGTTTTGCGGGACTCGGCGCTGCGAGACCCGCTCAGGCACTTGTTTCACCCGCAATTTTTCAACGGCCTACCAAGTGTGTCGCAAAAGGGGGTTGAATAGTCGCAATCGCTTCGTGATGTTGTCGCCGCGCGCCAGAGCCGGGCCGGGGGTCCGAAATGAGCGGTTCTTCATCGACATGCTGAGCGCGCGCCATTCTTCGGGCTCGACAAGCCCGAGGGGGAGCCGCGCCCACGGGCTGAGGCCGCAGATCCCGGCTGAGAGCGCCGCCTGAGGAGAGACGAGATGACAATGACCGACATCGCGGCCCATGCCGACCGCCGCATCCTTGTTCTGGACGGGGCCATGGGCACCATGATCCAGCAGCACCGGCCGGGCGAAGACACTTACCGCGGCACGCGCTTCGCGGACTGGAAGAGCGACGTGGGCGGCAACAACGAACTGCTGAGCCTGACCCAGCCGGAGATGATCCGCGACATTCACACCGCCTTCCTGGAAGCGGGGGCGGACATCCTGTGCACCAACACCTTCGGTGCCAATGCGATCAGCCAGGCCGATTACGGCATGGAGGCGCTCGTCGGCGAGATGAACGCCGAAAGCGTGCGCCTTGCGCGCGAGGCGGCCGAGGCCATCTCGACGCCCGAGCGCCCCCGCTGGGTTGCCGGGGGCATCGGGCCGACGAACCAGACCGCGAGCCTCAGCCCCGACGTGAACGACCCGGGCTATCGCGCCGTCACCTTCGACGATCTCGCGCGCGCCTACGGCGAGGCCGCGCGGGCGCTTGTCGAGGCGGGGGCTGATCTGCTGCTGGTCGAGACGATCTTCGACACGCTCAATGCCAAGGCCGCGCTCTTTGCCATCGACAGCCTGAAGGACAAGGGGCTGGACGTGCCGCCCCTGATGATCTCCGGCACGATCACCGACCGCTCGGGGCGCACCTTGACGGGCCAGACGCCCGAGGCCTTCTGGGTCTCGATGAGCCATGCAAGGCCTTTCTCCGTGGGGCTGAACTGCGCCCTCGGGGCGGGCGAGATGCGCCAGCATGTGCGCACCCTGTCGGAGGTGGCCGATACGCGCATCAGCGCCTATCCGAACGCAGGCCTGCCCAACGAGATGGGCGGCTATGACGAAACGCCCGGAGAGACCGCCGCGCATCTGGGCGAATGGGCCGATGCGGGGCTGGTGAACATCGTTGGCGGCTGCTGCGGCACCACGCCCGAGCACATCCGCGCCATCGCCGGGGCCGTGGCGGGCAAGCCGCCCCGCAAGACCCCCGAAAAGGTCCGGCACATGCGCCTGAGCGGGCTGGAGATGTTCGAGGCGCGGGGCACGAACGGCAAGGAGGGCGCGGCATGACCACCGGGGTTGCCAGCTTCATCAACATCGGCGAGCGCACGAATGTCACCGGCTCCGCCCGTTTCAAGACGCTCATCATGGAGGGCGATTATGCCGCCGCGCTCGATGTCGCACGCAGCCAGGTCGAGAACGGGGCGCAGATCATCGACGTGAACATGGACGAGGGGCTGCTCGACTCCGAGGAGGCCATGGTCACCTTCCTGAACCTGATCGCCGCCGAGCCCGACATCTCCCGCGTGCCGGTGATGCTGGACAGCTCGAGGTTCGAGGTGATCGAGGCCGGGCTGAAATGTGTTCAGGGCCGCGCGGTGGTCAATTCCATCTCGCTCAAGGAAGGCGAGGCGGCCTTTCTCGAACAGGCGCGCACGATCCGCCGCCATGGCGCGGCGGTCGTCGTCATGGCTTTCGACGAGAACGGACAGGCCGAAACCGCCGAGCACAAGCACGCGATCTGCCGCCGGTCCCACGACCTGCTGACGCAAAAGGCCGGCTTCGCGCCCTGGGACATCATCTTCGACCCCAACATCTTCGCCGTGGCAACGGGGATCGAGGAGCACAACGACTACGCCAATGCCTTCTTCGAAGCGATCAGGCTGATCAAGGCGGACATGCCTCATGCCCATGTTTCCGGCGGGCTGTCCAATGTGTCCTTCTCCTTCCGCGGCAACAACGCGGTGCGCGAGGCGATGCATTCGGCCTTCCTCTACCACGCCATCCCGCTGGGCATGAACATGGCCATCGTGAACGCCGGGCAGATCACCGTCTATGACGACATCCCCGAGGAGTTGCGCGCTCGGGTCGAGGACGTGCTCTTCAACCGCCGCGACGACGCGACGGAGCGGCTTCTGGAGATCGCGGATGACTACAAGGGCAGCGGCGAGGCGTCGAAAAAGGAAGACCCGAAATGGCGCGAGGCTGCCGTGGAGAAGCGGCTGGAACATGCACTTGTCCACGGGATCACCGATTTCGTTGTGGAGGACACCGAGGACTGCCGCCAGCGCGCCGAAAAGCCGCTCGACGTGATCGAGGGGCCGCTGATGGACGGGATGAACGTCGTCGGTGATCTCTTCGGCGCGGGCAAGATGTTCCTGCCGCAGGTTGTCAAATCGGCCCGCGTGATGAAGGCTGCGGTGGCCCATCTGCTGCCCTACATGGAAGAAGAAAAACGCCGGCAGGGCGACACCTCGGCCAAGGGCAAGGTGGTGATGGCCACGGTGAAGGGCGATGTGCACGACATCGGCAAGAACATCGTGGGCGTCGTGCTGCAATGCAACAACTATGACGTGGTGGACATGGGCGTTATGGTTCCGACCGAGGGCATCATTGCCAAAGCCAGGGAAGAAAAGGCCGACCTCATCGGGCTTTCCGGGCTGATCACGCCGTCGCTCGACCGGATGGTCGAAGTCGCGGGGGAGATGACTCGCCAGGAGCTGGACCTGCCGCTGCTGATCGGCGGGGCGACGACCTCCAAGAAGCACACGGCGCTGAAGATCGCGCCGGAGTATGACGGCGGTGTTGTCCACGTGGACGATGCCTCCAAGGCCGTGGGTGTCGTCTCGAAGCTCTTGTCGAAGACAGCCGCGCCGGGCTTTCTGGGCGAGATCGCAGAGGAGCAGGAGAAGATGCGCGCCGGCGACGGGCGCAGCGGCGATCGCCCCACTGCGCCGCTGGAGCAGGCCCGCGCCCATGCCTTCGACGGCGGCTGGGACAGCTACACGCCCCCCGCGCCGCAGACACCCGGCCTGAGCGTGATCGACGACACGGGCATCGCCGATCTGCGTGGCTACATCGACTGGACGCCGTTCTTCTCCACCTGGGAGATGAAGGGCAAGTATCCCGCCATTCTCGATGATCCCGACAAGGGCGCACCGGCACGCGAGCTTTTCGACAACGCGCAGGCGATGCTGGACCGGATCGAGGCCGAGGGCTGGTTCTCTCCGCGCGGCGTCGTCGGGCTCTGGCCTGCCAACAGCCGGGGAGATGACATTCTCGTCTGGACGGACGAAGAGCGCAGCGAGCTGCGCGCACGGATGCCGCAGCTACGCCAGCAGCGCAACAAGACCCGCGACACGGCGCAGATGTGCCTGGCCGATTTCATCGCCCCCGAGGGCACGCCCGACTGGGCGGGCGGTTTCGCCGTGACCTCCGGGCCGGAAGTGCATGACCTCGCCGAGCGGTTGAAGGCAGAGGGCAACGACTATGACGCGATCATGGTGCAGGCCCTGGGCGACAGGCTGGCCGAGGCCTTCGCAGAGGCGCTGCACGCGCGGGTGCGCCGCAGCCTGTGGGGCTATGCCCCGGGCGAGTCGCTTGGCAACGACGCGCTGATCGCCGAGCAATACCGCGGCATCCGCCCGGCGCCGGGCTATCCCGCCTGCCCTGACCACACCGAAAAGCGCACCATCTTTGATCTGCTGGAAGCGCCGGAGCATACCGGCATCACGCTGACGGAGTCCTGCGCGATGTGGCCCGCCTCGGCCGTTTCGGGCCTCTACTTCTCGCACCCCGAGGCGCGCTATTTCGGGATCGGCCGGATCGGGCCTGATCAGGTCTCGGACTATGCCGCGCGCAAGCAGATGGAGATCTGCGAGGTCGAGAGCTGGCTCGCCCCGAGCCTCGCCTACCAGCCGGGCAGATCATCGGCGGATCGCAAGATCGCCTGACCTTCGCCCCGGCTCCTGCCAAGCGGTGACTATTCCGGCGCGGTCGCCTTCATGCTCTCGCGTTCCGCGAAGACGGCGAACCAGTCGTCCAGCGCCTGGGCCCCGCTGCGCCAGCCGCGCGCGTCATGGCGCAGGTCGAGATAGCCGAGGGCGCAACCGATGGCGATGTGGCTTGCGTCCAGCGGCCCGGCGAGATGGCTCATCCAGCGGCTGTTGATCGCCTCCAGCGCGGCGCTGATCTTCGCCCATTGCGCGTCCATCCAGCCTGCCGACTGGTGCTCGCGCGGGCGGACGCGGCCCTCGTAGGTGATGAGTATGGCCGCATCCATGATGGCGTCGGCCATGCTCTCCAGCGTGAGCACCTCCCAGATGCGCGCCTCCGGATAGAGCCCTCCGCCCGCGCGGGCATCGAGAAACCGCGTGATGACGCGGCTGTCATGCAGCGCCGGGCCGTCGGGGCGGACCAGCGCGGGGATCTTGCCGACGGGGTTGGCCGCGCGGACCTCGTTGGGTGTGTCCATCGGCGAGGTGGCGACATGCACTTCTTCCACGCTGCCTGTCTGGTCGGTTTCGTGCAGCAGCACGCGCACCTTGCGCGCATAGGGAGAGGCGGAGGCGGAGACGAGTTTCATGGGAGGGGTCCTTGCGGGAGTGGTCTGGGGGTTCAGTGTAGTTCAGGTTGACGTGTTGGGCCATGGTCTGGGAGGGGGGCGAAGTGACTAAACCGGATTCAATTCCAGAGCAGACATTCAAGCAGGCCCATCGCCAGACCGCGGGATGGCGATCCAATGGCTCTTCTACGCGCTTTATGCCAGCCAAGTCCGGACTCCGCTTGAGCGATGCGCCAAGCCTCACCAAATCGCCAGCCCTCGCAGGCGGTCTGGCGATGGGCCGGGCACCTTCGGTGCTATTCCGGCCCGGGCTTTAGAATAACCGTTTCGGGCTGACTCCCGTCATCGCTTACGAAGGAACTGACGACAGTAAAGTCCCGCACACCAGCCCCTGAACCATCGCGCAGCGAAAGCCCCTTTCCGCCCTACCCCTCCTCGCGGGGCGGGTCGCGCATGAGCGTGGCAAGCTGGCCCGCGTCGGGGCGCAGGGCGGCGGCGTCCAGCGCCTCAGCCGCGCGCAGGCGCACGCCATCCGGCTTGTTCTGGCTGAGCTTGAAGGTGCTCTCCACCGCGTCGATATGCAGCTTGAACGGCACGATCTGGCGCAGCATCTTCTCCAGCGGCTCGCGGCGCATCTTGTCCATCGTCCAGACGGGCTTGGGCGCAAGTTCGGCTTCGAAATGGTCGCTGAGCCGGTCCAGAAGCGCGGGGAGCTCGTCCTGCGGAAGCCTTTCGAGCTGCCCTGTGAGATGCACGGCCACGTAGTTCCATGTCGGCACCTGGTCATCCACCTCGTACCAGTCGGGCGAGACATAGCCATGCGGCCCCGAAACCGCGAGCCGCGCCTGCAAGGGTGCGGCGAGCCGCGCGATGGGGTTCGAGCGGACGAGGTGCAGCTCGGCGCTCTCACCATCCTCGGCAATCAGGAAGGGCACATGGCTCAGGAGCGGCGCGCCCTCTGTCGAAACGGCCAGCGTTCCGAAGCCGATCTCGCTGGCGGCGTCGAGCGCGATCTGCCTGTCCGTTCTGCGAAAGGCGTTGTTGGGGTGCATGGCTCAGCTCTCCGGGAAGGGCTGCCCGGCCTCGCCGGGCTGCCACTGGGGGTATTTGCGCATGATGGCGGCGAAGCGCTCGGAGGCCTTGAACCGCGCGAGCCAGCCCTGCACGCCCGTGAACGGCTGGGCCTGCCACCACGCCAGATCGACATGGGCGAACTGGCGTATGAACGGCAGGATTGCCAGATCGGCGAGGCGGGGCCGCGCACCGAAGAGCCATGCCGCCCCGCCGAGCTGCGCCTCCAGCCTTTCGACGAAACGCATCGCCTCGTCGCGGCTCAAGGTCGGATCAACACCCTCGTAGCGGGTCGGATACTTGTAGCGGTCGAGCGCCGTCTTGAACGGCCCGTCGCAGAACTGGATCAGCGCCTGGCCCTCCTTCTGCATGTCCGCCAGCCCCTCGGGATCGTTTCGCTCAAGCGCCCAGATCATGATGTCGAGGCTCTCGTCGATCACGCTGTCGCCGGTGTCAATGCAAGGCACCGTTGCGCTGGGCGAGGTGTCCAGAAAGGCCTGCGGCTTGTCGCGCAGCACCACCTCGCGCAGTTCGACCTGCTGGCCTGCCGAGGCCAGCGCCAGCCGCGCGCGCATCGCGTAGGGGCAGCGGCGGAAGGACCAGAGGACAGGCCGGGCCGTCATGCCGCCTGCGCGGTGAGCGCCGTGTCGTCATGGCCCGTCACGCGCGCGCTGATGA
Source organism: Rhodobacteraceae bacterium 63075 (assembly GCA_003417655.1). GTDB lineage: Bacteria > Pseudomonadota > Alphaproteobacteria > Rhodobacterales > Rhodobacteraceae > Lentibacter. Next base: position 287,235 of record QVMW01000001.1, read on the forward strand.
TCGCGCCTTCCGGCTGGGGCGTGTCGAGCCGGACTTCCGCGAATTGCTCGGTGCGGCCCATCTGCGGGGTCTCCATGAGCACGCTGTGGTCCCTGCCGGTCTGTGCGGCGAGATGCGCCTCGACGCGCCGCGCGCCCGCCGCGCGCAGCCGCGCCGCGCGGGACTTGATCGCCGCACCGTCCACCTGCGGCATCCGCGCCGCTGGCGTGCCTTGCCGCGGCGAATAGGGGAAGACATGCAGCCATGTGAGCTGGCAGTCATCCACGAGCCTCAGCGAGTTTTCGAACTGCGCCTCCGTCTCCGTCGGGAAACCCGCGATGATATCGGCTCCGAAGGTCATGTCGGGGCGCAGTTTGAGCGCCTCCTCGGTGAAGCGGATCGCATCGTCGCGCAGGTGCCGCCGCTTCATCCGCTTGAGAATGAGATCGTCGCCGTGCTGAAGGCTCAGGTGCAGATGCGGCATCAGGCGCGCTTCCGTGGCGATGGCCTGCATGAGGTTCTCGTCGGCCTCGATACTGTCGATCGAGGAGATGCGCAGGCGCGGCAGGTCGGGGACCAGCTTGAGGATGCGCATGACCAGATCGCCGAAGCGTGGGCTGGCGGGCAGGTCCGCGCCCCAGCTCGTCAGGTCGACGCCGGTGAGCACGACCTCGCCAAAGCCGGCATCCACCAGCCGCTTGATCTGCTCCACGACGACACCCGCAGGCACCGAGCGCGAATTGCCCCGGCCGAAGGGGATGATGCAGAAGGTGCAGCGGTGATCGCAGCCGTTCTGGACCTGCACGTAGGCGCGGCTGCGCGCGCCGAACCCGTCGATCATGTGCCCGGCTGTCTCGGTCACCGACATGATGTCGTTGACGATCACCTTCTCGGTCTCGCCGATCATGTCGGGCGCGAGGCTCTGCCAGGTCCCGGGCTGCATCTTCTCGTGGTTGCCGACAACGCGGGTGACCTCGGGCATGGCCGCGAAGGTCTCGGGCTCTGTCTGCGCGGCGCAGCCTGTCACGATGATCGGCGCGTCGGGGCGCTCGCGCTTCAGCCGCCGGATCTCCTTGCGGGCCTTGCGCACGGCTTCGGCCGTGACGGCGCAGGTGTTGACGACCTGCACGTCCTTCAGCCCGGCCGCCTCGGCCAGCTCGCGCATCGCCGCGGATTCATAGGCGTTGAGGCGGCAGCCCAGCGTGGTGAACCTCGGCGCGCTCATGCCAGCCTCCAGCGCCCGTCGAAGACATGGGCCGTCTCGCCCACCATCCAGACGCCATCCTCCCGCCAGTCGATCTCCAGATCGCCCCCGTCGAGCGTGATGCGGACCTTGCGCCCGGTCAGCCCGCGCCGCGCGGCGGCGACGGCGGTGGCGCAGGAGGACGAGCCCGAGGCCAGCGTGATGCCCACGCCGCGCTCCCAGACGCGCATGCGGATGTGATCGGGGCCTATGACGCTGGCCACCTGCACGTTGGTGCGCTCGGGAAAGAGCGGGTGATGCTCGTAGCGCGGGCCGAACTTCTCCAGCGGGATCGCCTCGGCATCCTCCACGAAAAAGGTGCAATGCGGATTGCCCATGCCGTTGGCCACGGGGCCGCCCTCGATGGGCAGCTCCAGCGTCTCCATCTCCTCGCTGAGCGGGACCTCGCGCCAGCCCGTCATCGGCTGGCCCATGTTGACGGCGGTGCGCCCGTCGCCGGCATCCTGCGCGTAAAGATCGCCCCGCGCGGTGGTGATGTGCAGGCTCTCCTTGCCGCTCTCGTCCATCACGTGCCGGGCGATGCAGCGGGTGGCATTGCCGCAGGCACCCGCCTGGCTGCCGTCGGAATTCCAGAAGACGAGATGGATATCGGCCCCGTCCGCATCGCGGATCTCGGCGAGCTGGTCATAGCCCACGCCGCGATGCCTGTCGCCCATGGCGAGCGCCAGCGCCCGGTCCACCCGCGACGCCTGCCCGCGGCTGTCGATGACAACGAAATCATTGCCCAGCCCGTGCATCTTCATGAAGGGAATATATGTCTCGCGCGTGCCCATGGGGCGCATATACGCCCGCACCGAAAGAGAATCCAGCATCGCGCGATGATTTGACGATTTTCGGGGTTGACCGCCCGGGCACAGCTTTCTAAGTAGCGCTCCAGTGGGCCGTTAGCTCAGTTGGTAGAGCAACTGACTTTTAATCAGTGGGTCGCAGGTTCGATCCCTGCACGGCTCACCACTGTTTCAGACGACGTGAACCAAGAGAAACAGCGCGACCTGGCGTTTGGAAACGCACGGGCCGAGCCTTTGACACAACGTCTTCTCGATGCCGGATTGCCGTGTTGCGCGCCGGGGACAAGCCTCAGGCGCGCCATTTCTCGGGCAGCTCGAAGCCCTCGGCTTCGATTTCCTTTTCGATGCGCTTGATGTCGTCTTCGAACAGCTCGGGGAAGAAATCGGGCATGGGGCGGCTGACGCTTTCGGTGAAGCGACGGTCGAGGAGCTGTTGCGGGTAGTTGAAGTTGCTGATCCCGAGGAAATCCTCGATCTCCGTGAGGGTGCCGCGTTGGTCGGCGTGCAGATTCTCGTAGAAGATGACCTTCCGCTGCTCCTCGGCGAGCCCCTTGCGCATCCGGCGCAGGACGGCACCATATTCCGCGTTGCCCCAGATATGCGGCATGCGCACGAACTTCTCGAAATCTGTTGGCGACCATTCGTCGAGATGGTGCAGGCCATTTGTCATTTGCAGGTGAAACTTGGTGTGGCTCCAGAGCCGCTTGATTGGTTGGCGCATCGTGTAGAGCACGCGCAGCTCCCCGCAGCTTTCGGCGATCTGCGGCCAGGCCGTCTCCGGCACGAAGGCGTGCAGGTTGGAGAAATCGCAGGCCCATTCCTCCGAATCGCGCAGGGCGAAGAGGTTGCGATACCAGAAGTCATCGACAGGTCGGTTCAGGTAATTCGCGACCCAGTGCAGGTTGAAGCGGATGCGATCTATGTTCGCCTTGGCCGGGTCGAAGCGATACAGATACCTGTCCTTGGCGGCCTGCAGGCGGCGCTGCTCGCTCAGGTGCCGGCCATCGACGTATTTGTGATAGAAATAGTGGATTTCCTTCTCAAAGGTGAAATGCAGCGAAGGATGGCGTTCGAGCACGGCGTAGAGCCATGTCGTTCCAGCTTTCATCGCACCTATGCTCAGGAAAAGCTTGCCGAAAGTCTTCTGATTCATGTGCCCGATTGCCTTATCAACACTATTGTCGGAGGCCTATTCGGGCCTCCGACGCAGATAAAGCAGACGGATCAGAAGATAAAGTCCGCGCTGTCGAGATCGGCGATATTCACCCCGATCAGGGTGATCGAGTTGCCACCGCCCGTGTCGATCAGGACATCGGTGCCGTCCTGAACGGCATCACCCGTCGAGGCGGACCCCAGGTTTAGGCTGCCAAGGCTTATGCCGGAGAGGCCGCTCAGGTCGATGCGCTCAAAGTCGTTGAGCGCATCGAAATCGGCGATCGTGTCCTGGCCGTGACCCTCGTTGAACACGAAGGTATCGGCGTTGAAATCGCCATAGATCAGGTCGTTGCCTGCGCCGGAATCGATCGTGTCGAAGCCCGCGTTGCCGCCGATCGTGTCGTCACCACCGCCCGCCTCGATCAGATCGTCGCCCTGGCCACCGAAGAAGCGCGTGGCATCGTCGCCGCCTTGCATCGTATCGTTGCCGGTTCCGCCGAAGAAGCCACCGAAGCCTGACATGTCGATGAGCAGGTCATCATCCGCGCCGCCGAAGAGACGGTCGAAACCGGCGCCGCCGTAGATCGTGTCGTTGCCTTCGCCCCCATAGAGGTTGTCGGCCTGGTCGCCACCGTGGATCCAGTCGTCGCCGGTGCCACCGATCAGAAGGTCATAGCCGCCTTCGCCGAAGATCGTGTCATTGCCAGCGCCGCCTTCGACGCCGTCGACCGATGTGCCGAAGTTCGTCCCTGCGCGGATCAGATCGTCTCCATCCCCGCCGTAAAGCCTGTCGGCGCCGGTGCCACCGTAAAGCGAGTCGTTGCCCTCATCGCCATAGAGGTGATCAGTGCCGTCGCCGCCGAAGATCTGGTCATTTCCGGAGCCGCCATAAAGCCGATCGGCATTGCCTTCGCCGTAGATCGTGTCGTTGCCGATGCCGCCTTCGATCGTATCGAAACCGAAGCCGCCGAGCAGGCTGTCGTCGCCGCCCTCGCCGCGCAGATAATCATTGCCGCCAAACCCGTTGATGTCGTCATGGCCAGCGCCGCCTCTGATGTCGTTGGCGACGGAGTTCCCCGACACGGTGTCATTGCCCGATCCGGCGATGAGGTCCTCGATGATGGTGCCACGAGAGATGCTCAGGTTGCCGGTCATTCCGTGCACGTCGGAGAAGGTCTCCTGGCGCATGTCGACGCGGTCGCCCGAGCTTGTGAAGCTCAGGTCGAGCGTGTCGTGGCCGCTGACGTCGTGGATGTTGAACACCATGGCGCTGCCGTTGATGTCGGAGGACGTCGCGCCCGTCGACCACCAGTCATAGACGGCGCCGAGATAGTTCGAGAGGTTGGAGTTCGCGCCATGCGTGGTGTTGCCGGCTGTCGCGGATGTGCTTGCGTCCGGTGCGCCGTAGAGGTTCTGGATCGCCAGCACGTCGGCGATCATCGGGCCGGACGTGAGGCCGTAGGAGGCATTAATGTTGGTATTCTCTGTCTGGTCGAAATACGACATGAGCGAGACCTGCCAACTGTCGTTGGCATAGTCGTTGTCGACGCCCCAGACCGCCGAGCCGTCATAGTCACCCATGTGGCCGAGGCCGATCGCATGGCCGAACTCGTGAACATAGGTCTGGAAGGAGTAGGAATCGATCGTGGTGCCATAGGACGCCAGCCAGTTTGTCGAGACGTTCAGCACGGTGCCGTCGGCGTCGTCTTCAGAGCCTCCGGGCGCATAGGCCCAAGCGCCTGAATAATGATCATTACAGACGATATCCGCGCCCGACGTCACCTCGACGAAATCGAGATCGGCGACCATTTCCCAAGCTTCCATGGCCCAGCGCGCGAGCTGTGCCCCGTCCGACGTGAGGCCAGTGAGGTCAACGGTGACGGTGTTGCTGTTCCATGTGTATGATGTGCCGCCCCACCCCAGATGAGTCAGCTGGTAGGCAAGCTCGTCGAGCGTTGCATCAGATTCTGGTTCGGGCGATGAAACCCCGGCGACGCTTATTTCGTAATCGCCAGTTTGCGTGCTGTAGGCATCGGCTTCAATGTAGTAGGTCCCAGTGTAGCTGGCCGTGATGGTCAAGCTGGAGTCATATGACCCGTTACTGTCATCGTTATGGTCGACATAACTGCCAGAACTGTCGAATAGCGTGAGATAAGGATCGCTCAGTTCGCTGGTGCCGATACCTTGCAGATCGATCTGGTAAGTATCCCCGGCCGTCAGCTGGATCGCAACCCAGTCTTCATCCGTAGAGGTGGCGAGTTCGCCAACGAATGTATCGCCAACGGACATCGTATAGATGGTCGATGTGCTTTCCGCAGCGTCGCTACCTTCAAATACCGTCGCATTCATTGGCTCGATGTAGTCATGGATGGAGGGGTCGGATGGCGTCGCCATCGTGCAGATGATACACATGGTCAGTTCTTCTCTATCAAATCAGGATTGCTGTTTGTCGCATCGCCCAGTAATGCGCTGACCTCGGGCGCGCTTTTCAAAAGCGCATCGGCAAAGGCCTTGAGCTTGCGAGGGGTTGCGGATGCCATGCTGGCATCGAAGGTATGGCTGGCACCGTCGATCTGCTCGCCATTGGGGCCTTTGCGGGCGCTCAGATGCGCCTCTTGCGGCCCGTCTATCGTCAGAGTGATGGAGACTTCCGACGCGCTGTTCGGCTCTGTCTGGTCCGCAGGCACACGGCGGATGATGGAGCCTGCTGCCTGTTCTGCGAGCGTTTGCACAAATTGTTGGCAGAACATGTCTGCCGCTTGCGCGGGAAGGTTGCCGGGGGCGGGCGCGCAATGCAGGCGAATCACCGATCTCTCGATGCTCTTAGCCATGCTCTGGTCAGGATGACCCATCAAAAACACCCCAAGAATTATTAGGCAAAGCCTTACATTCAATGCTGCATGAACAATCAACTTGAATCGCACCGTTGTAATGCCGCCGTTCTTCCACCCGAAAAAATTTACCACAAGGATCGGCCCCGACCTAGCTTTACGCAGGGTCAACCTGGAAACTGTGTGTTTTTTGCCCCGAAAGGCCGGGCGCGCCGATTCACGATGAAGCTCTCAGAGGTTGGGCGGTCCGCGCCGCATCATCTGCGCCTTTCTTCAAATACTCCGAAAACCCGAGCCAAAAGCCAGCGTCGGGCCGCATTCTTGATCCGAATGCCGCCGCCTGCACGCGCTGAATCTGCGTTGTATCCCGAAAAGGGCCTGCTGCTCGCGCCCTTGCAGATGGAGTGCGCAATGCCGCGTGTCACGCTCACCGGCCAGGGGGCCATTGCTATCAGCGATCCGGACCTGCTGGCCGGGCTCACAGACCTTGCGATCGGGAGTGTGGACGGCACGCCCGTGCTCTACGTGACCAGTCGCGGGGGCGGCATTCTCGGCCGCTTCTCGCTGGGGGATGGAGACGATCCGGCGGTGCTTGGAGATAGCTGGGAGATTCCCGATGGGCTGCTGGACGTGGAAAGCCCCGAGATCGCGCTCGTCAACGGGCCGGGCGGCGCGTCACATGTCTTGCTGGCGGGGCTTGGCGGCGAGGACCTGACCGGCCGGCTCGAAACCGGCAGCGGGCTTGGAGATGCCACATCCTTCGACGCCGGGGCATTCGATCTCGGCCAGATCAGCGAGATCGCCATGACAGGCAGCGGAGACAGCGCCGTCGCGACCCTGCAGGGCGGCGGCGTCATCCAGCTCGACTTCGCCGCAGGCGGGCTGGTCAGCGCGAGTGCGGCTATTGGCCTCGGGGATCTCGCCGCGCAGGAGGCGAGCGGCATCACCTGGTTCAGCGCCTTCGGTATTCCGCATGTTGCCGTGAGCTACGCCGGCTCCGACCAGATCGCCCTGTTGCGGGATGACGGGCTGGGCCAGCTTATTCATGTGAACACCGTCTCGCCGGAGGATGGCGCCTGGGTGAACAGCCCCGGCGCGGTGGTGAGCGTCACGGGGGCTGACGGCCTGCCCTATGTCATCGTGGCCGCCTCGGGCAGTTCCTCGCTCACGGTGCTCGCGGTGGAAGGAGGTGGCCTCGTGCCCGTCGATCACCTGCTCGATACGCGGGAGACCCGCTTCGAGGACGCGGACCATCTGTCGGTGATCGAGCTTGCGGGGCAGCCCTATGTCGTTGCGGCTGGCAGCGACCAGGGCGTGACGGTGCTCGCGCTTCTGCCCGGCGGGCAGCTCATGGAGGTCGCCTCGCTGGAGGCCAGCCTCGACACGCCGATCAACGGCATCACGGCGCTCGAAACCGTGGTTGTCGGCGATACGGCGCGGATTTTCCTGTCGACGGATGGCGCGCCCTATCTCGTTGAGCTCACCTTTTCTCTTGATGCCCCGGGCGTCACCCGCACCGGCGCGGCGGGGGATGATGCGCTCACCGGCACCGGCGGCGACGACATCATCTCCGGCGGGGCCGGGGCGGATACGCTCTCGGGAGGTGGCGGTCACGACATGCTCGTCGACGGGGCCGGGGTCGACTGGCTGACGGGCGGGTCTGGCGCGGATACTTTCATCTTCGAAGCCGACGGGGCGGTGGACCGCATCACGGATTTCGAGCGAGGTATCGACAGCATCCTGCTGCGCGCGCCGGGTATCCTGCTCGGCGAGGGGGATATCGAGCTGCTGAGCCACAGCTGGGGCGCAGAGATCCGCATCGGCTCCGAGGTGCTCTGGGTTTACAGCTCCGACGGCGGCGCGCTCACATGGGACGATTTCGCGGCCGGCGGCCTCGGGCTGACCCCCAACATATCGACGAATCTCGACGACTACGTCTTCGGAACGGGCAACGGCCCGGAGGGCGGGAGCACGCTGGAAGCGACGCAGCTCTTCTCGAAGCCCGCCTTCGACGTGCCCGTCCTGAACGAACCGGTCATCGTCGTCGACGATGGTGCCGCGCAACAGGGCGGCGGGAACGATGACGCATTGGCCGGTGGCAGCGGGTCCGACCAGATCACCGGCGGGGTCGGCAACGATACGATCACAGGGCAAGGCGGGGACGATGTTCTGATCGGTGGTGCCGGTTTCGATACGCTGATGGGTGGTGGCGGGAATGATTCCCTGTCAGGCGGAGACCATGCCGACCTGGTCTATGGCGGTAGCGGACACGACGTGATCACGGGCGGCGCGGGGTTCGATAACCTCTATGGTGATGGCGGCAACGACAGCATCTGGGGCGGCGACGCGCCCGACCGTATCTGGGGCGGTGACGGGGACGACTGGATCAGCGCTGGGAGCAACTACGGCTACACCGTTGACGGTGTCTTTGGTGGCGCCGGGAATGATACGATCTTCGGTGATGCGGGCTTTGATCATCTGGTCGGTGGGCCTGGAGACGACTTTATAGATGGTGGCCACCAGGCCGACAACCTTTACGGCGGTGACGGGGCGGACACGCTTATCGGCAATCTCGGTTTTGATAGGCTTTTCGGAGGGGATGGAAACGATCTGCTCTATGGTGGCCCCGGCCCTGACAGTCACTTCGGCCAGCAAGGTGACGATCGGATGTGGGGTGGTACCGGGAATGACCGGTTCTTCGGAGGGGCGGGCGACGATTATATCGTCGGAGAAGACGGCGACGACACGCTGGGCGGCAATGCCGGTTTCGATACGCTGATCGGCGGTGCGGGTGACGATGTGCTCTACGGAGACTTCAACGCCGACCGTTTCGTCTTCGCGGACGGACATGGCCACGACACGGTGATGGATTTCGAGTCCGACAGTATCTACGAGGTTCTGGACCTGAGCGGGATCAGCTGGTTCACAGCGACATCCGATGTCATGGCGGCATCCGAGCAGGTCGGCGCGGATGTGGTCATCACGACGGGCGCGGACAGCTCGATCACGCTTGCCGGGGTCGATCTGGCGGACCTCGATGGGACGGATTTCATGTTCTAGAGCCATCGGAGGAGCGGGGCACAGGGGCGCCCTGGATCACTCGCCGTCGGAGCGCTCGTAGATGTCCTCGTAGCGGATGATGTCGTCTTCGCCCAGGTAAGCTCCGGTCTGGATCTCGATCAGGACGACCGGAAGGAGGCCGGGGTTTTCCAGGCGGTGCTGTGCTCCGAGCGGGACATAGACCGATTGGTTCTCGGTCACCAGATGTTCGGCACCGTCGATCGTCACCTTGGCGGTTCCCTGCACGACGACCCAGTGTTCCGAGCGGTGCCTGTGGCTTTGCAGGCTGAGCGCCGCGCCGGGCTTGACCTGGATACGCTTGACCTGGAAGCGCTCGCCGATCGCGAGGCTTTCGAACCAGCCCCAGGGGCGGTGGTCCTTGGGGAATTCCGTGGCCTGGCGCGTGCCTTCGGCCTTCAATGCGCTCACCGCATCCTTGACCTTCTGGGCCTGGGAGGCATGCGCGACCAGGACGGCGTCGGGCATGGCGACGGCGATGATGTCGCGCAGGCCGATCCCCACCAGCGAAAGCTGGTCGTCCTCGGAGCGCAGGAGCGTGTTTTCACAGTCAAGCGCCGTCGCATCGCCCGACAGCGCAACGCCCGTTTCGTCGCGCTGGCTTTCGCGCCAGACGGCATCCCAGCCGCCGAGGTCGGACCAGCCATGCGGAAAGGGCACGACAGACAGGTTGTCGGCGTGCTCCATCACGGCGAAATCGAGCGAGATATTCTCGGCATCGGCCCAGGGCTCGGGCGCAAGACGCAGGAAGCCAAGGTCCGGCCTCGCGGATTCGAGCGCCTCTTGCACGGGCGTCATGAGATGCGGCGCATTGGCCTTGAAGGCGGCCAGGATGTCGCGCGCGCGAAACAGGAAAATGCCGCTGTTCCAGAGGTAGCGCTTGTCCGCCAGCATCGCTTCTGCGCGCGCCAGATCCGGCTTTTCGACGAAGCGCGAAAGCGGCACCGGCGCTTCGCCCTGCGGCGGCTCGTGCAGCTCGAGATAGCCATAGCCCGTCTCGGCATAGGTCGGGGTGATGCCGAAGGTCACGAGCCGGCCCTCGCGGGCAACCGGAACGCCGGCCTTCACGGCCTCGGCGAAGGCCTCAATGTCGCCGATCGCGTGATCGGATGGCGAGACGAGCATCAGCCCGTCCGGATCGTCCTGTGCCACATGCAGCGCGGCGGCGAGCACGGCCGGGGCCGTGTTGCGCCCCTCGGGTTCCAGCAGGATCGCGCTCGGGTCGATCCCGGCGGCCTGCAATTGCTCGGCCACGACGAAGCGGAAATCCGAGGCCGTGATCACGAGGGGGCGCGCGTAGTCCGCGCCCGTGAGCCGCGATGCGGATGCCTGGAACAGGGTCTGATCGCCAAGAAGCTGTGCGAACTGCTTGGGGTAGGACTTGCGGCTCAACGGCCACAGGCGCGTGCCGGATCCGCCGCATAACAGCACCGGTGTGATCATGGCCTCTCCTCTCCTTCGCGCCGGAATACCCTACACCTGCTTGCGAAACCCGCAAGCGAACAGCACGACCTCGGACTTGCCACAGGCATCACCTAGCGCCCGACGAGCGGCGCGATCAGCGCCTCGAAGGCGGCGGCCTGGTCCTCGAAGCTGGTCACCTGCCGGGGCTCTTGCGTGAGGTCGCCCGAAAGGGCCGCTTCGAGTCGGGGCAGGAGCGCGTCGGCGCCGGCACCGATGGGGATCAGCTTGGCGGGCTCGGCTGCGCCGTGCTCTGTCGTTCCGCCGCTGTCGGTCTGGATCACGTGAATGCCGCGTGCGAGCGCTTCGCGGATCGAGAGGCCGAATGTCTCCTTCCATTGGGACATGAAGAGCAGAACGTCGATCTGCGCGTAGAAATCGTCGATCCCGTCCTGCTCGAACCGCGGCACGACGCGCCAGTCTCCCGGCAGGTCCGAGAAATCATGCCCGCGCCACCAGCTTCCGTCGCGGCTCCCGTCCACCAGCGTGACGGTGAAATCCGACCTGTCCAGCTTCTTGAAGGCCGCGCGGATGATGGGCCAGCCCTTGATCTGGGAGGGGCCGCCGATGAAGCCGAAGCTCAGCCGGGTGTCGCGGGCCCGGCGCGCGGCCTGCTTGCGCGCGAAGCCCGGGCCGGGCATGCTGACCCCGTTCTCCCAGACAACGCCGCTCCCGGGCGCCAGCCCCGAGGCCTCGCAGAGATCGAGGGCGAAGCGGCTGGGATAGGTGATGACATCGGCAAGCTGCGCGGCCTTCGACAATTCGGAGAAGCGCTGGCGCGCCTGCTCGAAATTGTCGACGCATCCCTTGCAGGCGTCGATGCGCACGGGGTTCTGCCCGCAATAGACATCATCTATGCGCACCATGAACTGGCGCTCGCAGATCCACCAGAAATCATGCACCGACAGGACCGCCGGAATACCGGCATCATCGGCGGCGCGCAGCACGCCGATTCCCAGCTCCTGCACGCAATGGGCATGGAGCAGATCGGGCTTCAGAAGCTCGATGAGCGAGGCCAGCGCCTTTTCCACGTCCGGGTTGTCCCAGAAGCTGCGCTTGCTGCGGCCCTGGGGCATGTTGATGAGGTAGTTGTCGATCCCGTCCACATGCGAGCGGATCACCGCGTAGGGGGCAAGTTCGCTGCGCGCCACGAGGGAGACGGCGCTCACGCGCGCCGCGCCGCGCCGCTGGAGCGCGCGCGCGACTTCCTCGGCAACGACGGTCGCCCCGCCATAGGAAAAGGGCGCGAAGAAGACGTTGACAAGCAGGATATGCGGCACGTCTGTCATGTCCGGATCCAATCGAGCACCTCCGCGTCGATGATGTTGGGCGCGGGCTGGGCGGACCAGCGCGATGCGAGCCGCGCGCGGGCCTTGCGGCCCATGGCATCGGCCTGCGTCCGGTCCTTTGCCAGCGCCTCCAGCGCGCCCTGCCAATCCTCGGGGCCCCGGGCGACAAAGCCGCTTTCGCCATGCTCGACGACACTCGAAAGATCGCCCACGCTGCTGACGATCGAGGGCAGAGAGACCGACGCGGCGTCGATCACGCGCACCGCGCTCTTGCAGCGGTTGAACAGATCGTCCTGGAGCGGCATCACGGCGACATCCGCGCTGGCCAGATGCGTAAGGTAATCGGCATAGGGCAGGAACTTGTGGTGTTCGGTCTGCTCTTGCAGCGCCTCCGGGAGCAGCTCGGTGCGGAAATGGCCCAGGATCATCAGGCGGCGGTCGGGCGCGGCGGTGACGAAGGCGGCGATCATGTCCGAGATCACCTCGAAATCGGCCTCGTGCCCCTGCGAGCCGCTCGCGAAGACGACGCGAAACAGCCCGTCATCGCCGATCTCGCCCGCGGCTTTCCGGGCCTCTTCCCCGTCGGCCAGGGTCTCCGCGTCGGCGAAATTCCGGCGCATGTAAACGGGCCGCGCGGTAAAGAGCTTCGCATGTTCGACCAAACCGGGTGTCGAGACGGTGACCATGTCGGCGCTGTTCATCATCGCCGCGTAGCGGGGGGCAACGGAGAGGAAATGTGCCTTGAGCGCCGGGTCGAGCGCGCTCATGTTCCGGTAGGTCTCGTAGGCCGGGATCGAGAAGAGCGGATCGTCGATGTCGTAGAGAACCGGCAGGCCGAGCCTGCGCGACTCGTAGCGATACATCTGCGTCAGTTCGGAGGCTTCGAGCCGGTACTCGCACAGGTGGGTGGCCTGTTGCAGGAGGTGAATGCAGCGGGGCACGTCCTCGTAATGCGCAAAGTCGCAGGCCACGCCCTGCGACTGCCAGAAAGCCGCGAGCTGCTCGATCCGGTACTTGCGGCACTGGGGCAGGTTGAGATCGCCTATAAGGGCGATTCTGGGAGGGCCGGAGCGGTCCTTCGGGGCATGGAATCCGCCGCCGCGCGCGAGGTCCGACCAGATTCCCTGAAGGTGCGAGCCGCTACCGGACGGGCTTGACAGCACGCTCGGCCCGGTGCCTTGAAACTGCCTGCTCAGGTAGAGCTTCATGCGGCGCAGTGCCGGACGGAGGCCCTCCTGCCGGGTCACGGCGAAAAAACGCTTGATCAGAGCCAAACGAAGATACTGTCGCATGTCGCCTACCCAGCCTTTACACTCGTGACTCGAATAAACTAATCCAATCAGGACTGCCACCGACCATATGGACCTAAAGCAGGGCGCAGTTGCAAGCCGTTTGAGGCTCTCGGAGCAGACGAATATGACAGATATTCAAATCCTCATGGGCGTGTGTGACGGGGCGGACTACCTGCCCGATCAGCTCCGCAGCCTGTCCGATCAGGGCCATGAAGCATGGAGACTTCTTGTCAGCGATGACAGCCGGGATGATCGGAGCCGCGAGGTGATCGACGGCTTCAAGGAACACGCCGCGCAAGAGGTTCGGCTTGCTGAAGGGCCGGGGCGGGGGTTTGCGGCCAATTACATGGCGCTGATCGCGCAGTCCGAGCCGGGTATGCTGGCCTTTGCCGACCAGGACGATGTCTGGATGCCGGACAAGCTTGCGCGCGCCGCCTCGGCGCTGTCCGGGGTGCGGGGTGACATCCCGGCGCTCTACTGCGCGCGGGTGCGGCCGTGGGACGGCACGCGGCGCTGGCGCCCGACGCCTCCGCTTGCGCGCGCGCCCGGTTTCGCGAATGCGCTCGTCGAGAATATCGCCATGGGCAACACCATCGTTCTCAATGCGCGCGCCGCAGCCCTGGCGCGCGCGCTTGCGCCACGGGTCGGGCCGGTCTTCGCCCATGACTGGTGGCTCTACCAGCTCGTCAGCGGGGTTGGCGGCACGGTGATCCACGATGACGGCGCGCCTGTCGTGCTCTACCGCCAGCATGGCGGCAACGCGATCGGCGTGGGGCGGGGGCTTGCGGCACAGCTTCGGCGCAAGCGGGCGGTGCTGAAAGGGGCCCTTGCCGAGCGGCTCGACCTGAACACCGCGGCCCTGCGCGCCGCGCGCGCGCAGCTGACCCCGCAGAACGCGGCCCTGCTCGATGCCTTCGAGGCCGCGCGCCTTCGGCGGGGGCTGTCAGGTTTGCGCGAGATGTCCGGCCTCGGCCTCTATCGGCAGCGCAGGCTCGGCACGGCCGGCTTTTTCGGAGCGGTGACGCTTGGCCTCGTCTGAGCCGCATATCCTGCTCATCGGGGGCGATGGCGCGCCCTCGGGCGTGCCGCGCCAGATCACGGCGCTGTTGAAGGCGCTGCGGGACCGCGCGCGGATCACCGTGATCAGCGAGGCCAATCGCGGCGGCTATGACGAGATTGCCGGGCTGGGGGCGGAGCACGTGATCCTGGAGGGGCTTTCGAGCGGGCTCGACCCGCGCACCTGGCGCGCCGGGCGGGCGGCGCTCGCAAGCTGTCTCGCGGCGCGGCCTGCCGATCTGGTCTGGGCTCATGCGCGCATGCCGGTCCTCGCGCTTCGCCAGCTTCTGGCCACGCGGGACTGGACGCCCCCGGCGGCGACGCGGCTGGCGGTGAGCTACCACGGGCTGCCCTTCGGCCGGGGGCACCGCCCGGGGACGAGCGCGCTGGCCCTGCGTCTCGAGCGGCGATTGCTGGCGGCCTGCCCGCCGCTCGACCTGGTATTCCTGACGGCCAGCCAGAGGCGGAAGATGACCGCAGCCATGGGACCGGCCATGACGCATCATGCAAGCCACGTCTTGTCCAATGCCTCGCAGCTCGGGCCGCTGGACAAGGCGATTGCGGTGCCGGAGGGGCTGATCCCGCGCCCTGCCGGGCGGCACATCGTGATGACTGGTCGCGCCGGCTGGCAGAAGAACCATGCCGAGGCCCTGCGCCTGATGCGGCATCTGCCCGAAGACATCACGCTGTCGGTCTGCGGCGATGGAACGGAAAGCCCGCGCTATGCTGCCCTTGCCAGGAGGCTCGCCGGGTCAGCCAGCGCACGGGTGCGCCTGCTCGGCCCCTTGCCCGATGTCCGCCCGCTTCTGGCGCAGGCCGACGCCTACATGCTCACCTCCCGATACGAGGGGCAGCCGATCGGGGCGATCGAGGCTTGCGAATATGGTCTGCCGCTGATCCTCTCCGATTTCGAGGAAGCGGCGGAACTGGCCGGCGGACATCCCATGGCTCTGTGCCTCGGAGGCAGGCGCGAGGCGCAGGCCCGCGATATCGACCAGATGCTTGGCAAGTATGTCTCGGAACGCGCCTCAATAGGTGCGGCGATCGCCGAATTCTGGGTGGAGCGATACGCGCCGGGGCGTTTCGAGGAGCAGGCGCGCGCGCTTGTCTCGGCGATCCTGCACGGGGAGTGACGTATCACTGCGGACGCGGCGTTTCCATGTTCGCGTTGTGATGCTCGAGGGCTGTCTCGATATCGTCGTAGAAGGTCACCTCACCGTTCTCCAGAACGACCGCCTTGTCGCACATCGCCCGGATCATGGGCGGCGAATGCGAGACCATGATCGCCCCGGCCCGCTTTCGCCGATCTTCGAAGAGCTGGATACTCTTCTCGCGAAAGGCGCCGTCGCCGACGGCCGTGACCTCGTCGACGAGGTAGGTGTCGAAGGGAATGCCCATCGACACCCCGAAGCTGAGCCGTGCCTTCATCCCCGAGGAATAGGTGCGGATCGGCATGTGGAAATGCCGCCCCAATTCGGCGAAATCCTGCACGAAGTCGACCAGCTCATCGGTGTCGACCCCGTAGATGCGCGCGACGAAACGGGTGTTCTGCGCACCTGTCAGCTGCGGGTGGAACGAGCCTGCGAAGCCCACGGGATATGAGATGGTGCCGGTTGACAGAACCCGCCCCGACGTCGGCCGGAGCGCGCCCGAGATCATCCTAAGAAGCGTGGATTTCCCCGCCCCGTTCCGCCCGAGCAGCGCGATGCTCTGACCGCTGGGAAAGACTGCCGTGAGATCCTCGACGACGACCTTGTAGCCGGTGCGCATCGGGAAGATCTTGGTGAGCCTGTCGAGCTTGATCATCTCGGCCCGCCTTCAGCGTCTGTCGCGTATGCTGTAATAGATCAGGATGCCGATGGCCCAGCCGAAGAACAGGAACATCGCCGTGAGCAGGAAGATGGTCTCCCGTTTGGGATATTCCGGTCGTTCGGCCAGAGTCGGGCGCACGTGGGTGGCAAGGTAGCGGCTCTGCCGGCGCGCTTCGGCCTGTGCCGAGTCGAAGGCGGCGAGCGCGTTGGTATAGGCGGCCTCGGCAAACTCGCGGTCCACGATCAGGCTTTCATACTCCCCGACCAGCGTTGCGAAGACCTCGCCGCCCTCTCCGGAGGAGCCGAGGCCCAGCTTGCGGCGCTCGGCGTCGATCCGGGTCTGGATCACCTCGATTCGGCGCTCGGCCTGAACGATGCGCGGGTCGTCCTGCTGTGTCGTGTTGCGGAGCAGATCGAAATCGATCAGGGCTTCGGCGAGTTGCTGCTGGAGCGTCACCAGAAGGCCCATCTGGTTCTGGGTGTCGATCGTCGGGTCCACGATCTGCGTACGGTTGCGGAAGACGGTGACGGCGCGGCGCGCATTCTTGAGCCGTTCGACAGCGACTTCGAGCTCTTCCTTGGCATAGCTGATCGCGTCGTCACGGGCGATGTCGGACAGGTTATTGATCATCTCGGTGCTTTCTTCGAGCAGCACCTTGGCGATCCCCTGGGCGTCATAGGGGTCGAATGCGAGAACGCGCAGTTCGATCAGGCCTGTTCCGCTGTCGTAGATTATCGCGACCTGCCGCTCCCAGTGAGCCTGAAGGTCCTCTATCGTTCCGCTCGTGTCGAAGGCAAAGAACGGATCTTGCGAATGGGGCACACGCGACCAGATTTCGCGCAGGTTGACGGCCTCGTCGACACGCCGGACAAGCTCCTGGCTCGTGAGGAAATCATAGAGGATGTCGGTGTCGGATGAACTGCCCGAGGACAGGTCCGTGATGCCGCCCAGAAGCTCGATCGCCGAGCTGGTCTCCTCGGTGCGCACGGAAAAGCCCATGTAGGAGGCATATTGATCGGCCGCGCGGAGCCAGAGATATCCGCCCACGAGCGCCAGCGGCAGCGCCCAGAACAGCACGAAGCTCATGATCAGGCGGGCATGTCGCCTGTGCGGCCTGGCCTTCGCCGCGGGTTCGCGCACGGGCGCCTTCTTCGTGGCATCCGCCTTTTCTTGTGGCGCGTTCTGCGAGGCCGGTGGCTCGGGGCTCGACGCAGGGGGCGGGTTTGTCATGGATGCTGGACTTTTCGGACGTTTCGATTGTCTTTTATCTATGTCATATTCATAGATGAACTGCAAAAGCGCCGCGAGCCTCAATTTCATGTCTGATGTCACATCATCGAAACCGTCCGAGGCTCTCGACGACGAGGCTGAGCTGCGCGAGGTCCGGCTTCCCTTTGCCGGGCTGCGGACGATTTTCGCGCTCATGCTGCGGGAGATGTCCACGTCCTATGGCCGCTCGCCCGGCGGTTATATCTGGGCCGTGCTCGAACCCGTGGGCGCCATTGCCCTGCTCACAGCAGTCTTCTCCGCCGGGTTCCGGCAGCCGCCGCTCGGGACATCCTTCGCCCTGTTCTATGCGACGGGCATCGTGCCCTTCATGATGTATGGCGATATCAGCATGAAGCTAACCCAGACCCTGAATTTCTCGCGCGCCCTGCTGGAATATCCGCGCGTGACTTTCATCGATGCGCTGCTGGCGCGCCTGCTGATCAATCTCATGACCCAGCTCATGGTGACGCTGCTCGTCTTGTCGGGCGTCATGATGCTGGCTTCCACCGATGTGACGATTGACATCAGCAAGGCGGTGGCGGCTTACGGTGTCATCCTGGCGCTGGCCATCGGCGTCGGAACGCTCAACAGCTTCCTCGTTGTCGCCTACCCCGTCTGGCAGACGATCTGGGCTGTCATGAACCGGCCCATTTTTCTCATATCCTGTATGTTCTTCCTGTTCGAATCCGTGCCGCAGCCCTATCAGGACTACCTGTGGTACAACCCTCTCGTGCACCCCATCGGGCTGATGCGGGATGCCTTCTTCCCCTATTACAACCCTACATTCGTCTCATATATTTACCCGCTGACCCTCGCATGCGTGATGACATTGGCCGGGCTGTTCCTGCTCAATCACTATCACCGGGATATTCTCGACAAGTGATCGGCGCTCAGTGCCCGCGCAGCTTGTTCAGCAGTCTTCGTAGTGGTCCAGAGACGCGCCAGAACGTGCTGTTCTCCAGTGCCAGCCGGGCTGTTTCGGAATCCTTCACGAGACGGGTCAGCCGGCTGTTCTCCGCGTCCATGGCTCTGAAACTCTCCTGGAGCTTTCGGAGCTCCTCGCGGGTGCCTGCCAGGTCTCTGGCGAGTTGGCCTTTTTCCGCTTCCAGCGCATCTCGATGCCCGCTGAGCGTGTCCTTATCGCGTCTCAGCGTGTCGATCTGTTCGCTCAACTGGCTGTTCTGGTGGTTCAGATCGTCGACCTGCTCGGTCAGCGACAGGTTGCTGCGGCGGGTTTCGGCCAGTGTTTCTTCCAGCCTTTCGGCAGTCTCTTCGGCTTCGAGCAGGAGCCGGGTCAGTGTCACGACCTCGGCATTCAGGGTCTCGGGAGAATTCGGTGCCCCGACCGGTTTTCGCGTGAGCCTTTCCTCTCTCTCATACATGTCCTCGAGTTCCGACCGCATGATCCTGTTGGCTTCAGTCTGGGCCTGGTTGAGCGTGATCAGGTCGTCTTTCACCAGCTTCGACATGGCGCGTTTCTCCTCCTGGATATGTGACGTGTCGCTGCCGAGTTGCGACAGCGCCATGAGCAGGATATCCGCCTTCACTTCGCCCAATTGGTCAGCAGCCTGCGCGATGATCCTGAAGCGGCGATACATCCGGTCAAGCGCAGCGTAATCGGCAGGGTCTTCGCCGGTCTCGGCCCAGCGGGTCATCACCTCGTAGACCACCGCGACCATCTCGGGAAGGCCCTTGACCCCGGCGGTATGGTGGTGGCGCAGGTCGCCTTCGAGAAACCCCGCGAGCGCGCTGTCCCTGTCGCCGGGGGCAACGGGGAAGACCTGCCCCAGAGCTGTCTCCATCCGCTCGATTTCACCCGCGGGATCGGCCATCAGCCGGTCGAACGAGGTGATCGCGCGGGTTTGGCCGCGGCTGTCATGCTCGGCCTCCAGCACGTAGCCGAGCCAGAGCAGGAGCCCTTGCCCAAGTGAGAAATCGTTTCGCACCTGAAGCGATTGTGCCACTTCCGTGGGGTGGCGATGGGTCAGGATCACGCCAGTTGCGATATCCTGCCCCGAGAAGACATCGGCCCAGAAGGGAAAGAGCCGGCACAGGCGCGGATCCTTGAAGGCGATAAGCGGCGGTGTGCCGAATTCCAGCTCGAGAAGCTTTGCCGCGCGGGTGCGCAGACTGTCCACGCCCGGCCGCTCCTTCCAGGCGGAAGGCATCAGCGCCCAATCCTCCCAGCGCCTGTCGGCCTCCTCGAGCAGACGGTCATTCAGCCGCGCGATCGGTTGAGACTCAAAAAAGCCCTTTGGATTCTGAGCACCGCTTTGGATCTGCGTGGCCGGGGCCGTTGCTCCCAAGCGCTCCAGAACGCCTGTCAGGGCCGACGTGCCCGAGCGATGCATGCCCAGAACGACGATCACTTGCCGCTTGGCAGGGGTGCGCTCTGCGGGATTCATGTCATTCTACCTTCAAGGCCCTCTCGAGCGTGTCTTCATAAAGCGCGGCATTCTTCTGCACGGTCCAGCCGTTTGCAAGGTCTTTCAGGGCGTTCTTGGCCAGCTTGCGGCGCAGGGCGGCGTCTTCGATCACCCGCGTGAGGGCCCTTTTCCAACCCTCGGTTGTATTGTCGGTCAACAGGCAGTTTTCCTCGTGCCGGGCCACGCGCCTGTATTCGGGATTGTCCGAACAGACGATGGCCGTGTTCAGCGCGGCGTATTCCTTGAATTTCAGGTTGCTCTTGGAGCGGTTGAACGAGGTATCGGCCAGCGGGATGATGGCGATGTCCCAGAAGGCGACTTTCTGTATCCAGTCGACGAAGTTCAGATAGCTACGATCTCGCGGCAGACCTTTGCGCTTGCCGAAGAGCGTCGGTGCATCCTGGAAGGCACCGATGATCTGGACTTCGATGTCATGGGTGCTTTCAAGCGACGTGATGGCGTCCCGGACGATCAGCATGTCCTCAGCGTGCTCGGGTTTGCCGACATATCCCAGTCGAATAGGTCCCTCGTCCCGCGGCGCTGGCATGACCCCGCCCTCCGGCAGCCAGAGTTTTTCGTCTATGTAGTTTGGCACCACATTGATCTTCGAGGCATAGGTGGACATGACAGAGGCCAGATGTTCGGTGCTGACCGTGATCAGATCAGCCTCCTCGGCATAGGCATGAACGCGCGCGCGCAAGGCGTCCGTGTCTTCGCCATAGCCGCGGTCCTTGAGGGATTGACCGTCGAGCAGATCATCATCCAGCTCGTAGATCAGCCGGCCGCCGCGCGCCCTCCAGGCCTCGGCCCAGGGGCCGAAGCTGTCGCGGAAGCCAGGCAGAAGATCGCGTTGCAGGATCGCCACATCCGCCGAGCCCGGCTCGGGCAGCGTGCCGTCATGCAGAATGCTGGTCTCCCAGCGTCTGGCCAGGGCGTCCTGGCGGTAGGGGCAAAGGAGCCGGACATATCCGGATCCGGTTATTTGCAAGTGATCCGTTCCCCTGAGCCCCGGCACGAGCACCACCTTCGGTCTGACAGGGTCGGGGTGTTTGCTGCGCCGCGCGGCGAGCGCCGGGGCGAATGTGAGAAGCTCGCTCATGGCGGCGCGGCGTGGCGAGTAGCGCGATGCGGTGCGCATGGCATGCAGCTGCATCCGGCCAAGGCGGGGGCGGTCTTGCAGAAGATCGGTGAGAAGGGCGTGACACGCCTCGACATCGTGCGTATCGGCCACCAGCGCATTGACCTTGTGAAGCGCATATTCATCGCCGCCACCCTCCTGCGGCACGAGGGGCACTGTCGCACAGGCCATCGCTTCGAGGCTCGTGCGGCCGAAGGCCTGGTAATCCGACAGGTCGATGAAAATGTCCGACCGGCGCAACACGTCGGCGACTTGCGGCCTTGTCAGCACCCCGTGATTGGTGAAGTCGAAATCCTGTTCAAGAGCCTTGAAATCCTCGGCCTCGCTGTCACAACCGAAGATCCGGATATCGACATGGTCACCGTGACTCGCCTTGAGCCGGGCCAGAAGCTCCATGGTGCGCCCGGCCCCGCGCCGGGGCGTGCCGGGCCGGACCATCGCGCTGATGCAGATCCGGCTCTGGTCCTTCCCGGCGCAGATCTCGGGGTGATAGACGTCATGGTCGAGACTGGGTTCGACCTTGTGCACCTCGACACCGTGCCGCGACTCGATCTGCTGGCGGATCCAGTCGGTCTTTGCCATGAGAAGCGCATGGGGAATCAAGGCATAGGAGGCGTTGGCCTCGTTCCAGTTCTCCGAGCCCTTTTCGAAGAACATCGGTTCGTAATCCTGCGTGTAGTAGACAGGCAGGATCCAGGGACAGTGCTTGACGACATGTTCGAGCAGGGCGACCGAGGAATAGATCGTCGCGATCACCACGTCGAAGGCCTGTGCCGTGGCGACGATGTTTTCTTCCTGAAACCCGATGAAAAGAGTGTCTACGTCAGGAATATCGCGATAGTCGGTCACGTATTTGAAGTAGTGCTGATCTCGCACGGCGACCTTCGCATCGACACCGAGCTTGCGCATCGCCGCCGCTTCCTGAACCACCGAATGCGCCCCGCCGCCGCCGCCGCCGACCGGCAGCAAAAAGAGCACCTTTTGCCGCAGCACCCAGTTCGTGGTTTCCGCTGGCAGTGCCTCGGTGGAGTTGCCGAGAGTCTGAACGACGCCCCTGCGCACAAGATCCATCGCCCGAAGATTGGCAACCTTCTGTGCCAGCGCCTCGAACCTGCCGGCCCCGTGCTTTTCGCGGATCGCGGCGGAGCCGGCCTTGGAGAGCGCATCCCGCCGCTCCTTTCCGAAACTCTTCGACTTGGCGTGTAAGACATAGGTGTCATCAGCAAAGGCCAGGGCAAAGCCGGCATCCTGTGCGCGGATGCAGAAATCGTTCTCCTCGCCATAGCCCGTGGGGAAGGTGCCCTCGTCCATGTAGCCGATCGCGTCCAGAACCTCCCGCCGGATCATGAAGCAGAAGCCGTTCACGAAGGGGCTGCGCGGATAGATATGGCGGCTGGCGTGTTGCACCGCCCCGGCCATGTCGTCAGGGCTCATGCCCTGCGGCAGGCTGTTGACCGCGAAGCCGCCCTCTTCGGCCATGAGCACCGGCACGTTCTGCCAGCTTGCGGCGTTGGACAGCGGGCCGGTGATGCCGATCTCGGGCGATGAGCGCATGCAACGCACCAGCCCGTCGATCCAGCCCGGGGTCACGATCGTATCGCTGTTGAGCGTGACGACATAGGGCGCATCGGAGGCCTTGAGCCCGGTATTCACGGCCCTGGTATAGCCCAGGTTGCCGTCGTGTTCGATCAGCTCGAAGGTGACGGTCTCGCTGCCCATGTCGGCGCAGGCCGCGCGCAGCCACTGGGAGGTTTCGCTGTCCGAGCCGTCATTGATGACCAGCACCCGCAGCTTGAAATCGGACGGGTGTCTTTCCAGCGACGCAAGGCAGGCCTGGACATCTTCGAGCGCATTGAAGACCGGGACGACCACGTCGACGCGGGACTGGTAGGCCAGCTCATTCGGGCCTGCGTCGGGTTCGGCCCGCTCCGGCATGGGGCTGCGGCCCTCGCCGCGCCCGAAACACTCGAAATGCACGAGCGGATTGTCGCCGCGCGCGGCCACGTCGAGATAGGTCGCGATATAGGCGGCCCCGTCGAAATCGGGCCCGGGCGAGCGGCCCAGCCGCCCCCCGATCCGCAAGTAATGCTCGGCGGCGTCGAGGCCGATGAGGGGCACATCGGGATAGGCCGATTCATAGAATTCGGCATCGAAGAACGCGCTCTCGCGTATGATATCCAACTGGTTTTGTTGCACTGGGGAAAAACTCGTCATTGATACGGACCTGAACTGGGATAACTTCTGATGCGAGATTGCACAACTTATTCGGGTTTTCCATGGGGAATTCGCGTGGATACTCGTCGGGTTGAGAAGATAAGTTAAAACCGATACCTGAGGCTGTGAATAGTTCTGGAGAAGCCGCATGCCGTTTGCCGAGAAGATTTTTTACGAGCATGAGGCTAATGCCATATCCGGTCGATGGATGACCGCAGCTGGACCGCTTTTTGCTATCGGGTCGAGCTCACGCGCGATTCGTCCTGAGCAGGGCAAGAAGTATAAATGAGCATTGATCTTTCCAAGTATGATTTTGTCGATTTCGGCTGTTCCGCTGGCGGCTCCATGGAATTTGCCAAGAAACATTGGGGCTACGACAACGGCATCGGAATTGATATCGATCCGCGAAAAGTCGAGAAAACCAGAGCTCTTGGCTTCAATGCCGAAATCGCCGATCTGACAAAGCCCATGAGTTTTTCGGGCAAGGCGCGGTTTTCCATCCTCGCGCATGTTCTGGAGCATATACCCAATGCCCGAATGGCTGCCCAGATCATGCGAACGGCGGCGATGATCTCGTCGGAATTCATCCTCATAAGGCAACCCTGGTTCGACAGCGACGGCCCGCTGGCGCAGAAGGGGCTGAAGCTATACTGGTCGGACTGGGATGGCCACACCAACCACATGAGCAGCCTGCAACTCTATCTGCCACTCAAGCGAATGCAGGACGAGGGATTGATCAGTGCATTTTCCATCTGGGGGAACACGCCGGTAAAGGGATCCGGCGACTCTGTCGTCGTGCCCCTGGACAGTCCACTGGACAGACATCACTACGATCCCGAAACGGACATGCCCAAAGCTGATATCGAGTTCGATTTCCCGTGCTATCGAGAAGTCATGGCCTATGTTTCCGTGTCAGGCACGATCGACCCGGCTGTGCTGCCCGGTCCCTTCACGGTCGCCACGCGCTTGATCTGAGCCGTGGCAGCCCCGGGAAGGCGCTGGCCTCCCCGGGGCGGGCGATCAGCTCACGATGGCCCTGTCCTGCACGCGCCGCCAGTCGGTTCCGTCTGAGAAGGCCATGGTCGCGCCGCCTGTCTCGTCGCTGACGAAGATCATCGCGCCTGCGCCGAGCGTGCTGGCGGAAGGCAGGGTCGCGACGGTGTAGGAGGCGGTCTTGATCGCTCCGCTGACCGTGACGACATCCTCCTTGGCCTCGAGCCACCGGTTTGCCCCGCTGTCTGTCGGTCCGCACAGGGCGATCGCGTCATTCTCGAACGTGACTTGAACCTCGACATTGTCGCCATTGTCCACGGCGAGAAAGCGGCGGTTCCCGCTGTCGGACTTGAAGCGCAACTGCATCGCGCCGCCATCGTCGCTCTCGAGAACGGCAAGCTGGGTGCCACTTCCCACAGTGTAGAATCGGGTAAACACATTGGGCGGCAGCGCGCCCACTCCGACATTCCCGGTGTCCTTGTCGATGACGAGAGCCTCCGTCCAGGCCGTGCCGTCGGGCGAGACCTTGAGCGACCAGTCGTCGTTTCCGGCAAGGCCCATCTCGGCATGTCCGTTCCAGCCGGTCTGAAACAGAAGGCTTGCGGTGTCCGGGGAGGCGGCCTTGTTGATCTTGAGCTGGTGGCCGCCGCCGTCATGGGTCAGCAGCGTGGCCTCCGAGGCGACGGCCAGTCTGTTGATGCTGTCGGCATCGGTGTTGATTCCCAATTCGCTCAGCGGGGCGACGACCCATGCTCCGCCTTGAAAGACGCGCAGTTCGGTGGCGTCCGTTCCCCAGGCGCGCCAGCCTTCGCGCGGGGTGACGAAGAGCCAGCCGGCCCCTGTCCAATAGGCGAGGTCGCCCGCGTCCCGTCCGGCCCAGTCGCCCGTTGCGCCGGCTCCGAGCGCATGGCAGTCCCCCGGCTCGGGGGCTGCTGGTGGGGTGGTTTCGGCAAAGCCGGTCACGACCGTCTGGACCACGGCGTCCAGATGTTGAAGGGCTTCGTTGTGGGTGACGTGTTTTTGTGCCTGCGAGGGCAGCAGGTAAGGCATGTCGAGGTTGGCGGAGCGTTCAGACATCGGTATTTCCCTTGCAATCGCTGTTCGGGCAATCCTTTCCGCGATGTCTTAAGGGGCGTTAAAGCCAGCGTTCGGGGCTTGGTGAGGCACCTTGAGGCTCAGGACTTCGGCCAGCACGCTCACCGCCAGCTTGCGCGCATCGCGCACCGATGGGATGAGCCCGATGGGCCCTCTCAGCCGTGCCAGCTCGGCGTCGCTGAGGCCCTCCAGAACCAACTCGTGCCGCCGCAGCTCAGCCGCGCGCATGCTCCCCTGCGCACCCACATAGAAGGCGTCGCTGCGCAAGGCCCCTGCGAGGATCGGCGGCTCCCATTCGTGGTCATGGAAGAAGAGCACAACCGCGCTGCGGCTGTCGGGGGCAAGGTCCTCCGGCCAGTGCGGCGATGTCATGTGACGCGTCGCGCAGCCTGCGTCGGCCACCGCCTCCAGCGTCTCGTCGTCGGGCGACAGGACGAGGTTGGGAAAGCCCGCCGCCTGCACCATGCCGGCGAATGTCGCCGCCTCCGGCCCCTTTCCGAAGACGTAGAAGAGCAGTTCCGGCTCGATCTGCACGGTGAAGACGTCACCCGTCCAGCCCGTCCGGCCGCCGGGCACGGCCACAACCTCTCCGCTGCGGGCATCTATTTCGAGGGCGACCTCTTGGCGCGCCTCGTGGTGGGCGAGGGCTTGGGCCAGCACGGTCTTGTCCGGGTTCGGGACCAGCATGATCTCGAGGCCCCCGCCGCAGGGCAGGGTGATATCGGCGAAGGGTGAGCCCTTTCCATAGATGACGGAAAAGGGCGCGCCCGCGGCCAGCGCCTTGGCCGCATGCACGGCGATGTCCGCTTCGACGCAGCCGGACGAAAGCGTGCCGATGCGCTGGGCGTCTTCCGTCACGGCCATCATCGCGCCGAGGGGACGGTAGGAGGGGCCGTCGATCCGGGTGATCACGGCCAGTGTGCCGCGCGCGCCCGGTGCCGCCAGTTGGCGGATCGGTTCGATCACCGCGCTTGCATCAAGTGCCGGAACGCCCATGCGCCCTCCATATTGTCCGAGCGGCAAGCTTAGCGGAGCCGCGCCTGCGCGCCAAGCCGGTGAGTTCAGAACCGATCAAGCGGAATCTTCACGTAGCTGTTGCCGTCCGCCTCGGGCTCCGGGTCCTTGCCGGCGCGCAGGTTGAGTTGAAGCACGTGCAGCATGCGGTCCGGCAGGCTGAGTTTCGCATCTCGGGTCTCACGTTGCTTGACGTAATCGGCTTCACTGACGCCGCCGCCGATATGGGCATTGTGCCTGCGTTGCTCGGCCACTGTCGATTCCCAGGCGGGCGTCATCCTGAACTCGGTGCCGTAGTCGTGACCGATGAACAGCCGGGTCTCGTCCGGAAGGCTGAGGATGTCCTGGAGTGATGCGTAGAGGTCCTGCGCCGTGCCGCCCGGGAAGTCACAGCGGGATGTGCCCATGTCGGGCTGCATGAAGGTATCGTGCACGAAGGCGGCATCCTTGCCGACCACGTAGGTGATCGAGCCGAGCGTGTGGCCGGGCGAAAGCATGACGCGCACATCGAGGTTGCCGATCTTGAATGTGTCGCCATCGGCGAAGAGATGGTCGAAGTCCTCCTCCGGCGCGAAGGCATCCGGCAGGTGGTAGAAATCACGCCACAATTCGGCGATGTCCCTGACCTTCTCGCCGATTGCATTGGGCGCGCCGAGACGCTCTTTCAGCCAATACGAGGCCATCCGGTGATCTGCATGAGGATGGGTGTCGAGTATCCACGCCACCTCGAGCTTCTCCGCCTCGACAAAACGCAGGATCTCCTCTGCCGCACCCGTGTCACTTGACGCGCTGGCAGGGTCGAACCCCATGACAACGTCGACAAGCGCCGCCTTGCGCGTCTCCAGGCAGGCGACGATATACTGGATGCTTCCTGTCGGCTTCTCGTAGAAGCCGAAGACATCAGGTGAGCCGGGTCCCTTCGAGGGGCTGTGTTTCGAGAACATGTGCAATCCTTTCATCTTTCGATGTGCAACGCCGAGACTGCGGCAGAGTTCCTACCACTCGACAGGCTCATGGGCGTAGTCGAAGAATCTGCCGGTCTGGTCCGGTGTCAGGTTTTCCATGACATCGCACAGGTGCCCGGCCGCCTCTTTGGGAGAAATGGTCTTGTGCCGCGCCGCATAGTCGGCGGTGAAATCCGTCGCGACCGTGCCGGGATGCAACGCGACGGCGATCGCTTCCTTGTGGCTGCGCCCGAGCTCGACCGCCGCGCCGCGCAGAAGCTGGTTCGCCGCGGCCTTGGAGGCGCGGTAGGCATGCCAGCCGCCAATCCTGTTGTCCCCGATGGAGCCGACCCGCGCTGTCAGGACGGCCAGCACCGAGCGGCCTTTTTTCGGCAGCAGTCGCGGTGCATGGCGCAGGATGTAAGCCGGTCCGAGCGCGTTCACGGCGAAGACGGGCTCGAAGTTCTCCTGCCGTATCTGGCTGAGGGCCTTTTCCGGCGCGGCCCCCTCGGCGGCGAGGATGCCGCTGGCGACGAAGATGAGATCGAAGGGTCCGTCCAGCGCGCCGAGCACCGCGTCGACCGAGGCCTGGCTCGTCACGTCGAGGCCGCTCTCGCGCCGCGACAGGCCGGTGACGGCATAGCCGCGCCTTTCGGCTTCTTGAGACATGGCCGAGCCGATTCCGCCCGATGATCCGATGATGAGTGCGCGCTTTTCCATGAGTTCCAGCTATGCGCTCGGCGGCGCATTGCAAGACGGGGGCGGTATTCGAAAACGCCTTGCAGTTGCGATTGATTTGCAATTACATTCCGGCGACTCACAAAAAGGTGCCCCATGCTACGTTCTTTCGCTTTGCTGGTTTCCCTCGCGCTCGCTGCTCCGGTAGCGGCCGACGACAAGCTAAAAGTCGCCACCACCTTCACCGTTCTGGCCGATATGGCAACCAACGTGGCCGGAGAGGCGGCCGATGTCGTCTCGGTCACCAAGCCGGGCGCCGAGATCCACGGCTACCAGCCCACGCCGCGCGACATCGTCCGCGCCTCTGACGCCGATCTGATCCTGTGGAACGGGCTCAATCTCGAGCTCTGGTTCGAGCAGTTCCTCACCAACCTTGGAGATGTTCCATCGGCCACGCTGTCGGACGGAATCGAGCCCATTTCCATCGGGTCGGGCAGCTATGAAGGCAAGCCCAACCCGCATGCGTGGATGGGCCTCGACAATGCGCTTGTCTATATCGCCAATATCGAAGCGGCCCTCTCAGAGGCCGACCCCGAAAATGCCGCGGTCTACGCCGCCAATGCGGAGCGCTACGCCGCCGAGCTGCGCGCCGCGCTGGAGCCGCTCAGGGCGCAGGTCGAAGCCATTCCGGAGGATGAGCGCTGGCTTGTCACCTGCGAGGGTGCTTTCAGCTACCTTGCCCGTGACATGGGCCTCGAAGAGCTTTATCTGTGGCCCATGAACACCGACCAGGTCGGCACGCCCCAGCAGGTCCGCAAGGTGATCGACGGGGTGCGCGCCAATGACATTCCCGCCGTCTTCTGCGAAAGCACGGTCAACACCGCGCCTGCCGAGCAGGTCGCGCGCGAGACGGGCGCGGCTTATGGCGGCGTGCTTTACGTCGACAGCCTGAGCACGGCGGACGGCCCTGTCCCAACTTATCTCGATCTCATGCGCGTGACGACGGAGACGGTCGTGCGCGGTCTGACGGGAGGCTCTGAATGAGCCATGGCATAGAAGCGCGCAACCTCACCGTCACCTACCGCAACGGCCACACGGCCCTGCGGGAGGCGAGTTTCGAGATTCCGCGTGGGACGGTGACGGCGCTTGTCGGCGTGAACGGTGCGGGCAAGTCGACGCTCTTCAAGGCGATCATGGGTTTCGTGCCCGTGGCGCAAGGGCAGATCACCCTTCTGGGCCGACCCGTGCGCGAGGCGCTCAAGGACAGTCTCGTGGCCTATGTGCCGCAATCCGAGGAGGTGGACTGGGCCTTTCCCGTGCTTGTCGAGGATGTCGTGATGATGGGCCGCTATGGCCATATGGGCATGATGCGCCGCGCGTCCCGGGCCGATCATGAGGCGGTGGACAGGGCGCTGGACCGCGTGAACATGCAGGATTATCGCAAGCGGCAGATCGGCGAGCTGTCCGGCGGGCAGCGCAAGCGTGTCTTTCTCGCCCGTGCCCTGGCGCAGGAGGGGCAGGTGATCTTGCTGGACGAGCCTTTCACCGGCGTCGATGTGAACACCGAGAACCAGATCATCGCCCTTCTGGGCGAGCTGCGCGAGGAGGGGCGGGTGATGCTTGTCTCGACGCACAATCTGGGCTCCGTGCCGGAATTCTGTGATCGCACCATTCTCGTCAAGGGCACGGTTCTGGCTTACGGGCCGACAGACGAGGTCTTTACCCGCGACAATCTGGAGCGTGCCTTCGGCGGCGTGTTGCGGCATTTCACGCTCGGCGGTGATACGCTGCATGAAGACGGCGACGACCGCGCCGTGACCATCCTAACCGATGATGAGCGCCCCTTCGTGCAATATGGCGAGCAGACGCAAAGGCAGGAGCGCGAGGAATGAGCTGGCTCGAGCCCTTCGCCTATGGCTACATGGTCAACGCCATTTGGGTGTCGGCCCTTGTCGGCGGTGTCTGCGCCTTCCTGTCGGCCTATCTCATGCTCAAGGGCTGGTCGCTCATCGGCGACGCGCTCTCGCATTCCGTCGTGCCGGGGGTGGCCGGGGCCTACATGCTCGGACTGCCCTTCGCGCTGGGGGCCTTCATCGCCGGCGGGCTGGCCGCAGGGTCCATGCTTTTTCTCACCGAGCGGTCGGGCCTCAAGACCGATGTGATCATCGGGCTGATCTTCACCTCCTTCTTCGGGCTAGGCCTCTTCATCGTTTCGGTCAGCCCCGTCTCGATCGACCTGCAGAGCATCACCATGGGCAATATCCTGGCCATCACGCCGGAAGACACGCTTCAGCTCGCGCTCATCGGCGGCGTGACGCTGGCGGTGCTGCTGGTCAAGTGGAAAGACCTGATGGTCACCTTCTTCGACGAGAGCCATGCCCGTTCCATAGGGCTCGATCCGACGCGCCTCAAGGCGGTGTTCTTCGTGCTCCTGTCGGCCTCCGTCGTGGCGGCGATGCAGACCGTGGGGGCCTTTCTGGTCATCGCGCTCGTGGTGACGCCGGGGGCCACGGCCTATCTGCTGTGCGACCGGTTCCCGAGGCTGATCCTCGTCTCCGTCGCCATCGGCACACTGACCAGCGCGGCGGGGGCCTACGCGAGCTACTTCCTCGACGGGGCCACCGGCGGGATCATCGTCTGCCTGCAAACCGCGCTCTTCCTGCTGGCCTTCCTCTTCGCGCCCAAGCACGGGCGGCTGGCGGCGCGCAGGCGGGCGGCGGAGGCGCTCACGAAGCCGCGCGAGGTGCGCCCGTGAGCGAGCTTCTCCTGCCCTTCCAGTTTCCCTTCATGCAGAACGCCTTCCTGATCGCGGCGCTGATCTCCGTGCCGACGGCGCTGCTCTCGTGCTTTCTGGTGCTCAAGGGCTGGGCGTTGATGGGCGATGCGGTGAGCCATGCCGTGTTGCCCGGCATCGTGCTGGCCTATGTGCTCGGCGCGCCGCTGCTCATCGGGGCCTTCGCGGCCGGGATGGTCTGTGCGCTGGCCACGGGGTATCTTTCCGAGCACAGCCGCGTGAAGGAAGACACTGTCATGGGTGTCGTCTTCTCGGGCATGTTCGGCCTTGGCATCGTGCTTTACGTGAGCATCGAGACAAGCGCCCATCTCGACCACATTCTCTTCGGCAACATGCTGGGCGTCTCCTCGGGCGAGCTCTGGACCTCGGGCAGCATCGCGCTGGCCGTCTCCGCGCTGCTTCTGATCAAATGGAAGGATCTCCTGCTGCACGCCTTCGATCCGGCACAGGCGCAGGCGCTGGGCCTGCCCGTGTTCTGGCTGCACTACGGGCTGCTGACGGCGCTTTCGGCGACGATCGTGGCGACGCTTTCCGCCGTCGGCCTGATCCTCGCCATCGGCCTGCTGATCGCGCCGGGGGCCATCGCTTTCCTGTTGGTGCGCGAGTTTCGCGCCATGCTCTGGGTGTCGGTTCTGGTCTGCCTCGGATCGTCGCTTGCTGGCGTTTATGCCAGCTTCTTTCTCGACAGTGCCCCGGCCCCGACGATCATCCTCATCCAGACGGCGCTTTTCATCGCCGCCTTCCTGCGCAAACTTTCGCGAACCCGCGCCGCCTCACGGGGCTAGCCCCGCGAGCACGAATGTCAGATCCGGAAGATCGGCTGCATGAGTTTCGGGATGAAGGAGTTGAACTTCAGCGCGGCGTCGGTCGCGGCAAGACAGATGCAGGGATCACCCTTCTCGGCAACCGGCTGGTGCTCCACATCGTCATCGGCCACTTCGACATCGCCGACGCCGAAGCGTCCGCCTTCGTCAGAAAAAGCTCCCTGCAAGACCAGCGTCAGCTCGAGACCGCCGTGTGTGTGATCAGGGACGGCCTGCCCCGGCGGAATGTAGAGAAGACGGACCGAGCCTGACTCGCTGCGCCTGAGGATCTGCTGGCGCACGCCCCGGCCCAGTGGCTTCCACTTGGGCGGGCGGCCCTTGAGCGCCTCCATGACCGGCGCGGGGAAGATGCCGGAGCGCCGGTAGACGGGAGCCTCTTCAACCGGCTCGTCAAGCTGTGCCATGACACTGTCAAGCAGGCCGCCCGACAGCTCCGCGCCTGAGTCGGCCTCGATGAGAGCACCGCCCGCGACCTCATGCGCTTCAAGCCGCGCGCGACATTCGTCGCACATCGACACATGGGTGGCGACGACAAGCGCGAAAGGCTCGGACAGGCGCCCGCTGGCATAATCCAGCAGCAGCGCATCAGGAATATGATGATTGATCGTCATGATTTTCGAATTCCGTCAAGTTCGTGGCGGAGCTTTTCGAGCCCCAACCGGATCCGTGATTTTATTGTCCCAAGTGGCAGGCCTGTTTCGGCCTCGATATCGGTGTGGGAGAGTTCTCCCAGGTAGGCCTTCTCGACCATTTCCCGCTGTGCCGGTTTGAGCTTGGCCAGCGCCTCTTTGAGAGCGGTCACTTCCTGCTCCAGCGCAAGCACCTGTCCGGCGTCTTCCTCGGCGTCTTCACTCGGCGCCTTCAGCGCTTCGGGCAGGGGCCGATTTTCCTTGCGAACGATGTCGACCTGACGGTTGCGCGCGATCTGGTATATCCAGCTCGACACCTGGGCGCGAGACGGGTCGAACATGTGCGCCTTGCGCCAGATCGTCAGCATGACGTCCTGAACCACATCTTCTGCCTGACCGGAGCTCAGGCCGCCGCGCATCGCGACACCCTTCAGCCGCGGGCCGAAATGCGCGAAGAGCTTCGCGAAGGCCTTCTTGTCTCTGTCGTCACGCACGGCGAGCATCAGAAGCGTCTCTTCAGAATAGTCTTTCAAACCCGTTGCGCCCTGAATTTCTTTTCCATCACCCTTGATCCCGACACTATAGAGCGCTGGCGCAGGTGCAAGTTCCGGTTCGGTCTCAAGGTGCAACATGAACCGGTTACGCCGCTTGCCGCGCGGCGGATCACATTTTTCCGTCGCATTGTGATCTGCGGTTTCGCACCGGGCGTAACCTCTCCAAATCAAACGGAGAGATCATGTCTTTTGACGCACCACCCCCCAAGCGGCAGCGGGTCGCCATCGTTGGCGGCGGCATCTCGGGCCTCGCCGCGGCATACCGCTTGTCGCCCCAGCATGACGTAACGCTTTTCGAAGCGCGCAAGCGGCTCGGTGGCCATGCGCGCACGAAGCTGGCGGGGCTCAATGGCGATCAGCCGGTCGATACCGGCTTCATCGTTTTCAACTACGTGAACTACCCGCACCTGACTCGGATGTTCAACGATCTCGGTGTGCCGGTCGAGAAATCCAACATGAGCTTTGGTGCCACGATTGATGAAGGGCGCGTGGAGTATGGGCTGCAAGCCTTGCGGAACGTCTTCGGCCAGAGGCGCAATGCGTTGCGCCCCGGCTACCTGCGCATGATCAGGGATATCCTGGCCTTCAACGCCCGGGCCGAAAAGCTTGCAACCTCCGATGACATGACCGTGGCCGAGCTGGTCCGCGCGCTCGGAGCCGGCGAGTGGTTCGAGCGCTATTACCTCATGCCGATCTGCGGAGCGATCTGGTCATCGCCCACGCAGGACATTCGCGATTTCCCCGCCAAGTCGCTCGTGCGGTTCTTTGCAAACCACGCGCTGCTGACGGCGACGGATCCGCACCAGTGGTACACTGTTACGGGCGGCTCGGTGCAGTATCTCACGCGGCTGGAGCGGCACTTGCGCGCAACGGGCGTTAAACTCCGCCTCGGTGCACCGGTCAAATCCGTCAAGCGCGATGCGGGCGGCGTCACCGTCGCGACGGCGCAGGGCGGCCCCGAGCATTTCGACCACGTGATCATGGCCTCGCATTCGGACACGTCACTCAGCCTCCTGGCCGATCCATCCGCCGATGAGCAGCGGCTTCTCGGCGCGGTCAAGTATCAGGACAACGAGGTCATCCTGCACCGCGATCCCGCGCAGATGCCGAAGCGCCGCGCCTGCTGGTCGAGCTGGGTCTACAAGGCCGATGGCGATGCCGAGCGCCCGGCGATCGGGGTGACTTACTGGATGAACCGGTTGCAGAACATTCCCGAAAGTGATCCGCTGTTCATCTCGCTCAACCCCTACCTGCCGGTGCGCGAGGAAATGATCTATGATGTGAATACCCTCCGTCATCCCGTCTTCGACGGCCCCGCGCTCAAGGCGCAGCAGGAGATCAAGCAGATGCAAGGCACGCGGAACACATGGTTTGCGGGCGCATGGCTGCGCAACGGCTTTCATGAGGACGGTTTCGCCAGCGCCGTGCGCGTTTCGGACGCGCTGGAGCGTGCCTACGCATGAGCTTTGCGCCTCAGCATATCGCGGGCACGACGACCCATGCGCGCCGGGGCGATATCAAGAACGCCTTTCGCTACTCTGTCGATTACGTGCTGATCGACCCCGAGGCGCGGCGCGGGCCTGCGCTCTTTTCGCGCAACGGGTTCAATCTGGCTGCCGTGCAGGACAAGAGCCATGGCGGGCCGCCGAAGCAGGGGCGCGGCCTGCCCTGGGCGCGGGAGGTGCTGGAAGACGCGGGGCTCAAGCCGTCGCAAATCCTCCTGCTCACGCAGCCGAGCTTTCTGGGCTACATCTTCAACCCGGTGAGCTTCTGGCTCGCCTTCGATGGCGATGCGCTCCGCGCCGTCATCGCGGAAGTGTCCAACACCATGGGCGACCGGCACAGCTATCTCTGCCGCAACCCCGGTTTCGCCCCGATCGAGCGGCAGCACGCGCTCGAGGCCGAGAAGATCTTTCACGTCTCGCCCTTTCAGGATGTCGCGGGGCGCTATCGCTTCAACTACGATATCTCCGAGGAGAAAATCTCGATTCGCATCGCCCATGAAAACGGCGGCGAGGGCGTGATCGCAACGCTTTTCGGCCCGCGCGCGCCGCTGACGAACGGGCGCATTCTCAAGGCGGTGCTGCGCCGTCCGTTCGGCCCCGGCCGCACCTCGCTGCTCATTCTCTGGCAGGCGCTCAAACTCAAATTCAAGGGCGCGCGCTTCCGCCGCCGCCCCTTGCCACCCGAACAGGAAGTAAGCTGATGGGATATCTCACCAAACGCGTCAAACATGATTTTCTCGACACCTGCGCGCAGCTCGATGAAGGGCGGCTCGATATCGTCACGCCCGAAGGCGAGCGGCACAGCTTCGGGCAGGGCGGAGTCGAGGCGGAGATGGTTCTGCATGACTGGTCGGTCATTCCGGCCATCGCCGCGCGCGGGGATGTGGGCCTTGGCGAGACTTACGTGGCGGGCCTGTGGGATACGCCCAGCATCGACGCGCTGGGGCAGGTGGCGATCGCGAACCTCAACACCCTTGCGCCCTACGCCTACCCCAATCGCCTCAACACGCTGAAGTTCCGCGTGGTGGACCGCCTCCTGCGCGCCAATTCGGTGCGCGGCGCGGCCCGCAACATCCGGTCGCATTACGACACGGGCAACGAGTTCTACCAGCTCTGGCTGGACGAGGGCATGAGCTACTCCTCGGCGCTCTTCAGCCACGGCGACAATGATCTTGCGCGCGCCCAGACCCGCAAGCTCGACCGCATCCTCTCGCGGCTCAGCCCCGGTGAGCGGGTGCTCGAAGTCGGCTGCGGCTGGGGCAGCTTTGCCGAGCGCGCGGCGGAGCAGGGGCGCGACGTCACGGCGATCACCATCTCCAAGGCGCAGAAGGGCTATGCCGATGCCCGCCTCGACGGGCGCGCTCAGGTCGAGCTTTGCGATTACCGCAATGCCTCGGGCCGCTATGACAACATCGTCTCCATCGAGATGATCGAGGCCGTGGGCGAGCGCTACTGGCCGAGCTATTTCTCCATGCTCAAGCAGCGCATGGCCGAGGGAGGCCGGTCCGTCATCCAGGCGATCACCGTGCCCGACGCCTATTTCGACATTTACCGCTCGGGCTCCGATTTCATCCGGCAATATACGTTCCCCGGCGGCATGCTCCTCTCCGATGCCATAATCGCCGACGAGGCGCGCCGCGCGGGCTTGCAGGTCAAGGACAGTTTCGCCTTCGGGCAGGACTATGCCGAGACGCTGCGCCACTGGTCATCGCGTATGAGGGGCGCGCGCAAGCGGATCGCGGCGCTGGGCTATTCCGAGGAAGCCTATCGGAGCTGGCAGTTCTACCTCGAAATCTGCGCCGCCTCCTTTGCCGTCCGTCAGACCGATGTCGTGCAGGTCGAGCTGGCCCATGCGTGAGCTTGCCGCGTGACCAATATCAGGGTCAGCCTCTTTGCGCTGATGCTCGCCGCTGCGGGCCTGCCGCTCTACATTCACCTGCCGCGCTATGCCAGCGCCGAGCTGGGGATGAGCCTGTCGGCGCTGGGCGGCTTGCTGATCGGCTTGCGCGTGCTCGATTTCGTACAGGACCCGCTGCTGGGCAAGCTGATTGACCGATTCCCGAATGCGCGCCGTCTCTTCGCCGCGCTGGCGCTGGGCGGGTTGGCAGCCGGGTTCGCGCTCGTTTTCACTTTCCTGCCGGAGGCGGGCCGTATCTACTGGCTCGCCGGTGGCCTTGCGCTCCTCTTCACGGCGCACAGTCTCGGAACCATCCTCTTTTACGGTCAGTCCGTCGCCATCGCCGGCGGCGAGGCCGGGCTGGTGCGCCTTGCGGGCTTTCGCGAAGGCGGCAGCCTCGTCGGCGTGCTGCTCGCGGCGCTCGCGCCGACGGTGTTCGTCGCGCTCGGCGTGGGCGGTGGC
This sequence comes from Rhodobacteraceae bacterium 63075, assembly GCA_003417655.1. Classification (GTDB taxonomy): domain Bacteria; phylum Pseudomonadota; class Alphaproteobacteria; order Rhodobacterales; family Rhodobacteraceae; genus Lentibacter. The sequence goes on from QVMW01000001.1 coordinate 323,676, forward strand.
GGCTATCCTGCCTTCGGCCTCGCGCTGATGCTTCTGGCCGCTGCGATCTTCCTGCTCACCCGCCCGCTCTGGGCATTCGACGGGCCTGAAACGTCCCCCATGCAGTTCTCGGCGTTGCGCGAAGCGGGGGGCATCCAGCTCCTGCTGATCGCCCTTGTCAACGCGCTGCCCGTGGCGCTGACCTCGACGCTCTTTCTGTTCTTCGTCGATGATCGTCTCGGCCTGCCCACCCTCGCCGGGCCGCTGCTGATGCTCTTCTTTCTCGCGGCGGCGGTCTCCGTTCCGCTCTGGTCGGTTCTCGTCAAGCGACACGGCGCGCGGCGCATCCTGCCGCTGGCCATGACACTGGCCATCATCGCCTTCATGGGCGCGGCGGTCCTGCCGGAGGGTGCGGCCTTCGGCTTTGCATTGATTTGCCTGGCCTCGGGCGCGGCGCTGGGGGCCGACATGGTGATCCTGCCCGTTCTCTTTTCCTCGGCCCTGTCGCGGGCCGGGCTTTCGGCGGGGACGGCCTTCGGCCTGTGGAATTTCGCTGCGAAGCTGTCGCTCGCCATCGCCGCCGCCGGGGCGCTGCCAGCGCTCCAGCTCGCCGGATACGCGCCTGGCGAGGACAACAGCGAGAACGCCCTCGTGGCGCTGTCGCTGGCCTATGCCGTCGTGCCCTGCATCATCAAGATCGTGGCGATCATCCTCGTCGCGCGCTTGCCTCAAGAGGTGAATACATGAGTTGGTTTTTTCTTGTCATCATTGCGCTTCTCGCGCTGGTCGCCTTTCGACCGGGCTTTTCCTTCAGGAACCAGACGCCGGGCGACTATGCAGCCAAGGAGCCTTCCTTCGATATTCGCAAGCATCTGAATGGGGCGCTTGTTTCCGAAGGTATGATCTATGGTCCGAGGGGCCGCGTCACTTCGCGCTTCATTGCCAGGTTCAAGGGCGAGTGGGATGGCGAGACCGGCACGCTGGCCGAGAGCTTCCAATACGATACGGGCAACAACCAGGAGCGAAAATGGCGTCTGACCATGGGCGAAGACGGCCATTTCACCGCCACGGCGGATGACATCATCGGCACGGCCACCGGCCGCCAGTTGGGCGCGGCTGTCTCGATGAGATACAGGATCCGCCTTCCCGCAGAGGCCGGCGGACATGTGCTCACTGTCACCGACTGGCTTTACCTGATGGAGAACGGCAATATCCTCAACCGATCCGAGATGCGCAAGTTCGGGCTCAAGGTGGCCGAGCTGATCGCCACGATCAGACCTGAGGAGTAGGGCGGATGTTCGACGGAAAACGCTACTGGATCATCGGGGCCAGCGAGGGGCTCGGCGAAGCGCTTTGCCACAAGCTCGCTGACGCTGGTGCGCAACTCATACTCTCGGCGCGTTCCGAGGACAAGCTCAGGGCGCTGGCCGACAAGCTTCCCAGTGCCGAGGTCGCGCCCTGCGATGTGACGAACGGTGACAGTGTGCGCAAGGCGGCCGCCAGCGCGGGCGCGATCGACGGGATGATTTATCTTGCGGGCTACTATGACCCGATGAAGGCGCAGGACTGGGATGCGCAGGCTGTCCTGCGGATGTGCAATGTCAACTTCATGGGGGGTATCCATGTTCTTGGCGAGGTTGTCCCGAGATTCACCGCGCAGGGGAGCGGGCATATCGTCCTGATCGGCTCGCTCGCGGGCTTTCGCGGGCTGCCCGGCTCGATCGGGTATGGCGCGTCCAAGGCCGGGCTCATGCATATGGGCGAGACGCTTTATGCAGACCTCAAGGACACGGGTATCAAGGTTCAGAACATCTCGCCGGGCTTCATCCGCACGCGGCTGACGGACAAGAACGACTTTCAGATGCCGCAGCTCATGGAGCCCGAAGAAGCGGCGGAGCACGTCATGAAGGCCATGCGCTCGCGGCGCTTCGAATATGCTTTTCCGAAGCCTTTCGCGTGGCTCTTCACGGGCGCACGCTTCGTGCCTCGCAAGCTCTGGCTCAGGTTGTTCCGGGGCGTGTGAAAGCGCAAACCGCGTGTCGAAATAAGTAGAATCCCCCACTTGATCGGTTTAGGTTTTCGTGTAGACATACGGCAGCTTTAACCGACCGTTCGGTTGGAATTAGCGGCAGTATCGGGGGGAGCCATGCTGAAAATCGTTGCGTTTCTGGCGCGTTTCATGGCCGTGCTCGGCGGGCTCGTGCTCTCCGCGCTCGTCATCTTGACCTGCGTCAGCGTTCTGGGAAGAGGGCTCAATACTCTCGGACATTCCGAGCTTCTCCAGGGCTTGTCGGAAGCGGCGGCCGGGGCCCTCCTGGCAACCGGCGTTGGCCCGATCATGGGAGATTTCGAGCTCGTCGAGGCCGGTGTCGCCTTCTCGATCTTCGCCTTTCTGCCGATCACGCAGCTCTACAGCGCGCATGCCACGGTCGATGTCTTCACGGCGGCCCTCCCGCGGCGCGCAAACAAGGTTCTCGTCACCTTCTGGGAGGTCGTGCTCACCGCTGTCATCCTGCTCATTTCGGCCCGGCTCTTCGCCGGGCTGCAAAGCAAGATGGCCTATGGCGAGACGACATTCCTGCTGCAGTTCCCGATCTGGTGGGCCTATGCGGCGAGCTTCGCCGCCTCTGTCGTGGCCGTGATTGTGGCGGTCTACTGCGCATTGGCACGGATTGCCGGGCTGGTGACGGGCCGGAGTTTCCTGCCCCATTCCGAAGGAGCATCCCATTGAGCATGCTTGAACTGGGCTTCTTGTCCTTTCCCGTCCTTCTGCTGATGATCTTCATGAGGGCGCCCATCGGGCTTGCCATGCTGCTCGCGGGTATCGGCGGCCTCTGGCTGGCCACGGGCGACAGCAACATGTTCATGTCGCGCCTCAAAACCGAAACCTACGGGACGTTCTCGTCCTATTCGCTGACCATCATCCCGATGTTCCTGCTCATGGGCCAGTTCGCCACGCTGGGGGGCATGTCACAAGCGCTGTTCCGTGCGGCCGAGAGCTTCCTGGGGCATCGCAAGGGCGGTGTCGCCATGGCAGCGGTCGGTGCTTGCGCGGGATTCGGCGCGATCTGCGGCTCGTCGCTTGCAACGGCGGCCACGATGAGCCGTGTCGCGCTGCCGGAGCTGCGCCGCTATGGCTATTCGGGCGGCTTCTCGACGGCGACACTCGCTGCCGGTGGCACGCTGGGCATTCTGATCCCGCCATCTGTCATCCTCGTGATCTACGCGATCCTGACCGAACAGAACATCGCCAAGCTTTTTCTCGCCGCCTTCATTCCCGGCATCCTCGCGGCGATCGGCTACATGCTCACCATTTCGATCTATGTGCGTATCAACCCCGATGCCGCCGGCACGCGCGAGCCGACTCCGATGGCAGAGCGCATCAGGGCGCTTGTCGATGTCTGGCCCGTGTTGCTCGTCTTCCTCCTCGTGGTCGGCGGGATCTATCTCGGCTGGTTCACACCGACGGAGGGCGCGGCCGTGGGTGCCGCCGGCACAGGCGTGATCGCGCTCGTCTCGGGCAACATGAACTGGCAGGTCTTCAAGGAGAGCATCATCGCGACGGCGACGGCCACCGGCATGATCTTTTTCATCGTGCTCGGCGCGGCGCTCTACAATGGCTTCCTCGCGCTCAGCCAGGTGCCGCAGGAGCTGTCTGCCTGGGTGGTGGGGCAGGGCTACAGCCCCTGGACGGTGCTGACCATCGTGCTGATCTTCTATCTCGTCTTCGGCTGCCTCATGGACAGCCTCTCGATGATCCTGCTGACCATTCCGATCTTCTTTCCCGTCATCAGCCAGCTCGACTTCGGCATGACGCCCGAACATGTCGCGATCTGGTTCGGAATCCTCGTTCTGATTGTCGTCGAAGTCGGGTTGATCACGCCGCCGGTGGGCATGAACCTCTTCATCATCAACGCCATGGACAAGGATACGCCAATGACCCAGACCTATCGCGCCGTGATGTGGTTCGTGACGTCCGATCTCATCCGCGTGGTGATCCTTGTGCTCTTCCCGTCGATCACGCTGTTCCTACTCCCATGAGCGAGCGCTACCTGATCAGGGCCGATGAAATCGAGGCCATGGAAGGCCTGAGCAAGACGCATTTTCTCAACGAGAACGCGCGGCGCATCAACAAGTCGCTGGGAGATGCGACGGGGCTGATGGGGCTCGGGTTTCACATCATCGAAGTGGAGCCTGGGTGCGAAACGACGGAATACCACGTTCATCACCACGAGGATGAATGCGTCTACGTTCTTGCAGGCACCGCGACAGCCAGGATCGGGGACGAATCTCACGAGATCGGCCCGGGGGATTTCATTGGCTACCGGGCGGGCGGGCTGGCGCATACCATCGTCAATACCGGGGGGGAGATCCTGAAGCTGATCGTTGTCGGCCAGCGCCTGCCGCATGACGTGGGGGACTACCCGGACAAGGGCAAGCGCATCTTCCGCAATGACGGGCTGAGCTGGTCGCTCGCCGATCTGGGCGCGCTGGAAGCGCCGAGCGCGGGTGCCGGAAAGAAATAGGGCCTTCGAGCGGGTGTTGCGCGAGGTCCGGTCTCGGAAGTCTCCGCTTTGCGTCTCGGTGAATGGCGGCAAGAACCCCGATTCTGCCGATGCTGCGCTCGGTTGCTAAGACCGCTATGCGAAGGGAGCCGGTCAGCCCCGCTGTTTCCGACCGAAAAGGCAGGCCCATGTCATACTGTCCAAGGGGGTTTTGGTGGAGCATAGCGGGATCGAACCGCTGACCTCCTGCATGCCATGCAGGCGCTCTCCCAGCTGAGCTAATGCCCCAAAACCAGCCGCAGATTTGCGGCTAAGCGGGATTTAGTCAAAGGGGCGGGCGGGATCAAGCCCAAAATGCCGCCCCTTCGATCAGGTGCTGTCGGTGTCGTCGTCGGCAGCGACGTCGGCCAGGTCGTCAAGCGAGACATTGTCTTCCGCATCGTCATCTTCGAGGACATCGTCGTCATCGAGTTTCACATCGACATCGTCCTCGAGCGTCACTTCCAGCTCGTCTTCCGTTTCCTTGCCCTTCTTCGTCGCCGCATCCTCGGCATCCGCCGCGATCGAGCTTTTCTTGTTGTCGTCGAATTCGACAACTTCGCCCGTGTAGGGGCTGACGACCGGGTCGTTGTTCAGGTCATAGAAGCGCTTGCCAGTGGTCGGGCAGACACGTTTGATGCCCCATTCTTCCTTAGGCATGGTTTACCTCTTCAATAAATCGGGTCTTTCGGCGATCTGCGCCAACTGCCATACTGCAGGGCGGGTGTCAAAGGCTTTCACAGCCACGAGGTGAAGCATGGCCTGTGCTCGCTTCCGAGGCTCGGGGATCAAGGTGATGAGCACGTATTTTCTGGATGGAGAGCCGCCCGTAGAAGTGCACCTTCGCCGCTCTGCGCGGGCCAAGCGCCTGTCGTTGCGGGTCTCGCAACTTGATGGCCGTGTCACGCTGACTTTGCCGCGTTTTGTCGCTGAATCCGAGGCGCACGGTTTTATCCGGGAGAAAGCGGCCTGGCTCCGCCGGCATGTGGAACGGATGGAGCCGGAGACGCGAGTCGGCTTCGGCGGACAGATTCCGTTTCGCGGAGAGATGGTCCGGCTTTTGCAGGGCGCGGGCCGAAAGATCACGCTCGATGGGGCGGGGCTTCACGTGCCGGGCCCGCCCGAACGCGGCGGAGCGCGCGTCGCGGCCTATTTGAAGGAAACGGCGCGCGGGGCGCTTTCCGAGGCGTCAGACCGCTACGCGGCAAAGCTCGGGCGGCCCTTCGCGCGGATCACGCTTCGCGATACACGGTCACGCTGGGGCTCGTGCAGCTCACGAGGAGCCCTGATGTATTCGTGGCGTCTGATCATGGCACCTGTCTCAGTGCTCGACTATGTCGCTGCTCATGAGGTGGCGCATCTTGCGCACATGAACCACTCCGCCGCCTTCTGGGACACCGTTTCAGAGCTGTATGGCCCGCATGACAAGGAGCGACGCTGGCTGCGCGAGCGCGGGCATGAATTGCACAGGTACCGTTTCACGGATTGACCTGTGCGCTATTTGTGATCACAAGGCGATTATGCAAACTCCGCTTCCCGCCGCAGATCCGCGCGCGCCCGAACCGACAGGCTCGGCCCATGACAGGGTCTATCGCGGCTTGCGCACGCGCATCATGCACGGCGAGATCCTGCCTGCGGCCGCGCTCACGCTGCGGGGGCTCGGCCGCGAGTTCGGCGTTTCCATGACCCCGGCGCGCGAGGCGGTGCAGCGGCTTGTGGCCGAGGGGGCGCTCTCCATGTCGAGCTCCGGGCGCGTGGCGACACCTCAGCTCACAAATGAGCGGATCGAGGAGCTCGCGTCGCTGCGCGCGCTGCTGGAGGTCGAGCTGGCCAGCCGGGCTTTGCCGCGTGCCCACATCGCTCTGGTCGACCGGCTTCAGACGATCAACGGCACCATCGCCGAAGCCATCGCCCACCAGGATGCCGTGGCATATATCCGCACCAATCTCGAGTTTCACAGGACGCTCTATCTGCGCGCGCAGGCCCCGGCCATGCTCGCCATGTGCGAAACCGTATGGTTGCAACTGGGCCCGACGATGCGCGCGCTTTACGGCCGTTTGCATCGCACGGAGCTGCCGCAGTTTCACCGTGCGATCGTCGCCGCCCTGCGCGCTGGCGACGAACCGGGCCTGCGGCTGGCCGTGCATTCTGATGTCACGCAGGGATTGCGATTGCTGGCGGGGTGATGGGGCTCAGGCCGCGAGCCTTTTCGAGCCGAGATCGAGATACTTCTGGCGCCTGTCCTTGATCAAGGCTGCGGGTTTCTTGCCCTCGAGCTCCTTCAACATCGCGCCGAGTGCGGACTTGACCGATTCGATCGTCGCATCCCTGTCCCGGTGCGCACCGCCGAGAGGTTCAGGGATGATACGGTCGCAGACGCCGAGCTTGTGAAGGTCCTGGGCCGTCAGGCGCAAGGCTTCGGCAGCTTCGCGCATCTTGTCGGAATCCTTCCACAGGATCGAGGCGCAGCCCTCGGGGCTGATCACCGAGTAGATGGAGTGTTCCAGCATCGCCACGCGGTTGGCCGTCGCGAAGGCGACAGCGCCGCCGGAGCCACCCTCGCCGATGATCACCGAGACGAGCGGCACGCCGGCTTGAAGGCAGGCCTGAGTCGAACGCGCAATCGCCTCGGACTGGCCGCGCTCTTCGGCACCCTTGCCGGGATAGGCCCCCGCGGTGTCGACCAGCGTGATCACCGGAAGGCCGAACTTGCCTGCGGTTTCGATCAGCCGCACGGCCTTTCGATATCCTTCGGGGCGGGCCATGCCGAAATTGTGGCGTATGCGGCTCTCGGTGTCATTGCCCTTCTCATGGCCGATCACCATGACGGGCTTGTCATCCAGCCGCGCCAATCCGCCCATGACGGCATGGTCATCGGCAAAGTTGCGATCACCGGCGAGCGGCGTGTATTCGCTGAAAAGCGCTTCGATGTAATCGCTGCAATGCGGCCGTTCGGGATGCCGCGCCACCTGGCATTTGCGCCAAGGCGTCAGGGAGCCATAGAGCTCTTCGAGCATCGCCGTCGCTTTCTTGTCGAGCGCGGCGGCCTCATCCTCGACATTCATCTCGCTGTTCTGCCGCGCCATGGCGCGCAGCTCTTCGGCCTTGCCTTCGATTTCTGCGAGCGGCTTTTCGAAATCGAGATAGTAGGTCATAGCAGCTCCCGCTTCCAACATTCCGGTTTATATGACGCCGCCGCGCGCGATTTGCAACAGAGCTAAAGGTCAAGCACCGGGTAGAGCGAGGCTATCAGAAGCACGGCCATGGTCCAATTGAAGCCGCGCAGTTTCGCCGGGCTCGTCAGGAAGCGGCGCAGTTCGCGTCCGAGCAGCGTCCAGATGCTCACCGAAGGGATGTTGACGGCAACGAAGGCCAGCGCAACCCAGGCGATCGACCAGAAGCCGCGTTCGGGCGCGTAGATCGTGATGGCCGTCAGGGCCATGGTCCAGGCCTTGGGGTTGACCCACTGGAACGCCGCCGCCTGGAGAAAGGTGAGTGGCCGCCCTCCGGCTTCGCCGCGTTCCGGCGGCGCGGCATGGGCGATCTTCCAGGCCAGCCAGCCGAGATAGGCCACGCTCACCACCTTGAGGATGGTGCGACTGACGGGCCAGATGTCGAAGATCTGGATGAGCCCGAGCCCGACGAGGAAGATCATGAAACCGAATCCCAGCCCGATCCCCAGCATATGCGGGATGCTCCGCCGAAATCCGAAATTGGCCCCCGAAGCCATGAGCATCATGTTGTTCGGCCCCGGCGTGGCCGAGGAGACGAAGGCAAAGGCAACGAGGCCGAAGAGAAGCTCATATGTCATGAAGCAACTATCAGCGCATCAGGACGCTTTTAAATTGCAAATTCATGCATGAATGAATAAACATCGCAATTAATGAGTGATTTGGACCGTATTGATGAAAAGATATTGCGTGTTCTCACGCAAAACGGGCGGATCAGCAATATCGAGCTGGCCGAGCGCATCGGCCTTTCGCCCTCCGCCGCCTTGCGCAGGGTTTCGGCGCTCGAGCGTCTGGGCGTGATCAAGGGGTATCGCGCCGTTCTCGACCCGGCGGCCATGGGGGCGGGCTTCACCGCCTATGTCACGGTCGGTCTCAATCAACACACGAAGGCGGCGCAGGAGGCGTTCGAGCGGGCGATCTCGCGAACGCCCGAAGTCCGCGAGTGCCACAATATCACCGGCGCGGTGGAATATCTCCTGCGCGTCGAAGCCGCCGATTTGACAGCTTACAAGACCTTTCACACGGAGGTGCTCGGCACGCTGCCGCAGGTGAACGCGATCACATCCTATGTGGTGATGGGCTCGCCCAAGGACGAGCGGGCCTGAAAGCGTGTTGCGCGTTATGAGCCGCGAATCGTGTCGATCATCAACTGGACATTCTCGGGGTCGGCATCGGGCGTGATGCCATGGCCGAGGTTGAAGATATGCGGCCCGTTCGAGAGGGCCGCCACGATCTCGCGCGTCTCGCGCACGAGGGCATCGCCGCCCGTGACCATGTGCGACGATTTGAGGTTGCCCTGCACGCAGCCGCCCGTCTGGACATTGGCGGCGGCCCATGCGGCGGAAACGCCGTCATCGAGCGCGATACAGTCCGCGCCGATGGCCTCGTGCAGCCCGATGTAGCGTTCGCCCGCACCGCGCGGGAAGGCGATGACGGGAATGCCGGGATGCATCCTCTTCAGTTCCGCCGTGATGCGGGCGGCGGGCTTGATGGCATATTTGTCGAATTCATCACCCTTCAGCGAGCCGGCCCAACTGTCGAATATCTTGACGACCTCGGCCCCGGCCTTGATCTGTTCGGAGAGGTAGAGAATGGTCGCCTCGGTGATCCGGTCCAGAAGCGCCTCGAAAACGGGTCGGTTCTCGTCCTTGAGCGCATGTGCCGGGCCCTGATCGGGCGTGCCTCGGCCGGCGACCATGTAGGTCGCCACGGTCCAGGGCGCACCGGCAAAGCCGATGAGCGTGGTCTCCGGGGGCAGCGCGTCGCTCAGGAGGCGGACGGTCTGGTAGATCGGGGAGAGATGCTCATGCACCGCATCGGCGGGTTTGAGCGCATCGACGCCGGATTGATCGGTGATCGTCGACAGGCGCGGGCCTTCCCCGGTGACGAACCACAAGTCCGCCCCGAGCGCTTGCGGCACCAGAAGGATATCGGCAAAGAGGATGGCCGCGTCGAAGCCATAGCGGCGGATCGGCTGAAGCGTGACTTCGCAAGCCAGCTCGGGATTGAAGCAAAGCGAGAGGAAATCGCCCGCCTCGGCGCGTGTGGCGCGGTATTCGGGCAGGTAGCGCCCGGCCTGGCGCATCATCCAGATCGGCGGTGTCTTCAGCGTCTCGCCTGCGAGTGCGCGCAGGATTGTTTTCTGTTCGGCCATGCTTGCCTCCTCTTTGGGCGCTTGGTCCCTTGCGCGCGGCGACTTGTCAAGCGATGGCGGGTTGAAAGGACAATGCGCCGCGTCTAAAGCGTGTGCATGGTGAAAGAACTTCCGACCCCCGAGAGGCCGCTTCGGATCGGCACGCGTGGCTCCCCTCTGGCCCGCGCCCAGGCCCACGAGACACGCGACAGGCTCGCCAAGGCGTTCGATCTGCCGGGCGAGGCCTTCGAGATCGTCATCATCAAGACGAGCGGGGACGATGCGGCGCTCATCGCCAAGGACACGCCGCTCAAGGAACTCGGCGGCAAGGGCCTTTTCGTCAAGGAGATCGAGGAGCAGCTCCTTTCGGGCGGGATCGACATCGCGGTGCATTCGATGAAGGACATGCCGGTGGCCCAGCCCGGGGGGCTGACGCTCGACACCTATCTGCCGCGCGAGGATGTGCGCGACGCCTTCGTATCGGTGAAATATGCCGCGCTGGAGGATGTGCCCGCAGGCTGCGTCATGGGCTCGTCGAGCTTGCGCCGCCGCGCGCAGCTTGCACAGAGGCGGCCCGATCTGACGCTGGCGGAGTTTCGCGGCAATGTGCAGACACGGCTGAGAAAGCTCGGGGAAGGCGTGGCAGATGCGACCTTCCTCGCGATGGCAGGCCTGACGCGGCTCGGGATGATCGGCGAGTTGCCTGCCACGGCGATCGCGCCTGAGGTGATGCTGCCGGCGGTGGCGCAGGGGGCAATTGGCATCGAGCGGCGCGTAGCCGACACTCGCGTGGCCGGAATGCTCGAGGCGATTCACGATGGCGAAACAGCCAAGCGGCTGGCGGCGGAGCGGGCCTTTCTCGAAGCGCTCGACGGCTCCTGCGAGACGCCGATCGCCGGGCTCGCGGAACTGAGCGGCGGCACGCTGCGCCTGCGCGGTGAGGTCTTGCGCCCCGATGGCAGCGAAACGCTTCAGGACGAGGCGGAGGCACCTGTAGAAGACGGCGCGGAGCTTGGCCGCGCGATGGCCGGTCGGCTTCTCGAGCGTGGCGGCCCGGGCTTTTTCGACTGGCGCTCATGATCACGCGGGAGCACATCAAGGGCGATGCGCCCTCCGTGGCCGTCTATTCCGATTGCGAGCGCTATCGCTACATGCTCACGCGCGTCTGGAACCCGGAAGGCGGCAAGGCGCTTTTCATCATGCTCAACCCCTCGACGGCGACCGAAGTGCAGAACGACCCGACTGTCGAGCGCTGCGAGCGGCGCGCGCGTGCGCTTGGCTTCGGCGGGTTTCGTGTGACAAATATCTTTGCCTGGCGCGAAACGGACCCGAAAAAGATGCGCGCAGCCGCGGACCCTGTCGGGCCGGAAAACGACGCCGCCATTGCCGAGAGCTGTAACTGGGCCGATCAGGTCATCGCGGCCTGGGGTGCGCATGGCGCGCATTTGCAGCGCGGCGCGCAGGTGGAGGAGTTGTTGCGGCAATCGGGCTGCGAGGTCTATCATCTGGGCATGACCAAGGCAGGACATCCGCGGCATCCGCTCTATATTGCCTACACGCAACAGCCGGGGCGCTGGTTCTGAGATGAGTGAAGAAGAAGATATGAAACACTCAATGGAGCGCCTGACCCAGGAGCTCGAGCGTCTCAATACGCACCGCTTCGTGACCCTGCACAACACGCCATGGAAGCTTCTCGGCTTTCAGCTCTTGCGCGGAATGGCCTTTGGCCTCGGCTCTGTCATCGGGGCGACACTGCTCGTTTCACTGCTGGTGTGGTGGGTGGCGCAGATCGAGTTCATCCCGGTGATCGGTGATTGGGCGCGGCAATTGATCGAACAAATCGAAACCAAAAATTAACCATCCGGGCAATAAGGTTTTGACCGATGGACCCGCATCTGGCTTTTTTAATCGGGGTATTGTTCGGAGTGGTTACATGTTGATGCTTGCCGGTGTGATGGGGATGGCGCTCGTGGGGGCGACCGTTTTCATGGGCTTCGATGGCGACGATGAGGACGTCGATGCACCGGCCACGCCCGGTGAAGACGGCAGCGATAGCTTGCTTGATCCTGATGACGTCGAGGGCGAGATCAGTGAAGGAAGTGATGGGAACGACCTGCTTTCCGGAACGTCAGGCGACGACCAGATCAACGGCTATGCGGGCGACGATGAGCTGAGTGGCGGTGCCGGGCGCGATGACCTGCATGGTTCGGACGGCAGCGACACGATCAGCGGCGAGGCTGGCTCCGATACCTTGCATGGTGGAACCGGGGCGGATTCGCTGCACGGCGGCGAAGACGCTGATGAGCTTTATGGCCATGACGATGATGACACGCTCCACGGAGACTCAGGAGACGACACGCTGCAAGGCAGCGCCGGAGATGACTCGTTGCTCGGCGGCGGCGGGAATGACGCCCTGCATGGCGGGCTGGAGCATGACAGCCTGGAAGGCGGGGCCGGGGAGGACACGTTGTTCGGAGGCTGGGGCCATGACCATCTGGACGGCCGCGAAGAGAATGGCGACGAAACGGATTTCCTGAACGGCGGTGGCGGTGACGATACGCTGGTGGCCGGCTCGGGCGATATCCTGACGGCCGGAGCAGGCAGCGATGAGATCGTGGTTGGCGATTGGATCACCGGAGGCGCTGCGGCGGAAATCCTCGATTACAATGAACAGGAAGACAGGATCGTCATCGTATATGACGATCTAGCGCAGGATGAGCCTGACATCACGCTTGAGCCAGATGCAGCCGACGAAGATGTCACGCATGTCCTGATTGGCGGCCAATCCATTGCCAGTGTGCATTCGGATATCGGATTGAACCTGGATGATTTACTTGTCATGACCCAAAGCGACGCAGCCGCGTTCTTTGGATTGTGAGCCGCAGCGAGCTATCGCGATCTAGCCGGAAAATAGCACTTTTCATCGCTGAAAAATGCGCATATATGGCGCCTTTGTCGGGGCACGCGCCCCGGTATCTCTATGGACCTTGCTGGACGACATCCCGGCTTGTGCCCGAACCCCTGACCGAAAGGAGACCCCGATGTCGATTACTGCGGAAGAGAAAAGCCGTGTCCTGAAAGAGTTCGCGACCAAGGACGGTGACACAGGCTCGCCCGAGGTCCAGATCGCGATCCTGACGACGCGGATCAAGACCCTGACAGAGCATTTCAAGACCCACAAGAAGGACAACCACGGCCGCCGTGGTCTTCTCAAGATGGTCGCCCAGCGCCGCAAGCTGCTCGACTATCTGCGTGGAAAGGACGAGGACCGCTACAAGGACCTCATCAAGAAGCTCGGTATCCGCCGTTAAGGCGTGCGCATATGGAAATCTGGAAAGCCGCGTCCCCGGGTGGGCGCGGCTTTTTCTGTCTTTGATGAATTGTCTCAGGGCTTGCGCAGGATGATGAGTTCATAGCCCTCGTTGCGGTATTGCGTGATTTGCGCGGGCCCGGATGGCGCGACATCGACATAATCTGGAAACGCAGAAGCATCGGTCCCGCGCGCAGCCGCGTGTCCGCCGCAGACATGCACGGGCGTGCCGCTGTCCGAAAGCGTGCGCGCCTGCTGGCGGATTTTCCCGGCAAGCGGCCCCTCGGCCGTATCTGCAAGGGCAAACTGCTCTGCCCCGTGTGTTACCACGGCGATCGGCAGATCGGGAAACCTACCACGCAGATCGGCGGAAATGCGGTTGACCCGCGGCAAGGCCCAGCTCAGAGCATCCGGGTCCCCCTCGACCACTTCGATGACCACACCGGCCGGCGGTGTCTTCTTGGCCATGATCCGTTCGAGCCCGTTGGCCGACTCGTTCGACGCCAGGGCAGGACCAGCGATCATAACGTATGTGATGAATGCCATGAGCCAACGCATGAACGATATTTTAGGCCGAGCCCGTGATCGCGGCAAGAAGCGTCACATCACGTTTGCATCAGCGTGTGCTGTCGGCGCGTTTGATGACCTTGGCGACCTGCTGGCCGATGATGCTGCTTGCCTTGCGCGACGGGTGAATCATGTCGGCACCGTGAAATGACCGGTCGCCCATGGGGACGAGGTCAGCGATGGAGTGGAAATACACCCCCGGGTCCTGCTCGGCGAGTTTCGCAAGGCGGGCCTCGAAGGCCTCGGCCTCGTTCTTACACGCTTCTATCGGGGAGTCGGCACCCGGGCTGCGCAGATACCCGAGATAGAGGACGCGCGCGCCCTGGCTTCTGATCCGCTGAACGAGGTCCACGAGCTCACCGCGCCCTGCATCGGGTGTGATCATGCTTGTCATGCGACGTTCACAACGGTTGCACCCGCAGCCCAGCCAGAGATCATTGCCACCCCCCGTGATGATGACCCAATCGACACTGTCCCCGCGATACTGGCTAGAGATCTTCATTCCGAGCGAGCCCGATATGGGCAGGCGATAGATTATCCTTGCGCCCGAAATGGACCTGTTCTCGACGGGTTCTTGAAGCTCTCTTGCAACGATGTCGGCAATCGAGGAATCCGAGCCGCGATGCCAGGCCATGAGGCTGTCGCCGATGGCAAGGATGCGCGCGTCCTTCGCATTGGCAGTGCCGGGCAGGGCGGCAAGCATTGTGAGCGCAATCAGGGCTTTCGCGTATCGCAACATGTTTCTCAAACTCTCCTAGGCTCCGGGCAGTCTGTTGAAGTTGAACACGGAAATCTACCGCCGGGTTGAAAACAGAGTGTTCACTTGCCGGATCGCTTGCAAGAGCGCAACGGCTCCGTTTGTCATGGAAGGCGATAACGCTTTCAAATGGCGCAAAACTCATGTATCCCGCGCGCATCTGAGACGTTGCGCCCTGGCCCCGGCGCTCGAAGACAGGATGTAAGGGGCCGGCGGCAATGGGGCCGTCATGCAAACAGGAGACACGGGATACGCCCGTGAGCGCTCCGATACAGGAAACGATGATGTTCAATATTACGAAGAAAGAAATGGAGTGGGGCGAAGAAACCCTCACTCTGGAAACGGGCAAGGTTGCCCGCCAGGCGGACGGGTCCGTCATTGCAACACTCGGCGAGACATCGGTCATGGCCAATGTCACCTTCGCCAAACAGCCGAAACCGGGGCAGGATTTCTTCCCGCTGACGGTTCACTACCAGGAAAAATACTATGCCGCGGGCAAGGTGCCCGGCGGGTTCTTCAAGCGCGAGGCGCGCCCGACCGAGAAAGAGACGCTGACAGCGCGCCTGATCGACCGTCCGATCCGCCCGCTGTTCGTGGATGGCTTCAAGCACGAAGTGCTCGTCATGTGCACGGTTCTGAGCCATGACCTCGTGAATGACCCCGACATGGTCGCCATGATCGCCGCGTCGGCTGCGCTGACAATCTCGGGCGCGCCCTTCATGGGCCCGATCGCAGGCTGCCGCGTGGGTTATGAGGATGGCGATTACATCCTGAACCCCACTGTCGATGACATGCACGACCTGCGCAGCAATCCCGATCAGCGGCTCGACCTCGTTGTCGCCGGCACGAAAGATGCCGTGATGATGGTTGAATCGGAAGCCTATGAGCTGACCGAGGAAGAGATGCTTGGCGCGGTGAACTTCGCGCATGAGCAGATCCAGCCGGTGATCGACCTGATCATCTCGCTGGCCGAGGACGCGGCGAAGGAGCCCTTCGACTTCCAGCCGCCTGAATACACCGAGCTCTATGACGCGGTGAAAGCGGCGGGCGAAGACGCGATGCGCAAGGCCTTTGCCATCAACGACAAGCAGGAGCGCACGACGGCTGTCTCCGAGGCGCGTGAGGCGATCAAGGCGGCTCTCACCGAAGATCAGCTCGAAGATGCCAACCTCGGCTCGGCGATGAAAAAGCTCGAAGCCAGCATCCTGCGCGGTGATGTCGTCAAGACGGGCAAGCGGATCGACGGGCGCGGCCTTGACGAGGTGCGCGACATCGTCTGCGAGACGGGCCTTCTGCCCCGCACGCACGGCTCGGCGCTTTTCACACGCGGCGAGACGCAGGGCCTCGTGGTCACGACGCTCGGCACCGGCGATGACGAACAGTTCATCGACGCGCTGCACGGGAACTTCAAATCCAACTTCCTGCTGCACTACAATTTCCCGCCCTACTCGGTCGGTGAAGCGGGGCGTGTCGGCCCTCCGGGACGTCGCGAGATCGGCCATGGCAAGCTTGCCTGGCGCGCGCTTCAGGCTGTCCTGCCGGCGGCGACGGACTTCCCCTACACGGTGCGTCTTGTCTCCGAGATCACCGAGTCGAACGGCTCGTCCTCCATGGCTTCGGTCTGCGGCGGTTCGCTGTCGATGATGGACGCGGGCGTTCCGCTCAAGTCGGCCGTGGCCGGCGTTGCTATGGGGCTGATCCTCGAGGATGACGGCTCCTACGCCGTTCTGACCGACATCCTTGGCGACGAGGACCACCTCGGAGACATGGACTTCAAGGTTGCCGGCACGGAAAACGGCATCACGTCGCTCCAGATGGACATCAAGGTGGCCGGCATTACGCCGGAGATCATGCAGAAGGCCCTCGCCCAGGCGAAGGACGGCCGGATGCACATCCTTGGCGAGATGAACAATGCGCTTTCGGGCGCGAGCGACTTCTCGGTCCATGCGCCGCGCATCGAGACGATGCAGGTCCCGACCGACAAGATCCGTGAAGTGATCGGCCAGGGCGGCAAGGTGATCCGCGAGATCGTGGAAACCTCCGGCGCCAAGGTCGACATCAACGACGAAGGCATTATCAAGATCGCCAGCCCGAACGGCGACGCCATCCAGAAGGCCTATGACATGATCCATTCGATCGTGGCTGAGCCGGAAGAAGGCTCTGTTTACAAAGGCAAGGTCGTCAAGATCGTCGACTTCGGCGCCTTCGTGAACTTCTTCGGCAAGCGCGATGGTCTCGTGCATGTCAGCCAGATCGAGAACCGCCGCCTGAACCATCCTTCGGATGTTCTCAAGGAAGGTCAGGATGTCTGGGTGAAGCTGCTGGGTTTCGATGATCGCGGCAAGGTGCGCCTGGCGATGAAGATGGTCGATCAGGAAACCGGCGAAGAGCAAAAGCCCGAATCCAAGAAAAAGGGTGGTGACGAGGAGGAATGATCCTCGAGCTCCTTTGACAAAGGAAAGGCCCGCTCATGCAGCGGGCCTTTTTGTGCGAGTAAGATTTTTCGAAAAATCTTACCAAGAAAATTCGAATTTTCTTGGTCCCAACGGCCTCTCCCGAGGCGCTCTAGATGATCTCGTCTTCGTCGAAGAGCGCTGGCGCATCGCGATGCGCTGAGACTTCACGCACGGCTTCGGTATCCGAGGCTTCAAGTTCGGCGATATGGAATATCGCGTCGCCCTCGTTGACCAGCGGCATGCAGGTGCGCCCGATGATCAGCCCCGAGGTTTCGGCGATGATCTCGGCTTCGGACTCTCCCAGCGGGTCGGCGATCATGCCGAGACTCTCCCCCGCGCTCACCATGTCTCCCAAACCCTTGTAGGCACGCATGAGCCCGCCGATGGATGCGCGCTCCCAGCTTGAATCCGTGGCCATGAGCGTGCTGGCCCGCGCCTTCGGGATGGATTTCTTGGGCAGCATTCCAAGAGCGTGAAGCGCCCGCAGAATACCGGAGACGCCCGAGCGGACCACGAATTCGTCAAAGCGCAATCCTTCGCCGCCCTCGAAGAGCAGAACATCGACGCCAACTTCCTCGGCGGCCGCCCTGAGAGAGCCATCGCGTAGTTTCGATGGCAACATGACCGGCGCGGCAAAGGCCTCGCCGAGGGTGCGCAGGCGCGGATTGTCGGGCGTGAGCCTGATCTGTGGCAGGTTGGAACGGGGGATGGCGGCAGAGTGCAGGTCGATTCCGAGATCGGACCGGCCCACAACCTCCCTCATGAAGATGTCGGCCAGCCGGGAAGCCAATGAGCCATGTTCCATGCCCGGAAAGCTGCGGTTGAGATCGCGCCGGTCGGGCAGGTAGCGAGACCGGTTGAGAAAGCCGAAACTGTTGACGATGGGCACGCAGATGAGCGTGCCCGAGAGCCGCGAGACGGGCTTGGCCTTGAGCAGGCGCCGGACGATCTCCACACCGACGATCTCGTCGCCGTGAATCGCTGCGGAGATGAAGACAACCGGCCCCGGCTTCTTGCCGTGGACGACGTGGGCCGACATGTTGACAGCCGTATGATCGGGAAGCTGGCTGACAGGCAGCTCGACGGTTTGCCGCGTTCCGGGGGCGACTCGAGCGTTGCCGATTTCGAATGGATCACGTTTCAATCTTCAAAGCCTTCATCTGGATCTTCATGGCTCTTATCATGCGCGATCGTGGGCGTCATCGGCCCAAATGAAAAGGCCGCGAGCACTGCCCGCGGCCTCCAGGGTCAGCTATTCCGGAGCCCGGCTTACGCGGGCGCTTTTGTCCGGCGCAGGTAGGGAAAGACCGTCTCGAACTCGCCGAACTTGGCCTTGGCGTCCTCGTCGGACAGCGTGGTCGGGATGATCACGTCCTGGCCGTTGGTCCAGTCGGCAGGTGTGGCGACGCCCTTGCCATTGGCCATTTGCAGCCCGTCGAGCGCGCGCAGAACCTCGGCGAAGTTGCGGCCGACATTCATCGGGTAGGTCATGGACAGCTTGAGCTGCTTGTCAGGCCCGATGATGAAGACCGAGCGCACCGACGCGCTGTCGGCGGCTGTGCGCCCATCGGGGAGGTAGGCCTCAGCAGGCAGCATGTCGAAGGCCTTGGAGACGGCGAGGTCTTCGTCGGCGATGATCGGGAAGGCGGCTTTCGCGCCGGCGAAGCTCTCGATGTCCTTCTTCCATTCCACATGCTCATCGGCGCTGTCGACGGACAGGCCGATCACTTTCGCACCGCGCTTCTCCCACTCGTCAGCAAGCTGCGAGACCGCGCCGAATTCCGTCGTGCAGACGGGCGTGAAGTCCTTCGGGTGCGAAAAGAGAATGGCCCAGCTGTCGCCGATCCAGTCGTGAAAGCTGATCTCCCCCTGGTCTGTCTTGGCTTTGAAATCAGGGACGGTTTCGTTGATGCGCAGGCCCATGTCTGGTCTCCTTTTTTGCGTTTAAATTCCGAATCTGGAATGTATATATGACCGTCTGGCACGATGTTAAAGGGGGTGCTTGCAGCCACGTCGGGAGGGTGACAAAGTGCCACAAACCTTGAACGGGAGAAAGACATGATCGAGAAACGGCAGTTCTATATCAACGGCAAGTGGACAGACCCGAAAGAGGGGAAAGATCACCAGGTGATCGACCCTTCGACAGAGGAGGCCTTCGCTGTTATTTCACTGGGCGGACAGGCCGACACGGACGCGGCCGTCGCGGCGGCGAAGGCGGCGCTGCCGGGCTGGATGGCGACGCCCGTCGAGGAGCGGATCGCCTGTGTCGAAAGGCTGATCGAGGCCTACCAGAGTCGCGGTGAGGAGATGGGCGAGACCATCAGCCGCGAAATGGGCGCGCCCATCGACATGGCCAAGACACAGCAGGTCGGCGCCGGTATCTTCCACCTCAAGAATTTCGTGCGCGCGGCGAAGAACTTTGAGTTCGAGCGTCCGCTCGGGGACCATGCGCCGAACGACAGGATCATCCACGAGGCGGTTGGCGTAGCCGCGCTCATAACCCCTTGGAACTGGCCGATGAATCAGGTCACTCTCAAGGTCGGCGCGGCGGCCGTGGCGGGCTGCACCATGGTGCTCAAGCCTTCCGAAGAGACGCCACTCGACGCGATGCACTTTGCCGAGATGATGGATGAGGCGGGCTTCCCGAAAGGCGTGTTCAACCTCGTCAACGGCGACGGCGCGGGCGTGGGCAGCCAGCTTTCGGCGCATGAAGATGTGGACATGGTCAGCTTCACGGGCTCGACGCGCGCGGGCAAGCTCATCTCGAAATCGGCAGCCGACACGCTCAAGCGCGTGCATCTCGAGTTGGGTGGCAAAGGTGCCAACGTGATCTTCGCCGATGCGGATGAGAAGGCCGTGAAGCGCGGCGTGCTGCACATGATGAACAACACCGGCCAGAGCTGCAACGCGCCGAGCCGGATGCTGGTGCAGCGGGAGGTCTATGACGATGTCGTGGACGAGGCGACAGCCGTGGCGGGCAAGCTCTCCGTCGGACCTGCCAGCGAAGAAGGCCGGCATATCGGCCCGGTTGTCAACGAGACACAATGGCATAAGATTCAAGACCTTATCCAGAAGGGCATCGACGAAGGCGCACGGCTTGTCGCGGGCGGGACCGGGCGGCCCGAGGGTCTGAACAAGGGCTACTACGTGCGGCCCACGGTCTTTGCCGACGTGACCCCTGACATGACGATCGCGCGGGAGGAGATCTTCGGGCCGGTGTTGTCGATCACGCCCTTCGAGACCGAGCAAGAGGCGATCGAGATCACCAATGACACACCCTACGGGCTGACGAATTACGTGCAGACGCAAGACGGCGCGCGGCTCAATCGGATGGCGCGGAGCCTGCGTTCGGGAATGGTCGAGATGAACGGCCAGTCGCGCGGTGCGGGGGCCCCGTTCGGCGGCATGAAACAGTCCGGCAACGGGCGCGAAGGCGGCGTCTGGGGCATCGAGGACTTCCTCGAGGTCAAGGCGGTTGCCGGCTGGTCGAACGAGGCGGGCTGAGCCGGAATTTTCGAAAATTCCGGTCCGTTTTCTTCGAAAGAAAACGGCTGCGCGCGGTGGGGTTAACGCGTTAACACATGCCGGCATCAGGGGGGTGACATTCCGTACACCCCCCTAGTACACCCCTCCTGTACACGCCCGGCGCATTAACTTTTGGTCACAAAACGGGTTAACGCGCCGCGCGGTGCCAAATTTCTTCGAAGAAATTTGCCAAGAATTTTCGAAAATTCTTGCGCGCTCAGAACGCGGGTTTGGCGAAGAAGCGCATGCCCTTGCCGCCATCCGGGTGGCGCAGGCGCAGTTCCTCGGCATGGAGCATGAGGCGTGGCCAGCGCGCGTGATCCTCCGAGTAGAACGGATCGCCGAGGATCGGGTGACCGAGGGCTAGCATGTGAACGCGAAGCTGGTGGCTGCGGCCCGTCTTCGGAAAGAGGCGGACGCGGCTTTCGCCGTCCGAGGCCTTCATCACTTTCCAGTCGGTTTGCGCGGGCTTGCCCGTTTCGTGGCAGACCATCTGGCGGGGCCTGTTCGGCCAGTCGACGATCAGTGGCAGATCGACAGTTCCCGTCTTCGGCTCCAGCCGCCCGGCAACGCGGGCGACATAGGCCTTCTTCACCTGCCGCTTTTCGAATTGCAGCCCGAGATGGCGCTGGGCGTGGGGCGTGGCCGCGAAGACCATGACGCCGGATGTGTCCCGGTCGAGCCGATGCACCAGAAGCGCGCCGGGGAAGGCGGCCGCGACCCGCGCCATGAGGCAGTCGGCCAGATGCGGCCCCTTGCCGGGCACGGACAGCAGCCCCGCCGGCTTGTTCGCCACGATCAGCTCGTGATCGGCATGGAGCACCTCGAGGGGCGTGTCGGGCGGGGTATACTCCGCGTCCATCAAGCTAGCCTTGAAGGCTCACCACCTGGATATCGCCTTCCGCGCGCGCCTTGATGGCGAGGGCGGCGGCGTGGGCGCCGGAGGCCGTGGTGAAATAGGGGATCTTGTCATAGAGCGCGACGGAGCGGATCTCGCGGCTGTCCTCGACGGCGGCGGCGCCTTCGGTGGTGTTCATCAGGAGCTGGATCTGCCCGTCTTTCAGCATGTCGACCACGTTGGGCCGGCCCTCGTAGACCTTCTTGACGGTCTCGCAGGTAATGCCATGCTTTTCGAGGAAGGCCGCTGTGCCGCCCGTCGCGGTGATGGAGAAGCCCAGATCGACGAGGACCTGTGCCGTCTCGACAAGCTGGGCCGTCTTGTCGGAATCCTTGATCGAGAAGAAGACATTTCCGCTGCGCGGCAGCTCCGTGCCCGCGCCCATCTGGGCCTTGAGGAAGGCCAGCGGGAAGGAGCGGTCCCAGCCCATGACTTCGCCGGTCGAGCGCATTTCCGGCCCCAGGATCGTGTCGACGCCGGGGAAGCGGGCGAAGGGGAGCGTGACTTCCTTGACCGAGAACCACGGCATGTTGGGGTCGGCCAGCGTCATCGGGTCGGTGTTCTTGATCGTGCCGGGCTTGGCATCGCGGGCGTAGGGCGGGCGCTTGGCGAAGTCATCCAGCGTTTCGCCGGCCATGAGGCGCGCCGCGATGGAGGCGATGGCCGAGTCGGTCGCCTTGGCCACGAAGGGAACCGTGCGCGAGGCGCGGGGGTTCACCTCGATGAGGTAGATCTCGCCATCCTTCACCGCGAACTGCACGTTGCACAGGCCGCGCACTTCGAGGGCCAGGGCCAGCGTCTCTGTCTGTTTCTCGATCTCGGCGATGATGTCGCGCGAGAGCGAGTGCGGCGGCAGGGCGGAGGCGCTGTCGCCCGAGTGCACGCCGGCTTCCTCGATATGTTCCATCACCCCGGCGATATGAACCGACGTGCCGTCGCAGAGCGCATCGACATCGAGCTCGATGGCGCCGTCGAGATAGCTGTCGAGCAGCACGGGGCTGTCGCCTGAGACGACGACGGCCTCGGAGATGTAGCGCTCGAGATGGGCCATGTCGCGGACGATCTCCATCGCCCGGCCGCCGAGGACGTAAGAGGGGCGGATGACCAGCGGAAAGCCGATATCCTCGGCGATTGCCAGCGCTTGCGCGTCGGTGCTGGCGATCCCGTTCCTGGGCTGCTTGAGGCCATGCTTGGTCACCAGAGCCTGGAAGCGCTCACGGTCTTCTGCGAGGTCGATGGCGTCGGGTGTCGTGCCGAGAATCGGGATGCCCTCTTCGTCGAGCGCATTGGCGAGCTTCAGGGGCGTCTGGCCGCCGAACTGGACGATGACGCCGTGGAGCGTGCCGTTCTCCTGCTCGGTGCGCAGGATCTCCATGACATGTTCGAAGGTGAGCGGCTCGAAATAGAGCCGGTCGGAGGTGTCGTAGTCGGTAGAGACGGTCTCGGGATTGCAGTTGACCATGATCGTCTCGTAGCCCGCGTCCGACAGGGCGAAGCAGGCGTGACAGCAGCAATAGTCGAACTCGATGCCCTGGCCGATCCGGTTCGGCCCGCCGCCGAGAATGACCACCTTCTTGCGGTCCGAGGGGCGCGCCTCGCATTCGACCTCGCCGAGGACGGGGCTTTCATAGGTCGAGTACATGTAGGGGGTCTGCGCTTCGAACTCGGCGGCGCAGGTGTCGATCCGCTTGAAGACGGCCCTGACGCCGAGGCCGAGGCGCGCTGTGCGCACGTCTTTCTCGGACTGGTCGGTGAGCGTGGCGAGGCGGGCATCGGTGAAGCCCATCATCTTGAGTTTGCGCAGGCCTTGTTCGTCAGTCGGGAGGCCCTCCTGCCTCACGGCTTCCTCGGCCTCGACGATCTCGCGGATACGCTCTAGGAACCACGGGTCGAACATGGTGACGCCCTGGATCTCGTCGTTGCCGAGGCCATGGCGCATGGCCTGGGCGATGGTGCGCAGACGGTCGGGCGTTTGCTGGCCGATGGCCTTGATTATCGCGGAGTGCTCCGGCGCGCCGTCGATCGCGACCTCATCGAAGCCCGTCAGGCCCGATTCCATCGAAGCCAGCGCCTTCTGCATCGATTCGTGGATGGTGCGGCCGATGGCCATGACCTCGCCGACGGATTTCATCGCCGTGGTCAGGTGCGGCTCGGAGCCGGGGAACTTCTCGAAGGCGAATTTGGGGATCTTGGTGACCACATAATCGATGCTCGGCTCGAAGCTGGCCGGGGTCACCTTGGTGATGTCGTTGTCGAGCTCGTCGAGCGTGTAGCCGACGGCGAGCTTGGCGGCGATCTTGGCGATGGGAAAGCCCGTCGCCTTCGAGGCCAGCGCCGAGGAGCGCGACACGCGCGGGTTCATCTCGATGACGACCATGCGGCCCGTCTCTGGGTTGACCGCCCATTGCACGTTCGAGCCGCCCGTCTCGACGCCGATCTCGCGCAGCACGGCGATCGAGGCCGAGCGCATCATCTGGTATTCCTTGTCCGTCAGCGTGAGCGCGGGGGCCACGGTGATCGAATCGCCCGTATGCACGCCCATCGGGTCGATATTCTCGATGGCGCAGACGATGATCGCGTTGTCGGCCTTGTCGCGGACAACCTCCATCTCGAACTCTTTCCAGCCCAGCAGCGACTCGTCGACGAGAATCTGGTTCACCGGGGAGGCATCCATGCCGGAGCGGCAATAATGGATGTAATCCTCGCGGTTATAGGCGACGCCGCCGCCTGTCCCGCCGAGCGTGTAGGCGGGCCGGATGATCGCCGGCAGGCCGACATAATCGAGCGTTTCCAAGGCCTTGGAGACGCCTGCTTCGAGATCGGTGTCGCCGTTCTCGTCCTTGGGGGCGGTGACGATCGTGGCCTTGGGATTTTCCAGCCCGATACGGTCCATCGCCTCACGGAAGAGCTTGCGGTCTTCGGCCATCTCGATGGCCTCGCGCTTGGCACCGATCATCTCGACACCGTATTTCTCGAGCACGCCCATCTCCTCGAGCGCGAGCGAGGTGTTGAGACCGGTCTGGCCGCCCATCGTGGGCAGGAGCGCGTCGGGGCGCTCCTTCTCGATGATCTTGGCGACGACCTCGGGGGTGATCGGCTCGATATAGGTGGCGTCGGCCAGCCCCGGGTCGGTCATGATCGTGGCCGGGTTCGAGTTGACCAGGATGACGCGGTAACCCTCTTCGCGCAGGGCCTTGCAGGCCTGGGCACCGGAGTAGTCGAATTCGCAGGCCTGTCCGATGATGATGGGGCCTGCTCCGATGATCATGATCGAGTTGATATCGTCTCTTCTCGGCATGGAGAACCCCCAGGATTTTTACGGCAGGGCACGTCCCGATGATACGTCACTGGGTGCGCGCAAATTGTCGTGGTTATAGTCAAGCGCGGCGCGGGTGCAAGCCTATTTCCTGTGGTTCCCGGGTTTCGAATTTGCTTCGCAAATCCGAGCAGGCGCTTTGCAAAGCAAACGCGCCGCAGGGGCATAGCGAACTCGATTCGCGGGGCCGGGCCGGGGGTGGAGCCCCCCCCCGCAGCCACACGACCAGGTGGGGGGACCAGTCCCCCCACACCCCCCTGGGATATTTGCCGCAAGAAAAAGGAGTGCGCGAAGGCGCCGGTCAGCGGAAGTGCAGCGGGATGTCGGGCTCGAAGCGGACGGCGCGGAAGACGGCAAGGGCGAGCAGGGCGAGCAGGCCGAGGAAGGTGAGTACGCCTGCAAGCGTGGTCACGAAGAGGGCCGTGCTGAGCTCGGACCAGAGCATGTAGGCCGGCAGGCTTTGAACCGCGATGACAGCGATGATCCAGCGCCATGCCGTTTCCCGGGAAACGAGGTGAAAGAGCGTCGGCATGAGCAGCAGGGGGAGCAGGTAGAGTTGAGCCCAGGAGACCGGACCGAAAAGCGCCGTGGCCAGCGAGATACCGAGCACCAAGACCGGCACGGCCGTTCCGGGCACGAGGCGGGGGCGCATGAGAATGAGCGCGGCGAGGGCGGCCAGCATCAGCGTGCCCATGAGCACGGACAGCCAGAGCGGCTCGGGCCATGTCGTGATCTGCGCCATGCTCCAGCCGGAAGTATCATCGCCAGTGAGCAGGCTGGCGAGCTGGAACAGGACGGTCTCGGGCGCGAAATTCGTCGCGCCCAGAACGGTGAGATTGTCGATATGGCCGAGCAGCGCGAGGAATTCAGAGTGCGGCTGAGCCCCGGCGAGCGCGAGGCTGGAGAGGGCGAGCAGCCCGCCCATGCCGGCAAATGCGAGCGCGGCGCGCCCGTTGCGCTCCAGCACGAATATCAGCGCCAGAAAAAGCGGGGCCAGCGTGATGGCGGCGGCGACGGCAAGCAACGCCCCGGCCATGGCGAAGGCGCCCGCGCGGTAGCGCTCGAAGGCCAGCAGCACCGCGAAGAGCGAGGTGATCTGCGGTGAGTTCGCGAGCAGGGCCTCGCGGGCGGGCGCCGTGAGCAAGAGGATGGCAAAGCCGAGGATCATCCAGTGCCGAAAGGCGAGGCCATGCGGGCGCACGATGCGCCAGGAGAGGCCGATGGCGGCGGCGAGCATCGCGACATGAAGCACGAGCGCGGCGTTGACGAAGGCATCATGGCTCACCGCTTTCGTGAGCGGGGCGGCGAGCCAGGCCCAGAGCGGCGGATAGAGATAGGGTGCCGAGGGGAGATCTGCGAGGCCAAGCCCGGACCTGACCGCTGCGAGCACGGGTGGAGCCTCGGCGCTGAAAACGTCCGGGGGCGTTGCATAGACGGCTTCGGGAATGCCCTGACTCACGGTCGCGCCTGCCACGTAGAGCGCTGTCAGATCGGGCGAGGGCGTGCCGATGAACAGGGCGATGACGATGGCCGCCCAGATCAGGGCGGGCAAGGTATGGGCTAGGCGCTGCATCCCGGTGAACCGCTCGTTGTTTTGCGCGCAAGATGGCATATGCGCCCCGGCTTGGATAGAAAGCGGGTGAAATGCGCTGGGGGTTTGAGTCTTCCGTGCCACATGGCTTGACTTTTGCACCTGAGCCATGTGTATCGGCGCGACGCTCCCGAACGCCTTATCCGAAGGAAACTCCATGCACGCCTATCGCAGCCACACTTGCGCAGAGCTGAACAAATCCAATGTCGGCGAGACTGTCCGCCTCTCGGGCTGGGTGCATCGTATCCGCGACCATGGCGGCGTTCTGTTCATCGATCTGCGCGACACCTTCGGCGTCACGCAGGTTCTTTGCGATCCGGACAGCGCCGTTTTCTCCGAGGTGGAAAAGCTGCGCAGCGAGTGGTGCATCCGGATCGACGGCGAGGTGAAGGCGCGCGACGAGAGCCTTGTGAACCCCAAGCTGCCCACCGGCGAGATCGAAGTATATATCCGCGACCTGGAGGTTCTGGGCGCGGCCGAGGAGCTGCCGTTGCTGGTGTTCGGAGAGCAGGAATACCCCGAGGAGACGCGGCTGCGCTACCGCTATCTCGATTTGCGCCGCGAGAAGATGCAGGCCAACATGGCGCTGCGCGCGGACATGATCGCCAGCGTGCGCAAGCGTATGTGGGACAAGGGCTTCCGCGAATACCAGACGCCGATCATCACCGCCTCGAGCCCCGAGGGCGCGCGCGACTTTCTCGTGCCGTCCCGTCTGCACCCCGGCAGGTTCTACGCGCTGCCGCAGGCGCCGCAGCAGTTCAAGCAGCTCATCATGGTCAGCGGCTTCGACAAGTATTTCCAGATCGCGCCGTGCTTTCGCGACGAAGACCCGCGCGCCGACCGCTCGCCGACGGATTTCTACCAGCTCGACATGGAGATGAGCTTTGTCACCCAGCAGGACGTGTTCGACACGATCCAGCCCGTCATCCAGGGCGTTTTCGAGGAGTTCGGGGGCGGCCGCAAGGTCGACGCTGTCTGGCCGCAGATTTCCTACAAGGACGCGGCGAAATGGTATGGCACCGACAAGCCCGACCTGCGCAACCCGATCAAGATGCAGGATGCCTCCGAGCATTTCCGCGGCTCGGGCTTCGCGATCTTCGCCAAGCTGCTGGAGCAGGAGGGCACGGAAGTGCGCGCCATCCCCGCGCCGGGGGGCGGGAGCCGCAAGTTCTGTGACCGGATGAACGCCTTTGCCCAGAAAGAGGGGCTGCCGGGGATGGGGTATATCTT
This sequence comes from Rhodobacteraceae bacterium 63075, assembly GCA_003417655.1. Taxonomy (GTDB): domain Bacteria; phylum Pseudomonadota; class Alphaproteobacteria; order Rhodobacterales; family Rhodobacteraceae; genus Lentibacter. Next base: position 351,213 of record QVMW01000001.1, read on the forward strand.
CTGGCGCGATCAGGGTGAGGGCATGGAAGCCGCCGGACCGCTCGCCAAGAATATCGGCCCCGAGCGCACCGAGGCGATCCGCCAGCAGCTCGGCCTCGGCGTGGGCGACGCGGCCTTCTTCCTCGGCGGCAAGCCCAAGCAGTTCGAGGCCGTGGCGGGCAAGGCGCGCAACGTCATCGGCGAGGAGTTGGGGCTGACCGAGCAGGACCGCTTTGCCTTCGCATGGGTCGTGGACTTCCCGATCTACGAGCGCGACGAGGAGACTGGCGCGGTCGATTTCGAGCACAATCCCTTCTCGATGCCGCAGGGCGGAATGGAGGCGCTGGAGGGCGACCCGCTCGAGGTTCTGGGTTACCAGTATGACCTTGCCTGCAACGGCTACGAGCTGGTCTCCGGCGCGATCCGGAACCACCGCCCCGAGATCATGTTCAAGGCTTTCGAGATCGCCGGCTACGGCAAGGAAGAGGTCGAAAAGCGCTTCGGCGGGATGGTCAACGCCTTCCAGTATGGCGCGCCGCCGCACGGAGGCTGCGCGGCCGGGATCGACCGCATGGTGATGCTTCTGGCCGATGAGCAGAACATCCGCGAAGTGATCATGTTCCCGATGAACCAGCGTGCGGAAGACCTGATGATGAACGCGCCGAGCGAGCCCGCGTCGGAGCAGCTGATGGAGCTGGGCCTGCGCGTCATCCCGCAGGACTGAAACCTGTCGGCTGTGCTGGGCTCGTTTGGGACCTGTCGGGTGATGAAGCCCTGATCCCTTTTTCTTGCTGGAAATATCCCACCTCTCGCGCACCGCTTCGCGGCACGCTGCCGGTCTCGCGGTCACCTACGGTGACGCGCTTGGGGGTGTTTGAGGGGGCTGGCCCCCTCAACCGGTCGGATTTCGCGAAGCGAAATTCGAACCGATCTGACGGGTCAGCCCGAGTAGGGCTCGAATTCTTCCATGTACTCGCTTGTATCGTCCGTCAGGTCCAGCGCGCCGGTCTGGACCGCGCCGAAAACGGCGACACAGAGCGACAGGACACCGGCGACAAGCACGACCCAATCGACCGTGATGGCACCTTCTTCTTCGCCAACGAACTCTTGAAAAAACTTTTCCATTCCAACCCTCTTGGCAGGTGCATCCTGCAATCTGTCAGAAGCAAACTGCCCGAGGAATGTGGCGGGTTTTGGCCGCCGCGAAGGCCATCTTCGTATTTCGGTCGGCTCAAATGTCGCTTTCAGATCGCGACAGAGCCATCGAGCCTTTGCCGGAGCAGTCCGGTGAGCTTCGCCACTGCCTGGCCGACAGGGTGCCGTCCGGCCTGGGCGGCGGCAAGCTCCCGGCCCGCGCTTTCCAGCGCGTCGTCGCGCGCGCTTTTTGCAAGGCCGGTAACGAATTGCGCGATGTATGTGAGCGTGCGTTCATTGCCGCAGGCGTCGTCGATCAGGCTCGCGACATGGGTGAGATCGTCATTGTAGGAAACAGGGTCGGGCCGGACGATACTGTCCTGGAGCGGGCGCGGCCCCAGCGGGCGCCGGTCCGGCGGCAGATGGGCAAGGATCGTCTCCTGGAATGTCGAGATGTTCTCGATCGGCTTGGCAAAGAACCCGTCGGCACCGGCGGCAAGGGCCGGCTTCTCCATCATGTCGTCGCCCGAGAGGCCGAGGATGATGTTGATGCGGGGGCTGGCTTCGGCAAGCTCGGCGATGAGATCGACCCCGGAGCCATCGGGCAGCCCGACATCGATCAGGATGATGGAAGGGCGGTAGACCTGGAGGTGGCGATGGGCCGATGCAATGCAGTCGGCACGGCGAATTCGTGCGCCGCTGCGCAGGCAGAGCAGGCGCAGGGCATCACAGGAGTAGCGGCTGTCCTCCACGACGAGAATCGTGAGCCCGAGCAGCGGGCGCGCGGCGGTGGGCGAGGTTTGCAGGGAAAGAGGATCAAAGTCGTCCATGGGGCAGCTCCTTTCTGGTCCTTCGCATCGAGCCTATGCGGTCACGGCTAACAGATGGTTAATCACGCGACTGCGACCTTGCGCGCCTTGCGGGGCGCGGGGCTTGGGGGCATATAGAGCCAAACATTCGGAGGGATTCCATGATCGGACGTTTGAACCACGTGGCCATTGCCGTGCCGGACCTCGAGGCCGCTTCGGCGCAATATGCAGGCGCGCTCGGCGCGAAGGTCGGCGCACCGCAGGACGAGCCGGACCACGGCGTCACGGTCGTTTTCATCGAGCTGCCGAACACCAAGATCGAGCTGCTCTATCCGCTGGGCGAGGACAGCCCGATCAACGGCTTTCTGGAAAAGAACCCGTCGGGCGGCATTCATCACGTCTGCTACGAGGTCGATGACATCATCGCCGCACGCGACCACCTGAAGGAAAGCGGCGCGCGCGTGCTTGGCAACGGCGAGCCGAAGATCGGCGCGCATGGCAAGCCGGTGCTGTTCCTGCATCCCAAGGATTTCAACGGCTGCCTCGTCGAGCTGGAAGAAGTCTGACCATGGGTATCACCTCCGCTCTCGTGCTCTACGCCGTGATATGGTTCGCCATATTCCTGATGATCATTCCCGTCGGCCTCAAGACGCAAGGAGATGTCGGCCAGATCGTGGAAGGCACGCATTCGGCCGCGCCGCATTTTCACAATCTCAAGAAAAAGGCCTGGCTGACCGCCGCGATCGCATTCGCGATCTGGCTGGTCGTCTTCCTCGTCGTGACCTTCGAGATCGTCACGGTCCGCGATATCGACATGTTCGGCCGGATGGGCCCTGCGCCGGAGGGCTGAGGCGGTCTTGCCCATGGCTGCTATGTTTGTCGAGGTAGGTAAGCGGAGGAGCGGAAAGCCGGATAGAGCTGACTTTCGAGTAAGCGCGCTAATTGTCGGATGTCGGCTAAAAACGGCATTTCGTCTCCACGCTGAGAATTGAAAATAATCACCCAAATCGAAGGTTCGTTACTTTGAACGCCGGTGTGACGCGAGGTTCGCGCCCGACCCCGAGGGTGGGCGCGGTGACGCTTGCCGAGGCATCGCTTAAAAGCATGATGGTTGCGCTTGCCTCAACCGTGACAACACTTCGCGCCCGCCCTTGGGGGCGGGGTCGGGCGCGAACCGGATCGCGAGGCGATCCGGGGGAGTTTTCGACCAATGGTGCGGCCTTGGGATTCGGGGGACTACCGCGCCTTCAGCCCGTGGTAGATATGCGTGAAGGTCGCCGCGCCGAGGATCGGGATGAAGAGGTTCACCAGCGGGATGCTCAGCGGCGCGGCCATCAAGACTCCGGCGAGCCAGATCTTGCCGGCATGCTTGCTGCGCAGCCGCTTTGCGCCGTCGCGCCCCTCGCGCCGCATCGCGGCGAGCGTGAAGTATTCGCGGCCCAGCAGGAACCCGTTGAGCGCCCAGAATATGAAAAGCGCGAAGGGCGTGAACATTATATACAGCACGATCGCCAAGAGGTTGGCCATGATCAGAACCCCTAGAAAGTTGATCGTGTCGCGCAGCCCGTCCCAGAACCCGATTGGCGCGGCGGGCACCAGCGCCGGATAGTGCCTGGCTTCCACAGCCCCCGCGACTTCCTCGAGAAACATCGAGGTGATCGCCGAGGCGACCGGCACCATCAGGAAGATCGACAGCACAAGCATCAGCAACAGCGACGCCCCCGAGGCCAGGTCGTCGACCCATGTGACTTCCCCGAGGATCGGCACCCATGTCTCGGGTCCGAGCAGCAGCTCGATGAGCCAGAGCAGCCCGGCATAGGCCCCGATCAGCAACAGCAATGTCAGCCCGACGCCGATAAGAAGCACCCGCAGGAAGCGTTTGTCGCCGACCTGGCCGAGGGCGCGGCTGAACGACGTGAGGATGAGGCTCAGAGCCATGTTGTCTTTGCCTCGATGTCAGGCCGCGGGCGCTCGGGCGGGGCGCTTGTCTCGGTGCCGATATGGATGATCCCGGCCACGCGCTCGCGCGGGGTCAGGCCGAGGGTTGTCTCGCAGAAGTGACGGTCATGGCTCGCCGTGCCGGTGAGCCAGTTGGCCCCCCAGCCCGAGGCGAGCGCGGCATTGAGCAGCGCAAGGCAGACGGCGCCTGCGGAATAGGTCTGTTCGATGGCCGGGATTTTTTCGGAGAGCACGGGGGATTCCACGACGATGACGGCGCTGACGCCCTGGTCGAACTGGCCGCGTGCCTTGGCCGCCGCATCCGCGTCCAGCCCGGCGCGCCGCGCGGCCTCTTCGGCGGCCTCGGCAAGGCGCGCCATGGCCGCGCCGTCGACGACGATGAAGCGCCAGGGTTCGAGCTTGCCATGATCGGGCGTGCGCGCGGCGATGGTCAGAAGCTCTGTCATCTCCTGCCGGTCCGGCCCCGGGGCCTTGAGCGTCTTGGCGGGGCGCGACCGCCTGGATTGCAGGAATGTGACGACATCACTGAGGGGCTGCGGCATGAGAAACTCCTGACTTCTTCGCTCAAGATGTCGCGACTTTGCCTGCAAAGTTCAAGCCCTTCCGGCCTCAAATGATCCCGGGCAGGGGCGGGCGGCCTTGGCGGCATTGTGATGAGCGAAGGCTTGCTCCCGCTCGGGCCTCTGCTTAGGGTTTTGCCAAAGGCAGCCGTCGTTTCCGCGGCGGGGCGATCCGTGGGGCCGGGGCCGGCCCAGAACCCGATCTGGAGAGAAAGATGACGAGGAAAACGCGCGGAAAACCGCATGTCCACCCGGCTGCGAGGATGTTTGCGCGTGAATATCGACAGGGCAGTCTGAGCCGCCGTGAATTCCTGAGCCGCGCGACGGCGCTCGGCGTGACGACGGGCACGGCCTATGCGATGGGCGGTCTCGCGGCCCCCGCAACGGCGCAGGCGCGGGGGCCCGGCGGGACGCTGCGCATCCAGCAGGAAGTCCGCGCCCTCAAGGATCCACGCACCTTCGACTGGGCGCAGATCGCCAATTTCTCGCGCGGCTGGCTTGAATATCTCGTGCGCATCAATGCCGATGGCACGGTGGAGGGCCGACTGCTGGAGAGCTGGGAGGTCAACGCGGATGCGACGCAATACATTCTGCATGTCCGCAAGGGTGTGACATGGAACAACGGCGATGCCTTCACGGCCGAGGACGTGGCCCGCAACATCACCGGCTGGTGCGACAAGTCGGTCGCGGGTAACTCCATGGCCGGGCGCATGGACAGCCTTGTCGACCCGGCCAGCGGCAGGGCGGCGGAAGGCGTGATCGAGGTGGTCGACAGTCACACGGTCAGGCTCAACCTGCTGCGCTCGGACATCACGATCATCGTCGGCATGGGCGATTACCCCGCCGCGATCGTGCATGCCGAGCACGACCCCGAGGACATGATCGGAAAGCCGATAGGCACCGGCCCCTACCTGCCAGAGAGTTTCGAGCCCGGTGTCAGGGGCGTGCTGGTGAAGAACGCGGCGCATGACTGGTGGGGGCCGGAGGGCGACGCGACGCTGGAGCGCATCGAGTTCGTCGATTTCGGCACCGATCCGCTGGCTTTCGTCGCCGGGGCGAAGGCCGATGAGTTCGACATGACCTATAGGGTCGATGGCGATTTCATCGAGATTTTCGACGCGCTCGAAGGCTGGGTGAGATCGGAGACGCCGACCGCCAACACCATCGTCATTCGCGGCAACCAGCAGGCGGAGGTGAACGGCATCAGGCCCTATGCCGACGCGCGCGTGCGCCGCGCGCTGGCCATGGCCGTCAGCAACGCGATCTGCCTCGAGCTGGGCTTTGCCGACAATGGCACCGTCGCGGACAATCACCACGTCGCGCCGCTGCACCCGGAATACGCCGATATCGGCCCGCCGACGAACGATCCGGCGGCAGCGAAGGCGCTGATGGATGAGGCGGGGCTTGACACCTTCGAGCACGAGCTCGTCTCGATCGATGACGACTGGCGCAGGAACACGACAGATGCCGTCGCCGCTCAGCTGCGCGATGCGGGGATTTTCGTGAAGCGGACGGTTCTGCCCGGCGTGACCTACTGGGAAGACTGGGCCAGTTTTCCTTTCAGCTCGACCGAGTGGAACCACCGCCCCCTTGGCGTGCAGGTGCTCGCGCTGGCCTATCGCTCGGGCGAGGCCTGGAACGAATGCGGCTTTTCGAACGAAGTCTTCGACAGGCTGCTCGGCGAGGCGATGTCGCTTGCCGATGCAGACCGGCGCCGCGAGATCATGGCGAAGCTGGAGACGATCCTGCGGGAAGAAGGCGTCATCATCCAGCCCTACTGGCAGACGCTTTTCCGCCACCACCGCGAAGGCCTCGTCGGCGGCGAGATGCACCCGTCATTCGAGATTCACGTCGACAAGCTGGGCTGGGCGGTGTGAGAGGACACCGCCGCGCGGCACATGGCCCCGCGGCGGCAGGTCAAAGGCTCAGGCCGCGCCGGCGACGGCGCGGGCGGCCATGACGCGGATGAGATGCGCGCGGTAGTCGGCATCGCCGTGAATGTCCGACATCAGGTTATCGGCGGAAACCCCAGCGCCCTTTGCAGCGGCTTCGGAGAAGTCCTTTGCCAGCGCCGCTTCCAGCGCCTCGCTGCGGAACACGCCATCGTCGCCTGCGCCGGTGATGGCGACGCGGACGTCACCGCCCCTCTTGGCCACGAAGACCCCGACCAGCGCGTAGAGCGAGGCGGGCTGGGCGAACTTGGCATAGCCTGCTGCCTCGGTCTTATCGAAGTCCACGCGCGTGATGATCTCGCCGTCTTCCAGATCCGTCGAGAACAGGCCGGTGAAGAAGTCATCTGCCGCGATCTCGCGCTTGTTGGTCACCACGGTCGCCCCGAGCGCCAGAAGCGCCGCCGGGTAATCTGCCGCCGGGTCGTTGTTGGCGACGGAGCCGCCAAGCGTGCCCATGTGGCGCACCGCCGGATCGCCGATCCCGGCGGCGAGGCAGGCCAGCGCGGGGATATGCTTCTGCACGTCCTTGCTGGCGGCCACTTCCGCATGGGTCATCGCGGCCCCGATACTGAGCGTGTCGCCGCTGATCTTGATGCCCGACAGCTCCGCGATGCCACGGATGTCGACAAGATCGCTCGGCGCGGCGAGATGCTGCTTCATCGTCGCGATGAGCGTCTGACCGCCCGCGAGAACCATGGCTTCCTCCCCCGAGGAGAGCGCCTTGACCGCGTCATCGACCGAGGCGGGTTTGTGATAGCTTACAGGATACATGTTATTTCCTCCTTCACTCTGCCGCCTGTTTGGCCGATGCGGCCTGATACGCGCGCCAGACATTCTGCGGCGTTGCAGGCATGGCCAGGTCGTTGTTGCCGATCGCGTCGGTGATCGCGTTGATCACGGCGGGCGGCGAGCCGATCGCCCCGGCCTCGCCACAGCCCTTCATGCCGAGCGGGTTGCCCGGGCAGACCGTGCTGGCGTGATGCACCGAGAAGTTCGGCAGGTCAGCGGCGCGCGGCATGGTGTAATCCATGTAGGAGCCGGTGATGAGCTGGCCGTCCTCGTCGTAGATGACCTGCTCCAGCATCGCCTGTCCCACGCCCTGCGCGATCCCGCCATGCACCTGCCCCTCGACGATCATCGGGTTGATGATGGTGCCGAAATCGTCGGAGGCCGTGAACTGGACGATCTCCGTCGTGCCGGTGTCGGGGTCGACCTCGACCTCGCAGATATAGGTGCCTGCCGGGAAGGTGAAGTTGGACGGGTCATAAAAGGCGCTTTCCTTGAGGCCCGGCTCCATGTCGGGCGGCAGGTTGTGGGCCGTGTAGGCCGCCAGCCCGATCTCGTGCCAGCCCAGCGCCTTGTCCGTGCCGGCCACCTTCACCTCGCCGCCCTCGATGACGATGTCATCCTCGGAAGCCTCGAGCTGATGCGCCGCGATCTTGCGGACCTTGGCCTCGACCTTGTCCATCGCCTTGACGATGGCCGACATGCCGACAGCGCCCGAGCGTGAGCCATATGTGCCCATGCCGAACTGGACCTTGTCGGTGTCGCCATGGACGATCGAGATATTCTCGATCGGCTGGTCGAAGCGCTCTGCGACGATCTGGGCAAAGGTCGTCTCGTGGCCCTGGCCGTGGCTGTGCGAGCCTGTGAGGATCTCGATGGTGCCGACGGGGTTCACGCGGACTTCCGCGCTTTCCCACAGGCCGACGCCCGCGCCGAGCCCGCCGACAGCCGCCGAGGGCGCGATGCCGCAAGCCTCGATATAGCAGCTATAGCCCAGCCCGCGCAGTTTGCCGCGTTTGGCGGCCTCCTCGCGCCGCGCCGGGAAGCCGTTCACATCGGCGGCCTCTTCGGCCTGCGCGAGGTTGGCGTCGAAATCGCCGCTGTCATAGGTCATGATGACGGGCGTTTCATGCGGGAATTCCCGAATGAAGTTCTTCGCCCTCAGCTCGGCTGGCTTCATCCCCAGCTCGCGCGCCGCCGTCTCCATCATCCGCTCGACGAGATAGCAGGCCTCTGGCCGCCCTGCGCCGCGATAGGCATCGACCGGCACGGTGTTGGTATAGACCGCGCGCACGTTGGCGTGCAGGTTCTGGATGTCGTATTGGCCCGAGAGCAGCGTGGCATAGAGATAGGTCGGCACCGAGCTGGAAAAGAGCGACATGTAGGCGCCGAGGTTGGCGATCGTGTCGACCTTGAAGCCGGTGATCCTGCCGTCCGCATCGAAGCCCATCTTTGCCGTCGAGATATGGTCGCGTCCATGGGCGTCGGTCACGAAGGCCTCGGAGCGGTCCGCCGTCCATTTCACCGAGCGGTTCGTCTTCATCGAGGCCCAGAGGCAGGTGATCTCCTCGGGGTAGATGTAGATCTTCGCGCCGAAGCCGCCGCCCACATCGGGCGCGATCACGCGCAGCTTGTGCTCGGGGGCGACGTTGTAGAACGCGCTCAGGACGAGGCGGGCCACATGCGGGTTCTGGCTCGTGGTGTAGAGCGTGTAATGGTCCTCGGCCTCGTCATATGTGGCCACCGCAGAGCGCGGCTCCATCGGGTTGGGCGAGAGGCGATTGTTGGTGATCTCCATCTCGGTGACATGCACCGCCTCGGCCAGGCCGGCATCGGCCTTGGCCGCGTCGCCGATCTCCCAGTCATAGATCAGGTTGCCGGGCGCTTCCTCGTGAATCTGCGGCGCGCCGTCTTTCAGGGCCTTGTCGGCAAAGGCCACCACGGGCAGCTCTTCATACTCGACGTCCACGGCCTCCGCCGCGAGCCGCGCCAGCTGTTGCGTCTCTGCAATCACGACCGCCACGGCATCTCCCACGTAGCGCACCTTCTGCGTGGCCAGCGCCGACCATGCGCCCATGTTCATGGGCGAGCCGTCCTTCGAGGTGACGGCCCAGCCGCAGATGATGTTGCCGATGCCGTCGCCGGTGAGCTGGTGGCCGTCGAGCACGTCGATCACGCCGTCCATCTCGAGCGCGGCGCTCTTGTCGATGCTCTTCACGTTCGCATGGGCGACGGGGCTGCGCACAAAGGCTGCATAAGCCTGGTTCTCGGTGCGCACGTCATCGGTGTATTTGCCCTTGCCGGTGATGAAGCGCTTGTCTTCGCGGCGTTTCACGCGGGCGCCAATTCCTGTCGTCATGGTCCTATCCTCCCTTGCCGCTTACATTTTCGAGGCTGCGTCTTCGACAGCCTTCACGATGTTGTGGTAGCCCGTGCAGCGGCAGATATTGCCTTCGAGCTCGTGGCGGATCGCCTCCTGCGTGAGCTCGCGGCCCTCGGCCTTGTAACGGGTCACCATATCGACACCGGACATGATCATCCCCGGCGTGCAGAAGCCGCATTGCAGCCCGTGATGTTCCTTGAACGCCTCCTGCATCGGGTGCAGCCCGCCGTTTGCAAGCCCCTCGATGGTCGTCACATCCGCGCCTTCCAGGCTTGCGGCCAGCGTCGTGCAGGCTTTGACGGCCTTGCCGTTCACATGGACCACGCAAGCGCCGCATTGGGACGTGTCGCAGCCGATATGCGTCCCGGTCAGGCGCAGGTCCTCGCGCAGAAACTCCGACAGCAGCGTCCCGCCCGCCACGTCGCGCGCGACGGGCTTGCCGTTCACGGTCAAACTCACTTTGGTCATCTTTTCCTCCCTTGTGGGGCGGCCTCCCCGCCGCCCCGTTGTCAGCCAGCCGCCTCCTCCTCCGAGGCGTCAGGCCCATTCAAATGTTTCTGGAAATTGTCGAAGAATTTCGCAGCCAGTTTCTTGGCCGTTGCGTCGATCAGCCGGCTGCCGAGCCGCGCCAGCTTGCCGCCCACCTGTGCCTTTGCGGTATAGCTGAGCTTCGTGCCCTCCGGCACCTCCTCGAGGCTCACATCCGCGCCGCCCTTGGCGAAGCCGGCCACGCCACCCTGGCCCTCGCCGCGGATGGTGTAGCTTTTCGGCGCGTCGATATTCTCGAGCTCCACCGCGCCCTTGAAGGTCGCCTTCACGGGGCCGATCTTCTGCTTGACCACGGCCTCCATGGTGGTGTCCGAGGTCTTTTCCAGCTCTTCGCAACCGGGAATGCAGGCGCGCAGCACGTCGACATCGTTGAGCGCTGCCCACACCTCTTCGCGCGGTGCGGCGATGATGTGCTCGCCGGTCATGTCCATGGGATGAGCCGAAATCTGTCTGTTCGCATGGGGTTAGTGTTATGGCTGGAGCGATTCGAGGCAAGCGATTGTTTTCACGCTAAAGTTGAGCTAAAAACTCAGGCTTTTGCGAGGGCCCGCCAAGCGCCGCTGCGAGCTCCTCGAGGCTGGCGAGATTGTGGCAGGCGTGAAAGCTGTCAACCAATGGCAGGAGCGTGCGCACCCCGGCCGCCTGCGGCGCAAAGCCATCGAAGCGCAGGAGCGGGTTGAGCCAGATGAGCCGCCGGCAAGACAGCGCGAGCCGTTCCGCCTCTGTCTTCAGCAGCTCCGTGCCGCCTGTCTCCAGGCCATCGGTGATGAGCAGGACAGCCGCCCCCTGTCCGAGCACGCGGCGCGACCAGTCGCGGTTGAAGGCATGCAGCGCCTCGCCCAGGCGCGTGCCGCCTTGCCAATCGGGCGCATCCTGGCCCACGGCCTTGAGCGCATCATCCACGTCGCGCCTGTGCAGCGCGCGGGTGACGTTCGTGAGCTGCGTTCCCATCGTGAAGCCGTGCACATGGCCCCAGCCGGTGTTTGGCGCCCAGACGAGCATGTGCAGGAAATGCATCATCATCCGGGCGTAGGCCGACATCGAGCCGGAGATGTCGCAGAGCACGACGAGGTTCAGCGGCCTTTGCCGGGGCGCTTTCATCGGCAGTTTCCCGATCTCGCCGCCCCGGCGCAGCGCATCGCGCAGGAGCGCGCGCGCGTCGGGCTGGCGGCCGAGATGCGAGGCGGTCTGCCGCCGTGTCCTGAGCCTTGGTGCCGGCAGTCGGAGCCGCTGGATCGCCTGTGTCGCGGCGCTCTGCTCGGCGGCGCTCATCTGCTCGAAGTCGAGCTGCCGGAGCACTTCCGACTTCGAAAAGCTCATTTGCGCGTCCATCTCGACGCGCTCTTCCTGAGCCGCCTGCTCGTCCTGCTCCGGCGGTTCCCCACCGAGCGCCTCCTCGGCGCGCCGCTGCGCCGCCTTTTCCTCGGGGCTGTCCTGCCCCATCGTCTGCAAGAGCGGCAGCATCGAGCGCACCATTTTCTCCAGGAACTCGGGATCGCGCCAGAACATCCCGAAGACCTGCCCGAAGGTTTCGAAATGCTCGGGGCGCGTGATCAGCGTCGCCCTGAGCGCCGCCTTGAAGTCCTCGCGCCGCGTGAAACCCGCCGCTTGCACGGCTTCGACGGCGCTCATGACCTGCGCGGGGCCGACGGGCACGCCCGCCCGGCGCAGGGCGCGGGCGAAATGAACCACGTTCTCGGCCAGCTTGCCCTCCGTGGGCGGAAGATTGGGCGGAAGATCGGGCGGGGCGTCCTGCATGCTACTCGGCGGCCAGCTGCGCCTTGGCCTCGTCGAGCAGCCGCGCCGTCTCCGAGCCGGTGATCTTCGCGATGTCGTCCTGGTATTTGAGCAGCGCGCCCAACGTATCCGAAATCACTTCCGGGGTGATCGCCACCGCGTCGAGCGCGATCAGGCAGCGCGCCCAGTCGATCGCCTCGGCCACGCCGGGGCTCTTGAACAGGTCCTGCCCCCTGAGCACCTGCACGAAGGCCACGACCTCGCGCGTGAGCTTCTCGGTCGCGCCGGGCAACCGCGCGGTCAGGATCTCGACTTCGCGCTCGAAGCTCGGATAATCCACCCAGTGATACATGCAGCGCCGCTTCAGCGCGTCATGCACCTCGCGCGTGCGGTTCGATGTGAGAATGACGATGGGCGGCTCTTCGGCCCGGATTGTGCCCAGCTCGGGGATCGTCACCTGGAAATCCGAAAGGGCCTCCAGCAGGAAGGCCTCGAAAGGCTCGTCGGTGCGGTCGAGCTCGTCGATGAGCAGGACAGGCGGGCCCGCGCTCTGCGGCTCCATGGCTTCGAGCAGCGGCCGCTTGATCAGGAACTCCTCCGAGAAGAGCTCGCGCTGGAGCGCGCTCCGCTGCGCGCTGCCCGCCGCTTCCGCCGTGCGGATGGCGATCATCTGCGCGGCGAAGTTCCACTCGTAGAGCGCCGAGGCCGAATCGAGCCCTTCGTAGCATTGCAGCCGGATCAGCCGCCGCCCGAGCGCCGCAGCAATCGCCTTGGCGATCTCGGTCTTGCCCGTTCCGGCCTCGCCTTCGAGAAAGAGTGGCTTGCCGAGCTTGAGCGACAGGAAAGCCACCGTGCCAAGATCGCGCCCGGCGATATAGTCCTCCTCGCCCAGCAGGGCGATTGTCTCGTCGATGGTCTGCGGCAGCTCGGTCATTCTCACCTCTCAGGCAGACAGTTTAAGCAGGCAGGCGCGGGCCTGTCCATCGCGCGTCTCAAAACGCGGCGCGCGCCCGCATCGCCAGCGCCCCGTCATGGCGCCGCGCCCAGAGATCGGCCGTGCCGGGCTGCAACTGGCCCTCGATGTGAAACAGGTGCAGGCCCGCCAGAGGGGCGAGCGCCCTGAACTCGAAGCTTTGGGGGGCTTTGCCGGCCTGCCGTGTGGCCAGATCGACAAGCAATGTCGCCGTCAGCGGCCCGTGGAAGACAAGCCCTTCATAGCCTTCCACCCTGCGCGCATAGTCAGCGTCATAATGAATGCGATGGCCGTTCAACGTCAGCGCAGAATAGCGAAAGAGCAGCGTCTCGTCGGGCGCGACAGTCTCGGAAAACACCGCGTTGCCCGGCGCGGGGAAGGGCTCGGGCGGGGCCGCGTCCGGGTCCGGGTCTTCGCGGTAGACGATGTCGTGCTCTTCGCTCAGGGCCAGCGCGCCGCCCTGCGTGATCTCGTGGCACACGGTCACGAAACAGAGCCTGCCGGTGCGGCCCTTCTTTTCCTCGATGGTCTTGATGACGGAGCGTTTCGCGACCTGCGTGCCCAGCAGAAGCGGTGCATGAAAGGTGAAGCGCCCGCCCGCCCACATGCGCCTTGGCAGATCCACCGGCGGCAGGAAGCCGCCCTTCTTCGGATGCCCGTCGCGGCCCAGTTCGCTGGTGCGTTCGGCTGCGAGGAAATAGAGCCAGTGCCAGAGCGGGGGCAGCGCATCGCCTGCCTCGAGGTCTGGTGTGCGGTCGAGCACGGCCTGCATGAAACGCGCAGGCTGGACGCGCAGCACATCCTCGCGCCGTTCCTCGCGTCCGATCCAGTCCGTCATATCGGCCATGGCTTGCCCCTTTCCCCGCCGAGCGTTACCCATCCATGGCATGTGCGCAAGAGGAGCCGCCCGATGATCGACAGCCATACGACACACACTGCCGAGGAAGACGCCCGCAACGAGGACATCCTCATTTATGTCGATGGTGCACTCTTGCCGAAGGCGGAGGCGAAGGTCTCGGTCTATGACAGCGGGTTCATGCTGGGTGACGGCATGTGGGAGGGTCTCAGGCTCTACGATGGCGTCTGGACCTTCTTCGACGAGCACATGGACCGTTTCTTCAGTTCCTGCAAAGCCGTCTCGCTCGACACCGGGCTGACGCGCGAGAGTGTTCTGGAAATCCTGAACCGCACCGCCGAGGCCAACGGCATCACCACCGATGCGCATTGCCGCTTCATGGTCACGCGCGGGCGCAAGGCCAAGCCGTTCCAGCATCCAGCGCTGTCGCATTGGGGTCCGACCGTCGTGGCCATCGTGGAACATTCCAAGCCCGCCGAGGCGCTGCAATCGCGCGGCATCCGGCTGGCAACCGTGCCGCAGGTGCGCGGCCTGCCCATGAGCCAGGATGCCAAGTTCAACTCCCATTCCAAGCTCAACTGCGTGATCGCCTGCCTTCAGGCCGAGCAGGCGGGGGCCGACGAGGGGCTGATGCTCGATCCGCATGGGTTCGTGAACACGACCAATGCCTGCAACTTCTTCATCGTCCGGCGCGGCGAGGTTTGGACCTCGACGGGGGACTATTGCATGAACGGCGTGACCCGCCAGAAGGTGATCGACCTGTGCCGCGCCGATGGCATCCCGGTCTTCGAGAAGAACTTCTCGCTCTATGAGGCGGTCAGCGCCGACGAGGCCTTCCTGACGGGCACTTTCGGGGCGCAGACGCCCGTGGGCGAGATCGACGGCAAGCCCATCGGTGATGGCGCGCGCCCGGTGACCGAGCGTATCCGCGGGCTTTACAAGGAACTGATCGCGCAAGAGGTCGCGCGCGTGAAAGGGCGCTGAGCGGCGTCAGCCCTCGGCGAACGCGCTGCTGGCATAGCCCTGCAGGTAGAGCAGCGCCGTCAGGTCGCCGTGGTTGATCCGGATATCGCACTGTGCCGCGACGCTGGGCTTGGCGTGGAGGGCGACGCCAGCGCCTGCGCGTGACAACATCCCGAGATCGTTCGCCCCGTCGCCCACGGCGATGACGTCCTGCTCGGTGATGCCGAGCCGCGCGGTTATTTCTTCCAGAGCCTGCACCTTGGCGGCGCGCCCGAGGATGGGCTGGGCGACCTTGCCGGTGAGCAGGCCGCCCTCGGCCAGCAGCGTGTTGGCGCGGTTCTCATCGAAGCCGAGCGTCTCGGCGACACGGCCCGTGAAGGCCGTGAAGCCGCCGGAAACGAGCGCGGCATAAGCGCCGTTTGCTTTCATCGTCCTGACCAGCGCCTTGCCGCCGGGCATGAAGGAGATGCGCTCGTCCAGAACCTTGCCGATGACGGCTTCGGGCAGGTCACGCAGCAGCGCCACGCGCTCTGTCAGCGCGCCTTCGAAATCAAGCTCGCCGTTCATGGCGCGGGCGGTGATCGTCTTCACATGCGCGCCGACGCCCGCCTCCTCGGCCAGCTCGTCGATGCATTCCTGCTCGATCATCGTGCTGTCCATGTCGGCCAGCAGCATCTTCTTGCGCCGCCCCTTGGCGGGCTGGACCACGAGATCGACGCGCAGCGCCTGAAGTTCTTCCCAGACCTCCCAGAGATTGCCCGGCACCTGCGGCAGATCGAACTCGGCGGCTTCCGACGGGGCCAGCCAGCGCGCCTCACCACCGCCCCAGGCATTGCGCAGAGACTCCACGAGAGCGGGCTCAAGCGCGCCCCGCGGCGCGATCAGGATGGCGGTGAACATGGAAACCTCGGGCTATTGCTACACGCGCGGCATAGCGCAGCTCTGCCGGGGGGTCCAGCGGGCCGCGCACCGCACCCTTGCACGCCGTGGCTTTCCCTAGATCGCCGCGAACAGGCCTCCCAGCAGGATAAGCGCGGTGAGCGCGACCGCCTGGCGCCAGGGCGTGCGCACGCCGGTGCGGCGCTCTGCCTGCCAGGCCGCAAAGCCTCCGGGCACACCCGCGACCAGGGCCATGACGATTGCAAGCGCCACCGCCTGCCCCGACCCGGCCAGCACCGGCCCGGCGGCGAGCGCGCCAATGCCAAGTGCGACCGATGCCAATGCCGCGCCGATAATGACGTAGAGCGCGCGGAAGATGTTCTTCACCGGGCCTGTGTCTTCCAGCCCGTCATGAGCCAGGATCTGCCGGTGATAGTCGGCCGGGGCCGGTCCGAAAAGATACTTCGCCGCCAGCCCGAGAAGCCCCAGAGCCGCCAGTCCGAAAAGCAATGATGTGACAGGCATTACTGTTCCCCTTCAAATGCCGCGACATTTTAGCACATCTGTCAACCGTTCTTCCAAGAGAGAGGTTTCCGATCGTAGTCGCGCCGTGTCGCTTTTCTCTCGAAAGCGGAGCGCGCGCGACATTTCTGCACTTGCGAAAGGGGGCTCTGCGCTGTAGCTCCATCCGTGGGACACCCCTCCCCAACGAGGGGCGCTTATCTGGAAGGGTAGCAGAAATGGCTATTGAACATCCGGCGACGCGGCCGGACACGAAACCTGTCGCCGTCCCGGCGAATCCGCGTTTTTCCTCCGGCCCCTGTGCCAAACCCCCCACATTCGATCTTGCGAAGCTGTCAGGCGCGGCCCTTGGCCGGTCGCATCGCGCGGCTGTCGGCAAGGGCAAGCTCAAGGCAGCGATCGAGGAGACGCGCGACCTGCTCGGCGTGCCGGAAGACTACAAGATCGGCATCGTGCCGGCCTCGGACACCGGCGCGGTGGAGATGGCGATGTGGAACCTGCTGGGCGCGCGCAAATGCACCATGGTGGCCTGGGAGAGCTTCGGCGCGGGCTGGGTGACCGACGTGGTCAAGCAGCTCAAGCTCGACGCGGAGGTAAAGACCGCCGACTACGGCGAGATCGTCGACATGGGGAACGTGGATTACGACACCGATGTCGTCTTCACATGGAACGGCACGACATCCGGCGTGCGCATGCCCTCGGGCGATGTGATCCCGGCAGACCGCGAAGGGCTGACGATCTGCGATGCGACATCTGCCGCTTTCGCCATGGACCTGCCATGGGACAAGCTCGATGTGACGACCTTCTCCTGGCAGAAGGTGCTGGGCGGGGAAGCGGCGCACGGGATGCTGATCCTGAGCCCGCGGGCCGTTGAGCGGCTGGAAAGCTACACGCCGGACTGGCCGCTGCCCAAGATCTTCCGCCTCACGAAGGGCGGCAAGCTCATCGAGGGCGTCTTCGAGGGCGCGACGATCAACACGCCGTCGATGCTTGCGGTCGAGGATTATCTTGTCGCGCTGGACTGGGCGCGCTCCGTGGGTGGCCTCAAGGGGCTGATTGCGCGGGCCGATGCCAATGCGCAGGCGATCTGGAATTTCTGCGAGGCGCGCGACTGGATCGACAACCTTGCAAGCGATCCTGCGACGCGGTCGAATACCTCGGTCTGCCTGAAGTTCACCGATGACCGGATCAAGGACCCGGCAGCCTTCGCCAAGGCGGTGCAGAAGCGGCTCGAAGCCGAGGGCGCGGCGCTGGACGTGGGCGCTTACCGCGACGCGCCGGCGGGCCTGCGCATCTGGTGCGGCGGGACGGTCGAGACCGACGACATCGCGGCGATGCTGCCCTGGCTCGACTGGGCCTTCGAGGCCGAGATCGCGGCACAAGCGTAACAATCCGGGCGGAGCCGTTTTCTTTCGAAGAAAACGGACCGGAATTTTCGAAAAATTCCGGCGCGCCCGGACCCGATATTCTTCAATTGAAAAGGACCAGGAACATGGCTCACAAGGTACTCGTATCCGACAAGCTCAGTGAAACCGCCGTCCAGATCTTCCGTGATCGCGGCATCGAGGTCGATTTCCAGCCCGAGCTGGGCAAGGACAAGGACAAGCTCGCCGAGGTGATCGGCGATTATGACGGTCTTGCGATCCGCTCCGCGACGAAGGTGACGCCGAAAATTCTCGAGAAGGCGGACAGGCTCAAGGTGATCGCGCGTGCGGGCATCGGCACCGACAACATCGACAAGGACGCGGCCAGCCAGAAGGGCGTGATCGTGATGAACACGCCCTTCGGCAACATGATCACGACGGCGGAGCACGCCATCGCCATGATGTTCGCCGTGGCGCGCCAGATCCCCGAGGCAAGCGCTTCGACGCAGGCCGGAAAGTGGGAGAAATCGAAGTTCATGGGCACCGAGCTGACCGGCAAGACGCTCGGCGTCATCGGCGCGGGCAATATCGGCGGGATCGTCTGCGACCGCGCGCGCGGCCTCAAGATGAAGGTCATTGCCTATGATCCGTTCCTGTCGGAGGAGAAGGCCGACAAGATGGGTGTCGAGAAGGTCGAGCTGGACGACCTTTTGGCGCGGGCGGATTTCATCACGCTGCATGTGCCCTTCACGGATGCGACGAAGAACATCCTCAGCCGCGAGAACATCGCCAAGACCAGGAAGGGCGTGCGCATCATCAACTGCGCGCGCGGCGGGCTCGTCGACGAGGCGGCGCTGGCCGATGCGCTCAAGTCCGGCCATGTCGCGGGCGCGGGCTTCGATGTCTTCGCCGAGGAGCCGGCCACCGACAATCCGCTCTTCGGCCTGCCCAATGTCGTCTGCACGCCTCACCTGGGCGCGGCGACGAGCGAAGCGCAGGAGAACGTGGCGCTGCAAGTGGCAGAGCAGATGTCGAACTACCTGCTGAGCGGCGCTGTCGAGAACGCGCTCAACATGCCGAGCGTGACGGCGGAGGAGGCCAAGGTCATGGGGCCGTGGATCAACCTCGCGGGGCACCTGGGCAGCTTCATCGGGCAGCTCACCGACGAGCCGATCAAGGCGATCAACATTCTCTATGACGGTGTCGCGGAGCAGATGAACCTCGAGGCGCTCAACTGCGCGGTCATCGCCGGGATCATGAAGAGCGTGAACCCGGATGTGAACATGGTGAGCGCGCCGGTCGTGGCCAAGGAGCGCGGCGTGAAGATCTCCACGACGAGCCAGGCCAAGTCGGGGGCCTTCGAGGGCTACATCAAGGTCACGGTTGTCACCGACAAGCGCGAGCGCTCCATCGGCGGGACGGTCTTCTCCGACGGCAAGCCGCGCTTCATCCAGATCAAGGGGATCAACATCGACGCCGAGGTGGGCCGTCACATGCTCTACACCACCAACAAGGATGAGCCGGGGATCATCGGCGCGCTGGGCAACACGATGGGCGGCAGCGGTGTGAACATCGCGAACTTCACGCTGGGCCGTGCATCGGCGGGCGGTGAGGCGATCGCGCTGCTCTATCTCGATGCGCAACCCGACCAGGAGGTGCTGGGCAGGCTCCGGGAGACCGGCTACTTCCAGCAGATCAAACCGCTTCAGTTCGACGTGAAGTAGGAGAGTTTCGGGGTTCGAATTTGGCTTCGCCAAATCCGACCGTCTGGGGGGACCAGTCCCCCCAGACCCCCCTGGGATATTTCCGGCAAGAAAAAGGCCTATCAGCGCTTGAGCGCATCCCAGGCGTCGTATTGCGACAGGTAGACCTCGCCGGAGAGATGGGCGAGGAAGCCGGAGCGCTTGAGGCGGTCCATGACTGGGCCCTTGACCTCCGACAGGTGCAGCCTGATGCCCATGTCCTTCAGTTTCAGGTTCAGCGCTTCGAGGCTTTCGAGGGCCGACAGGTCGACCTCGTTGACGGCCGAGAACATCAGGACCACATCCGAGAGCGGCTCGTCACAGACGACGCGCGTGCTGACATAGTCTTCCAGGAAGCGCGCATTGGCGAAGTAGAGGCTTTCATCCACGCGCAGGGTGACGAGATGGTCATGGGTTTCCACGTCGTGGCGCAGGATGTTGCGGAAGTGCTGCGTCCCCGGCACGAGGCCGACCTCGGCGACATGCGGGCGCGATGTCTTGTAAAGGTGCAGCCCGATGGAGAGCAACAGGCCGGAGGCGACGCCGACCTCCACGCCGAAGCCGAGCGTGAGCAGGATCGTCACCGTGACGGCGGCGAAATCGACTTTCGAATAGCCCCAGGCGCGTTTGAGAATGCTGAAATCGACGAGGCTGAGAACGGCCACGATGATCGTTGCGGCGAGCACAGCCTTGGGCAGGAAGTAGAGCAGCGGTGTCAGCAGCAGCGCGGCAAGCAGGATGCCGACAGCCGTGAAGAGGCCGGCGGCGGGCGTCTCGGCTCCCGCGTCGAAGTTCACGACCGAGCGCGCGAAACCGCCCGTGACGGGGTAGCCGCCCGAGACGGCGGCGGCGATGTTGGAGGTGCCGAGGCCGATCAGCTCCTGGTCGGGGTCGATCCGCTGGCGGCGCTTGGCGGCGAGGGTCTGGGCGACGGAGACGGATTCCACGAAACCGATGATCGAGATGAGGAGGGCCGCGAGTGCGAGATCGCGCCAGAGGGCCGCATCGAAGGAAGGTGCCGTAAACGGTGGCAATCCTTGCGGCACCGCGCCCACGATGGAAACGCCGCGCGTGTCGAGGGCGAGCCCCCATGTCACCAGTGTTGTCACGGCGACGGCGGCGACGGGGCCGGCCTTGGCCAGCAGGTCGGCCATGCGCGACCCGAAGCCGAGCCGCGAGAGCAGCGGCTTGAGCCCCTTGCGCACCCAGAAGAGGAAGGCGAGGCTGAAAGCGCCGATGATGAGCGTCGCGAAGCTGATCTCCGTCACATGTGAAACCAGGCTTGAGAGCAGCGCGGGAAGCGTGTGCCCATGCGCCGGGACCCCGAGAATGTGCTTGAGCTGGCTCAGGGCGATCAGGATGCCCGAGGCGGTGATGAAGCCTGCGATCACGGGATGGCTCAGGAAATTGGCGAGAAAGCCGAGCCGCAGGACGCCCATGAGCGTGAGCATGCCGCCCGACAGGAAGGCGAGCGTTCCGGCGGCAAGGGCGTATTCGGCGGGCGTCTCGAGGCCGAGCTGGCCGATGGCGGCGGCGGTCATCAGCGAGACGACCGCGACAGGCCCGACGGCGAGCACCCGGCTTGTCCCGAAGATCGCATAGGCCACCAGCGGCAGGATCGAGGCATAAAGGCCCATCTCGGCGGGCAGCCCCGCCAACAGCGCATAGGCCAGCGACTGGGGGATCAGCATGATCGTGACGATCACCGCCGCGACGAGATCGCTCGTCAGGGTCTCACGGGAATAGTCCTTCGACCAGGTGACAATCGGGAAGTAGCGTGAAATTGGCCCTTGAGCTGCATTTCGCATGGGATGTCCTTTCGCAATCTCTTCCCATATATTCCAAAAATAGAATTTGAAAACCCCCTAAATTTCCCGTCGATGCTTGCCCCTGCGTCAGCAAGGCCATAGCTATCACCCATGATCGATAGAATCTACGCAATCGGCGACATCCATGGCCGGTATGACATGCTGCTCGACGCCCTGACGCTGATCGAGATCGATGGCGGTGCGAAGGCGCCTGTCGTCGTTCTGGGCGATCTGGTCGACAGGGGGCCGGACAGCCGCGGCGTGATCGAGACGCTCAGGAACGGCAAGGCCGAAGGGCGCGACTGGACCGTGCTCATGGGCAACCATGACCGGATGTTCATCGACTTCATGAAACAGGGCCGCCCGGCGCACCCGAGGCTCAGGGCAGGGCTGGGCTGGCTCGATGAGCGGATCGGCGGGCGCGAGACGCTGGCCTCCTACGGGGTCGATCGGGGTCTGTGCGAGGCCGAGATTCGCGCCGCCGCGCTTCAGGCCGTGCCGCAAGCGCATATCGATTTTCTCGAAAGCTGCCCGCTCAGCCACGAGACGGAAGAGCTGTTCTTCGTTCACGCCGGGATCCAGCCGCGCCTGCCGCTGGAATGGCAGACCGAGGATGACATGCTCTGGATCAGGGCACCGTTCCTTGAACATGACGGCCCCTTCCCCAAGCTCGTCGTGCACGGGCACACGGCCGTGCAGGCCCCCGAGCATCGCGGCAACCGCGTCAACCTCGACAGCGGCGCGGGCTGGGGCCGCCCGCTGACGGCGGCGGTCTTCGAGGAGGGCCGCGTCTACGCGCTCCGCGAAAACGGGCGCGAGGAACTCACTCCCGCCGAATGATCCCTGTGATCGCGCGGAAATGACGCGCCGTTTGGCTGGCGGGCGGGTGAAGGAAGGCGTAGGCTCTGCGCAACTGGATCAGACCGAGGGACACAGACATGGACGATATCGTAATTCTTGACGGCGCGCGCACGGCGATCGGCACTTTCGGGGGCGCGCTGGCGGGCACGCCGCCGACGGAGCTCGGTGCGACTGTCACCCGCGAGGCGCTTGCGCGTTCCGGCGTCGAGGGCGCGCAGGTGGGTCACGTGGTCTTCGGCCATGTCATCAACACCGAGCCGCGCGACATGTATGTCAGCCGTGTCGCGGCGATGGATGCGGGCATCCCGAACGGCACACCGGCGATGAACGTCAACCGCCTTTGCGGCTCGGGCGTTCAGGCGATCGTCTCGGCGGTGCAGTCTCTTGCGATGCAGGATGCCGATTTCGCCGTGGCGGGCGGCATCGAGAACATGAGCCGCGCGCCCTACATCGTCCCCAGCCAGCGCTGGGGCCAGAAGATGGGCGATGTGAAGACGCTCGACATGATGCTCGGCGCTTTGAACTGCCCCTTCGGCACGGGGCATATGGGCGTGACGGCGGAGAACGTGGCCGAAGAGCACGGCATCAGCCGCGCCGATCAGGACGCCTTCGCGCTGGAAAGCCAGACCCGTGCGGCCAAGGCCATCGAGGCGGGGTATTTCAAGAGCCAGATCGTGCCTGTGGATGTGCAGGTGAAGCGCGACACGGTGCCCTTCGAGGTGGATGAGCACCCAAAGGCGACGACGATGGAGGCCCTCGCGGGCCTGCGCGCGGCTTTCCAGAAGGACGGGACGGTTACTGCGGGCAACGCCTCGGGGATCAACGACGGCGCGGCGGCGCTCGTGCTTGCGCGTGCGGATGCCGCACAGAAGGCGGGACTGAAGCCGCGCGCTCGGGTGGTCGGCTATGCCCATGCGGGCGTGCGCCCCGAGGTGATGGGCATCGGGCCTGTTCCGGCGGTCGAGAAGCTGCTGGAGCGCACCGGCATGAGCGCGGATGATTTCGACGTGATCGAGAGCAACGAGGCCTTCGCGGCGCAGGCGCTGGCGGTGAGCAAAAAGCTGGGGTTCGACCCTGCCAGGGTGAACCCCAATGGCGGCGCGATCGCGCTGGGCCATCCGGTGGGCGCGACGGGCGCGATCATTACGATCAAGGCGCTCTACGAGCTGGAGCGGATCGGCGGCAAGCGCGCGCTGGTGACCATGTGCATCGGCGGCGGGCAAGGCATCGCCCTGGCGCTCGAGGCTATCTGACCTCGAAGCTGGCCCGCGTGGCGCGGCCCTCGGCATCGACGATGCTGAGGTTGAAGAAGCCGCGCTCCATCGGACCGAGAGAGACTTCCGAGCTGCGCAGGCCTGTCTTGCGCAGCTTTTCATTTGCGAAGATCGCATAGGGCGGCGTGCCGCCTTCGAGCTTGAGCACGAGCGGTGCGCCTTGCATCTGTGCCAGCCGCGCGCCGCTCGGCGGGAAGATGAGGCGGGGGGCGTTGTCGGCCATTCGGCGCAGGGTGTCCCGCGTGTCGAAATGCCTGAGCGGGTGCGGCAGTTCGCTTGTCGAGACGGTCAGCGCTTCGGGCGGCGGCGCGCCGCGCGGGGCTGTCTGCGGCGCGAGATATTCGAAGACCCGCGCCAGGAGTGGCGCCGCGGTGTCGCGGGCGTATGAGCCTTGCATCGGCGTCCCGTCGGGCCGGCCGACCCAGATTCCGACGACATGCCGGCCGTCATAGCCGAGCGCCCAGTTGTCACGGTAGCCATAGGATGTGCCTGTCTTGAAGGCGATGTCTCCGTCGCCGCGCGCATGGGCCAGAGGCGTGGCGCTGAGAATGTCGCCGACATGCCAGGCTGCGGCGGGCGAGGTGAACCGCGGGGCCTCTTCGGGCTGTTCCCGCTTCAGCGTGTTCAAGGGCCGCGCCATGCCGCCTCGTGCGAGCCCGGCATAGAGCGTCGTCATGTCATGCAGCGTGAGACCGACACCACCGAGGGCCACGGCAAGCCCCGCCTTGCCATCGGAGGTCTGCGGCTTTGCCCCCGTGCGGCGCAGCGTCTGCATGAAGCGCGCGGGGCCGATCCGCTCCATGAGGCTCACGACCGGGATGTTGAGCGAGAGTTGCAGCGCCTCGCGCGCTGTCACCTCGCCGCGATACTGACCGTCGAAATTGCTGGGTGCATAGGCTCCGAAGCGTTTGGGTGCGTCAGTCATGATGGTTTCGGGATGTGCGAGGCCCAGATCGAACCCCATGGCATAGACCAGCGGTTTGAGCGCCGAGCCGGGCGAGCGCAGGGCGCGGGTCATGTCGATATAGGCCGCGCGCCGGGCCGCGCCGGGGCGGGCGGCCGAGCCGACATGGGCGAGGATTTCGCCGCTCTGGTGGTCGGCGACGATAAGTGCGGCTGTCGCGCGCGGCTCCAGCTCGCGCAGGGCGCTGGCCGCGAGGGTTTCGAGGCGGGCTTGCAGCGCGGCATCGAGCGTGAGCGTGAAGCTCTGCTGCTGGGGATACGCGCGCCGGAGGCGGCCTGTCTCATGAAAGGCGAGCTGCGGAAAGGCGCGCTGCCGTGTCGGGACGGGGCGCGCAAGGGCCGCTGCGACGGCCTGCGCGGAGAAGACACCGGCCTCTTCCAGCCGTCTCAGAGCGCGGTCGCGGGCCTCCCTGGCGCGCGCAGGCGCGCGGTCGGGGCGGCGTGTTTCGGGCGATTGGGGCAGCGCCACGAGCAGGGCGATCTCGGCGGGCGTAAGGCGGCGCGGCTCCTTGCCGAAATAGGCCAGGCTCGCGGCGCGCGCACCTTCCAGATTGCCGCCAAAGGGGGCATGGGAGAGGTAGAGCGAGAGGATTTCGCGCTTGCTGAGGCGTTGTTCCAGGGCAAGTGCAAGGCGCATCTGCCGCAGCTTGCCCTGCCAGTTGCCGGTGCTGCCGTTCTCCAGAAGCCGCGCAACCTGCATGGAGAGCGTGGAGGCCCCGGAGACGATACGCCCATGGCGCATTGCCTGCGCACCTGCGCGCAGGATGGCCACAGGGTCGACCCCCGCGTGACGCCAGAAACGCTTGTCCTCGTAGGCCAGCAGGGCCGCGATATAGCGCGGGTCGACATCGGCAGGATCGGTGCGCAAGCGCCAGCGCCCGTCCTCGACGGGAAAGGCGCGCAGGAGTTCGCCGCCGCGCGCGCGCATCTCGACCGAGGCTTCGCGCAGGAGCGGCGGAAGCTCGGCCTGCGCCGCCCAGCGCTGCGCCCCGTCATGCATCCCCGCCAGAAGCGCGCCACCGAGCGCGAGGCCCAGCGCCGTATGCCGGATCAGCGCGCGGATATCACCACCTCGCCCGCGCCCGTCGTGGCGCGGTAGGCCGGGCGGTACATGTCTTCCACCAGCGCAGGCGCGTGGTGGAACCGCCCCGGCGAGACGGCGCGGACGATATAGGCCAGTTCGATGGGCTTGCCGCCGCGCATGTTGACCGCGGCGATGAAGCGCTCGGCGCGAAACTCGGTGCTTTCCGTGGGGGAGGATTTGATCCAGCCGAGCGCCTTGATGTCGCCCGCGTTCAGCAGGTTGGGGTTGTCGATCTCGAAGCCTGCCGGCAGCGGATCATCGACGATGAGCCGGGCATCGTTTTCCTCGAAGGCGCGGACCTTGAGATGCACGACGAGCCTGTCGCCCGCGGCGACATCGAGCGTCTCAATCGGCGTGCCGTCCATCCTGTAGTAGTCGCGTTCGAGCTTGTAGCCATAGCCCGTCGGCTCCGGGTCGGCGCGCGGCACGCCCGAGGTCGTCAGCGTGATCTCGGTCTGCCTTGCGCTGTCATTGGTGAGCGTCCGGCCCTCCGTGAGCGCTGCGTGATCCGCGCGCAGCACGGGCAGCTCGAGCGACACGCCGTTCAGCGAAAGGCCCGGCGCATTGGCGAGAAATCCATGCGCCGCGAGCAACGACCAGACCATCTCCTGCGTCGAGCGCGCCTGCGCGCCGCCGGTGATCTCGTTTTCAAGCGCGGCCAGTGTCACGGCCTCGCTGCCCGCCTCCTGCCCCAGCGCCAGAACGGCGGCGGCATCGCGGCGGTGGGTGCCGTAATCACTGCGCCAGAGGTTGCCCTCCGTGTTCGGCTGCGCCTCGAACAGCGCCAGCGCCTTGGCGAACATCGCGTCGGCGCGGAGCTGGTCGCCGTGATAGGTGAGCGCCGCGCCGATCTGGGCACGGGCGAGCGGCGTGTCGAAGGCATCGCCTTTCACATCCGCGTAGTAGCGCAGGTCGGCGACGGAGGTCTGCCCCTCGCGCGCGAGCACGTAGAGCGCATAGGCCAGCCCGCGCCCGCCCTTGTCGAAGTCCGGGGCGGAATTGGTACGGTTTTGCAGATTGGCCAAAGCGCTGGCGAAGCCCGTCTCGGGCACGTCGAAGCCCTGAGCCCTGGCGCGGCTGAGAAAGTCCGTCACATAGGCATCGAGCCAAAGATCGCCGGAGCGCGGATACCACAGGCCGAAGCTGCCATTGCCGGTCTGACGGGTGAGGATGCGGCGCAGGGCCTTCTCGATGCGCGGCGCGACATCGCCCTTGCGCGCGAGGCCGAGCGCGTCGCTTACCTCGGAGAAATAGAGCAGAGGCATGGCTGCGGAGGTGAGCTGCTCGGTGCAGCCATAGGGGTAGCGGTCGAGCTGGCTGAGAAGCCCCGCCACGTCGAACTTGGCGATCGGTCCGGCGGTGGCCATCACGCGCGCAGAGCCATCGTGGAAGCCTTCTGTCAGGGCACTGTCCAGCGTGAGGCTGGCGCCGGCCTCGAGCGCGAGGCGGCGGGTGTGCGAGACGGGCGGATCGAGCCTGCGCACGGGCAGGGTGAGTGACTTGGTGAGCCGCGCGCCAGAGGGGGTCACGAGGCTGATCTCGATGGGATGATCGCCGGGCGCGCCCGCGCGCAGCGGCAGCGTGACGACCTCGCGCGCGCCCTCGCCGAGCGTGAGGGTGGCGGGCAGGTCGCCACCGGCCAGAACGGCGGGCGCATCGACGGCAAGGCTGACCTCGCCGGTGGGGCCATCTGCATGGGTGAGTTCAAGACGCAGGGTGCTTTCGTCACCCGGGCTGAGAAAGTTGGGCAAGCTGGCCGAGAGTACGACGGGATCGCGGACGATGACATCGCGCGCGGCCGAGCCCACGCCGGAGGCCGACCAGGCCACGGCCATGAGCCGGAGCGTGCCGTTGAACTCGGGCAGATCGAAGGCGATCTCGGCGCTGCCGTCTTGCGAAAGCGTGACGGGGCCTTCGAAGAAGGTCACGAGATCGTCGGTGGGCGGCGGTCCCTGAAGCCCAGCATCGGCCCCGGCATCACCGCCGGAGCGGATACGCCCGAGCGCGCCCCTGGAGCTGTCGATGAGCCGTCCGTAGACGTCGCGCAGCTCCACGCCGAGCTTGCGCTGGCTGAAATAGTGCTCGCCGGGCGAAGGCGGCTCGAACCCGGTCAGCCCGAGGATTCCGGCATCGACGGCGGCGAGGGTGACATGAGCCGTCTCGCCGGCCTTGACGCCCTCCGCCCTGACCGTGACGCGCAGCGGCTGGCGTGGCTTGATGACCTCGGGGGCGTCCAGCGTGACCGCCAGCTCCTTCTCGCCCGGGTCGACCTTGGCATAGGCGAGGCCGATGGACCGGCGGGGCAGGAAGGCATCGCCCGTGCCGGTGGGCGTGACATGCGTCACCGAGACATAGGCGCCTGCGCCCCAGTCTTCCGTCACCTCGAGAGGGATCAGGTTCTCCCCCGCCGAAAGCGAGACCATCTGCGTCGAGATGACAGCGCCGGACATGACCTGCACCATGGCTTCGCCCGCCGCGCGGGGCACAACGCGCAGCCGTGCTTCGTCGCCTATGGCATAGCTTTCGGCGTCGAGCGAAAGCTGGAGCCTGTTGGGCGTGTCGACCGCGCCGCCGCTGCCATACCAACCGGCGGTGAAGTCCTGCGAAGCGGTGACATAGGACCCGCCCGCAAGCTCCATGACAAGCTCATACCGCCCCCAGTCAACAGGCGTGCTCACCGTGCCGCGCCCGCCTTCGAGCGTGAGCGCACCGGTGCGGACTTCGGAGCGCGTGACGATGGGCTCCCATTTCCAGCGGCCATTCTGCTCATACCATTGGTAGCGCGTGTCGAGGCGGTTGAGCGTCCATCTGGCCTCGGCCTGCATCGGCGCGCGTTCGGGCGAGAGCGCGAGGATGTCGAAGCCCGCCTCCGTTCCTTCCGAGACAGTGCCTTCGAAGCGCGGTTTCAGGCCGATGAGCGGCGCGGTGCTTTCCACGGGGCGTGTGATGCTGCGCTCTACGGGGCGGCCCGAGCCTTCAGCGACTTCAAGTGTAATCCGCGCCTCCAGCGGCAGGCCGCGCGCGTCGGCCTTGGGCAGGATGACGGGAAGCGCGGCCTTGCCTTCTGCGCCCGTTTCGCCCGCCGGAAGCGAGCGGAAGACCGGCGAGAACCGCTCGGAGGCGGGGCCGAAGCTGTAGCCCGGGAAGGCGTCGAGGCTGCGGTTGGCCGAGAGGCGCAGGCGGCCACGGACATCGAGATCGGCGGCGGGCGCGCCGAAGAGATAGCGCGCATCGACCGAAGCCGTCGCGGGCGCGCCGGGGCTGAGAACATCCCGGTCCAGCTCCACCTCATAGTCGATCCGCTCGGGCAGGAAATCCTCGACGAGGAAGCTCTGGCTGGCGAGCGCCGGTCCGTCCGCCTCGCTGCGCAGCTCCAGCGTCCAGGCGCCGCGCGGGGCGGTGGCGGCGATGGGCATGGAGAAGACATGACCGCCCGCGAGACCACCCCCGGACAGGTGCCGTGCGTATTCGACGCCGTCGGGGCGCAGCAGAACCGCCGTGAGCGGCAGGCCTTCGATGGCCTTGGCGGTCCCGTCGCGCAGGAGGGCGGTGGCATGGACGGTGTCGCCCGCCCGGTAGGCCCCGCGCTCGGTTGTCGCGAAGAGGTCGATCGCGCCGGGCGCGTTGCGGCCCGCGACGCCCCTGTCGGAGAGGTCGAAGGCAGGGTCTGTCAGTGACAGGAAGGCCATGTCCTCTTCGCCGTTCCGTGCAAGGACCATGGCAGGCGCGGAGCCGGAGGAGCCCGCCGTGAGCGCGGCGCTGAAGGTCGCCTGCCCGTCTGCGCCCGTCACCGCCGTGCCGAGCACACGGTTGGCGCGGGAGATGAGCTGAACCTCCGCGCCCTCGAGCGGCTGTGCGCTGGCAAGGCTGCGGGCGGTGACGTGAACCCCGTCATTTCCGGCCGCCGTGCTCAGGCCGATATCGGAGAGCACGAACCATTGCTGCGCCGTCGCGCCGCGGGTCTCTGCGCCTGCTGGCCTGGCGCTCATGACGTAGAGGCCGGGCGGGGCGTCCTCGATGGCCTCGGAGATGGGCAGGCGCGTGCGCATCGTCTCGTTGAGCGCGTTGCCGGTGATCCCGGTTCCGCGCCAGACCGCGTCGCCGATCTCGCCATCTAGCAGCCTTTCCTGGTAGCGAAAGAGCGGCTTGGCGAAGAGATCCTCCTGGAAGGCGCGCAGGAGGTTGCGGTCGCTCACATGGCGCAAGACGAGCTCGACCTCATCGGTGTTGACCGTCTCCACGGGCAAGGCCGCCTCGCCGCCGAGCGGGAGGATGTAGCTGCGGCCCGGGAAGCTGACCGAGGCGGCGCGGTCGCGCACGTAAAAGCGCAGCGCCGTGTCCCTGAGCAGAACCTCGCCGCTCTCGGCGGGCAGACCCGCGCGCAGGGTGAAGGCGACGCGCTCGCCATGGGAGACGCCGGTGATGCAGAGCTTGCGGCCCTCGGCGGAGACGGCAAGGCGTGGATCGGGCAGGGCGACGAAGCGGGCGAAGTCATCTTCGGACTTGGCGAGTTCCTCTGTGAGTTCGGCGCAGATGCGCGGTTCGGCCAGATCGCTCTGAACCTCGCTGTTGACGACGCGGAAGCCATGTTTCGCGCGGGCCTCCGCGAGCGCCGCCGCAATGCGCGGCTCGGCCGAAAGCGAGGCCGCGAGCTTGAGCGCCGGGATTGAATCGCGGCCACGGCCCAGGCGGGGCAGGGCGCGGCCCATCTCGAAGAGTGCCGCCGCGCGCGCCTGCGCGCTGCCCGCGCGCATGTAGCCGTTGATCGCGGCGCGCAGGCCCTCGTTCGCGTAGCGGCGCTTGTCGGAGCTCTTGCCCGGGTTCAGTGCAAGATTCAGGCGCGCATAGTCCGTCCAATGCACGGCGGCATCGGTCTGGGCTGTGACCGTGCCCATCCAGCGCATCGCGTTGAAGAAATCATTGGCCTCTTCCCGCTCGCGCACCGCACCGAGCATGGCCTCGATGCTCCACTGGCTGCCGGGGTGGCGCGCGGGCAGGGCGCGGGCCTGCGAGAGCGCGGCGGAGAGGTCATAGGAGCGCAGGAAAGACAGCTCTGCCGCCCGTGCCTGCGCGCGGTCGAACGCCTCATCGGCGCGCTGGGGCATCTCGACGGAAACAGCGCCTTCGTAGGCCGTGCGATCCGAAATTGAGGACTTGGGAAAGCACGCATTGGAGCGGTTGTTGAAGGTGTAGCCGATGCATCGATCATCATATTCGCAAGCGCGGGCGCAGGCCTCCCGCGTCGTATCGAAAAGCTGCTGCAGGTCGGTGCCGACGAAGTCGTAATCGGTGTAGACGGTCTGCTTGCGCTCGGGGATCAGCCCCTGCGCCGCGCCGAGGCCGGTCATTGACAGAACGAAAGCGAGTGCGAGAAGAACGATGCGCATGGGAGGTCTCCTTGAGTCGGGCGCTATCGTTGCACGGGCGGGCGCGATTAGGCAAACCCAAGCTCATCGCGGTTAATCCGATATTCACCGCGTTGGGCGATTCTGGGGCGAGGTTAAGAACACTGCCCCGGAGAAGCGATGAGCCTGGCGAACAAGCTGACGCAGGAAAGACGTGCGCGCCTTGCCGCCGAACGGCTGCTGGAGCAAAAGCAGGCCGAACTGTTCTCCGCGAATCGCAAGCTCGGTGCGCATGCCAAGAAGCTCTCGGCCGAAATCGTCGAGACGCGGGCCGAAGTGCAGAATGTGCGTGATGAGAACCAGCGCGTGAAATCCGACCTCTCGGCGGCCAACAAGAAGATCGAGATCGCCGAGCGGCGGCTCTGGGCGTCGATCGAGGCGATCGAGGACGGCTTTGCCTTTTTCAACCCCGACAGCCGCATGATCATCGCAAACAGGGCCTATCTCGCTGTCTTCGACGGGCTCGAGGAGGTTGCGCCGGGGATCACCTATATCCGGCTACTGCAACTTCTGAACGAGGAAGGCATCGTCGATATCGGGCAGGAAGCGCCGGCGGCCTGGCGCGCCAGGATGATGGAGCGCTGGCAACATCCGCAGCCGCCGCCCGCGACGATCCGGCTCTGGAACGGGGAGTATATCAAGCTGCTCGATCAGCGCGGCCATGGCGGCGACGTTGTGAGCCTCGCGCTCAACATCTCCGACACCGTCCGCTACGAGCGCGAACTGAGCGAGGCGCGCGACAGGGCCGAGAGCGCGGCGCGTGCCAAGTCGGCCTTCCTGGCGAATATGAGCCACGAGATCCGCACGCCGATGAACGGTGTCGTCGGCATGTCCGACCTGCTTCTCGAAACCGATCTGAACGACGAGCAGGCGCTTTTTGCGCGGACCATTAAGAACGCGGGCGAGGCACTCCTCGGGATCATCAACGATGTGCTCGATTTCTCCAAGCTCGAAGCCGACAAAATGGTCATGCAATCCGAGCCCTTCGACCTGGAGGCGACGATCCATGAAGTCCTGATGCTGGTGCAGCCTGTCGTGGCCGAAAAGCCTGTCGAACTGGCCGTGGATTACGACATGTTCCTGCCGACGCGGTTCTACGGCGACATGGGGCGCATCCGGCAGGTTCTGACCAACCTCATCGGCAATGCCGCGAAGTTCACCGCGCAGGGGCACGTTCTCGTGCGTGTCGTCGGGGTGAACGCAGCGCGCGGCGGCAAGGCGGACCTGCGGATTCTCATCGAGGATACCGGGATCGGAATACCCGAGGACAAGCTCGAACATGTTTTCGGCGAGTTCAACCAGGTCGATGACGCGCAGAACCGGGCTTTCGAAGGAACGGGGCTGGGTCTTGCGATCAGCCAGAGGCTGGTGAAGATGATGGGCGGAGATATCTGGGCCCAATCCGAGGCGGGCAAGGGTTCGACCTTCGGTTTCAGGCTGGAGTTGCCGGCTGAGGACGGTGCACCTGGAGAGCCGCCGGCGCGCTTTTCGGGCAAAGCGCTTATCATGGAGCCGTCGAAATTGCTGGCGGACATGACGCTGAAACAGGTGGGCGCCCTCGGCTTCGAGCCGGTTCCGGCAGGGACCACGGACGAGCTCCTTGCGTCTCTGGATGGCAGCGTGAGCCTCATAATGGCCGATATCGAGATGGCTGGGCTCGACCTGGCCGAGGCGCTGGAGGGAGCGGGCTATCGCGGGCCGCTCTTCATGCTTGCGGCGCAGCTGGGAGCCGGCCACCGGCAAGGTGAGACGCGACTGGATGTTCAATGCTTGCAAAAACCGATCTCGCGCGGGGCGCTTGTGCACAAGCTCTCTCAGATTGCCCGGGCGGAGACTGAGGAGACGCCGGACAATGAGCCGGGAACCGCGCCGGAGAGCGAGGCCGAAACCGCCCGGCAGATGCGCGTGCTCGCGGCGGAGGACAACAAGACCAACCAGCTTGTCTTCAGCAAGCTGGTCAAGGCGCTCGACATCGAGTTGAAATTCGCCGGCAACGGGCACGAGGCGGTAGAGCTATACGAAAGCTTCGAGCCTGACCTGATATTCATGGATATCTCGATGCCCGGGATGGACGGCAAGGAGGCGACGCGCGAGATTCGCAAGCGCGAGGAAGACAGCGGGGGCCATGTGCCCATCTATGCGCTCACGGCTCACGCGATGGGTGGCGATGAGCAGGACATCCTCGCAGCTGGCGTAGACCGCTACCTCACCAAGCCCCTCAGGAAGGCGGAAATCTTCGCCGCGATCGGGCAGAACTGTCCCGAAGCTGCGCGGCCCGTCGCAGTGGAATAGCGGCGAGGGGCCGGTGGCCGGCATTCGGACCCCGCTCAAGGGCTTCCTTCAGCGGGTCTCGTCCGGCTCGGCTCGATCGGCGGGCTCTGTCGGCTCCTGCGCGCTCTCTGCGTCTGGCGCGTTGGGATTCCATTCGGGTATCGGCGGAGCGGAAGCCGGCCAGCTCTGGAAGCTCTCCTGGCTTTCCTCGTCCGGGCGGCCGCGCTGAGCCAGGCGCCAGAGGACGAACCCGGCGAAAAGACCCGCCTCCGCGAGGAAGAAGGCCCAAAGTCCCGGCGCACCGCCGAATTCCAGGGCAGCAGTGGCCACAGCCGGGCCGACCGTCGCCCCGCTGGCCCATACGATCAGGATGGTCGACGAGACCATCACGTGATCTTCCGGATCGGTATGGTCGTTGGTATGGGCGGTCGAGACCGTGTAGAGGGATTCCGCAAGACCGCCCCAGATTGCGAACAGGATGAGAAGGGCCCAAAACCCCTTGTCCGTGAGCAATTCACCACCTCCGGCAATCGCGAGCGACGCCGCCGAGACGCCGAGCCCCGCCCCCAGGATGACACGGCGACGATCCGTCCGGTCGCTGAGCCAGCCCAGCGGCCACTGGATCACCATGTTGCCACCCTGCAGGCCCGCGATGAGCAGGGCGATCGCGCCGGGATCCAGCCCGATTTCCGTCCCGTACATCGGGCCGACGCCCATCATTGTCATGCCAAGTCCGCCCGACACGAAAGCGCCCACCAGGCCGACCGGCGAGATGCGATAGACCGCAAGCGGGCGAACGGCGATGGCCTTGGGCGGCGTCGGCTGCTGAAGCCGGGTAAGGCCAACAGGGATGACGGCTGCTGCATAGAGCCCGGCCATCAGCATCAGGGCCGCCGTACCCTCGATATCCACGCCGCGCATCATGAGCGCGCCGCCTGCAAGGCCGAGCGTGTAGCTGATATAGAACAGGGCCATGACGCGGCCGCGCCAGCTCGTGAGCGTCACCGCGTTGAGCCAGCTCTGGACGACCATGAACATGCCGGTGGTGCAAAATCCGCCGAACACCCGGAGCCCGGCCCAAGAGTAGAGGCTAACATCCAAGGCCAGCAGCAGGGCCGAGATCGTGCCGATGGCCGCAAGGGACGTGAACGCGCGAACATGGCCGCTGCGCCTGACCAGGTGACCGGACAAAAGGCATCCGAGCAACATGCCCGCCGCATATGCCGTCACGACGAAGCCGACATCGCGCTGGCCTAGGCCGGCCTGATCGAGCCGAACAGGCACGTAGGTCGCCATCAGCCCGTTGCCAAGCGCGATGAAGGCCATTCCCGCGACGAGCCCGGCGACCTGGATGTAAGGGCTGGGGAGCGCAGGCGTGCTTTGGGTGTCAACGCGCGTGTCGGCCATTTCTCCCCCGATCCGGTGCTGAAATCCGCGAAACGGCAGCAGCTCGAATTCTGCAGACAGGAATTGTCCGGGCCGCCATTTCCGGTAGTGTCAGGTGCCTGACGATTCCATCGCCCGGTCCGGGGATCAAATCAAGCATTCTTTGCACCCAGCGGAAGCTGAGGCGTCGCCGGTGTCCGAGGCATTCAGGGTCATGCCAGGAGCGCCGGGCTCCTTGCCGCGCTCACTTTGCGGGTGTCAGCCTAGCCTTCTCGGACGAAGGCCGGCGCGTCATCCGTCGAAAGTGCCTCGGAGTAGGCGTAGCCGCCGGTGTCGAAGTCTTTCAGCGCATCGATACTCTCAAGCCGGTTCTCGACGATATAGCGCGCCATGGCGCCGCGGGCTTTCTTGGCGAAGAAGGAGACGATCTTGGGGCTGCCGTCCTTCATCTCGTAGAACATGGGCGTGACCACGCGCAGCTTCAGCGCGCCCGGGTCGACCGCGCCGAAATATTCCTGGCTGGCGCAGTTGACGAGCACCTCCGCTCCGACGTCGGCGGCCTCCGCGTTGAGCTGTTCGGCGATCGCTCTGCCCCAGTATTCATAGAGATTCTTGCCCTTGTCCGTCTTGAACCGCGTGCCCATCTCGAGCCGGTAGGGCTTGATCTCGTCGAGCGGGCGCAGCAGCCCGTAAAGACCCGAGAGGATGCGCAGGTGGCCGGAGGCATAGCGCAGCGCGTCTTCATCGAGGCTGGCCGCTTCGAGCCCTGCATAGGTGTCACCGTCGAACATGAGCGCGGCGGGGGCGGGCTCGAGCGCCTCCCAGTTCGCGAAACGCTCATGGTTGAGCCGCGCGAGATTGTCGCTCAGCTTCATGAGCTTTCCTAGCTCGCCGGCCGTGAGCTCCGAGGCCTTCGCGGCCAGCTCCTCGGCGCGCGGCTGGAAGACGGGTTTCGTCACGGGCAGGGGGCTGCGCGCGTCTTCCTTGAGGCGTTTGGCAGGTGATATCACGACAAGCATGGGTCAGGTTTCCTCTTGAATGACTGTCAGGAATGCGGGGCCGAACCGCTCGGCCCGACGGTCGCCGATGAGCCTTTCGATGGCATCGAGCGATGCGGGGCGGGTCGTCGCCAGCTTGGCCAGCTGCGAATTGGAACAGCTCAGCGGCTTTTGCGTCCCGCAGACCCCGTGGGCGAGCGCGGCCTGCGCCTCGGTGAGACGGTCGAAGAGGCCGCCCGAGGGCTTGCCGGCCAGCTTGCGGCGCGCGGGGTGATCCTGCGGGGCCTCGCCGGCGATCACTTCGAGGAAGGCATCGCCATAGCGTTCGAGCTTCGTCTGGCCGACACCGGAGATGAGCGCGAATTCGTCGAGCGTTGCCGGGCGCTTGCGCGCCATCTCGATCAGCGTGCGATCGTTGAACACCACGTAGGGCGGCACGGCGGCGGCCTCGGCCAGCGCGCGGCGCTTGGCCTTGAGCGTGGAGAAGAGCGGCGCGTCCTCCTCGGGCACGAGCGTCTTGACGCGCGGCCCGCGGGCCGGGGCGCTCACCAGGTCGCGCCGCAGCTCGAGGCTGTCTTCACCGCGCAGGAGCGGATGCGCCTTGGGCGTGACCTTCAGCGCGCCATGGGCGCGGGCATCGGGGCGGATGAGATCATGGCCCATGAGCTGGCGCAGGATCGCCTGCCATTCGGCCCGGCTTCTGTCCTTGCCGATGCCGAAAGTGGGCAGGGCGTCATGGCCGAACTGGACGATCTTGTCGGTCTTGGTGCCGCGCAGGATGTCGACGATCT
Source organism: Rhodobacteraceae bacterium 63075 (assembly GCA_003417655.1). Taxonomy (GTDB): domain Bacteria; phylum Pseudomonadota; class Alphaproteobacteria; order Rhodobacterales; family Rhodobacteraceae; genus Lentibacter. Next base: position 387,201 of record QVMW01000001.1, read on the forward strand.
GCCCCGCGCCGAAACGCTGCTCGCTGCGCAGCACCGCCGAGAGCGCCATGCGCGCAGGCTCCGTCGCATCGAAGACCTCGGGAGGCTTTTCGCAGAGGTCGCAATTGCCGCAGGGCGCGGTCTCTTCACCGAAATAGCCGAGCAGGAGCTGGCGGCGGCACGCCTTGGCCTCGGCCAGCCCCAGCAGCGCGTTGAGCCTGCCATGATCGCCCTCGCGGCGCTCGGGGGGCGCGAGGCTCTCGTCGATCTGTGCGCGGCGCAGGCGAATGTCCTCGGGGCCGTAGAGCGTATAGGCCTCTGCCCGCGCCCCGTCGCGCCCGGCGCGGCCGATCTCCTGGTAATAGCCTTCGACCGACTTGGGCAGGTCCGCATGGGCGACCCAGCGGATATCGGGCTTGTCGACGCCCATGCCGAAGGCGATCGTGGCGACGACGATCAGCGCATCTTCGGTGTTGAAACGGTGCTCGACGGCGCGGCGCTCCTCGGGGTCCATCGCGCCGTGATAATGGCAGGCGTTGTGGCCCGCCTCGCGCAGCGCGGCGGCGAGCCCTTCCGTCTTGGCGCGGGTGGCGCAATAGACGATGCCGCACTGGCCGCGGCGGGCGGCGGCATAGGACAGGATCTGCTCGCGTGGTTTGTTCTTGGGCGCGAAGGCGAGGTGAATGTTGGGCCTGTCGAACCCGTGCAGGAAGCTGCGCGGCGGCGTGCCGCCAAAGAGCCGGGAAACGATCTCCTCGCGCGTTTCGACATCGGCGGTGGCCGTGAAGGCAGCAAGCGGCGCGCCAAGCCAGCGCTGTAGCTCACCGATAGCCAGATAGTCGGGGCGGAAATCATGGCCCCACTGGCTCACGCAATGGGCCTCGTCCACGGCGATCCGCGCCACCTTCGCATCGCGCAAGAGGCTCCGCGTCACCGTGCTGCCGAGCCGTTCCGGCGCGAGGTAGAGCAAGCGGAGCGCGCCCGAGCGGGCCTCGGCCATGATCGCGTCGTTCTCCTCGGGCGTATTGGCCGAGGTGATCGCATGGGCCGCCACGCCGGCCTCGCGCAGGGCGGCGACCTGGTCGCGCATGAGGGCGATGAGCGGCGAGATGACGAGGGTCAGCCCCTCGCCCATGAGGGCGGGAAGCTGGTAGCACAGCGACTTGCCCCCGCCAGTCGGCATGATGGCCAGAACGGGCTCGCCCGCGCACATGGCGCTGACGATCTCTTCCTGCCCCGCGCGGAAGCCATCGAAGCCGAATACCGATTTCAATAGCGCCTGCGGCCTTGTCATGCCCCGTCTTCCCTGCCCCGGATTTGCTTGCTACTCAGGGCTTGTTTCCCACAGGCCGGGCAAGGGGGCAAGTCAGATCAGGTCGCGCAGGATGATGATGATGATGAAGACGACGAGCGGCGCGAGATCGAGCGGGTGCGTGTCGGGCAGAATGCGCCGGATGGGCTGGAAGACCGGCTCGAAGAGCTTGTTCAGACCCGTCCAGAGCTGATGCACGACAGGCTGCCCGAGGTTGAGCACCTGGAAATTGATGAGCCAGCTCAGGATCACGTGGACCAGCAGAAGCGAGAATGCGACGTTGAGAAGAAGATCGAGGATTTCCATGAGGCTGCCTGTCCGATGTCCGAATGTCTGATAACTGTGATCTTCTCTAGTTAAGGCTACCGGCAGGGCAGGGCAAGGCAGGCCTCGCGCTATTTGTTGCGCCGGGGCGCTGCCCGTGTCTAGATGCGAAAAACAAAAGGGGGCGGGCATGGCGCGCGAAGCATTGATCTCGGCACGGCGGCGCATTTGGGGCTGGTGGTTCTTCGACTGGGCGAGCCAGCCCTATCATACTTTGCTTGTCACGTTCATCTTCGGCCCCTTCTTTGCCAGCGTAGCGACGCGCTATTTCATGGGCGAGGGGATGGGCGAGATGGCCGCCGATGCGCAGGCGCAGACGCTCTGGGCCACGGCGACGGCGATCATCGGGCTGATCATCGGTGTCGGCGCGCCGTTTCTCGGGGCGCTCGCGGACAGCTCCGGCAAGCGCATACCGTGGATTTTCGGCTTTTCGGTTCTCTATGTCGTGGGCGCCGCAGGCATCTGGTTCATGCTGCCTGACGGCTCGAACCTCTGGCTCGGGCTGGTGGCCTTCGGCATCGGGTTCATCGGGGCGGAATGGGCGCTGATCTTCACCAACTCGCAGCTTCCGAGCCTGCAAAGCGAGCGGGAAACGGGCGAGCTTTCGGGCTCTGGCTTCGCGCTGGGCTATATCGGCGGCCTCTTCGCGCTCATCATCATGCTGCTGTTCTTCGCCGAGCAGGGCAGTGGCAAGACGCTGCTGGGCCTGGACCCGGCCTTCGGCTTCGACGCGGATGCCCGCGAGGGGACGCGTTTCGTCGGGCCGTTCACGGCGCTCTGGTTCATCATCTTCATGGTGCCCTATTTCCTCTGGGTGCGCGACGACAAGCTGCCCGAGCCGCGCAAGGCGAGCATGAGCGCGGCGCTGGCCTCGCTCAAGGCGTCGATCGCCGGGCTGAAGGATAATATCTCGCTCGCGGCCTATCTCGGCTCCTCGATGTTCTACCGCGATGCACTCAACGGGCTGTACGCCTTCGGCGGGGTCTACGCGACGCTGGTCCTCAACTGGGAAGTCACGCAGGTCGGTGTCTTCGGGATCGTGGGGGCCATGGCGGCGGCGCTGTTCAGTTGGCTCGGCGGCAAGCTCGACGGCCGCTTCGGGCCCAAGCCCGTCATCATCGCCGCGGTCTGGATCCTGATCGGGGTGTGTTTCACCGTCATTTCCATGTCGCGCGAGATGTTTTTCGGCCTGCCGCTCGAGGAGGGCTCGCGCGTGCCCGACATCGTGTTCTATGTCTGCGGCGCGCTGATCGGCGGGCTGGGCGGCGTCCTTCAGGCGGCCTCGCGCACTCTGATGGTCCGCCATGCCAGGCCCGAGGCCCCGACGGAGAGTTTCGGCCTTTACGGCCTTGTTGGGCGGGCGACGGCTTTCCTGGCGCCCGCCTCGATCGGGATCGCCACGGACATGACGGGAAGTGCGCGGCTGGGCATCTCGCCTGTCATCGGGCTTTTCCTCATCGGCCTCATTTTGCTACGCTGGGTCAAACCGGAGGGTGACAGGAGTTGAACATGAAGACGTTAACAGGCCTTTGCCTCGCCGTGCTTCTGTCGGCTTGCGGCGGCGACAGCGGCCAGCGCGAGACGGTTTCGACACGCAACCTCGTGATCCCGGCCTCCATGGAAGGCAAGCTGGCCAAGCAGCTCTTCGGGGCCAAATCCTTCGCCTCCCAGCAATCGTCCGCCGCCTTCGGCGGCTACTCCAAGGGCTGTCTGGCGGGCGGTGTGGAACTTGCCGAGACAGGTCCGACATGGCAGGCGATGCGCCTGTCGCGCAACCGCAACTGGGGCCATCCCGAGCTTATCGACTACCTCGAGACGCTCTCGCGCAAGGCCGCGCAGCAGCCCGGATGGGCGGGGCTCTACATCGGCGATCTGAGCCAGCCGCGTGGCGGGCCGATGCTGTCGGGGCACCGCTCACACCAGATCGGGCTGGATGCCGACATCTGGATGCTGCCGCCCAAGCGGCTCGACCTGAGCCGCGCCGAGCGCGAAAGCCTCTCCTCGATCTCCCTGCGGCGCGCGGGCGGGGCCTACACCAACGGCAACTGGACGCGCCAGCACATGGAGGTGATGAAGGCCGCCGCGAAGGACCCGCGCGTGGCGCGCATCTTCGTCTTTCCCGGGGCCAAGGTGAAGATGTGCGAGGAGGAGACGGGCGACAGAAGCTGGCTGCGCAAGATCAGGCCGTGGTGGGGCCATCACTATCATTTCCACGTGCGCCTGAGCTGTCCGAAGGGCCTGCGCGGCTGCACGAACCAATCGCCGCCGCCCCCGGGCGATGGCTGCGCGGATGCGCAGACATGGGTGGACAACATCCTCGACCCGCCGCCGCCCGACCCGGACGCGCCACCGCCCAAGCCGCGCCGTGAATACACGCTGGCAGACCTGCCAAATCAATGCGTTGGCGTTTTGCAGTCGCGCTAGGCGCGGCGCTCGCGGCAGGGGCCGCATGGCACTGGCAATCGGGTCACGAGCGCGGGGCGGAGTTCCTGCGCGCGGAGGCGCTCGAGGGGGCTGACGCGGCTTTCGGCGGCATCTCCGGGATCGCGTTTGACGGCACCGGCAAGGGCTACCTGCTCAGCGATCGCGGGGCGCTGTTCGGCCTGTCCCGTGGCGCGTCGGGCGCGCTTGAAATCGGCCCGGCGCATCGGCTCTCGGACGCGCAAGGCAGGCCCCTGCCACGCCCGCGGCGCGACAGCGAGGGGCTGGCCGCCCTGCCCGGCGGGCGGCTGGCGGTCTCCTTCGAGTGGCGGCACAGGGTCGAGATATTCGGGCCTGACGGGCGGAGCGTCTCGGTGCTGCCGCTGCCGGAGGCCTTCGCTGCGCTGGGCAGCAATGCGGGGCTGGAGGCGCTGGCGGTGGACGGGGCGGGGCGGCTTCTGGCGATCCCCGAGCGGTCGGGCGCCGCGCGGCGGCCCTTTCCCGTCCTTGTCCATGACGGCACCTGGCGGGAGGCCCGCCTGCCCCGGCGCGGGGCCTTCCTGCCCGTGGGCGCGGATTTCGGACCCGAGGGTCGGCTCTACCTGCTGGAACGGGACTACCTGCTCGGCGGATTTCGCAGCCGGATCAGGCGGTTCGACTGGGACGGCGCGGCCTTGAGCGAGGAGGAGGAAATCCTCAAAACGCGGTTTTTCCGGCATGGCAATCTCGAGGGAATCGCCGTCTACAAAAGCGGCGCGGAGACGCTCATCGACATGGTGAGCGACGACAATTTCCTGCCCATCCAGCGCGGCGCGCTGGTGCGCTACCGTTTGAAAACCCCTTGATCCGCTGGCCTGCGCGGGTTAAGCGGCCCCGTCCGCACTCGCGGGCCAAGTCTCCGCAACCTTGCTAAAACGGATCAGCAAATGAAACATCTTCTCCCCGGCGTTCTCGCCATGGCGGCCATTGTCGTGGCTTCCAATATCCTCGTGCAGTTCCTCTTCGGCCAGTGGCTGACATGGGGCGCCTTCACCTACCCGCTCGCCTTTCTCGTCACCGACGTGATGAACCGCGTCTATGGCGCGGCGACAGCGCGCAAGGTCGTGTTCGCCGGCTTTGTCGTCGGCGTCATCTGCTCCTTCATCGGCACGCAGATCATGGGCGAGTTCGGCCCGCTTGTGACATTGCGTATCGCGATCGGCTCGGGGCTGGCCTTCCTGACGGCGCAGCTTTTGGACGTTTTTATCTTCGATCGGTTAAGAGCGGGTAAATGGTGGCGCGCGCCGCTGGTCTCCACGCTCATCGGCTCCTCCGTCGACACGGCGATCTTCTTCACCGTCGCCTTCTCCGCCGCGCTCTCCTTCCTCGAGCCGGCCAATGACGTGAGCTGGGCGAATGAGATGCTCCCGCTCCTGGGCGCGGGGCCGGTCGCCCCTCTCTGGGTCTCGCTGGGGCTGGCCGACTGGCTGGTCAAACTCTCGCTCGCGCTGATCGCCCTTGTGCCCTTCCGCATCATCGTGGGGATTGTCATGAAACGACCACAAGAAATTGTTTGACTTATCCACATCCTGTGACAGTCTGAAAACAGGCGAAACAACTGAAAGGAGGTGCTCTTGTGATCATTGAGGTCTTGGAGATTTGCGTTGGGACAGTTGTGGAGGCGGCGCTTTAAGGCAGCCCTTGGGCGTTTTTCGACTCCACGATTGGTGAGCCTAACCGCGCACCTCCTACACACTCGAGGGGGCCGTCCGAACGCCATCGGACGGCCCTTTAACATGTCCGCCGCACGCCCTGTTTACTTTTCGAATCGAACCGCCAGAATGAGGGGGTGCCATTCCGTACACCCCTGGTACACCCCTCTAGTACAGCGCACGGTGCACCGCATGCCGTTAACCATTTCCGACACGATCCAGATCGAGGATTGGGAAATTTCCGAAATTTTTGTCCGCTCGGGCGGCCCGGGCGGGCAGAACGTCAACAAGGTGAACACCGCCGTCGAGCTGCGCTTCGAGGCCGCGCGCTCGCCGAACCTGCCCGATCCGGTGAAACGGCGGCTCAGGCGGCTGGCCGGACGGCGCTGGACGAAAGACGGCGCGCTGGTGCTGCAAGTGGAAGAAACCCGCTCACAGGCCCGCAACCGCGAGATCGCCCGCGAGCGGCTCGCGGAGCTGGTGCAGAAGGCCCTGGAAAAGCCCAAACGGCGCATCCCCACCAAGCCGACCTATGGCAGCAAGCGGCGGCGGCTCAAGGCGAAGAAAGAGCTGGGGGAGAAGAAGGCGTTGCGGGGGCGGGTGAAGGAGTGATCACTCCTGAGTGGAATCTCTAGCAATCTCCTTCAAAAGTAGAAAGTCATCCACATACTCTGGGTTTCCACCAAATTGCACAAATGCTATCCGTGAACCCAGTGGAATTCTGTCTACCAATGCATTTGAGATGTAGTTTATTGTATCAAGGTTCCGCGAGCTGGGTTCGACGATTACAATCAGCAAAGCAGCTTCAATACCTTCTCTTCTGCAAATTTCCGTTAAAATTTCCAAGCGTTCAAATATCTTTAGCGGCGATGGCTTGCGCATTCGCAAAGCTTCAACTCCAACAAAGCTATCTTGAAAAACGTCCAGGAAAACAGCGTCTAATGACTGGCTAAAGTGTTCTACTACTTCTTTATATCGACGCTTACATGCAGCGAAGAATCTAATAGCGGATCTCTCCAATCTATTACTTTGCGAGCTATGTCTCGTGATATTCCTCTGCCGTTTGCCAACAAACCTATCGTGGGACTCGTCAGCCCAATTTGCGGTGACTTTGTTGTCAGATAGACGTTCGTTTACGTCTCTTACATATTGTTCTGTCTTCTCATCTAAGCTGAGTTCCAGGGTGTGATTGGCTTCACGAAGAAAGGAGGCGCTACTGCATATCTCGAATCTTTGTTCTGCGTGCGCGCGCATTTCTTGAACCAATTCTGGCCGAGGACCAATCCGTTGGCCTTTCTCTTTCCACCACCAATCTTCCTTATCATCGTCTGTGACAAAAACTATGTCCTTTTCTTGAGATTTCGCGAGCTCTAATATCTCTTGCCAAACAATAAGATCTCCATATTTGCGTGGAATAGAGTGACCCTTATAGATAAAACTGTCTTCTTTTGATGCATCCTCGAAGCCGGGGGGGATTTTTTCTTCAAAGCGTCTCTCAGCTTCGGTCGAGAATTCAGCTATCTTTTCGTATTCGAAGGACAGAAACACCCTTTTCCTGAGTAGATCTTCAACTTGCTTTAGGATGGGGTCATCAGAAGAGGCATTTTTATCCGACACTTCCCAACCTTTAACTTGCTTTTCAAAGTCTTGCTGAAGCTTGCGAAGCCCTTTTTCGAAAGGCGATGTGTCGATGAAACTGTGACGGTCTCCAATGCGATCTTGTTGTATTTGAGCGACAAAATCATCTACAACTTTCGTTGCTGCTTCGCACACCTTTTTATAAAGCAGCTTTTGTTCTCGCCGAACTTTCTCACGATTTCTAGAGAACTCTAGCATGACGTGACCAGTGGTCCACGATCTATCTTTCAGCCGCTTCCATAATGTGAAAAACTGTTCGACAACGTTTGAATCATAGCGGTACAAATTAAGTAGAAAATTTGTGTCAAAAACAAAAATGCATGACTTCCAAAGGCTTCGCTTTTCCTTTTCTGATAAACCTTTGTAACCAATGATATCTGACGGACATCCAATCATAGTCCAACTTTCCCTTCTGGTATCCTAAACCAAAACATCCATTGCGTCCTGCTCCCCCACCCCGAACACTCTCTTATAACGTGTAATTTCGTCAAGAGGCCCCATGGCCTTGCGGGGGTTGTCGGAGAGTTTGACGGTGGGGTGGCCGTTGGCGGACACGGCTTTGCAGACCAGCGAGAAGGGCGCGAGGGCGTCGCCCTTCGTCAGCCCGCGGAAGTCATTGGTCAGCAAGGTGCCCCAGCCGAAGCTGACGCGGGTGCGCCCGGAGAACTGCTCGTGCAGTTCCACGATCTTGTCCACGTCGAGCCCGTCGGAGAAGATCACCAGTTTTTCGCGCGGGTCCTCGCCGCGGCTTTTCCACCAGTTGATCGCCGTTTCCGCGCCTGTGGCCGGGTCGCCTGAATCGATGCGGATGCCTGTCCAGCCGGCGAGCCAGTCGGGCGCGTTCTCGAGGAAGCCTTCCGTGCCGTAGGTGTCGGGCAGGATGATGCGCAGGTTGCCGTCATGCTCCTCGTGCCAGTCCGAGAGCACGTCATAGGGCGCGCGGGCCAGGGCTGTGTCGCCTTCCGCGAGGGCGGCATAGACCATGGGCAGCTCGTGGGCGTTCGTCCCGATGGCCTCGATGTCGCGGCGCATGGCGATGTGGACATTGGATGTGCCGATGAAGCTGTCGGGGCCGAGGCCTTCCAGCATGGCCTGAACGCACCAGTCCTGCCAGAGGTAGGAGTGGCGGCGGCGGGTGCCGAAATCGGCCAGGCGAAGGCCGCTCAGAGAGCGCAGGCGTTCGATCTTTTCCCAGAGCTTGGTCATGGCACGGGCGTAGAGCACCTGCAGCTCGAACTTGCCCATCGGGCCGAGCACGGCGCGGGAGCGCAGCTCCATCAGCACGGCCAGAGCCGGGATTTCCCAGAGCATGACCTCGGGCCAGGCGCCTTCGAAGGTCAGCTCGTATTGATCGCCCACGCGCTCGAGGTGATAGGGCGGCAGGCGGAGCTGCTCGAACCATTCCATGAAGTCGGGGCGGAACATCTGGCGCTTGCCGTAGAAGGTGTTGCCTCTGAGGAAGGTGCTCTCGCCGCGGGTGAGCGAGAGGGAGCGGATATGGTCGAGCTGTTCGCGCAGCTCGCCCTCGTCGATGAGCCTGGCCAGGGGGATGTCCTGGGTGCGGTTGATGAGCGAGAAGGTCACTTGCGCGGCCGGCTTGTTGCGGAAGACCGACTGGCACATCAGCAGCTTGTAGAAGTCATTGTCGATGAGGGAGCGGACGATCGGGTCGATCTTCCATTTGTGGTCGTGGACGCGGGTTGCGATGTCCATGGCGGGGCTCTCAATCTGGCACGGTTGGCGGGCAGAATGACGCTGATGCGCGAGCGGTGCAAGCCGAAGTCAGAGCTGCGAGAGCCAGTCCAGCAGCTCGCCGCGCTTGAACGGCTTGGTGAGGAACCCGTCCATCCCCGCCGACAGGCACGCGGCCTTGTCGGAGGCGAAGCTGTTGGCCGTGAGCGCGACGATGGTGGGCTGTTCCAGCGCGCTGTCGGCGCGGATCTGCCGCGTGGCGGTGAGCCCGTCCATCTCGGGCATGGACATGTCCATGAAGACGATGCGGGGCGTGTGCCGGCGCGTGAGCTTGACCGCCTCGCGCCCGTCGCGGGCATAGACGATGTCGAGCCCCGTCTCGCCGAGATAGCGGCGGATGACGAGGCGGTTGGTCTTGTTGTCATCGGCCACGAGCGCCTTCACGCCATCAAGGCGGATGGGCCGCTCCTCCGGCGCGTCTTCTGCCCCGGGGACGGGCGGGGCGGCCTCCGGCTGCGCGGCGTTTCCGAGCGGCAGTGTGATGGTGAAATGTGACCCCTCGCCCTCCGTGGAGCGGATGGTGATGTCCCCGCCCATCTCGCGGGCGAGGATGCGCGAGATCGTGAGGCCAAGGCCGGTCCCGCCATATTTGCGGGTGACCTCGCCATCGGCCTGGTTGAACTCGTCGAAGATGGTCGAGAGCCGGTCCGGCGCGATGCCGATCCCGGTGTCGATCACCTCGAAGGTCAGCAGCGCGCCGTCCTGCCGCGGCTCGGAGGACAGGCGCAGCGTGACCCCGCCCTTGTGGGTGAACTTGATCGCGTTGCCGACGATGTTGATGAGGATCTGCCGGATGCGCCCGTCGTCGCCATGAAGCCGCTCGGGCAGGGGGCCGGCGCAGTCGAGATCGAGATAGATGCCGTTCTCGACGGCCTTGGGCCGCAGGATCGACAAGGCCCCCTCGACGCAGGCGAGCAGGTCGAAATCGACCGCGCAGATGACGGATTTGCCCGCGTCGAGCTTGGAGAAGTCGAGGATGTCGTTGATGATCCGCATCAGCGCCTCGGCGGAGTAGCGGATCGTCTCGACATAGCTGGCGTGCTCCTTGGGCAGTTGCGCATCGCGCAGAAGCTCGGCCATGCCGATGATCCCGTTCATCGGCGTGCGGATTTCATGGCTCATCGTGGCGAGAAACTGCGCCTTGGCGCGTTCGCCCTTCTCAGCGGCGCGCTTGGCGGCGGCCAGTTCCTCGGCGTGGCGGCGCGCGTCGGTGATGTCGCGTTCTATGGCGATGACGAACTCGACGGACCCGTCCGCGCGGCAGACCGGAACCTGGTTGGTCTCGACCCATATCTCCTTGCCGTCCTTGCGCCGGTTGAGGATCTCCGTGCGCAGGGGGATGCCCTTGCGCACGGAGGAAATGATCTGTTCGCTGACTTCGGGGTCGGTCTGCTCGCTGTCGAGCAGTTCGGCGGGTGTCGTCCCGATCGCTTCGTCGGGCGGATAGCCGGTCATCTCCGTGAAGGCCTCGTTGACCCAGAGGATCTTGCCGTCGGCGTCGGCCATGAAGATCGAGTCCGAGGCGTTGCGGGCGACAAGCGCGAGGCGGCGAATCTCCTCCTGCCGGAAGGCGAGCTCCTCGTTGGCCCTCGCGAGCGCCTTGCTGCGCTGGAGCAGATCCCGGCTGCGGCTGATCTGGGAGAGATAACCGCGCAGGGCGAAGGAAATGAAGCTGTAGACCAGCGAGAACATGAGGATCATGCCCACCGTGTTGAACAGCATGTTCTCGTCGGCGAAGCCGCCGCGGCCTGTCTGGATGAAGACGATGATTGCGGCGGTGGCGAGCAGCATCGCCAGCCGGGCCTGTGTGGCCAGCCGGTGGTGATGCACCAGCAGGCCGGCATTGATCGAGATGCAGGAGACATAGGCGACGGAGGTGATCACGGCACCGGGCGCGCTGGAGACGACGATGGGAATGAGCCCGCTCACCGCTGCCGTGAGGGCCTGCAAGCCCGCCGTTATCGCCGTGCGCCTGTAAAGCTTGCCGAGGTCGTCCTTGCCCCGGGCGATCCGGCGCGGCACGGTCGAAAGATAGCCGCAATCGACCAGTTCACCCAGCATCAGCAGCCCGAGCGCGCCGAGGCTGGCGGCGAAATGGCCGGTCAGGAAAAGCGCGGCAACCAGCGCGAGGTTGAAGAGCTGGCGAAAGAGCACATGGTTGAGCCGGCTGAGCGCATAGGCCTCGAGCTGACCAGCGAAGCTCTGCCTGCGCTCGAAGGCAGCCAGGCGCCTTTCAACATCTTTCAGGTCGTCTTGCATGCGCGCACCACGCCTCTCAGCCGGGATTGCCGGAAGATAGGCGCGAGAGGTTTAACAACATCCCAATGCGGGACACGGCATTTCGCTCAAGTTTTAAGGGGTGAGCCAGATCGCTTCCGCTGCTGTAACAAGTGAGGGGCGGCGCGCAGCCCCGAAGCGGTCACATCTTGAGGAACTCAGGTCGATGAAAGCAGACATCCAAAGCGTTAGCCGTGACTGACTGCAACGCGGGACAAAGCGACCCTTCAGAATAATCAATCAGCCTGCTTTCGGAGGCGTCGGAGCATACCGCGTACAATCCAACGGTGAGCGACTCCAACAGGGATCATGTAAGCGCGACCAAACAAATTATGTACACAGACAGAAGACGTCACTGAAAGCGTCTCACCTTTGATTGAGATGCAAGTCATCACGTCAAGATGACGGTCGCGCTCGGTGAGCACCAAACACTTATCGTCAACGTGCTCGACAAGAAAAAAATCCAAGTATTGACCAGCACTGACTTGTTCGACGGGTTTTCCGCTAAAACCGCCAATACGTTTAACGCCAAAAACCGACGAAACGGCATCGCGTACTTGAAAAGCAATTTTAAGAAACGGCTGCGGATCACTCATGATCTTGTTCCACGCAGCCAAAGCGGTCATTTTACGAGGCAAAATTGTGTCTTGCTTGTCGTAGTAATAGAGCTGGGATACCGGCTGCAAAGTTCGGACGTTTGTGTCTGGCAGAACAATCATTCCGCGATCTTAGTTGCAATGCAGCAATTTGCAACATGGGCTCGAAGCGGGATTTCGCCGCACGGAAAACGAGAGGCCGCTGTCGGGTAAGCGCCGGCGCCCACTCCCTTCGCATAGCCGCCGGTCGCTCTCGGCAGGGCCTTGCGATTTCCCTTCAATATGCGTTGCAAATACATCAACCAAGATTCCACATTCCCGTTTTTTCTTTGCAAGGGGCGGGCGCTGGGCTATGAGCTGTGCCATGTGCACCGATACGCTCCCTGTCCAGTCGCGACGCCGACGCGCGTAAACCGCTCCGATGCGGCCCTGCCGGGCTGTGCACGTCACCTCGCGCGAGATGCGCAAATTTTCCACAGACATTGACGAGCCCGCGCCTCTGAGGCACCTATCGGGCTTCTGACACCAGAGGACCAAAGAGATGATCCCATCTGTCTTGCCGACCTATAACCGCGCGCCCCTGAACTTCGTCAAGGGCGAGGGCTCCTGGCTTTTCGAGGCGGATGGGCGACGTTTTCTCGATCTTGGCAGCGGCATCGCCGTCAACGTGCTGGGCCATGCGCATCCCAAGCTCACCGAGGCGCTGACCGAGCAGGCGCAGAAGCTCTGGCATGTCTCGAACCTCTACGAGATCCCCCAGCAGCAGGCGCTGGCCGATGCGCTTGTCGCGCACAGCTTTGCCGACACGGTGTTCTTCACCAACTCGGGCACGGAAGCCTGCGAGCTGGCCGTGAAGATGGCGCGGAAATACTGGTATGACAAAGGCCAGCAAGACCGCACCGAGATCATCACCTTCTCCGGCGCGTTCCACGGGCGCTCGACCGCGGCGATCGCGGCGGCGGGCAGCGAGAAGATGATCAAGGGTTTCGGCCCGGTCCTGGGCGGTTTCACGCATCTGGACTGGGGCGATCATGACGCGCTCAAGGCGGCCGTGAGCGAAAAGACGGCGGCGGTGATGATCGAGCCGGTGCAGGGCGAAGGCGGCATTCGCACCCTGCCAGACCAGTGCCTTCAGGGGCTGCGCGCGCTGTGCGATGAGACCGGCGCGCTGCTCATTCTCGACGAGGTGCAATGTGGCGTGGGCCGGACGGGCAAACTTTTCGCCCATGAATGGGCCGGGATCACGCCGGACATCATGATGGTCGCAAAGGGCATCGGCGGGGGCTTCCCGCTCGGGGCCGTGCTGGCGAGCGAAGAGGCGGCCAGCGGCATGACGGCGGGCACCCATGGCAGCACCTACGGGGGCAACCCGCTGGGCTGCGCCGTGGGCCGTGCGGTGATGGATATCGTGGCGGAGGAAGGCTTCCTCGCCGATGTGAGACGCCGCGCAGGACAGCTCCGCCAGAGCCTCGACGGGCTCGTCGCGGCGCATCCGGATGTCTTCGAGGAGCTGCGCGGCGCGGGGCTGATGCTGGGGCTGAAGTGCAAGCCGGCCAATACCGAGCTGGTGCAGGCCTGCTATGATTCCGGGGTGATCACCGTTCCGGCGGCGGATAACGTGATCCGCCTCCTGCCCCCGCTCAACATCACCGAAGAGGATATCGCCGAGGCGATGAAACGGATCGAGACAGCGGCCCTGACAGTCGCGCAGAAGGATTGAAATGATGAACCATTTTCTCGACATTCACACGACGGACGCAGACGCCCTTGCGGGCATCATCGCCAATGCGCGCGAGATGAAGGATGCGCGGGCCGGACGCCCCAAGGGTCAGCCCGATGACGCGCTGCCGCTGGAGGGCCGGATGGTCGCGCTCATCTTCGAAAAGCCCTCGACGCGCACGCGCGTGAGCTTCGATGTCGGCGTGCGGCAGATGGGCGGGGAGACGATGGTGCTCTCCGGCGCGGACCTGCAGCTCGGCCACGGCGAGACCATCGCCGACACGGCGCGCGTGTTGAGCCGCTACGTGGACCTCATCATGATCCGCACCTTTGATGAGAGCGTGCTTCAGGAGATGGCCGAGTTCGCCGATGTGCCGGTGATCAACGGGCTGACGGACCGCACGCATCCCTGCCAGATCATGGCCGACGTGATGACCTACGAGGAGCATCGCGGCCCGATCAAGGGCAAGAAGGTCGTCTGGGCGGGGGACGGCAACAACGTTTGCGCTTCCTTCCTGCATGCGGCGGGGCAGTTCGGCTTCGACATGGTGTTCACCGGCCCCGTGCAGCTCGAGCCGGAGGCAGAGTTCGTCGGGCTGGCGCGCAAGGCGGGCGTCAATGTGAGCATCGAGCGCGATGCGAAGAAGGCCGTCGCGGGCGCTGATCTCGTCGTCACGGACACATGGGTGAGCATGCATGACAGCCAGAGCTCGAAGGAGCGCAGGCATAACATGCTGCGGCCCTACCAGGTGAACGAGGAGCTGATGCGCCACGCCAAGACGGATGCGCTCTTCATGCATTGCCTGCCCGCGCACCGGGAAGAAGAAGTGACCAGTGCGGTGATGGACGGGCCCAGCTCGGTCGTCTTCGACGAGGCCGAGAACCGCCTGCATGCGCAGAAGGCGATCATGCGCTGGTGTCTCGGCGTCTGAGCCGAATGTGCGCCTTGCGGCGCGCAGGATGTCTCGTCCTTACGCCTCCGGCGACGTCCTCGGGCCGCGGTTTCCCCGTGTTGCGCCTTCATGTGTGATGTAGCAAAAAGGTGATAGCGCAAACGGGAGAGCGGCATGTCTCAGGCGAATATCGGTGTTTACGGACTCGGGACCATGGGCAGCGCCCTGGCGCTCAATCTCGCCGAGCAGGGCTTTGACGTGGCGGTGACCAACCGTGAGGTCGAGTGGATCGCGGATTTCATCGCGGAGGCGGGCGATCTGGCCGGGCGGCTGCATCCGCATGAGGCGCTGGGCGATTTCGTCAAGGCGCTCAGGACGCCGCGGGTGATCCTCTTCATGATCCCCTCGGGCGCGCCGATGGACGCGATGATAGAGGTGGTCGCGCCGCTGCTGGAGCCGGGCGACACGATCATCGACGGCGGCAACGCCAATTTCAACGACACGCGCAGGCGCGCGGCGGCGCTGGCGGGGGACGATCTGCATTTCGTCGGCATGGGCGTGTCGGGCGGCGAGAAGGGCGCGCGGCACGGTCCGTCGATCATGGTGGGGGGCACGGCGCATAGCTGGGCCCAGCTCGAGCCGATGCTGCGGGCGATCGCGGCGGATCACGAAGGTGATCCTTGCGTCGATCATCTCGGGCCGGACGGCGCGGGGCATTTCGTCAAGACCGTTCACAACGGGATCGAATATGCCGACATGCAGATGATCGCGGAAGTCTACGCGCTGATGCGCTTCGGCAAGGGGATGCCGGCGCTGGATATCGCGGAGCAGTTCACCGAATGGGACCGGGGCGCGCTCAAGTCCTATCTCGTGGAGATCACCGGCAAGCTGCTGTCCTACGAGGAGAGCGGCGCGCCTTTTGTCGATCAGATCCGGGATGCGGCGGGGCAGAAGGGCACGGGGCGCTGGACCGTCGTCGAGGCGATCCGCATGGGCCAGTCGGCGAGCACGATCGAGGCGGCTGTCGCGGCGCGGAGCTGGTCGTCCGAGAAGGCGCTCAGGCAGCGGCTGGCGGAGGTTTATG
The DNA here is from genome assembly GCA_003417655.1 of Rhodobacteraceae bacterium 63075. Lineage (GTDB taxonomy): Bacteria > Pseudomonadota > Alphaproteobacteria > Rhodobacterales > Rhodobacteraceae > Lentibacter. The sequence continues at coordinate 402,887 of QVMW01000001.1, forward strand.
GCAACGCGCGCGAGGCGGTCGACCTTGACGTTGCCGAGCTGGAGCAGGCGCTTCTGGCCGGGCGCATCCTGGCCTATGCGCAGGGCTTTCGCATCCTGCGGCAGGCGGCCGACGAGTTCGACTGGCCGCTCGATTTCGCGCGGATCGCCGAGATCTGGCGGGCGGGCTGCATCATCCGCTCGGCCCTGCTCGACGATATCGCCGAGGCTTTCCGCAAGGGCGGAGCCGAGGGGCAGATGATCGAGGAGAAGGCCATCGCGGAGATGCTGTCAACGGCGGTGCCAGGGCTGCGCAAAAGCGTTTGCGAGGCGGTTGCGGGCGGCCATGCCGTGCCCGCGCTCTCGGGCGCGCTGAGCTTTTTTGACACGATGCGCCAAGGCAGCGGGACGGCCAACATCATCCAGGCGCAGCGAGACTTCTTCGGCCAGCACGGCTTCGAGCTGCTCGGGCAGGACGGCAAGCATCACGGGCCGTGGTGGGAGTGATCTCAAGCAGTTGTTAAGACCTTTCTGGCAGGCTGTCGCCCGACCGGAGCGCCGCAGCCATGCCGACAGACTATCGCATCTACCTCTTCATCATCCTGGCCTCGGGCCTGATCGTCTACGCCGTCTCCTTCGTGCCGGCGCTGACGAGTGACGGCTCGGGCGGCTCCGCGCGTGTCGATGAGCGCCGCTATGAGGCCGCGTTCAGCCGCGAAATGGACCATTGCCTTGCGCAGGGGGGCGACACTGACTGCCAGTGCTTTGCCAGCATCTCCGGGCTGATCCTGGCTGGCGACAGGCCCGCCCTTCCCAACGCGGTCTACGCAGACAAGCGCGAACTGGCGCGGGGGCAGGCTGCCGGGTCTTGCTGAGCAACCGCGACAAGCGCGCGCCGGTGGCCGGCCTTCAGCTGCTTTCCTCTTCCGGGCCGTCCTGTTCAGATGTCAGCGGAAAGACAACATGCATTTCGAAACGGTCGGGAAGATCATTGGTTTCCAGCTTGCCCCCCAGCTGGGTGGCGAAGGATTCGATCAGGCGTGAGCCCAGCCCCGACCCTTCGGCCACCTCGCCCGCGTCCGTCCCGCCGGCACGTGAATTGACGATGCTGAAGCACAGCGTTCCATCCTCCTGCTGTTTCAGAGCGATGTTGATCCAGGCCTCGCCCGCGTCACTCACACCGCAATATTTCACCGCGTTCATTGCCGCCTCGGTGGCGAGGAGCGAGAGCGGGACCGATTGATCGGGGGTGATCTCGACGGGGTCGAGCTCGGTGGAGACGTTGATGTTCTGGCCGCTTTCGTCCAGCGTGCCGACGATGACCAGTTGCTGGATGATATTGTCCAGCAGCTCGTCGGCGCGCAGCATCGAGAGCTTGCGCGCGAGGTAAAGGTAGCGGTGAACGGCCGAGAGAGCCATCACCCGGTCCTGCACGCGACGCAACTGGCGCTGTGCCTCGGCGCTCTGCGTGGCGCGGATCTGCATGTTCATCATGCTGGAGATCATCTGGAGGTTGTTCTTGACGCGGTGATGAACCTCGCGCAGCAGGACGGTCTTTTCCTCCAGGTCCTCTTCGCGGCGCTGGTCGTGCTCTGACAGGCGCCTTGTCATCTCGCGGAATGATCCGGCCAGAACTTCCAGCTCTTCGGGCGCCCCGTCCAGCCGGGCCTCTCCGAGATCGGTTCTGTCGCCGCTGGCATAGGCGCGCATCCATGAGCGCAGGCGGCGGATATGCCGGATCACCAGCCGGTGCACCCCGATATAGGCGGCCCCGATCGCGATGATCCAGATCGCAATCGGGAAGTAGAGCGCCATCATGTGTTGATAGGCGGGCAGGTTTATCCCCTGGTCCCGGGGCATCCAGCTTCCCAGGGCCAAGACACGGTCCTCGACCATCGGCAAGACGGCGAAATCGCGGGTCTCGCCTTCGCGGTTGCGTGTGCGGAAGGTTTGCCGGCCTCCGGCGGCCAGTGATTGCAGGTCCCTGTCCTCAGGCAACACCCTGCGGCGCCTTTCGTTGAAATCCTTGGTTGCGATGATGTCGCCTTCGCTCTGGAACAGGACGAGGTCCAACTCATCACCGGCGCTGGACAAGGTCCCGCTGAGTGCCGAGACCGGCACGGCGATCCAGATCGTGCCGATGAAACGGCCCTGCTCGACCACCGGGACAGTCACGCTGAACGTGGCGATCCCGCCCAGAAAGCTCAGCGGGCTCAGCAGGGCTTCGTTGCGCGTGATGTCCAGCTCGGGCAGGGCCGAAAGACTGCCCTGCGCTTCGGAGTCGGGTTCGAGGGAGCTGCATATCAACCCCGCCTCGTTGTCGCGGTAGCCGGCGAAGGCGAAATAGCCCGACCGCTTGACGACCCTGGACATGATCGCGTTGCAGGTCTCTTCCTCGGATCGCAAGTCGGGCATCTGCAGCGCGAGCGTATCGGCCGAGGCGATGGCGGACCGGATCACTTCGCGGCTTTCGGAGACGGCCGTCTGCGTGCGCCCCAGCAACGCCTGCTCGGAGAGCGACTGACGTTCTTCGAGAACCCTCTGTGTCTGGTAGACCGACACCAGCGCGAGCGGCAGCATGGCCATGCTGAGGACGATCATGAGCCGGGGCGCCAGCCCCAGATGAAGCCCTCGCCGTGGCCCTTTCAGCCGCGTGGTCATGCCGCGGGTTTTCCTTTCACCACCGCCATCGTGGCGGAATCGGTCATCTCGAGCGCGTTCTCATCGTCGATCTTCATGAGCTCGGCGAGCCGCTTGCGCGCGCGATTGGTGCGGCTCTTGATCGTGCCGACGGCGCAGCCGCACATCTCGGCGGCTTCCTCGTAGGAAAACCCTTCGACACCGACCAGAACGAGCACCTCGCGCTGGTCATCGCTCAGTTGCGCGAAAGCCTCGCGGAAATCGGCCATGGCAAGATGCCCGTCATGCTCGGGTTTCTCCGATATCTGCTCGGCCATGACGCCATCGGGGTCTTCCACTTCGCGGCGGCGCTTTCGGTAGAGCGAATAATAGGTGTTGCGCAGGATGGTGAAGAGCCAGGCGCGCAAGTTCGTTCCGGGCTTGAACTTGTCGAAATTGCCCCAGGCCTTGACGACGGTATCCTGCACCAGGTCGTCCGCCGTGGCGCTATTATGCGTCAGGCTCATGGCAAAGGCGCGCATGGCCGGCAAATGTTCGATCAGCTCTTCCTTGGGGTCGGAATCTGTGCTCACGACGTGTCCCCTGACTCCTCGTCGGAGTTGCCGCGTTCCTTCTCGCGCAGCTGGTCCAGCAATTGCGTGAAACGCTCAGGCAACGGTTCCTGAACCGTGTCCGCGTAGACGCGCTTGAGGTTATCGTCGATTTGCTGGTTCAACTCTGAGGTCCTGCGTTTGTTTGCCATGGCACCGGTTCTTCTGCATCATCGACCGGGCGCTTTTTTGCACCCGGACGGGAACATAACACGCCCAAAGGCGTTTGGTTCCACGATGAGAAGTTTTTTTGAGGACGCCATGACAGACTCCAACACCCAGCCCGACCTGACAGGGCAGATCGCCGATGATCTTCCGTTTCTTCGCCGCTATGCGCGCGCCCTGACCGGCAGCCAGAAAACCGGGGATCATTATGCAGCGTCGACGCTCGAGGCCCTGCTGGCCGATCAGGGCGTGTTCGAAAGCGAGCTCGCGCCAAGGGTCGCGCTGTTCCGTGCATTTCACCAGATATGGGTGTCTTCCGGTTCTCCCGTTGAAGAGGCCTCCGGGTCGGGCGACGCCGAGGCCCGCGCGCAATGGCGCTTGGCGCAACTGACGCCCAACACGCGCGAGGCGCTCCTTCTGCACAGCATCGAGGGCTTCCAGACCAGCCAGATCGCCGCGATCCTCGATGTGACCCCCGACGAGGCTGCCGAGTTGCTGGCGATCGCCCGGCGCGAGATGTCGGGCGAGATCCGCGGCCGGATCATGGTGATCGAGGACGAGGCGATCATCGCGATGGACATCATGGCGATCGTCGAGAGCATGGGCCATGCAGTGACAGGCAATGCCCGCACCCGCGATCAGGCGGTCGAGCTGGCGCGGCGCGATCCGCCGGACATGATCCTGGCCGATATTCAGCTGGCCGACAAATCCTCGGGCATCGACGCGGTCAACCAGATTCTGGGCGATATGGGCGAGTTGCCTGTCGTCTTCATCACCGCCTTCCCCGAGCGTCTGCTCACCGGCGAGAGGCCCGAGCCGGCCTTCCTGATCGCGAAGCCCTATTCTGAGGAACAGGTCATGTCGGCGGTCAGCCAGGCGATGTTCTTTGCCAGCACCAAAACCTTGCAGGCCTGAAAAGCCAAAGCCCCGCGCCGAATAGTGCGCGGGGCTTTTCCCGTCAAAGGGCTGGCGTGTTTTTCAGGTCAGGCCTCGCCGTTACGGTGTGCGGCCCTTGAGAGCCCGGACCACCATGGCGATGACGAAAAGCGCCAGGAAGATCACGAAGAGGATCTGAGCGATCCCGGCCGAGGCCGAGGCGATTCCGCCGAAGCCGAACACGCCGGCGATCACGGCGACGATGAAGAAGAGTATTGCCCAGTAGAGCATTGTGAGCCTCCATTGATTGATTGCGATTGGCTGCAAAACGCCCGCGCGATCCGAAAAGTTCCTCGAAAATGGGCAGCGCGGCAGCGCCGGCGGCTTTCGGCTCGCCGATCTGCGGATTAGCGGGAACATCAGGGCCGCGCGCGCGTTGAGAGCCTGACAGACAATCTGAAGGAGGCCTTGGACATGGCAAATTCGAAAACATCAAACGCTGCTCCGCAGAAAGATATCGAACAGCTCAACGACCAGATCGCGACGCTGAAACAGGATATCGCGGAGATATCCCAGACCCTTTCGGGCCTCGGGAAGTCGTCGCGCGATGCCGCAGGCGATCATGTGCGCGAGAGAGCCGCGCATCTGCGTGATGCCGGAGAGGAACAGCTGCACGCGGCCCGTCAACAGGCCGACGTGCTGGGCCGCCAGGCTGCCGATACCGTGCGCGACCAACCGGCGGTAGCTGTCGGCATGGCGGTCGGCCTCGGCTTTCTGCTGGGCTTCGTGACCGGGCGGAAGTAACCGATGACTGGTTTCGTTTCCGCAATACAGGATCGAGCGCGCCAGGCAGCGCGCGCGACGGCCTTCAGCGTGATGGGAGTGGTGTTCGGCCTGGTCGGGCTCGGCTTTCTGACCGTCGCCTTGTGGATCGTGGTGGCAAATCACGAAAGCGCGCTCGTGGCCTATTCGGTCATCGGGGGGCTTTACGTCGTGCTGGGGTTCATCCTGCTGGCGCTTGGCGCACAGACGGGCGGGAGCCCGGACACCGGGCATCGGTCCGGGCATCGGCATGACACCCGTGACCACGCCCCGGAGGCACCGGCGAAAGAGCCGCTGGTTCAGATCGCCGAGGGCTTTGCTGTCGGCATGCAAGCAGGGCGCGCCATGCGTGAGGAGCGCGACTAGCGCGATCCGATATCGGCCAGCGCGTCGCGGATCATCTGGTCGGTGAAGGGGCGCACCAACATGCCCCAGCCGCGCGCCTGCGCGTCCTTCTCGTCATCTTCGCCGATGGTGAGAATGATGCGCGCGCCATGATCGGCCAAGTGCCGGTCAAGGCCCAGTTCGATCACCTGATCATAGCGCATTTCGAGAAATGCCGCCGAAATCCGCTTGTCGAGGTCCAAGTGGCGCGGCACCTCTACCGGATCATTGACATGGATCGTTTCGCAGGGGCCCAGGTCCCTGAGCGAGCCGATGATATCCTCGGCAATCAAAGCATCCCGCTCGAAGACCAGGAAGATCGGCTGTGCCGGATCCATGGAATCGGATGTGACTGTCACGGGGTCTCTCGAAAGTCTTTCGTGCAACATGTCGCTTTGATGAAGCATCAAGCGACGCATTGCATTAAACTATGACATGTTGAGGAGGGAAAGTACCATTCCGGCCAAGTGCCAGAATTGCCCTTTGCGCAGCTTGTCCCTGTTTTCTCCGATGTCTGAGAGCGAGGTCGACTTCATGCAGAAGTTCAAGGCCGGCGAGCTCGATGCCGTGCCGGGCACGACCCTCATGATGGAGGGGTCGAGCAGCCCGCATCTTTACACGGTGCTCGAAGGCATGGGCCTGCGATACAAGACGCTGGCAAGCGGCGAGAGGCAGGTTGTCAACATCGTGCTGCCGGGAGATTTCATCGGCCTGCAAGCGGGGGTGATGCAGGAGATGCAGCACTCTGTCGAGGCGACGACGGACATGACGCTCTGCGTCTTCGACCGCAAGGACCTGTGGAGCCTCTTTCGCGATCACCCTGAGCGCGCCTATGATCTGACATGGCTTTCGGCCGTGGAGGAGTATCTTCTGGGCGAGAGCCTCGCCGTTCTGGGGCATATGAGCGGAATCGAGCGTATCGCAACCACCTTCTCGCGGCTCTTCGCGCGCGGCTCGGCGCTGGGGCTGGTGACGGGAACACGGATGCCCTTCCCCTACAAGCAGCAGGACCTGGCCGATGCGCTCGGCCTGTCGCTGGTGCATACCAACAAGACGCTTCGGCAGCTGCGCGAGCGCGGTGTCGCCGCGTGGAGGGGCGGGGTGCTGGAGATCATGGACATCGGCGCGCTGCACGGTATCGCCGGGATCGAGGAAGAGGCTGACGCACGCAGGCGCCCGTTGATCTGACCTCGCTTATCCTGCTGCCGCCGCTCAATGCCATGAGGATGATCAGAGCGGGATAGACGATGCTGGTGATCGGGCCTGAGAAGGACACGGCAAGCCGGACCAATCCACCCAGACGCGCCGGTCGATCACCTGGTAGAGCTGCCGCGCAATCTTCAGTGCCTTGTCTTTTTGCTTGTCGGAGTCGATATCGGAGAGGTTGATCACATGCGCCGCGGCCTCGAACCGCTCCGAGCGGCCATGTTCGATGAAGGCGCGCATGGCGGCGCGCGGTGTCGAGAGGTCGAGGTCATCGGGACGCGGGCCGAGCCCCTCGTTGAGCGTGTCCGCAGGATACCGGGCCTCGGGGCTCTCTTGAGCCGGGGCGCCCGTGCAAAGCAGCGCCGTGACCAGAACGAGTATGATCCTGACAGGAAATCCCATGGCTGCCAAACGTGCGAAGGGGCGGATGGTTCCACCCCTTCGCACGCATTTCAGGCACTACCGCTTTCTCCTCAGGGCAGCGAGACAACGTCATGTGTGCCCAGATCGGGCCTGTCCTTGCCGCCGAAGGCGGAGCGGGAGGCGATCTCGGCCGCGAATTGCGTCGCATTTGCCTCGATCGTCCAGATTTCAGCCTCTTCCGGCTTCAATTCAAGCGCCACGGCCTCGGAGGCCTGCGGACCGTCTTCGAAAAAGGCCGAAGCGTAGACGTTCCAGAGCTGTTCGAGCCTTTTCTCGTCATCGCTCACGGCCAGATGGCCGCTGACACAGGCATAGAAGCGCTCATCGGGGCTCTGCACGGTAAAATGCACCTTGGCCCCTTCTTGCGCGAGCTTGTTGTCGGGTGCCGTCAGGAACCAGACGGACTCGCTGTCTTTCTCCAAGAGGGGCGTCATCGGGCGCATATGCATGCTGCCTCCTGCAAGCCCCATCATGCCAGCGGTCTGGCTCTTGAGCCGCAGCCACAGTTCTCTCTTGAGTTCGGATGAATCGGTCATCAGCCTGCCCTTCTGCACCAGTCTTCGAACTTGCGTTCGGCCTCGTGCTTTTCGCATTCATAGTTTTCCTGGATAAGGTCGACGATCTTGTCGCGCTCACCACCGGATTCTTCCAGCTCTTCGGCGCTCAGTTTAGGCCATTCTGCATGGGCGCTGTCCTTGAGTCGTTGCCAGTTCGCCAGGACTTGTTCCCGTTTCATGGTGAACTCCTTTCCGTTGCGTGTGAGAAAAACGCACGGTGCCGTGAATTGTTCCTGCTGTCGGAAAACAAGACCCTGCGCTTGGGCGCCTGGGCGATCAAAGGGCCGGTCAGAGGCCTGTCTTCATCTCCCCGGGACCCGGCCAGAAAAATGCCCCCGCCATGAATTGGCGAGGGCAAGTGCCCGATGGAACATCCGGGCGGCCCGGGGGTATCGAAACGGGACAGGACAGACCCCGGGATAAAGCGATTCGCTCATCGACTTCCGAGGCCCAACGACTGGCGGTGCGGAAAGTTCTGCCCGACCGTCATGTACCGGCATCATCTGCCTCCGCACCGTCCGGTGCCCTGTCTCGGGGCATGTCGGCGTGCAGGCCATTTCACGGCTCAACGCCACGAAGGCCCGCTGGTTCCCCTTCGGACGTGGAAATGCGCGTCGGGTGATGCAAGATAAGAAGGGCCCGGTGGCGAGGTCGGACTCCGGGGCAAACCGGGGGCAGCGCCCGGGGTTTGAACGCAAAGCGGCACGGCGCGGGAAGGCCCGTGCCGTGCCTGATCGGCCTGTTACAGGGTGGCCGCGTCAAAGGCGGGCGAGGAACTCGCTGACCTCTTCCTTGGCCTGCTCCTTCGACTTGCCGTATTTTTCCTGGATCTTGCCTTCGAGCTGTTCCCGGTTGCCTTGCATCTGCTGGATCTCGTCATCCGTGAACTCGGCCCATCTTTCCTTCAGGGCACCTGCAAATTGTGTCCATCTTCCTGATAATTCATCCCAATTCATCTTGGACTCCTTTCACTGTTTTCGCCTGTTGCGTGACCGGGCATGGCGGAATGTCCGTCATGCGGCGAAGCCCCTTTCGGGGCCTCATAGACTGTCGTGGAGCTGCCGCGTGGTCCTGCCACGAGCCAGATTACGAAGCCGATCACCGGCAGGATAAGGACGAGCAATGTCCAGAGCACCTTTTCGCCCGTCGCCGCCCGGCTCGAGAGGATGTTGAAGATCGCGTAGATATCCGCGATCAGGATCAAAACTCCGAGAATGCCATACTCCATTGGAGCGCTCCTTTCGTTCGGCTTTCAGGTTAGACAACCGCCGGGAACCCGATTGGTTCCCGCAGTGGCTCAAACGGCAGCGTCCTTGAGGGCCGATGCGACCTGCGTGTCCTCATCGCTCTTCTCCACCGCCTTTTTCACCATTTTCCGGGTCTCGGGCGATGCCGGGTCATCCTCATTCGCGTGATTGGGATCACCGTCTTCGCCGGGCTGGTTCTTGAGTTCGTAATGCTGTTCTGACCCCTTGAGCTCCGAAATAACCGTGGACTTGTCGTCGTGGTCACTGGTTTCGGCTTTGCCGCTTTTCCGTGTCATCTGCCTTTCCTTCCTCTGTTGAGATGGCTGAGTGCGGTCAGCAAGGCAGGGCGGGGCAGATGCCCCGCCCTCCGGGCTTCAGCGCGTCAGCCGCGGTATTCGGGCTGGTCCTTCAGCGCTTTTTCCGAGGCGTCGATATAGACGCGCAGATCGCCGCCTTCGTCGGCCCGCATGATCTCGAGTTCATCGAGCGTCACGGCGACCGAATGCTCTCCCATTCCGAGAAAGCCGCCCACGTCGATCACGGCTCGGTCGATCTTGCCGTTATCGGTCAGCACCAGTTCGCTGACCTCACCGACATGTTCGTCATTTTCGCCATAGACCGATGTGCCGGTCATTTCTTCGGCGGTCAGGTCGTCGTTTTGCACGGACATGTAGCCGTCAAGTTCGACCTCCGGCGCGCTCATCAGCTGCCGGTTCTCACCGGATTTGGCGGCCATGTCCTTGTCATTCGACTCGGACATGCTCTCGCTTTCGGACATGTCGGTGTCCTTGCGCGTCTCGCCATAGCTCGGCGCGTTTTCCACGTCGACTGCGCTTGCCTTCACCACGACGAAGACCTCGCCGGGCTGCTCACCGTCGGAGACGAACCGGAGTTTCGACATGTCGACGGCGACATCCTTCTCACCGATGCCGACGAAGCCGCCGACGCCTGCGATCACGGCTTGCACCTCGCCATCGCGGGTCAGGACGATCTCGTTGATCTCACCGATGTCATCCCAGTTCTTCTCGCCATCGGCTTGCACCTCGGCGTTTTTCTGCATGTCCTCTTGGGTCGCATGGAGGCTCATGCCGATCAGTTCGCTTGCGTTCAGATTGACACTCTCGTCGAATGTCGTCTCCGAGAACGCGCCGCCATGTTCGTCTGCATAGGCTGTCGTGCCCAGTGCCAGTGCGATTGCTGTTGATGTCAGAATGCGTTGCATATCTTGTCTCCTTCTCTTGCGCCGGCCATCGCCAGCCGTTTGGACTCCCAACATGTCGCCGGGGGCGAATGTTCCTGATTTCGGTGAGCGCATGTCAGCGTGCGGGGAAATGGTGGGCGCGGCTGGCCTGTTCTGGCGGATGCATCCGGAACCATCCGCATGCGCGGGGGTTGTAGGCTCATGGTGACCGGAGAGACAAAGGAATGGCGGGCCCCCGCGTCTGCGGCTGATACTGCGTCTGCGGACAAGGAGAGCGTCTCCGTCGGAGAGATCGTCGAGGCGGAGCAGAACGTGAGCCTGCTGCCCTTGCTGATGCTGCCTGCGGTCGCCCTTGTCTCGCCCCTGAGCGGCATTCCGCTCTTCTCGTCGGCGATGGGGATCATGATCTTCCTCGTGTCGCTCCAGATCGTCGCGGGCCGCAGGACTGTCTGGCTCCCGCGCTGGATCCGCAACCTTTGGGCCAATGGCCACCACGTTAAGAACGCCTTCAACTGGGTCAAACCGCTCACGCGATGGCTGGACGAGCACACCAACGCGCGCCTGAGTGGGTTGTCGCGCATGCCGTTCGTTCTGGTGCCGCAGGTGCTCTGCCTGTTTTCCGGCCTGATCATTCCCTTTCTCGAACTGGTGCCCTTCTCGTCGTCGCTGATCGGCCTTGGCGTGACGTTGCTGGCGCTGGGAATGCTCGCCCGCGATGGTGTCATTCTCCTGCTGGCGACCATCCCCTATGTGGCAGCCGGCTGGATCATCTTCACGATCGCGTCCTAGCTCACCACGGCGCTCAGGATGATGAAGATCAGCCCCGAGATGACGGCTGCGGCAGGCACGGTGATGACCCATGCCGCGATGATCGTCATGAAATGCGACCGGCGCACGAGCTTGCGGCGGCGGCGCTCCTCGGGGGCGATACGGCGTTCCTCGGGCAAGGTGTGCGAATTGGCCTTCATGCGGCGGGCCGTGTCCCATTCGCGGAAGAAGCCGACACCGAAGACAGCGCCGACGGCGATATGCGTCGAGGAGACGGGCAGGCCGAGCCAGCTCGCGATGATCACGGTGATCGCCGCCGAGAGCGAGACGCAATAGGCGCGCATCGGGTTGAGCCTGGTGATCTGGCCGCCGACCATGCGGATGAGCTTGGGGCCGAAGAGAAACAGGCCGAAGCTGATGCCGAAGGCGCCGATCACCATGACCCACATCGGGATCGCGACCTTGGCCGAGAAGCTGCCGAACTCGGCGGCATGCACGATGGCCGCGAGCGGGCCGACGGCGTTGGCCACGTCGTTCGCGCCATGGGCGAAGGAGAGCAGCGCCGCCGAGAGCACCAGCGGGATGCCGAAGAGCACCTTTAGTGATTTGTTGCGGTTCTCCAGCCCCACGGCCTGTTTGCGAATGAGCGGGATGGTCACCAGCCATGCAAGCGCGCCCAAGGCCGCGCCGATGGCCAGCGCTGTCGGCAGGTCGATCTTCATGATGCGCTTGAGGCCCTTGAGGGCGAGATAGGCGGCGAAGGCCCCTGCCATGATCCCGACGAGGATCGGGACCCATTTCTTCGCGGCTTCGATCTTGTCGTCCTGGTAGATCACGCGTGACTTGATGAGCGCGAGGAAGGCGGCGGCGATCAGCCCGCCGAGGACGGGGGAGATCACCCAGCTTGCGGCGATGGCGCTCATGGTGGGCCAGTTGACCGCCGTAAAGCCCGCAGCGGCGATGCCTGCGCCCATGACCCCGCCGACGACCGAATGCGTCGTCGAAACGGGCGCACCGACCCATGTGGCAAGGTTGACCCAGAGCGCGGCGGAGATGAGCGCGGCCATCATCGCCCAGATGAAGACATCTGCGGAGGCCATGGTTTCCGGCGCGATGATCCCCTTGGAGATGGTCGAGACGACATCGCCGCCCGCCAGCAGCGCCCCGGCGCTTTCGAAGATCGCCGCGATGGCGATGGCCCCGCCGAGCGTGAGCGCGTTGGCCCCGACGGCTGGGCCCATGTTGTTGGCCACGTCATTGGCGCCGATATTGAGCGCCATGTAGGCGCCGAAGACCGCCGCGAGCACGACAACGTAGCGCGACGGCTCCTGCCCGAAGAAGATGACCGCGGCGAAACCGGCGATGACCATGAAGGCCAGCGCGATCCCCGTCCCGACCATGGGCCTGGCCACGTATTGCGCCGCGCCTTCGAGGTAGGAGAGGCGGTGCAGGTCGCGGTCGAGGGTGTCGAGGTGATCTGCGTCGGGCGTGTGATTGTCGGACATGTGGCTCCCCTCGGTTTGGCTACGCGCGATAGCCAATCATCCGCAGGGGCGCAATCAAGTTGTCATAAAACTGTTACATTTCGCGCAGGAGCTTTTGCAGCTGTGGCTCACGAACCATGTTGGCAGCTTCCTCGGGGCTGACCCAGCGGCGCTCGCGCTCGCTGGCCTCGGGGAAATCCTCGCGCATTTCGCTGACCTCGACCTTGTAGACGAGCGTTTCGACCGGAACAGGCAGGCCGGACTTGAGCTCCTTGTCGTAGTCGTAGTGGCCGATGGCCTCGCCGTCGATCTGGCCTTTGTGCACGCCCGCTTCCTCCCAGGCTTCCTGCATGGCCGCCTCCGGCGCGTTCTTGCCGTCCATCGGCCAGCCCTTGGGAATGACCCAGCGGCCCGTGTCCCGGGAGGTCACGAGCAGCACCTTCTTGCCGCCGTCCGACATGCGATAGCACAGGGCGGCCACTTGAAGGCGTTTGGGGCGCTGAAGGAAAGGGCTGAGATACTCTTCCCAGGCTTTCCGGAGCACATTGGGCATAGTTTGAAACCTGAAACTGCTATTTTTATCGTTGATCGCCTGTATATAGGCGCGCTGCACGCGATTTGCAAAGACTCGCCCGAATGGAGCGGCGTCGTCATTCCGAGATGAAACGGCTTTGCACTTCCACTTCCTGTCTGCGCATCAGGGTCCAGGCGGTTTCCATGTGGTCTTTCATGATGGCGCGCGCGGCCTCTCTGTCGCCGTCGCGCAGGGCGTCGATGAGGGCGCGCTGGTGTTCGCGGCCCTGCCGCCAGAGCTCGATATTGGGCGGCGAGTAGAGACGGCGATAGACCGTCAGGTCGGACAGAAGGTTGGCCATGAAGTCGATGACGAAGCCGATAAGCGGGTTTTCCGCCTGCTCGGCCAGAATCCTGTGAAACCGCAGCGAGGCGATGTGCTGGGCGCGTTCTTCCTCGATGTCACTGGCCGGGTCGGCATATTCGGCGATATTCGCGGAGAGCTGGTCCAGCACCTCCTCGGAAAGCGTCCCGGCGAGGCTGGCGGCCAGCTCGGGTTCGAGGATCAGGCGAAGCTGGTAGATGTCGCCGATGGTCAGATCCTTGAAATAAAAGTAGTTTCCAAGGAGTGCCTTGGCCCTCTGGCGGCTGACTTCATGGACGAAACTGCCCCCCCCGGGGCCTGTGCGTGTCTTGATCAGACCCTGGGCCTCGAGGATGCGCATGGCCTCGCGGATCGTGCCTTTGGCCATGCCGAACCGCGCGATCATCTCCGCTTCGGCGGGCAGGCGGTCCCCGGCTTCGAGACCCTGCTCGACGACCCAGCCCTTGATGGCCTCGGCCACCTGGACGGGGCGGCTCACCCTTGGTTCATCCCTCGAGGGGGTGGTGGCAGGCGGCAAACTGGTCATCTCCCATCTGTGTCAGCTCCGGGTCCTGTTCCCGGCAAAGCTCGGTCGCCCGGGGGCAGCGCCCCGCGAAGGCGCAGCCCGGAGGCGGGTTCAGCGGGTCGGGCAGTTCCGATCCCTTTTGTTCTGGTGCCTTGATCGCGCGGCCGACGACCGGCGCACTGTCGGCCAGCAGCTTGGTATAGGGATGGCGCGGATTTGCAAAGATGTCTTCGGCGCGGCCGATCTCGACCACCGCGCCGAAATAGAGCACGACGATCCTGTCGCTCACCGCCTCGACGACGGCGAGATCGTGGGTGATGAAGAGATAGGTCAGGTCGAACTCTGCCTTGAGGTCTGCCAGCAGGTTGAGCACCTGGGCCTGGACCGATACGTCGAGCGCCGAGACCGGCTCGTCGAGGATGATGATCCGCGGCCCTGCGGCCAGCGCGCGGGCGATCCCGATGCGCTGGGCCTGCCCGCCGGAGAACTCGTGCGGGTAGCGGTCCAGGAACTCCTCGCGCAGGTTCACGCTGTCGAATATCTCCGCGATGCGCTTGTCGCGTTCGGCGCGGGGCATGCCATAGAGCCGTTTGAGCGGGGCTTCCATGATCTGGCGGATGGTCTTGCGCGGGTTGAGCGAGCTGGTGGGGTCCTGGAAGACATACTGGATCAGCTTTCCGAACTCGGCCGGGTCGGAATTGTCCAGCGCGCGGCCTTCGATCTCGATGGAACCCTCGGAGGGCTCCAGAAGGCCCACGAGCATCCGCGCCAGCGTGGACTTGCCGCAGCCGCTTTCGCCGACGACGCCGAGCGTTTCGCCGGGCTCCACGCTGAGACTCATCGGCCGAACGGCGCGCACGCCGGGCGGCGCGGGGCCGAAGAACGGCTTCTTGAGGGCGAAGGTCTTCGCGAGGTTTTCCACCTTGAGCGCGGGCATCAGACGGCCTCCTCTGGATAGAGGCAGCGCACGGCGCGTGGCGCGCTGCCCTTCAGGTCGATCTCGCCGGCGCGGCAGCTCTCCTGCGCCTTGTCGCAGCGCGGCGCGAAGGCGCAGCCTGCGGGCAGGTCGCTCACGACCGGCGGCAGGCCGGGAATGGCCGCGAGCTCGCGCCGCCCGCCGCCCAGTTCGGGCACGCAGGCAATGAGCCGCTTGGTGTAGGGGTGGGCGGGCGCGTCGAGCACCGCCGTTGTGGGGCCTTCCTCGACGATGCGCCCCGCATACATGACGGCAACGCGGTCACAGAGCTGCGCGACCACGCCGAAGTCATGGGTGATGAAGACGATCGCCAGCCCGCGGTCGCGGCGCAGATCGTCAAGCAGCGCCAGGATCTGCGCCTGCACGGTCACGTCGAGCGCTGTCGTCGGCTCGTCGGCGATGATCACGTCGGGCTCGTTGGCCAGCGCCATGGCGATGCCGACGCGCTGGCGCATCCCGCCCGACATCTCGTGCGGGTAGTTGTCCACGCGGCTTTCGGCATTGGGAATGCGGACATCCCTCAGCAGCTCGATCGCGCGGCGGCGGGCCTCCGCTTTGCCGATCTTGTGGTGCGACAGGATCGCCTCGGCAAGTTGATCGCCGACGCTGTAGAGCGGGTGCAGCGTGCTCAGCGGATCCTGGAAGATATAAGCCACATGATCGCCGCGTTTCTTGCGCAGGGTCTCATAGGGCGCGCCAATGAGGTCTTCGCCCTGGTAACGAACGGCGCCGCCGGTGATCACGCCGGGGGGCGAGGCGACGAGGCCCATGACCGAAAGCGCCGTGACAGACTTGCCCGAGCCGCTCTCGCCGATGACGCCGAGGCATTCGCCCGGCCTCACCGCGAGGCTGACCCCGCCGACGGCGCGGTAGTTGCGCGCGCCGACATGGAACTGGGTGTGCAGGTCCTGGATCGCCAGCAGGTCATCGGTGGGTTCGGGAATGTCGCCGGAGCGCTCGACCAGCGTGGTCGGCAGCGGGCGCGAGAGCGCACCGGAGCGCAGGCGCGGATCGAGCGCGTCGCGCACGCCGTCGCCCAGCAGGTTGATCGACATGACGATGAGAAAGATCATCAGGCCCGGCACGATGGAAGTATGCGGATGCGAGATCATCGCGGAGCGCGCCTCGCCGAGCATGGAGCCGAGATCGGCCTGGGGCGGCTGGCTGCCAAGGCCGAGGAAGCTCAGGCCCGCCGTCTCGAGGATCATCCAGCCAACGGTCGTCGACATGGCGATGACGATGACGGGCAGCACGTTGGGCAGAAGCTCGGTGAGGATGATCCGCGCGTGGCCCATCCCCGCGAGCCGCGCGGCGTCGATGAATTCCCGCCCGGCTAGGCCGACCGTGATGCCGCGGATGTTCCGCGCGAAGAAGGGGATATTCACCGCCGCGACGGCGATGAGCGCGTTCATCAGGCCGGGGCCGAGCGCGGCGACGATGGCCAGCGCCAGCAGGATGTAGGGGAAGGCCATGAGCATGTCGACGGTGCGCATGATGATGTTGTCGGTGCGCCCGCCGAAATAGCCCGCGATGATCCCGATGGCCGAGCCGATCGTGGCGGCGATGAGCGCGGCGGCGACGCCGATGGCTAGGCTCAGCCGCGTGCCGTGCAGCAGGCGCGAGAGCAGGTCGCGCCCGAGGTGATCGGTGCCCAGCAGGTGGCCGTCGGTGAAGGGGCGCTTGAAGCGGTCGGCGGTGGCGGTGACGTCCGGGTCCTGCAGGGGCAGGAGCGGCACGGCGAGGACCGCGAGTACGATGACCGCGAGGATCACCGCGCCCATCGCGGCAAGGCGGTTGCGGAACAGCAGCTTGAGAAAGGTGCTCATGTCTTGATCCTCGGGTCGAGCAGGCTCTGAGCCACATCCACGGCGATGTTGAACAGCACGTAGCAGGCGGCGACGAAGACGACCCCGCCCTGCACCAGCAGCAGATCCCGTGTGAGGATCGCATCGACCAGCATCCGCCCGACACCGGGCCACTGGAAGACGATTTCGATATAGACCGCGCCGGAGAGGACGAAGCCCGCCTGGATGCCCAGAACGGGGATGATCGAGACCATGGCGGCGCGCAGCGCGTGCCCCATGATCACGCGGCGCTCGGGCACGCCCTTGGCGCGCGCGGTGCGGATATAGTCCTGCCGCAGCACTTCGAGCATGGCCGAGCGCGAGAGCCGCGCGATGACCCCGGTGGCCACGGCAGCAAGGGCCGTTGCCGGCATGATCAGGTGGCGGGCGAGGTCGGGCAGGTCACCGCCGCCATAAATGGCATACATGCCGGAGACGGGCAGCCAGCCGAGATTCACCGCGAAGAGCAGGATCATCATCATGCCCAGGAAGAAGGAGGGCACGGAAATGCCGATCAGCACGACGAAGGTGATCGCCTTGTCGGCAAAGCCATACTGGCGCGCCGCCGAGACGACGCCGGCGAGAATGCCGAGCAGCGAGCAGATCACGAAGCTCGTCCCGGCGAGGATGAGCGTGGCGTTGAAGCGTTCGAGGATCTCGTCGAGCACGGGGCGGTTGAGCGAGAAGGAGCGGCCGAAATCCCCGGTGAGCATGTTGCCGAGCCAGATGAAGTAGCGCTGGACCAGGGGCTTGTCGAGGCCGAGGTCGCGGTTGAGCTTTTCCACGTTCTCCGGCGTGGCGTAGGAGCCCAGGATGGCCGTGGCCGGATCGCCGGGGATGAGCGACATGATCAGGAAGACGATGATGGTGATGCCGAGCAGCACCGGGACTGCCGAGATCAGCCTCTTGAAGATGTAGCTGCCCATTGGACCCCTCTCTCCGGGTTGGTGTCGATTTCTTTCGAAGAAATCGATCCGGAATTTTTGAAAAATTCCGGCACGGTCCCGGGCGCGCTGCGCGCCCGGGACACAACGTCACTCCTTGGTGACGGATTTCAGGTGCAGCAGGAAGGACGGCTCGAGGCCGAAGTCATTCACCCTGTCATTCGTCACGGCGTTCTGCTTCCAGTTGGCGACGAAAACCCAGGGCGCATCCTCGTGCACGATGGCCTGCATCTCCCTGTAGAGCTCGGCGCGCCTGTCCTGATCGGTCGCAACGCGGGCCTCCTCGAGCAGTTCGTCGACCTTCTCGTTGGCATAATAGCCCGAGTTGAACCCGCCCTGGTCGGGCCAGGCTTCCGAGCGCAGCGCGAGGAAGGGCAGCGTGTCGGGGTCGTTGGTCATCCATGCCATCTCGGCCATGTCGGCCTTGCCTTCGAGCCCGGGGTTCACCTCGCCGAGGAAGGTGTTCCACTCGTAGGTCTCGATGGTGACATCGAAGCCCACGGCTTCCAGATCGGCCTGGATCGCCGTGCCCATCGGGATCGGGTCGAGCATGCCCGAGCCACCTTCGGTGACATAGAAGGTCAGCTCCGCGCCCTCGGCCCCGGCCTCGGCGATGAGCTCCCTGGCCTTCTCGGGGTCATAGGGGTAGGGGTCGAGTTCCTCGTTATAGGCCCAGGCGAAGGCGGGCGGTGTCGGGCCTGCGGCCACTGTCGCCGTGCCTTCGAGCACATCGTTCACGATCGCCTCCTTGTTGATCGCGTAGTTGGCGGCCTGGCGCACGCGCTTGTCGGCCATCGGGCCTTCCTTGGCGTTCAGGATCAGGAACCAGACATGCGGCCCGGCCTGTTCATGCACGGTGTAGCCATCGCCCTCGAACTGGCCCAGCGATGTGGGCGGCACTTCGACCATCATGTCGATGCCGCCGGCCAGCATCTCGGCGACGCGGGTGTTGGCGTCGGTGATCGGGCGGAAGACGACCGCCCGGGTCGCGGCCAGCTGGCCCCAGTAATCATCGTTCCGTTCGACCACGACGGCCTCGTTCGAGCGCCACTCGACGAACTTGAACGGGCCGGTGCCGACGGGATTGCGGCCGAAATCCGCGCCATCCGCCGTGACGGCGGCCGGAGAGACCATCAGCCCCGTGGGGTAGGCCAGGTTGGACAGGAAGGGCGCGTAGGGCGCGTTGAGGGTGAATTTCACCGTCATGTCATCAACGGCCTCGGTCTTTTCGACCGCGCTGAAGAAGAAGGCCAGCGGGAAGGGGCCGGTGTCGTGGAAGGGGTGATTCTCGTCAAGCATCCGGTCGAAGTTGAACTTCACCGCCTCCGCGTCGAAGGATGTGCCGTTATGGAAGGTGACGCCTTCGCGCAGCTTGAACGTGTAGGTCTTGCCGTCCTCGCTGATTTCCCAGCTCTCCGCGAGGCCGGGTTCAACCTCGAGCGTGCCCGACTTGTAGCGGGTCAACCCCTCGTAAACATTCACGAGAATCCGGAAATCGTTCACCGCCGTAACGGCGGCCGGATCGAGCGATTTGGGCTCGGCGATCTGGCCGACGATCAGCACACCGGGCGGTGTCTGCGCGGCGATCTGCGATGGCAGGGCCACGACGGCGGCAAGCGCCCCAGCGGCCACGCTCATCAGGCCCCTGCGGGTCCATTGAGTGAGTTTCATGACGTTCTCCCTGTTGGTTTTACGGCAGTTAGATTGGAGTGAATTTATCATGATCAATTTGCGTGGTCAATTTTTCATGATAAATAGGAGGGACACTGCCGAACAATTGTGCATAATCACGTCATGACCTTTTCAGTTCTTGCTCACGATCCCGAAACCGGCGCCATCGGTGGCGCTGCGGCGACGGGAAGCCTCTGCGTCGGCGGCTGGGTGCTGCGCGGACATCTCGAGGCCGGGCTCTCGGCCAGCCAGGGGGCTGCGCCCTCGACCTTCTGGGGCGAGGATGTGCTCCAGCTCATGCGCGGTGGCGTGGATGCGCGCCGCGCCGTCGCGCAGGTGACAGGGGCTGACGCCGGGCGTGCATACCGCCAGCTCGCAGCGCTCGACCTCAAGGGCGGCACGGGGGCATTCACCGGCAATGAGAACGACGATGTGAAAGGCAGCCTGGCCTTCGAGAGCGGGATCGCCTCGGGCAATATGCTGGGCGGCGAGACGGTTCTGAGCGCGATGGCCGAGTCCATTTCGGATACGCAGACAGCCTTCGAAGAGCGGCTGCTCGGCGGCCTGCGCGCGGCGCGTGACGCGGGCGGGGATTTTCGCGGGCTCCTGTCCGCGGCCCTCCTTGTCCTGCACCCGGACCAGCCGCCGCTGACCCTGCGGATCGACCATCATCCCGATGACCCCGTCGGCGCGCTGGAGGCGCTTCATGCGCGCGCAACGCAGGGCGAGTATGCCGACTGGTCACGACAGGTGCCTGTCGCGTCGGACCGGGAGCGTATCCTGCGCTGAGCTGCTGGGCGCCTCAGCCACGACGCTTGGCGCGCAGGGTCGGATCGGCCTCGCGCGGGTCTTCGGGCCAGGGGTGTTTGGGGTAGCGCCCGCGCATGTCCTTGCGCACGTCCGCATAGGAGCTGTCCCAGAAGGCCGGGATGTCCATCGTCGTCTGAACGGGGCGCTGGGCGGGGGACAGGAGCGTGACGCGCAGCGGTTTGCCCGCGACCGTCGGGTGACGGGTCTGGCCGAACATTTCCTGCAGGCGCAGGGTGATCTCGGGGTGTTCGCCCGAATAGTCGATGGGAATCCTGCGGCCAAGGGGCGTTTCGAAATGGGCTGGCGTCTCGCGCGCAAGGAGCTGCTGCTGCTCGTAGGAGAGCAGGGCGAAGAGCGCATCGTGACTATCGAAGCCTTTCCAGTGCTCGGCGGTCCTGACCCCGGCGAGATAGGGCGCGAGCCAGTCCTCGAGGCTGCCGAGCAGCGCGTCATCGGACATGTCGGGCAGATCATGGCCTGCCGCGCGCAGCAGCGCCACCCGCGCGCGAAGCCGCTCGGCGGCGGGCGAGGGGCGCAGGCCGAGATCGCGCACGCCGTCGCACATGGCGGCGGCGATGGCCTCGGGCGGCGCGTCCTTCCAGGCGCGCGCTTGCAGGCTGATCGCGCCGAGGCGTTCCTCGCGCGCGGCGATGACGCGGCGTTCGCGGCGGGACCAGTGGCAGCTTTCCTGCCAGGTGATCTCGCTCGCGAATGTCTCGCGCAGCTCGGCTTCGGAAATTTCCACGGCCTGCCGGATGCGCGCCTCGCGCGGGTGACCGTCCGTGTCCGTCACGACAAGCAGGCGCGCGGCGGCCAGCGGGTCGGCCTCGGGCAGCACCGCACCCTTGCCGCCGGACAGCAGGTAGCGCGGATCATTGCCCTTGCGGCGCAGCGCGATGCGATCGGGATAGGCCAGCGCGGCCATCTGGGCGGGGTTGTGCTGAGCAACTGCTTCCGGCGTGCGGGCGGCGAGGCGCTTTGCTTCCTGCCGGACCTGCGCAAGCGCGGCGCGGTTCACCTCGTGAGGCTGCGATTTCGGATCGTGCAGCGCCTTGAGGCGCAGCGAGAGATCGGCGGGCGCGCCGCGCAGGATGTCGCGTTCGGGCAGCAGCGCGGCCAGCGGCGCGGCAGGCTTGCCCGCGGTGAGAAGCATGTGCCCGAGGCGGGGGTGCACGGGCAGGCGCGTGAGCGCGCGGCCATGCGCCGTGATCCTGTGGGAGCTATCAAGCGCACCGAGCGCTGTGAGCAGCGCGTGGGCCTCGGCGAGCGTGCCTTCGGGCGGCGGCGTGAGCAGGGGCAGATCCTCGCCCGCGCCCCAGAGGGCCAGTTCAAGTGCGAATGGGGCGAGGTCGGCCACTTCGATCTCGGCAGGCGGGTAGGCCGGCAGCGCGCCTTCCTCGCCTTCGGTCCAGAGGCGATAGCATGTCCCCGGCGCGACCCGCCCCGCGCGGCCCCGGCGCTGTGTTGCCTCGGCGCGGCTCACCTTCTCCGTCACCAGCCGCGAGAAGCCGGAGCCTGGGTCGTAGCGCGCGCGGCGCGCGCGCCCTGCGTCGATCACGACGCGCACATCCTCGATGGTGAGCGAGGTCTCGGCGATGGAGGTCGCCAGCACGATCTTGCGGCCCGTGGCGGCGGGGCGGATCGCGGCCTGCTGCTCCTTGAAAGGCAGCGCGCCGAAGAGCATGTGACCCTGCGCCCCTTCCGGCAGCTTGCCCGAAAGCGCGGCGGCGCAGCGGCGGATTTCGCCTTCGCCGGGCAGGAAGACCAAAAGGCCACCTTCCGTCTCGGGCAGGGCTTCGAGCACTTGCGCTGCGGCGGCCTCGGCAATGCGCACGCCCTTGGGCAGTGGTTTGGCCAGCCAGCGCGTCTCGACAGGGAAGCTGCGCCCCTCCGAGCGGATCTGCGGCGCACCGCCCATGAGCGCGGCCACCGGCCCGGCGTCGAGCGTGGCCGACATGACCAGCAGCTTGAGATCGTCGCGCAGCGCCTCTGCGATCTCGAGGCAAAGGGCGAGCCCGAGATCGGCGTTGAGCGAGCGTTCGTGAAACTCGTCGAAGATGACCATGCCGATGCCGTCCAGCCCGGGGTCGGATTGTATCATCCGCGTGAGAATCCCCTCGGTGACGACCTCGATGCGCGTGGCCTTGCTTGTCCGCGTTTCGCCGCGAATGCGGTAGCCAACTGTCTGGCCGATCTCCTCGCCAAGCGTTTCGGCCATGCGCGCGGCGGCGGCGCGGGCGGCAAGGCGGCGCGGTTCGAGCATGAGGATGCGCCCGGTCACCAGCCCCGCCTCCAGGAGCGCCAGCGGCACGCGGGTCGTCTTGCCTGCGCCGGGGGGCGCTTCGAGCACGGCGCGCTGGCCCGTCTCGAAGGCCGACAGGAGCCCGGGCAGGGCGGATGTGATGGGCAGGTCGGCCATGGCGCATATGGAGCATGGTGCGCTCTGGACAATCAAGCGGCAAAAGGGCCATATCGGCGGCATGAATACCGACGAGTTGAGCCAGAAGATCAAAGCTGGAGACCGCCGCGCGCTGGCGCGGGCGATCACGCTGGTCGAGAGCGGGCGCGAAGACCACCGCGCACAGGCGCGCGCGCTGCTGGAAAGCCTGAAGGATGCAGGAAAGCAGGCGATGCGCGTCGGCCTTTCGGGCACGCCGGGTGTCGGCAAATCCACCTTCATCGAGAGCTTCGGGCTGATGCTTGTCGGGCAGGGGCTGAAGGTGGCCGTTCTGGCCGTCGATCCCAGCTCGGCACGATCGGGCGGCTCGATCCTCGGGGACAAGACGCGCATGGAGCGCCTGAGCCGCGAAAAGGACGCCTTCATCCGGCCCTCGCCCAGCCAGTCGCAGCTTGGTGGCGTGGCGCGGCGCACGCGCGAAGCCATTGCCCTCTGCGAGGCGGCGGGCTTCGATATCGTGCTGATCGAGACGGTCGGCGTGGGCCAGTCGGAAACGATGGTCTCCGAGATGGCCGACCTCTTCGTGCTGCTGCTGGCCCCGGCGGGGGGCGACGAGCTTCAGGGCGTGAAGCGGGGCATCATGGAGATGGCCGATATCATCCTCGTCAACAAGGCTGACGGCGATCTCAAGGCGGCTGCGATGCGGACCTGCTCGGATTATTCCGGCGCCTTGAGGCTCTTGCGCAAACGGCCGCAGGACCCGGAGGGCTACCCGCGTGCGATGAGCGTTTCGGCCCTCGAGGAGGACGGGTTGAAGGACGCCTGGGAGGCCATGCAGGAGCTGGTGAACTGGCGGCGGGAGAACGGCTTTTTCGATGCCACCCGTGCGGCGCAGGCGCGATTCTGGTTTGGCGAGGACGTCAAGCAGGGCTTGCTTTCAAGCCTGGCGACCGGGCGGATGCGCAAGATCATGGACGGGCTCGCGTCCGAGGTCGAGGCCGGGGACAAGACCCCCTCGGCGGCGGCAGCGGAAGCGCTGGGCGCGCTCAGGGGCTGATCCACCGCCGGCAGCGGCCGGCGCGCGATATCATCCGCGGCAAAGGGCCTCGGCCGTCTCGCCGTATTCGCGGTATTTGCGCCAGAATCGCTCGTCGCTCGCCCTGTCGCTCTGGCGGATTTCCTGGGCCCTGTGCGGGTCATCGTAGAAGGAGGCCGCCAGCGACTGGTCGCGATTTGACAAGGACATATCCGCCACGGCCTGGATGCAGCCGCAAAGCTGCCGCGAGGCGGCATCGCGGCCCGATGCCAGGCACGCCCGGGAGAGCGGGCCGCTCGCGCTCATGGAGGTCTGCGACTGCGGAAGCACGACGCGGCCTGCTTTCTTGTAGCCACCGCCACCGCAGCCGGTGAGCGCTGCGATCGAGATCAAGATGACGCATCTGGAAAGCGTATTCATCAAAAGCCTGCTCGTTTTCATGGTCTGACGCCGTTTCGCAATATGATGACGCAAGCCGCCGGGCTTTTCAACGGCAAGAGGGCCGCGGCGGCGCGGTTGCAAGCAATTGTGATCTGGCGGACTCAGATTGCGGAACTGTGGCCCGCCTTGCTCATCTCGTAGGCGTCGAAGCTGCGCGCGATCATCCGGGTGAGCGGGCGCATGACCGGCGGGATGAACAGGCCCCATTCATTGACCTCAAGCGCGTTTTCGAACTCGGCATTGGCTGCGCGGAGCATATCGTCGAGCGCCTTCGCACTGATGTTATGCTCGGCGAGGATCTCGGCGCGGTCGATCTGGAAGTCGCACATGAGCATCTCGATGAGCCGCGAGCGGAGCTTGTCGTCGGCGCTGAAGGCATGGCCGCGCGACGTGCTGAAGCGGCCTTCACCGATGGCCTTGGCATGGGCCGATGTCGCCGGCGCGTTCTGGGCGTAGCCCTGTGGAAAGCGCGATATGGAAGACGCTCCGAGGCCGACGAGGATACCGCTCAGATCATCGGTGTAGCCCTGGAAGTTCCGGCGCAGCTTGCCGGCTTTCTTGGCGCGGGTGAGCCCGTCGTCGGGGCGCGCAAAATGGTCGATCCCGATGGCTTCATACCCGTCCCACTCGAACAGGCGGCTGGCCGTCTCGAAGAGTTCGAGCCGTTCTTCCGGCGTGGGCAGCGCATCGGAGGGAATGAGCTGTTGCCGCTTGGCCATCCACGGAACATGGGCATAGCCGTAGAGCGCCACGCGGTCGGGCGACAGCGACAGGAGCTTCTGCACGCTCTCGGTGATTCGCGCCCTGGATTGATGCGGCAGGCCGAAGAGAATATCGGCGTTGAGACTGTGCACGCCGCGCGCGCGGATCGCCTCGACGGCGTCGAATGTGACATCGAAGCCCTGAATGCGCCCGATGGTCTGCTGGATCTCGTCGTCGAAATCCTGAACGCCGATCGAGGCGCGGTTCATGCCCGCGCGGGCGAGCGCATCGAGCCGGGCATCGTCGATCTCGTTGGGATCGATCTCGACGGAGAATTCGTAATCCTCCGCGAAGGGCGTGACCGCGGCGATCTCGTCGGCCAGCTCCGCCATCAGGTCGGGGGCCATGAGCGTCGGTGTGCCGCCGCCCCAATGCAGCCGCGAGAGCTTGACGCCCCTCGGCAGGGCGTCGCGCAGCAGGGCAATCTCGTCCTTGAGCACCTGCAGGTAGGCGCGCACGGGAGCATCTTTCGTCGTGCCCTGTGTGCGGCAGGCGCAGAACCAGCAGAGCCGGCGGCAGAAGGGCACGTGGATATAGAGCGAAATCTCGCCGCCTTCGGGAATCGCGCCGATCCACTCGGCAAAGTGAGTCCCGCGCAACCCCGTGTTGAACTGGGGTGCCGTGGGGTAAGACGTATATCTCGGGACCTTCGCGTCAAAAAGCCCCATACGCGCGAGTTGAGTTCTGCTTTCCATCCGCATAGGGTTAGAAAGGAAGTTATGGGTTTGCATTGATGCAGATCAAACGCGCGAAGAGATGAAATGTCGAAATTGCTGGTAGCCGAAATCCCGCGGGAATGCGGCGATTGCCCCATACGCCACAGGGCCGTTTGCGCCCGCTGCGAGGCCGATGAGCTCGAGCTGCTTGACCAGATCAAGTATTATCGGACCTACGAGGCCGGGCAGACCATCGTCTGGTCCGGTGACCGGATGGAATTCGTCGGCTCGGTGGTCAAGGGCGTCGGAACGCTCACCCAGACGATGGAAGACGGGCGCAGGCAGGTCGTGGGTCTGTTGCTGCCGTCCGATTTCGTCGGCCGTCCGGGGCGTGAGACGGCAACCTATGACGTGGTCGCCACGACGGACACGGTCATGTGCTGTTTCCGCAAGAAGCCCTTCGAGGAAATGATGGTGCGCACGCCGCATATCGCGCAGCGTCTCCTGCAGATGACGCTGGACGAGCTCGATGCGGCGCGCGAGTGGATGCTCGTTCTGGGGCGCAAGACCGCGCGCGAGAAGATCGCGAGCCTCTTGAGCATCGTGGCGCGCCGAGACGCGACGCTGAACCTGCACGCTGGCGGCCCGATCGAGTTCGAACTGCCGCTGACGCGCGAGGCGATGGCCGATTATCTCGGGCTGACGCTGGAGACGGTGAGTCGCCAGATCAACGCGCTCAAGCGCGAAGGCGTGATCGAGCTCAAGGGCAAGCGTCAGGTAACGGTGCCCGATTTCGACAGGCTCTCCGAGGAAGCGGGCGACGACAGCGATGGCGGGATGCTGAGTTGAGAAGCCGGCTGACTTTTCGAATCTTGAGGGCACGGGGCTGACCCGCTGCCTGGAAATGTGTTTTCGAATGGGAGCTGGCTGAATGATTGCCTACGTCACCGTCGGCGCTGATGATATCGCGCGTGCGAAGACCTTCTATGGCGCGTTCCTGCCAGCTCTCGGCTACGCGCTTTCCGAAGGGCCGGATGGCCTGAGCTATGCGCTGCCCGTGGCGCCGGGCGAGGTGCCACTCCTGCCGGATTTCTACGTCAAGCCGACCTTCGATGGACTGCCCGCCTCTGCCGGGAACGGGGCGATGACCGCCTTCGAGGCGGGCGGTCAGAGCCAGGTCCGTGAGCTTCACGCGGCCGCGCTTGCAGCCGGAGGCTCGGACGAGGGCCCGCCGGGCTTTCGGGCCTCTTACGGGCCTCGCTTCTACGTGGGCTACCTGCGCGACCCGCAAGGCAACAAGATTGCTTTGTTCTCAGCCAACCCGGATGAACCGGGGCGGGACGGGTAGACCAGGGTATCGGAGATTCGGTGTTGATGTGATGAACTGGAGCAAGGCGCAAGGAGGGGGCATTGCAAAGTTTGGGCCGTTTCCCGACAGCGGCCTTTCATGTAGAGTGCGGCGAAAGCCGGTTGAGAGCCCAGTGTGTCGGATGCTGCACTTACCACGAATGACTGCCCCGACGCTCCGGGTGCAATTCGCTATAAGGACAGACATCATCTTCGAACGGCACATGCCGACGGCGAAAGCTTTTAGTCGGAACCGCTTCCGGGTTGCTGATCCTGTCCATGCGGAAATGGCGGAAGTCGTCGCGAGCAGGGTCCCAGCCGACGAGATACCATAGGGGTGGCAGGATCAGCATGGCTTGCGGTTCCACCTGCCGCTCGGTCTTGCGTTCTTTTGCATCGCTATAGTCGAACCGGATTAAGTGCCGGCCCAGAAACGCCGTCTCGAAGGCCCCAAGAAGGTCGGGGTCCATTTTCCCCATGTCCGACAAATCCTGCAAAGGGGACAGCTGGCCGATGTGCAGGCACTCCAAAAACGCGCGTAGGTCTTTCACCTTGTCCGAAGGCAAGGCCTTTTCGATCTTGGCCAACCCCGCGTCGGCAAGTTCCGAGAAGGGTAAATTCCCGGCGGCTCGCATTGCCGCGACGCTGATCAGCAGCGCGAATACTTCGGGCACGGACAACTTGGCCCGTGTCTGCATCGATTGTGGGTCGAGCTGGAGGCCACCGCCGCGGCCGACGTCGGAATGGATCACATAGCCTTCGTCCCGCAGTGCGCCGATATCGCGCAACACGGTCCGGCGGGAGGCACCAACCTCTTCGGCCAGTGCATCAACAGTGGATGTGCCGTTGCGGCGAAGGCTGCGCACGATGGCGTCATGTCTGAGTCTCACGTTCATATCTCGACCCTATCACAAATGGTGACAGTATTTGGCACTATTTCATCCTACACCGATTCCAGCAACTGAAAACAAGGAGATTGCGACATGGAACGGACGGCAGTGAACCCCTGGGACTGGTCGATCAAGCTGGGCTACAACCAGGCCGAGTTGATCGACGGCGCGACGCGGCAAGTGATTTGCGCAGGGCAGACCGCAGTGGACGAAAACGGCGCCCCCCAGCATCCAGGCGATATGCGCGCACAGATCAGTCTGGCCTTGGACAACCTTGAAGCCGTTCTCAAAGCGGCGGGCATGACTCTTGGCAATGTCGTCAAGCTCGGTGTCTATGCAACTGATGTCGACGAGGCGCTGAAGAACTTTGACCTGATGGGCATGCGGTTCGGACCCCATCGGGTCGCACCGCCGATGACCCTTCTGGGAGCTAACCGCCTCGCGATCCCCGGCTTGCTGTTCGAAATTGAAGCGACGGCAATGGCGTAAAGCCAGTCACAGCGGCCATTTGGTTTCAAAACCCAAATGGCCGTTTAGCCCGCATCTTGCCAGTTTGCGGCCCTCGCGGCGAAGGGCAGCTGTCGCAAATTCGGGCCAACGGCTGTGGGTCCGGTTCGGGCTGACAGCGGTCATTCAGGCTCCACCATATCGCCACCCCCGTATAACCTGGCCGCGTTGCTAGTTCAGCGAAGCAAACCATGACTCACGGATACCTCCAAGCTGAACAACCCGCGCGCGGCGCATGCCGCGCGCGGGTCGGATTTGCGAAGCAAATTCGAAGCCCGGGTCAATGCGCCATGAAGACGGGAAGCTTGCTTTGTTCCAGCATGTAGCGCGTCGCGCCGCCGAGGATCGCCTCGCGAAAGCGCGAGTGGCCGTAGGCGCCCATCACGACGAGATCGGCGGAGACGTCGTCGGCATGGCGCATCAGCACGTCGGAGACGCGCGGCATGGTCTTTGCCAGAACGTCGATCTCTGCATGGACACCGTGGCGCGCCAGCCAGACCGACAGCAGCCCGCCCGGGTCGGAGCGGTTCGGGCCGTGCTTGGGCGGATCGACCACGACCACATGCACCTTGCTGGCCTGCTTGAGCAGCGGCAGCGCCGCGCGCACGGCCGTCAGCGCCTCGTCGCTTTCGTTCCAGCCGATGACCACCGTATCGAACCTGGCCTTGGGTTCGCACGCCTCGGGCACGACGAGCACCGGCACATGCGCCTCGAAAAGCGCCGACTCGACGAGCGCTTCCTGCTCGGGCCCGAGGTTGTCCCCATAAGGCTGCGGCAGCACGGCAAGATCGGAAAAGCGCGCCCTGTTGGCGGCGTGCCGCCCGATGTCGGGCAATTGGGCCATGCCGTTGTCGCAGCTCCAGAGCGTGTCTGTCTTTGCCAGTTCGCCCCTGACGTGCTCGGTGAGCGCCTCGGCCTCTTCCTGGGCCTTTTCAATGACCTCCTGGATCACGAGCGCATTGGCCCCGGCGTAATAATAGCCGGTCTGGCTCCGGTCGACCCCGAGGCAGAGCACCTCGAGATGCGCTTCGCCGGCATTGGCCAGGGCGGTTGCATGGCCCAGGAGCGGGCCGGCGAGCGCTTCATCAGTCAGCGCGGTGAAGATCGTTTTGTATGACATGTGCAGTCCTCCGCAGCGGTCGGTTCGGGGCAAAGGTATCGGCTGCCTGCCCTGCGATCCTTGCACTGGATCAATAAAATGAGCCGGGCTCCTTGATGCAGATCAAGGCAGGCCCCTGTGCATCCGCAGAAAAAGGCTCCAGTCAAATCCCCCTTTGCGCGGCGTCGAATCGCGCGAGGACAAGACGAAGGGACGAACAATGGGTAACTACATCAAGCTGGTTGTGCTGGGGCTGATCGCACTCTTTGCGCTCATCGCGGCCAATTACGCGCGTGATATCGCCTATCTGGTGAACGCGCTGACGGTTGCGCTTGTCGCAGGTGGGCTTTTCATCTGGACGCTGCGCAACACGGACGAACCGGTCGCGAAGGTCGATCTGTCCGGAGAATACATGGATGGCGTCGTGCGCGCCGGTGTGATCGCGACGGCGCTCTGGGGCGTTGTCGGCTTTCTCGTCGGTGTCGTGATCGCCTTCCAGCTCGCCTTTCCGCAGCTCAATTTCGAATGGGCGCAGGGCTATGCGAACTTCGGACGGCTCAGGCCGCTTCACACGAGCGCCGTGATCTTCGCCTTCGGCGGCAACGCGCTCATCGCGACGTCCTTTTATGTCGTGCAGCGCACCAGCGCGGCGCGGCTCTGGGGCGGCAACCTGTCGTGGTTCGTGTTCTGGGGCTTCCAGCTTGTGATCGTGCTCGCGGCAACGGGCTATCTGCTCGGCGCGACACAGTCGAAGGAATACGCAGAGCCCGAATGGTATGTGGACTGGTGGCTGACCATCGTCTGGGTGGCCTATCTCGCGGTCTTCGTCGGCACGCTCGTCAAGCGCAAGGAGCCGCATATCTACGTGGCCAACTGGTTCTACCTGTCGTTCATCCTCACCGTCGCGATGCTGCATATCGTCAACAACCTGAGCATTCCCGTCTCGGTCTTCGGCTCGAAGTCGGTCCAGGTCTTCTCCGGGGTGCAGGATGCCATGGTTCAGTGGTGGTATGGCCACAACGCCGTGGGCTTCTTCCTGACGGCGGGCTTCCTCGGCATGATGTATTACTTCATCCCGAAACAGGCCGAACGCCCTGTCTTCTCCTACAAGCTGTCGATCATCCACTTCTGGGCCCTGATCTTCATCTATATCTGGGCCGGTCCGCACCACCTCCACTATACCGCGCTGCCCGACTGGGCCTCGACGCTGGGCATGGTGTTCTCGGTCGTGCTCTGGATGCCCTCCTGGGGCGGGATGATCAACGGCCTGATGACGCTCTCGGGCGCCTGGGACAAGCTGCGCACCGACCCGATCATCCGCATGATGGTCATCTCGGTGGGCTTCTACGGCATGTCCACATTCGAAGGCCCGATGATGTCGATCCGCGCGGTCAACTCGCTGTCGCACTACACGGACTGGACGATCGGTCATGTGCATTCCGGCGCGCTTGGCTGGAACGGCATGATCACCTTCGGTGCGCTCTACTTCCTCGTGCCCAAGCTCTGGAACCGCGAAGGGCTCTACAGCCTGCGGCTCGTGAGCTGGCACTTCTGGCTCGCCACGATCGGCATCATCCTCTACGCGGCCTCGATGTGGGTCACGGGGATCATGGAAGGCCTGATGTGGCGTGAAGTCGATGCCAACGGTTTCCTCGTGAACTCGTTTGCAGACACCGTGAGCGCCAAGTTCCCGATGTATGTGGTCCGCGGACTGGGCGGGGTCCTGTTCCTCACCGGTGCGATCATCATGTGCTACAATCTCTGGATGACAGTTCGCAAGGCTCCCGCAGTGGAAGCCACGAACAATGTCGTCCCGGCCGAATAAGGAGGGCTGGATAATGGCTATTCTTGACAAACACGCCGTGCTCGAACGCAATGTTACGCTTCTTGCAATCTTCGCCTTCCTCGTGGTCACGATCGGCGGCATCGTCCAGATCGCACCGCTCTTCTGGCTGGAGAACACGATCGAGGATGTGGACGGCATGCGCCCCTACACCCCGCTCGAACTGGCCGGGCGTGACATCTACGTGCGTGAGGGCTGCTATGTCTGCCACAGCCAGATGATCCGCCCGATGCGCGACGAGGTCGAGCGTTATGGTCATTACAGCCTCGCGGCTGAAAGCCAGTATGATCACCCGTTCCAGTGGGGCTCCAAGCGGACAGGGCCAGACCTGGCCCGCGTCGGTGACCGCTACTCGGACGAATGGCATGTCGACCACCTGCGCGATCCCCAATCGGTTGTTCCGGAATCCGTGATGCCTAAGTATGGCTTCCTCGAGAACCGGATGATCGAAGGCGAATATGTCGGTGATCTTCTCCAGACGCATGCCTTCGTGGGCGTGCCCTATTCCGAGGAGATGATCGGCAATGCCCAGGCGGATTTCCTGGCCCAGGCGAACCCGGACAGCGACTATGACGGGCTGTTGGAACGCTATGGCGAGAACGTCAACGTGCGCAACTTCGACGGCCAGCCCGGCATTTCGGAGGCCGACGCGCTGATCGCCTACATGCAAATGCTCGGCACGCTGGTCGATTTCTCGACCTTCACTGCCGATGCGAGCCGCTGAGGAGGCCCTGACATGGAAACATATTCTCTCCTGCGTGAATTTGCCGACAGCTGGATGCTGCTCTTTCTCTTCACCTTCTTCGTGAGCATGGCCCTCTGGGTCATCTTCCGGCCCGGGTCGAGCAAGACATATCGCGATGTCGCGAATATCCCGTTTCGGCACGAAGACAAGCCCGCGCCCGACAGCGGCGACAAGGAGGCCTAAGACATGGCTAAGAAACCAGTAAAGAACCAGGACCCCGATACCACCGGTCACTCCTGGGACGGGATCGAGGAATTCAACAACCCGCTTCCCAAATGGTGGCTGTGGATCTTCTACGCCACGATCGTCTGGGGGATCTGGTACACGATCGCCTATCCCGCATGGCCCGGCATCAAGGATGCCACGGCAGGCTATCTGGGCTATTCGACGCGCGCCGAAGTGGCTGCAGAGATCGCCGCTGCCGAAGCCCAGAACGCCGAGATCAACGAAAGGCTCGCTTCCGTCGAGCTGTCGGCGATCACCGAGGATGACGAGCTGAGCACCTATGCCACCTCGGCGGGCAACGCCGTGTTCAAGACATGGTGTGCCCAGTGTCACCAGACCAACGGCGCCGGCGCGAAGGGCTATCCCAACCTGCAGGATGACGCATGGCTCTGGGGCGGCACGATGGAAGACATCCACCAGACGCTGCTCTACGGCATCCGCCACGAGGAATACATCGATACGCGCTTCTCGCAGATGCCTGCCTTCGGTGACGATTATCTCCCCGAGGAGGAAATCGAGCAGGTCGTGAATTACGTCATGTCCCTGACCCCGAACGTCAATCCGCCGAAGAACCCCGAGATGGTCGAGGCCGGAGAGGTTGTCTACATGGACAATTGCGCGGCCTGCCACATGGAAGACGCCTCCGGCGATCAGTTCCAGGGCGCGCCGAACCTGGCCGATGCGATCTGGCTCTATGGCGGCGACTACGAGGCGCTCTATGACACGGTCTACAACTCGCGTTACGGCGTCATGCCCGGCTGGGAAAACCGCCTGAGCGAGGCGGAAATCCGTGCAGTGGCGACTTACGTTCATCAGCTTGGTGGCGGTGAGTAAAGGACTTCCGGTGGCCTGAGGGCCGCCGGAGACGGCACCGGCGCTTCCGTCCTGTTCGCGCGTTTCCTGGAAGCCCGGTGCCAAGTTACCATGAAAGGCCGAAGCTCAGTGCTTCGGCCTTTTTCTTTCTGCGCAGATGGAATCGAGATTTGAGATAGATCAAGCCGCTCGCGTGACAGGCGATTGATCTCGGACAAGGCCTGCCTGCGAATCGTGCGCTAGTATCCAGGTATTGGCTCGCTTGGCCCAAAGGGCTTTGGCGAAGGTCATGGCCCCGCAGGCAAATGCGTGGGTTGAATGAGGCTCAGCCTCTGGAATTGGCACCGGCGCTTCCGTCCTGTTCGCGCGTTTCCTGGAAGCCCGGTGCCATTTTTCATTTTTTCAGCATCACTCGCCTGGCTTGGCGGCTCCGGCACGGAGCAAACCGTGGATTCGGACCATCGGCCCAGCGGCCTGTCACAAAGGCTTTTTCCCGTTGGCGAGGGACGGTTGTGACGGCTGTGTCAAATAAAGATAAGTTTGCGATGCAGTATTTGATTTGTGTCAAGGTTCTCGCAGGCCCCGGCTGCGAAAAGACATTCAGAAAATACCTGAATCCGGAGCGTCGATCGTGGCCGACTCGCAATCAAACCCGCCAAGCCTTTATGCCGCCAGAGAGCCGATCTTCCCACGCAAGGTCTACGGCAAGTTCCGGAATCTGAAATGGATCCTGATGGCCGTGACCCTGGGCATCTACTACATCACGCCATGGCTCAGGTGGGACAGGGGGCCGGAGCTTCCCGACCAGGCTGTCCTGCTCGATCTGGCCAATCGGCGCTTCTACTTCTTCTGGATCGAGATCTGGCCGCATGAATTCTACTTCGTCGCCGGGCTGCTTGTCATGGCAGGGCTGGGGCTGTTCCTGTTCACCTCGGCGCTGGGCCGGGTCTGGTGCGGCTATGCCTGCCCGCAGACCGTCTGGACCGACCTGTTCATTCTCGTCGAACGCTGGTTCGAAGGCGACCGCAACGCGCGCCTGCGCCTGCATCGCCAGAAGAAGCTGGATTTCCGCAAGGCGCGGCTCAGGCTGGCGAAATGGACCACCTGGCTCCTGATCGCGCTCGCGACGGGCGGGGCCTGGGTGTTCTACTTCACCGACGCGCCGACCCTCGCTGTCGATCTCGTGCAAGGCACGGCGCATCCCATCGCCTATACGACCATCGCCATCCTGACCGGCACGACCTTCTTCTTCGGTGGTTTCGCCCGCGAGCAGATCTGCATCTATGCCTGCCCCTGGCCGCGCATCCAGGCCGCGATGATGGACGAGGACACGCTGACCGTCGGCTATCGCGACTGGCGCGGCGAGCCGCGCGGCAAGCTCAAGAAAGGCCAGCTCGACCCGGATCAGGGCGATTGCATCGATTGCATGGCCTGCGTGAATGTCTGCCCCATGGGGATCGACATCCGCGATGGCCAGCAGATGGAATGCATCACCTGCGCGCTCTGCATCGACGCCTGTGACGAGGTGATGGACAGGATCGGCAAGCCGCGCGGGCTGATCGACTACATGGCGCTCACCGACGAGGTGCGCGAGCGCGAGGGCCATGAACCCAAGCCTGTCTGGCAGCATGTGCTGCGTCCGCGGACGATCCTTTACACGACTCTTTGGTCGCTTGTCGGTATCCTGCTGCTCGTCGCGCTCTTCATCCGCTCGGATATCGAGCTGACGGTGTCGCCCGTGCGCAACCCCACCTTCGTCACCTTGTCTGACGGCTCGATCCGCAACGTCTACGAGGTCCGCCTGCGCAACAAGCACGGCGAGGAGCGGCCCTTCAGCCTGAGCGTCAAGGGGGATCCGACCCTGCGCCTCCAGCTCGAGGGCAGCACGAACAAAACCGTGCCAGTCCCGGCGGATTCGATGCGGCTCGTGCGGACCTACGTGATCGCCCCGCCGGGATCGGAGCCCGCCGAGAGCGAGCGCACCGATATTCGCCTCTGGGTGGAAGACAGCAGCAGCGGCGAGCGCGCCTACAAGGACACGATATTCAACGGAAGGGCCAACTGATGAGCGACATGACCCAAGATACCGGAAAGGGCGGCGGCTTTTTCTACTTCCTCGCGCTCTATCTCGTTGCGACCATTGCGACGGCAGCGGGGCTCTATGGCGGTTTCACGCTGGGCCAGATGATGGGCGGATCGATCCTGTGGTTCCTGCTCGCGGTGCTCGGCGGTTTCGCCGGCGCTGCGGCGGTCATGAGCTATTCGGTCGCGCAGAGCGGCGGGTTTCGCGGCGGCCATGCGCTGGTCAGCTTCGGTCTGGCCTTCACTGCGATCTTCGGGGCCAACGGGATGCTGGCCACCAACGCGGTGAAAACCTTCCCCGGCCTGGAGGTGAAGAACTCCTATGTCGCCAGCCAGAGCTTCGACGATCGCCGGGCGGCGCAGGAAGCACTGGGCTGGACTGTATCGGCCGATCACGAAGACGGTGTTCTGCATCTCGCGATCGACGACCGCAACGGAAACCCCGTCCGCCCCGTGGAGCTTGAGGCGGTGCTCGGACGTCCGACCCATGTGAAAGACGACAAGCTTCTAGAGCTGCGCCATGACGGGCGCAGATTCGTTGCTCCGATCTTGCTTGAAGACGGCAACTGGAACATCCGCATGACCGCCAAAGCCGAGGATGGCACGGAATACGCCCAGCGGCTGGTGCTCTACGTGAAGTGAGCGAGATGGGATCGGCGATCACCCCCGGCATATCGGCCTGTCCCGCCTGTGATGCGGCCCCCGCCGCGAAGGCGCTGGCCGAAAAGGACGGCGGGCTCGAAGACGCCAAGCTCGCGCTCAGCCTGCCGACGATCCATTGCGCCGGGTGCATCTCGGCGGTGGAGCGGCGGCTTGCAGAGGTGCCCGGCGTCCGCGAGGCGCGGGTGAACCTCACGCTCAAGCGCGCCACCGTCGAGGCCGAGCCGGAAGTGACGGCTGCGCAGCTCATCGAAGCACTTGAAGACACGGGCTACGAGGCCCATGAGCTCGACGCCGCCACACTGAGCGCCACGCAGACCGACCGCGCGGGGCGCGAGCTTCTGATGCGCCTTGCGGTCGCCGGGTTCGCCTCGATGAACGTGATGCTGCTCAGCGTGTCGGTCTGGGCCGGCGCGGCGGATGCGACGCGCGATCTGTTTCACTGGATCTCGGCGGCGATCGCCCTGCCGACCATCGCCTTTTCCGGCCAGCCTTTCTTCCGCAGCGCCTGGAGCGCGCTCAAGGCCAGGCGGCTCAACATGGATGTGCCGATCGTGCTGGCCATCGTGCTGGCGGTGGTCACGTCTCTCTGGGAGACGATGCTCTCTGGCAAGCACGCCTATTTCGATGCCGCCCTCGCGCTCACCTTCTTCCTGCTGGCCGGGCGCTACCTCGATCACCGCACGCGCGCGATCGCGCGTTCGGCAGCCGAGGAGCTGGCCGCGCTGGAAGTGCCGCGCGCGCTCGTTGTCGCAGATGGGGAAACGCGCGAAGTGCCTGCTGCCGAGCTGCGCATCGGTGATGTGATCCTCGTGCGCCCGGGCGGGCGGATGCCCGTGGATGGCGAGATCATCGATGGCCGCTCCGAGCTCGACCGCTCGCTGCTCACCGGCGAGAGCCTGCCGGTCTTCGCCGAAGAGGGGCAAAGCGTCTCGGCGGGCGAAGTCAACCTGACCGGCCCCTTGCAGATCCGCGCGACAGCCGTGGGCGAAGACACCTCGCTGCACCGCATGGCCGACCTTGTCGCCATCGCCGAGAGCGGACGCTCGCGCTACACCTCGCTTGCCGATACGGCGGCCAAGCTTTATGCGCCCGGCGTGCACATCCTTTCGGCGCTGAGCTTTCTCGGCTGGCTGCTCTATTCGGGCGACATGCGCACCGCTCTGAACATCGCGGCGGCAGTGCTCATCATCACCTGCCCCTGCGCGCTCGGCCTCGCAGTGCCGGCCGTGACCACGGCGGCGAGCGGCAAGCTTTTCCGCAAGGGGATGCTCATCAAGCACGCCACCGCGCTGGAGCGGCTGGCCGAGGTCGACACGGTCGTCTTCGACAAGACAGGCACGCTGACCGCCGGAACGCCGGAGCTGACGAACCTGCCCGAGATCGCGTCGGAAGATGCGGCGCTCGCCCTGGCCCTGGCGCAGGGCTCCTCGCACCCGCTTTCCCGGGCGATCCAGGAGGCCGCGCAGGCAGCGGGCATCGCGCCGGCCGAAATCGAAGGCCTGCGCGAAGTGCCGGGCTTCGGCACCGAGGCGCAGCTTGAGGGCGTGACCGTGCAGCTCGGCCGTGCCGGCTGGGTCGGCGCGGAGGCGGGCGCGGGCACCAGCGCCTGGCTCAAGAAGGGCGATGCCGCGCCCGTGGCCTTCCGCTTTTCCGACAGGCTGCGCGACGGGGCCGAAGAGGCCGTGCAGGCGCTTAAGGCCTCCGGCAAGCAGGTGATCCTGATGTCGGGTGACACGACAAGCGCCGTGGCGGAGATGGCCGACCGGCTCGGTATCGAGGATTACCTCGCCGAGGCCCTGCCCGGCGACAAGGCGGCGCGGATCACCGATATGCGCGACGCGGGCCGCAAGGTCCTGATGGTCGGAGACGGGCTCAACGACACGGCGGCGCTGACGGCGGCGCATGTCTCGATCTCGCCTGCCAGCGCGCTTGATGCGGCGCGGGTTGCCAGCGACATCGTGCTGCTGGGGGCCGATCTCTCCCCGATCGCCGACGCGGCCGAGACGGCGGCCTCCGCCGTGAAACGGATCAAGGAGAACTTCCGCATCGCGACGGTCTACAACATCGTCGCCGTGCCGCTGGCCGTGGCCGGCCTGGCGACGCCACTCATTGCCGCCTTGGCGATGTCCTCGTCTTCGATTACGGTCTCGCTCAACGCATTGCGCCTGAAGGGCTGACCGTGAATATCCTGACCTATCTCATCCCCATCTCGCTGCTCCTCGGCGGAGCCGGGCTTGCCTTTTTCATCTATACGCTGCGGACTAATCAGTATGACGACCCGGAGGGCGACGCCCGGCGCATCCTGTCGGATGAATACGATGACAAGCCAAAGCAGGACTGACTCCCTGGAAAGCCGAGGCTGCCCTGTGCTCTGATCCGGTGGATCAGCTCGACGGGCCGATCATGAAGCAGGTCTCGCCGCGTGCCTGAAGGCGGCGGCAGGCAAGCTTCGCCCGTTCGCGCGAGAGCCCGTTGAAATTGGCCTCGAAGCCGCGCGGGCGCTTGATCACCTTGCGCAGCGTCCCGTCGAGCGTTTCCATCTCGCTCAGGGCCGTCTTCAGCAAGGCCCGTTCGGCCTTGTAGCGCGAGGTATAGCGCCCGACATTGATCCCCCAGTGCTTGCCACCGGAGGTCGAAACGCGGGTCACGACTTCCTGGATTTTCTCCTGCGTGTTCGGCGCGGCCGATCCCCTTGCGACCTGCTCGGTCGCGCTGCTCTTGACCGCGGCGAGAACGAGGTCGGCAGGGCGCGCCTCGGGTTTGACGGACGGTGCGGGACGCTTCGCCACGGCTTCGGCCTCGGGAGCGTCCTGCGTTTCTGCGCCTTGCGCCTCGGCGAGGGCCTTGGCGATCTCGTCCTTCATGGCCACGACGACGGGTGCCGGTTCCGGCTCGCTGCCGGGGCGCTGTTTGGGCCGGAGGCTGCGGGAGACGGCCGTGACAAGGCGGATCGTCTTGCCTTGCGGGCCGGAGACGCGCTGATCGTTCGAGGCGATCACGACCGTCTTGGAATCCGGCGTATAGGGCGGGCGGCCCGGCTTGTTGATGCGCGCGCGGCTCGGGGCGCGTTGGAAGCCCATGTCAAGCAACTCGGCCACCCTGGCATTGCGCGAGGCCGTGGAGCGTCCGCCGAAGACCGTCGCGATGATGCGCTCGCGGCCGCGTTCTGCGGAGGCAACGAGGTTGAAACCCGCAGCGCGGGTGTAGCCTGTCTTGATCCCGTCTGCGCCGCGGTAGTTGCTCAGGAGGCGCCGATTGGTGTGGTAAACGGTGCGCAAGCCTGCATGTGTCGATTTGCGCGAGAACAGATTGTAATACTGGGGGTAGTCATAGAGCACATGCCGGCCCATCGTTGTCATGTCGCGTGCAGTCGACAGGTGCCCCTGCTCGGTGAGCCCGTGCGCATTCTTGAATGTCGTGCGGGTCATGCCGAGGGCCCGGGCCGTGCGTGTCATGCGGCGGGCGAACTTGGCTTCCGAGCCGGAGATGGCTTCACCGATAGCCGTGGCGGCATCATTGGCCGATTTGACGGCGGCGGCGCGGATCAGGTAGCGGAACTTGATGGTCTGACCTGCCTTCAGCCCGAGCTTGGAAGGCGGCTCGGCTGCGGCATTGCGCGAGATCCTGACCTCGGTGTCGAGGTCGATCTCGCCGTGCTCCACGGCCTGGAAGGCGATGTAGAGCGTCATCATCTTGGTCAGGGAAGCCGGGTGCAGGCGGGTGTCGGCGTTGCGCGAATGCAGAACCTCGCCGGTGCGCGCATCAATGACCATCGCGGCGTAGGGCGCGGCGGCGACCGAGAGCGGCAGGATGATGAACATCCAAGCGAATGCAATGAGAAGAAGACCCATACGGGCCACTGTGATGCTCTGCCTCACTGGTCTTGCCTTTTCTGCCTCAAGTGCCGCCGATTGTTCGACTGGCGTTTTTTGTATGAAGCGATGCTAGCACAAGGTGTGAATCTGATAAAGTTTTCATTTCAAGGGCGTAGCAGGCATTTTTCGCAAGATTTCGTAGCTTGCCGGGGGCGGCGCGCTAGATGCAGCAATGTGGCAGGAATGAGGCGCGCCGCGAGCCGGTCCGCGCGCACGGACCGGCCCGCGCTCTGCCTTCAGACCAGCTTGACGATCTGCTTGCCGGTATTGCCGCCCTTCAGCATCGAAACGAAGGCGTCCGGCGCATTTTCGAGACCCTCGCCGATGTCCTCGAGATAGGCCAGTTCGCCGCTGGCGACCATCGGGCCAACCTCCTTGAGGAAAGCGGGGTAGTGGTCGAAATGGTTCGAGATGATGAAGCCGTTGATCGACATCTGCTTGACGAGGATCGAGCGCCAGAGCATCGGCAGCCGGTCCGGCCCCTGGCCTTCAACGCCGCCGAGCGCGCCTGCATTGTAGCCCGAGATCATGCCGCAGACGGGGATGCGCCCGAAGGTGTTCATCAGCGGCAGCACCGCCTCGAAGACCTTCCCGCCGACGTTCTCGAAATAGATGTCGATCCCGTCCGGTGCGGCCTCGGCGAGCGCCTTGCGCAGGCTGCGCGCGTCCTCGAAGGCGCGGTGGTCGATGGCCGCATCGAAGCCGAACTTGTCTTGCGCCAGCGCGCATTTCTCCGCGCCGCCGGCGATGGCCACGGTGCGCAACCCGCGCGCCTTGGCGATCTGGCCGACCATGGAGCCGACCGGCCCCGTGGCCGCGGCGACGACGAGCGTCTCGCCCGCCTTGGGGCGGCCCAGCTCCGTCAGGCCGTACCAGCCCGTGAACCCGGGCATGCCGAGCACGCCGAGCGCCGTGGTGGCCGGCAGGCGCGGGTCGAGCTTGCGGATGTCCTTGGCCCGGGCAACGCCATGGGTGGCCCAGCCGAACATGCCGAAGACCATGTCTCCCGGTTCGAAGCCCTCGGCTTCGGAGGCCAGCACCTCGCCAACGCCGCCGCCTTCCATCACGCCGCCGATGGGGACAGGCGCGGCGTAGGATTTCGCATCGTCCATGCGCCCGCGCATGTAGGGATCGAGCGACATGTAATGCACGCGCACGAGCACTTCGCCCTCTGATGGCTTGGGCACGTCGCGTGTCTCGAGCTTGAAGTTCTCGTCCTTCGGCTCGCCCTCGGGGCGCGAGGCGAGGGTGATGGCTTTCATCTGGTCTGTCATGTGTCGTTTCCTTTCCTGTCCTGTCCGCGATAGCGGAAGACACCGGTTGCTGTTGCGAGTGTTTGTCCGGTCTCGTCGGTGATCTCGCCCGAGGCGAAGGCGGTCGAGCGGCCCCCGCCCGTCATGCGGCCCGTGGTGAAGACTTTTTCGCCGGAGGCGACTCCGAGATAGTTGACGTTGAGCGAAAGGGTCATGACGAGCTGGCAGATATCAGGATCGCCCGTGTAGCTGACGGCGAAGCCCATGGCCGTGTCCAGCAGCGTGGCGTGCACCCCGCCATGCAGGATACCGTAGCGATTGCCGAGATGCTCGGAAAGCGGCAGCTCGAGGCGGCACAGCCCGTCGCGCCATTCGGTCACGTCGAAGCCCACGGTGGACTGGAACGGGTAGGGTTCCTCGATGATCTCCCCGGCCATGTCAGACGCTCCGCGCTGCTTGCAGGCCGGCTTCGGCGAACTGCGGCACGAAGGCACCAAGTTTCCTGCCGCGCTCGGGGTCGGAGGCGTTGCCATCAAGCGCGCGCTTGAGCACGCCTTGCAGGATCGCCGCCATGCGGAAGAAGCAGAAGGCGAGGTAGAAGCCGAACCGGTCGATCCCCGGCAGGCCGCGGCGCTTGCAATAGGCGGCGATGAACGCCTCGTCGCTCATCAGCCCTTCGGCCTCGCGGTCGATCCCCGCGAGGCCGCGCCCTTCCTTCCCGGGCGGCATGGCCCATTGCATGATGACGCCCGCGAGGTCGGCATAGGGGTGGCCGATGGTGCTCAGCTCCCAGTCGAGCACGGCGGCGATGCGCGGCCCCTCGGGGGCGAAGAGCATGTTGTCGATCCGGTAGTCGCCATGCACCAGCGTGCGCTGGCCGTCGTCTTCGGGAATGTTGTCCTTGAGCCATGCCATGAGCTCGTCCATCTGTGGTATGTCCGCCGTCTTGCTGGCCTCGTATTGCTTGCTCCACCGGGCCACCTGCCGCGCGTAATAGTTGCCCTCGGGGCCGTAATCCGACAGGCCGACAGCGTCGATATCGACCTCGTGGATCGCGGCG
This sequence comes from Rhodobacteraceae bacterium 63075, assembly GCA_003417655.1. Lineage (GTDB taxonomy): Bacteria > Pseudomonadota > Alphaproteobacteria > Rhodobacterales > Rhodobacteraceae > Lentibacter. Next base: position 444,571 of record QVMW01000001.1, read on the forward strand.
AGCACGCGGTTCATCTCGTCCAGCACGGGGCGGCGCTGATCGACGGGAAGCTCCGGCAGCGCAGGGTTGTCAAAGCCGCGCCCCGCGACGGCCTCCATGATGTAGAAGGCCGAGCCGATCACGTCATCGTCCTCGCAGAGCGCATACATCCTGGCGACGGGTACGTCCGTCCCGGCCAGAGCCCGTTGCACGCGGAACTCCCTGTCGACCGCATGGGCCGACTTGAGCAGCGTGCCCGGAGGTTTGCGGCGCAGGACATAATTCTGCGCGGGCGTTTTCAGAAGGAAGGTCGGGTTCGATTGGCCCCCGGCGAATTTCTCGGCCTCCACGGGGCCGCTGAACCCCTCCACGTGCTCTGCCGCCCAGGCTTCGACGGCAGCAAGGTCAAGCTCATGTGCGCTTGTGTCGGTCATGGTGTCCTCAACTATAGGTCAGAAGCTGCGCTTCGTTCGCAGCGGTGATGTGGGGCGTTTCGTTGAAGGTGCTCAGGTGTTCGCCCTTCGCCGAGGCGACAACGCGGCTCATGGCGCAATTCTTGATCTGGAGTTGCAGCCGGATCATCGCATCCGGCGGAGCGCCCATGAGCGCGCCGATGCTGTGGCCGATCGCGCCGCCGGAGCTGACGATGAGCACGCGGCTGCCCAATGCGGCGGCCTCGCGCCGCGCGCCTGCGACGCGGGCGGAGAACGCTTCGAAGGTTTCGGGCGGCGCGTCGATCTCGCCGCGCTGCCATTCGAGCACCGTGTCGCGCAGGGCGCGGAAATGTGTGCGCCTGTCGGTGTGCAGCCCCTCGGGGCGCGGCCCCTTCGCGTGACGCGCTTCGAGAAGGCCGGAGAAGTCGAACTCGTTGAAGCCGGGCAGGACCTGGGGCCGCAAGGAGAGGCCCAGCGCGTCGTTCATGCCCTCCCATGTCTCCCGGTGGCGGCGCTGCGCGCCGATACAGACCGCATCCGGCACAAGCCCGAGCTCTGCGAGCGCCGCGCCGAGCGCGCGCGATTGCGCGTGGCCCAGCTTGGAGAGAACGTCATAATCCTCCGCGCCGAAGCTCGCCTGCGCGTGACGGATGAGCCAGAGCTGCCCGGCCATCAGCGCGGCTCCGCGAGATAGCGCAGCCCGATCCAGCGCGCGGCGAGCGCGGGGCGCTCTTGGCCCTCGATCTCGACGGTCACGTCGTAGGCGAGCTTGATGGCACCGTCGGGCCGGGTGTCCAGCTCGGCCAGCGTGAAATGTCCGCGGATGCGCGCGCCCGTGGGCACGGGCGCGACGAAGCGCAACTGGTCGAAGCCGTAATTGACGCCCATCACCGTGCCCTCGACCTCGGGGATATCGTAGATCATCGCCGAGAGCAGCGACATGGTCAGAAAACCATGCGCCACCGTCGTGCCGAAGGGCGAGGCGCGGCCCACCTCCTCGTCAAGATGAATGGGCTGCCAGTCCTCGGTGATGTCGGCGAAGGCGCGGATGCGCTCGGCATCCAGCGCATACCAGCGGCTCACGCCGATCACCTCGCCGATGCGGGATTCGAACTCCGAAAGGGGGCGCGTTTCACCCATCACATGTCTTCGCCGAAAAGATTCGAAGGCGCGGCCGCTTGCATCCCGCCGGAGAGCGGCAGGATCGCGCCCGACAGGTAGCTGCCCGCCCGCGAGCAAAGGAACTGCAAAGCGCCCGCAATGTCCTCGGGCTCGCCCACGCGGCCCAGCGGCACGCCCTTGGCGGCGCGGTCGCGGCCTTTGTCATGACCGAGCGCGAACTCCGTCATCTTCGAGGGGAAGGGGCCGGGGGCTATGGCGTTCACCGTGATGTGCTGCGGTGCCAGATCGTTCGACAGCACGCGTGTCATGTGATGCACCGCGCCCTTGGAGACAGCATAGGAATAGGTCATCGTCCCAAGCGGCACATCGCCCATGACAGAGCCCACGTTGACGATTCTGGCCGGGTCTTCCGGCCTCGCCGCCTTGAGCAGGAGTGGCAGAAGCGACTGCGTGAGATGAAACATGCCCTGCACGTTGAGCTTCAAGAGCTTGTCCCAGGCATCATAGGGGTGCTCGCCCAGGGCTGCGCCCCATGTCCGGCCCGCGTTGTTCATCAGGATGTGCAGCGCCTCGCGGCGCTTTTCGACCTCGCTGACAAGCGCGGCGATACCCTCCTCGCTGGCCACGTCGCCGCCGAACCCCTCGGCGCGCCCCGCATAGCCCTTGCCGTTCAGCTCCACAGCCACGGCCTCGCAGGCCTCGCCCTTTCGCGAGGCGATGAGCACATGCGCTCCGGCGGCGACGAGCCCCTCGGCGGCCATGGCGCCGATACCCGTCGCGCCGCCCGTGACGAGGGCGGTCTTGCCCGTCAGGTCGAAGAGTGTTTCCGGTGTCATCAGCGCAGCTCCGGCAGGACGTAATCTTCGAAGGTCTTGCGCAGGGTCAGCTTCGAGATCTTGCCTGTCGCGGTCAGAGGCATTTCCTCCACCCAGATCACATCATCGGGGAGCTGCCACTTGGCGAACTCGCCTTCCATGTGTGCATGCAGCTCTTCGAGGCTCGGTGTCTCTTCGCCCTCGGCCACGGCGACGAGCACGGGGCGCTCGTCCCACTTGGGATGGGGCATGGCGATGACGGCGGCGGTTGCAATGGCAGGGTGGGCCATGGCGAGGTTTTCAAGGTCGATCGAGCTGATCCATTCGCCGCCCGATTTCACCAGGTCCTTGGCGCGGTCCTGGATGTTGAGGAAGCCATGCTCGTCGATCGTGGCGATGTCGCCGGTGCCGAACCAGCCTTCGGCATCCATGGCCGCGCGGCTGGCCTCCTCGTTGTTGAAATAGCCCGAGACGATGGCATTGCCGCGCACGAAAAGCTCGCCCGCCGCTTCGCCGTCATGCGGCTGGCGCGTGCCATCCTCGCCGACGATCTTGAGGTCGACCCCGAACATGCGCCGCCCCTGCTGCGACTTGCGGTCTACCTGTGTCTTGAAGTCCTCGTCCTTGACCCATTGGGGCATCTTGCCATGCGTGCCGATGGGGCTCATCTCCGTCATGCCCCAGGCGTGCTGCACATCGACGCCCTGTTTCTCGAAGGCCTCGATCATGGCGCGCGGCGCGGCCGAGCCGCCGACGACAAGCTCGGAAAAGCCCTCGGGGATGCGGCCCTGCGCCTTGATCTCGGCGGAGAGCCCCTGCCAGACGGTCGGCACGCCCCAGGCGGAAAAGACCTTCTCGCTGTCCATCAGCTTGAACAGGCTCGGCCCGTCCAGAGCGGGACCGGGCATGACGAGGCTGTGGCCCATGAGCGGCGCGGCATAGGGCAGGCCCCATGCGTTGACGTGAAACTGCGGGACGACAGGAAGAATCTTGCTCTCCGGCGGGTAGCCCGCGCCCATGATGAGGCTCACGTAGAGCGCATGAAGCACCGTGGAGCGGTGCGAATAGAGCGCGCCCTTGGGGTGGCCCGTCGTCCCGGAGGTGTAGCACAGGCCGGCGGCGGTGTTCTCGTCGAACTCGGGCCAGTCGATCTGCTTCGGCTGGGCTTCGAGCATCTCCTCGTAGCAGAGCACGTCAAGCGACGTGTCGGGCATATGCGCACGGTCGGTCATGATGACAAAGCGCAGGCCCTCGGGCAGATGGTCCTTCACCGCCTCGATGAGCGGCACGAAGGTGAGATCGACAAAGAGAAGCTTATCCTCGGCATGGCCGATGATGTAGAGAAGCTGCTCGGGCGACAGGCGCGGGTTGATCGTGTGAATGACCGCGCCGATGCCGGAAACGGCATAGTAGAGCTCGACATGGCGATGGCCGTTCCAGGCCAGTGTCGCGATGCGATCACCCATATCCACGCCTTCTGCCTTGAGCGCATGGGCGAGCTGCGCGGCGCGCGCGGCTGTCTCGCGGTAGCTCTGGCGATGAAGATCGCCTTCGCAGCGCACCGAGATGATCTCGGAGCGGCCATGGGCCTCGGCGGCATATGTCAGAATATCGCTGATCAGCAGCGGACGCTGCATCATCATACCCAGCATCGGGCGTCCTCCCTTACTTGTTTGTGCAAAGCCTAATCTGGCAGGGCGGGATTCCCCAAGGCCCTTTCGTGCATGACAGGGCGATGACGTTGCGACCGAAGGCTTACAGATCGATCTCCAGGGTACCGCCGGGCTTTGCCGCGCGGGACTGGCACAGGATGATCTCGCGCTCTCGCTGCTTGGCCGACAGGACGAAATCGCGGTGTTCGGCCTCGCCCGAGACGAGCCCGCATTTGCAGACGCCGCAGATCCCGTCGGAGCATTTCACATCGATGGCAATGCCGTTCTCGGCGAGCACATCCGTTGCCGCCTTGTCCTCGGGCACATCGAGCACGCGCCCGTCCCGGAGCTTGAGCTTGAAGGCATGGTTCTCATACTCGGGCTGCTCTGGCACGGAGAAATATTCCAGGTGACGGGACTCTTCGGGGAAGCCTTGCCGCTCCGCTGCCGCGATGACACCGTCCATGTAGCGGTCGGGGCCGCAGGCGTAGACATGCCAGCCGGGCTGGTAGCCTGACAGGATCCTGTCGAGATCAGCGCGGGTGCTCTCGTCTGAGAAGTGGTAATGCACGCGATCCGCCCACGGCATGGCGGCGAGATCATCGAGATAGCCCGCCGCGCGGCGCGAGGAACATGAGTAATGCAACTCGAAATCGCGGCCCAGCGCATGAAGGCGGTGGGCGAAGGCGATCATCGGGGTGATGCCGATGCCGCCGCCCATCAGGAAGCTCTTGCCCGCGTCCTCGACCAGTTCGAAGTGATTGATCGGGCGCGAGATGAAGACCTGCCGGCCCTCATTGAATATCCGGTGCATGAGCGCGGAGCCGCCGCGCCCCGCGTCTTCCCGCAGCACGCCGATCTGGTATGTCGACCGGTCCGCCGGGTCCCCGGACATGGAATATTGCCGCAGGTATTCGGGCGAGACGAGCACGTCGAGATGCGCACCGGCCGTCCACGCAGGCAGTTCCACCCCCTCCGGCGCGGAGAACTCGTATTTCGTCACATCGGGGGTCATCTTCTCGGCCTTGGTCAGCTTGAGGCGCATGACCGGGGAGTCGGTATCGCTTTTGTATTCATGCACCACCGACATGTCGCCGTCCGCGATGCGCCTGCGGTAGTCCCCTGCCGTGACAAGAGACTCGTAAGCTTTGATCCCGGCCTCGCGATCCATCGGGAAGGGATAGGCCCATGGGTGCGGCGCGAGAGGGGCGGGATAGACGGCGAGGGTCTGGTCCTCGTATCTGAGATCGAGGTCCTTTTGCAGATCGCGCCGGTTGAGATCGTGCACGGAGGGGCGGTAGCTGCCATCGTCCTGAAGCTCGATGTCCCACCACCATTTCTTGACGTCATTGAGACCGCCATTGCCGACCATGTCGTCCAGCTTCGCCAGCGGCTTGGCCAATGCCGGTGCTTTCATCGCGGCCCAGCGGAAGGGGGCCTCGGCGAAAAGCCCTTCGAGGTTCCACGGGCAGGTCTTCATGCAGCGCCCGCACATCGCGCCGCCCTTCGTGGTGATCCGGTAGGTGGCGCATTTCTGGCTGTCGCTCTTCCAGATCTCGTAGCCGTTGAACATGAGCTTCGGGCCAGCCGTGATCGCCCCCGAGGGGCATTCGCGCGCGCATTTGTTGCAGGCCTCGCAGAACCGCTGCAGGCCGAAATCGATCGGCTTGTCGTGGCTGATCGGCATGTCGGTCGTCACCGCGCCCGATTTGAGACGCGGGCCGAGGTAGGGGTTGAGGATCACCTCGCCGATGCGGCTCACCTCGCCGAGACCGGAGAGCAAGAGGAGCGGCGGCTGGAGCACCTCGCCGTCCATCACCGTATGCGCCTTGGCCTTGTAGCCGAGGTTGCGAATCTGCTGGGCGATGACGCCGCCGAGCAGCGAGAAACGCAGGTAGGCGCGCATGGACTGGGCCACGGCGATCCAGTCATCGCCCGATGAACCTTCCATCGTCTCGTAGCCCTGGTCGATGATCATCGAGATCGCCTGGTCATGGGCCGGGTCGATCTCTTCGCCGGCGGCATCGTGGGAATACCAGGCCCAGTCGGGGCAGCGCGACAGGCCGACCGCGTCGACGCTCAGGAAATAGCTGGCGGCCTTGATATTCGCGGCGTTGCGCGCGGGGTCCTCGGGCCTGGGCCCTGCCGCGCTCTCGCCGTCCTGCAGGAGCACGAAGGCCCCGAGCGCGCGGCGCTGGGCCGAGCTGGGCGCGGACTTGCGCACGTAGTGGCCGCCCTTCGCCCCCTCCTGGAGCGCCTTGCCCATGTCGCCGAACTGGGCGCGCGCGAACATGTCGGTGCGCTTGGGCACGCGGGCGACGCGGGCCTCGTCGATATAGGTTGTCGGATCGTCCACGCGTTTGAGCCGCTCGAACGGGTGCGCGCCCATCGCGTAGTCGCGCCTTGCGTAAGGGTCGCGGGAAAGTGCGGACTTGGCATGGCCAAGGCCCAGCCACCAGCCGGGCGCGAAGCGCGCCTGCTGATCCCACGGCGCGAGCGGGCCGTCATGGGCCAGCGGCATATCGGTCGTGATCGCGGCAAGCCCGAAGCGCGGGCCGAGCCAGGGCGCATGGGCCGCGCCGTCCTCGATGCTCGCCACTCCGGCGGCGACGGCGAGCTGGCCGAGGTCGAAATCCGAGCTGGTCTCGGTATGGGCGCGGGCATCCCATCCCAGAATGCGAATGTAGTTGGCGATCACGGTGGCCGTCTCGGCCCCGAGCAGCGCGGCGCGATGCGCCTGTGCATCCATTATCCAGTCGGAGCCGGGTTCATCGGCGCGCGGATCGCGACGGTATTCGACGAGGAAAACGAGGCAGTGCGCATGCCCCGAGATATCGCGCGGCTCGGCCTCCATGCTTTCCTTGAGATCGGCCATGATCATGTCGATGCCGGAGGCGAGCGTCTTTGTCTGGCGCGTGCGCAGCGCCTCGGAGAGCCGCGCGATGTCGGGGTTGAGGCGCGGCTCGGCCAGCCAGGCCGAGCCCGGGATCGGCCCGCAGCCGACCATGGAGATGTCGTTGAAATAGCCGAAGGCCTTGAGATGCTGCGCGCGCTCCACGGGGCTGTCGGGTATGCCCGCGCGGACGGGATTGACGAAGCCGTCGCGGATCGCGTCGAGCATGGCCTGGAACTCGCCCATGGCGTTGACGATGCTTTCGGGGCGCTCGGGGCGATGAAAGCTCAGCTCCGGGCGCGGAGCGAGCGCGGCGAGATCGGGCAGGGCGCTTGCGCGCTTCAGTTTCTCCAGCGGGTAGCCGCCGAGGTGAACCGGTCTTTTCCTGTCCGAAAACAGCCGCAGCCCCATGATCGCATCCTTTCTTGATCTGCGGAACTTGCACCTTCGCCGCAGGGGATTCAATTCCCCTGCGAATTCTGTGATAAGCCCTGTGCGAGACCAGAGGAATCAGCCCATGCCGATCACGCCCGACCATATCCCCGCCGACCTGCTGCCCGTCATGGAGGCGCTCTGCGATGTCGGGCGCGATGTGGCCCGCGTGATCGCGAGGGGGTCGCTGGGCAGCAACCAGCTCGCCGATGTCGTCGGCGAGAACAGCGACGGCGACGGGCAGAAGGCGCTCGACGTGATGGCCGACGAGATGTTCGAGGCCGCGCTGCGTGATACGCAGGTGCGCTACTACGCCTCCGAGGAGCAGGAGAGGGTGCTTGACCTCGGGACCGGCAAATACGCGCTGGCGATCGATCCGCTGGACGGCTCTTCGAATATCGACGTGAATGTCTCGATCGGCACGATCTTCTCGATCTTCGAGGCGGCGGAGGGCGCGAAGGAGAGCTTCCTGCGCCCGGCTTCAGAGCAGATCGCCGGGGGCTATATCATCTTCGGGCCGCAGACGGGCCTGGCCGTGACCTTCGGCGAGGGCGTTCTGATCTACGCGATGGACCTGGAAAGCGGGGCCTTCGTGCTCGTGGAACGCGGCAAGACGATCCCGGAGGCGACGAAGGAGTTCGCCATCAACGCCTCGAACCGGCGGCACTGGGCGGCCGCCGCACGGGCCTATATCGAGGAATGCGAGGCGGGTGAGACGGGGCCGAAGGGAAAGAACATGAACATGCGCTGGGTTGCGAGCCTCGTGGCCGAGACGCACCGCATCCTGACGCGTGGTGGCGTGTTCCTCTACCCCGGTGATGCGCGACAGGGATACGAGAACGGACGGCTCAGGATGGTCTATGAATGTGCGCCCATTGCCTTCCTGATCGAACAGGCGGGCGGGCTGGCCCATGACGGGACAACACGAATTCTCGACAAGACCGCGCCGGAGCTGCATGCGCGCACGCCGCTTGTCTTCGGATCACGCGAAGAGGCGGCGCGGGTGAAGGCGCTCTGCGAGGCCTGATTTCGAATTTCGCTGCGCAAAATCCGACCCGCTGGGGGACGGCGTCCCCCAGACCCCCTGCACCAGACACCGGAACACGTGGGGGACCAGTCCCCCACACCCCCTGGGATATTTACGGCAAGAAAAAGGACCCTGGTTATGGGGCCTGTTTTCGCTAACGGGCTGGTGTTGGGCGCGGGGCGCATGATAAGGCTCTGCACAAGCTGCTTTGACATTTCCAAGAGGTATCCATGGCCCTTATCACGCTTCGCCAATTGCTCGATCATGCCGCGGAAAACGACTATGGCGTTCCGGCTTTCAACATCAACAACATGGAGCAGGGACTGGCGATCATGAGGGCCGCCGAGAAGGCGAATGCGCCGGTGATCATGCAGGCCAGCCGCGGCGCGCGGGCCTATGCCGGTGATGTCATGCTCTCGCACCTGATCAAGGCACTGGCCGAGATGTTTCCCGCCATCCCGCTCTGCATGCACCAGGACCATGGCAACAACGAGGCGACCTGCCTCTCGGCGATCAAGCATGGCTTTACCAGCGTGATGATGGACGGCTCTCTGGAGGCGGACATGAAGACGCCGGCGGACTGGGATTACAACGTCAGTATCACGCAGCGCGTCGCGCAGATGGCCCACTGGGTGGGGGCCTCCGTCGAGGGGGAGCTGGGCGTGCTCGGCAGCCTCGAGACGGGCGAGGCGGCGGAAGAGGACGGCTCCGGCGCGAGCGGCAAGCTGAGTGAGGAGCAGCTTCTGACCGACCCCGACGAGGCGGCGGAGTTCGTCAGGCTCACGCAGGTGGACGCGCTGGCCATCGCCTGTGGCACCTCGCATGGCGCCTACAAGTTCACCCAGAAGCCGACGGGCGAGACGCTGGCGATCAAGCGGATCGAGGAGATCAATGCGAAGATCCCCGATGTGCATCTCGTGATGCATGGCTCGTCGAGCGTGCCGCAATATCTTCAGGACCTGATCAACGAATATGGCGGAGAGATGCCGCAGACCTGGGGCGTGCCGGTCGAGGAGATCGAGCGCGGCATCAAGTCGGGTGTGCGCAAGGTCAATATCGACACGGACAACCGCATGGCGATCACCGGCACATGGCGCAGGATCGCGGCCGAGAAGCCCAAGGAGTTCGACCCGCGCAAGTTCATGATCCCGGCGATGGAGGAGATGGAGAAGGTCTGCCTCGACCGGTTTGAACGCTTCGGGACAGCGGGCAACGCGGGCAAGATCACGCCGCTGAGCATGGATGAAATGGCCACGCGCTATGAAAGCGGGGCGCTCGATGTCTGACCGCCGGATCAAGATCGCGCCCTCCATCCTGAGCGCGGATTTCGCCGATTTCGGACGTGAAATCAGGGCGATAGAAGAGCAGGGGGCCGACTGGGTCCATGTCGACGTGATGGACGGGCATTTCGTGCCCAACCTCACCTTCGGGCCAATGGCCGTGAAGGCGTTCCGGCCGCATGTGAAGACGCTCATGGATGTTCACCTGATGATCGCGCCGGTGGACCCTTACATCGAGGCCTATGCCGAGGCGGGCGCGGATATCCTGACCGCGCATGTGGAGGCGGGGCCGCATATTCACCGCACCTTGCAGGCGATCAAGAGTGCCGGAATGAAAGCGGGTGTCGCGCTCAACCCCGGCACCCCGGCGGAGGCGCTCGAGCATGTGCTGGACCTGGCTGATCTTGTCTGCGTCATGACGGTCAACCCCGGCTTCGGCGGGCAGAAATACATCGACATGACAGCGAAGGTGCGCCGCCTGCGCGAGATGATCGGCGCGCGCGACGTGCTCATCGAGATCGACGGGGGCATGGACCCGAAGACAGCGCCGGGCATGGCCGAGGCGGGGGCGGATGTGCTGGTCGCGGGCTCTGCCGTGTTCCGCGGCGGCTCCGTCGAGAAGCCCGAGGTCTACGGGCAGAACATGCGCGCGATCAGGGCTGCCGTGGCGTGAGCCGCTGCTCGGCGAGCCTCGTCCAGAGCGCTGCGCCGCGGCCGAGAAGCGCATCGTTGAAATCATAGTCCGTGGCGTGAAGCGGGCGGGCATGCGCCCCCTCCGTGCCGTTGCCCAAAAGCAAGAAGCAGCCCTTGGAGGCGGCGGCCATATGGGCGAAATCTTCGGAGAAGAATTTCGGCGCAGCGGCGGGATTGCATTCCATTCCAAGTGCTTCCGAAGCGTCAGCGACGGCTTCAACAGGGCCGGGCGCGTTGATCGTCGGGGCGAAGATCGTCTCGTAGGAGAGCTCGGCCTCCACGCCATGGGCGCTGGCGATCCCGCCCGCCAGGGCGCGCATCTTCGCTTCGATCGCATGGTTCACCTCCGCCGTGAGCGCGCGGGCATCGCCGCGCAGCACGGCCCGCGAGGGCAGCACGTTGCGCGCGCCGTCGGTTTCGAACTCGGTCACGGAGACGACACCGCCCGAGGCCGGGTCGAGCTTGCGGGCGACGATGGTCTGCAAGGCGGTGACGATCTCGGCGGCGACGGTGATCGCATCGACCCCGAGATGCGGCAGGGCGGCGTGGCCGCCACGGGCTATCACATTGATTTCAAACAGGCTTTCAGAGGCGGTCATCGGGCCTTGCCGCGTTTCGACATGGCCGAGCGGCAGGCCGGGCATGTTGTGGACGGCGTAGACTTCCTCGATGCCGAAGCGCGAAAAGAGGCCGTCTTCGATCATCGCCCGCGCGCCCTGGCCGTGCTCTTCGGCAGGCTGGAAGATGAAGGCGATGCGGCCTGAAAAATCGCCCTCCTCCGCGAGCTGGCGCGCCGCGCCGAGGAGCATGGCCATGTGCCCGTCATGACCGCAGGCATGCATCGCGCCCTTCGTTTCCGAGGCATGGGGCAGGCCCGTCGCCTCGGTGATGGGCAGCGCGTCCATGTCGGCGCGCAGGCCGATGGTGCGGTTGCCCGTCCCCTTCTGAAGAAGCCCGACAACGCCGGTGCCCCCGACGCCGCGATGCACATTGAGTCCGAAGCTCTCCAGCAGCTCCGCGATGCGCGCCGATGTGGCGTGCTCCGCGAAGCCCAGCTCCGGGCGGCGGTGAAAGGCCTGCCGCCACGATCTCATCTCGCGGGTCAGCGTTTCGGTGTCCATGCGGTGCCCTCCTGCAGGACGCAAAGCTGGCAGATAGGAGGCGCTCCGACAAGCGCTTTCGCACGGCTTGCATGGGGCTCCGGCGCGGCGCATAGTCGGCCCGACAGGAGGCCGAAAATGACCATTGCCGACAGGCTGACAGCAGAGATCGAGGCGCGGAGGGACGATCTGACCGCGCTGTGCCAGGATTTGATTCGCATTCCGACGCTCAATCCGCCGGGAGAGAATTATCGCGAGATTTGCGACTATCTTGACCGCAGGTTGCTCAGGAGCGGGTTCCATACGGAACTCGTCCGCGCAGAGGGCGCGGTGGGCGACACGGAGAAATATCCCCGCTGGAATATCGTGGCGCGGCGCGAGGGCAAGAGCGCGGGTGAGTGCGTTCATTTCAACTCGCATATCGATGTTGTCGAGGTCGGGCGCGGCTGGTCGAAGGACCCTTTCGGCGCGGAGATCGTGGATGGCAAGATCTACGGGCGCGGGTCCTGCGACATGAAGGGCGGGCTGGCCTCCAGCATCATCGCCGCGGAGGCCTTCATGGATATTTGCCCGGAATTTCAAGGTGCTATCGAGATTTCCGGCACCGCCGACGAGGAATCGGGCGGCTTCGGCGGCGTCGCCTATCTTGCCGAGAAGGGCTATTTCGCGCCCGAGCGCGTGCAGCATGTGATCATCCCGGAGCCGCTGGGCAAGGACCGTATCTGCCTTGGCCACAGGGGCGTCTGGTGGGCCGAGATCGAGACCTACGGCGAGATCGCGCATGGCTCCATGCCCTTCCTTGGCGATTGCGCGGTGCGGCACATGGGGGCCGTGGTGAGCGAGATGGAGCGTTCGCTCTTCCCGGCGCTGGCCGAGAAGCGCACGGATATGCCCGTCGTGCCCGAGGGAGCAAAGCAGAGCACGCTCAACATCAATTCGCTGCACGGCGGCGAAGAGGAGCAGGCGGAAGATTATACCGGCCTGCCAAGCCCTTGCGTGCCCGATAGTTGCCGGATGGTCATTGATCGGCGGTTCCTGATCGAGGAGGATATCGACGAGGTGCAGGAGGAGATTCACGGGCTCTTGCGCAACGTGCAATCGGCCCGGGAGAATTTCACGTATGACGTGCGCGAGCTCCAGCGCGTCCTGCCGACGATGACGGAAAAGAGCGCGCCGGTGGTTCGCTCGGTCGCGGCGGCGATCGGGGACATCATGGGCAAGGGCGCGGATTATGTCGTCTCGCCGGGGACATACGACCAGAAACATATCGACAGGATCGGCCGGCTGAAGAACTGTATCGCCTATGGGCCGGGAATTCTCGATCTCGCGCACAAGCCTGATGAATATATCGAGGTGGATGCCATGGTCGAAAGCGCGCAGGTCATGGCACGCAGCCTGCTGGACCTGCTCGGAGGGGGCAGCAAAGGGGTGGGTTAACGGTCTGGCGCAGGGCCGTGGCAGGGGGTGCTACCTGTGCACCGGGCGTGCACTCCCCGTGCACCGCAATTCCATTGACGCGACTTGATTTGACGTCGCGTCCGCCGGCTCACGGAGCGCCCGCCACGAAACAAGGCTTGAAAGCCCGGCGCTTTGCAGGGAGACTTCACCAAAGGGCGCGGGACGCCCGAAGACAGGGAGAGACAAGATGAAGCTGATGAAATTTGCCGCTGCCAGCGCGCTGGCGATGACGGTTGCCGGAGGGGCGCTTGCCAAGACGGATATCACGCTGGCCATGCAGCTCGAACCGCCGCACCTTGACCCGACGAGCGCCGCCGCAGGGGCGATCGACTCGGTGCTTTACTCCAATGTCTTCGAGGGGCTGACCCGCTTCGCCGAGGACGGCTCGATCCAGCCGGGCCTCGCTCGGAGCTGGGAGATTTCCGACGACGGGCTGACCTATACCTTCACGCTGGCCGAGGGGGTGACCTTTCATGACGGCACGGCGATGGATTCCGAGGATGTGAAGTTCAGCCTCGATCGCGCCCGCGCCGAGGACAGCGCCAATGCGCAGAAGGCGCTTTTCGACAGCATCGCGAGTGTCGAGGCCGTCGATGCGCAGACCGTGAAGCTCACGCTGAGCGAGCCCAATGGCTCCATGCTCTTCAATCTCGCCTGGGGCGATGCGGTGATCGTCGCGCCCGAGAGCATCGAGAACATCAAGCAGCAGCCCGTCGGCACGGGGGCCTTCACCTTCGAGGACTGGGTGCAGGGCGATTCGATCACGCTCAAGCGCAACGAGGATTACTGGGGCGAGGCCCCGGCGCTCGAGGAGGTGAACTTCAAGTTCATCTCCGATCCGACGGCGGGCTTCGCGGCCATGATGGCCGAGGATGTCGATGTCTTCGCGGGCTACCCCGCGCCCGAGAACATCCCGCAATTCGAGGCCGACCCGCGCTTCCAGGTGATCGTCGGGAACACGGAAGGTGAGACGATCCTCTCGACCAACAACAAGATGTCGCCCTTCGACAACGTCAAGGTGCGCCGCGCCATGGCCCATGCGATCGACCGCCAGGCGATCATCGACGGGGCGATGTTCGGGCTGGGCACACCCATCGGCACGCATTTCGCGCCGCATCATCCCGACTATGTCGACCTGACGGGGATGTCGGACTACGACCCCGAGAAGGCGCGGGCGCTGCTGGCCGAGGCGGGCTTCGAGGACGGCTTCGAGACCACGCTCAAGCTGCCGCCGCCCTCCTATGCGCGGCGCGGCGGCGAGATCATCGCGGCGCAACTGCGCGAGGTGGGCATCGAGACGGAGATTTCCAACCTCGAATGGGCGCAATGGCTCGAACAGGTCTTCAAGGGCAAGGATTACGGCCTGACCATCGTCAGCCACACCGAGCCTTTCGACATCGGGATCTACGCGCGGCCCGACTACTACTTCCAGTATGACAGCGCGGAATTCCAGGAGATGAACGCCGCGCTTTCGGCGGAGAGCGACCCGGAGAAGCGCTCGGCCCTGCTCGAGGACATGCAGAGGCTGATCGCGGAAGATGCCGTGAACGGCTATCTCTTCCAGCTCGCGATCCCGACCATCGCCAAGGCGGGTGTGCGCGGGCTCTGGGAGAACGCGCCGACACAGGCCAATGACATGACGGGCGTTTACTGGGAAGAGTGAGCGCGGTGTGGTGGGCGGCCCCCCGTGGCGTGCGCCCACCCAACCCACCCCGCCCGCCACGGGGGGCTGGCGGTAAAATTGCGGGCCTTGGGGACAGTTTGAGAGGGCGGATGCCTCCGGCGGGGATATTTTCAGCAAGAAGAAGGGCCGCGTGATGCTGCGCTTCGTTCTGGGCAGGCTGGTGTCGCTCACGCTGTCGCTTTTCGTGGCGAGCGTGGTGATCTTCCTGTTTGTCGAGGTCGTGCCGGGCGATCCGGCGGCCTACATGCTGGGGCTCAACGCGCAGGAGGATACGCTGGAAGCGCTGCGCGAGCAACTGGGCCTGAGCGGCACGCTCTGGGAGCGCTATTCCTCTTGGATCCTCGGCATGCTCCAGGGAGATTTCGGCACCTCCTACACCTATCGCACGCCGGTCGCCGAGATGATCGCCGACCGCATGTGGATCAGCCTGCCGCTGGCGCTCTACGCGCTGGCGCTCTCGACGCTCATCGCCTTTCCGGCCGGGATCTGGGCCGCGTCGAAGCGCGGCTCGCTGGTGGACACGGGGATCATGGGGCTGACGCAGCTTGGCGTGGCGATCCCGAACTTCTGGTTCGCCATGCTCATGGTGCTCATCTTCGCGATCAACCTGCGCTGGTTTTCGGCGGGGGGCTTTGCCGGCTGGGAAGCCGGGTTCTGGCCCGCGATGAAGAGCCTGACGCTGCCGGCCATCGCGCTGGCCCTGCCGCAGGCGAGCATCCTGGCAAGGGTCATGCGCTCGTCGCTTCTCGACACGCTGGGCGAAGATTACATCCGCACCGCGCGGGCCAAGGGGCTGACACGCGCGCAGGCGCTCTGGCGCCATGCCCTGCGCAATGCGCTCATCCCCGTGCTGACGATCATCGGCTTGCAGTTCAGCTTCCTGATCGCGGGCGGGATCATCATCGAGAATGTCTTCTACCTGCCGGGGCTGGGGCGGATGATCTTCCAGTCCATCGCGGCGCGTGATCTCATCGTGGTCGAGAGCGTCGTCATGCTGCTTGTCTTCGCCGTGATCCTGGTCAATTTCGCCGTCGATATCGCTTACGCGGTGGTCGATCCGAGGCTGAGGGTGCGCGCATGAGGGCGTCGCGGAATCTCTGGCTTGGCGGGCTGCTCACGGCTGTCTTTTCCTTGGCAGCGGTGATCAGCTTCGCCTGGGTGCCCTATGACGTGACCAAGCTCGACATCGGCGCGAAGCTGCTTTCTCCAAGCTGGGCGCATCCGCTCGGGACGGACCATTTCGGCCGCGATATCCTGAGCATGATCATGGTCGGCGCGCGCACCTCTATCGCCGTGGCGATCGTCGCGGTGGGGATCGGGATGGCGCTGGGCGTGCCGCTCGGGCTGGCCGCGGCGGCGCGCAAGGGGAGCCTTCTGGACGAGGTGATCATGCGGGGCAACGACCTCATCTTCGCCTTCCCCAGCCTGCTCATCGCGATCATGATCACGGCCGTTTTCGGGGCGAGCGCCGTCAATGCGATCATCGCCATCGGGATCTTCAACATCCCCGTCTTCGCGCGGCTCGTGCGCGGCGCGGCGCTGAGCCTGTGGACGCGCGACTTCGTGCTGGCGGCGCGGGTGTCGGGCAAGGGGCCGGTGCGCATCAGCGCCGAGCATATCCTGCCCAATGTCACCAACCTGCTGATCGTGCAGGGAACCATCCAGTTCTCGCTCGGCATCCTGGCCGAGGCGGCGCTCTCCTATGTCGGGCTCGGCGCGCAGCCGCCCCTGCCGAGCTGGGGGCGGATGCTGGCCGATGCGCAGACCATGTTCAGCTTCAAGCCGCACCTGGCGATCTTCCCCGGCCTCGCGATCCTGCTGACGGTGCTGGGGCTCAACCTCATGGGCGACGGGCTGCGCGACCTGCTCGATCCGCGGCTGAGGAGGGCGCAGCGATGAGCCTTCTGGAGATCGAGGGGCTGGACCTGGCCATACACGGCACACCGATCCTCAAGGACGTGTCGATGCAGCTCGAGGCGGGGCGCATCCTCGGGATCATCGGCGAGAGCGGCTCGGGCAAGTCGATGACGGCGCTGACGGTGATGCAGCTTCTGCCGGAGGGGGCGGAGGCGCGCGGCGCGGTGAACCTCAGCGGGCATGACATGCTGGCCCTGCCGGAGCGCAAGCTCTGCGCGCTTCGCGGGAGCGAGGTCGGCATGGTCTTCCAGGAGCCGATGACGGCGCTGAACCCCATTCAGCCGATCGGGCGGCAGGTGGCCGAGACGATCCTCGTGCATGAAGATGTCAGCCGGGCGGAGGCCATGGCGCGGGCGCGCGCGGCGCTCGACCGCTGCGAGCTGCCCGAGGCGCAGTTTCCCATGAGCCGCTATCCGCACGAGCTTTCGGGCGGGCAGCGCCAGCGCGTGGTCATCGCCATGGCGATCGCGCTGCGGCCGAAGCTGCTGATTGCCGATGAGCCGACCACCGCGCTCGACGTGACCACGCAGGCGGAGGTCTTGCGGCTTCTGAAGCGGCTGGTGCAGGAGGACGGGATGGGCCTCATGCTTATCACGCATGATCTCGCGGTGGTGTCGGACATGGCCGACGAGATCGTCATCATGCGCGAGGGCGAGATCGTCGAGGCGGGGCCGTGCCCGGGCATCTTCTCCACGATGTCGCATCCCTATTCGCTGGGGCTGCTGGAGGCGTCGGACCACCAGCCGGAGCGCGCGGCGGCGGCAGGGGAGGCGCCGCTATTGCAGGTGCGCGATGTCGTGCGCGACTACCCGTTGCCGCGCCGCGCGCTCTGGGGGGAACGGGCGCATTTCCGGGCGGTGGATGGTGTGAGCTTCGAAATCAGGCGCGGCGAGAGCCTCGGGCTGGTCGGCGAGAGCGGCTGCGGGAAATCGACGCTGACCCGCGCGATCCTCGGGCTCGAGGCGGTGCAGGGCGGGGAGATCCTGCTGGGCGGTGCGCCCGTCTTCTCGGGCAAACGCCCCAACCGCGCGGTGCGGCGCAAGATGCAGGTGGTCTTCCAGGACCCCTACGGAAGCTTCAACCCGCGCTGGAAGGTTGGCCCGCTCGTGGCGGAGCCGTTTCACCTGCTCGATACGCCGCCGTATGGCGCGGAACGTGATGCGGCGATCTCGGAGGCGCTGGAGAGCGTGGGGCTGGCTGCGGGCGACGCGGAGAAATACATCCACGAGTTCAGCGGCGGGCAGCGGCAGCGGATCGCCATCGCGCGGGCGCTCATCATCAAGCCGGAGCTGATCATCCTCGACGAGGCGGTCAGCGCGCTCGATGTGAGCATCCGCGCGCAGATCCTCGATCTGCTGGCCGACCTGGGCGCGCGGTTCGGGCTGACCTATCTCTTCATCAGCCATGATTTGAGCGTGGTGCGCAACGTCACCGACAGGTGCCTGGTGATGAAATCCGGCCGGATCGTGGAAGCGGGCGGGACGGCGCAAGTCTTCGATGCGCCACGGCATGACTACACGAAAGAGCTGATCGCGGCCGTGCCGCAACTGCCATAGGGGCCGGAATTTTTCGAAAATTCCGGCTTCGGAAAAATTCGATTTTTCCGGGTCGTTTTCTTCGAAAGAAAACGACTGCGGGAGGGAGAGGGAGAGCGAGATGAGTTTGAAGGATGATCTTTGGTTCGATCCGTCGAAATGCCTGATCGGGGGGCGCTGGGTCGCCGCCGAGGGCGGCGATACCCTGCCGCTGATCGATCCGTCGACAGGCGGCGAGATCGGGCAGATCGCGCGGGGGCGCGCGGCGGATGTGGAGGCGGCGGTCGCGGCGGGGCGGAGAGCATACGATAGCGTATGGTCGCGCGTTCCGGCGGCGGACCGGGGGCGGCTCCTGATGAAGCTCGGGCGGCTCGTGGAGGCGAAAGTTGATATTCTGGCGCGGCTGGAGGCCTGGGACGTGGGCAAGCCGCTGGCGCAGGCGCGGGCCGATGCGCTGGCGCTGGCGCGTTACTGCGAATTCTACGGCGGCGCGGCGGACAAGCTGATGGGCGAGACGATTCCCTATCTCGATGGCTACACCGTTTACACGCTGCGCGAGCCGCACGGCGTGACGGCGCATATCGTCCCCTGGAATTACCCGATGCAGATCATCGGGCGCTCCGTGGGCGCGGCGCTGGCGGCGGGCAATGCCTGTGTGCTGAAGCCGGCGGAGGAGGCCTGCCTCACGGCACTGGGTTTTGCCGATCTGGCGCGCGAGGCGGGGCTGCCCGATGGCGTCTTGAACGTGGTGCCGGGGCTTGGCGCAGAGGCGGGCGCGGCGCTTGCCGGGCAGGACGGGGTCGATCACATCTCCTTCACCGGCTCGGTGGCGACCGGTGTGAAAATCCAGACCGCGGCTGCGCAGAACGTCAAGCCCGTGACGCTGGAGCTTGGCGGCAAGAGCCCACAGATCGTTTTCGACGATGCGGATATCGACGCCGCCCTGCCGTTTCTCGTGCGCGCGGGCGTGCAGAACGCGGGGCAGACCTGCTCGGCCTCCTCGCGCATTCTCGTCCAGAAGGGGGCCTATGCGGAGGTCGCCGCGCGGATGGCCGAGGCCTATGGCAGCCTGCGCGTTGGACGCGCCATGGCCGATCTCGATGTCGGTCCGCTCATCTCGGCCCGGCAGAAGGGGCTTGTCAGCGGTTTCCTGGAGCAGGGGGCCGATCTCGAGATGGCGGCGCGCGGGCGGCTCGAGGACGCGCCGGAGGGCGGCCATTTCCTGGCGCCGACTCTTTTTGCAGGTGTCAGCCCCGAGCATCCGCTGGCGCGCGATGAGATATTCGGCCCCGTGCAGGTGCTCATCCCCTTCGAGGACGAGGCGGAGGCCGTCACAATCGCCAACGGGACCGATTATGGCCTTGTTGCCTCGGTCTGGACGCGCGAAGGTGCGCGGCAGATGCGCATGGCGAAGGCCGTCAGGGCCGGGCAGGTTTTCATCAACAATTACGGCGCGGGGGGCGGCGTGGAGCTGCCTTTCGGCGGCATGGGCAAGTCGGGCCATGGGCGCGAGAAGGGATTCGAGGCACTTTACGGCTTCACCACGCTCAAGACCGTGGCGTCGCTGCACGGGTGAGCCATTGCCTTTCGCGCGGAATGCGGCAAGTCTCTCGCCACGGGCGCGGGGCGCCGGCGGCATGATGGTGCCGCGAAAAAGAGGGAGGAACAGAGATGAGACTTGAGGGCAAGCGCGCCATCGTCACGGGCGGTGCCAGCGGTTTCGGCGCGGGGATCGTCCGCAAGTTCGCCCGCGAGGGGGCGCAGGTCATGGTGGTCGACATCAACCATGACGGGGCGATGGACATGGCCGAGGAGATCGGCGGCGGGGCCTTCGGGCATGAGACGAACGTCGCCGACGGCGCGCAGGTCGCCGAGACGGTGGAGACGGCAGAGCGGCTGATGGGCGGTGTCGACATCCTCGTGAACAATGCCGGTGTGACGCATCTTCCCAAGCCGATGGAGGAGGTGACCGAGGAGGAGTTCGACCGGGTCTTCGCGGTCAATTGCAAATCGGTCTATCTCTTCGCCCGCGCGCTGGCCGGGCCGATGAAGGCGCGCGGCAGCGGGGCGATTCTCAACCTGGCCTCGACGGCCGGTGTGAGCCCGCGGCCGAACCTGAGCTGGTACAACGCCTCGAAGGGCTGGATGAACACCGCGACCAAGGCCATGGCGGTGGAGCTGGCCCCGCATGGCGTGCGCGTCAATGCGCTCAACCCGGTGGCCGGTGAGACGCCGCTCCTTTCGAGCTTCATGGGCGAGGATACGCCGGAGATGCGGGCGAAGTTTCTGTCGACGATCCCGCTGGGGCGCTTCTCGACGCCCGAGGACATGGGCAATGCCGCGTCCTTTCTGTGCTCGGACGAGGCGAGCATGATCACGGGCGTGTGCATGGAAGTGGACGGCGGGCGCTGTATCTGATTTCGAATTTCGCTGCGCGAAATCCGACCCGGTGGGGGGACCAGTCCCCCCGGGACCCCCCTGGGATACTTGCGGCAAGAAAAAAGGCATTTGACCATGCGCGTTGATCTGATCCTGCTCTGTTTTGCCTATGTACTGAGCCAGTTTTACCGGGCCTTCCTGGCGGTGCTCACCGAAGTTCTGGAACGTGACGTGAGCGCGAGCCCCGAGGACCTGGCGACCGCGTCGGGCCTTTGGTTCCTGGCTTTTGCGGCGATGCAGATCCCCGTGGGCTGGGCGCTTGACCGGATCGGACCGCGGCGCACGGCGTCGGCCTTGCTGTTGCTTGGCGGCGGGGGCGGCGCGGCGATATTCGCCATGGCGAGCGCACCTGCGCATATCTCCATCGCGATGCTGCTGCTCGGGGTGGGCTGCTCGCCGGTGCTCATGGCCTCCTACTACATCTTCGCGCGGGTCTATCGGCCGTCTGTCTTTGCCACGCTGGCGGCGGTTATCCTCGGGGTCGGCTCTGTCGGCAATCTTGCCTCGGCGCTGCCGATGACGTTGGCGGTGGAAGCTTTCGGCTGGCGGCAGGTGGTGTGGGCCATGGCAGCGATCAGCGCGGTCACGGCGCTGGGGCTCTGGCGTTTGGTGCGCGACCCGGAGCCCGTCGAGGGCGAGGCCAAGGGGTCCGTGTTGGAGCTGCTCAGGATGCCGGCACTTTGGCTGATCTTTCCGCTGATGTTCTTTCATTACGCGCCTGCGGCGGGCGCGCGAGGGCTTTGGATCGGCCCGTATTTTCGCGATGTCTTCGGGGCGGCGGACGGGCTGGTAGGCGTGGTCACGCTCATCATGGGGGCGGCCATGATCGCCGGAACCTTCGCCTATGGTCCGCTTGATCGGCTCCTGGGCACGCGAAAATGGGTGATTTTCGGTGGCAATATCGCCTCTGTCGTGGCCTGTCTCTGGCTGGGGCTTTTCAGCATCCAGAGCCTTTGGCTGGCGGTCGCGATCTTCGCGGCGATCGGATTTTTCGGGGCGTCCTTCCCGATGATGATGGCGCATGGGCGGGCCTTCTATCCAGCCCATCTCGTGGGGCGTGGCGTGACGCTGATGAACCTTTTCGGGATCGGCGGCGTGGGTCTGATGCAGATGGTCACGGGGCGGCTATATGCGGCGCAGGCCGAGACTGCGCAGGCGGCCCCGGAGCCTTACCAGGCGCTTTTCATCTTTTATGGAGTCCTGGTGGCGCTCGGGCTCGTGATCTATCTTTTCGCGCGCGACCGGACGGACTGAGCGGACGACCGGCTTTCTTGCTTTAATCTGCGCACTGGCTGCGCTATTGGGCAGCGTCTTTTGACTTAAAGGAGCAGCCAGATGGGCTATAATGTCGTTGTCGTCGGCGCCACCGGAAACGTGGGCCGTGAAATGCTGAACATCCTCGCGGAGCGCCAGTTCCCCGTGGAGAAGATCGCCGTGCTCGCCAGCCGCAAATCGCTGGGCACGGAGGTGAGCTTTGGCGATGCGACGCTCAAGACGGAAGACCTCGATACATTCGATTTCACCGGCTGGGACATTGCGCTCTTCGCCGTCGGCTCTGCGGCCACGAAGGACTATGCGCCCAAGGCCGCGAAGGCCGGCTGTGTCGTGATCGACAACTCCTCGCTCTATCGCTACGACAGCGAGGTGCCGCTGATCGTGCCCGAGGTGAACCCGGAGGACATTCACGGCTACTCCAAGAAGAACATCATCGCCAACCCCAACTGCTCGACCGCGCAGATGGTCGTGGCGCTGAAGCCGTTGCATGACCGCGCGAAGATCAAGCGGGTGGTGGTGAGCACCTACCAGTCGGTTTCCGGCTCGGGCAAGGATGGGATCGACGAGCTCTGGGACCAGACCAAGGCCGTCTACAACCCGACGAGCGATTATGAGCGCAAGGTCTACCCCAAGCAGATCGCCTTCAACGTGATCCCGCATATCGACGTCTTCATGGAGGATGGCTCCACGAAAGAAGAGTGGAAGATGGTGGCCGAGACCAAGAAGATGGTCGATCCGTCCATCAAGGTCACGGCGACCTGTGTGCGCGTGCCTGTTTTCGTCGGGCACGCCGAAGCGATCAACATCGAGTTCGAGGACTTCCTCGACGAGGACGAGGCGCGTGACATCCTGCGCGAGGCGCCGGGGGTCATGGTGATCGACAAGCGCGAGGATGGTGGCTATGTCACGCCGATCGAATGCGTGGGCGATTTTGCCACATTCATCAGCCGCATCCGCCAGGACGGCACCATCGACAACGGCCTGAACCTGTGGTGCGTCTCCGACAACCTGCGCAAGGGCGCGGCGCTGAACGCGGTGCAGATCGCGGAGCTGCTGGGGCGCGAGGTCCTCAAGAAGGGGTGATGCATGCGCTGTGAATCCTGCGAAGGGCCGCTCTCCGGGGCGGCCCTTGTTTCATTCAGGGGTCTTCGATCAGGACGGGATCGTCGTCATCCTTGCCTTGATGCAGGAAGCGTTCGGCCAGCCAGGTATGGGCGTGGCCCGGAAAAGGCGCGTGGAATCGGCGCATGAGCCGCGAGTAGCTGAAGCCAAGCTCGCTGGCCTTGCACTGACGTGCGCCGGACGGATACGCATGAAGCGCGAGGCCGCCGCCGGCCTCGCGCAGCTCGTAGCCCTTGCAGCGCAGACGTGTCTGCAAATCATCCCAACAAGCTGCATGGGCAAGATCACCAGCGAGGCGCGCACGCAAGGGCGCGACGAGCCGCTCGTCCGCCCTGTTGGGCGGCCTCGCCTTGTGCAGGCGGGAGATTTCCTTCGCGGCCAGATTGCGAAGCAACTGGCCGATTGAAATGTCTTGCGCCCGGGCGATCTGCTGCAAGGCGCGGATCATTTCGGCGGGCATCTTCGTCTCGAGCTGTTCCATGGGCAAAGCTTCGCCGAGATTCGGTAAAATTCGAGTAAACCAAGGCCAGTTCCGAATGACCGGGTTGCGCCAGAAGGAAAGCTGACGCCTAATCGCGGTAAATCTCCGGAGGTCTCTCATGCGTTGTTCCATTCTCGTCCTGTCCCTGTTTCCGACAGCCCTTCTTGCCGAGACATACCAGCTTGAAAGCGAGGTCACGGCGGCGACGCTCTATCCGCAGGGCGCGACGATCCTGCGGGAGGTGCCCTTCGAGATTCCGGCCGGTCGGCACGAGTTCGTGATCGGTGATTTGCCGCGCTCGACGCCCGTACAGTCGCTGCGGGTCGAACTGGAGGGCGCGGCTTTGGGCGCGGTGACAACGCGGGGCGATTTCGTCCCGCCGCGCGATGCGGAGACATCGGCCGAGATCGCCGCGGCGGAGGCCGAGGTGGAACGGCTCGAAGCTGAGCTGCGCGCGGCCGAGGGGGATATCGCCGAGACGCGGCTGGAGATCGACGCGGCCAAGGCGCGGATCGCGTTTCTCGAAACGCTTGGGAGAGGCGAGGCGGCGGATGGCAAAGATGCTCCGGCCCTGGGCGAGCTGGCGCGGATGATCGGCGAGGAGACGCTCGAGGCGCGGCGCAGCGCGCTCCAGGCGCAGCAACGGGCTGAGGCGGCGGACCGGGCGTTGAAGGGGCTGCGCGACGAGCTGGACAAGGCGCGTCGTGCCCTTGCGGCGCTCGAGACCGAGGAGACAGACTACGCGATGCTGACTGTCGCGGCCAGCGCCGACGAACCCGTGCAGGGCGTGATGCGTATCTCCTATCTTCACGAGGCGGCCGGCTGGCAGCCGACCTATGACATGCGGCTCGACAAGAAAGGCGGTGCGCTGGAGATCGCGCGTGGCGCGCTGGTGGCGCAGGATACGGGGGAGAACTGGGAGGATGTGCGCCTCACGCTCTCCACGGTGCGCCCGAGCGATCAGATCGAGCCGCGTGAGGTCTTTGCCTGGCAGCGGCGGGTGGTTGATCCGCCCAAGCCCATGCCGCGCGCCTCGGTGCAATACGAGGCGGACAGCCTGTCCGGGCAGCGCGCGCAGGAGGCCCCGCTCATGGAGCCTGCCAACGCCAAGAGCGCAGAGGCCGTGCCGAGCTATGACGGGCTGGCCGTGAGCTATGATTACCCCGAGCCCGTGAGCATCGCCAACGCGGCCGATGCGCTGAGGATCACCCTGGGGACCGTGGAGACCGATGCGCAGGTGCGCGCCTTCGCGGCGCCGCTTCATGACGAGACGGGCTTCATGATGGCCTCGATCACCAATGACATGGGCGAGCTGATCCTGCCGAGCGCGCATGTGAACCTCTATGTCGACGGGCGTTTCGTGGGCCCGTCCCGGCTTGGCCAGGTGATCCCTGCGGGCGGGGAGGCGGACATTGCCTTCGGGGCGATCGACGGGCTCAGGCTCACGCGGGACGTCACCCGCAACGAGGGCGACCGAGGCATGATCTCGCGGTCAACCGAGCTGAGCGAGGCCGTCAGCCTCGAGGTGGAGAACCTCACAGGTGAGAGCTGGCCCGTGAAGCTCTTTGACCGGGTGCCCTATTCGGAGCAGGAGGCGCTGGAGATCGACTGGCGTGCCAACCCGCGACCGGATGAAGAGGATGTGGACGGACGCCGGGGCGTGCTGGCCTGGGAGTTCGCGCTCGGCGTGGGCGAGACGCGGGAGATCTCGCTGAGCTACGAGCTGGAATGGCCGGAAGGCAAGGTCCTGCGCTAGTTTCGGATTTGCCTTGCAAATCCGATAAGGCGGGGGGCTTTGCCCCCCGAACCCCCCAGGATATTTGGGGCAAGAAAAAAGGCAGGGTAGTATTGCGGACTTGGTGCCCCGGGCCCCTCAGATGCGCTTGAAGCTGTTTTGCTCCGGGACGTATTGCTCGACCGCGCCTTCGCCGATGTCGTGCCAGAGGCCGTGCAGGGTCAGGCGGCCTGCCTCCACATCCTCCTTGAGGAACGGGAAGGTCATGAGGTTTTCCAGCGAGACGAGAACCGCCTGCTTCTCCAGAGCGGGCACCTGCGCGGCGGTGTCGAGGTCTTTCACCCGCTCGTAGCCGGGGCGCAGGATGTCCATCCAGCGGCCGACGAAGGAGCTTTTCTCCTCGAGCTCCGGCGCCGCGCCCGAGCACATGGCATGGCAGCCAGCCACGCCGCCGCAGGAGGAGTGGCCGAGCACTATGACATGGGCGACCTTGAGCGCGGTGACGGCATATTCCACGGCGGCGGAGGTACCGTGCTGGGCGCCGTCGGGCTTGTAGGGCGGCACGAGGTTGGCGATGTTGCGGTGCAGGAAGAACTCGCCCTGGTCGGCGCCAAAGATCGATGTGACATGGACGCGGCTGTCGCAGCAGGAAATGACCATCGCGCGGGGGTGCTGGCCCTCGTCGGCCAGGCGGCGATACCAGGATTCGTTCGTGGCATATGTCGTCGCGCGCCAGCCGTGGTAGCGCTGGACGAGATAGGAGGGCAGGGGCTTTGCTTGTTTCATGTCGGTCCTGTCGGCATGGCCGCGCGTGATGTGTCACCGGCGGTAAATAGCGGGCATTTGCGCAGAATTCGAGGGAAAACACCGCGCGGGGTAAACCTTTTGCGAAGGGTTTCGCGCCAGTCTCGCGCCTGTGTAGGGGCAAGACCGAAGGGTGAGAGACGTGGAACGAGGGAAAATTCTGCCTATGACGAAAGAGCCGGTGCGCGAGCGGCCCGTGACGTATTTGCCGATGCAGGAGCAGGCCCGCCTCGATGCGCAAGCGCTCGAGCGGCTCTTTGACGAGCTTGGCGACGTGGCCGCAGAGGACGTGGTCTGCCGCGCGATGGAGGAGCTGGCGCTCAAGCTGGCGCAATCGGAGCGGCTCTATCGCGAGGGCGAGGCGGCCAGGCTGCGCAAGGCCGTGCGCACGATGGCGGCCATTGCCGGGCAGATCGGGATGGTGATGCTGGCCAAGGTCGCGGGCGATGTCATCTGCTGCATCGACCAGCGCGACGATATCGCCCTGGCCGCCGTGCTGCAAAGACTTCTCAGGGCGGGCGAGGCCTCGATCACCGAGATCTGGCAGTTGCAGGACATGACGATCTGAGCCCAGTGCGAAAAGCCGCGTTGCAGGCCTTGCTCGAAAGGCTTTAGGCTGGCCCTCAAACAGGAGGGCCGCGCCGTGACTTTGACATTTTCCCGAACAACCGAGGCTGCCGTGCCGCTTCACCTGCTCGAAAGCGATGCGCTGGAGGGCTGGATCTCAGCGCAGGCGCAGCCCGTGCAAGCCTGGGTGCGCGCCTCGGGGTTTGGCGGCGGTATCGGCGAGGTGCTCACGGTGCCGGGCGCGGCGGGCGAGATCACCTGCGCGCTGGCCGGTTATGGCAGCGCGGCGCAGCGCAAACGGGGCCGATTCGCGCTCGCCGCCGCGGCGGCGAAGCTGCCCGAGGGCGACTACGTTCTTAAGAGCGGCCTTGAGGGCGCGGAACTCGAGGCCGAGTCCCTGGGCTGGCTGCTGAGCCGCTACGCTTTTGGCCGCTACGCCGAGTCGCAGGGCGCGACGGCACGGCTCGTGACGCCTGAGGGCGTCGACAAGGACAAGCTGGAGGCGATCGCGGCGGGCGAGGCGCTGACGCGCGATCTGATCAACACCCCGACCAATGACATGGGGCCGGCCGAGCTGGAGGCGGCGGCGAAGGCTCTGGCCGAGACGCATGGCGCGCGGATGGAGACGGTGCGCGGCGATGACCTTCTGGAACAGAATTTCCCGCTGGTGCACACGGTCGGGCGCGCGAGCGCGCAAGCGCCCCGGCTCATCGACATGCGCTGGGGCGGGGCGGGGCCGAAGCTCACGCTGGTGGGCAAGGGCGTGTGCTTTGACTCCGGCGGGCTCAACCTCAAGCCCGCCGCATCCATGGGCCTGATGAAGAAGGACATGGGCGGGGCGGCGACCGTCCTCGGGCTTGCGCATATGATCATGGCGTTGGGGCTCCAAGTGCAGCTGCGCGTACTGATCCCGGCGGTGGAGAACGCGGTGAGCGGGGATGCCTTCCGGCCCAGTGACATCCTGACCAGCCGCAAGGGGCTGACCGTGGAGATCAACAACACAGATGCGGAAGGTAGGCTCGTTCTGGCTGATGCGCTGGATTACGGGGCCGAGGAAGACCCCGCGCTGATGATCTCCATGGCCACGCTGACGGGCGCGGCGCGGGTCGCCGTGGGGCCTGATCTCTCCCCCTATTTCACCGATGAAGCGGGCCTTTCCGCCGCGCTGGACGCTGCGGGCGCACGCGTGGCCGACCCGGTCTGGCGGCTGCCGCTCTGGCCGGCCTACGAGGCGATGATCGAGCCGGGGATCGCCGATCTGGACAATGCGCCCAAGGGCGGCTTTGCCGGGGCGATCACGGCGGCGCTCTTCCTGAGGCGCTTTGCCGGCGATGTGCCCTATGCGCATTTCGACATCTACGGCTGGAACCCGGAGGCCAAGCCCGCCCGGCCCAAGGGCGGCGTCGGCATGGGCGCGCGGGCCATTCTCGAGGCGCTGCCGGAGGCGCTGGGCCTGTGAGCGACCGCCGCCTGACCCCGGCCAATGGCCGCGTGGCCGCCGAGCGCCTGCGCGGGGAGGTCGCGGCCGATACGTTCTCCAGCGGGGCGGCGCGACAGGTGGCAGCGCCCGTGGCAGACCTCTTGCGCGCGCCGGGAGAGGCAAGGGACCGCCAGCTCATCCGCGGCGCTGGCGTCACCGTCTACGAGGAACGCGAAGGCTGGGCTTTCGTGGAGGCCGCGGCGGATGGCTACGTGGGTTATGTGCCCCTCGACGCACTGGGAGAGGGAACAGCGCCGACCCATGTGGTGACCGCGCGGGCGAGCCATGCCTACGCGGAGCCCGATTTCAAGAGCCCGGAGCTGATGGGGCTCAGCCTTGGCAGCCTTTTGGCCGTGGACGGCGAGAGCGCGCGCTTTGCCAGCACCGATGCAGGCTTCGTGCCGCGCGCTCACTTGCGCGAGATCGGGCCGGAGCCGGACCCTGTCTCGGTTGCCGAGCGGCTGCTTGGCACGCCCTATCTGTGGGGCGGGAACAGCGCCTGGGGGATCGACTGCTCGGGGCTGGTGCAGATCGCCTGCACCCTTTGCGGAATGGCTTGCCCCGGGGACAGCGATTTGCAGGAGGCGGCCTTCGACGAGGCCGGGGGAGGCCATGCGCGCGGCGATCTGCTCTTCTGGAAGGGGCATGTCGCCTGGGTGGCCGACGAGGCGACCCTGCTGCACGCGAACGTGCATCACATGGCCGTGGTTCATGAGCCGATAGACGCCGCGATCGCGCGGATCGAGGCGCAGGGCGATGGGCCGGTGACGGCACAAAAAAGACCGGGGAGACTGCCATGAGTGACGATTTCTTCCAGCCCGTTTCGGGCATGGACCTGCCGCGCTTCGCCGGCATTCCGACCTTCATGCGCCTGCCGCATGTCCCGCTCGATCATGCCCGGCTCTCGGATGTGGATATCGGCCTTGTCGGCGTGCCCTGGGACAGCGGGACGACGAACCGCCCCGGCCCGCGCCACGGGCCGCGCCAGCTCCGGGATGCCTCGACGATGATCCGCGCAGAGCATGGCGTGAGCGGCATCCGGCCTTTTGAGCTGGCCAATTGCGCGGACCTCGGCGACGTGGGGCCGAACCCGGCGGATATCGCGGACAGCATGCGCCGGATCACGGGGTTTTACGAGGAGGTCCTGGCCGCGGGAATCCGGCCGCTGACGGCGGGGGGCGATCATCTCTCGACCCTGCCGATCCTGCGCGCCGTGGCGGCGACGGGGCCTGTGGGCCTGATCCTCTTCGACAGCCACACGGACCTCTACCGCTCCTATTTCGGCGGCACGATGTACACCCATGGCACGCCCTTCCGCCGCGCCTGCGAGGAGGGGCTGCTTGATCCTTCGCGGGTCATCATGATCGGGATCAGGGGGACGCAATATGACAGCGAGGACCGCGATTTCGCCCGCGCGGAGGGGATCCGGATCGTCCCGATCGAGGAGTTTCATGCGCGCGGCGCGCGGGACGTGATGGCCGAGGCGCGCGAGGTGGCGGGGACGGGCGCGACCTATGTGAGCTACGACATCGACTTTGTGGACCCGGCCTTCGCGCCGGGGACGGGGACGCCGGAAGTCGGCGGGCCGAATTCCTTCGAGGCGCTCGACGTGGTGCGCGGGCTGGCCGGCGTGAATATCGTCGGGGCGGACCTCGTGGAAGTCTCGCCGCCCTTCGACCCTTCGGGCGGCACAGCCTATCTCGGCGTGTCGATCATGTTCGAGCTTCTGTGCCAGATGGCGAGCGGGCAAAGGGGAGAGGCTGCATGACGCGATACGCGATCTATCATTGCCCGGACGGGGCGCAGGGCGACTGGGGTGCAGGCTGGCTCGGCTGGGACATTCGCAGCGGCGAGACGCATCCACCCGCGCGGCCCGAGCTTGTGAAGCGGCCCTCGAAATACGGCTTTCACGCGACGCTCAAGGCACCTTTCCGGCTGGCCGAGGCCCGGGGCGAGACCGGGTTGAAAGAGGCCGTCGCGCGTCTGGCGCAGGGGCTTGCGCCTGTCTCCTTCGCGCTCGACGTGCAGCGGATCGGGAGTTTCTTCGCGCTGGTCCCGCAGCGGCGCTCCGAGCAACTGGAGCTCCTGGCGGCGGCCTGCGTGGAAGAGCTGGACGGCTATCGCGCGCCATTGACCGAGGCGGAGCTGGCGCGGCGCAACCCGGCGCGGCTCAGCCCGCACCAGGCGGCGCTCCTGTCGCGCTGGGGTTATCCTTACGTCATGGACGAGTTCCGCTTTCACATCACGTTGACCGGGCCTGTGGCGAAAGGTGATGTCGAGCGCGTTGCCACGGATGTGACGCGCGAGGCAGCATCCGTGACCGGGGCGCATCGCCTGGATAGCATCTGTCTGTCCGGGGAGCGCGATGACGGTCGCTTCGAACTGATCGAGCGATTCGCACTGGGCTGATTTCGGGCTGGCGTAGCTCGTTCGAAACCCTCTCAGGCGCTCAGCCCGAGGGCCTCGACAGCCTCGCCGAGACTGCGCCGAAAGAGCCGCGCAGGACCGCTGGGCGCCTCGCTGGCCCGGGCCATCACGCCGATGGGTCCTGCCGTGAGCTCCGCATCGATGGGCAGTATTTCAAGCCGCCCCGCCGCGATATCGCCAGCCACGACGCCCTCCGATATGATCCAGACCGCGTCGCTCATAAGGCACATGGCCCGCCCGAAGGCACCGGACACCGTCTCGATCCGGCGGGGCAGGATCGCCATGCCCCGCGAGATGAACAGACGCGCCACGAGCGGGCGTATCGCCGCCTCGTCCTCCGGATAGATCGCCGGATAGTCGCGCAGCGCGGCGAGGCTCCCCTGCCCCGAAAGCGGGTGCCCCTTCCGGACGACGAAGGCGACCCGCTCGGAATAGAGCTGGGTGAAGGTGATGCCGCGCATCGTCTCGGCCGGTCCCATCCGCCCCACGACAAGCTCCAACGCGCCGCCACGCAGACGGTCCATCAGGTAGCCATGCGGGCCCTCCTGCAAGCTCAGCGTGATCTCCGGCGCAAGCACCTGGAAGCCAAGCGCCGCCTTGGGCAGGACGCGCGCCGCAACGCTCGGCAGCGCGCCCACGGCGATCCGCCCCGCCGCGCCCGAACCGAGCCGCGCCACCCCGTCGAAGCCCTGCCGGAGCGCCCCGAGGCTCGCTTCTGCCGCCGCAAGGAACACCTCGCCTTCCGCCGTCAGCGTCACGCCGCCGCGCCCCCGCTCCATCAGCGCCGCGCCCATGATATCCTCGAGGTCTCGCAGGATCTTCGAGATCGCGGGCTGCGTCAGCCCGAGCGCCTCGGCGGCGGCCTTGAAGCTTCCCTGCCGGGCGATCTCGACGAAGGCCTCCACCTGCCGGAACTTGATGCGCCTGTCCATACTTTCCTTTTTTGATAACTATTTGCCACCATTATTCATTTTACATGCCTATTTCAAACATCAAATATGAGCGAAACAACCAATCACGGACTCAGCCATGCGCACACAAGTGGTCATCATCGGCGGCGGACCCTCCGGCCTCCTGCTCGGGCAACTCCTGCACAAGATCGGCGTCGAGGCCGTCGTGCTCGAACGCAAGACGCGGGATTACGTGCTCTCGCGCATCCGCGCGGGTATCCTCGAGACGGGCCTCGTGGACCTCATGCGAGAGGCCGGTGTTGCCGAGCGGCTCGAGACCGAGGGCTTCATCCATGACGGCACGATCATCTCCTATGGAGACCTTGAGTTCAGCATCGACTTCCGGAAACACACGGGCAGATCGGTCGTCGTCTATGGCCAGACGGAGGTCACCCGTGATCTCTACGAGGCCCGCGAAGCGGCAGGCGCAGAGACGATCTTCGAGGTCGATGGCGTGGAAATTCACGGGGCAGACAGCGATGCGCCCTACGTCACCTTTGAAAAGGACGGCAACGAGCACCGCATCGATTGCGACTTCATCGCCGGGTGCGACGGCTTCCACGGCGTCTCGCGCCAGACCATCCCGCTCACACTCCGCCGCGAATACGAAAAGACCTACCCTTTCGGCTGGCTGGGCATCCTCTCGGAGACACCTCCCGTCAATGACGAGCTGATCTATGCCGCCTCGGAGCGCGGCTTTGCGCTCTGCTCCATGCGCAACGCCAACCTCTCGCGCTACTACATCCAGTGCGCGCTCTCCGACAGCCCCGAGGACTGGACAGATGCCGCCTTCTGGCAGGAGCTGAAGCGCCGCATCCCCGCGGCCCATGCCGAAAAGCTCGTCACCGGCCCCTCGATCGAGAAGAGCATCGCGCCGCTGCGCAGCTTCGTCACAGAGCCGATGCGTTGGGGGCGGCTGTTCCTGTGTGGCGATGCGGCCCATATCGTCCCGCCCACGGGGGCGAAGGGGCTCAACACGGCGGCCAGCGACATTCACTATCTCTACCAGGGCCTGCGCCAGCACTATCTGGACGGCTCCACCGAGGCGCTCGACGCCTATAGCGACCGCGCCCTCGCCCGCGTCTGGAAGGCCGAGCGCTTCTCGTGGTGGATGACCAACCTGCTTCACCGCTTCCCCGACCAGTCCGCGTTCGATCTCAAGATGCAAAAGGCCGATATCGACTTCCTGCGCTCCAACGACGACGCCCAGAGCGTCATGGCGCAGAATTACGTCGGCCTGCCCTATTGAAGGACCGCCCATGACCGACCGCTACGCAAAAGGCATGAAAACGCGCCGCCGCATCCTCGGCGATGCCCATGTCGACCGCGCCGAAGCCGCCAGAACAGAGTTCGACACCCCCTTCCAGTCCCTCATCACCGAGGGCGCCTGGGGGACAGTCTGGGCCTCGGAGGCAATCAGTGACCGCGAGCGCTCCATGCTCACCCTTGCGCTTCTGGCGGCCCTTGGTAACTTTGACGAGATCCCGATGCATATCCGCGCCACGGCACGCACCGGGGCCTCGAAAGAAGACGTGCTCGAAGCCTTCCAGCATGTCGCCATCTATGCAGGCGTGCCGCGCGCCAACCACGCCCTGAAGCTGGCCAAGCAAACCTACGCAGAGATGGAGGCCGAAACATGACACCCGCCGAGTTCTATCAACGCGACCGCCGCTGGCATCCGCCCGCGCTCGCGCGTGACTACAAGACGAGCCTGACCCGCTCGCCGCAATACGCGGCCATCTCGCTGGAAAACACGGTCAGCGAGATCACCGGGCCGCGCTTCGGCCATGGCGACATTGATCCTCTCGACAATGATCTGCTCTCGAATTTCGCGCAGCCCGGCGAAAGCCCCATCGGCGAGCGCATCATCGTCCATGGCCGCGTGCTCGACGAGAACGCGCGCCCCGTGCCGAACACGCTTGTCGAGATCTGGCAGGCCAACGCCTCGGGCCGCTACCGCCACAAGAAGGACACCTACCTCGGCGCGATCGACCCCAATTTCGGCGGCTGCGGGCGCACGCTGACGGACGCTGAGGGCTACTACTATTTCCGCACCGTCAAGCCCGGCGCCTACCCCTGGCGCAACTGGGTGAACGATTGGCGCCCCGCTCATATCCACCTGTCGCTCTTCGGCTCCGCCTTCGCCCAGCGCCTCATCACGCAGCTCTATTTCGAAGGCGATCCGCTGATCGCGACCTGCCCGATCGTGAACACGATCCCCGACGCGCAAGCCATCGACAGGCTCACGGCAAAGCTCGACATGAACGCGACGATCCCGCTCGACACCATCGCCTACAGGTTCGACATCGTGCTGCGCGGGCGCCGCTCGACGCTCTTCGAGAACCGTTTGGAGGGGAACTGACATGAGCAACACGCCGAAGTATCTCAAGGAAACCCCCTCCCAGACGGCCGGGCCTTACGTTCATATCGGCCTCGCCCCCGGGGCGGCGGGCTTCGAGATCTACCGCGAAGAGCTGGGCCGGGACATCGCCGGCCCAAATGCGGAAGGCGCGCGCATCCGCGTCGAAGGCATCGTCCTCGACGGGACGGGCGCGCCCGTCAAGGACGTGCTCATCGAGGCCTGGCAGGCCAATTCGAAAGGCGTCTACGCCCACGAGGAAAGCGCCGGCGAGGTCGAGGAGGGCTTTCGCGGCTGGGGCCGCGTCATCAGTGATTTCGAGACAGGCGAATGGGGCTTCGACACGGTCAAGCCAGGCCCCACGCCGGGGCGGAACGGCACCACGCAAGCGCCCCATATCACCCTCTGGATCGTCGCCCGCGGGATCAATCTCGGCCTCAACACGCGGCTCTATTTCGAGGATGAGGACAACGGGTCCGACCCGGTCCTGAACACGATCGAATGGGAACACCGCCGCCAGACCCTCATCGCCCGGCGCGAGGGCGGCAGCTATCGCTTCGACATCCGCCTGCAAGGCGAGAACGAGACCGTCTTCTTCGACATCTGAGGCCCACGCCATGAGCAAACCCTGCATCCTCTGCTGCGCGATCACGGGCAGCCTGCCAAGGAAGTCCGACAATCCGGCCGTGCCGATCAGCATTTCCGAGCAGGTGGAGAGCAGCCTCGCAGCCATAGAGGCCGGCGCGTCGATCATCCACGCCCATGTGCGCAACGACGACGAAACGCCCAGCTCCGACCCGGAGAGATTCGCACGCCTGAAAGACGCCCTGCGCAAGCACGCCCCGGAGGCGATCCTCCAGTTCTCCACCGGCGGGCGCTCGGGCGCGGGCCGCGAGCGCGGCGGCATGCTCCCATTGCGCCCCGACATGGCCTCGCTCTCCGTCGGCTCCAACAACTTTCCAACCCGCGTCTACGAGAACAGCCCCGATCTCGTCGCCTGGCTCAGCCAGGAAATGCAGACATACGAGATCACCCCCGAGATCGAGGCCTTCGATTTGAGCCACATCCTGCAGGCCATCCGCATGCACGAGGAGGGCAGGCTCTTCGGCAAGCTCTACGTCCAGTTCGTCATGGGTGTGAAGAACGCCATGCCCGCCGACAAGGCCGTCTTCGACTTCTACGTCCAGACAATGCAGACCCGCGCGCCGCAGGCCGAATGGTGTGCCGCAGGGATCGGACCCAATCAGATCGTGCTGAACGAATGGGCCATCGCCGCGGGCGGACACACCCGCGCGGGGCTCGAGGACAATATCCGCCTCGACAAGCACACCCTCGCCCCCTCCAACGCCGCGCTTATCACCCGCGCCGCCGCGCTTTGCGAAAAATATGCCCGCCCCGTCGCCACGCCGCGCCAGGCCCGCGAAATCCTCGGCCTCCCGGCCTCCGCCTGACCTCATGCGCCCCGGGCCAACCCCGGTGGCATCCTACGTGCTCTTCCTCTTTCTGCCAGAAGACAGGCGGCTATCGGTGCCTCAGAATGCCGCGCTCGACTTGATGTCCTTCAGGATCACGTTGGTCCGGGCGCCTTCTCCGTCTGCGGCGAAAGAAAGAGTGGCGAAAGAAGAATTAGCTGCAATCCTTACGAATTTTGCAAATTGCAGGATCAATTGCCGAACGTCGCGTTGAAAGCGTTGTGGGAGCAGGGCCACGCAGGGTGATCCTGCGGTAGCATGCGTGTTTGCGTCCTCAGCCGCAGATGACCGGACGGCCCGGGCGGTCGATGGCCTTGACTTCCGCTCCGCTCGCACGGCCCCTCAGATCATTGAACTTAGAGGAGCTGCCAGAGCAGATGTAGAGGTCAATTCCACACATTTCCCCCAAGTATTCCTTGCTGCCACTCTAGCACCTGCCGGAGCGGGTGTCGGTCACCGGCACGCCGCCAATGATTTGGCTTCCACTGTAGAAATTCAATCTCAGGTTCTCTGCCGACGCGGTCGCGGAGGTGGCAAGGATGACGAAAGCCGTCGCCAAAAACGTGTTCGCCGCCTGTTTCATTCTTCTACTCCTTTCGATTTCTTGAACAGGTCATGGATGAATGTGTAGCAGCCTTAGGGGGTGGCCTGGCATTTCGGACAGATGTGCTATTGCGGGGCCTTCGAGGCGACGCATGAACAGAGGTTCCACGCCTATCTGTCGCGCAGGTAGAGGGACATGAATGCGCCGCCCGGCATGTCCTGGGGCGATCTGTTTGCGATCTCGATGACGAGGTGACAGCAGCCGCCCTCCGGAATGCCCCAGGCCGATACGCCGTTAGCCGGGGTGAGCGCGGTCGGGGTTTTCCCGAAATACCCGGACAGGAGTGTCCGCGCGGCGCGATCCGCGGTCTCGGGGTTGCCATTGGGATCATGGATCCTGCAGAACATGTCTTCGGGATTGGACGAATAAAACCCCTGCATCCCGGTTCTCTGGTGCTCGAACGCGGTCCAGTCGTCATTCGGAAAAATCTCGAACCCCCATCCGCGCAGGTAGTCTTCGGTTTCCCCGAAGAACAGATCATATGGCGCGACGCATGCGTTCTCGAACACAGTTTCAAGATGCAGGGTTTGTGCCTGCGGAACCGATGGGATCAGGGTCAGGGCGGCAAGGAGGGCGGGACGAAACATGTGGACCTCATTGGTTTGGGGGGCGGCGAGAACGTCTTGTTACGTCCGAATATTGAGCTGCGCGGGCCGTGTCGGCAACTCGGACAGGTGTATGATTGGCATTCGGTCTTCAGCGTGGCAGATCACCGGGGAAGGCTGGGCCGTGCGCGAAAAGATGCGGCGGTTCTGCGCAAATTGACCCACCGCCACGCTGGCCGGAAACTTTGGTCTGCCCTGTCTCCATTCATTGACACAGCCGTTTCAACCCGCTCTCTAGGACGGGTCAGGGAAACGGTCGGGTTACGGTTTGGTTACACGCAGGCGCTTGTTCGAAGCACGGCACTGGCAGGTCGACTATCTGTTCGATCTCGGATTCCAGGGCTGGCTGGTGCATATCGGCGTGATCGGGCTGACCTCGACACTGCTGATCAACGCGCTTCCTGATAGCACATGGCCGTTCTGGTGGAGCGGCATCATGGTGCTGCTGTCTCTCACCCTGGCCTCGCTCTGCCGCTACCAGTCGCGGCGCAAGAGCAAATTCGGGCATGCAACCCTGCGCGCGGGGTGGTTTCATACCGGACTGACGACCATCGTCGGGCTAACCTGGGGAAGTGGTGCCATAAGCGCGAGCGAGGCCAGCTTTCAGGTCTTGACCCTCTACTCCCTCGCGCTTGGTGGCACGGCACTGGGGGCCGTTTCATCGCAACACGCCGTCCCGCGCTCGTGTTTTGTATCCATATGGACGTCAACATCACTGCTGGCCTTGGCGCATGTGCTTCACAACCCGCGCCTCGAAGGCGTGCTCGTGGCGCTGATGATGCTGCTCTACGCGATGATCCTGAGCATCCTGTGCGTGCGCATGTTCCGCTTCCTGGTGACCAACCAGCGTCTCACCCAGTCGCTCGAGGAAAAGGTTGCCGAGCTTACGGTGGTCGCCGGGGAACTCGACCAGGCCCGGCACGCGGCCGAGGACGCCAACCGGGCCAAATCATCATTCCTCGCGCAGGCCAGCCACGATCTGCGCCAGCCCGTCCATGCCATCGGGTTATTCACGGCGTCGATGAAGGAAACCAGCCTCGAGGAAGATCAGCGGGACATGGTGAATTCCATCGAGAAATCGGTGGAGTCCCTAACCCATCTGTTCGGGTCGCTGCTCGATATCTTCCGGCTGGAGGTTGGCGGCGTGACACCCCGCGCAGCACCTGCCGATCTCGGGGATCTCGTCGCGCGGCTCGTCGACCAGAACAGGGACGCGGCGCGGCGCCGGGGGTGTCGGCTTCGGGCCGTGGGCTCCGCCGCTTGGGTGCACACCGACGCGGGTCTTTTGGCCACCATGGTGCAGAACATTCTGAGCAACGCTTTCAAGTATGCGCCGGGCAGCCAGGTTCTGATCGGGCCGCGACGGTCGGGAGGTCGTCTGGGCCTGCAGATCTGTGACACCGGGCCCGGCATCGACCCGTCGCAGGCCGAGGCGGTCTTCGAAGAGTACTACCGCCTCGATGCCTCGAGCGCGCCCGAGGTCGAGGGCATGGGGCTCGGGCTGGCGATCGTCAGGCGGCTGGGCGATCTGCTCGATCTTGATGTGCGCCTGTCGTCGATCCCGGGCAAGGGCACCAGCGTGACGATCTTCGGCCTTGACCAGGTCGACCCGGCCGAGGCCGAGCGTGTTTCCCCCGCACGGGCGCATCCGCTGTCGGGGCGGCGCATATGCCTGATCGACAGCGACCCGGTCATCCGCGCCGCCACCGTCCGGCTTCTGGAGCGGTGGGGGTGTCTCGTGGAGGTGCATGATGCCCCGCCGTCGCAGGCACAGGCATGCGACATCATCCTCACCGACATCCCGGCACAGGGCGAGATAGGCGGATCGGAGTTGATCCATGTGCTGCGCGACCGGGCGGGGTGGGACATTCCCGTCGCCGTCCTGACCGGTCATTCGGTTGCCGAAGCCGGGCCTGTCGCGGCCCGGCTTGATGCGCCTGTCCTGCACAAGCCCGTCAGCCCGGCCAAGCTTCGCGCAACGCTGACCAGCCTTTGTTTGAACGCGCAAGGCCCGCACGGGCGCGTGTGAGGGGGCATCCGCTGGACCCGGCCCCGGGCTCTTGCAAAGCCGACGGGAAATCCAAGCTCAAAAGCCCATGTCGCGCCCCACCGCGGCGGCGGCCGAGCGAGAGCTTGCCCCCAGAAGTTTCAGCACGGCAGAGACATGCACCCGCACCGTGAACGGCGAAATGTCGAGATCACGGGCAATTTCCTTGTTGGTCCTGCCCTGCACGATCTGGCTCAGAACCTCGCGCTGACGCGGGGAAAACCGGTCTGCCGTGTCCGCAGTCTCTGCCTCCGTTTCCACCGCATCGCCGGGCCCGAGCACGACCGGGTCGCCCCCGAGCACGGCGGCAACCGCATCACCGATGCGCGCCGGGCTTACCGCCTTGGACACGAAACCATCGGCCCCATGGGCCAATACCTGCTCGATGGTCTCGGAATCGTCGTTCATCGAAACGACCAGGATGGACGAGGCCGCGAACCGACAGCGCAGATCGCGAATGGCGGTGCTCAGGTCGAAGCCGGGGAAATGCAGGTCGAGCACGAAAAGATCCGGGGCCTTTTCAGTCGCAAGCTCATCGACCTGTTCGAAGCGGTCCGCCTCCATGATCTCTGCTTGCGGCATCGCCCGCCGGACGAGGCGGCGCAGCCCGTCCCGGAAGATGGGGTGATCGTCGGCGATGATGATCCTCGAGGTGCTCATGATGCGAAATGGCCCCGCTCCGCCGG
The DNA here is from genome assembly GCA_003417655.1 of Rhodobacteraceae bacterium 63075. Classification (GTDB taxonomy): domain Bacteria; phylum Pseudomonadota; class Alphaproteobacteria; order Rhodobacterales; family Rhodobacteraceae; genus Lentibacter. The sequence continues at coordinate 483,645 of QVMW01000001.1, forward strand.
TTTACCGCTGCTTGCCGGAACAAGACAGCGCGGGCGCGGCGATCAGGCAAGGGGCGAGCGCCCACAATCCGTGTCGCAAATCCGGTTCGTGCATGGCCATGCTCCCAATGGGTGAGTTCGGTTCCTGGGCATTCTAACGCCCGCCGCGCCAAAGGCCATTAGCACATCCGTCCTAGTGGCCCTGCCTTGCAAAGCACGGCTAGTACACCTGTAGGATGTCGCTGAAATGCAGGTTGGTCCACTATGAAACAAGGTAAAGCCACTTTATGAAAGGGTCCCCCATGAAACGTGCGAAACTGAAACTCATAGCTGCGTCTTTCCTTGTCCTTGCGAGCATGTCCGCCGTGTCTGCCGAGAACATGAAATTCAATTTTTATAGCGGTAGCAATTTCGTCGGCGGCGTCCCTGTGACGGATACACGGTCAGGACGCTGCTATAGCGGCAGTAAGGAACGCCTTGGCGAGTATTGCGGGATGACGATCTACATGTGCTCTAATAGTGCTGACAAGTTCGCCAGTTTGCTCGGGCAGGCAAACCGGATCGAGATCATAAGTCAGGATCGCCCGGGATTTCCGGTCCTTTGCAAGTGATGCAGCAGGTAAAATCCGTAAGGTGCCGAAGAACCGGTGGAAAGACGACAAAGGCACATTTGTATGGGCAGTACTGACGCGCGGAGAAAGTCTGGCTTCAATGAAGCGGTCCAACCAGCATGGCCCTTCGGCCTGTTCGCCGCCCTGTGGGCGGGGGCGCTGGGGGTCATCCTCGGCTGGGGCGAATACTTTCTGACCGGCGATGGGTTCTGGCAGATCACGCTGATCATGACGGCTTCCGCCTTTGTGGCCGGGGCGCTTGCCCACATGGCCTGCGGCGGCGGCCGAAGCCTTGTCCGGGCCGCATTGGCCGGGGCCTTGACCCCGTTCATCGCGGTCGTGTTGGCAAGTGCTGTCATCGCCTGGGGGGCCATGCCCTACATGGCGCTGACCGGGCTGGCCGTCGTGGCGCTCCCCCTCTGTCTGCCCTGCGCGCTTCTGGCGGTCCTGTATGAAGCTGCGCGCAGGCGTTTTCTGCCTGGCAACCATGGCTAGAGACCGTCCGTCCAGCGCCTCGTTGCCCGTGGCCTTTGCCTTGGCCGTTGTCGCCGCACCCGCTTGCGCCGAAGACACCATCGTTGATGTCTACACGGCCCTCTCGGCCTTCGGGGATACCGAAGCGCATCCGCTCGTTGAAACGCGCGACGGCCACGCCATCGTTCATTCCGTCTTCGGAAACCGGCAGGAGACGGTCATCGACCAGACCGGACGCTTTCTGGCCTATATCCAGGAAGGCGGCGGCTGGGGTATCACCACCTATAAATTCTGGCCCCTGGCAGGCGGAGGCGCTGTTGCGGCAACCGTGCGCGCGTCTTTTGAGCGCGAAGTGATGTATCCCGACACGTTTGTGGATTTCTTTGCGCATGGCCCCGGCGACCCCTGGAGCATGATCGAGGCCCCGCTGCCTCCTGTAGATGCCAGCGACTTCCTGAACAGGTCTCCGGAACCGGCCACCACCGAAGCCCGTGCCATGCTCGCCTCCACCGAATGGGCGCTGTATCATGCGCTGAGGCCCGACACCGACGATCTGGTTGTGCGTCTGACTGCGACTAACCGTGACAAATGCTGGCCCGAAACCCTGTTCGGCTTCGCCACCGGCAACAAGCCTGATGACGAGTTGGATTTCTGCCGCGATGTTTACGCGGATCTGACGACGGAACTGCGCTTCGCGCCCGACCGCGAAACGGGGCAGTTCATCATCGTGGCCGAGTAGACCTACGGCTCCGGGTCCAGGGCCGATTCCGCAAGACCGGCAAGACTGACAGGCCGCTCGGGCCAGCCCAGTGCGGCCTGCTGGCGGGCGTGTTCCATCAACTGCGCCAGACGCTCGCCGCTATAGGGCAGATTGTTGGCAAGCCGATCGGTTTTCAGCGCGCCGTTCGTTTCGTGGTATTCGAACTCGGCCACGGCGACGCCTGTCCGGGTGACCAGGGGGTCGCCGAACACGCCAGTGCGGAACGCGACGACACGGTCCCAGGGAATGAACTCGCGGTCACGGCCCGGCAGGCTGCGCCAGAAACCATCGGGCTCCAGCCGCAAGCGGCCATTATCCGCGAAAATGCTCTGCAATACATACCAGGATATGATCACCGGAAAGGGCAGGATCAGCGCCCAGGCAAAAACGCCAAGGTGTCAAACTCCAATAAACCAGAGTCCCAAAATGACCCCGGCGAATATCCAGACCGCCGCCAACACCAGCCAGAGACCGGATTTCACTGGTGCGATGTCGATATGCCAGTCAATCGTCAATGAAGCCGCCATCGTTTTCAGCCTGGCAAAGATATTGCATAGGCCCCTTGCCCCGGAACACCACTGCGCCTTTCCGCGCTTCATCTCTGCATGGTGAAATCAAATGGTCATTCCCCCGTTATTGCGAAGCTGCGCACAGATGTCACAGACCCCGCATCCGGCCAGACTCGAAATTTTGGCCCCTGGTCACGCGCATCCGCATCATTGCAGCGAATGCTGCCGTCTTCGCCGAAGCAAGCGCCGGCGCACCCCTCGATTAAACCCATGGGCCCCGCCCAAATCGTACATGAGGTGCGGTGGCCTACGGCAACAGGGACCGGCTGGCTTTTGCTGAAAAAGGTGATCATCTCTTCGATAGTGTGTCAATCGGCTTGAACATGGCCGCCTATCGACATGCAAAACGCCTCCCTTCGGCGCTGAAATCCGGACCAGTTGTCCTGATCCAGCAAAGAGTCCACGATGAGGACCTGGCCAGCCTGCTGCTTGAGCAAGGCGGCTGGGTGTATCTTGACTTGCAGGCCATCGCGCAGGAACAGACGGCTATTGAGCTTGGACGGGGGCGCCAGGTTAAACGAGAAGAAGATGATCTGCGGCACTCTGACCGCTTTCCAAGAGATCTCTTGGATCGTCGGCGCGAAGAACTCGGATCCGATGTCTTCGCAGCATAATACCAGCAACGCCCGGCACCTCTTGGCGGTGGGATGGTAAAGTGGTCTTCGACATATGACACGCAGCCGACCCGAAGCCCTGGCGATCAATCGGGACAAAGCCGGGACGCCGCGTCCAAAGCCAACGGTGCATCTTTCAGTGCAATTGACTTGTTCCGGGCCCGAATCCAAGACCGCGCAAAATAGTATAGGAACGTCTTGCAGATTACTTTCTCAATACAACAACAGTCTGTTGAGCATGACCGAAGGGTATAACCTCTTCGATGGAAAAGAAGCGCCCCCAGATGGAGTGTAAGTGTTCCTGCGGGGTAAAGACGACGCCTCGATAGGGGCCTGTATCTGTATGATTGTAATAGTGATTTCCGAATGTCAGAGGCTCCTCGAGCTGATCTGAAAAATCAGGATCGTAGCTCAAGATGCGCTTAGCCAGGTTGGGCCGTCCTCATCGAGCTTTCCTCGCAAGGCGTTCCAATGGCTTTCATCCGAAATTGTCAGATATGCCAGCCCGCCGGGTTTCAACGTGCGGCGAATATCGGCCAGAAACGCGGTTTCGAAAACGTCGATATGGGTGAAAACCGAAAACGCCGTGATCGCATCGAAATAGTTGTCCTCAGTAGGGAGATGCGGCAGGCAGGGCATGGCGACTGTGCGCACATGCGATGGCATATGAGTATTCATGAACCGAATGTGCCGATGGTTGATATCGCTTCCCCAAAGCTCGCGAATATCTGACTGGAAGGCGTAGTGCCGCAGCACGCGGCCCGATGCACAGCCGATATCCAATAGCCGGTTCACCTTTGCCCCGTGCCTTTCAAAAATTTGTTGTGTGAGGTGATAGTCCCGAAGACCGGAGAGCCAGTACCATTCGTGATTGTCACCACAATAGCCTTCACGATCACTTTTGACGGGCAAGGGCGCTGTGTCATGCTTGGCCATTTCCATTACCGGCAGCTCGCGAATTTCTTCGGGACCACGGTTGGCATGCAGGGAAACAAAGTCTTTCTCGTCCCAATCGGATACCGGAGAAACCAGCTCGAACGGGGCCGTGTCACGCGCGTTCGAGGACAGGTCATCCTCCCAGCGCAACGGGCGGGCTGGAGATGCGGCTGTGGCTTGAGGATTGGCGCGCGTCGTGCTGAGCACGGATTTCCGAGATGAACCGGGCCTGGGAGATTGGTGTCCCAGCTCTCGCGGCTGTTTCAGATCTTGCATATCGGCCAGCGTTTGCGGCTCGCGCGCAGCGGCCATTGCGATGCGACCTGTTCTTGTGCAGTCGCCCTGCCCATCACTATCTGCATTCTGTACCCAGTAGTAGGTTTTGACCTCTTCAAATCCCATCCAGTGAAGAATGTTTCTAAGAACTTTTGGACCACTGGGCAGCCATGAAATCCCGTCAACGCCGGACATCAATTGCTCTGTCCCTTCCGAACGAAACACCAGCCCTGGAGTTTCGGTTTCACCGTCCTCAACCGGAACGCAGGCGGTATTCAGAAAGAGAACCTCACGCGTGCGATCGGCAGCCAATTTCAGGGACGCAACTGGATCAGGCAAATGGTAGAAAATCCCGCTGAACCATGTGATATCGAATGTCTGATCAGTCTTGTGCAGCGCGTCGAGCGTTTGGACCTCGAAGCGGATATCAGAGCTATCTGCAGCGCGGTGTTCCGCAACAAAGCGCGCCTGCGCAATCCAGTGTTCCCGGGCATCGAACCCATAGACCTTCCCAGCGCCATGGTCCTTAGCTGTAAAGCTGTATCCACCGCAATTGCACGCGCAATCGAGGAATGAACGCCCCTGCAATCCATTGGGGAAAACCCGCGAGGTCGCCAGATCGAATGCGCTGACTGGATCGACGATTGAAACGGTCATGCCCGTCTTGTCCTGCGGATGCGAAGATTGCGTATAAATCCCCTCGCGAAGCTCCAGCCTGTGGTGCCAGGGGCCTAGTTCCTGAATCTCTTTTTGCAGTTCAGCATCGCTTTTCATGGCTGTTCCCCGCCGTTTTCCTGTTGTGGCTCGGAAAGCTGAGACAACCCTTCGACAACGCCGACAGCATTGGGGTTTAGCTGATGCAATTGAGCCATGAGCGTTTGATCGGCCAGCAGCAACCTGTTCAGGTAAGGCACTCGCGCATAGAGTTGTTGCGCGGAAAGCGAGTCACCCGATTGCACAGCATCTTTGGCAAAAACCAGCGGCCTCAGTTGCTCTTCGGACAATAGCTCAAGACTGTTGATCAGGGTCAGGCGCTTTGGCTTGGGATTCTTGAGCAAACCCCGCAAGCGGATTGCCCGGGCTGCCTGTGTGTCTTCGGTGGGTTGGCAGACTTGATAGCGGGTTCCCAAAGCACGCAAATTGGCGGTCACTTCTTCGGAGTCGACCCCGAAACAACCATCGATCAGTACAACCAGGCAATCACTGTCTGGCTTGTCGAGGCCTAAGTTACAAAGCAGTTCAACATCGTCCATATGGCCTCGCATGATCACTAGATGATCGACAGCCTTCTGCGCTGCTACAGGTTGCCAACCGGTCTTGGGCGGGGCCGTGGCGCAGTCTTGGATCGTCTGATAAATGTCCTGGAAGTAGGAGTAATAGTCCCAGTCCTGCATGATTTTGTGTTTTGCGCGGTTGCCCTGTTCAGCCAGCTTTTCTGGTGTATCGACATAGCTGCGAATTGTCATCGCAGCTGCCTGCAAATCACCTATACCAATCATGGACCCGCAATCGTCACCGATCAGCTCCGGAGCACCGCCTCCGTTGCGAAACGCGACCACCGGCAATCCACAGGCCATTGCTTCGTGAATGACGCATGGGAACGGATCGGCGCGTGCCGACAGCAAGAAGATGTCCCCTCCCAGGAACACTTTCTCGATCTCGGATGTGGATGGCATGAGTCGCACTTTGTCTTGCAGCTCGTGGCGTTGAACAAATTCTTGTGCATACAGGAAGGTTTCGTCCGGTGCGCCGTACCAGACGAAGTAAACTGGCCTGTCAGGCGTAGCCTGCTCAAAGAACAGCTTGGCAATGTTGACAAACAAATCGGCCCCTTTGCGGATGTCCATCGTGCCGACATTGAGGACGATGAAAGCATCCTCTTCGATTGCGAGGTCTTCGCGCAAACTGCGGCGGCAGATAGACGTATCCAGCGCCCCGAAATCATCCTCCAAAAGGCCCTGCCCCCGCACAATCGTCTTTGACATGTCCAGATCGCAATGCTGAGCCGCCGCACAGCTTACGAAATGCGAGGGAAAGACCATCTTCTCCGAGTAGTTCGCGATATCCTCGAACACCATTGGCGGATAATACGCGGCAATCTCGTGAATAAGCGATACGACAGGCACCCCCAGTTGCGCCAGCGCCCGCCCGATCCCGTAGGACTCGGCAGAATTGACAAGTGCACAAACAGGGGCGTTGTTCTGGAACATGCCGTGTGGCTGAAACAGCTTTGCAACTTCATGATGTGCGCTCTGATTTGACCAGCGTTGTTCGTGCCGTGATCTGGACATCACATAGGTATGAGACAAGGCTTCAAATTCGTGCAGCCGCTCGCCCCCCTGATCCAGGAGGGTGAAACATTCAAACAGGTCGCTTTTGCTGAACATGTCCAGCAGACGAAGGATGATTGCCGGGGCGCCTGTACGTGACGCATCATGACTCACGAAAACCAAGCGAGGCTTCCGGGCCAGCCCGGACCTCGCATAGCTCAAGGCAAGGGTCTGCATGTCAAGCGCATCTTTGTTCAGAACCGCCGCGACATAATCCGGCGAAAAGAAAGCGCTTGGGAGACGCCCCTCCAAAACGCCGTGACGGCAGAAATGATGCCTCGGATCAATCCCTGAAAGCGCCACATCTGGGTTGTTCTCGCAGTAGAACTCAACGTCCAAAACAGGTTCAACATCACGCGTCGATACCACATTTCCATAGGACCCGAGTGCGGTTCTGACCGAACCGGGAAGTAGTTTGCGCAGAGTTTTTTTCATGATGCCATCCAGTCCAACACCCTCATCGACGCAGCGATACGTGGGTTGAGTTTGTGCATCTCGGCGATCTGGCCAGCGCCGGGGGTGTAAATCTCATCGAACTCCAGTCCCTTCAGATAAAGCAAGTCCAACTCTGAGGTCGTGCCTCGCACCAGCAAGACAGAACGGTTGAAATCGCTGATCTCCCGTCTGGTCAAGATGTCAGCATTTGAAACCACTGCAGTCTGTGAGCACGCGCTGTTCCTGATCAGATCCCTGACTTGCTCAGGGAATGTGCCGGGACCGATCTGCTGATGATCCAGCCATAAAGCAGGGGTGCTGCCAAGGATGGTTTTTTCAATCGCAATCGCTTCCAGGCTCTCCAACAGGCTTTGATCCGGCAAAACCAGCAATAACCGGTCATTCGCCAAGTCATTTGGCGGTGTAAACGCAACATCCCGACCTGATGGAACGAGAGCCTTGTTCAGGCTTGAAACCAGTGTTGCGAGGTTGGAGTCAGCCTCGGCAGCCGCCTGTGCTTTTGCTCCCAGGCTCTTGCGCATGTCTGGATCTGCAACCAAATCTCCCAGAATTCGGCGCATGGCCGTCAAATCAAAGGCATCGACCATGAGCACCGACTCATGCGCCCCCAAAGCGGCCGTCTCAATCGAGTCCTGCATAAGGATGACCGGGACACCTGAAGCCAAAGCCTGCATGGCATCATGAAGTTCACAGGTATCACGGCCCAGCTTCACATAGATGTCAGCTGCTCTCAGCGTCGATGTGATGTCTGCCTCATCGATGATGCGAAATCGATTGTCTTTCGGCGCCGAGGCGGCAAAATGGCGCGCATAGAATTTTGGTTGGTTGCCAAAATAGGTGCCAGGCCCGTTCCACAGGAAGATGGTTTTCGTTCCGATGTCGTCGCCCTCGAAGAACTGCGCGGCCAGCGCTCCGAAGAGGTCCGCGCCATGCGCGATTTCAGGACCGCCGCTGGATGCGATCAAAATGTCGTCCTCTGTCAGCCCAAGCGCTTCCCGGGCTTGGCGGCGCTGAGACTCCAGAACCCGATTGGGCGCGACATGCAGATTGAAACCCGTTGAAACATGAGGCCCGCCGGCTGGAAACTTCCGTTCAAGTTCGCCCCTCAGTTGCGGTGAGCTGCATAGAATCTGATCGGTATGTCCCGAAATCAGACCAGCCTCTTCCTCACTTAATTGAGCCAGGCCGCGATCACCAAAGGCGATTTGACGCGCTCCCAGTCGCGCGAAAACCCGCGGCAATGCCAATCCGACCGAACAATCGACAAATATGACTTCCGCGGGATTGCCGGTCAGAACCCTCCGGAGATTTTCGATTGAATCGCACAGCACACTCTCTTCGATGTCAGCTGTCGATTTCTGCCTCAAATGCCAAATGTGAGCCACCTTGGAAAACAAGTCCGACATCGGGCCGCTTTCGGCGCCGATCACGATCAATTCCAGGTCCGGATTGCCTAGCTGGCTTTTGCACAGTTCATACCAGGTGCGGTTTAACGCGGTATCCTGCATCGAGCTCAACGCGATCAGGATACGCTTGCGATGATTCCAGCGCTGCTCAAAATAGCCTGCGAGAGGGGTTTGGCTATCTACGCCAAATCGGCGGCATTGTGCTTCTATATACTGGATCGAGAGCAATCCGTTCGGCCGGGCACCTTTCAGGTACCCTTCGCGGAAATAGTGCCGGCGCAACCGATCGGGCTCGTCTTCTGCAATTCCCACCTTTTTGCGGTAATACACCGGATCGAATTCCGGAATTACGTCCATTGGCAGCCGACCGGCTTCGTCGGCCATCAGTTGAGCGAAGTCTTTTGACGAAGGCTCAACAGTCCGAGAAAACAGCCGTGCTTTTTCAAGGTCGATCATCGGATGCGGCGCATAAGTCCGATGCCCGCCAGCAAGATAATGTTGCAAGGCATCCTCGCCGCAATCAGCCTGCCTGCGGTAAAACATGGTATCGAAGAATGGCGAGGGTGACAGGCCAAGTGCCTGCCCGGTGCTTACAAAATGCTCGAGCGGACGGGCAGGCGCACGCCGCTGCTTTTCGATTGCCTCTTCCCGGTAGAAGGCGGGGTCAAACAGCACGTGTGGCGAAAACGGGTTCTGGCTGACCAGGTAGTGATATGCCGACTTAACAATGCCCGCGTCCTCCGGGAATTGGCTCTTGTAGTACTCCACATCTATCAGCGGATGGGTGGAGAGATCGTCACCCCCAGTCCAGTATCGGCGAATGGCATCCTGAAGAGTTTCAATGCGATGCGTGGAATTCAAATCAATGTATGCGAGATCGACAAGCGGATGAGGTTGGTTCGGCTGGAATGCACCCGCAAAGAGATCGATCAGCAATTCAGAGGTCTTCGCCTTCCCGGTTTTCGCGCAGATGTAGTCAAAATCGACAAAAGGACTGAAGGGAGCAAGACCGTTTTGCATTTTCTTCAATGCATGGATGACCGCATCAACCGGGGAGGCATCGCTCAGCCTTGCATGGCGAAGATAGTACACCTCGTCAAAGAGTGCATTGATACCCAACCCGTCTGGAGCGCCTAAGGTGAGATAATGAACGATCGGATTGAGCGGGTCGCCCCGGCCATATCGCGCGCGCATCACGTCGTAGTGGTGCACATCAAAAATGCAGTTAGGCGCGGGCGGGCTGGCATCGTCCACGGCAAGCAACGCGCTCATCACCTCCGCATCACTGGCGTCTGCCAGGGCAGTGATGCATATGAGACCCACCAGGAGATGCTTCAGGAGGTTTTGGCGCCCGATATTGCGTTCTATCGGGCTGTGGCTGAGAAGCGGCAGCCTCCGGGTCAGCCGATCTGGAGGTGCTGTTAGGCGAATTCGAACCCGTCTCCGAATGGACAGTGATACTGCCCGTTATGTCGCGCACAATGTCGCGCACAGACCGCGCCACTCGGCAACAGCGGCGGCGCAGTCCTGACATTCAGCCAGCGACCTGTTTCTCGCCTGTGTGCTGCGCCGATCTCCCTCAGGGCCGCGCGGTAAGAGCGCAGCCGGTCCGTGACGATGACTTCTCGGCGACCATGCTCAGGTATTGCTTTCTTTGAGAATCCCAATGCAGCCTTCTTGTCGCGTGTCTTGGTGGCGCAACTTCCCGGGACTTCGCCTTCGTGGTCGACAGCACGCCACAGATAGTGCCGTTCGTCACTGATCTTCACGAAGGTCTCATTCAAATGCCAGCGCCGACGGCCAGACTTCATCCCGGCCATGAGGCGTTTATCGATCTCTGCGGCGAACAGCGGACCGAAGCGGTGCCATCAAAGCCGAAAAGCTTCATGACTGACATCTATGCCGCGCCTGGGCAGCAGGTCCTTGGGGTTATGGGAAGGCAGAGGAAATGACCTCCCCCCAAGGCTCGGAAATCGCTCTTCGCCATTGCGAAACACATCACCGGAACGGATTGGTCGGGCCCGCGCTTCTTTGGCCTTCTCTGCCGTCAAGAGTTCGTCAACGGGTCTTCGCAGGGAGAGTTCGTTATTTGGGCTTCCAGGGTCCGGAAGGAACGATGATCAGGGCGGGGTGGCTTACCGGCCGCCTCGTTCCTTTTCCCTGCTCTCCCATTACTTATCCCTATGCCGGAGACCCTCTTTCTATACTCAGACGGTAGGGCACTCCCCCGGACCACCCTGAACCGGGGGCAGAAACTGGGGCATAACGTGGCAGTCGAGAATGCTTTCGCTGGCCTGGGCTCTTTGGCAGTTTGCCAACCGGGAGACTGGCTGGGGTGGCAGGAATCCTTGCCATCGCTTAAAACGCTTCCGCTTTTCCCGAGCTCTGGCAGCACCGGGTCGGGTTAGATCAGTTGCCGCAAGTCAAACTGACCTTTTCATCATTCCACTTCCGGCTTCCGTCTTCTTTTCTGTCAAACGAGATCTCGAAGAATGGTTCACTTCTACCGTCTATTGAATAGTGGTGCGCGTCGCCGTCGCTGCCTCCCCAATCTATTGTCGAAGATTCGGCCCTGAAATATATCTTCCTCGCTTTCGTTCTGAAGCTGAAGTTGATCGTATCTCCGGGCTTGACGATTTTCGTGCTCTTCATCCTGAGCTCGCCGGAAAAATAGTCTTTGTAGACAGCATACATTCTGAGGTCTTCGGCGGTGTCGCACGCGTTCTTTGCCATGAGTTTTGAAGTTCCGGCCCAGTTGACATCATGAACACGAAATTCCGATTGCTCTTTTCCGGCAACCACGGCCTTGATCGAATTGATGAAACGCCCAAATTGAGTGATCATGAGCGTGTCATCGGTTCGATCGCTCCCGCTCACGACAGACGTCAGCACGTAATGATCACCGACTTTCTCCAGGGCCGGCGACCCTATGGCGAAATTCCAGAAGTCGCAGTTCGTGTTATAGACTGTGTGATCGGAACTGCCGGCAAAATCGGCAGCACACCGCCTTGCCTCCAACTTGTGTTCACTCTGGAACGAGACGAGGACAACATCTCCCTGCGCGCGATCGCGCAATTCTTGGTAGTTCCAGCGATCATCAAAGGCGAAAGGATCTACCACCTGTCCAATCCATTTTTCAAGTTCCAGACTGTGAGCTTCGAGAACCGCGAAATTGGCCCTAATGGCGCTGCGCGTGGCATCTATCTTCACGCTTCTGTCGAAGTCTTTAGGAATCCAGGCCTTGCTCACGACATAGCGTCTTGGATTGTCCGCGAACTCGCCAATATAACCGGGGATGAACTCGATGAGGTCGCTCTCAAAATCGGCGTTTCGAATACATGAAGCCGACGTAAGCACATATCTGCTTCCGATAACGGTGCCGTCGCAATAGTATGATGAACCGCCTTTCTCGATAATTTCTATTCGGCCAAAAGCCTTGTAGTCACCGGCAGAGGCTTGAAGGCCAATTATTGAAAAAATCACCAAAAGAACGTTGAGTCTCATAGGCATTCCTAAACGCATTTACGGAATATCTCTGGTAGTAAGGCTACGGCTTAAGGCGCGCGGAGGCAAGTGATCCGGCATTCCGCAAGTGGCCTGTCATTTGATGCTGAGGACGTCAAATGTGGCCTGCATATCATTCGTTTCGTGTCCCCATCGGCCAGGTTTTCGCGGAACCACGCCGTTTCATGCGGCTCAGGGCAACGGGCAGGGGAAACTCACTCGCTTCATGGCGTTTTTCAGCCTTCCGGACGGACCTGAGCCTGAGGCAGTCGGTGGTCCCTTAGCCTAGCGGCAGCGTGTGGTTGGGGCAAAATGTGGAGACCGAGAACACTCTCGCTGGCCTGAGGCCTTTGGCAGCTTGGTGTCTGAGAGGTCTGGCTGGGGTGGCAGGATTCGAACCTGCGATACACTGTACCAAAAACAGTTGCCTTACCACTTGGCTACACCCCAACGGTGAGGCGCTAATTACGCGCAAGCGGCGGTCCTTTCAAGAGGGGTCGTGTATTTTTTGCAAGGGCTCGCTGCGGGCCTGGCGCGGAGCCCCGCAAGGGGGCTGGCTCAGTCGCGAATCTCGTCTGCGCGCACGCCCCAGAGGGCGGTTTTCGGCGCCCATCCGGCATAACCGGCGGCATGCAGGCGGCACCAGTCCGGAGCGCATTGTCCGAGCCGCGCGATCACGCCGGCCTCCAGCCGCGCGGTGATCTGTGTCTCCGGGTCGGGGCGCAGGTGCAGGGCCAGCAGGTCCTCCTCCACGATCACGTAGCGCACGCCGGAGAGCAGCGAGTAATGCACCCAGCCCCCTGCGCCCTCGCGGTCCCGCACGCGGCGCCAGTGGCCATACTCCGCCGTGATCTCGACCGGCATGTTCTTGCGCTTGAAGATCCAGTCGATCTTGTGGCTCAGGGACGGCCCCCGGCGGACATTGCTTTCGGAGGTCTTGAGCGAGACGAAACGCGGAATCGGCAGGTTGGTCACCTCGCCGCGTTCCGCCCCGGCGGTGGCGCTGGCCGGTGGCAGCAGCAGCGCCGCGGCCAGAATCATCATACCTGTGAAGATCACACGTCGGATCATCGCGTTTGCCTCGAATTGCCTCTGCCCCGCAAGCCGCCTCGCGGTGTGTTTTTTGCGCAAGGGTTCTTGTGCCTTGGCTTTCTATCGGTCAACTTGCCAGCAAGACGCGCCGAATAAAAGCAAAGGAATGCCGATATGTCATCTGGACGTCTGAGTGTTGTCGTCACGCGACGTTTGCCCGCGCCGGTGGAAGAGCGGCTGGGCGAGCTTTTCGACGTGACCCTCAGGGAGGATGACAGCCAGATGAGCCGCGAGGAGCTGGCGGCGGCGATGGCCGAGGCGGATGTGCTCGTGCCGACGCTGACCGACACGATCGACGCGGGGCTGCTGGCGCGGGCGGGCAAGCGGCTCAAGCTCATCGCCAATTACGGCGCGGGCTTCGATCATATCGACGTGGCGAGCGCCCTGCAGCGCGGCATTCTCGTCTCCAACACGCCGGGCGTTTCGGCCGATGACACCGCCGACATGACCATGGCGCTGATGATGGCCGTCACGCGGCGCATCCCCGAGGGGCTCGACCTGATGCGCGCGGGCGGCTTCGCCGGGTTCTCGCCGACGGCGCTGCTGGGCACGCGGCTCAGCGGCAAGCGCCTCGGCATCCTCGGATTGGGCCGGATCGGGCAGGGCGTGGCGCGGCGGGCGCAGGCCTTCGGCATGCAGATCCACTACCACAACCGCCGCCGCCTGCGCGCCGAGACCGAGGAGAGCTTCGAGGCGACCTACTGGGAAAGTCTTGATCAGATGGTCGCGCGGATGGACGTGGTGAGCGTCTCCTGCCCGCATACCCCCTCGACCTTTCACCTGCTCAACGCGCGGCGGCTCAAGCTGATGAAAGAGGGCGCGGTGATCGTGAATACCTCGCGCGGCGAGGTGATCGACGAGAACGCGCTGGCCCGCCAGCTCAAGGCCGGGGCGCTCGGCGGGGCCGGGCTCGACGTGTTCGAACATGGCGGCGAATCGGCGCAGACCCTGCGCAGCCTGCCCAATGTCGTCCTGCTGCCGCACATGGCCAGCGCGACGGAAGAGGGCCGCATGGAGATGGGCGAGAAGGTCATCATCAATATCAAGACATTCGATGACGGGCACCGCCCGCCGGATCAGGTCGTGCCGTCGATGCTGTGAGCGGGCGGCCGGGAGTTTTCAGGTAAATGGTGTTAGGGTAGGAAACCGGCCGGAATCGGCTGGCCGAAGGGAAGGAGATTGCGCAGATGCCGGGCCGCTTTGTCGCTTTGAAGGCTGCAACCCTCGGGCTTTTCCTGTGTGCCGGGGCGGTTGCGCAGGAGGCCGCCGACAGTGTTGCGCCGGAGGACGCGACGCCGCTTGGCGCGCTGGCGCTGAGCGACGCGGTCGAGGCCGCGCAGCAGGCCAAGGCTGCCGGCAAGCCGGTCCGCGCCGAGGACTGGATGATCGCGGCGGCCAACCCCTACGCCGTCGAAGCGGGCGCGGCAATCCTCGCCGAGGGCGGGACGGCGGCGGATGCGATGGTGGCGGTGCAGGCCGTGCTGGGGCTGGTGGAGCCGCAAAGCTCGGGCCTTGGCGGCGGCGCATTCCTTCTGTGGTATGATGCCGAGACCGGCGAGTTGAGCAGCCTTGACGGGCGCGAGACAGCGCCGCTTGCCGCGCGGCCGACCCTCTTTCAGGACGAAAACGGCGCACCGATGGGCTTTTTCGATGCGGTCGTCGGCGGGCGCTCCGTCGGTGTGCCGGGCACGCCCGCGCTCATGCAGGAGGCGCACAGGCGCTGGGGCAGCCGCTCATGGGCGGGCCTGTTCACCCGCGCGATCAGCCTTGCCGAGGAGGGTTTCATCGTCTCGCCGCGGCTCGCGGCCATGGTGGCCGCGGATGCCGGGCGGCTTTCGCGCGATCCGGTGGCGCGCGATTATTTCCTGCCCATGGGCCGGCCGATCTTCGAAGGTCAGCTCCTGAGGAACGCGGCCTATGCGGAGAGCCTGCGCACCCTGGCGGGCAACGGCACGGGGCCGTTCTATACCGGGAGCATCGCGCGCGAGATCGTCGCCAAGGTGCGCGGTCACGAGGAGAACCCGGGGGTTCTGAGCGAGATCGACATGGCGCTCTATACGGTGCGCGCCCGCGCACCTGTCTGCGCCGCCTATCGCGGGGCCGATATCTGCGGCATGGGGCCGCCCTCCTCGGGCGGGCTGACCGTGGGCCAGACGCTGGGAATGCTGGAGCAACACGCGCTCGGCGGGCCGGACGAGCCTGAGGCGTGGCGGCTGATCGGCGATGCCAGCCGCCTCGCCTTCGCCGACCGGGGCCGCTACATGGCCGACAGCGACTATGTGCCGGTGCCCGCGCAAGGGCTGCTGGCCGAGGATTACCTGCGCCAGCGCGGCGCGCTTCTGGGCGGCAGCGAGGCGCTGGGCACAGTGGCGCCCGGCGCGCCGGAATTCGACCACAGCCTCAACCTTGCCGATGACGCCTCGCTCGAGCTGCCCTCGACCTCGCATATCTCCATTGTCGACAGCTTCGGCAACGCGCTCTCGATGACCACGACGATCGAGAACGCCTTCGGCTCGCGGCTCATGGTGGGAGGCTTCCTGCTCAACAACGAGATGACGGATTTCTCCTTCCGGTCGCATCGCGGCGGCGTGCCCATCGCCAACCGCGTCGAGCCGGGCAAGCGCCCGCGCTCCTCGATGGCCCCGACGATCGTGATGCGGGAGGGTGCGCCCGTCGCCGTGCTGGGCAGCCCGGGCGGCAGCCGGATCATCCCTTACGTGGCCAGGACGCTGATCGCGCATCTCGACTGGGACATGGACGCGCAAGAGGCCGTGAGCCTGCCCCATCTCGTCAACCGCTTCGGCCGCTACGACATCGAGGAGGGCACAGCCGCCGAGGCGCTGGCCGAGCCGCTGCGCGAGATGGGCTACGAGGTCAGCATCCGCGGGCTCAACTCGGGGCTGCACATGATCGTTCTGGGAGCGGACGGGCTCTCGGGCGGGGCCGACCCGCGCCGCGAAGGGATCGCGCTGGGGGAGTGAAGACGCGACCAGACAGGCGCGGGGGCAAGCCCGCGGCGATTTGCGCCGCGGCGGAGTCGCATTTTTCCCTAAACCGGTCGGGAGTTTGCGGCGCGCCTGCCCCCAGATGCGTCATACCATGGGCAACGCATTCCAAGGGAGTCGGCCCATGAAAACCCAAGTTAAAGCCCTCGTCGTCGGTGGCGGTGCCATCGGCACCTCGATCGCCTATCATCTGGCCAAGGCCGGCTGGGAGGATGTCATGCTGATCGAGCGCGATGAGCTGACCTCCGGCTCCACCTGGCACGCCGCCGGCCTGCTGCCGCTGTTCAACATGTCCTACGCGGTCAGCCATATCCACGACTACTCCGTGAAATACTACAAGACGCTGGAAGACGAGACCGGGCTGAACGCCGGGTTCTCTGTTGTCGGCAACCTGCGCATGGCACGCACCAAGGAGCGCATGGACGAATACATGCTCTATGCCTCCACCGCCGAGACGGTGGGCGTGCATTACGAATGGATGACGCCGGAGCAGATCAAGGAGAAATGGCCGCTGGTGAACACCTCCGACCTGCAGGGCGCGATCTACCACCCCGATGACGGCTATATCAATCCGGCGGACCTCACGATGGCCATGGCCAAGGGCGCGCGCCAGCGCGGTGTGAGCATCGAGCGCAAATGGCAGGCCGACGGCTTCGAATGGAAAGGGGATCACTGGGACGTGACGCTGACCAAGATGGTCGAGAAGGGCGGCAACCTCGTGCCCTCCGAGGAGCAGGTTGTCGTCTCCGCCGAGCACGTCGTCACCGCCAGCGGCAACCACGCGCAGCGCACCGCCAAGCTGCTTGGCATCAAGAGCGCGGCGATCCCCGTCGAGCACCAGTTCATCGTGACAGAGCCCGACCCCGCTCTGGTGGAATACCGCAAGGAGCACCCCGAACATCCCGTCCTGCGCGATGCGGATGCCAAGTGGTATGTCCGCGAGGAGCGCGGCGGGTGGATCCTCGGACCCTATGAGCTCAACGCCCCCGCGCGCTTCGAATACGGCGTGCCCGACAGCTTCCGCGCCGATCTATTCCCGCTCGATCTCGAACGGATCGAAGAGGAATACATGTCCATGATCCACCGCATCCCTTCGACCGAGGAAGTGGGCCTGAAGGACGATTACAACGGCCCGATCTGCTACACGCCCGACGGCAACCCGCTGGTCGGCCCCGCGCCGGGGCTGCGCAACATGTGGCTGGCCGAGGGCTTCTCCTTCGGGATCACCGCCGCCGGCGGCACCGGCTATTACCTTGCCCAGATGATGGTCGAGGGCGAGGCCGAGATCGACATGGCGTCGCTCGATCCCAAACGCTTCGGCGGCTGGATCACGACAGAATACAGCGCCCGCAAGAGCGAAGAAGCCTACGAGCACGTCTATATCCTGCACCACCCCGACGAAGAGCGCGAGAAATGCCGCCCGCTGCGCACCGCGCCGAGCTATGACCGGCTCAAGGCGCGCGGCGCGCAGTTCGGCGTTGTCAACGGCTTTGAACGGCCCAACTATTTCGGCCCGCTGGATGCGCCCGAGAGCTTCGACCATGACGCGCGCAGCTTCCGCCGGGGCGGCTGGTGGCAATACGCGGTCGAGGAAGCCAAGGCCGTGCGCGAAGGCGTCGGCCTGCTCGATGCCAGCGCGTTTACCAAGCACACGGTGAAGGGCCCGGGCGCGACAGCCTTCCTTGACTGGTTCACCTGCAACAAGCTGCCCAAGGTGGGCCGCATCAACCTCACCTACGCGCTGACGCCGCAGGGCACGACGCGCACGGAATACACGATCGTGCGGCTGGCCGAGGACGAATACTATCTCGTCTCGTCGGGCGCGCTGACCGACTATGACGGTGACTACCTGCGCAAATGCGCCGCCGACAAGGCGGAAGAGTTCGGCTATGTCGCGGTCGAGGATGTGACGACCCAATGGGGCGTCTTCGCCATTGCCGGGCCGAAATCGCGCGATGTGCTGAAAGAGGTCATCAAGGATGCCGAGCCGGAAACGGCGTTGTCGAACAAGCGTTTCCCCTGGCTCTCGGCGCGCCAGATCGAGCTCGGCATGTGCCCGGTCAACGCGATCCGCGTGGCCTATACCGGAGAGCTGGGCTGGGAGCTGCATCACCCGATCGAGATGCAGAACTATCTCTTCGACCTGCTCGAAGCGGCGGGCGAAAAGCATGGCATGAAGCTGGTCGGCGCGCGGGCGCAGGGCTGGCTGCGGCAGGAAAAGAGCTACCGCGCCTTCGGCAACGAGCTGGGCCGCGACGCCACGCCGCTCGAGGCCGACCTGCCGCGTTTCGTGGACCTCACCAAGGAGTTCCAGGGCAAGGAAGCGATGGAAGAGATCGGCGTGCGCGTGAAGTGCTGCACCGTGCTGATCGACGGGCCGGAGGATTCCGACCCCTGGGGCCACGAGGCGCTCTACACCGAGGGCGGCGAGCGCGTCGGGCGGCTGACTTCGGGCGGCTATTCCGTGGCCTTCGAGAAGGGCATCGGCATGGGCTATGTCACGCCGGAACACGCCGTGGAAGGCACGAAGCTCAAGGTCAAGATGCTGGATGCGCTCTGGGATGCGGTCGTCACCTGCGACAGCCCCTATGACCCGAAGAACGAGACCATCCGCAAGGACGGGTGAGCGACTGTATCACGCTGGTGAGAAAGGCGGGGCTTCGGCGCCGCCTTTCTTGTTTCGGGGTATCAGAAAGGCGCGGTGGGTGCAGCAGCAGATGCTAGGCTGTTTTGGCTACAAAGGGGACGTTGGAATGCGAAGCTCCTGCGCGGAATCAAGGCGCGAAGCGCCGCCGCGCATCGCCGACGCGCCCCCACGCGGAGGCGATTTGGCTGGGCTTGGCGCATCGCTCGAATTTTACTCGGATTTGGTTGGCATAAAGTGCCTGGCCCATGCGTCTGATCGCCACCGCGCGCGTCGGCAATGCGCGGCTCACCGCCCCAGCGTGCGCAGCCAGTCTTTCCAGGCGCGGCGATTGCCGTTGAAGACGTTGATGTCCACGCCGCCCTCGATCCCGTCGATGATCCCCGTGGAGGTATATTGCCAGAAACGCCAGGGCTGGCCGGGATAGCGCTCGCTGGGCGTGGCCGCCGTGGAGCGCAGCCAGAACTCTTCGCCGCGCAGGCGGTGCAGCGCGTTGTCGGCATAGAAGCCCGGGGTCGTGTAGATGATCGGGCGCTGGCCGTAATGGCGCTCGATCATCTTCATGAAGACGATCATCTCCCGGCGCACCTTGCGCGCGGGCGGGCGTTTCTTGCAGGTGGGCGAGAAGGGGTTCCATTCCATGTCGAGCACGGGCGGCAGCGCGCCGCGCGCTTTCGGGACATTGCGGATGAACCAGCGGGCCTGAACGCGCGGCGGTGTGCAGAAATAGTAGAAGTGGTAGGCCCCGACGGGGATGCCGGCGCGCCTTGCGCCGCGCCAGTGCGACTTGAACATCGGGTCGAGCAGATCGCCGCCTTCCGTGGCCTTGACGAAGGCGAAGCTCGCGCCCGCGCGGGCCGCGCGGCGCCAGTCGATATGCTTTTGAAAACGCGCCGCGTCGATCCCGTGGACGGGGTATTGATGCGGCGCGCGCCCGTTGAAATCCACCGGGTCACTGTCGCCGAAGCGCGGATCGGCGAGGGCGGGACAGGTGAGGGCGAGGGCCAGAAGGAAAACCATGAAACGCATGAAAAAACCGATCCTGGGCTGGGAAAGCTCCCCTCAGGATCGGCATGGCCAGCGCCCCGGTCAAGCGCCCTCGGACGCCAACTGGCAGAAAACGGCCCGTCAGGCGGCGCTCAGCTCATCGAAGCATTCAAGCGCCTTGGCCGCATACATCATCGACGGCCCGCCGCCCATCTGGATCGCCATCGAGAGCACGTCGGCGACCTCCTCGCGCGTCGCGCCGGCCTTGATCAGGGCCTCGCAGTGCAGCACGATGCAGGGCTCGCAGCGCATCCCCACGGCGATCCCGAGCGCGACGAATTCCTTGGTCTTGAACTCCAGCGTGCCGCCGTCCTTGACGGCCTTGCCGAGCGCGCCGAAGGCGCGGGTCGTGTCGGGGATCGTCTTGTTCAGGCCGCGCAGTTGATCGCGCGTGCCGGTGAGTTTGTCTTGCCAGCTCATATTCGGCTCCCTTGATGTGTTCGGGGCAGCAAGATCACGCCCCGCGCGGCGCTTCCTTGATCCAGATCAGAACGGGGATCCAGATCAGAACGGGGATCCAGATCAGAACGGGCGCGTCGCGACGAAAGACATGTTGTTGGACGGCATTTCGAAGACCTGCACCAGATCCATCCCGCTTTCGTGGATCCAGTCGATCACGTCCCAGTCATCCTTGAAGCCGATCTCGGGGTTTTCGGCCGTAAGGCGCGCGTGAAAGGCCGTATCGCCTTCCGAGGTCGTCTCGCCATCGCGCAGGAAAGGGCCGTAGAGATGGAAGATACCCTGCGGCGCGAGCGCGCGGCCCGCCTCGCGGATGAGCGTGCGGGCCTGTGGCTCGGTGATCAGGTGCAAAAGGTTGGTGAGCGTGATCAGGTTCTGCCCGCCATGCTGCGCGCTCCAGCCCTCCGCCGTGGCGTCGAGATGGATCGCCGGGGCGATGTTGCCCTGGCCCGAGGCGGCGGCCCAGGCGTCGATGCTGGCGCGGCGGTCCGGGTCGATATCCGAAGGTTGCCAGTGAAGATGCGGGATGCGTTCGGCGAGATGGGCCACGTGCTGCCCCGTGCCGGAGGCGATCTCGAGCGCCGTTCCTGCCTCGGGTGCATGGTAGGCCAGCACATCGGCGATGACGCCGATATTCCGCGCGGCGGCGGGGGCGTAGAGGCGGCCATCCTCCAGGGTCTCGGCATAATTCGCGATGATCGACGTGTTTTCGGAGCTTGTCATGCGCTGAACCTTTCGGGGCTGAGTTGGGCTGCTGTTTCCGCATCCATCTCGGAGGCGCGCCCCATGATCAGGTCGGCGGCGTGGCGGCTGGCAGCGGGGGCCGTCTGGAACCCGTAGCCGCCCTGACCGGCATGCCAGAAGAAGCCGCGCTCGGCGGCATCGAAACCGATGCAGAGGTGACGGTCGGGCGAGAAGGTGCGCAGCCCGGCCCAGTTCGCCTCGAGCCGGGTAACGGGCTTGCTCACCATCGCCTCGTAGCGCGCCAGCCCCTCGGCCAGGACCATGTCATCGGCCCAGGCGTCCATGGGCGGCTGGGGGTCTTCCTCGGCGGGCGAGACGATCAGCGAGCCGGCGTCAGGCTTGGCATACCAGCTTTCGCCGACACCGAAGACCATGGGCCAGCCGCTCACGTCATGGCCGCCCGGCGCGGGAATCCGCGCCATGGAGCGGCGCAGCGGCGTAAAGCCTATCGGCGCGACTCCGGCGAGCTTCGCGATCTCGTCGACCCAGGGGCCGGCGGCGTTGACGATGAGCCGGGCCTCGTGCGTGCCATGGGGCGTGGTCACGCGCCAGCCGCCGCTCAGCCGTTCGATCCCGCTCACCTTTGCGCGGGTGAGCACCTCGCCGCCATGGGCGCGGACCTCGCGCGCGAAGTCCTGGATCATGCGGTCGGTGTCGATGTCCCAGGCATCGGCGTGATAGGCGGCATGGGTGACCTGGTCCAAATCGAGGATCGGCATGATGTCCCGGGCCTCGGCGGGGCTGATCTCGTCGAGCTGTATCTTGGCGGCATCGGCCTCGAACTCCGCGCGCTCGCCGTCACGGGCGACGAGCAGGAAGCCCCGCGGGCTCAGATAGCCGCCATGTGCCTCGCGGAAATATTCGCCGCTGGCCTTGCTGAGCGCGACGGTGGACGAAAGGCCGTAATTCGTCTCGTAAAGCGCGGCGGAGCGGCCCGAGGCGTGAAAGGCCAGCGCTTCTTCTGCCTCGAGCAGGGTGACGGATGCGTCCGGCGCGAGCCGCGCGGCCACGGATGTGCCCGCGATGCCGCCGCCTATGACGATGATGTCCTTCATTGTTCCTCGATCCTGTCCGTTGCGGGGGGCGGTGCGGGGCTGAGCCCCGAGAGCCTTTCGTAAAGCTCTTTATCCATATCGAAGCGCAGGGCTGCAAGGGAGGGGGCCAGTTGTTCCGGCGCGCTGGCCGAGAGAATCGGCACGGGGCGCGCGGGATGAGCGGCGATCCAGGCGCAGGCGAGCGTGGCCGGATGCAGGCCAAGCTCAGAGGCGATCCCGGCCAGCGCGCGTGCCGTATCATGCATGAAGGCCGGCGCATAGCGGGCCGCGTAGCGCGGGTCTTCGGCCAGCCGGCCCGATGCCGCGCCTTCGAGATACTTCCCGCTCAGCAGCCCGCCGCCGAGGGGCGAATAGGTGGCGCAGGCGATGCCTTCGCTCGCGCACATCGGCAAGAGCTCGACCTCGGCCTGGCGCTTGACGAGGCTGTACATCGGCTGGATGACATCGACACGGTGGCCCATCCCGCGCAGCAGGCGGTCGGCTTTCATCACTTGCCAGGCGGCGAAGTTCGACAGGCCGATATAGCGGATTCTCCCGGCCTCCTTGAGTTCCGCGAGAACGGCGAGGCGTTCTTCGAGCGGGATGCCCGGATCATGACGATGCAGGTAGAGGATATCGACGCAATCCATCTTGAGCCGGCTCAGCGACAGGTCCAGTTCCGCGCGGAGCCGGCCGGCATCCGTGCCGGGGCGATAGCCGATCTTGGTTGCGATCACGAGCCGCGCGCGCTCCGGGGCGGCGCGCGCTCCGAGGATCTCCTCGGACTGCCCTTCGGTATAGAGATGGGCGGTGTCGAAATGGGTGATGCCCGCCTCGATGGCGGCTTCGAACATGCCGGTAGAGGCGGCGAGATCGGCCTTGCCGCCGAATTGCATCGTGCCGAAGGCATAGCGCGAGGCCGGCGTGCCGTCAGGAGAGGTGAGGGCTGTCATGGGGGACTCGTGCCACGCGCGGCAGGGTAAGAAAAGGGGCTATTGCAAGGGCATGCTGGCAGCAGGGGCGGGGTGCCGCGTTCTTGTTGAACCCTTGGCTCGCCCCTCCGCGCGGCTTGAACGGATTCCCGCTCCCTCCCGCAAAGCGGATAACGGCAATCAGGTCGAGCGCGGCCTTTGCAAGGGTGGCAATGAAAGGTTCAGCCCATTCGCCTCAAACGGCAGCCAGGGGCGAAACGCTTCATCAGATATCCTCGACCTCGATGACCCCCTCGAGGCTCTTGATCGCGCCCTTGATCTGCGGGTTGATCGGGAACTCGCGCCCGGCATCGACCTCGACTTCGCCCGGAAGCGCCGGGTCCATCAGGCAGAACTGGAGCGGCCCCTTGCCCGCGCCGCGCGCCGCCTTGGCCGCGTCGGCCAGCACCTCCGCGACAGCCCGCACGGCGGCCTCGTCCTCGACGAAAACCTTGAGCCCCGAGGCCCCCGCATCGGCCACGACCCCGTCAATGGGCGCAACGGAGCGGCCCAAGAGCTTGAGCTGGTCGCTCTCCATCGTCGCCTCGCATGTCACGACGACCTTCGCCCCCGTCTCAAGGAAATCGCGCGATTTCTCCAGCGTCTCGCTGAAGAGCGTGACCTCGTAGGCGCCGCTGGTGTCGGAAAGTTGCACGAAGGCGAAGCGATTGCCGCGCGCCGACTTGCGCTCCTGCCGCCCGGCGACGACACCGGCCATCTTGGCGACGAAAGGCCCGCCTTGCGCCTTTTCCTCCACCTCTTCGAGCGTCAGAACCTGCTTGCGCTTCAAGGGGGCCATGTAGTCATCCAGCGGATGACCGGAGAGATAAAAGCCCACGGCCTTGAACTCCTCGCCCAGCCGCTCGGCGGGCAGCCAGTCCTGCACCGGCGAAAGCCTCGGCTCGGGCAGATCGTCGCCCGCCTCGCCGAAAAGGCTCACCTGGCTGGAGTTCTTCTGGTCGTGCACCGCCGCCGAATAGGCCATCAGCGGCTCGATGGACTCGAAGACGCGGCGGCGGTTGCGGTCGAGCACGTCGAAGGCGCCGGAGCGCGCCAGCATCTCAAGGGGCCGCTTGCCGACGCGCTTGAGATCCACCCGCCGGGCAAAATCGAACAGGGTGACGAACTCGGCCTCCTTGCGCGCCTCCGTGATGAGCTTCATCGCCTCGATGCCGACATTCTTCAAAGCGCCCAGCGCATAGTGCAGGACCTGGCCGCGCACCGTGAACATCGCCTCGGAGCGGTTCACGGAAGGAGGCTCCCATTTCAGCTCCAGCCCCTTGCGCACCTCCTCGAAATAGACGCCGAGCTTGTCGGTCAGGTGGATATCGCAGTTCATGACCCCGGCCATGAACTCCACCGGGTGGTTCGCCTTCAGCCAGGCCGTCTGGTAGCTGACCACGGCATAGGCGGCGGCGTGGGACTTGTTGAAGCCGTAATTGGCGAACTTGTCGAGCAGGTTCCAGACCTCCAGCGCCTTCTGGTCATCCACACCGTTGGCCTTGGCGCCCTCGATGAACTTGGGCCGCTCGGCGTCCATCGCCTCCTGGATCTTCTTGCCCATGGCGCGGCGCAGAAGGTCCGCGCCGCCAAGCGAGTAGCCCGCCATCTCCTGCGCGATCTGCATCACCTGCTCCTGGTAGACGATGATGCCTTGGGTCTCGTCAAGGATATGGTCGATCGAGGGGTGGATATGATCGCGGTCGCTGAGCTCGTTCTTGACCTCGCAATATTTCGGGATGTTCTCCATCGGGCCGGGCCGGTAGAGCGCCACGAGCGCGACGATGTCCTCGATGCAGTTGGGCTTCATGCGCTTGAGGGCATCCATCATCCCCGAGCTTTCCACCTGGAAGACGGCGACTGTCTTCGCGGCGGCGTAGAGCTTGTAGGTGCGCTCGTCGTCGAGCGGGATCGCCCCGATCTCGTTCTCCGCGCCGGGGGGCGGCGCGTAGAGCTCCGTGCCATCGGCGGAGATGTGCAGATCGCGCCCCTCGGCATGGATGAGATCGACGGCGTTCTGGATCACCGTCAGCGTCTTGAGGCCCAGGAAGTCGAACTTCACGAGCCCCGCCTGCTCGACCCATTTCATGTTGAACTGCGTCGCCGGCATGTCGGAGCGCGGATCCTGGTAGAGCGGGACCAGCTCGTCGAGCGGGCGGTCGCCGATGACGACGCCGGCGGCATGGGTCGAGGCGTTGCGCAGCAGCCCTTCGACCTGCTGGCCGTAAGTGAGCAGGCGGTCCACCACCTCCTCGTCGCGCGCGGCCTGGCGCAGCCTGTCCTCCTGGGCCAGCGCCTGCTCGATGCTCACGGGCTTGACCCCCTCGACGGGGATCATCTTGCTCAGCCGGTCCACCTGCCCGTAGGGCATCTGGAGCACCCGGCCGATATCGCGCACCGCCGCCTTGGACAGGAGCGCGCCGAAGGTGATGATCTGGCCGACCTTGTCACGGCCGTATTTCTCCTGCACGTAGCGGATCACCTCCTCGCGGCGGTCCATGCAGAAGTCGATGTCGAAGTCGGGCATGGAGACGCGCTCCGGGTTGAGGAACCGCTCGAAGAGGAGCGAATAGCGCAGCGGGTCGAGGTCGGTGATGGTCAGCGCATAGGCCACGAGGCTGCCCGCGCCCGAGCCGCGGCCGGGGCCGACGGGGATGTTCTGCTCCTTGGCCCATTTGATGAAATCGGCGACGATCAGGAAATAGCCCGGAAAGCCCATCCCCTCGATGATGCCCAGCTCGAAATCGAGCCGCTTCTGGTAGTCTTCCTCGGAGGCGGCATGGGGGATCACGGCGAGGCGCTCTTTCAGCCCCTCGTTCGCCTGCCGCCGCAGCTCCTCGACCTCGTCATCGGCGAAGCGCGGCAGGATCGGGTCGCGCGTCTCGGCCTTGAAGGCGCAGCGCTTCGCGATCTCCACGGTGCTGTCCAGCGCCTCGGGCAGATCGGCAAAGAGCACGGCCATTTCCTGGGGGCTCTTGAGATAGTGCTGCGCTGTCAGGCGGCGGCGCGGCTCCTGCTGGTCGACATAGGCGCCATCGGCGATGCAGATCAGCGCGTCATGCGCCTCGTACATCTTCGCGAGCGGGAAATAGACATCGTTCGTCGCCACGAGCGGCAGGCCCATCGCGTAGGCCATCTCGACAAAGCCGCGCTCGGTCAGCCGCTCGGCCTCGGGCTGGCTGCCGTCCTCGCCGGGGTGGCGCTGAAGCTCCACGTAGAGCCTGTGCGGAAAGCTCTGCGCCAGCTCCGCCATCAGCGCTTCGGCGGCGGGGCGCTGCCCGGCCTGAAGGAGCCGCCCCACGGGGCCGTCCGGGCCGCCAGTGAGGCAGATGACATCTTCCGAATACTGTGCCAGCTCTTCGAGCGTGACCTGCGCAAGCTGCCCGGCCTTGTCGAGGTAGAGGCAGGAATTGAGCTTCATCAGGTTCTCGTAGCCCGCCTCGCTCTGCGCCAGCAGCACCACGGGGGCAGGCGGGCGCGGCTTTTCGCCCGGCTCGGTGCGCATGTAGGCCAGATCGACCTGGCAGCCGATGATCGGCTGAAGCCCCGCGCCGCTCGCCGCCTCGGAAAATTCCAGCGCGCCGAACATGTTGTTGGTGTCGGTGATCGCAACCGCCGGCATGCCCATATCCGAGATCATGCCGGGCAGCTTCTTGAGCCTGACCGCCCCTTCGAGAAGCGAATACTCGGTGTGAACGCGCAGGTGAATGAATCGGGGGTCGGTGCTCATGGGGCCACTTTAGGGCCATTCATTTCGAAGGTCCCGTCCCTTTGGCAGATTGCGGCAAATTTTTTGCGCGGGGGCTCCGGTCCGGGCAAGGACACCCCGTGCCGATTATTTACGCAGATGCAAAGCACTTGCTCATTATCTACAAATCATTGAAAGACTTTACGGCGCGATTGCCCACAGAATCCTTGCATGGAAGAGCGCTTGCGCCTTTCATTGCCAAGCAACCGGTGCGCAGACCGCCGGGCAGGCATGGCCGACAAGAAAAGGACCGATGCGTGACAGGGACATTGTTGAAAATCGACGGGCTGACCAAGGCCTATCCGGGTGTCGTGGCGAATGATGCCGTCTCCTTCGAGATCAAGCAAGGCGAGGTGCACGCGCTTCTCGGCGAGAACGGGGCCGGGAAGTCCACCCTCGTCAAGATGATCTACGGGCTCGTGAAGCCCGACAGCGGGACGATGGAGATGCGCGGCGCGCCATTTGCCCCGCCGGAGCCGCGCTCGGCGCGCGCGGCGGGCGTTGCGATGGTCTTCCAGCATTTTTCGCTTTTCGATGCGCTCGACGTGGCCGAGAACATCGCCCTCGGCATGGAAAACCCGCCGCCCCGGCGCGACCTTGCCGCGCGCATCCGCGAAACCTCCGAAGCCTATGGCCTGCCGCTCGACCCCTACCGCACCGTGGGGGACCTCTCGGCCGGCGAGCGCCAGCGCGTCGAGATCATCCGCTGTCTTCTGCAAGACCCGCGCCTGCTCATCATGGATGAACCCACATCGGTGCTGACGCCGCAGGAGGTCGAGATTCTCTTCGAGACCCTGCGCAAGCTCACCGCCGAGGGCGTGGCGATCCTCTACATTTCCCACAAGCTCGAGGAAATCGCGGCGCTCTGTGATGCGGCGACGATCCTGCGCCTTGGCAAGAACGTGGGCACATGCGTGCCGTCGGAGACGAGCGCGCGCGAGATGGCCGAGCTGATGGTCGGCACCGAGTTGCAAACGCCGAAGAGCGCGGGGGGCGAGATGGGCGAGGTCGTGCTCGACGTCTCGGGCCTGTCGATGTCCTCGCCGAGCGCCTTCGGAACGCCGCTGCGCAACATCCACCTGCGCCTGCGCGCAGGCGAAGTTCTCGGGATCGGCGGCGTCGCGGGCAACGGGCAGGACGAGCTCCTGCTCGCGCTGTCGGGCGAGGCGCTCACCGAGGCGGACGCGATCAAGCTGAAGGGTCAACCGGTCGGGCGGCTCTCGCCCAACGCGCGGCGCGCGCTCGGCCTGCTGGCCGCGCCTGAAGAGCGGCTCGGTCATGCCGCGGCTCCGAACATGAGCCTGACGGAAAACGCCCTGCTGACCGGCGCGGTGCGCAAGAACCTCGAGAACCACGGTTTTCTCAACTGGACCAGAACGCGCAGCTTCGCCGAGGAGATCATCGAACGCTTCGATGTGCGCACGCCCGGCCCGGAAAATGCCGCCCGCTCGCTCTCGGGCGGCAACCTGCAAAAGTTCGTCATCGGTCGCGAGGTGCTGCAAGCGCCTGAGGTTCTGGTGGTCAACCAGCCCACATGGGGCGTCGATGCCTCCGCCGCCGCCGCGATCCGGCAGGCGTTGCTCGACTTGGCCGCCGGCGGCGCGGCGGTGATCGTGGTCAGCCAGGACCTCGACGAGATCATGGAGGTGGCCGACAATTTCGCCGCGCTCAACGAGGGCCGGCTCACCGAAACACGGCCCACGCGCGGGCTGACCATCGAGCAGATCGGCCTGATGATGGGCGGCGCGCACGGAATGGAGGTGGCCCATGTCTGAGCGCAACGGCAGACAAGGCCTTTCGAAAGGCCTTGATCAACGCTTTTCGAAAAGCGTTGCGCAAGCGATTTCCAAATCGCTTTTCAGGAAGGGACGCGCATCATGCTGAAGCTCGAAAAACGCCCCCAGCCGTCGAAGGCCTATGCCTACACGACACCGTTCCTCGCCGTGCTGGCCACGATGTTCTTCGGCGGGCTTCTGTTCATGGCCCTCGGCAAGAACCCGATCGAGGCCATCCTCACCATCTTCTGGGAGCCGCTCTTCGGCGAGTTCGCCTTCTATTACCGCCCGCAACTTCTGGTGAAGGGCGGCCCGCTCATCCTCATCGCCATCGGCCTCAGCCTCGGCTTCAAGGCCGGGATCTGGAACATCGGCGCGGAGGGGCAATACATCGTCGGGGCGATCTGCGGCGCGGGCGCGGGGCTGGCCTTCTACCCGATGGAAGCCTGGTTCATCTTCCCGATCATGATCCTCGCGGGGGCGTTCGGCGGCTGGGTCTGGGCCATGATCCCCGCGCTTTTGAAGGTGAAGTTCCAGACCAACGAGATTCTCGTCTCGCTGATGCTGGTCTACGTGGCCGAACAGCTCCTTGCCTCCATGTCGCTCGGCCTTCTGAAGAATCCCGAAGGCCACGGCTTCCCCGGCTCGCGCAATCTCAAGGACTACCCGTCCGCTTTCAACGAGGAGATCATCACCGGCTCGGGCATGCACTGGGGCGTTCTTGCGGCCTTCATCGCGGTGATCTTCGCCTATGTGCTGCTCAACCGGCATATGCTGGGCTACTCGATCCGCCTGACGGGCGAGGCCCCGCGCGCGGCGAAGTTCTCCTCGGTGAACCCCGCGCGGCTCATCCTCTTCTGTCTCGGCACCTCCGGCGCGCTCGCGGGGCTCGCGGGCATGTTCGAGGTGAGCGGGCCCGCGGGGCAGATCAGCATCGACTTCAATGTCGGCTACGGCTTCACGGCGATCATCGTCGCCTTCCTCGGCCGCCTGCACCCTGTCGGCATCCTCTTTGCCGGGCTGCTCATGGCGCTCACTTATATCGGCGGGGAGATCGCCCAGTCCAACCTCGGCCTGCCCGGCGCGGCGATCCAGCTCTTCCAGGGGATGCTGCTCTTCTTCCTGCTCGCCGTGGACCTTCTGACCAACTACCGCATCAAGCTCGTCCGCAAGGAGGCCGCATGACAGCCGACGCAATTCTTCGTCGAAAGGACGGTTTCGAGATGCTTTTCAAGTTCTTGCAGGGCGGCCTCGCAGCTCTTTTAGCGATCTTCTTCCTCGAGATGATCCATTCGGCCGGCCTGCCGGGATTGCGTGCGGTCGCAGAAATCGTTGCTGTCGGCGCAATCGTTTGGTTGGCGCTATACGCGCTCACCAGGAAACGTCCCAAGAGACCTGTCTCACAAGCGGCAGATTGGTTTCCGCGCAACTTCCATAAAGTTGTCTTCGGCGCTTTTCTTGGCGTCTACTTTGTCATCGAACACATGGTGAATTGGTAATGGACTTCTCAGCCATCAACCCCGCCCTTCTGCTGGCCTCGCTTCTGGTCGCGGCCACGCCCATTCTCATCGCCGGGATCGGCGAGCTGGTGGTCGAGCGCGCGGGCGTTCTGAACCTCGGTGTCGAGGGCATGATGATCACCGGGGCCGTCACCGGCTTCATCGTCACCATCGAGACGGGCTCGCCCTTCCTCGGGTTTCTCGCCGCCTGCGCAGGTGGTGCGGCGCTGTCGTTTCTCTTCGCGGTGCTGACGCAGCTCGCGCTGGCCAACCAGGTCGCCTCCGGCCTCGCGCTCACGCTCTTCGGCCTCGGCCTGTCCTCGCTCATGGGGCAGGGCTATGTCGGCCTCAAGCCGCCGGCCAGCCCCAAGCTCGACCTGCCGCTGATCTCGGATATTCCCTTCTTCGGGACGGTGCTCTTCAGCCATGACGCCGTGGTCTATTTCGGTTTCGCGCTGGTCGCTTGTGTCTGGGCCACGCTCAAGTTCACGCGCGTCGGCCTTGTCCTGCGCGCCGTCGGCGAGAACCACGACGCCGCCCATGCGCTCGGCTACAAGGTCGTGCGGATGCGCATCCTGGCGATCCTCTTCGGCGGGGCCTGCGCGGGGCTGGGCGGGGCCTATATCAGCCTCATCCGCGTGCCCCAGTGGACCGAAGGGATGACTGCCGGCGCAGGCTGGATCGCGCTTGCGCTCGTCGTCTTCGCGAGCTGGAAGCCCTGGCGCGTCCTGCTCGGGGCCTGGCTCTTCGGCGGCGTGACTGTCCTGCAGCTCAACCTTCAGGCGGCGGGCTTCGCCATCCCCGTCGAATACCTGTCGATGTCACCCTACATCATCACCATCGTCGTGCTGGTCATCATGTCAGCCGACAAATCGCGCGCCCCGGCCTCGCTCGGGCGGCCCTTCCACGCCTCGAGCTAATGCTTTAGGCTCAAAGAGAATCCAAAACAGGGAGAACAAAGGACATGAAATTCACCAAACTTCTCGCCACCGCTGCCGTGGCGCTGGGCATGGCGACAACCGCCATGGCACAGGACAAGACGAAGGTCGGCTTCGTCTATGTCGGCCCCGTTGGCGACGGCGGCTGGACATACGAGCACGACCAGGCCCGCAAGGCCGTCGTGGAAGAGTTCGGCGACAAGGTCGAAACCGTCTATGTCGAAAGCGTCCCCGAGGGCGCCGATGCCGAGCGCGTCATGTCACAGATGGCCCTGCAAGGCGCCGATCTCATCTTCACGACATCCTTCGGCTACATGGACCCGACGATCAACGTCGCCAAGAAGTTCCCGGATGTGAAATTCGAACACGCGACAGGCTACAAGCGCGCCGACAACGTCTCGACCTACTCGGCCCGCTTCTACGAAGGCCGCGCCATCCAGGGCACGATCGCGGGGCACATGACCGACAGCAACATCGTCGGCTATATCGGCTCCTTCCCGATCCCCGAGGTCATCCGCGGGATCAACTCCGCCTTCATCCACGCCCGCAAGGTCAACCCGGATGTCGAGTTCAAGATCGTCTGGGCCTACACATGGTTCGACCCGGCCAAGGAAGCCGACGCCGCCAAGGTTCTCATCGAGCAGGGCGCGGACGTGATCATGCAGCACACCGACTCGACAGCGCCGCTGGCCGCCGCGGAAGCCGCCGGTGACATCATCGGCTTCGGCCAGGCCTCGGACATGGCCGAGTTCAAGGACGGCCCGCGCGTCTCCTCGATCATCGACGACTGGGCCCCCTACTACATCGACCGCGTGAAGGCCGTGATGGACGGAACATGGGAGAGCAAGGACACATGGGACGGCATCGGCCCGGGCATGGTCGGCATCGGCGAGATCACCGACAGGGTGCCTGCCGACGTGAAAGCCGAGGCGCTGGCGCTGAAGGAAAAGATCGCCAGCGGCGAGTATCACCCCTTCACCGGCCCCATCAACAAGCAGGACGGCTCGGTCTGGCTCGAAGAGGGCGATGTGGCTGATGACGGCACGCTGCTGGGCATGGACTTCTATGTCGAAGGCATCGAGGGCAAGATCCCCGAGTAAGCCGAAAGGTTCGAGACAAGGAAAAGACCCCGCTCCGGCGGGGTCTTTTTCGTTGCGGGGGGAGAAGGGCCAGCAGCGCGCCCGTCACCGAAAGTTCACGCAGCTTTCGCCGGGCTGTGGCATTGGCCCCCTACTGCGCTTCCATCACTCACAGACACTGAGCAGATGGGGTTTTCCGATGCGCATTTCCCGAAGCAACCTGAACCGTCGCGGTTTTCTGACGGCAGGCGCGGCCAGCGTGGCCGCTTTCACGTCTATCCTGAGCTTTCGCGCCAATGCCAGCGCGGCGGCGGGCGAGCTCCTGATGGTGCCGGCCGAGCCGAACCCCGCAGGGCAGCTCGAGCGGCTCTTCGTGCTCAAGGGAGACCCGCTGGCCGGGCCGATCGAACGCATCGTGACCGAGGAGGGCAACCCGGTCCCGGCCCCGGCGCTGGAGCCGGGCACGCGGCGCGTGCTGCGGCTGATGCATTTCAACGACATGCACAACCACATCACCGATATGCACGGCAAGAAGGGCGACACCCACCGCATGGCGCAGATCGTCCAGAAAGCGAACGCGGCGCGCGCGGCGGCAGGCGAGGACGAGATCGTCCTGCTGCTCTCGGGCGGTGACGATCACACCGGCTCGGTCTTCGACGAGCTGCTGGGCTGGGCGCCGGAGGAATACGTCGCCGATGCGGGCTATCGCGTGAATTCCGCCGCCGGGGTGGACCTGGCGGTTCTCGGCAACCACGAGTTCGACCGTGGCGCAGAGATGTTGCGCATCGGGATCGAGAAGGACGCGAAATTCCCTGTGCTGACGGCGAATGTGCACGGCTCTGCGCATCTCGAGCGCGACCGCGACTACGTGGCCGCCGCCGTGGGCGAGGTGAAGGGTCTGCGCATCGGTTTCGTGGGGCTGACGACGCAGGTGGACACGCGCGTCGGCCAGCCGGACGATCCCGGCATGAACGTGGCCAGCCCGGTGCGGGCAATCGAGAACGTCATGCCCGCGCTGGCCGAGGTGAGCGATGTGGTCGTGATCCTGTCGCATTGCGGCTACGGCACCGGCCAGAGCCGCAGCGGCAAGGCGGGCGCGGCGCGCATGATCGGCGAGGGCGACTTCGACATCGCCGCCGCCGCGGGCGCTCTGACCGACAAGCCGGTCGTCCTCATCGGCGGGCATTCGCATGACCCGCTGAACGGCGAAGGCCTGAACCCCGACAACGTCATCGACGGCGTGCTGATGACCCAGGCCGAGGCCAACGGCAAGTACCTGGGCGAGATCGCCATGTCCGTGGCGGCCGAGCAGGGCCGCAAGGCATGGTTCACCCATGTCGGGCTGCACCCGGTCAAGCCGCGCGACAAGCGCGTCGAGGCGGATGATCCGAAATTCGACACGCTGGAACAGCCGGGCGATTACGACGCCGCCTTCGAGGCGGCGCATGTCGACCCGCTGCGGGAGGCGCTCAAGGGCAAGCTGGCCGAAACCATCGGCATGGTGACGGCGGGCGCTGCCGTGAGCACGAAGACGGTGATGGCCGAGCGTTATGGCCGGGAGAACGCGCTGCTCAACTTCATGAACGACGCGCTGGTGGCGCGGTCGGCAGACTTTCCCAATGGCGCGGTGGACCTTGCCCTGTTCAACGCCACGGCGATCCTTTCGGGCGTGGCCGAGGGGCCGCTGTCCTTCGGCCAGTGGTATGACGTGATGCCCTATGCCGACCAGGTGCATGTCGCCGAAATGACCGGCGCGCAGATCCGCGACATGGTGCAATCGAACGCAAAGCGCATCGTGCGGGCCGAGGAGGAGGCCGGGCTCGACCTGAACGGCTTCGTCTCGCGCGGGTTCCTGCATTTCTCGGAGGCCCTGCGCTACCGCATCGTGCCGGGTGCCAGCGCCGCCGAGGCCCGGGCCGAGGAGATCACGCTGAAGGGCCAGCCGATCGAGGAGGTTCTGGAGCAGAGCTTCCGCGTGGCGATCAACACCTATATCCGGCTGGGTGCGTTTTCCGAGGCCTGGAACGGGCAGGCCATCGGCGCGGGTGTGCCGGGCGAGATCAAGGGGATGGACCTGCGCGGGCTCGACTACAAGGATACCGGGCTGGTCTATCGCAACGAGATCATCGCCTACATCCGCGCCCATGGCGGCATCAGCGCCGAGGCCGGTGCGCGGCTTGACGGGCGGCTGGCCGTCGGCTGAAGGCTGACGGGCCGCAAGAGTTCCCCATCCGGACAGCGCGGGGGCCCGCCATCGCGGGTCCCCGTTCATGTGCCCGGCGCGCGCAGGCGCGCGAGCCGGAAAGGGGGCCTTGCTGACCCTCCAAGACCGGTCCAGAAGCGCGCAAAACTGGCACGACATCCTGCTTCATGACGGGGCCGTTCCGGCGAGGGATAATCGGTGATTTCGCCCCACCGCCAGCCACGTTAACCCTTTCGCGTTAACTTTTGTCCCGGCACCGTGCGCTGTACTGGAGGGGTGTACTGGGGGGTGTACAGGATGGCACCCCCCGTTTTTCGGGGTTAACGGCGAAAGGTTAACGGGGCGTCCGTCAGTAATGCGGCGGGCGTTCCTCGCCGCCGAAGATATGCTCGCCTTCCGATTTCTGGCGGTTGGCCTCGGCCTCCATGAGCATCTGCACACGGCGCGTGAGCAGCGAGATTTCCGTGTCCTGCCGCGCGATGACCGCCGACAGATCATCGGTGACGCGTTCGAGATGGGCGAGTTTTTCTTCGAGTTTTTTCATGCGCACCCCTTACACCGCCCGCGCGCCGGACGAAAGCCCGCCTTGCCCCCCGCGCGCCCATGATATAAGGCCTGCGCCAAAGCCTGACCGCAAGGGACAGACCCATGGCAAAGCAGAAAAAAGCCCCGCGCCCCAAGGCGGAAACGCCCAAGGGCTTCCGCGATTATTTCGGCAGCGAAGTGACCGAGCGCGCAGAGATGCTGCGCAAGATCACGGGGGTCTACCATGCCTATGGCTTCGACGCGCTGGAAAGCGCGGCGGTGGAAACGGTCGAGGCGCTGGGCAAGTTCCTGCCCGATGTCGACCGGCCCAATGAAGGCGTCTTCGCATGGCAGGACGAAGACGAGAAATGGCTCGCCTTGCGCTACGACCTGACCGCCCCGCTCGCCCGCGTCTACGCCCAGCACCGCAACGACCTGCCAACGCCCTATCGCCGCTATGCCATGGGCCCCGTCTGGCGCAACGAGAAGCCCGGCCCGGGGCGTTTTCGACAGTTTTATCAATGTGATGCGGACACGGTCGGCACGGCCTCACCCGCCGCTGACGCAGAGATCTGCGCGATGCTGGCCGACTGTCTGGAGACGGTCGGAATCCCGCGCGGGGATTACGTGATCCGCGTCAACAACCGGAAGGTTTTGAACGGCGTGCTGGAGACGATGGGTGTCACGGATGAGGCCCAATCCGCCGCCGTGCTGCGCACGATCGACAAGTTCGACAAGGTCGGGGAAGAGGGTGTGCGCCAGCTTCTTGGCAAGGGGCGGCTCGACGCTTCCGGGGCCTATATCGACGGTGTCGGCCTGAGCGAGGAACAGGCTGAGCCCGTAATCGCCTTCCTGACATCGAAGGGCGCGAGCACGCAGCAGACCCTCGCCAACCTGCGCAGCGCCGTGGGTGCGAGCGCGATGGGCGCGGAGGGGGTTGATGAGCTGGAGCAGTTCGCGGCCCTGCTCGAGGCTCAGGGCTACGGCTCCGACCGCATCGTGATCGACCCGTCCGTCGTGCGCGGGCTCGGTTACTACACCGGTCCCGTCTACGAGGCGGAGCTGACCTTCGAGATCACCGACGAGAAGGGCCGCCCGCGCCAGTTCGGCTCGGTGGCGGGCGGGGGGCGCTATGACGATCTGGTCAAGCGTTTCACGGGCCAGGCCGTCCCGGCAACGGGTGTTTCCATAGGGGTGGACAGGCTTCTGGCCGCGCTGCGCGAGAAGGGGCGGATCGGCGGCGAGGCACAGGGGCCTGTTGTCGTCACGGTGATGGACAAGGCGCGGATGGCCGACTACCTGGCGATGGTGGCCGAGCTGCGGCAAGCAGGCATTCGCGCTGAAGTCTATCTCGGCAATCCGAAGAATTTCGGCAACCAGCTCAAGTACGCCGACAAGCGCGCAAGCCCCGTGGCCATCATCCAGGGCAGCGACGAGATGGAACGCGACGTCGTCCAGATCAAGGACCTCGTGCTCGGCGCACAGATCGCCGAGAGCGCGACGCTCGAAGAGTGGAAAGAGCGCCCCTCGCAGTTCGAAGTGCCGCGCGCTGAGCTGGTCGGTCGGGTGCGTGAGATCATCGAGGGGCAGGCCCGCTGATGAGCGATGCGCTGGCCAAGCAGGCGGAGGCCCTGCGCGTGCGGGCCATGTTCGAGGCGGCGGGCGCGCGCCCTGTCGAGACGGATGTGCTCCAGCCCGCCGAGACATTGCTCGATCTCTACGGCGAGGATATCCGCGCGCGGGCCTACGTGACATCCGACGCCCTGCGCGGCGAGCAGATGCTGCGCCCCGATTTCACCGTCCCGGTCGTGCAGATGCACATGGCCCATGGCGCGGAGCCCGCGCGCTACACCTATTCAGGCAAGGTTTTCCGCCGGCAGGAGGATGACGCCAGCCGCGCGAACGAATACCTTCAGGTCGGATACGAGGTCTTTGACCGCACCGCGCCGGAAGAGGCCGATGCGGAAGTCTTCGCGCTGATCGCCTCGGTGCTGCGCGGTCTGCCGCTGCGGGCCGCGACGGGGGATATCGGTATTCTGATGGCGGCGGTCGGCGGGCTCGAGACATCCGCGCGGCGCAAGGCCGCCCTCATGCGGCATGTCTGGCGGCCGCGGCGGTTTCGCGCGCTGATCGAGCGGTTCTCGGGGGCGGCGGAGATGCCGGCCTCGCGCCGCGCGCTGCTTGATGCGGAAGACCCCTTCGCCGGGGCCGGGGAGATGATCGGGCTGCGCTCGCGGTCGGAGATCGCGGCGCGGATCGAGGCGCTGCGCGAGGATGCGGCGCTGGGGCCGCTGGCCGAGGGCGAGGTCGCGCTCATGGACGCGATTCTGGACGTGCAGGAATCGCTGCCCAACGCGCTCGAGCGGCTGCGGGACATCGCCGTGGACATGCCGGCGATCGAGGCCGCAGTCGAGCGCCTGGCGCGCCGGACGGGGGCACTTGCCGCGCGCGGCGTTGACGTGACCAACCTGCAGTTCGAGGCCAGTTTCGGGCGCGCGTCGATGGAATATTACGACGGTTTCGTCTTCGGGTTCTATTCTGAGGCGCGGGCCGATCTGCCCCCCGTGGCCACGGGCGGGCGCTATGACGCGCTCACGCGCGTGCTCGGGCAGGGCGCGGAGATCCCGGCTGTGGGCGGTGTGGTGCGGCCCGGGCTGATGCTGGGGCTTCGGGAGGGCATGTCATGAGTCTCAAGCTGGGCGTGCCGTCCAAGGGGCGGCTCATGGAAAAGACCTTCGACTGGTTCGCCGAGCGCGGGATCACGCTCTCGCGGTCCGGCTCCGACAGGGAGTATGCGGGGCGCGTGGAGGGGCTGGACGGGCTCGAGCTCATTCTGCTTTCGGCAGGCGAGATCCCGCGCGAGTTGGCGGCAGGGCGGATCCATCTCGGTGTGACGGGGACGGACCTCGTGCGCGAGAAGCTGGGCCAGTGGGAGCAGCGCGTCGAGGAGCTGGCCGAGCTCGGCTTCGGTCATGCCGACCTCGTGATCGCCGTGCCGCGGGCCTGGGTGGATGTGAGCACGCTCGATGACCTCGACGCGGCCGCAGCGGCGTTTCGCGCGGCGCATGGGTTCCGGCTGCGGATCGCGACGAAATATCACCGGCTGGTTCGCGAGCATCTGCGCGATTGCGGGGTGGCCGATTACCAGCTCGTCGATAGCCAGGGCGCGACGGAAGGCACGGTGAAGAACGAGACCGCCGAGGCGATTGCCGACATCACGTCGACCGGCGACACCCTGCGCGCCAATCACTTGAAGATATTGGATGACGGTCTCGTCCTGAAGAGCCAGGCGACCCTGTTCAGGGCGCGTGGGCCAAGGCTTGACGAGGCAGAAAAGGCCACGCTCGCCGGGCTCATGCGCAAACTCGGGCTTTGAGCGCCCCCATGGCGGCGGCCCGCTCACCCACCCCGACCGCCACGGGTGCGCTGTTCGAACGGCGCTCCGAGATGGAGAACAGCCCTGCGGGGCGGATATTTTCAGCAAGAAGAAAGGCTCAGAGCACGCCGATATCGGCCAGTTTTCCCGCGAGGTCGGGCGGCAGGTCGTCGTCGTTTTCGCGTCCGGGAGCGAGATCGACGGGGGCGTCTTCGGGCTTGAGGTAGCGCCAGCCCTGGAAGGGGCGTTTGGTGGCCGGGGCGGTTCGGATGATCTCGGGGTCGAGCACCACGGCGCAGCGGCGGATTCCGTCCTCGCCGATCTGCTCATCGAGCCGCAAGACGCGTTGCCGCGCCTGGATGACGCCTTTGATGACCCAGTAGATGCTGCCGCCGGCGAGAATCTCGGCTTCACGCTTGGGCCACATGCGGGTGACATGGCGCGGCAGGCCGTCGCCGGTCTGGGCGGCGCGGCTCCTTTGCCATGCGGTCAGCGTTTCGACACTTTCCGTGCCGACGCTGAGTTTTACCATATGTATTACGTTCTTCATGTGTTCCGCCTAAATATGGTATAATAGATCTCTGCAATTGATTCTGCCACTCGCGAAATTCGCGCGGTTAGGGTTTGCCCTGACCGATGCTCTCGCGTAACTTGATGTTTCGCTGCGCCCCTGACTCGAAGGACAAGACCCATGAGCCGTTTTTCCACCCCGATCGCCGAGCAGATATGGGATATGAAGTACCGCTTCAAGGATGCGGCGGATGTGCCCGTGGACCGCAGCGTCGAAGACAGCTGGCGCCGGATTTCGCGGGCTCTGGCCGTTGTAGAGGATGACGCTGATCACTGGGAAGAGCAATTTTACAATGCGCTTGAGGATTTCAAGTTCCTGCCGGCAGGACGAATCACGGCCGGCGCAGGCACGGGCCGCTCCGTGACGCTTTTCAACTGTTTCGTCATGGGCACGATCCCCGACAG
Source organism: Rhodobacteraceae bacterium 63075 (assembly GCA_003417655.1). GTDB lineage: Bacteria > Pseudomonadota > Alphaproteobacteria > Rhodobacterales > Rhodobacteraceae > Lentibacter. Next base: position 522,674 of record QVMW01000001.1, read on the forward strand.
CATGGGCGGGATATTCGACATGCTCAAGGAGGCCGCGCTGACGATGCAGCAGGGCGGCGGGATCGGCTATGATTTTTCCACGATCCGGCCGAAAGGCGCGGATGTGCATGGCGTGGCGGCCGATGCGAGCGGGCCGCTGAGCTTCATGGATGTCTGGGATGCGATGTGCCGCACGATCATGAGCGCGGGGAGTCGCCGCGGGGCGATGATGGCGACGATGCGCTGCGATCATCCGGATATCGAGGATTTCATCACCGCCAAGAGCGACGCGGCGCGGCTGCGCATGTTCAACGTCAGCGTTCTGGTCACCGACGCTTTCATGGAGGCGGTGAAGGCGGACGGGCCATGGGAGCTCAAGTTTGACGGCAAGGTGTATCACACGGTCGAGGCGCGTGATCTGTGGAACAGGATCATGCAGGCGACCTATGACTACGCCGAGCCCGGGGTGATCTTCATCGACCGGATCAACCAGATGAACAACCTGCAATATTGCGAGACGATCGCGGCGACGAATCCTTGCGGTGAACAGCCGCTGCCGCCCTATGGCGCTTGCCTTCTGGGTTCGATCAACCTTGCAACGCTGGTGAAGCAGCCCTTCGAGACCGGCGCGGCGCTGGACGAGGCCGAGCTTGAAGGGCTCGTGGCCACGGCCGTGCGCATGATGGACAACACGGTAGATGCGAGCCGCTTTCCTCTGGAGGCGCAGGCGCGCGAAGCCGAGGCCAAGCGGCGGATCGGGCTGGGCGTGACCGGACTGGCCGACGCGCTGCTGATGCTCGGGCTGCGTTATGGCTCGGATGAAGCGGCGGCGCAGACGGAAATCTGGCTCAAGGCGATCGCGCGGGCGGCTTACAAGGCATCCGTGGAGCTGGCCAGGGAGAAGGGGCCTTTTCCGCTTTTCGATGCGGAAGCCTATCTGGCAAGCGGCACCATGCAGACCATGGACGAGGACCTGCGCGCCGAGATCGCCGAGCACGGCATTCGCAACGCGCTGCTCACCTCGATCGCGCCGACTGGTACGATCAGCCTCTACGCGGGCAATGTCAGCTCGGGGATAGAGCCGGTCTTTGCCTACAGCTACAAGCGGAAGGTCTTGCAGAAGGATGGCTCGCGGACGGAAGAAAAGGTCGAGGATTATGCCGTGGCGCTTTGGCGCGAGAAGTTCGGCGACAAGCCGCTGCCCGACTATTTCGTGAATGCGCAGACCCTCGCGCCGTCCGACCACGTCAAGATGCAGGCCGCCGCGCAGAAATGGGTGGATTCGAGCATTTCGAAGACCATCAACTGCCCCGAGGATATCGGCTTTGAGGCCTTCAAGGATGTCTACATGCAAGCCTGGGACGAAGGCTGCAAGGGCTGCACGACCTATCGGCCAAATGACGTCACGGGGTCGGTTCTCAGCGTCTCCGAGGAGAGCGATACCGCGCCCGAGGCCGATAGCGGCGCGGATGTGATCTACATGTCCGAGCCGCTCGACCGGCCGCATGAGCTGGAAGGAACCACCTACAAGCTCAAATGGCCCGACAGTGAACACGCGATCTACCTGACGGTGAACGACATCGTGATCGGCGGGCATAGGCGGCCCTTCGAGGTGTTCATCAACTCCAAGAACATGGAGCATTTCGCCTGGACGGTGGCGCTGACGCGGATGATCTCGGCGGTGTTCCGGCGCGGCGGGGATGTCTCTTTCGTCGTCGAGGAGCTCAAGGCCGTGTTCGACCCGCGCGGGGGCGCGTGGATGGGCGGGAAGTACATCCCGTCGATCCTCGCGGCCATCGGCGGCGTGCTCGAGAAACACATGATCGCGATCGGCTTCATCGAGGGGGAGGGCCTGGGGCTCAAGTCCGACCCGACCGGCGCCGTGGTCAACCTCGACCCACCCCGCGGCAAGGCCTGCCCGTCCTGCGGGCAGTATGACATGCGCATGATTGAGGGCTGCATGACCTGCGCGTCTTGCGGTCATTCCAAATGCGGGTGAAGCGCGCGAAGGGGCTGTTGTTGTCGTTGCGGGCGTAATTATGCCAAATCGGCGTATTTTATTGCCACGCGTCGGCGAAAGTTTGCCAGCGCCTGTAAGGCTCAGTGAAATATAGACTTTTCCGAGGCGGGTTTTGACTGAGTTTGCGCGCCAACACCGTTACAGGTGTGCCCGACGCGGCCCTCTTGATGAGGCCGCGCGGGTCAACCCCGTGCCGGCGGGAACTCGGACGCCGGAAACGAAATCATTTGACCGCAGCAAGGCTCTTCTGACGCGGCCCACAGCGGGCCCGGGCATTCCAACGGGAGAGGTGAGCCAATCAGCAACGTGTCATTTCTTCAAAGACACCTTGATTGGTGGCTTCAGGGGCGCACCGCTTCCATGGCCCTTGCAAGGTGTGTCCATGCCGCATCGGTCCCTGCGAGCCCCAGGCGAATCCAAGTGTCTGAATAGGGGAAAACCCGGCTCCAGACCCGACGCGCAGCAAGGCTCTCTTGTGCCGCCTTGGCGTTCGGAGCCGCATAGGTGCGAAAGAGCGACGTGCCACCCACCAGCCCCCAGCCGACACTGTTGGCCATTTCGTCAAGCCTGGTGGAACCGTTCTGCAATGCTTCCATCGCCTGGCTTTGCCAGGCATCGTCCATGAAGGCGTGGCAAGCTATCTCTATCGCGGGGCCGGAAACCGGCCAGGGGCCGGCCTGCTCGGCCAGCCCGTCCGCGATTGCCCCATTCGCCAAAGCAAAGCCTAATCGCAGCCCCGCGAGACCATAGAACTTGCCGAAGGAACGCAGCACGACAATGTTGTCTTGCTCAAGACGTGGAGCGAATGACAGCGCCGGCTCCGGGTCGGCAAAGCTTTCGTCGATAACCAGCAAGCCGACCTGATCGGCAAGAGCATCCAGTTGATCTGAGGTGGTTCGCCTGCCATCCGGATTGTTCGGGTTGACGACCACGGCGAGATCCGCGCCTGTCAATGCTTCGACAGTTTGCACCTCGTCCACGCGCCAGCCACAGGCGCGCAGTGCGGCGGCATGTTCATTATAGGTCGGAGATAGCACGCGTGCGTGCCCCGGAGCGCGCAGCAATGGCACCAGCTGGATCGCGCCCTGCGCACCGTTCATGGCGATGACGCGGGCCGGGGTGCCATAGACATTTGCCGCGGTCTCGCAAAGGCGGCTCAGGTCCTGCGCAGGCGGGAGAGCGGCCCAGGCCCGGGCCGGAATCTCGGGTAAAGGGTATGGGTTGGGGTTGATCCCGGTGGACAGGTCCAGCCACGCATTCGGTGCGCCGCCGTAACGGTCGAGAGCCGCGTCCAGGTTACCGCCATGGTCTCGTTGTGCCTTCATGGTCTTTTTAGAACAATGCCAACGCGCCGAGCGCAAGCCCGCACAGCGTCATGACATAACGATAAAGCGACAAGGCGCGGTGAAGATCGCGGGTTTGCGGATCGGGGGCCGCCTCGTTCAGCCATGGTTCTTGAGAAACCTGATGCTCGTAGGTCCGGGGGCCGGAGAGACGTATGCCCAAGGCAGCGGCCATGGCCGCTTCCGGCCAGCCAGCATTGAAGGAACGATGCCTAGGCGCATCACGGACCATGACGCGAAGCGCGTGCAAGGGCCGCACCGAGACGCTGGCATAGGCAATACCCGTCAGGCGCGCAGGCAGCCAGTTGACGATGTCGTCAAGATGCGCGGCGATCTTGCCGAAAGCTTCATACCTCTCAGTCCGATGACCGATCATCGAATCCATCGTGTTGATCGCCTTGTAGGCATAGAGCCCCGGAAGTCCGAGAAGTGCTCCCCAGAACAGCGGTGCGACAACACCGTCCGAGGTGTTCTCGGCGAGGCTCTCTGTCGCGGCGCGCGCTACGGCCGCGCTGTCCATCTGCGCCGGATCGCGCCCGACGATCATGCTGACCGCGTTGCGTGCAGCCGGCAGATCGGCGGCCGAAAGGGGGCGGGCGACGGCGGAGACATGCGCGTGCATGGAGCGCAACGCAATCATCGGCCAAGCCAGCACCGAGCCGATCAGAACGCCGGCCCAACCATTCGGCAGTGCCGTCTGGAGCGCAAGGGCAACGCCAGTCGAGGCCAGGATGATCAGTAGAACCGTCAGAGCCCCGCCCGCCAACCTGCGGTGAAAACTGCCGCTGTTGAAGCGTCGCTCGAGTGCCGAGATCGTGCGGCCGAGCCATGTCACCGGGTGACCGATCAGCATAAAAAGACGGCCTGGCCATCCAAAGACCAAGTCGAGGACCATTCCGCCAAGCATCATCAGTGCGAAGCTCATATGTCACTTCCCGGTTGCTTCAGGGCAGATCTGAATCCGACGGGTTTCATGTCCTGTTGACCTCCGTGATTGAAACGGGGCCATTCGGGCCGCAGCGCAGCCGCGTCACGGAAAGATTCTCGATCTCGAAGGCCAGTCCGCCAGGGACATGGCCGCTCACCAGCGCAAGCGCCGAGCGGATTACACCGGCATGAACCACAAGAGCCACGGAGCCGTGTTCATAAGCGTCGCGGCCATATTCGAGCAATGCGGGGAAAGCACGCGCACAAAGCTCGGCGAAGCTCTCTCCGTTTGGTGATGCATGATGGGCGAGTGCGGTGCTGTCCAAGACGCCGATGTCCGGCAACTCTTCGAAGAGCAGGCCATCGTGAGCGCCGAAATCCTGCTCCCAGAGCCTTTCATCCTGCTCATAGCAACCGAACAGCGCCTTGGCCGTTTGTTGGCAGCGTTGGGCTGGGCTGCTTACCACGCGGGCCATGTGGCCAAGCCGCGCACCAAGCGCGTCAATGCGCGCGGCGTCGATATGTGCTGCAATATCCGTCCGGCCGAAGAGGCGGCCGCGCACCGCCGTCGGCGCGTGCCGGATGAGGATCAGGTCAGCGCGAGATTTCGTTATCATGCCCAATTGGTCGGCTTTCGGCTTTTATTAAGCTGCGAAAAGTGCTTTCCCACAGGGAAATGAAAAAGTCGATACTCATTACCGGTGGAGCCCGCTCCGGGAAATCCACGCTGGCCGAGCGCAAGGCGCTTCAGCCCTGTGGGCGGGCGATATACATCGCGACTGCGCGGATTTATCACGAAGACAGCGAAATGATCGATCGGATCGCGGCGCACAGGGCTCGGCGGAATGACGAGGCCTGGCAGACCAGGGAGGCTCCGATCGATCTCGCGGCAGCATTGCGAGAAAGCGATGGGGGCGCGCCAAGGCTCGTGGATTGTCTTACCCTGTGGCTCACCAACCTGATGCTGGACGATGCCGATTGGCGGGCCGAGATAGATGTGCTGATCCAGACGATTGCAGAACAGACCGCGCCTGTGGTGCTGGTGACCAACGAGGTTGGTTCGGGGGTCGTTCCTGAAAACAAACTGGGCCGCGCGTTTCGGGATGCTGCGGGTCAGATGAACCAGGTCGTGGCGGAGGTCTGCGATGAAGTCTGGCTTGCCGTTGCAGGTTATCCGATGAAGGTAAAACCAAATGACAGTTCTCTCTGAATGCAGGACCCTCAATCAGGTGGAGGCCCTTGCCTTTAACCTGCCTGAAAAGGACGAAGCTGCTGCGCGCGGCGCGACAGAACGGCAGAACAGCTTGACCAAGCCCCCCGGTGCGTTGGGCCGGCTGGAGGAACTGGCGGTCTTCATGGCCGGATGGCAGGGCCGTGAACGGCCATTGATCGAAAACGCCCAGGCGCTCGTTTTCGCGGGGAACCACGGAGTTTGTGCACAGGGCGTGAACCCCTTTCCACAGGAAGTCACAGCGCAGATGGTGGCCAATTTCGAAAGCGGCGGGGCTGCGATCAATCAGCTTTGCGCGGAGGCCGGAGCCGAATTGTCCGTGATTGCTCTGGACCTCGACAAACCCACCGGTGACATCACGCAAGGTGCCGCGATGTCCGAGGCCGAGACGCTTGCGGCGATGCAGCGCGGTGCGGAAGCCGTGAATTCTGAAGTTAGCGTGTTGATTCTCGGTGATATGGGGATCGGAAACTCGACCATTGCTGCGGCCATGGCGAAGGCCGGCTTCGGTGGTGATGCTGCTGACTGGGTCGGGCGGGGGACAGGTTCGGACGATGCTGGCCTGACGCGAAAAACTGACGCGGTGACCCTTGCCTGCGCTGTCAATGCAAAGGCGGCCGGATTGGACATACTCGCCTCTCTTGGCGGACGCGAGCAGGCGGCGATATGCGGCGCGGTCCTGCAAGCGCGTGCCATGCGCATCCCGGTGATCCTCGACGGCTTCATCTGCACTGCCGCGACTGTCCCGCTCCACGCGGCTGACCACCGTTTCCTGGATCATTGCTTAGTTGGCCATGTCAGCCGCGAACCAGGACACGCCAGGCTGCTCGATGCGTTGAACCAGAAGCCGATCCTCGCGCTGGACATGGCGCTGGGGGAAGGTTCCGGCGCGGCTCTGGCCCTTGGCCTGCTGCGCGCCGCTCTCGCCTGCCATAACGGCATGGCGACTTTCGCCGAAGCCGGCGTCTCGGACGGATGAGCCTGAAGAAGCGTATCGGCGAAGCACAGGTCGCCCTGATGCTGCTAACCCGCCTCCCGGCCGGGCGGATCAAGGGCGAGGCACCGCAGCTGGCTGAAGCCAGATGGGCCTTTCCTTTCGTCGGCGTGGTTGTTGGCCTCTTGACTTGGATGGTGCACGACTTGGCTCTGGAAGTGGGCGCTCCGCCGCTTCTGGCTGCCGTGTTCGCCCTGGCAGGTCTTGCGATGGTGACCGGAGCGCTGCATTTTGACGGGCTTGCAGATTACGCAGATGGTATCGGAGGCGGTCGGGACAAGGACCATGCACTGGAAATCATGCGCGACAGTCGCATCGGTAGCTACGGTGTTCTGGCCATGATCGTCGTGAGCGGGGTGTGGGTTTTCTCCGTAAGCGCTGCTGCACCGACGTTGCCGGCTTTCCTCGGGGCAGCCGTTCTGAGCCGCGCTGGAATGACCGGATTGCAGGAAGCGCTGCCCCCGGTTCGCCCCGACGGGATGGCGCGCATGGCTGCGGGACGGTCCTGCGAAGCGCGCGCCGTGCTCATTGCGCTGGCGGTTCTCGCCCTTCTTTTCTGGCCGGTGCCATTGGCGGTATCCGCCATTGTTATCTGTGTGGTCGGCTGGCAAGCGCGACGCAGGATCGGCGGGCAAACCGGCGATGTGCTCGGGGCCGGACAGCTTCTGTCAGAATCCGCGATCTGGGCTGTGCTCGCATGCCTGGTATGACGAAGGCAGCAGCTTTGGAAGGCGCGGGCCGAAAAGGCGCTGAGCAAGAGTATTCATCTTGGCTTGGGAGATATCTGGCGGAGGAGGTGGGATTCGAACCCACGGAGGGCGTTAACCCTCGTCGGTTTTCAAGACCGGTGCATTCAACCACTCTGCCACTCCTCCGACGGGAGACTAATTAGCGCGGGAATTCGGTGGAGAAAACCTGAAAAATCACGATCTGGTATTGATGACCATGTAAATCCGACGTTTTTCTGCCGATGCCGTTGCACGGACTTTTCATGTAGGGCCTGAAAGGCTAGAGTTGATGCAATACACGCGGCAAGCGTGATCCGCGTGGTCGCGGACCGAATGGACTAGAGGCTGTGGGCAAGATGAAACACAACGATGTGATGACCGCGAACATCATGATGCGTCGGGCTGGGCTTGCAAGCATCTTGGTGCTTGCTCTGGCAGGCTGCGACGAGGGAGCGCAATTCTCGTTTCTTCAGCCGAAGCCTGAAGTCGAGGCAGGGTCGCCGCCGGATGTTCAAGGGCAGAAAACAGTCGAGCGCGATGTCGAAGCCCCCGAGGTGTTCCAGGTCTCCGAGGCGGGTCTGTGGGATGGCAGGCCTTCACTCGGTGGCGTTTGGGTGGCGCACCCAGACGTCAAGGAGCCGGAGCGCGTCATCATTCGCAACCCTGAAAACAGCAAGTTCGTGGTTGGTGCCCTTTTCCGGCGCGAGCGTGAGAACCCCGGTCCGAGATTGCAGATTTCCTCGGATGCGGCAGAAGCGCTCGGAATGCTGGCGGGACAGCCGAAAGAGCTGAACGTCACGGCACTTCGCAGAGAGCAGGTCGCCCCGGAAGCGGACGAGGCGACTGGACTTTCAGAGCCCGAGTTCGTCGAGGAAACTACGCTAGACCCCATCGGCGCAGCCGAAGCTGCGCTGGACAGCGCCGAAGGCGCGCCCGCGGAGGCTGCGGCGCCTTCCGAGGCGGCGTCGAAGCCGAGGGCCTCGTCGCTCGATAAACCCTTTGTTCAGATCGGCATTTTCAGTGTCGAGGAGAATGCAGAGAACACGGCGACCGCCATGCGCACCCAGGGCATGGTTCCGACAGTGAAGACCCAGAGTCTCAACGGGAAGACCTTCTGGCGCGTGATCGTTGGACCTGCCCTGAGCAAGTCCGAGCTGAAGCAATTGATCAACAAGGCAAAAACCGCAGGCTTCACCGATGCATATGCGGTGAAGGACTGATACGCCAAGCCAAGGAGGCTTTCGTGCTCCGCACCGCCCTTACATCCTGTATCCTCGCTCTGGTGCTGGTCTTGCAGGCAGGGTCTGGCCAGGCTTTCGAGACCCGCGCCAAAGCGGCCTTCGTCCTCGACCACACCACCGGAACGGTCTTGTTGTCGAAGGATGCAGATGTGCCCTTGCCGCCCGCGTCCATGAGCAAGCTGATGACGCTCTACGTGGCCTTCGAAGCGGTGCGCGAGGGGCGACTGAAGCTTGACGAGGAGCTGCGCGTTTCCCGGCATGCGATGAGTTATGGAGGCTCGACTCTTTTTTTGCAGGCTGGCGAACGCGTCTCGGTCCGGGATCTCTTGCGGGGTATTATCGTCCTGTCGGGCAATGATGCCTGCGCAGTTATCGCCGAGGCCTTGAGCCCCGATGGAACCGAAGCGGGGTTTGCGCGCGAGATGACAGAGCGCGCCAAGGGGCTTGGAATGACACATTCGACCTTTGCCAACTCCAACGGCTGGCCCGACCCGCGACACAGAATGTCGATGCGGGATCTTGCGATCCTCTCCCAGCGGATCATCGAGGATTTCCCGGAGTTCTACGAGATGTTCGCCGAACAGGAGTTCGTTTTTGACGAGACTGAATCCCAGAACCGTTTCAACAGGAATCCCCTTCTCGGTCTTGGAATAGGAGCCGATGGGCTGAAGACCGGGCATACGCAGGAAGCGGGCTATGGGCTCACCGGGTCGGTGGTCCAGGGAAAGCGGCGGATCATTTTCGTGATTTCCGGCCTCGAGACCGAACAGGCGCGCGCCCGCGAGGCAGAGGCGATAACCAACTGGGCCTTCCGCCAGTTCACGACGGCAAAACTGCTCGAAGCGGGCCAGGTCGTGGCTGAAGCTGATGTCTGGATGGGAGAGGTTGAGACCGTTTCTCTCGCAGCTGAAGCAGGGCTGGAAACGCTCGTTCCGGTTGGCGGATCCGACAAGATTTCGGCGGAAGTCGTCTACGACGGGCCGCTCGAGGCGCCTGTCGAGGCCGGAGCGCGAGTCGGCAGGCTCCTGATCAGGCCCGAGGGGCTGGAGCCGACGGAAGTTCCGCTCGTGGCGGCCAATGCCGTTGCGAAGGGTGGCGCGATGGTCAGGCTCAAGCTTGCGTCCGGGCGTGTCCTGAGGAAGATCATTGCAGGGGCCGAGGGCGCGCTTTGAGCAGGTCCGGGGCGAGGTTCATCACGCTTGAAGGCGTAGATGGATCGGGAAAGTCAACGCAAGCGAAGGCGCTCAAGCAGGCTCTCGAAGCCGAGGGCCATGATGTGCTTCTGACACGAGAGCCGGGCGGCTCTCCCGGTGCGGAGGAGATTCGCTCCCTCGTGCTCGAAGGTGATCCGCAGCGTTGGTCCGCAGAGACGGAAATCCTGCTTTTCACGGCGGCAAGACGCGATCATCTCGAGCGGACGATCCAGCCCGCCCTTGAAGCTGGCAAGATCGTGATCTGTGATCGCTATGTGGATTCGACGCGTGTTTACCAGGGCCTCAGTCGCGGTGACCTGCGCGAGATCGTTGACAGCCTGCACGCGCTCATGATCGGACGGGAAGCGGACCTGACGCTCTTGTTCGATATGGACCCGGCGATGGGCCTTGCCCGTGCCAAGGCCAGGAAGACCCGAGAAGAGCGTTTCGAGGATATGGGGCTGGAGATGCAGCAAGCCATGCGAAAGGGTTTTCTTGAGCTGGCCGAGGCTTTCCCGGCGCGTTTCGCTGTGGTCGATGCAGGCCGCGAAATCGAAGAGATCGCCGAGACATGCTTGAGTCTCGTGCGGGCGAGGCTCTGATGGCCGAAGAGGAAATCATCGAACCGGAAAGGCTGGAGGGCACTCCGCACCCGCGGGACACCGAGCGCCTCTTTGGCCAGTCTGAGGCCGAGGTACGTTTCCTCGAAGCATATCACTCAAGCCGGTTACATCATGCCTGGCTGTTGAGCGGGCCGCAGGGCGTAGGCAAGGCGACGATAGCTTGGCGTATTGCCCGTTTTCTCCTGACGCGCAGCGAAACAACCGAGGGTCCCGAGCTTTTTATAGAGGCTCCTCAAACGGAAACCACTCTCGATGTCTCACCTGATGATCCGGTGGTGGCGCGTATGCAGGCAGGGTCGGAGCCGCGCCTGTTCAAGATTACACGTAGTGTAAACCCCGATACAAAACGGCTCAGGGACATGATTGTCGTGGATGACGTTCGTGCCCTGGGGCGCTTTTTGTCCATGTCGGCCGCCGAGGGCGGGCGGCGTGTCGTGATCATCGATGCCGCTGATGAAATGAATACGCAGGCGGCAAACGCGCTGTTGAAGATGCTCGAAGAGCCGCCCCGGCTGACGACATTCCTGCTCGTCGCTCACCAGCCCGCGGCGCTCCTTCCGACTATCAGGTCGCGCTGTCGCGAACTGCGGCTGGCCACTCTCGGGCCAGAGGACATGCGCCTTGCCTTGCAGGCGGCGGGGTTCGATCAGGAGGTGGATGAGGCCAAGGCAGCGGCATTGGCGGCGCTTTCGGGAGGCTCGGTCGGAGCCGCGGCACGTTTGCTGAAGCTAGATGGATTGTCGCTTTATTCGGAGCTCGTGGGGACGATGGCGACGCTTCCGAACATTGACAGGGCGCGCGTCCAACGGCTTGCCGACAGCATGTCACAACGGGGAGCTGAGGAACGGCTCGATCTCTTCCTCGTGCTGCTTGAGATGCTGCTTTTTCGCCTCGCGCGCGCGGGTGCGGCGGGCCAGAACGCTCCGGCCGACCCGCAGGAGCCCGAGTTGTTCGCGAGGTTGTCGCCGGATATGCAGGCGGCGCAGCGCTGGGCCAAGCTGTCGGATGAGCTCTTGACCCGTGTGCGCCATGGCCGGGCGGTGAACCTTGACGCTGCTGCGCTGATCCTTGATACCTTCCTGCGACTTCAAAGATCAGTGGCCGGGCAAAGCACGAGATGACAGACGTAGCGAAGATCACCGACAGCCATTGCCACCTGGATTTTCCCGATTTCGAAGAGGAACGCGGCGCTGTGATCGAACGTGCGCGCGAGGCGGGCGTTCACCGCATGGTCACGATATGCACCCGACTGCGAAACGAGCCCGCCGTGCGGGCCATCGCCGAAGCCCATGAGCCGGTGTTCTATGCCGCCGGGACACATCCAATGAGTGCCGCAGAAGAGCCTTTGGCCAGCGTCGCGGAGCTTGTCGAAATTGCCAAGCATCCCAAGATGGTCGGGATCGGCGAGACAGGCCTCGACTATCATTACACGGCCGAAAGCGCGGATATTCAGAAGGAAAGCCTGCGCATCCATTGCGCCGCCGCGGCGCAGACAGGGCTGCCCCTGATCATCCATGCCCGCGACGCCGACGAGGACATGGCGCGCATCCTCGCAGAAGAGCACCGCAACGCCGCGTTTGACTGCGTGATGCACTGTTTTTCCTCGGGGGCCGGTCTGGCCCGAGTGGCGCTTGATCTGGGGTTTTACCTCTCCATGTCCGGAATAGGCACATTCCCTCGTTCTCAGGAGATCAGGGATATCTTCGCGGCTGCGCCGGCGGAGCGCGTCCTGGTCGAGACCGACGCGCCATATCTCGCGCCACCGCCGTATCGCGGCAAGCGCAACGAGCCTTCCTACGTGGTGCATACGGCGCGTGTCGCCGCAGACGTGTTCGGCATGTCGTATGAAGAATTCGCAGCGCAAAGCGAGGAGAATTTCGAGCGGATCTTCTCCAAAGCGGTGCTGACGTGAGCGCGGAGCTGAAGTTCACCGTTCTGGGCTGTGGCTCTTCGGGAGGTGTTCCGCGCCTCGGCGGGCATTGGGGCGCCTGTGACCCTGAAAATCCGAAGAACCGCCGCCGTCGCTGCTCCATGCTGGTGGAGCGGATCGGCGCGGAAGGTACCACGCGGGTTCTGATCGATACGTCACCAGACCTGCGCAGCCAGCTTCTCGATGCTGGTGTGGGTGAGCTTGATGCTGTGGTCTGGACCCATGGGCATGCCGACCACGTGCATGGCCTCGACGATCTCAGGATGATTGTCTTCAACAAACGCGAGCGGCTTCAGACCTGGGCAGACGGCGACACGCAGAACGATCTTCTGTCCCGTTTCGGCTATGCCTTCGTTCAGCCGAAGGGCAGCCCGTATCCGCCTATTCTCGAAATGAACACGATCAAGGGACCGTGGAGTATCGAGGGGGCCGGGGGCGCGATCGAACTCCGCCCCTTTGAGGTCAACCATGGCTCTATCGAGGCACTTGGCTTCCGGATCGGCGGGCTGGCCTATCTGCCGGACGTCGCGGAGATGTCGGAGGAGGCCTGGGCCGAGGTTCAGGACCTTGATTGCTGGGTGCTCGACGCGCTGCGCCGCGATCCGCATCCCACCCATACACATCTCGCGAAATCACTGGAATGGATCAAGAGAGCAGCCCCGCGACGCGCGGTTCTGACGAACATGCATGTCGATCTGGACTACGCGACGCTGGAGGCGGAAACGCCTGAGCATATCACGCCAGCCTTCGATGGTATGGTCATTCGCCTGGACGTGTAATGCAGGCGCTGATTGATGTTATTTTGCCAGTCTTCTTTGTTGTAGGCGCTGGATATCTTACCGTTCGCCTGCGACTTTTCGACGATGTTGTCATAGATGCGCTGATGAAGTTCACACAGAACTTCGCCATCCCCGTGCTGCTTTTCCAGGCGATCTCGCGGCTCGATTTGGGGCAAACTTTCGATGGAGCTTTGCTGCTCAGCTTCTATACCGGATCAACCATCTGTTTCCTGCTTGGACTGCTTGCCGGGCGTTTCGTTTTCAAGCGAGACTGGGAAGAGAGTGTCGCGATCGGGTTTGTCTGTCTCTTCGCGAATTCACTGATGTTAGGCTTGTCGATTACGGAGCGCGCCTTCGGCGCGGATGCTCTGGGGGCCAATTTTGCAATCGTCGCGGTGCATTCACCGTTTTGCTATGGTCTTGGGATCACCGCCATGGAGATTGCCCGGGCCCGCGGACGCGGTGCCTCGGTCGCCAGTCTTCCACGCGCTGTTTTGACAGCTATGTTCAAGAATGCGCTGGTGTTGGGGATCCTTTTGGGGTTCACGGTAAACCTCGCCGGGCTGACGCTCCCGAGCGCGGTGAGTGAGGCTGTTGATCTTATTGTCATGACAGCGCTGCCGATGGCGCTTTTCGGATTGGGTGGGGTGCTCGTGCGCTACAAGGTGCGTGGCGATGCCAAGGTTGTCGCCTTCGTCTGCGTTGTTACGCTGGCGATACACCCGGCCGTCGTTTGGGCGATGGGGGCGGCGAATGGCCTTGGCGTAGGGCCATTCCGGTCGGCCGTGCTGACCGCCGCCATGGCACCGGGAATCAATACCTATGTCTTTGCGTCGCTTTACGGCAAGGCGCAAAAGGTCGCCGCGACCTCCGTTCTCGTCGCGACGACCTTGTCTGTTCTCACGGTCTGGCTTTGGCTTGGGGCTTTGCCTTAGGCTGCTTTGTTCATCGCGCAGCGGCGGCGGATAAAGTCAGCGCGGCGGGCACCACGTTCCCATGGCATTGACGGTGTCTCAGCCTTTGCGGCCGCGATCATGTTGTCCATCCAGCGCTTGCGCTTTTGTGTTCCCGGCATTTTTCTTACTCCTCAAATCCTGCCGCGTTGCGGCTTATTGTTTCTTGCAAATGAGTAAAGCGGCGAAATGGGGCAGCGATTGGACTTATTGGAGACAAATTTGCAGAAAATTTAATACTCACTTGCCTTAATCAGGCGACGCTTTCCCATATTCAAAGCCGGATTATGGAGACTTGCCGGCCGTAGTCCTTTTCTGAGCGATGTGTCGTCCGGCGATAGCTGAAGAAGCGTTTTTCGTCGGAATAAGTGCAATGGCCAGTCCAGCTTGCCTCAGCCACGCCGCGCGCCCGGAGGCGATGCAGGGCGAAACCAATCAGGTCAAAGAGGTACTTACCCGGCTCCACACCATTCACGAAAAAGCGGGAGTTCTCGGTATCATCATCCATGAAGCGTTCAAAAAACTCTTCACCCACTTCGTAAGCGCGCTGGCTGATGGACGGGCCTATCACGGCGTGAATATCTTCCGCGCGCGCACCGAGGTCTTCCATCGCGTCCACCGTAGCCTCCAGCACGCCACCATGAGCCCCTTTCCAGCCGGCATGTGCCGCACCGATGACGCGCGCTTTGTGATCAGTGAATAGGACGGGGGCGCAATCGGCTGTCAGGATTGCCAGGCCAAGGCCCTTTGACGACGTGACCATCGCATCGGCTCTTGGCTTCTCGGTCGGTAACTTCGTGAGCTTTATCGCGTCGGGAGAGTGCACCTGGTGAACCGAGCAGAGGGTCTCACAGGAAAGCCCCAAGGCTTCGGCTGCGCGGCTGCGGTTGAGCTGGACGATTTCGCCCTGATCCGAGGAGCCCTCACCACAATTCAAGCCAGCGAAAACGCCGGACGAAGCGCCTCCCTTGCGCGTGAAGAACCCGTGCGTAATAGGCGCAAGGCTCGGGTCGGTGATAAACTCAACGGTCATTGAAAAGTCCCGGCGGTGGTGATGCGCCTTCGGCGAAGAGCGCCATGACTTTGAAGAGGCTCCCCATTTCTTCGGGGTGCGTCAAGCGACGATGTGCCGAGATGTGGGTTTCAAGAGCGTCGCTGTCGAGATTCGCGGCCAGCATTTGCGCGCGTTGCGTTATGCCAAGGCGCTCGAGGAATACGCCCTGGGGGGTGAGAAGGCTGGAGTGCGCCGGTTCGGCGGCTGTGGCAAGCGCTTCGAAATCGACATGGGCGGTCAGATCGGCCTTTCCGGGCGCGGCGAGCGGATCAACCATCTCGTGCTCGGTAATAGCCTGGAACGTATCCCCTTGGCTGCGCCAGTCGCCGTAGTCAATGATCAGCGCCACACCGCCATGTGCGGTGATCTGTGCGCCGATTGTCTGAGCCACGGCTTCGGCCCGGGCGCTCGTTTCAACGATGTCGCCGTCCTTGGTGTCTGCGAGGCGGTGCGCGAGAGCCGCGATGGGCGCGGGCTCTGTAAGGCCGAAATTGAGCCTGTTCTCATGAAGGCCCACAACACGTTCGCGCCAGCCATTCCCGGTGCGCTGGAACTGACGAATCGGCAGCGCATCGAAGAATTCGTTGGCCACAAGGTAGAGCGGGTTTTGCGAAGGCTCAAAGCTGTCTGACCACCTCGGCGACCACGCTGCAAGCGTTTCGGCTTGAACGGCGCGAAGGGCCGGTGAGGTCTCGATAAGGAGGATGTCGGCAGCTTCGATGAAGCCCGGCACGCCACGTGTCGCGCGCAAGATATCGGCCATGAGCGTTCCGCGGCCCGGCCCCAGCTCAGCAAGCGTGAAAGGGGAGGGCTGACCCGCATCGAGCCAGCTCTGTGCCAGGCAAAGGCCGATAAACTCGCCGAACATCTGGCTTATTTCCGGAGCGGTGATGAAATCACCCGCTGCGCCAAGCGGATCGCGCTTTACATAGTACCCATGTTCAGGATGCTGCAGGCACAAAGACATATACTCAGCGATCGTCAGCGGACCGTTGGCACGTATCAATGCGGCGATATGCTCCCCAAGCGGCCTCATGCGCGCGCAGCACGACGCGACCAGAGAATTATCCCCAAGCCAATGAGCATCATGGGAAGCGACAGAAGCTGCCCCATTGTCAGGCCAAACTCCCCGAACCGAACAACATGGCCGAAGGGATTGTCTGGCGCGATGAACTGCGCATCAGCCTGCCGAAAATTCTCGACGACAAAGCGTGCAAGGCCGTAGCCTCCAATGAAAGCGCCAGTGACGAGGCCTGGTGATTTGAGCGCATCGCGGCGGAACGCCAGATAGAGCAGAAGCATTCCAAGGGCAGCGCCCTCCAGCGTCGCTTGGTAGAGCTGCGAGGGATGACGGGTGACTTCCGCGCCGGTGTAGAACCACTCTCCCACCTGCGCGCACCCCTGAAGCACGGTGTCACGGCACATGGTCGGGAACTTTATGGCCCATGGGACATCTGAAGGGCGCCCCCATAGCTCTGCATTTATGAAATTGGCCAAACGGCCAAGCATCAGCCCCCAAGGTACGCCCAGAGTGATCGTGTCTGCGGCGGACATTCTGTCTACTCCGTTTCGGGCACACCAGACCCAAGCTGCAACCACGACGCCGAGAAAACCGCCGTGGAAGGCCATGCCGCCTTGCCAGACCTGGAGAATCTGTCCGGGATTCGCGAGATAATAGGAAGGCTCGTAGAACAGAACGAAACCGAGACGCCCGCCGACAATGATGCCCAAGATGATCCAGGTCAGCAGGTCTTCTATCTGCGATTTGTTCAGGGGAGCGGCATTGCCGCGCCACAGGCGCGGCTGATTGACCGCGCTGACACTTATGCGCCAGGCAACAATGATCCCGGCAATATAAGCCAGCGCATACCAGCGCAGGGCGAATTCACGCCCGAAGGCTTCGATGCTGAATATCTCCGGCGAGATTTCAGGAAAGGGGAGTTGGGCCAACATATCGGCTTGTTGCCCTGCCGCCGCGAGCGCGTCAAGCTTGAGGTTGGGGCCGTGATTGCCCATATAGGGTCCAACCCGAATGCAGGAGCGAGCCAATGCAGACAAGAAACAAGATGCTGGACGATATTTCGCAGCTCATGAACAATGCCATGGGGGTCGCCCAAGGGGCGAAAACAGAAGCCGAGACAGCAATGCAGTCCCTTGTCGAGCGCTGGCTGGCGGACCGTGACTTCGTAACGCGCGAAGAATTCGACGCTGTGCGTGCCATGGCTCAGAAGGCCCGAGAAGAGAACGAAGCGCTCAAAGCGCGCCTCGACGCGCTGGATGCCGGCAAGAAATAGCACTTGCCTGAATCACCCTCGCGGCATTCACTTCCAGGATGAAAAAGCCTGATGAAGAACTGAAAGCCGCTTACGCGCTCGAGACCCCGGAAGACAACAAGCGTCTCTACGCGACTTGGGCGGAGAGTTATGAAACGACATTCGCCGAGGCCATGGATTATCGTCTTCCCGAGCGTGTTGCCGACGCGGCGAAGGCCTTCGCCGTGCGCGGGCCCATGCTTGACATAGGTGCCGGGACGGGCCTTTTGGGGCAGGCTTTGGTGGAGCGCGGGCTCGGGCCTGTCGATGGCACGGATATCTCGCCCGAGATGCTGGGCGAGGCTGGCCTCAAAGGCTGCTACCGTCATCTCTTCGCCGCCGATATCAACGAAGGCTTGCCGATCGAGAACAGGACTTACCAGGCCATCATTTCCGCAGGGACTTTCACTACGGGCCATGTCGGGCCCGATGCGCTTGACGAAGTCATGCGCGTGACTTCTCCCGGTGGCCGCCTTGTCTTGTCGATCAATGCCGAACACTGGAATGCTGCCGGGTTCTCCGAGAAATTCGAGGCGCTTTCCGCGCAGATATCGTCGTTGGAAATCCTGACACTACCGATCTACGGAGCATCGGCGAGCGGGGACCATGCGCAAGATGCGGCACAGGTCGTTCTGGCCATCAAGGCTTGACATCCGAGGGCAGGACTTTTCCGGGATTCATGATGTCTTGGGGGTCAAGCGCTGACTTGATCGCGCGCATCGTGGCCAAGGCCACGGGGTTCTTGCGCCGCGCCATCGAGGGTAGTTTGCTGGTCCCGATACCGTGCTCCGCAGAGAAGCTGCCGCCGAGCTCCAGCACGCATTCTTCGACGATCTCCACGATCTCGGCCTTGACCTCGGCTGTATGGTTCGGTGCCTTTACCGCGTAGTGCACATTGCCGTCGCCCAGGTGTGAGACGATGAGTGAGTATGCTGCCAGATCAGCCGTCTTGATGCGCTCATCCGCCATCTCGATGAAGGTTTCGACCTTGTCGACAGGCACCGCGACGTCGTTGTTGATAATCGGCAGCCGCGTGAGCACAACCTCGGCAGCCGCCTCGCGGCGCGCCCACATCTCGCGGCGCTGGGTTTCGTTCTGGGCCACGACCGCGTCCACGACGACACCTTCCTCGAACAGATCGGCGAGCACATCCTCGAGCATCTGGCTGACCATGGGGCGCCCGTCGTCCATCTCCTTCGCGGCATCCTGCGAGGTCGCTCCGATCTCGACAAGGATGTTCACATCCTGCGGGTTTTCAAAGGGCGCTCGGGCTCCGTTCACCGTTTCCATGTGCGCTTCGATATAAGCGCGGGGCATGTATTCGAAAGCCTCGACGCTTCCGCCCGTGGCGGATTGCAGGCTGTTGAGTAGCCCCAAGGCGCTCCCAAGGTCTTTGGCGGCGACCATCGCCGTGGCATAGGCACGCGGTTTCGGGAAGAGCTTGAGAACGGCGGCGGTGATGATACCGAGCGTGCCTTCTGCGCCGATAAGCAGGTGCTTGAGGTTGTAGCCCGAGTTGTCCTTGTGCAGCTCGCTCATGATATCCATGACCTCGCCCGAAGGCAGCACGACTTCAAGGCCAAGGCACAAATCGCGCGTATTGCCGTAGCGCAGCACATTCGAACCGCCGGCATTGGTTGCAAGGTTGCCACCGATCATGGCCGAGCCCTGCGCGCCGAAGGTGAGCGGGAAAATGAGGTTTTCCTCCTCGACAGCCTCGCGCAGCGCGGAGAGCACAACGCCGGCCTCGACAATGGCAAGCTGGGCATCCGGGCGGATCTCGCGGATCCGGTTCATGCGCTCCAGTGAAACCATGATTGCCCCGTCGGCGATCGCGCCGGCACACAAACCGGTATTTCCCGACACGGGCACGACCGGTGTTTTCGTTTCACTGGCAAGCGTCACGACGCGCGCGACTTCATCGGTGTTCGCGGGCCGTACAACGGCAAGGGGGGTCCAGGTGAATTCGCCCGTGAAGTCGCGGCAAAGCCGGGCAGCCTCTTGATCCCGCAAGACGTTAGACGCCCCTACGATGGCTTCAAGTTTCTCGATCATGCGTTTGCCTCCCTGACCGGAGAAGCCTAGTCGGCAAGCCCTTCTTCATCAAGAAGATGCCGGCCCTGCCGGTCTTCGACCTCGATGATCCATGCGTCGGGGTCGAACCCGGCTTGCCGCCGGAGTACCGCGTCGACCTCGCTTTCGGAGCCTTTCGCGAGCGCATCCCAGACGCGGCGGTCCGACAGAAGATCGAAGCGGCGCTGGAAGGCGGTGGCGTTTCCGTCGAGCGTGTTGAGCTTGACGAGCACAGCTCCCGCCGTGTCATCGCCATGCCGGACAACGAAGGCAGGAATCTCCGTGAGCCGCAAGCGCGCAAGATAGGCGTGCACCCAGAACTCCGAGGTGAGGCGGCTCACGCGCCGCCGTCCTTGAAATCAAGCCCCATCTCCGAGTAGCGTTCGGCCTCCTCGAGCCAGCCCGAACGGACCTTGACCTGCAAGAAGAGGTGAACGCGGCGCCCCAGGAACTCCTCGAGCTCTTCGCGCGAGGCCTTGGAAACGGCCTGGATCGTCTCGCCGCGCTTGCCGAGGAGAATACCCTTGTGGCCATCGCGGGCGACGTAGATCACCTGTTCGATCCTGACCGAACCGTCCTTGCGCTCTTCCCAGGTCTCGGTCTCTACGGTGAGCTGATAGGGCAGTTCCTGGTGAAGTCGCAGGGTGAGTTTCTCGCGGGTCATCTCGGCGGCGATCATGCGCATGGGCAGATCGGCGATCTGGTCTTCGGGATAGAGCCAGGGGCCTGCGGGAATCACTGAGGCAAGCCATTCCTTGAGGTCCTGCACGCCATGGCCGCGTTCGGCGGAAATCAGGAAGGTCTTCACGAAGCCATAGCGGCTGTTCATCCGCTCGGTGAGTGAAAGCAAAGCCTCCGACTTGACACGGTCGATCTTGTTGATCGCGAGCGCGACGGGTTGGTTCGGGGCCAACTCGACGAGGTTCTCGAGGATACGCTCGACACCCTCGGTGATCCCGCGGTGAGCTTCGATCAAAAGGACGATGATGTCGGCATCCGCTGCACCGCCCCAGGCTGCGGCGACCATGGCGCGATCCAGCCTACGGCGGGGTTTGAAGAGCCCGGGTGTGTCGACGAAGACGATCTGCGCATCGCCTTCGAGCGCCACGCCTCGGATGCGTGCCCGCGTGGTCTGGACCTTGTGGGTCACAATGCTGACCTTGGCGCCAACCATGCGGTTGAGCAGGGTTGATTTGCCTGCATTCGGCTCGCCTATGAGGGCCACGAACCCGGCACGTGTGGACATGAAAGGACTCCGTTCATGGTTTGGGAGAGTGTAGTGATTTCGCGGCCTCACGGCCAGTGGCATCTGCGCGGGCCAGGCTGTAGAGACCGGCCAGAATGACAATGCCGGCACCGAGCAGCACAAGCGCATCGGGACGCTCTCCAAAGAAGACAAGGGCGAGCAGCAAGGCAAAAAGCAACCTCGTGTAGCGATAGGGCGCGACGAAGCCGATATCTCCAGCGCGCATGGCGTGGGTCAGGGCGCTGTAGGCCGCGATCCCGACAAGCGAGGCGGCGGCGATGCTGAGCAACGCCAGGGGTTTCAGCACCACGGCACCGGGCTGTTCGACCGCCAA
Organism: Rhodobacteraceae bacterium 63075; assembly: GCA_003417655.1. Classification (GTDB taxonomy): domain Bacteria; phylum Pseudomonadota; class Alphaproteobacteria; order Rhodobacterales; family Rhodobacteraceae; genus Lentibacter. The sequence goes on from QVMW01000001.1 coordinate 543,634, forward strand.
CACGATCAAGCCAGCGACGACCAGAACCAGGAAGCCGAGTGCGCCCAGCTGATGCGGTGACATCTCCGGTGAGCTCGCGCGCGTCGCCAGATCGCGACCTGCAAAGCCGATCGTCGCGATAAGTGCGAACAGGGAGCTGATTTCAAATGCGCCGAGACCGGGGCGGATGATGAGCAGGACGCCAAGAAAGCCCGCTGCCATGGCGACCCAGCGACGGGGACCGACATGCTCACCGAAAGCAATGACGGCACCGAGGGTAACGAATAACGGCGCGGTCTGCAGGATTGCCGAGGTGCTGGCGAGCGGGGCGAAGGCGAGGGCCAGGGCGTAGAACAGGCGCCCGGTCAGTTCGAATGCGGAGCGTATAAGCATGGTTCGCGCGAGGTTGGATGGATGCCAGACAGGCTCGCCGGCACGCAGGCAGAGGGCGGCGAACCCGGCGAAGCCGAACGCGCCGAACAGCAGCAGTGCCATGCCGACGGGCAGATCTCGCGTGGCAGCCTTGAAGAAGGCGTCCTCGATGGCGAAAAAGGCCATCGCGAGCGTCATGAAGCCCGCTCCGGCGCGGTTGGAGGCGCTCATGCGTCCAGCTTTTCGAGCAGCTCTCGCGCAGCGGATTGCTCGGCGGCGCGCTTGGAGTTTGCCGCAGCGCTCGCGCTGGCCCCGTTCGACAGCGACGCCTCGATCGTGAAGATGGGCGCGTGATCGGGGCCGCTGCGTGCCGTCTCAGTGTAAACCGGCGGCTGAAGGCCGCGGGCCTGGGCCCATTCCTGAAGTGCTGTCTTGGGGTCGCGGGCGTCGTCATCGACGCTGGCGAGTTTCTTTGACCACAGTCCCAGGATGAACTTCCGTGCCGCGTCCATGCCGCCGTCGAGATGTATGGCCGCGATGAGTGCTTCCATCGCATCGCCGAGCAGCGCCGTCTTGCGCCGCCCGCCGGACATCATTTCGGAGCGGCCGAGCTTGAGCACCGCACCGATGTCGAGTTGGCGGGCCATTTCGGCGCAGGTCTCCTTACGCACAAGAGCGTTGTAGCGCGGGGCGAGCTGGCCCTCCGAGGCCTCGGCGTCCCCAGCCATCAGGGCTTCGGCTATGACCAGACCGAGAACCCTGTCGCCGAGAAATTCGAGGCGCTGGTTGTCCAGGCGTGTCGGCGAGGACATGGAGCTGTGCGTGAGAGCGCGGATCAGCAGTTCGGGCTGCCTGAACTCGTAGCCAATGCGCGCCTCGAAGGCTTTTAGATCACCCGAGAGCTTCAATCGATCCCCTTGAAGAAACGATCGCCGCGCCAGGTCCAGAAAAAGAGCATGGAGCGGCCTGCGGACGAGAATATGACCCTGTCTGCACGGCCGATGAGGTTTTCGTAGGGCACAAAGCCAACGCCCCCGACGCGCTGGTCGAAGCGGCTGTCCGTGGAATTGTCACGGTTGTCGCCGAGAAAGAAGAAGTGCCCCGCCGGAACGGTGAAGACTGGCGTATTGTCGGTGCGCTGGTCCGCGATGTCCAGGATGGAATGCGAAACGCCGTTGGGAAGCGTTTCGATCTGGCGGGACTTCTTGCATTCGGCCCCCTCTCCGACGGGACCGTTTTCGCAGCGGGGGCGCATACCTTGCGGCCCCTGAAGCTCGAAGGTTTCACTGAATGTGCCGCCGTCTTCCAGCTTCACTGGCGTGCCGTTGATATGCAGGACACTGTTCTTAAGCTGGATCTTGTCGCCGGGCAGCCCGATGACACGCTTGATGAAGTCCGACCCGTTCACGGGATGACGGAATACGGCGACATCGCCGCGTTCAGGCTCACCACCGAAGAGACGCGAATTTTCCCCACGGGTCCAGCCGCATATGTCCTCGGCGTCGATGTTGATCCCGACCGCGGGAATGCGCACGCTGGGACAGGAGGCGTAGGAATAGCCATAGGCCATCTTGTTCACGAACAGGAAATCCCCGATCAGCAGCGTGTCCTTCATGGAGCCGGACGGGATCCAGAAAGGCTGGAAAAAGACCGTGCGGAAAACGCCCGCGATCAGCAATGCATATACGATTGTCTTGATCGTCTCGACGACCGCGCCGCCCTTTTTTTTCTCTTCAGCCATGTTGAGCCCCTCAATCCGGTGCCAGCTACATGCGGCGCGGGGGCGGGGCTGTCAACCCGATGCTGCGACGGCGTGCAACGGCCGGCTCATTCGGGCTTCGAGAGTGGCCGTGCCTCTATCAGGACGAAGGCCTGCGCCCAAGGATGATCGTCCGTGAGCGTGACATGGATGATCGCTTCATGGCCCTCGGGGGTCATCGCATCGAGGCGGTCCTTGGCCCATCCCGTGACTTCCATGACGGGCTGGCCGGTTCGCAAGTTGGCCACGGCCATGTCCTTCCAGGCAATGCCCATGCGCAATCCCGTGCCAAGCGCCTTTGAGCAAGCCTCCTTGGCGGCCCAGCGCTTGGCGTATGTGCCGGGCGTATCTGCCCTGCGCTCCGCCTTGGCCTGTTCAATCTCCGTGAAAACACGGTTGCGAAACCTGTCGCCGAAGCGCTCGAGCGTGCCCTCTATGCGCTCGATATTGGCAAGGTCTGTTCCGACACCGAGAATCACGGGCGCACCGTCTGGAATGCGCGCGCCGTCATGCCCTTGCCTCGTCCATCAGGCGGCGCATCTCGATTATGGCACTCTCCATCCCGATGAAAAGCGCCTCAGCCATGAGAAAATGACCGATGTTGAGCTCTCTGACCTCCGGAATGGCGGCGATCGGCTGAACGGTCTCGAAAGTGAGGCCATGGCCGGCATGCACCTCGAGGCCGAGCGAATGGGCCAGCGCGGCTCCTTCGCGCAAAGCTTCAAGCTCTTCGTTGCGCTTTTCCAGCTCCCCTTCGTAGTGAAAATCGCAATATGCGCCAGTGTGAAGCTCCACGACGGCGGCCCCGATGCGCGCACTCGCGCGGATCTGCTGCGGTTCATGGCCGATAAAGAGCGAGACGCGGGATCCGGCCTTGCGCAGGGGCGCGATGAACTCCGCCAGCCGATTGTCATCTGCGGCCACGTCCAGGCCGCCTTCCGTCGTGCGCTCTTCACGTTTCTCGGGAACGATGCATACTGCATGCGGCGTGTGACGCAAGGCGATTGCCTGCATCTCCTCGGTTGCCGCCATTTCGAAGTTGAGCGGTGTCTCCAGGGCGGCTGTCAGCCCTTCGATGTCTTCGTCGCGGATATGACGGCGGTCCTCGCGCAGATGCGCGGTGATGCCGTCGGCACCCGCGTTCTCGGCCAGTTTGGCGGCGCGGACGGGGTCGGGGTAGGCGCTGCCACGCGCATTTCTGACGGTCGCGACATGGTCGATGTTCACACCGAGCCGGAGCTTGTTCGAATCGGACATGACGTTCCTCAAGATGATTGCGTTTTGATCTTGCGGCAATCAGGCGAATGTTCAAGGGCCGTGCGGATCAGTCCGCCGTCTCGCTCTTGGGCTTCTTGCGCAGCTTGGCCAGCTTGTCCTTGATGCGCCCCTTGCGACGGTTCTGGTAGACACGGATCATCGGCACCGCGAGATAGTAGCAAATGGAGGCCGTGACGATGCCGGGGATGATGCCGCCGACCATGTAGGGGAAGAACACTTCATCATAAAAGAGTATCAGCCCGTGCCAGTCACGAGGCGCGCCAGTGACCACGGCGACGAGGTTTTGCCATAGATCACTGCCGGCCTCGGCAAATTTTTCTCCTAGGTTCTGATCGGCTTCTTCGAACTCCGTTCCAAGCAGCCAATGGCCCATCTCGAGAGAGGCAGCAGCGATCGGAATATAGGTGAGCGGGTTTCCGATGAACGTGGCCAGCAGCGCCGCGATGATATTGCCCTGCATGACCCGCGCAATCAGCACCGCGATCAGGAAGTGCAGACCATAGAAGGGCGTGAACGTGGTAAAGACCCCGGCCCAGATCCCCCGGGCGATCTTGTGCGGTGGATCTGGGAGGCGATGAAGCCTGTGGCGGACATAGTGAAAGGCGCGGCTCCATCCGCCTTTCGGGTAGATGAAGTCGGCGATGACCTTCCACCAGGATCTCTTGTCTCGCCGTTTGAAAACCAAGTCCTCGGTGTCCTTTTCCTTCAGGGCTCGACCAGATCGGTTTTCGCATCCCTTTGTCCGCGGGCAAGCTCGACATGCCTTTCCACTGAGGCGATGTCATTTTCCGCGGACAGGGCCGACATGATGCTGTGCAGATGTTCCGCGTCTCTGACATCCACATCAATCAGAAGTCGGTAATAGTCCGGTTTCCGGTCAAGAAACTCGAGGTTCGAGATATTTGCCTTCTCTTCGCCTATCAAGGTGCAAATTCGTCCTAGGACACCAGCGTCGTTGCCGATCGTGAGATCGAGCGTCACTGCATAAATCGCGGGGTGCTTGCCATCTTGCCACTGCAGGTCAAGCCATCGCTCGGGCTGGTCTTCGAATTTGGCGAGCGTATCGCAATCGATCTTGTGAACATCGACGCCCTTGCCGCGAAAAGTGAGCCCGACGATACGTTCTCCCGGCAGCGGCTGACAGCATTCGCCCCGGCGGAAATGCTGATCGGAAGTAAGGCCGATGACGGCGCGCTCGGCGCTGACTTGCTCGGCGTTTTCCTTTTTGACCAATTCGGGAAAAACAGCCCTTACGACACTGCGCGACTCGACTTCCGCGCTTCCGAGCCGCGCGAGGACTTCATCGCCATCCTGAAGCCTGAGTTTTCGGGCCGCGTTTTCGAGCACCTTGTCAGTGGCCTTCTTGCCGATGCTCTCAAAGGCTGAACGCGCGATCTCGCGGCCCAGTCGGATGAAGCGCTCGCGGTCGATTTCGCGAAGTGCGCGACGGATGGCGCTCTTGGCCTTGCCGGTGACGGCGATATCCAGCCAGGTTGGCTGCGGATGCTGTCCTTCGGCCGTGATGATCTCAACGGATTGACCATTGCGAATGCGAGTCCAGAGCGGCACGCGCATGTGGTCGATCTTGGCGCCGACGCAGGCATCGCCGATCCGCGTGTGGATGGCATAGGCAAAGTCGAGTGGAGTCGCGCCACGCGGCAGTTTGATAACGTCACCTTTCGGGGAGAAGCAGAAGACCTGGTCGGAATACATCTCCAGCTTGACGACTTCGAGAAAGGCATCATGGTCGTCTTCGGCATCGAATTGCTCGCTCAGGCTCGAGATCCATTTGACGGGGTCGACGGCAAAGGGGTTCTCGGCGCGAACCCCGTCGCGATAGGACCAATGGGCAGCGACGCCGCTCTCGGCCACGTCGTGCATCTGCTGCGTGCGAATCTGCACTTCCACGCGCTTTCCATCCCGGCCCGAAACCGTCGTGTGGATGGATCGGTAGCCGTTCGTCTTCGGCTGACTGATATAGTCCTTGAAGCGTCCGGGAATGGCGCGCCAGCGCTGGTGGATGACTCCGAGGATCCGGTAGCAGTCCGCCTCGCTGTGCGCGACGATGCGAAACCCGTATATGTCTGACAGGCGCGAGAAGGCGAGCTCCTTCTCCTGCATCTTGCGCCAGATTGAATAAGGCTTCTTTGCGCGACCTATGATCTGGGCGTCGATTTGAGCGTTTGCAAGCTCGGATTTCATGTCATTGGTGATGCGCTCGATGACGTCGTCGGTTTCGTTCTGAAGCGTTATGAAACGTCTCATGATCGAGGCGCGGCCTTCAGGGTTGAGTACCTTGAAGGCGAGGTCTTCAAGCTCCTCGCGCATCCATTGCATACCCATGCGGCCCGCGAGCGGGGCGTAGATGTCCATCGTCTCGCGGCTCTTCTGGGCTTGCTTTTCCGGCTTCACGGCACGGATGGTGCGCATGTTGTGCAAGCGATCGGCAAGCTTGACCAGGATGACCCGCAAATCTCGGGACATTGCAATGAATAGCTTACGGAAGTTCTCGGCCTGTTTCGTTTCCGTCGAGCTGAGCTGAAGATTGGTGAGTTTCGTTACGCCATCCACCAGGTCAGCGATCTCGGCACCGAACTGCTCGGCGACCACCTCGTATGATGCGCCCGTATCTTCAATCGTATCGTGCAGAAGCGCGGTGATGATCGTACTGTCATCGAGGCGCTGCTCAGCCAGTATCCGAGCAACTTCCACGGGGTGGGAGAAGTAGGGCTCACCGGAATGGCGCGTCTGCCCTTCATGCGCCGCTTTGCCGAACTCGTATGCTTTTCGGATCAGCGCCTGGTCTGACTTCGGATTGTAGGCGCGGACAAGGCCGATCAGGTCATCGACAGGGATCATCCGCGTCCAACCATCCTGTGGCCTCAGCCCTGGCCTTGCGCTTCCATGAGTTGACGCAGAAGCTGTTCTTCGCTCATGTCGTCGTCCTCAGGCTTGTCGGCTTCCGCTCCCATGAGCAGCGCCATGCTGTCGTCCTCGGGCTGATCCACTTCGATCTGCAATTGATTCGACTCGATGAGGCGCTCGCGCAGATCGTCTGCAGTCTGGGTCTCCTCGGCGATTTCGCGAAGCGCGACGACAGGATTCTTGTCATTGTCACGATCAACCGTGAGAGCCGCCCCGGCGGAGATTTCTCGTGCGCGATGTGACGCGAGCATCACCAACTCGAAACGGTTGGGAACTTTGTCAACGCAGTCTTCAACGGTCACACGGGCCATGGTTTACTCCAGATCAGTCGATAGAAGCGCCGTATCTAGGCGTGAATTGCATAAAACACAAGGCGAAAACGCAGATTCAGAGCGCTTTCACCCCTTCTTTTTCGGCATCTTCCAGCGCATCAAGCATCTCACGGGTCGTCTTGCCGGTGATCGGGTGCTCCCAGTCCGGTGCAATTTCGGCCATCGGCACAAGTACGAAGGCGCGCTCGGCAAGGCGCGGATGAGGCAAGACGAGTGTCTCAGGCGCAAGTTCACGCTGGCGCTCGGCGCTCAAAGACTGCCAGCGCTGGTAGCCGTTCCTGTCGGGCAGCACGGTATTATCCGCTGCGACAAGATCCAGATCCAGCGTGCGCTGACCCCACCGCACGCTGCGTTCGCGCCCGTAGCGCAGTTCGAGCTTGTGAAGACGCTTCAAAACTTCCGCCGCTTCCAGATTCGCCTTGGCTGACGCCACGGCATTAACGTAGTCCGGCCCGGCGCCTGCGGGGAAACATGGCGTATGGTAGAGGCTGCTCGTGGCGGTTATTTCCAGCCCGAACTCATTGAAGTCACTCAAGGCTTTGGCAATCGTCACTTCAGGCGGGCTTTCCGCGAACGGCAGATTGGCGCCTAAGGCGATCAGGAATGTTTGCGATTCGGGCATCAAGGCTCTATGTTGTCTGGTCTCTAGTAACTTGCTCGCGTGCGCTGGTAATTGTAGCTATGCGCACTAGCCCAGTTTACCCGACCACTCAACCACTCACGCAGGGTAGGCCTTTTGAAGGGCTTCAAGGAAAGGAAATTTGATGTTTTACAAGGACGAACGGCTCGCGCTGTTCATCGACGGAGCGAATCTTTACGCTGCTGCCAAGGCATTGGGATTCGACATTGACTACAAACTTCTGCGACATGAATTCATGCGTCGCGGAAAACTCCTGCGCGCGTTTTATTATACGGCGCTTCTGGAAAACGACGAGTATTCGCCGATCCGGCCGCTTGTAGACTGGTTGAACTATAATGGGTTCAACATGGTCACCAAGCCGGCAAAGGAGTTTACCGACAGCCAGGGCCGCCGCAAGGTCAAGGGCAACATGGACATCGAACTGACGGTCGATGCTATGGAGCTCGCGCCACGGGTCGATCATATCGTGCTCTTCTCGGGTGATGGCGATTTCAGGCCGCTGGTCGAGAGCCTCCAAAGACAGGGCGTTCGCGTCTCAGTTGTCTCGACGATCCGAAGCCAGCCGCCCATGATCGCCGATGAGCTGCGCAGGCAGGCTGACAATTTCATCGAGCTTGAAGAGCTCAAGGAAGTGATCGGTCGCCCACCACGCGAAGACGCGCCAGTTCGTGAGCGCAGCTACGAGAACGACTGATCTGGTCAGATCTGCATGAGTGATGCGCTTTTTTCCGCCGTGGGACTGGACGGTTAACTGCGCATCACTTAGCTCATGGTGCGAAAGGGAAGCGCCATGTCCAAGGATGCCTTGAAAATCTATCTTGCCGCGCCACGCGGCTTCTGCGCCGGTGTTGATCGTGCGATCAAGATCGTCGAGATGGCCCTCGAGAAATGGGGTGCGCCCGTCTATGTGCGGCACGAGATCGTGCACAACAAGTTTGTTGTTGATGATCTGCGCTCCAAGGGCGCGGTCTTCGTTGAGGAACTCGAAGACTGCCCGGATGATCGCCCCGTGATCTTTTCCGCACATGGCGTTCCCAAGTCAGTCCCGGCCGAGGCTCAGCGCCGCGAGATGGTTTTCGTTGACGCGACATGCCCCCTTGTTTCCAAGGTGCATATCGAAGCGGAAAGGCACCATGCGAGCGGTCTCCAGATCATCATGATCGGTCATGCAGGTCACCCGGAAACCGTCGGCACGATGGGTCAGCTTCCTGACGGTGAAGTGTTGCTGGTCGAAACCGAGGCGGACGTTGCCGATGTGAAGGTGCGGGACGAGAGCAAACTGGCCTATGTCACGCAAACGACGCTTTCAATTGATGATACCGCCGGGATCGTGGCGGCTCTCAAGGCGCGCTTTCCGCAGATCAATGGGCCGCACAAGGAAGATATCTGCTACGCGACGACAAACCGCCAGGAGGCCGTCAAGGCCATGGCTGACAAGGTCGATGCCCTGCTTGTTGTCGGAGCGCCCAATTCTTCGAATTCGCGCAGGCTGGTCGAGGTCGGGGCGAAGGCTGGCTGCTCTTATGCACAACTGGTCGGCCGTGCCAGCGAGATTGACTGGCGTGCACTTGACGGCGCGCGGTCGGTCGGAATCACTGCGGGCGCTTCAGCGCCGGAAGTGCTCGTCGAGGAGGTGATCGCCGACTTCAAAGAGCGCTATGACGTCACGATCGAAACACTCGAGACAGCGACGGAGAATGTCGAGTTCAAAGTCCCGCGTGTATTGAGAGCACCCGCATGAGCGCGGACAGGGAAACGCTATCTGTCTATGACGCGAAGGCAGAAGAATATGCGAGCCTGACCGCGACAGATGCTGAGATAAAGAGTCTGACGGCTTTTGTGAACGACCTGCCGCGGGGCGCGCACGTGCTCGATCTCGGGTGTGGCCCTGGTGCCAATGCTGCCGATATGACGAAACTGGGGTGCAAGGTGGATGCCGTGGACGCCTCTGCCGAGATGGTTGCTCTCGCAGCGAAGCATGATGGCGTTGCGGCGTGGCAGGGGGTCTTCGAGGACCTCGATGCAGAGGCGGAGTACGATGGCGTATGGGCCAATTTCTCCCTCCTTCACGCGCCGAAAGGTGACATGCCAGCACATTTGCGCCGTATCGCAAGAGCCCTCAAGCCGAAGGGTATCTTCCATATAGGGATGAAGCTTGGCTCAGGCGAGAAGCGTGACCGGATCGGGCGGCGCTACAGCTACTACGAGGAGAGCGAACTTCGGGGCCTGTTGAATGCCGCAGGTTTCGAAGTGATCGAGACCATGATGGGCGAAGGCAAAGGGCTTGACGGTTTGGTTGCACCGTGGATAACGCTTCAGGCGCGCCTCACCGAGACCAAGAAAGCAAGCTCATGAAAGCCATATTGAAATCCGGCCGTGGCAACAGCTGTCGAGCCGGTCTGAACCACGCCGGCCTCACGGATCATGACTGAGCTTCTCGCCTATACCGATGGCGCGTGCAGCGGCAATCCCGGCCCAGGGGGCTGGGGGGTCCTGTTGCAAGCCAAGGACGGTGAAACCATTGTCAAGGAACGGGAGCTTTCAGGCGGTGAAGCGGTGACGACCAACAACCGCATGGAACTTCTGGCGGCGATCAATGCGTTGGAAACGCTTGCAAAGCCGTCTGCGCTGACCATCGTCACTGACAGTACATACGTCAAGAACGGTGTGACGGGCTGGATTCACGGCTGGAAGAAAAACGGCTGGAAAACCGCCGCGAAGAAGCCGGTGAAGAACGCTGAACTCTGGCAGCGCCTCGATGTGGCACAGGAGCGGCATGACGTGTCATGGGAATGGGTCAAGGGGCATGCTGGCCACCCGGAGAATGAGCGTGCCGACGCGCTCGCCCGGCAGGGCATGGCACCTTTCAAGCCGAAGAAAAGCCCCCAATGAACTGGCTCTCGCTTCTCGACTATGCAGCGGTTTTCATCTTCGCATTGACAGGAGCGCTGGCTGCGAGCCGGGCGCAACTGGATATCATCGGCTTCGTCTTTATGGCTACGCTCACGGCCGTCGGGGGCGGCACCTTCCGGGACCTGATGCTTGACCGTGACCCTGTATTCTGGATTGCGCATCCGGAGAATATTGCCATTGCTTGTCTCGCGGCGATCCTCGTGTTTTTCACCGCCCATTTCGTGGAGAGCCGTGCGCGGTTGATGCTCTGGCTCGATGCCCTGGCGCTCGGCGTTGCCGCGTCAGCCGGCGTTGCCGTCGCGCTGGAGATGCGTTTTGACTGGCCCATCGTGCTGATCATGGGCGTGATGACAGGCACTTTCGGCGGCCTGATGCGCGATGTGGTGGCCAACCAGGTTCCCATGGTGTTGCGCCAGGGCGAGCTTTACGTGTCGGCTGCGTTCGGCGGTGCCGTCGCGGCAATCGGATTGGACATGTTCTCAGGTTCTTCGCTCATGACATTCGGCGGCTGTGTTCTCACAACTTTTGTCCTGCGCGCAGGATCAATTCTCTTCGGCTGGAGGCTGCCGGTCTACAAGTCGCGTCCGCCTAGCGCTTGAAGTAGGTTTTCCAAAGCCATATCAGCAAGATAGCGCCAAGCACGGCGCCGACGAGGCCGGCGAGCATACCCATGACGCTTAGCAGGAAACGCAGCAGGAGGCCTCCGACCACAGCGCCTGCGATCCCGATCGCAATGGTGGTGATGACATCGGTTTCGACACGCATGATCCGCGTCGCCAGAAAGCCTGCTGCCGCTCCGATGATGATGAGCCAGGCGATCATCATCGCCTCCAGTGCGTGGGGACGATCACGAGCGCACCGATCGATGAGACGATGGCGTTCATTCCGTGAGAGCCGAAACCGATTCCGAACATGAGCCGCACGAAGAAGAAGAGAAAGGCACCACCAACGCATATGATGATGGATTGCAGGATGCCGTTATGGGTAAAGCCCGTGCGCTCCGAGAGATATCCGATGATCCCGGCGAGAACGACCGTTCCGAAGATGGATGGAAACATATCGGCTCCTTATGTCAGACAAGTGCCAAGCGGCAAGGGCGTGCCCTTGACGAAGTCATCAGCATCTTGCGCCTTGCCACCGGCCTTTTGCAAGCGCTTGAGTTCGACAGCACCTTGCCCACAGGCAACATACGCAGGCGTATCTATCACCTCACCGGGGAAGCCGCTGCCAATGGCCGGGGCCGATAGCAACAGTTTTACACGGATCCCCTCATGTTCGCACCAGGCGCCCGGGAACGGGCTGAGTCCGCGGATCTTGCGGTCGATCTCCGTGGAGGGCCGGGTCCAATCGATACGGCTTTCGCTCTTGTCGATCTTCTCAGCGTAGGTGATGCCCTCGGATGGTTGTGGCTTCGGGGTAATTTCGCCTATATTTTCCAGTGTCTCAGCTATGAGCTCACCACCTGCATACGCTAGCGTACTGTGGAGGCTCTGTGTCGTTTCCCCCGCCTCGATCGGCACCTTGCGTCGCAGAAGCACGGGGCCGGTGTCCAGACCATCATCCATCTGCATGATGCAAACACCTGTCTGTTCATCACCGGCCATGATGGCCCGGTGAATGGGCGCGGCCCCGCGCCAACGCGGCAGCAAGGAGGCATGAATATTGATGCAACCATACGCTGGCGTATACAATATCTCCTTTGGAAGTATCAGCCCGTAGGCGACAACGACCGCGACATCGGCATCAAAGGAGGCGAATTCCGCCTGAGCTTCGGCTGTGCGAAGCGACTTCGGGTGCCTTACCGGAAGGCCCAGCTCCTCGGCGCGGGCCTGAACTGGCGTCGGGCGTTCCTTCTTGCCCCGCCCCGAGGCGCGCGGCGGCTGACAGTAGACAGCCACAACTTCATGACCCGCGGCGAGAATCGCATCAAGCGCCGGCAGGCTGAATTCCGGGCTGCCCATGAATATCACTCTCATGCGCTTTTCCTCGCTTTGCGCAGGAGCATGTCCCGCTTCACCTTGGACAGGTGGTCGAAATACATCTTGCCGTCCAAATGGTCGACCTGGTGTTGCACCGATGTTGCCCAAAGTCCGACGAAATCGCTCGTCTCATCTTCACCATTTTCGTTCAGGAACCGGACCGTGACACCGCGCGGCCGCTTGAGCTTGGCCGAGATGCCGGGCAGATTCGGGCTTGCTTCTTCATGCTCACGCATGACTGCACTCGCATCAATGATCTCGGGGTTGGCCATCAGAACCGCCTCGCCGCGCTCGGAGCTCGCGTCGACGACCGCCAGGCGCAGCATCACGCCGATCTGAGGCGCGGCAAGCCCGACTCCCGGCATCGCCTCCATCGTGTCGATCATGTCCCGCCAGGTCTGGCGAATGTCTTCCGTGATCTCCGAAACCGGATCGGCCGGCGCGCGCAGCCGCTTGTCAGGCCAGGGAATACACGGGCGCACCGTCATACACGCGCCTTCTCGCGCTTGAGCTTCTGCATCTTGCGGGTGATCATCTGCCGCTTCATGGCGCCGATGTAGTCGATGAAGAGCTTGCCGTTGAGATGGTCGATTTCATGCTGCACGCACGTGGCCCAGAGGCCGTCGAAAGTCTCGTGTTGCTCGTTTCCGTCACGGTCGATCCAGCGCACATCGACGGCATTTGGGCGCGTGACTTCGGCATATTGCTCGGGAATGGACAGGCAGCCCTCCTCGTAGACATTCGTTTCCTCGGAGCTGGCGATGATCTCGGGATTGAACATGATGAGGGGCCGAGGCGTCTCACCCTCCTCCTTTACGCAGTCGAGCGCGATCAAGCGGGTGAGTTGGCCCACCTGTGGCGCGGCGAGGCCGATGCCTGGCGCATCATACATGGTTTCAAGCATGTCATCGGCGAGTGCGCGCAACTCGTCGGACAAATCATCGACCGGGGCGCAGACTTTTTTCAGGCGCGGGTCGGGATGTATCAGAATGGGCCGTATCATAGCGATCATTTAGGCGATGAGACGCGGCTGCGCAACATGGGGTTGCGCTCGCAGATCGGTCGGGTAGCGTCGCGTTGACAAATTCGGGAGGGTCACATGAATTTCGATGAGATCATCGAGCGGCGCGGCACGCATTCCGTCAAATGGGACATGATGGAAAAGCTCTATGGAGTGCCTGCCGAGGATGGGCTGGCCATGTGGGTCGCCGATATGGACTTCCGTCCGCCCGAGTGCATCCGGCAAGCGCTCCAGGGGATGCTGGATCACGGGATTTACGGCTATTACGGTGATGATGCGGACTATCGTGCCGCGATCTGCTGGTGGATGCAGGAACGGCACGGCTGGAAGGTCGATCCGGCGTCGATCTTCACGACGCATGGCCTGGTGAACGGAACGGCGCTCTGTGTCGATACATGGTCGGAGCCGGGCGACGGCGTGATTCTCTTCACGCCCGTCTACCACGCCTTCGCGAAGGTCATCAAAGCCAATGGGCGGCGTGTCGTCGAGTGCGAGATGGTCGAGACGGATGGTCGCTACGAGATGGATTTCGATTCCTACGATGCGCAGTTGGACGGCTCCGAGAAGATCGTCATTCTCTGCTCGCCGCACAATCCGGGCGGCCGTGTCTGGACGCGTGAAGAGCTGGAAGCCGTTGCGGCCTTCGCCAAGCGGCATGATCTCATCCTCGTCTCCGACGAGATCCACCATGACCTGGTGATGCCGGGCCACAAGCATATCCCGATGGCCCATGTCGACGGGATCGAGGACCGGCTCGTGATGATGAGCGCGACCACGAAGACCTTCAATATAGCCGGAAGCCATGTCGGCAATGTCATCATCGCCGACGAGGCGCTTCGCGCGCAGTTCGCGGCGAAGATGGCGGGGCTGGGAAATTCGCCGAACTCGTTTGGTCTGTTTACTGCGGAAGCGGCCTATTCGCCGGAAGGGGCTGCGTGGGTCGATGAACTCATGCAGTATCTCGATGGAAACCGGCGCCTTTTCGATGAGGGCATCTCTGCGATCCCCGGTCTGAGATCAATGCCGCTGGAAGCGACATACCTGGCCTGGGTCGATTTCACGGACACGGGCATGGACCGCGAGGAGTTCACCCGCCGTGTGGAGAGCGATGCCAGGATCGCGACGAACCATGGGCCGACCTTCGGCAAGGGCGGGGAGAGCTTCCTGAGATTCAATCTGGCGACACCGCGCGCGCTCGTCGAGCAGGCTGTCGAACGTTTGCAAAAGGCCTTCGGCGACCTTCAGTGAAGCGGTTCCTTGGTGAGCAGACCGACCGGGGCTGACTCGTCTGCCGCGAAGTCGAGCGGGGCCGTTTCATGAGCCTGCGTGGCGCGCTTGAACTCATAGTGCATCAGGCCCTCTTCCTCGGCAGATGCAACGATGAGACATTCCATGAGGTGCTTGGCGCTGTCGTAGATATCGACCAGCCCGCGCAGATGCGGGGCATTCTCGGTATCGAGCGCGAAGCCACCGTCCCAGAGCTTGAGGATCGGATAGACATTATCGCCGACATGCACACGCAGACGCGCAGATTTGGTCATCGCCTTCTTGCGCGCGGCCTTGAGCATTTCTTCGAGCTCGGGAGAGATATAGTCGGTCATGTGCACGATCCCCGTTACGCAAGTGCAGACTGGCAGAGAGAAGTTGATAAACAAGCAACATTTTCGCACTAGCGGGAGTTTGTTGCAGCCGAGTGACTCGTCTTTGTGCGCAGTTGCAGGGCGGCTGCGCGCAGGTGTGCCTTAGAAGGAATGCTCGATAGGCCTATGTTCTCTTCAAACACAAAGGAGATTCACATGGGTTTGCTTGTAGATGGCGAATGGCACGACAAGTGGTATGACACCAAGGAACATGGCGGCGAGTTCAAACGCTCGACATCGAAATTCAGAAGCTGGATCACGGCTGATGGCAGCGCCGGCCCGTCGGGCGAAGGCGGTTTCAAGGCCGAAAGCGGGCGCTATCATCTCTATGTCAGCTACGCCTGCCCCTGGGCGCACCGGGCGCTTGTCTTCCGCAAACTGAAGGGGCTGGAGGACCATATCGGCGTTTCGGTCGTCCATCCTGACATGCTCGGCGAGGGCTGGACCTTCGATGAGGACTTTGACGGCGCGACAGGAGACAGACTCTATGGCCTGCCCTTTGCGCGCGACATCTATCTCAAGGCCGACCCGAATATCTCTGGCCGCGTGACCGTCCCGATCCTCTGGGACAAGGAGCGCGAGACGATCGTGAGCAACGAAAGCTCGGAGATCATCCGGATGTTCAACTCGGCGTTTGACGGGATCACGGGCAACACGGACGACTACTGGCCCGAAGAGCTGCGCGCCGAGATCGAAGAGATCAATGAGCGTGTCTATCACACCTTCAACAACGGTGTTTACAAGTCAGGTTTTGCGACCACGCAGGAAGCCTATGACAAGGCGGTTCATCCGCTTTTCGACACGATGGACTGGCTGGAAGACCGTCTGAGCAAGCACCGCTATCTCTCGGGGGACCGCAGCACCGAGGCCGATTGGCGCGCGTTCACGACGCTGGTCCGCTTCGATAGAGTTTACCACCTGCACTTCAAGTGCAACAGGAACCGCGTGATCGATTATCCGAACCTGTGGGCCTATACCCGCGAGCTCTACCAGTGGCCCGGCGTCGCGGAGACGGTGAACTTCGAACATATCGTGCGCCACTATCACTACAGCCACGCGTCGATCAATCCGCACAGGATCATACCGATCAATCCTGATATTGACTTTACCGCGCCGCACGGGCGCGGCTGACAGCGCCAATATCTTGTGGATAACTGCGCGCGCAGGGCCATATGAGGTGCCCTGCGCGTTGACAACAGCGAATATGCACCCGCAAACTGCTCGGAACCAGAATCAAGGGCATCTTTCGGGCAGTGCAGTTCTCCAAGCTCAGACTGACAGGCTTCAAAAGCTTCGTCGATCCGACCGACCTGATCATCCAGGACGGTCTGACCGGCGTTGTCGGGCCCAATGGCTGCGGCAAGTCGAACCTCCTGGAAGCGCTGCGCTGGGTCATGGGCGAGAACCGTCCGACAGCCATGCGCGGCGGCGGCATGGAGGACGTGATCTTTGCCGGTGCCGCGTCGCGGCCGGCCCGTAACTTCGCCGAGGTGAGCCTGCATCTGGACAATTCCGATCGCCTTGCGCCTGCCGGGTTCAATGACCAGGACCAGCTCGAAATCGTCCGCCGGATCACCCGCGACGTGGGCAGCGCCTACAAGGCGAACGGCAAGGACACCCGCGCACGCGATGTGCAGATGCTCTTTGCCGATGCTTCGACGGGTGCGCATTCGCCCGCGCTCGTGCGGCAGGGACAGATCAGCGAGCTGATCAATGCCAAACCCAAGAACCGCCGCCGTATCCTCGAGGAAGCCGCCGGCATCAGCGGGCTCTACCAGCGCCGCCACGAGGCCGAACTAAAGCTCAAGGGCGCGGAAACGAACCTGACGCGTGTCGATGACGTGATCGAGCAGCTCTCCACGCAGCTTGCGCAGCTCGCGCGGCAGGCGCGGCAGGCGGCGCGGTATCGCGAGATCGGGGAGGAATTGCGCCGGGCCGAGGGGCTTCTCCTTTATCGCCGTTGGAAGGAAGCTCAAGTCTCGCTGCTAAACGAGCAGGAAGCCTTAAAGGAGCGCACGGTGGCCGCGAGCCAGGCCGAAACGGCCGCGCGCGAATCGGCCAAGGCGCGGCAGAAAGCCGAAGAGGCCCTGCCGCCGCTGCGCGAGGAAGAGGCCGTCGCCGCGGCCATCCTGCAAAGGCTCACCGTGCAGCGCGACACGCTGGAAGACCAGGAGAAGCGCGCGCTGGCCACGATCGACACGCTCAAGGCGCGCATCGCCCAGCTCGGCGCCGACATGGAGCGCGAAGCGGGCCTCAACCGTGATGCCGGCGAGACCATCGAGCAACTCGACTGGGAAGCCGAAGAACTCAGAAAAGCTGGCGAAGGCCATGAGGGCAAGCTCGAAGAGGCGCAGGCCGCAGCGCACGAGGCCTCGCAGGTCTTGCAGGAGCGTGAGAACGCACTGGCGGAACTGACAGAGGATGTGGCGCGGCTGGCTGCCCGTCACCAATCCGCGCAGCGCCTTCTGGATGATAGTCGAAAGACCGAGACCCGCTCCAGCGCCGAGGCGGAAAAGGCCCGCGCCGCGGCCGAGGAGGCCAAGGCCGCGCTGGCCCGGGCGCAGGCGGATTTCGATGCCGCGCAAAAGGCCGAGGCCGAGGCCAGCCAGGCATCCGCCGGGGCCGAGGAGGCGCTTGTCCAGGCTGAAGCCGCCCGGGCCGCTACGCAGAGCCGAGAGGCAGACGCGCGCGCCGAGCTGAGCGAGGCCGAGGGTGAGGTGAATGCGCTGTCGGCGGAAGCCACGGCGCTGGCGCGGCTCGTGGAACGTGACACCGCCGAGGGCGGCCAGATCATTGATTCCGTTCAGGTTACGCCCGGCTTCGAGAAGGCGCTGGGCGCGGCACTGGCCGATGATTTGCGGGCGCCGGAAGTTGACGAGGACGGGCCTTCGGGCTGGGCCAGCCTGCCGGCCTACACGGATGCACAGGGCCTGCCCGAAGGCGTAGAGGCGCTTTCGAACCACGTCAACGTGCCGGGTGTATTGACTCGCCGCATGGCGCAGATCGGGCTTGTCAGCGCCGAGGATGGGCCGCGCTTGCAAGGCGCGCTCAAACCCGGCCAGAGGCTGGTGAGCCGGGACGGGGATCTTTGGCGCTGGGATGGCTTCCGTGCCTGGGCCGAGGATGCGCCAACGGCGGCGGCGCTGCGACTCGAGCAGATCAACCGGCTCGAAGCGCTCAAGCAGCAGATGGAAGCAGCCAATGCGCGCGCCGAAGGTGCACGCCGGGCCCATGAGATGTTGACACAGCAGCTCGAAGCCGATGCCCGGGCGGACAAGGCTGCGCGCGAGGAGCGGCGGGCGGCGGATACGGCCGTTGCCGAAGCCGCGCGGGCGCTGAGCCGTGCGGAGGCTGACCGGACCCTGGCGGAGTCGCGTCTTGATTCTCTTGGGCTGGCCGTGAAGCGCCACGAGGAAGAGGCGCTGGCCGCACGCGAGAGCCTTGCCGAGGCTGAGCGGGGGTTGAGCGAGCTGGCGGATCTTGAGGAGGCGCGCGCCAAGGTCGAGGACGTCAAGATGACCGTGGAAGCCTCACGTATGACGATGATGTCAAAGCGCTCCGCCCATGACGAGCTGCGCCGCGAGGGCGAGGCGCGCATACGCCGCAGCCAGGAAGTGACCAAGGAATTGTCGGGCTGGCGTCACAGGCTTGAATCGGCCGGAAAGCGCATTGCGGAGCTGGCCGAACGCAAGGAAGCCTCCGAGGAAGAACTCGCGCAAGCCTCTCAGGCGCCTGAAGAAATTGCCGCCAAGCGCGCGGAGCTGGGCCATTCGATCGAGGAGGCCGAGGCGCGCAAGGCGGCGGCGGCGGATGCGCTTTCGGCGGCCGAAGGGGCAGAGCGGGAGGCGAGTATCCGTGAGCGCGACGCGGAGCGCGCGGCGTCGGAGGCCCGTGAAGCACGGGCGCGCGCCGAAGCCCGGGCCGAGGCGGCGCGCGAGACGGTGGCCTACGCAGCCGAGCGCATTGCCGATGAGCAGGACACGACCCCCGAGGCGCTTCTGGAGAGCCTCGATGCGGACCCCGAGAAGATGCCCGCCTCCGAGGCGATCGAGGCGGATGTGAACCGGCTCAAGCGCCAGCGAGACGCGCTCGGCGCGGTCAACCTGCGCGCCGAGGAGGACGCGCGGGAAGTCTCCGAGGAGCACGACGAGCTGCTCAAGGAGAAGACCGATCTCGAAGAGGCGATCCGCACGCTGCGCAACGGAATCGCCAGCCTCAACCGCGAGGGGCGCGAGCGGCTGCTGACGGCCTTCGAGCAAGTGAACGATAATTTCTCCATGCTCTTCAAGCACTTGTTCGGGGGTGGCGAAGCCAATCTCGTGCTGGTGGAAAGCGATGATCCGCTCGAGGCGGGCCTCGAGATCATGTGCCAGCCACCGGGCAAGAAACTGGCCACGCTGAGCCTTCTGTCGGGCGGCGAGCAGACGCTGACGGCGTTGGCGCTGATCTTCGCGGTCTTCCTCGCCAACCCGGCGCCGATATGCGTGCTAGACGAGGTGGATGCGCCGCTCGATGACGCCAATGTCACAAGGTTTTGCGACCTTCTCGATGAGATGTGCCGCCGCACGGAAACGCGCTTTCTGATCATCACGCACCATGCTGTGACGATGAGCCGGATGGACCGTCTCTACGGCGTGACGATGCAGGAAAAGGGCGTCAGCCAGCTCGTTTCGGTCGACCTCAAAAGGGCGGAACAAATGGTCGCCTGAGCGCGCGCGCGCCGGGTTAACCTTTCGTCGTTAACCACGCAAAACCGGGGGTGCCAACCTGTACACCTCCCAGTGCACCCCCTAGTGCAGCGCACGGTGCCGGGGCAAAAGTGAACGCGAAAGCGTTAACGGGCCCCGAACGGTAGAATTTTAATCACTTGATCGGTGCCGTGCCGCCGATTTTCCGCTGTCGTCTCAATCCGGTTGAAGATGACGCGGAGGAGGGATTTAAGGGAGGTATCGTGAACTTTCCGGGCGCGCGGGCGTTACTCCAGGGTCTGCCCGGGGTCGACATGCCGGGACACACGAGATTGCAGGAGCGCGGGGGCGTTTGAGAAATTTTCATTTCAACTTGAGCAAGCGCGCGCGCAGCCGGTCGGGGCGATGGCTGGCCGTTCTGGCCGTCGTGGGTGCGCTCCTGCCAGATGGCCTTCTTGCCCTGTCCGATTTCGAGCTCAAGGTCGAAGGGCAGGGCGGCGAGGCGCTCGCCGATGGTCTGCGCGAGCTGTCCCTCCTGAAGGACGCCGTGGGCGACGGAACGACCGACCCGCGCGAGATCGTCGCGCTGGGGCAGAACGAATATCTCAACCTGCTCGAAGCGCTCTACGCGAAGGGCTATTACAGCGCCGTCATCTCGGTCCGTCTCGATGGGCGCGAGGCGGCCCGGATTCCCGTCGGGGGTGAGCCGTCCGCGATGAGCCGTGCCGCTGTCACGGTGCAGACCGGGCCACGCTTTCTCTTCGGGCGCACGGTGATCGCGCCGGTGCGCGAGGCTGACGCGGTGCCCGAGACGTTCCGGGCAGGTGAGCCCGCGCTCGCGAGCGTGGTGCGCAGCACGGCGAAATCCGTCGTGCGGGATTGGGAAGAGGCAGGCCATGCCAAGGCGGATATCGCCGGGCAGGACATCGTCGCGCGGCACAGAGAGGCGCGCCTGGACGCCGAGATCACTGTCGATCCCGGCCCGCGCCTGCGTTTCGGGGCGGCAACGGTCGGGGGAGAAAGCCGCGTCAGGCCGTCGCGCATCCGCAAGATCGCCGGGCTGCCGGAAGGTGAGGTTTTCAGCCCTGATGAGGTGGCGCGGGCCGAGCGGCGGCTGCGGCGCACGGGCACGTTCCGCTCTGCCGTCCTCCAAGAGGCCGATGAGCCCAATGCCGATGGCACGCTCGATTTCAACATCGCCGTGACCGACCGCAAGCCCCGCCGCATCAGCTTCGGGGCGGAACTGTCGAACCGTGACGGCATCACCCTGTCGGGCTTCTGGCTGCACCGGAACATTCTCGGCGGCGCGGAAACGCTGCGCATCGACGGGGAGATCGCCCAGATCGGCACGGATGGAGACGATATCGACTACCGCTTCTCGACCCGTTTCGAAAAGCCCGCCGCCTTCGGGCCGGATACGCTGGCCTTCGCGCAGGTCGAGCTGTCTTACGAGGATGAACCGAGCTACCTGGAAAAGCGCGCCCGGCTTTCGGCTGGGCTCAGCCATGAATTCAGCCCGGAGCTGGAGGGTGGCTTCGGCCTTGCGCTCTCCTATGCGCGGGTCGAGGACGGCGGCGGCGAAGACACCTTCCTGCTCCTGTCGGCACCGCTGTCCCTCACCTGGGATCGGCGCGAAAGCGAGATCAACCCGCAGGACGGCACCTATCTCAAGCTTGGCGCAGAACCTCTCTACGAGACCCGAAGCAGCCAGTTCGGCGCGCAACTGACGATGGATGCGCGCGGCTACAGGCGCGTGGGGCGCA
This sequence comes from Rhodobacteraceae bacterium 63075, assembly GCA_003417655.1. Classification (GTDB taxonomy): domain Bacteria; phylum Pseudomonadota; class Alphaproteobacteria; order Rhodobacterales; family Rhodobacteraceae; genus Lentibacter. The sequence goes on from QVMW01000001.1 coordinate 564,923, forward strand.
GCATCCTTGCCGCGCGGCTGCAGCTCGGTTCGCTTGTCGGCCCCGAGGCGGGCGAGATCCCGCCCGACTACCTCTTCTTCTCCGGCGGCAGCGGGACGGTCAGGGGGCAGCCCTACAAATCGCTCGGCGTGGATGATGGCGGGGTCACGCGCGGCGGGCGCAGCTTCGCGGCGCTGTCGGCGGAGCTGCGCGTGCCTGTCACGGACAGGATCGGCGTCGTCGGCTTCGCCGATGCCGGCTTCGTCTCGCCCGAGAGCGATTTCGGAGGCGACGGCGCCTGGCATTCCGGCGCGGGGCTCGGCCTGCGCTATGCGACACCGATCGGCCCCATCCGGCTTGACGCGGCTGCGCCCCTGTCGGGCGATACCGGGGACGGGGTGCAGGTCTATGTCGGCATCGGGCAGTCCTTCTGATGCGCTGGCTGGTGCTCATACTGGCGCTTCTCTGGCCCCTCGGCCTCGCGGCGCAGGACAGCGAGAGCGACCGCGGTTACATCCAGGGGCTTCTGGAAGACGCGCTCTCGGGGCCGGGCAGGACGGTCGTCATGGATGGTTTCGAAGGCGCGCTGAGTGCGCGCGCGACGATTGACAGCATCACGGTGTCCGACCCGGAGGGGGTCTGGCTGACCATGCGGCAGGTCGCGCTCGAATGGAACCGCGCTGCGCTCCTCGCTGGCCGGATCGACATTTCGGAGATTTCCGTGGAGCGGATCGAGCTGCCGCGCGTGCCTGTGCCCATGGATGAGATGCCCTCGCCGGAGGCGCGCGCGCCGTTCTCGCTGCCCGATCTGCCTGTCTCGGTGCTGCTCGACAAGCTCGATATCGGCCGGGTGAGTCTCGGCGAGCCGCTCTTCGGAGAGGCGGCGGTGGTCTCCGTCACGGGCAGCGCGCAGCTTGCGGGCGGTGCTGGCGGGGCGAATCTCAGGATCGAGCGGCAGGATGCGGGCGGCGCGCTGGTGATGCAGGGCGGCTTCGACAATGCGAGCCGGCAGCTCCAGCTCGCGCTTGACCTCACCGAGCCGGAGGGCGGCATTGCCGTGGAGCTTCTGGATATTCCCGGCCGCCCCGCGCTTCAGCTCAAGCTCGAAGGCGATGACCCGATCGACAATTTCGAAGCCGAACTGGCGCTGTCCACCGACGGGCAGGAGCGGCTGGCCGGGCGCGTCCGGCTCGACCGGCGCGAGCAGGAGCGCCTCGCCGTGGACTTGCAGGGCGATCTCGCGCCGGTGCTGGCCCCGCAATATCGCGAGTTTCTGGGCGATGAGCTGAGCCTTGTGGCCGAGGCGCACCGCGAGGAAGATGGCGGGCTGGTGCTGGACGACATGACGCTGCGCGCGGCGGGGCTCAGCCTGTCGGGCTCGGCGCGGCTGGAGGCGGGCGGCTGGCCCGAGCGCTTCGACCTTGGCGCGCGGATCACGCCGCCGGAGGGGGAGGATGTCATCCTGCCGCTGCCGGGCGCGCCGGTGCGCCTCGGCGGGGCCGATCTGCGCGCGCGGTTCGATGCGGCGGAAAGCGCGGCCTGGCGGCTTGAGGGGACGGTGCAGAACCTCGCCAGCGGTGCGGGTGTCATCGGTGATGTCAAGCTGGACGGTGAAGGCACGCTCGCGCGAGAGGTCCGGCGGGTCACCGGTGGCGTGACGCTGGCGGCGCGCGAGGTGCAGCTTTCAGACCCGGGCTTGCAGGCGGCCGTCGGGCCGCGCCTTCGGGGCAAGCTGGGATTTGACTATGCGCAGGGGGCACCGTTGGAGCTTCGCGAGATCGCGCTTGAGGGCAGCGATTACGCGCTGACGGGGAGCGCGCGCATCGACGGGGTCGAAGGTCAGGTGGATGCCATCGTGACGCCCGATCTCGTGTTGCGCGCGGACCGGTTGGCGCGGTTCGGCGCGCTCGCGGGGCTTGACCTGCGCGGCGCCGCGCGGCTTGCGATCACCGGGCAGGTGCAGCCCGTATCGGGCAAGCTCGACCTCACCCTGGAAGGCGGGACACGCGACCTCGGGACCGGGATCGCCCGGCTCGATCCGCTGCTGGTGGGCGAGGGCGAGATGAAGCTGAAGCTGCGGCGTGACGAGCGCGCGCTCGTGGCAGAGGGGCTCAGGATCGCCACGCAGCACGCGACCATCGCGGGCAGCGCGCGGCTGGCGACGGGGGTCGGCGCGGCCGATCTGCGCGTGCAGGTGCCGCAGGTGGCGCGGGCGCTGCCAGAGGTCTCGGGACCGGCCGATCTCAATATCCGCGCGCGGCAGGACGGGCGCAATTGGCGCGTCGAGGCGACGGGCGCCGCGCCGGGCGGCGCGGAGCTCACCCTCGATGGGGTGCTGCGCGACGCGGGCACCGAGCAGGCGGTGGCCGAGGGCCGCCTGCGCATGCAGATCGGCGCGCTCGGCCCTTATGACGGGCTGCTCGGCACGCGCTTTTCCGGCGCAGCGGAGCTCACGGCCAAGGGGCGCTACGCATTGGCGAACCGGCAGTTCGACGTCGAGGCGACAGGCGCGACGCAGGGGCTGTCTTTCGCTTCGCAGAGCCTTCAGCCGCTTCTGGGCGGCACGCTGCGCTTCGATCTGGCCGCCAGCGGCGCGCCGGAGCTCATCCGCATCGCGCGGCTTGAGCTTGCCGGCCCCGGCCTGACGGGGGACGTGAGCGGCACGCTGGGCGCGGGCGGTGAGAGCCTGCGCTTCGACCTTACGGTTCCGCAGCTTGGCCGCATGGTGCCGCAGCTTGCCGGGCGCGCGAGCGTGACGGGCACGGCGCGGCGCGAGGGTGCGCGCTATATCCTCGATGTGTCCGGGACAGGCCCGGGGGGCATCACGCTCGACGCGGATGGCACCGTGGCCGCCGATGGCAAGCGGGCCGATCTCGAGATCGCTGGCGTGGCACCGCTGGCGCTGGCCAATGCGCAGATCGGCGATGCGGTTCTGACGGGGCTTGCGCGCTATGACCTGAGGCTCGACGGGCCGCTCGCGCCGCGCGCGCTCAGCGGGCAGATCGGCCTGTCGGATGCAAGCGCCTTTCTGCCGGCCTATGATGTCAGGATCGAGGGGGCCGGCGGCACGGTCCGCTTGCAGGGAGGTCGGGCCGAGCTCGCGCTCGAAGGCCGGTTCGACACGGGCGGCAGCGTCTCCGTCTCCGGACCGGTGACGCTGAGTGGGGGCTTCCCGGCGGATCTGACGGCGCGTTTCGAGCGCGCGGTCCTGCGCGGGGGGCGGCTCTACGAGACGCGGTTCGACGGGGCCGTGACCGTCAGCGGCCCGCTCAGGGGCGGTGCGACGATCGGCGGGCGTCTTGCCATCAGGGAGCTGGAGCTGCGCCTTCCGCGCATCGGGCCGAGCTATTCCGCGCTCGGCGGGCTCAGGCATGTGAACCCCGGCGCGGATGTGCAGCGCACCCTGCGCTATTCGGGGCTGACCGCCGAGGGCAAGGAGCGCGGCGGGATGCAGGCCGCCTTCCCGCTCGATCTGACGATCGAGGCACCGGCGCGCGTCTTCGTGCGTGGCCGGGGGCTGGACGCGGAGCTGGGCGGGCAGCTTCAGCTCAAAGGCACGACGCGCGATGTGCGGCCCGTGGGGCAGTTCGACCTGATCCGCGGACGGCTCGACCTTCTCGGCAACCGGCTCGACCTCACAAGGGGCCGCGTGGCGCTGCGCGGGGAATTCGATCCGGTCATCTCCTTCATCGCGACAACGCGTGTCGAGGATACCGATGTCGGGCTGATGCTCGAAGGGGCGGCCTCCGCGCCCGAACTGACGGTGACCTCCCAGCCCGAGCTGCCGCAGGACGAGGCGCTCTCGCTCCTGCTCTTCGGGCGCAGCGCGGCGCAGCTCTCGCCGCTTCAGGCCGTCCGGCTCGCTTCGGCGATCCGCACGCTCTCGGGGCGGGGCGGCCTCGGCCTGGCCGAACAGGTCAGGCAGGGGCTCAATGTCGATAATTTCGATCTGACGGTCGACGAGGACGGCCAGTCAGAGCTGAAAGTGGGCAAGTATCTCTCGGATGATGTCTATACCGATGTGACCGTGGGCAGCGACGGCACGACACAGATCGAGCTCAATTACGACCTGCGGGATACCGTCAAGCTCAAGGGGCGGGTCGGCTCGGACGGCGAGACGGGCATCGGCGTATTCTACGAAAAAGACTACTGACAGGCGCACCACAGGCGTCTGCCCAGCGTTTCCATGCCATCAACGATCCCAGACTTTACCCAAGTATTATCGCAGCCCTGCCCTGATTGTGCCCGATTGTGGCGCAATAAGAAGGGCCAAGAAAAATACTTTGAGGTATGCATGGACCGTCTGACCGAAATGGAAGCCTTCGCCATGGTGATCGACCAGGGCGGGTTTACCGACGCCGCGAAGAAGATGGGGATCTCGAAATCCGCCGTCTCCAAACATGTCTCGAGCCTCGAGGCCCGGCTCGGTGCGCGGCTGCTCAACCGCACGACGCGGCGCGTGAGCCCCACGGAGATCGGCCTGGCCTATTACGACCGAGCGCGGCGCGTGCTCAACGACGCGGGCGAGGCGGATGCGCTCGTCTCCTCCATGCAGAGCGACCCTTCGGGCCTGTTGCGCATCAGCGTGGCCACGGATTTCGGCGTCAATCACCTCTCGCCGATCCTGAACGAGTTCCTGGCCGATTTCCCGGAGATCAATGTCAACATGGTGCTCAACAACCGCTATGTGGAGCTCATTTCGGAAGGCTTCGACATGGCGATCCGCATCGGCGATCTCGAGGACAGCACGCTGCGCGCCCGCAAGCTGACCGAGACGAGCATGCGCATGATCGCCAGCCCGAACTACTTCCAGCAACACGGGCGGCCGCAGCGCATCGACGATCTCAACGAGCACAAGCTGCTGCATTACTCGAATCACGCCGCCGGCAATGTCTGGAAGATCACCGCACCCTCGGGCGAGAAACGCCAGGTGCGCACGGCGGGCTGGCTGACGGTCAATGACGGTCAGTCGCTGCTCAATGCCGCGATCTCGGGCCTCGGCATCGCCTATCTGCCGAGCTTTCTTTACGCGGAGGCGATGGAACAGGGGCTTGTCGAGGATGCGATCCCCGACCTGCCCATCGAGACGCAGGGCATATACGCGGTCTATCCGCCGGGCCGCTTCACGCAGCCCAAGGTGCGCGCTTTCATCGACTTCCTGGTCCATGCCTTCGCCGACAAGGGGCCGACGGTCTGGTGACCTTTCGAACCTTTCCCTGACCTGGCCCCGGTTTCTCCGGGGCCTTTTTTTGGAAGACGGTTGGCCCCCGGGGCCAAGAAAATTCGAATTTTCTTGGCCATTTTCTTCGAAGAAAATGGGCCCGGGATCAGCGGGTCGGAACGGGCGTCTCGCCGCGATAGTCGTAAAAGCCGCGGCCCGCTTTCTTGCCGAGCCAGCCGGCCTCGACATATTTCGTCAGCAGCGGGCAGGGGCGATACTTGGTGTCGGCCAGCCCGTCATGCAGCACGTTCATGATTGCAAGGCAGGTGTCGAGCCCGATGAAATCGGCCAGCTCCAGCGGCCCCATCGGGTGATTGGCGCCGAGCTTCATCGCGTTGTCGATGGAGGCCACGTTGCCGACCCCTTCATAGAGCGTGTAGCAGGCCTCGTTGATCATCGGGATGAGGATGCGGTTGACGATGAAGGCCGGGAAATCCTCGGCCGAGGCGGCCGTCTTGCCGAGCCGTTCGACCACGCCGAGGCAGGCGTTGTAGGTGTCTTCATCGGTGGCGATGCCGCGAATGAGCTCGACGAGCTGCATCAGCGGGACCGGGTTCATGAAGTGAAAGCCCATGAACTTCTCGGGCCGGTCGGTGCGCGAGGCGAGCCGCGTGATCGAGATCGAGGAGGTGTTGGACGTCACGATCGTGTTTTCGCCGAGGTGCGGCAGGAGCCCTTCGATGATCTTGTTCTTGATCTCTTCGTTCTCGGTGGCGGACTCGATGATGAGATCGCTCGGGCCGACGTCCGCCACGTCCAGCGAGGGGCGGATGCGCGCGAGCGCCTCTTGCATCTGCTCTTCGGTGATCGTGCCGCGGCCAGCCTGGCGGCTCATGTTCTTCTCGATGCGCTCCAGCGCGGTATCGAGCGCCTCCTGCTGCACGTCGCTGAGGACGACATCATAGCCCGCCAGCGCCATGACATGAGCAATGCCGTTGCCCATCTGGCCCGCGCCGACCACTCCGACCTGTTTGATTTCCATGAGGCGCTCCCGAGTTGCTTTGCGAACCATACGCGCCGCGCCGAAGCGCCTGCAAGGCGAAAGATCGGAAGGAATATACGGCGGATTTTATTTGTTAGCGATTTGGCAACATGGCCGGCTCATCCTGAAAAACGGGTGAAAAACAAGTGGTGGGATAGATGTCCTATGAGAGAGCGGGAGGCCGTTGCCTCGAGTATTATCCGTGCAGTTACGAAGGCTCGCGGCTACAGTTTCGCGGACCGAAAAGAGAGCTGGACGAGCCTTACATGACCTTCCTTGGCGGGACGGAAACCTTCGGGAAGTTCATCACGCGACCGTTCTGTGACAGGGTGGAGGATGCGCTGGATGTTCCGAGCCTCAACCTCGGGGTGGTCAATGCCGGCGTCGAGGCTTTCGTGAGCGATCTGGGCGCGCTGTCGCTGGCCTCGCGTGCGCGCGTCTGCATCTTGCAGGTGATGAGCGCGCATCACGTCTCCAACAGGTTCTACACGGTGCATCCGAGGCGGAACGACCGCTTCCTGAAGCCGTCGGACCACATGAAAAGGCTCTTTCCGCGCACCGATTTCACGGAGTTTCATTTCGTCGGGCATATGCTGCGCCATCTTGCGCTGGTCGAGGGGGACAGGTTCATGGTCCTGATCGAGGAATTGCAGACCGCCTGGGTGTCGCGGATGCGCCAGCTTCTGGACAGGATCGATGCGCCTGTCGTCCTGCTGTGGTTCTCGGATCACGCGCCGGAGGAGAAGACAGGCTTTGCCCATGTGGCGAGCCAGCCCTTTGCCGTCACCCGCGCGATGCTGGGACAGATCGAGAGCCTGGCCGACGATCTCGTCGTCGCCACGGCCTCTGCCGCGGCCCTGGCGCGGGGCAACGAGGGCATGGTTTTCACAAGTGGTGAGGCGCAGGCGAGCTTGCAGTTGCTGGGACCGAGCGCGCATGACGAGGCCGCCGGCGCGCTGGCCACCCCTCTCGCGCGCTACTTCTGAGCGCCGGCCGGCGCGCCGCGTTAGCCTGCGTCCTGCGCTGCGAGCCAGGTGCGTATCGCGGCCTCGAACTCGCGTGGCTTTTCCGCATGAAGCCAGTGCCCGGCTCCCGGGATCGAGGCGAAACGCGCCGCCGGAAAGAGCGCCTTGATGCGTTCGCGATGCGCGCGCTGCACGTAGTCCGACGTTGCGCCTGACAAGAAGAGCGCGGGGCCGTCGAAACGCGCATCGCCCATCTCGGGAAAGCCGAGGATGTGATCCATGTTGACCGAGAGCGCATCGAGCCCCAGCAGCCAGCGTTTCTCGCCCAGATCGAGCGATTGTGTGAAGAAGGCGGCGAGGGCCGGATCATCAACCTGAGCTGCAAGCGCCTCGCGGGCTGCGCCGCGGGAGTCTATGGCCGTCAGGTCGAGCGATCGCATCACGTCGATATAGGGCTGCTGGGTGTGGGTGTAAGCAACTGGCGCGATATCGGCGACGGTGAGCGCGCGCAGCGTGCCTGGATGCTTCAGAGCCAGCACCATCGCGGCCTTCCCGCCCATGGAATGGCCCAGAACATCCGCGCGCCCGCCGGCTTGCGTCTCGATGACCTCGGCCAGGTCCCCGGCCAGCGCCGCGTAGCTGTGATCGGGGTCGTGGAAGGACTGGCCGTGGTTGCGCATGTCGACGGCGATGACGCGGCGCTCATCCGACAGGCGCTTGGCAATGGCGCCCCAGTTGCGCGCCGAGCCGAAGAGGCCATGGGCGATCAGCAGGGCGGGCTTGTCGGTGGCTGTGCCGTGGGTGATAATGTTCAGCATGCGGCCAGTGATAGGACAGCTGCGCCGCGATGACAAAGCGAAACGGGGTCGGACGGGTGAGGTGAAGATGATCGAGCGCGAGCGATTGTCGACATGGGAAAGCGACCTGCTGGCTCTCTTCGAGACTCGGCTGGGTGTCAGGGCGGAGACTCTGGCCCGCGCCCTGAAGAAGGCGGGGCGGCGCCTGCCCGCGCGGCAGCGGCAGAATGGCCAGCGCATCGTGGAGGCGCTCAAGCGCGCCGATCATCCGCGCCTTGCCGTTCAGAACGATGCGCGGGACCTGCCCCGCGCCCATGAGGAGCTGACCGCGCACCTTGAGGGGATTGACCGGCGCGAGAGGAAGATCCGTGCAGCGCTCCGGCTAACCGCGACGATCGCCTTCAATCTGCTATTCGTCGCCGCCGCCGTGATCGTGATCCTGCGCTGGAGAGACTTTCTCTAGGCCAGGCTCCAAGGGCCCCGGAGCGGACCCTTCAAACCCCGCCCCGTTCGTGCATCAGCGCAGGAAAGCGTCGGAGAAGCCTGCGCGGCGTGCCTTGCCGAGGGCAGCGCGCAGCTGGTTTGGCGCGAAGGGCCCCGCCAGGACGAGTTTGTAGGTCTTTCCGCCGCGACTCAGCCGGCCCATGCGTGCGGGCAGGCCAGCGGCCTGGACACGTTGCGCCGCGCGTTGGGCATTGGCCGGGACACCGAACATGCCGACCTGAACGTAGCGTTTCGCGCCTGAAGCGGTAGCCGTCTTGCGCGGAGTCTCCCGCTGCACGGCGGCTTTCGGCTTGCTGCGGGTCGAGGTGGTGAACCCCATGGCCGTGTTCTGGTCGCGCATCGATGTGTAGGGGTAGCGCAGGTCGGGGAAGAGATGGTTCACCACGCGGCCCGTCTCGCGCAGGTAGAGCTTGCGCGGGACGGTGCGCGTCCAGACCAGATCGCTCTGGCGGATGCCCTCGGGGGACATCTCGGCGCGCCGCGTGTTCAGCCGGTCATCGTCCCAGGCGTTGCGGTAGCCTTCGGGAGTTTTCTGCCTGACTTGGGAGGCGCGGTTCTTCTCGTAGACATGGCGCGGCACAATCCGGGCATTCGCGGGCGCATTGATGCGGCCTGTCTTCGGATCACGCTTGACCACACGAACCTGGCGCACGACGCGTTTCTGGACGACCTTTGTCTGGCCGTTGCGGACGACCTTAACGGGCTCGCGCGTGATCGTCATGCTTTCGGACTTCTGGGGGCCGCAGCGCACATCGGGTCCGGTGCCGGCATAGCGCGCACTGACGCCGCTGTAACCAGGGCAGCTTGTGCGGCGCACCACGCGTTTGGTCTCGGTTGTTGCGGAGGTCTTGCGCTTGACCGCCTTGGGCTTGACAGGTTTCGCCTGCTTTTTCGGCGTGGCGGAAGCGACAACTGTCTTGCGGCGGACCGGATTTGGACGTGGCTTGGCCTTTGGCTTCGGCGCCTGAGCCACGCGCGGCTGCGGCTTGGTTTTCGGCTTGGCTTGCGCGGCGGCTTTGGCGGCAGGCTTGGCTGCGGGGGCCTGCTTGGCGGCGGCTGTCTGCGTTGCGGGTTCGGGCTCGATCTGCTCTGCCGTTCTGGCCGGGGCCTCTGCAACGCGCGTGGCACCTTGCGGGAAGGTCGGCTGCAATCCGCAGTAGAGCTTGCGCGCGCGGGTGACGCGCGGCACCCATGTGACGGCACCGTCGATCCCGGCGCGCACATAGGCACAGCCCTTGCTGTCAACGAATTGCTTGCCCGTGAAGCTCTCCGGCGGGAACTCTGCCGGGCCTGAGGCGTCTCGGAGCGTCTGGCTTTCGGCGGACAGGATGCCGAATGATGAAATAAGAACGCTAACGGCGATGAGTCGTTTCAAAAACATGTCTTGCCCCCACAAGTGTGGGGACAAATCTGCCTGATCGGGGAGGCTAAGTCTAGCGCGGCATCGGCAAAAACCGAGCTATTTCGTGCCGAACATCCGATCGCCCGCATCGCCGAGGCCCGGAAGGATGTAGCCGACATCGCTCAGGCGCTCGTCGAGCGCGGCGGTGATCACCGGAACATCCGGGTGCGCCTCTTCCATGCGGGCGACACCTTCGGGCGCGGCGAGCAGGCACAGGAAGCGGATGCGCGTGGCCCCGGCCTCCTTGAGAAGGTCGATGGCGGCGACCGAGGAATTGCCCGTGGCCAGCATCGGGTCGACAACGAGCGCGTCACGATCGGCAAGCGCCTCGGGCACCTTGAAATAGTATTGCACGGGCCGGAGCGTCTCCTCGTCGCGGTAGAGGCCGACGAAGCCGACGCGTGCCGAGGGGATCAGGTGCAAGAGGCTGTCGAGCATTCCGTTGCCTGCACGCAGGATCGAGACGAGGGCGAGTTTCTTGCCGGCCAGAACGGGGCTTTCCATGGATTGCAGCGGCGTGTCGATCTCGCGCATCTCCAGCGGCAGATCGCGCGTGGCCTCATAGGCCAAAAGCTGGGTGATCTCGCCAAGAAGCTGGCGGAACTTGCTGGAGGGCGTTTTCACGTCGCGCATCAGCGTGAGCTTGTGCTGGACGAGGGGGTGTTTGACGACGGTGAGGGTCTGGCTCATGGGGCGGGGCCTTTCGTGGAAGGGGCTGTCAGGAAGCTCTGGCCGTCGCCGTGTTGCGGCAGGCCAAGATGGGCGGCGACGGTGGCGGCGACATCCTCGAAGGCGACGAGCCCGCGGCTTCCCGTGCCCGCGCCCTGCATGAGAACCGGCACGCGTTCGCGGGTATGGTCCGTTCCGCTCCAGGTGGGGTCGTTGCCGTGATCGGCCGTGAGGATCAGAAGGTCATCGCGGCGGAGCCGGGGCAGGAGCCGGCCGATCTCGCCGTCGAACCATTTGAGCGCGCGGGCATAGCCCGACACGTCGCGCCGATGGCCGAACTCCGTGTCGAACTCGACGAAATTGGCAAAGCACAGGCCGCCATCGGGGAGGGTCTCCACCGTCTCGAAGAGGTTCTCCATCAGCGCCGCATCGGGGCCCTTGGCCTTCGTCGCGATGCCCCGGCCGGAGAAGATATCGCCGATCTTGCCGATGGCATGGGTGGCGCGGCCCGCTTCCTGCGCCCAGTCGAGCAGCGTGGGCTCGGGCGGGGCGAGGGCGAAGTCGCGGCGGTTCGCCGTGCGGCTGAAGTTGCCGGGTTCGCCCAGGAAGGGCCGCGCGATCACGCGACCGACGCGCATCTCGTGCAGGCTCGGGGCGATGTCCTCGCAGAGCTTCAGGAGGCGCTCCAGGCCGAAGCTTTCCTCATGCGCGGCGATCTGGAAGACGGAATCTGCCGAGGTGTAGCAGATGGGCCAGCCGGTGCGCATGTGCTCGGCACCCAGCTCCTCGATGATCTGCGTGCCCGAGGCATGGGCGTTGCCAAGGATGCCTTCGGTGCCCGCGAGCCGCGCGGCAAGCTGTGACAGCTTTTCGGGAAAGGCGGGCTGCGTGTCGGGAAAGTAGTGCCACTCCCAGGGGACGGGCACGCCGGCCAGCTCCCAGTGGCCCGAGGGGGTATCCTTGCCGAGGCTCCTCTCGGTGGCGGCGGCCCATGCGCCTGTCGGGGCGGCTTCGGGCAGGGGCAGGGCGATGTCGGAGGCGAGGTTGATCGCCTGTTTGAGCCCGAGCGCTTCCAGCGTCGGAAGGTGCGGTGCGGCGTTCCGGTAGATATGGCCGAGCGTGTTGCTGCCCGTGTCGGGCAGATCGCCGTTGAAGAAGTTGCCCGCATCCGGCGCGCCGCCGATCCCGGCGGAATCCATCACGACGAGGAAGGCGCGCGCCATCAGCCGACCCTTTCGTGCACGAGCGGGGGAAGCTCGGGCTCCGCACCGATCGTCATGGCCGACAGCACGGCGGCCTCGGCTTCTTCAGCGGCGCTTTCGCGGCTGGCATGGATGCAGGCGATGGGCTCGCCCTTTTGCACCTTCGCGCCCAGCGGGGCGAGGCGGGAGAGGCCAACGGCATGGTCGATCGTGTCGGTCTCCACGCGCCGCCCGCCGCCGAGCGCCACGACACAAAGGCCGAGCGCCTCGCCGCAGATCGCGGAGATATGGCCCGAGCGTGGCGCGGGCACCTCGCGGATCACCGTGGCCTCCGGCAGGTAGCGCGCCCAGTCCTCGACGAAGGCGAGCGGGCCGCCCTGCGCCGCGACCATCCGTCCGAAGGCCTCGGCGGCGCGGCCCGAGCGCACGGCCTCCTCGATCTTGTCCGCGCCCTCCTGTGGCCCGGAGGCGAGCCCGGCGCTGGCCAGCAGCGCGCCGCCGAGCGCGGCGCTGAGTTCCAGCAGGGGCGAGGCCTTGCCCGTGGTCAGCACCTCCATCACTTCGGCCACTTCAAGCGCGTTGCCGAGCGCGGGCACGAGGGGGCTGTTCATGTCGGTGATGAGCGCTGTGGTCTTGCAGCCCGCTGCATTGGCCGTGCCGACGAGAGAGTCCGCGAGCGCGCGGGCTTCTTCGCGGGTTTTCATGAAGGCACCGGAGCCGCATTTGACATCGAGCACGAGGTGCTCCAGCCCCGCAGCCAGTTTCTTGGCAAGGATCGAGGCGGTGATGAGCGCGTTGCTCTCGACCGTCGCCGTCACGTCGCGGATGGCGTAGAGCCGGGCGTCGGCGGGGGCGAGCGTGGGCGAGGCGCTGACGATGGCAAGGCCGGTCTCGGAGACGGTGTGGCGGAACTCCGCCTCGCCGAGCGCCGTCTTGAAGCCGGGGATGCTTTCGAGCTTGTCGAGCGTCCCGCCGGTATGCCCGAGCCCGCGCCCGGAGATCATCGGGACAAAGCCGCCACAGGCCGCGAGGGCGGGCGCGAGCAGCAGCGAGACGCAATCGCCGATCCCGCCGGTGGAATGCTTGTCGATGACGGGGCCGGGGAGCTGCCAGCCCAGGATGTCGCCGCTGTCGCGCATGGCGCAGGTGAGGGCGGTGCGGTCCTCGTCGCTCAGGCCGGACAGGACGACACCCATGGCGAAGGCTCCGGCCTGCGCATCGGTCACGGAGCTATCGGCGAGGCCCCGGGCAAAGGCGGCGAGCGCCTCTTCTCCAAGCGGCTCACCGCGCCGCAGGCGGGCGAGCAGGGCGCGCGTGTCGCTCATGGCTTGCTCATGTGGTCCGCGCCGAAGGCCCCGGGGAGCAGCTCGGACAGTGTCATGCGGGTCTCGGCGCCGGACGTGGTGGCCATCGTGATGGGTGTGTCGGGCGCGCCGAACTCCAGCAGCTTCTGGCGGCAGCCGCCGCAGGGCGGCACAGGCGCGGGGCTTTCGGCCACGACATAGACCTCCGCAAGCGTCGTTTCGCCCGCGGCGACCATGGCCGCAATCGCCCCTGCCTCGGCGCATGTGCCCTCCGGGTAGGCCACGTTCTCGACGTTGCACCCGGCATAGACACGGCCCGAAGCGCCGCGCAGGGCGGCCCCGACCTTGAAGCCGGAATAGGGCACATAGGCGTTCTCGCGCACATCGCGTGCGGCTTTGACAAGTTCCATGGAGACCTCTTCAAACACTTGCGCTACATTGTGGGAGAGCCGCGCGGGGGAGTTCAAGCCCTTTACGGGGCCGCGCGAAGAATTGGGGTGTTTTCAAAATGGTTCAATGCTAAACCATTTCGAGGAGCGGCACCAGGGAGGACCGGAACATGACCACAGACGCAGAAAAATCCGCGCGCGAGGCGGCCCTTGCCTACCACGAGTTCCCGAAGCCCGGGAAGCTGGAGATACGCCCCACGAAGCCGATGGCCAACGGGCGGGACCTCAGCCGCGCCTATTCTCCCGGCGTGGCGGAAGCCTGTCTCGAGATCGCCAAGACCCCCGCGGATGCGAGCCGGTATACCGCGCGGGGCAATCTCGTTGCCGTTGTGACGAACGGCTCGGCGGTGCTGGGCCTCGGCAATATCGGCGCGCTGGCCTCCAAACCGGTGATGGAGGGCAAGGCGGTTCTGTTCAAGAAATTCGCGGGCATCGACTGTTTCGATATCGAGGTGGACGAGAGCGACCCGGAAAGGCTCGCCGAGATCGTCTGCGCGCTGGAGCCGACCTTCGGCGCGATCAACCTCGAGGACATCAAGGCCCCCGATTGTTTCATCGTCGAGAAGATCTGCCGCGAGCGGATGGGCATTCCGGTTTTCCATGACGACCAGCACGGCACGGCGATCGTCGTCGGCGCGGCGGCGACGAATGCGCTGCATGTGCAGGGCAAGCGCTTCGAGGACATCAAGCTGGTGAGCACCGGCGGCGGGGCGGCTGGGATCGCCTGTCTCAACCTGCTGCTCAAGCTCGGGGTGAAACGCGAGAACATCTGGCTCTGCGATGTTCACGGGCTGGTCTACGAGGGCCGCGAGGAGGACATGAACCCGCAAAAGGCCGCTTTTGCTCAGCCCTCGGACAAGCGCACGCTGGATGACGTGATCGACAGTGCGGACATGTTCCTCGGGCTCAGTGGGCCCAATGTGCTCAAGAAGGAGATGGTCGCGCGGATGGCCGATAAGCCGGTCATCTTCGCGCTGGCGAATCCCAACCCGGAGATCATGCCGACGGAGGTGCGCGAGGTCGCGCCGGAGGCCGTGATCGCCACGGGGCGCAGCGATTTTCCCAACCAGGTCAACAATGTGCTCTGTTTTCCCTTCATCTTCCGGGGGGCGCTCGACGTGGGCGCGACGGAGATCAACGACGCGATGCAGCTTGGCTGTGTCGAGGGCATTGCCGCGCTGGCGCGGGCGACGACCAGCGCCGAGGCGGCGGCGGCCTACAAGGGCGAGGCGCTGACCTTCGGGCCTGACTATCTCATCCCGAAACCTTTCGACCCGAGGCTGTCGGCGGTGGTCAGCTCGTCGGTGGCCAGGGCGGCGATGGAGACGGGCGTGGCGACGCGCCCCATCGAGGACATCGAGGGCTACAAGGAGAAGCTCAACCAGTCTGTGTTCAAGTCGGCCCTGCTGATGCGGCCCGTTTTCGAGGCGGCGTCGACGGCGGCGCGCCGCATCATCTTCGCCGAGGGCGAGGACGAGCGCGTGTTGCGTGCGGCGCAGGCGATCCTGGAGGAGACGACCGAAAAGCCGATCCTGATCGGGCGGCCTGAAGTGATCGAGGCCCGGCTGGAGCGCCACGGGATCAAGGTGCGTCCCGGGACGGATTTCGAGCTGATCAACCCCGAGAATGACCCGCGTTACCGCGATTTCTGGGGCAGCTATCACGAGATCATGGCGCGGCGCGGTGTCACGCCCGACCTCGCCCGCGCGATCATGCGCACGAATACCACGGCCATCGGCGCGGTGGCGGTGCACCGGGGTGATGCGGACAGCCTGATTTGCGGCACGTTCGGGGAGTTCCGCTGGCATCTGAGCTATGTCTCCCAGGTGCTCAGCAGCGGAGATCTGCGCCCGCATGGCGCGCTGTCGATGATGATTCTCGAGGACGGGCCGCTCTTCATCGCCGATACGCATGTGCACACGCTGCCCAGCCCCGAGCAGATCGCCGAGGCGGCGATCGGGGCGGCGCGCCATGCCAAGCGTTTCGGTGTGGAGCCGCGCGTGGCGCTGTGCTCGCAGAGCCAGTTCGGCAACCAGGCGCAGGGCTCTGGGGAGCGGTTGCGCGGCGGGCTGGAAATCCTTGATTCCAGCCCGCGGGACTTCGCCTATGAAGGCGAGATGAATCTCGACGCCGCGCTTGATCCGGTGCTGCGCGAGCGCCTTCTGCCCGGCAACCGGCTGGGCGGCGGCGCGGCGAACGTGCTGATTTTCGGCCATGCCGATGCAGCCTCGGCGGCGCGCAACATCCTGAAGATGAAGGCGGGAGGGCTGGAAGTGGGGCCGATCCTGATGGGAATGGGCAACCGCGCGCATGTGGTCACACCGGGGATCACCGCGCGGGGGCTTTTGAACATGGCGGCGATCGCGGGCACGCCTGTCAAGCATTACGGCTGACTCGGAGCCTGCCGGAAAATTTGCAGATTTGCAGGGCGCACGCTGTTTTGCAGCATGTTTGCGGCTTCCGGGTGGTTTGCAAATATTTGCGATGTGATTTTGCTAATTTTGCGAAGGCAGGCGCGCCAAACTGACGCGTGGTCAACGCAGCAGGCTTGCCATGGGGCCGCGACGCGCAGACACTCCGGCGCAAAGGAGGAGACAGTGATGGGATATAAAGACGTTTACGAAGCCTGGCAGGCCGATCCGGAGGCGTTCTGGATGGAGGCCGCCGAGGCCATCGACTGGGACGAGAAGCCGAGCAAGGCGCTCTTCGACAAGGGGGAGAACCTCTACGAGTGGTTCGCCGACGGCAGGTGCAACACCTGCTGGAACGCGGTGGACCGGCATGTCGAGGCCGGGCGCGGCGAGCAGACGGCGATCATCCATGACAGCCCGCTCACCCACTCCAAGCGCGAGATCTCCTATGCCGAGCTGCGCAACCGTGTCGCCACGCTGGCGGGCGCGCTCAGGGCCAAGGGCATCGAGAAGGGCGACCGCGTCATCATCTACATGCCGATGATCCCCGAGGCGCTGGAGGCGATGCTGGCCTGCGGGCGGTTGGGGGCGATCCATTCGGTCGTCTTCGGCGGTTTCGCGGCCAACGAGCTGGCCGTGCGGATCGACGATGCCAAGCCCAAGGCGATCATCGCCGCCTCCTGCGGGCTCGAGCCGGGGCGCGTCGTCCATTACAAGCCGCTGCTTGACGGGGCGATCGACATTGCCGGGCACAAGCCCGAGTTCTGCGTGATCTTCCAGCGCGAACAGGAAGTGGCCGAGCTCAGGGAGGGCCGGGATGTGAACTGGCACGGCTTCCAGTATGGCGTGGAGCCTGCCGAATGCGTCCCCGTGGAAGGCAACCACCCGTCCTACATCCTCTACACTTCCGGAACGACGGGCCAGCCCAAGGGCGTCATCCGGCACACCGCCGGGCAGCTCGTGGCGCTCAACTGGACGATGAAGAACATCTACAATGTCGACCCCGGCGATGTCTTCTGGGCGGCCTCGGATGTCGGCTGGGTCGTGGGGCACAGCTATATCGCCTATGCGCCGCTCATCCACGGCAACACGACGATCGTCTTCGAGGGCAAGCCCGTGGGCACGCCCGACGCGGGCACGTTCTGGCGTGTGATCTCCGAGCACAAGGTCAGGAGCTTCTTCACCGCGCCGACGGCATTCCGCGCCGTGAAGCGGGAGGATCCGAAGGGCGAGTTCGTTGGCAAGTATGACCTCAGCGCCCTGAATGCGATCTACCTGGCCGGCGAGCGGGCCGACCCCGACACGATCATCTGGACGCAGGAGATGACCGGCAAGCCCGTCTATGACCACTGGTGGCAGACAGAGACGGGCTGGACCATCGCCGGCAATCCCGTGGGGATCGAGCCGCTGCCCGTGAAACTGGGCAGCCCGACCGTGCCGATGCCGGGCTATGACGTGCGCATCCTGGGCGATGACGGCCATGAGCTGGCGGCGGGCGAGCTGGGCGCGATCGCGATCAAGCTGCCCCTGCCGCCGGGCACGCTCCCCAACCTGTGGAACGCCGAAGAGCGCTTCCGCAAGAGCTATCTGAGCACCTTCCCGGGCTATTACGAGACGGGAGATGCGGGGATGATCGACGAGGACGGCTACCTCTACATCATGGCGCGCACCGATGACGTGATCAACGTGGCCGGCCACCGGCTCAGCACCGGCGGGATGGAAGAGGTGCTGGCCGCGCATCCGGACGTGGCGGAATGTGCCGTGATCGGCGTGAGCGACGCGCTCAAGGGGCAGATGCCTGTCGGTTTCCTGTGCCTGTCCAAGGGCGTGAACCGCCCGCACGAGGAGATCGTGGACGAATGCGTGAAGATGGTGCGCGATCAGATCGGGCCGGTCGCGGCCTTCAAGAAGGCGGTGGTCGTGGACCGTCTGCCCAAGACGCGCTCGGGCAAGATCCTGCGGGCGACCATGGTGTCGATCGCGGACGGGGCCGACTGGAAGATGCCGG
Source organism: Rhodobacteraceae bacterium 63075 (assembly GCA_003417655.1). Lineage (GTDB taxonomy): Bacteria > Pseudomonadota > Alphaproteobacteria > Rhodobacterales > Rhodobacteraceae > Lentibacter. The sequence goes on from QVMW01000001.1 coordinate 582,816, forward strand.
CCACGGTCGATGATCCGGCGATCTTCGGCGAGATCGCGGAGGCGCTGCGCACCATCGGCTACGCCAAGTGAAGACGGGGCCGAATTCCGTCGCGGAATTCGGCTCGTTTTCCTCGCATGAAAACGGATGCGCGCGGGGCGCGAAATTCTCGAAGAATTTCGGACCGATTTTTGTGACAAAAATCGGCCGGTTGTGACCTCGGAAGGATGGGCTAAAATCGGCCCGTCAGGGAGGATCACATGGCCACATCACGTCTTTCGGGGTTTCACAATCTCAGCCGCGCGGAACGGCTGGGCAAGCTGGTGGAGGAGACGGCGCTGGGCGCGGCGGAGGCCGCCGGGCTCGAAGCCGCGGCGGCGCAGCATGGCGATCTGGCCGACCATCTGAGCGAAAACGTGATTTCCGTCATGTCGGTGCCCCTCGGGGTGGCGACCAACCTGATCGTCGATGGCACGGATGTGCTGGTGCCCATGGCCACCGAAGAAAGCTCGGTGATCGCCGCCGTTGGCAACGGCGCGCGCGCCTGCCGCGCGAGCGGCGGCGTGACCACCGAGGCGGATGCGCCCTGCATGATCGCGCAGGTGCAGATCACCGGCTTGGCCGACATTGCCGCGGGCAAGGCTGCGCTGGAGGCGCGGCGGGACGAGATCGAAGCCTTCTGCAACGACGCCGACCCGATGCTGCTACGCTTCGGCGGCGGGTTTCGCGACCTGGAGCTGCGCGCGGCGGGGCCGTTTCTCGTGGTCCATCTCATCGTCGATGTGCGCGATGCGATGGGGGCCAATGCCGTCAACACCATGGCCGAGGGGCTTGCCCCGAAGCTCGAGGCCTGGACGGGCGGCAAGGTGGGGCTGCGCATCCTGAGCAACCTCGCGGACCGGCGGCTGGTCAGGGCGCGGGCGGTCTGGCCGAAAGCCATGATCGGGGCAGATGCGGTGCGCGGGATCGTATCGGCCTGGGAGTTCGCCCATCACGACCCCTACCGCGCGGCGACGCATAACAAGGGGATCATGAACGGGATTTCCGCCGTGGCGCTGGCCACGGGCAATGACACGCGCGCGCTCGAGGCGGGGGCGCATGCCTATGCCGCGCGGCTCGGGGCCGAGGGGGGCTATGGCCCGCTTTCGCGGTATTCCGTGACCGCCGAGGGCGACCTTCTGGGCGAGATCGAGCTGCCGATGCCCATGGGCGTCGTCGGCGGGGCGACGAAGGTGCATCCCACCGCGCAGGCGGCGCTGAAGATCATGGGGGCAGAGAGCGCGGACCGGCTCGGGCGCGTGACGGCGGCGGTGGGGCTGGTGCAGAACTTCTCGGCCCTGCGCGCGCTGGCGGGCGAAGGCATCCAGCGCGGGCATATGGGCCTGCACGCGCGCAACGTGGCGATCGCGGCGGGGGCCGTCGGCGCTGAGGTCGAGGCCGTGGCGCTGGAGATGATCGCGCGCGGCGCGGTGCGCGAGGAGGTGGCCCGGGAGATATTGGGCGAGGGCGGCGCAGGCTGAGGCAGACGGCCCGCCCGCCCACCCCCGCCTGCCTCAGCCTGCGCGGAGTGGGCGTTCGGCCCCGTGGCAGGCCGGCCCTTCGGGGAGGATATTTTGGGCAAGAAGAAAGTGTTGGGCGCTGTCAGACTGCGGGTTGAGCCTCGGCGATCTTCTCGAGATATTCATCCGAGTAGTCCACTTCGATCTCGATCCAGACCGGCAGGTGGTCGGACATCTCGTGGGTGCACCATTCGGGGTAGTAGCCGGCCCAGTCGGCATAGGGCTGGCCCCTGTCCCGGCCTTCGCGGATGGCCATGGCAGTGGCCTCGTAGGCCTCCTGCTGGTCGGGGCGAAAGACGGAGCTGCGCCAGTCGAAGGCGCCGTGGCGCAGCAGGCGGGCCTTGCGCTGGGGGCCTGTGAAGGTGATCTGGTCATAGTGCTTGTCGCCGCCGAGATTCGTCGCGCCGAAGAGCGGAACGATGTAGCCCGCCTCTTCGAGGATTTGGAACTCCTCGTCGAGGGTCGTGTCGATATTCATGTCGCCGAGGAAGATATGCACCTCGTCATCTTCTTTGGCGCGGTCGGCCAGAAGCTCGGCCACGGCGCGGATCTCGTCGCGGCGGAGCGGGCGGCCTGTCACCTCTTCATAGACGATATGGGCCGAGCAGAGCGTGAACTTGAACCAGCCGGCCTGGAAGGAGGCGAAGAAGGGCGTCCGCCCGATCTGTTCGCCGCCGGGGAGCGCATCGTGGGGGAAGACCAACTCGCCGATCAGGTTGCGGAAGGAGACCTTGTTGCAGTTGTAGAGAAAGGCCATGCGCTCGTGGTTGCCGCGGCCCTTGCCCGAGCTGTCATTGATGAAGAAGTCCCAGTTGGGCCCCAGCAGTTTGACGAGCCGGGCGACGCTTTCGATGTCTTTCACTTCCTGCACGGCGCAGATGTCGAAATGGTCGATGATCTCCGCGATGTAGTGAAAGCTCTCGCGCAGGCGGGGGCGGCCACCGTCGAAATGGCGGATGTTCCAGGAGCCGAGGATGAGCGAGTTCGGGCGGCGGGCGTTCTCGATCTGCGCGGCGAGGTCACTCCGCAGCGCCAGCAGGTGATCGCAGACCCAGCCTGCCTGGCCGGGCGCGGCGCGACCTTCAGGGTAGAGGATGTTGTTTTTCAGGAGGCCGTAGAAGGCCATGGGCGCGCTCCCGTTCCGTGGAACTTGCGGCAGGATAGCACAATTGCGCTCAAAGCGCTTGCATTTGCGCGGGGGCGTCTTGTCGGAGCGGCTCGGCTGGCGCGGGGTTCAGACGAACTGTTCGCGGATCAGGCGTTCTTCCAGCCCGTGGCCCGGGTCGAAGAGGATGCGGTGGCGGATCGTGGGTTCGGAGCGGATCTCGACCGAGGAGACATTGGCGACGGAGCGGCTGTCGGCATCGGCCATGACCGGGCGTTTCTCCGGGTCGGTCACTTCGAAGAGCACTGTCGCGCCCTTGGGCAGCAGCGCGCCGCGCCAGCGCCGGGGGCGGAAGGGGGCGATGGCCGTGAGCGCCAGCACGTCGGAGCCGATGGGCAGGATCGGGCCGTGGGCGGAATAGTTGTAGGCCGTCGAGCCTGCCGGCGTCGACACGAGCGCGCCGTCGCAGACCAGCTCTTCGAGGCGCAGGCGGCCATCGACGCTGATCTTGAGCCGCGCGGCCTGCGGGCCCATCCGCAGGACGGAAACCTCGTTGATCGCCAGCGCTTCATGGCTGGAGCCATCGGTGCAGGTGGACTTCATGGACAGCGGGTTGATCACCGCTTCCTCGGCGTTCTCGAGCCGCTCCATGAGGCCGTTCTCGGAATATTCGTTCATCAGGAAGCCGACTGTTCCGCGGTTCATCCCGTAGACCGGGGCGGGCAGGCCCTGCGTGCGGTGCAGGGTCTGGAGCATGTAGCCGTCGCCGCCGAGCGCGACGATGATATCGGCCTTGTCCTCGGGCGCATCGCCGTAGCGTCCGACCAGCGCGGCGCGGGCGGTTTGCGCGACGGCGGCGTCGCTGGCGGAGAAGGCGATCTTGAGCGTCATGGGCTGCGCTTTCGTTTCCTATTGGCGGCAAGGTGACCCTTTTGCGACAGCTTGTCCACCGCCCCGGCGCCCGCGTGACGCGCAGATCGCCGCATTGGTCGGAAATGGGGTTACCCGGGGGGCGGGTTTCCAATAGGAAACGCTGGAGAATCGCAATTTCGCAACGGGAGACAGGGATGTCGGACAAGGATTTCTTCACTGAGGCGCTGGCCTCGCGCGATCCGGAGCTTTGGGGCGCGGTCACCGATGAACTGGGCCGCCAGCGCGATGAGATCGAATTGATTGCCAGCGAGAACATCGTCTCGGCGGCGGTGATGGAGGCACAGGGCACCGTTCTGACCAACAAGTATGCCGAGGGTTATCCCGGGCGGCGTTACTATGGCGGCTGCCAGTATGTCGACGTTGCGGAAAACCTCGCCATCGACCGCGCCAAGGAGCTGTTCGGCTGCGGCTTCGCCAACGTCCAGCCCAACTCGGGCTCGCAGGCCAATCAGGGCGTGTTCACGGCGCTTTTGCAGCCGGGTGACACGATCCTCGGGATGGATCTCGCCTCGGGCGGCCACCTGACGCATGGGGCCGCGCCCAACCAGTCGGGCAAGTGGTTCAACGCGGTCCACTATGGCGTGCGCGAGGACGACAACCTGATCGACTATGACCAGGTCGAGGCGCTGGCGAAAGAGCACCAGCCCAAGCTGATCATCGCGGGCGGCTCGGCGGTTCCGCGCGTGATCGATTTCGCGCGGTTCCGCGAGATTGCCGACATGGTGGGCGCCTACCTGCACGTGGATATGGCGCATTTCGCCGGTCTCGTGGCGGCGGGCGAGCATCCCTCGCCCTTCCCGCATGCGCATGTCGCCACCACGACGACGCACAAGACGCTTCGCGGCCCGCGCGGCGGCATGATCCTGACCGATGACGAGGCGCTGGCCAAGAAGTTCAACTCGGCGATCTTCCCCGGCATCCAGGGTGGCCCGCTGATGCATGTGATCGCGGCCAAGGCCGTGGCCTTCGGCGAGGCGCTGCGGCCCGAGTTCAAGGCCTACCAGAAGCAGGTGCGGGCCAATGCCGCGGCGCTGGCCGACCAGCTCATCAAGGGCGGTCTGGATATCGTCACAGGCGGGACGGACACCCATGTGATGCTCGTCGACCTGCGCCCCAAAGGTGTGACGGGCAACATCACCGATGCGGCGCTGGGCCGCGCGCATATCACCTGCAACAAGAACGGCATTCCGTTCGATCCTGAAAAACCGATGGTCACGAGCGGCATCCGCCTCGGCACGCCGGCGGGCACGACGCGCGGCTTCGGCGAGGCCGAATTCCGCCGGATCGCCGACTGGATCGTCGAGGTGGTCGACGGGCTGGCGGCGAACGGGCCGGACGGCAACGGCGACGTGGAGGCCAAGGTGCGCGGCGAAGTCGCCGAGATGCTGAAGGGCTTTCCGCTCTATCCGAAGCTCTGAGCTGTTCGGAATATATCGAAAGGCCCGCCGAATTCGGCGGGCCTTTTGTTCTTTATGGGTGTTCGCAGAACACCCACGCGCCGACCGCCCCCATGGGCGGCGCGTGCGCGCCACCTGCGGTCGGCGCTCGGCTCAGGTTTTCGAGTGAGATGCGGCTGATCCAGCGTCGCTCGAGATAAGTGCACATTCCCGCTCTGCCTGCCCCCTTCATCCCGGGGCTTTCCTTTCGGGCCGTCATGAGGTTTTCATACGCCAAACGAGGGAGGCCCCATGGCAAATGCTTTTTCCGGTGAGTTGATGAGCGCCGTGCGCGCGCGTTTCGCGCATGTGGAGGAATGCCCTTTCGTGGGCGCGCGGGTGTTTTTCGAAAACGCGGGCGGGGCGCTGACGCTGAATTCCGTCGCTCAGACCTCGGCGAAATTCGCCGCGATCCCCGACAACCAGGGCCGCGCGAACGCGGCCAGTGCGGCGCTCGTGGAGACGATCGAGACGGCGAAGGCGGACATGGCGCTGATGATGAACGCGCCTGAGGGCGGGCAGTTCTTCGTGGGCGAGAGCGGCACGGAGCTTCTGTTTCGACTGATCATGAATGCCTGCCTCGCGCGGCGGGGCGGGGGCCATGTCTTGGGCAGCACGCTGGAGCACCCGGCCAGCCGCTCGGCAGCCGCGCGCTGGGCGCGCGAGGCGGGGCTCGAGCATGTGCTCGTGGCCCATGACGATACAAGCGGCACGGTGGATGCGGCGGCCTACGCGACGGCCGTTACCGAGGAGACTGTCGTCGCCACGATCGTCCACACCTCGCCGGTGACGGGCATGGGTGTTGATGTCGCGGCGATCTCGAAGGTGATTCGCGCGAGGGCGCCCGACTGCCTCATCATCGTGGACGGCATCCAGCACGCGGCGCATGGGGCGATCGACATTGCCGCATATGACGTGGATGGCTACGTGATCAGCCCCTACAAGATGTTCTCGCGGCACGGCTACGGGCTGGCCTGGCTCTCCGGGCGGCTGGAGTGCGTGGCGCATAACGCGCTCGATGGCGGGCCGGAGCTCAACTGGGAGATGGGCACGCGCGACACCGGCGCCTATGCCACGCTGAGCGATGTCTGCGCCTATCTCGAATGGCTCGGCGGGGAGGTCTCGGCGGAGACGGACCGCAGAAAGCGGATTACGGCGGCGGGCGAGGCGATCCATGCGCAGGAAAAGGCGCTGACCGATGCGATGATCGATGGGAGCGGCAACCTTGCGGGGCTGCGCGAGATGGACCGCGTGACCATCCTCGGCGGCGCGGACAACGCGGCGCGGGAGGGGCTCGTCTCGCTTGCGGTCGCGGGGGTGCCGTCGGCGGAGGTCGTCGACCGGCTGAACGTGGCGGGCATCCGGACGCATCTGCGCAAGCCCGATCACTACTCGGGCAATATCCTGGGCCCGCTCGGCCTCGACAGCTGCGTGCGCGTGTCGATGTGCCATTACAACAGCGTCGGCGAGGTGGCGAAGTTTCTCGCCGTGATGAAGGACATTGCTGCCTGACGGGTTTGCGCCGTGCTGCGCACGTCGCTCCGGGGGCGGCAGGGGCGGCCCGTGGCCGCCCCTGCCGCCCCCCCTTGGCGATGCCGTAGGCAGCGCAAGACCTCTTGACGCAGCCCGGCGGTCTCACTTGAACCTGCGCATCTTGTCCTGAAATAAGCCTGTTGCGGCTGTTCCTGACGCAGGGGCAGCGGTTTATTTTGGCTCGGTGCCTTTACGGATGCGTATCAAAGGATAGGTTTAGGGGAGTTGCAGGAGGAATTCGCATGCAGATCACGGTCGATGGCACGGAACACGAGCTGGACGTCGAAAGCGGGATGCCGCTCTTGTGGGTCCTGCGGGACGAGCTCGGCATCAAGGGCGTCAAATATGGCTGCGGCGTTGCGGCCTGCGGGGCCTGCACGGTGCATATCGATGGCGAGGCGGTGCGCTCCTGCCAGGTCGCGGCGGGCGATGTCTGGGGCCCGGTCACGACGATCGAGGGGCTCGGCAGCCCCGAGGCGCTGCACGCGGTGCAGGCGGCGTGGATCGAGCACCAGGTCGCGCAATGCGGCTATTGCCAGTCCGGCCAGATCATGCAGGCGGCGGCCTTGCTGGCCGAGACACCTGCCCCGACCGACGAGGATATCGACTTCGCGATGGACGGGAACCTGTGCCGCTGCGGGACCTATCCGCGCATCAGGGCGGCGGTGAAGACCGCGGCCAAGACATTGCAGGAGGGCTGAGCCATGGGACGCGCAAGAACGATCGCACGGCGGACATTTCTCATCGGCTCGGCGGCCATCGCGGGCGGCGTGGCCTTCGGTGTCTGGCGCTACAAGACGCCCTATGCGAACCCGCTCGAGCCCGGTCTGGCCGAGGGCGAGGCGGCGCTGACGCCCTATGTGAAGATCGACGCGCAAGGCGTCACGCTCATCACCCCGCGCGCCGACAAGGGGCAGGGGGCCTACCAGGTTCAGGCCGCGCTGATCGCCGAGGAGCTCGACGTGGATATCGCGGAGATCAAGGCCGATCCCGGCCCGCCGAGCGCGGCCTACTGGAACGGGGCCCTGTCCGAAGAGATCGCGGAGTTTTCCGTGCCTGCGGGTGGTGCGATGCGTCAGGTGGCCGAAACCGGCGTGAGCGCGATGTCGAAGTTCATCGGCCTTCAGATCACCGGCGGCTCGACCACCGTGCCGGACGCCTGGGACAAGCTGCGCGCCGCCGGGGCGAGCGCGCGCGAGACGCTCAAGCAGGCCGCTGCCGAGGAATGGGGGCTCGCCGCCTCCGAGCTGAAGACGGAAAACGGCCGCGTGATCGCGCCGGACGGCCGAGAGCGGGCCTATACCGAGCTTGCCCCCCGCGTGGCCGGGATGGAGCCGGTGCAGGATGTGGCGCTTCGTCCTCCCGAGGCCTGGCGCTATATCGGCAAGCCGATGCAAAGGCTCGATATCGCGCGCAAATCGACCGGGACGATGACCTATGGCATCGATGTCGAGGTCGAGGGCATGGTCCATGCCGCCGTGCTGCTGAACCCGGCGCAGGGGGGCGTGCTGCGCAGCTATGACTCAAGCGAGGCCGAGGCGATGCGCGGCGTGACCGGCGTTGTGCCTGTCACGGGCGGTGTCGCGGTGATCGCCGACAACACATGGCGCGCCTTTCAGGGGGCCGACGCCATCGAGGCCGAATGGGGCGCGGCGCAGATGCCCGAGACGATGGAGGGTCATTGGCAGATCCTGAGCGAGTCCTTCACGGCGGAGGCACAGGACAGCCAGCCGCGTGATGACGGCGATGTCGAAGCGGCGCTTTCGGGCGGCGATCCCGTCGAGGCGGAATACCGCGCGCCGTATCTCGCACATGCACCACTCGAGCCGATCAACGCGATTGTCAGGATCAACGAGGATGGCACCGTGGATGTCTGGACCGGCACGCAGATCCCGCGCTTCGTTCAGAACAATGTCGGCGCGATTGCCGGGATCGATGCCAGCGATGTGCGCGTGCATGCGCAGATGATCGGCGGCAGTTTCGGGCACCGGCTGGAAGACGAGGTGGTCAAGCATGCCGCCGAGATCGCCGTGCAGATGAAGGGCACGCCGGTCAAGCTGACCTACAAGCGCGAGATGGACATGACTCATGACTTTCCCCGCCAGATCGCCATGGCGCGGGCGCGGGGGACCGTCAGGGACGGCCATGTCGAGAGCTATGATCTCGGGATCGCGATGCCCTCGGTCACCGTCTCGCAGATGGGGCGGCAGGGCCTTTCGGTGCCCGGCCCCGACAGCCAGATCGTCGCCGGGGCATGGGAGCAGCCCTTCGCCATCCCGAACCACCGGGTGACAGGCTACCGCGCCGAGGGGCTCGCGCCGATAAGTTCCTGGCGCTCCGTGGGCGCGTCCTCGAACGGGTTCTTCTACAATGCGGGGCTCGACGAGCTGATCGAGGCGGCCGGGGCCGACCCGATGGAGGAGCGCCTCCGCCTCGTCTCCGACCCGCTGGCGCGCGCCGTTCTGGAAGCCGTCGCCGAGATGTCGGGCTGGGAGGGCGCGAAGATGGGCGAAGGCAAGGGCCGGGGCGTGGCGCTGACGCGCTCCTTCGGCGTCTATTGCGCCGAGGTCATCGAGGTGAGCGATACCGAGGACGGGATCATGATCGACAAGGTTCATGTGGCTGCCGAAGTGGGCCGTGTCGTCGACCCCGTGAATTTCGAGAATCAAGTCGCGGGCGGGGTCGTCTTCGGGCTGGGCCACGCGATGAATTGCGAGATCACCTATGAGGGCGGCGCGGCGCAGCAGGAGAACTTCTACAGCTACGAGGGGATGCGCCTGCGGCAATGCCCGCAGATCATGGTGCGCGGACTTGAGAACGGCGATGCCGTGCGCGGGATCGGCGAGCCGCCCGTGCCGCCTGCCGCGCCGGCGCTGGCCGGGGCGATCTTTGCCGCGACGGGGCAGCGCTTGCGCCAGATGCCCTTCAACAAGTTCGTGGATTTTGCCTGACCGTTTCGGCTTTCAAGCCCGCGGGGCGGCGTCACTGACATCGCCCCGGGGCGTCATGACACGGGAATTCCCCGAAACCCTGCCCATAGCGCCTTATTCTCGCCGGCACTGCGTGCTTTGACTTGCGCCGGAGCGCGCCAATCTACATGTAGGCCCGAAGATCGGCGCCCGTGACATCGCCGGACCATGAGAGACAACGCATGACCCAAGGACAGACCATGACCGCCGACTTCGACGATACCGAGCAGCTCCGCGCCGGGTTTCTCGACGCCATGGCCCGCGCGGCCAACACTGTCTTCGTGGTCACGACGGATGGCCCGGCCGGCAAGGCGGGCGTGACCGTGACGGCCATGTCGAGCGTCTCGGCGGATGTGGACCGCCCCCGGCTCCTGATCTGTCTGCATCACGAGAGCAGCACGGCGCAGGTGATCCGGGCGAACGGTGCTTTCTGCGTGAACATGCTTGGCGAAGGCGACGCGGGCCTCGCGCAGCGGTTCGCCGGGAAAACCGCCCCGGATGCGGACCGGTTCGCCGAAGGCAATTGGGGCGTGACGCGCGCTGGCCTGCCGATGCTCCTCAGCGCGCCGGCGGTTTTTGACTGCGCCTTGAGCGAGGAGACGCTCGTGGGCACGCATCACGTTCTCTTCGGGGCGGTGCACGAGGCCCATGCGCGCGAAGATGTCGCGCCCTTGCTTTATAACGCGCGGGGGTATGCGCGGCCGGAAGGGCTCTGACAGGGCGTCAGGAGGTCTCTTCCTCGAGGTGCAGCTTCATGTCGATGAGCACCTGCTGGAGCGCCGAAGTTTCCTTGAGCAGCCGCTTGGCCTCGTTGACGGTGATGATCCCGTCCTCGATGGATTGCTGGTATTCGGCCATGAGCATGGCGAAGCGCTGGCTCAGGGCGATCACGTCGGCATTGACGCCGCCCTTGTCCACGGTGTTCTGCCGGCGATCTTCGTAGGACAGGGTGATGCCCTTCAGTTCGGCGAGGGCCGATGTCACATGCGGGTAGCCCGCTGCCTCTTCGAGCGCGGCAACGGCGTCGATCGGCATGAAGCGATCGGCATGTTCATCATTGGCGGAGTAGTATCGCCCGAGCGTCGCCTTCGACTTTCCGGTCAATTCGCATGCCGGCTCGATTCCGACATCTTTAACCAAAGCCTCAGTGTGTTTCTTGAGGTAACTACTAACAACCGACATCTCTTTTTCCATTTTCTAGCGCTTCCCGCCCCCTGCAATGACACCGGGGGAAAGGCAGTATCCTTTTCCCATTAATCAATTTTGCCGGGGATGTCATTGATGAATCACCCTGATCTTTCCGGGGAGTAACGAGTGACGCGAAAGTTACCGCGCGTCATTTTTTGAATGGGGCAGGCCTGACGTTCCCTCGGGGCGGGGGGCCTGTCTCCAGGGGCGGATGTGGTCGGTGCAAGCTCCATCCCCAGTGGCCTGTCCTGCATGCGGCCGCTCCGCCCCACCACCCGCGCAATCACGGCGGGCCGCGCGCAAGGCGAGCGCCGGGGCGCATGCGTGGTTGAAAAGCGCGGGTCCTGGGGTAAAACAGCGCCATGGCAAAACTCTATTTCCACTATTCGACGATGAACGCGGGCAAATCGACCGTGCTGCTGCAAGCCGCGCATAACTACCGCGAACGCGGCATGGAGACCTACCTGCTCACGGCGGCGTTCGACGATCGCGGCGGCAAGGGGCGGATTTCCAGCCGGATCGGGATCGGCGAGGAGGCCGATACCTTCGCGCCGGGTGAAGACCTTTTCGAGAAGATCGCGGCGCGGCTCGAACGCGGGCGTGTCGCCTGCGTGTTCGTCGATGAGGCGCAGTTCCTGAGCAAGGTGCAGGTCTGGCAGCTTGCGCGCGCGGTGGATGATCTCGGTGTCCCGGTGATGTGCTACGGGCTGCGCGTGGACTTCCGCGGCGAGCTCTTTCCCGGCTCTGCCGCGCTCCTGGCGCTGGCCGACGAAATGCGCGAAGTGCGCACCATCTGCCATTGCGGGCGCAAGGCGACGATGGTGGTGCGTCAGGGCGCAGACGGGCTTGTTCTGCGCGATGGTGCGCAGGTCCAGATCGGCGGCAACGAGACCTATGTCAGCCTGTGCCGCCGTCACTGGCGCGCGGCGGTCGCGGACGCCTGAGGCGCGGCGCGCGATTTGCTCGGAACATCGCGGTGTCTGAAGCGTTCTCCTTGTGAAACGAAAGGAGAAGAGCAATGGACAGACTGGCATTCTACATGGCCCTGATGGCCGCGTGGGCTCTGGCCGGCACATTCGTGATCATCGCATTCCTGCTCGGCTATTACACCGTTTGGGGCATCGTGATCGCGGCGGGCCTCGGTTTCCTGCTCGCATATCCCGCCGGCTACTGGATCTCGCGCAAGGTCAAGGAGGACGACCCGAACTGGAATCCGCGCCACGAGCCCGGTGATTTCGGCACTGTCCCCCCGAAAGACGCGCCGGAAGTCTGAATTCCGGATACGCGCAGGACCTTGGAACACAGCGCCGTGTTTCGGGTTGACTAGGCAGACACAACGAAGATGAAAGGAGTATTGAGATGAAGATTCTTTATGCAAGCGTAATCGCGCTCTCAGCCGCAGCCGCACCTCTCACCGCCGAGACGATGGAAAATGACGGTGACCTGATCCGCAGCCGCGATATCACCGGCGGCACGATCTACGCCGCAACGGACGCCGAACGTGCGAACTGGCTCGGATGGGGCTCATATGACAGTATCGGTGAAAACTGGCGTGACATCGGTCAGATCGAGGATGTCGTGCTCGGTGAGGACGGTCAGATGGTCGGTGTCGTTGCCGAAGTCGGTGGCTTTCTCGACATTGCCGACAAGCACGTGATGATCTCGCTCGACGATGTCAGCCTCGTTCCGGCCGATGACGAGGAATACGCCGTCGTCACCAACAAGACCGAGGAAGAGCTGGACTCAATGCAGGGAGTCGATGAAGGCTACTGGGATTGATCGCAGCGAGACAGTCCAGCGCAAGAAGGGGAGCCCGCGAGGCTCCCCATTTTTTCGGTTCAGAGCCTCTCGACGATCACCGAGCCGACGGAATAGCCCGCGCCGAAGGAGCAGATCACCCCGATATCGCCCTTTTCCAGTCCGCCCTGATGCTGGGAGAAGGCGATGATCGAGCCGGCTGACGAAGTGTTGGCGTAGTCTTGCAAAATATTGGGCTGTTCCTCGGGCGTGGGGGCGCGGCCCATGACCTTGCGTCCGACGAAATCGTTCATCGACTTGTTCGCCTGGTGCAGCCACATGCGCTTGAGCTGTTCCGGCGCGACGCCCTCGTCGGACATATGGGCCAGCATGTGGTCCGAGACCATCGGGACGACTTCCTTGAAGACCTTCCGGCCCTCCTGCATGAACTGCATGTCGCGCTGGTCCGGAAGGTCCTGGCCCGTCGTGCGCGTGCGGCGCAAAAAGCCGTTGTTGTTGCGGATGTTGTTGGAATACTCGGTCGCGCAGCGGGTCGAGCGGATGCGGAAGAGAGGGTTTTTCGCCTCGTCCTCGCGCTCGATCACCGTCGCGGTGCAGACATCGCCGAAGATGAAGTGACAATCGCGGTCGCGCCATTCGAGATGGCCCGAGCAGATCTCGGGATTGACCACCAGCGCGCGGCGCACCGAGCCGGAGCGCAGCATGTCGGCTGCGGCCTGTATGCCGAAGGTGGCCGAGGAGCAGGCGACATTCATGTCGAAGGCAAAGCCGCCCGCGCCGAGGAATTTCTGGATCTCGATGGCGATGGCGGGATAGGCGCGCTCGTGGTTGGAGGCGGCGCAGATCACCAGGTCGATATCGCTTGGCTCCAGCCCCGCCTCGGCCAGCGCCTTGCCGCAGGCATCGAGCGCCATTTCCGTCATGATCCCCGGCTCGTCATCGGAGCGCTCGCGCAGAACGGGATGCATGATCGCAGGATCAAGCACGCCGGACTTGTTCATGACATGGCGCTGCTCGATGCCGGAGGCCTTGAAGATGAACTCGGTCGAAGAGGGCTCCTTCGCCGACAGCTCGCCCGCGGCGATGGCCTCGGCATTCTCGGCGTTGTAGAGAGCGGTATGGGCATTGAACGCCTCGACGAGCTCTTCGTTGGTGATCGTCTCGGAAGGGGTGAAAACGCCTGTGCCGGTGATGACGGGCTGGTGCATGGGGCCTCTTTGATCTGGTTCTGCAAGCATTGACCGCCTCGCGGCGGCGGTCAAGCGTTGAGCGCGTTGGGCGGGGTTTCGCCCCTGAAGAATGCGTCGAGGTTGTCCAGGGCCATCATGCCCATCTTCGTGCGCACTTCCTCGGTATTCGTGCCGAGATGCGGCAGCAGGACGGCATTGTCCAGCGCGCGCAAACCTGCGGGGATCTGCGGCTCGTGTTCGTAGACGTCGAGCCCTGCGCCCGAGATCGCGCCTGCTTCGAGCGCGGTGATGAGCGCGGCCTCGTCGACAACCTCGCCGCGCGAGATGTTGACGAAATGCGCCGAGGGTTTCATTGCGGCGAAGACATCGGAGCTGACGAGATGGGTCGTGTCTGCGCCGCCGGGCGTGGCGGCGACGAGGAAGTCGCAGGCCTCGGCCAGCTCCCTCAGGCTGCCCACTTGCCGAACGGGAAAGTCCACCTGCCTTTCCGAGCGGTTGAAGAAGAGAACCTCCATGGCGAAGCCGAAATGACAGCGCCGCGCGATGGCCTGGCCGATCCGGCCCATGCCGATGATCCCGACGGTCTTGCCCGTGACGTGGCTGCCCAGCATCTGTGTCGGATGCCAGCCCTCCCATGTGCCCGAGCGGGCGAGCCGCTCACCCTCGCCGGCCCGCCGCGCGGACATGAGCAGAAGCGTCATGGCGATGTCTGCCGTCGCATCCGTGACGGCGCCGGGCGTGTTCGTCACGGTGACGCCATGGGTGCGGGCGGCATCGAGATTGATATGATTGATGCCAACCCCGAAATTGGCGAGAATCTTGCAGCGCGGGCGGCCGAATTCATCAAAGACCTTCTTGCTGAAATTGTCCCCAAGCGTCGGCATCATCCCGTCATAAAGCACCATGGATGAGCGCATCTCGGCCTCGGTCATCGGCGCGTTGCTCTCGCGCCAGGTGACATCGAAGAGCGCTTCGGCCCGCTCTTTGACAGCGGGAGGCATAGGTCGGCAGATCAGGACTTTTTTCATCGTGAGGCTCGCGCAGGGTCAACTCAGCCGCGCGCCGTCCGGTGCGGGCAGCGAGGGCTGCACGAGGATTACACCGCCGCTCGCGTCATGAACACCCAGCACGAGCACTTCCGACATGAATCTGCCGATCTGGCGCGGCGGGAAATTGACCACCGCCATGACCTGTTTGCCAACAAGCGCCCCGGGCGTGTAATGCGCGGTGATCTGGGCGGAGGATTTCTTCTCGCCGATTTCGGGGCCGAAATCGACCCAGAGCTTGATTGCCGGGACGCGCGCCTCGGGGTAGGGTTCGGCGCGGGTGACGGTTCCGGCGCGTATGTCGAGTTTGAGGAAGTCGTCGAAGCTGATCTCAGGCATCCCGGGCAAGCTCCTTCGAGCGGTCCGTCGCGGCGGCGACGGTTTTTTCCATAAGCGGCGGCAGGCCGTCGCGCGCGTTCATGAGCACGTCAAGGCCGGCCTGTGTCGTCCCGTTCGGGCTCGTGACGTTGATGCGCAATTGCTCGGGGGTCTCATCGGCCTGCATGGCCAGCGCGCCCGCGCCCGCGACCGTCGCCTTGGCGAGCTGCATGGCAAGCTCCGGGGCGAGCCCCTGCGCCTCTCCGGCGGCGGCGAGGCATTCGATCATGTGAAAGACATAAGCGGGGCCCGAGCCGGAGACGCCGGTGACGGCATTGATCTGCTCTTCATCCGCGAGGCGCACGACCTCGCCAATGGCGCTCAGCAGTGCTTCGGCGGTGTCCATCTGGGCCGGCGCGACGAGACTGTTGCCGATGATCGCGGTGATGCCGCGACCGATGGCTGCCGGGGTGTTGGGCATGGCGCGGATGATCGGCGTGCCTGTCCCCAGCACCGCCTCGAAATGCGCGATCGGCGTGCCCGCGGCGACGGAGACGAAGAGCGTCTCGCCCCCGCCCATGGCCCTCAGCAACGGCAGGGCCTCGCCCATCATCTGGGGCTTGACCGCGACGAGCACCACGGCGGGCGATGCGGGCAGTTCGGCATTGATGTTGACCCCCGTGCCGCGCAGCCAGTCCGATGGTTTCGGATCGATCACGTGAACGGAAGCGGCGGGCAGCCCGCCCTCGAGCCAGCCCTGGAGCATGGCCGAGCCCATCTTGCCGCAGCCCAGAAGGACCAGCCCGCGCGTCGCGATGTCGTCATGTGTCATGGATCACCTTTCGCCTGTCGCTTTGCCCGAAGGGTAGCTCGGGCAAGCGCAGGTGCAAGGGCGAATGTGCCAGGGTTCTGGCCCTAAGCCCTCAGGCGTGGCCGTAGGCCTCCGCAATGGCGACCTGCATGGCCTCGCGCGGAGTGCGCCCGCCGTAGACCACAAGCTGGAAGGCCGGATAGTAGCGCTCGGCGCTCATCACGGCGCAGGAGATGAGCGTGTCGATCTGCTCGGGCGAGGCGGTGTTTCCGCCCGCGAGCACAAGGCCGTACTTGTAGACCATGAGCTTCTGCTCGCGCCAGTAGGAGAAGGCGCCGGCCCAGCACTTGTCGTTGACTTCGTTGAGCGTGTCGTAGAGCGCCGGGAGCTGCTCCTCGGGCGGCTCCATCTCGAAGGTGCAGATCAGGCGCAGGGTCTCGTCATAGCCTGACCAGGCCAGCGTGATCGAGTAGGTCCGCCATTGTCCCTCGACGGCCATGGCGATCTGGTCGTCTCCGACCCGGTCAAAGTCCCAGTCATTGTAGGATGCGAGATTCTCGACGATGTCGATCGGGTGAATTTCATCCTCGAGATACTGCTCGGATAGTGCCATGTCGCCACCTCGTTTTATGTGGCGGCGTCTGCTCTTGGCAGCGCAAACGCCGCGCTGTCTGCTCGATAGGATGGGTTTATTCTGCCCGTGTCCTGCCTTCATCGTATGCGGGGCGATTCCGCTCTGGCAAGCTATTTCTTGGGGATAACCGCAATAACTTGTGGATTAGTCCGAAACGACCACAAGAAGTGTTTCGCCCCTCACGCGGGCTTGCATCCGCGCGGCGGCTGCGGCCAGTATGCGGCAAAGAAAGGTGGGGCATGATGGATCAGGCAAGGCTGGACCGGATCGGGGCGTGGATGGCGGAATGCCGGGAGGCGGGCCGCTACACGGGCAGTTCGGTGTTGATCCTTCGGGATGGTGAAGAGGCATATTTCACGGCGGACGGTCTCGCAGCGCCTGAACGGGGAATGCCCTATGCGCGCGATACGATCGTGCGGATCTATTCCATGACCAAGCTGGTGACCTCGGCGCTTTTCATGATGCTCGTGGAGCGCGGGCAGGTCGTCCTGGATGCGCCGGTGTCGGACTACCTGCCGTTGTTCGGCGAGATGCGCGCGCTGCGGCCCGGCGCGCGCGATGCCGGCGATACGGAGCCGGCGCGCAGCCCGACGCTGCACGAGCTGCTCACGCATACCTCCGGGATGACCTATTCGTTCAATCAGGGGGTCGGGCCGCGCGCCTATTCCGAGCTGTTTCCCGAGCTGTTGTTTCAAGACGATTCCCTCGAGGCCTTCTGCGAGAAACTGGCGGGGCTGCCGCTTTGCTTCCAGCCCGGCAGCGCATGGGAGTATTCCGTGGGAATCGACGTGATCGGGCGGGTGATCGAGGTCATCACCGGCAAGGCGCTGGACACGGTGATGCACGATGAAATCTTCGAGCCGCTCGGGATGAATGATACCGGTTTCGACGTGCCTTCGGGCAAGGTCGCGCGTTTTGCCGATTGTTTCCAGAAGCGCGATGACGACCCGTTGGCGCTCTTCGAGACAGGCGAGGACAGCCGCTTTCTGCAGGGGAGGGTCTCGCTTTTCTCGGGCGGCGGCGGGCTGCTGTCGACGCTGGACGACTACATGCGCTTCGGCGAGATGATCCGGCAGGGCGGCGCGCTCGGCGGCGTGCGGCTCCTCGGGCCGAAGACCGTGGCGTTCATGCGGGGCAATCACCTGCCCGGCGACATCGCCTCGATGGGCGCGGCGAGCTTTGCCGAGATGCCGATGACGGGCATGGGCTTCGGGATCGGTGGCGCCTGTGTGCTCGATCCGGCGCGGGTGCGCGTGCCCGGTTCGGTGGGAGACTTCGGCTGGGGCGGCATGGCCAGCACCTATTTCTGGACCGATCCGGCCGAGCGCATGAGCGTTGTCTATTTCACCCAGCTCATTCCGTCATCGAGCTATACCAACCGCGCCGAGCTCAAGGCGCTGGTGCAGGCCGCGCTCATGGACTGATCGGGGCGTTTCATGCCTGCCTGTTCACCGTCAGATAACGTCGGCGAGCGTGGTCTCCTTCACCGCCTGCATGGCGACATAGGTGGAGGTCGAGGAGACATGCGGCAGGGTCGATATCCGCTCGGCCAGAACGGTGCGATAATCGTTCATGTCCTGCGTGCGCACCTTCAGAAGGTAGTCGAAATTCGCCGCCATCAGGTGCACCTGCTCGATTTCGGGGATCGCGGCGACGGCGGCGTTGAACTCGGCCAGCGCCTTCTCGCGCGTCTCCCGCAGCCGGACCTCGACGAAGGCGACATGGTCGAGGCCAAGGCGGATCGGATCGAAAAGCGCCTTGTAGCCGGTGATCACGCCTGCACGTTCGAGCCTGCGCAGCCGCGTCTGCGTCGGCGATTTGGACAGCCCGATGCGCTGGGCAAGATCGGTGATCGCGATACGCCCGTCCGAGGCCAGGACCGAAAGGATCTTGCGGTCGAAGCTGTCAAGTTCGATCTGGCCTTCTGGAGCCGGTTTAACAGCCATTTTGAACCTCCAAATTGCGCAACACGGGAAAAACTCCCGCTTCTGGCGTAGTATACCAGTCTCAAAGGGGAGTCTATCATGGCACAAAACAAGCTGCGCAAGGCCATCGGGGCCAACATGTATGCCGATGAGCGCAAGGTGCTCGCCGAGCTGATCGCCGAGGCCGATCTCGATGTCGAGGCCCGCAAGCGCATCAGCGCCGAAGGCGCGGAGCTGGTCAAGGCGATCCGGGGCAGCTCCGACCCCGGCCTGATGGAAGTGTTCCTTGCCGAATACGGGCTTTCGACAGACGAGGGCATCGCGCTCATGTGTCTCGCCGAGGCGCTCTTGCGCGTGCCCGATGCCGAGACGATCGACGCGCTCATCGAGGACAAGATCGCCCAGTCGGACTGGGCCAGCCACATGGGCGAATCGACCTCCCCGCTGGTCAACGCCTCCACATGGGCGCTGATGCTGACGGGGCGTGTGCTGGACGAGCCGCGCCCCGGCCTTGTCGGCTCGCTGCGCGGCGCGGTCAAGCGCCTCGGCGAGCCGGTGATCCGCACCGCTGTCGGCCGCGCCATGCGCGAGATGGGCCGCCAGTTCGTCCTCGGCGAGACGATCGAGGCGGCCATGGACCGCGCCGCCAAGATGGAGGCGAAGGGCTATACCTATTCCTATGACATGCTCGGCGAGGCCGCGCGCACGGAAGATGACGCCAAGCGCTACTACCTTGCCTATTCGCGGGCCATCACGGCCATCGCACAGGCCTGCAAGAACACGGAGATCAGTGAAAACCCGGGCATCTCCGTCAAGCTCTCGGCGCTGCATGCGCGCTACGAGGAGGCCAACCGCGACCGCGTGATGAACGAGCTGGCCCCGAGGCTGCGCAGCCTTGCCCTGCTGGCCAAGTCAGCCGGGATGGGGCTCAATATCGATGCCGAGGAAGCCGACAGGCTGGCGATTTCCATGGACGTGATCGAGCAGGTTCTTTCCGAGCCTTCCCTTGCCGGGTGGGACGGTTTCGGCATCGTTGTGCAGGCCTATGGCCAGCGCGCGGGCGATACGCTCGACTTTCTCCATGACCTCGCCGAGCGCACCGACCGCCGGCTGATGGTCCGGCTCGTCAAGGGCGCCTATTGGGACACCGAGATCAAGCGCGCGCAGGTCGAGGGGGTCGACGGCTTCCCCGTCTTCACGGCAAAGCCCGCGACCGACGTGAGCTATATCGCCAATGCCCGCAAGCTCTTGTCGATGACGGACCGGATCTATCCGCAATTCGCCACGCATAATGCGCACACGGTCTGCGCCGTGCTTGACATGGCGCGCGAGATGGCGGTGCCCAAGAGCGCCTACGAGTTCCAGCGCCTGCATGGCATGGGCGAGTCGCTCTTCGACATTGTCATGGAAAAGCATGGCACGAATTGCCGCATCTATGCCCCCGTCGGCGCGCATCGCGATCTGCTGGCCTATCTCGTGCGCCGCCTGCTGGAGAACGGTGCGAATTCGAGCTTCGTCAACCAGATCGTTGACGAGGAGGTGCCGCCCGAGGAGGTCGCCGCCTGCCCCTTCGAGGCGCTGGAAGAGCCACAGCCAAAGATCACCGAAGGGCCGGACCTGTTCCAGCCCGAGCGGAAGAACTCCAAGGGCTTCGACATAACCCATGAGCCGACGCTGGCGTGGATCGAGAAGGCCCGCAAACCCTTCGCCAAGGCCGAATGGCACGCCGCCCCGATCCTCGCGGGCAAGGCGGGGCCCGAGACGGCCCAGCCGGTCATCAGCCCGGCCATCCCGACGGATGCGCCCGGAACGGTCGCCTTTGCCTCGCGCGCCGATGTGGAGACGGCCCTCGCGGCTGCGACGCCGTGGCAGGCCAGCCCCGCCGAGCGCGCGAAGGTCCTCAACAAGGTGGCGGACCTTTACGAGAAGCACTACGGCGAGCTTTTCGCGCTGATGGCGCGCGAGGCGGGCAAGATCGTGCTCGACCAGGTGGCCGAGCTGCGCGAGGCGGTCGATTTCCTGCGTTACTACGCGGCGCAGAACAGTGATGCGCCGCCTGCGGGCATCTTCACCTGCATCAGCCCGTGGAACTTCCCACTGGCGATCTTCACGGGGCAGGTCGCCGCCGCGCTGGCCACGGGAAATGCGGTTCTGGCCAAGCCGGCCGAGCAGACCTCGCTCATCGCGCATCGCGCGGTGGAGCTCATGCATG
This sequence comes from Rhodobacteraceae bacterium 63075, assembly GCA_003417655.1. GTDB lineage: Bacteria > Pseudomonadota > Alphaproteobacteria > Rhodobacterales > Rhodobacteraceae > Lentibacter. The sequence goes on from QVMW01000001.1 coordinate 603,412, forward strand.
AGGCGGGTGTTCCGCGCGAGGCGCTTCAGCTCCTGCCCGGCGCGGGCGAGGTGGGCGCGGCGCTCACCTCCGATCCGCGCGTCGGTGGCGTGGCCTTCACGGGCAGCACCGAGACCGCGCTGCTGATCCGCAAATCCATGGCCGAGCATCTTTCGCCCGATGCGCCGCTCATCGCCGAGACCGGCGGGCTCAACGCGATGATCGTCGACAGCACGGCGCTGCCGGAACAGGCGGTGCAGGCCATCGTCGAATCGGCCTTCCAGTCGGCGGGCCAGCGCTGCTCGGCCCTGCGCTGCCTCTACGTGCAGGAAGACATCGCCGAGAGCTTCACCCGCATGCTCAAGGGCGCGATGGACGAGCTGTCCATGGGCGATCCGTGGCTTCTGAAGACCGATGTCGGCCCGGTGATCGACGAAGAGGCACGGCAAGGCATTGCCGCGCATATCGAGCAGGCCCGCGCGGACGGGCGGCTCCTGCACGAGCTGCGCACGCCCAACGCGGGCACCTTCATCGCGCCGACACTCATCTCCGTGAGCGGCATCGAGGCGCTGGAGCGGGAAATCTTCGGCCCCGTGCTGCACCTGGCCACCTTCCGCGCGGAAGAGCTGGACGATGTTCTCGATGCGATCAACGGGACGGGCTATGGCCTCACCTTCGGCCTGCAAACCCGGATCGACGATCGCGTTCAGCATGTCTCAGAGCGCATCCATGCCGGCAACACCTACGTGAACCGCAACCAGATCGGGGCGATCGTCGGCTCCCAGCCCTTCGGCGGCGAGGGGCTGTCGGGGACGGGCCCCAAGGCGGGCGGGCCGCATTACCTGCCGCGTTTCGCCGCGCAGCAGGCCGAGCAGGCACCCGGCAAATGGGACGGGCAGATGACACAGGCCGCAGCGCAGGCCGCGCTCGACGCCGCGCCGCAAAGCAAGGCGCGCGAGACGTTGGTGATGCCGGGGCCGACGGGCGAATCGAACCGCCTCACGCTGGAACCGCGCGCGCCCTTGCTGTGTCTCGGCCCGGGCAAGGAGGCGGCCGAGGCCCAGGCCAGCCATATCCGAGACCTCGGCGGCCGCGCTGCGCTGGCGACGGGCGCTCTGGAGCCGGAGACGCTCACGAAGCTGGGTGGCCTCTCGGGTGTCGTTTTCTGGGGTGAGAAGGCTGATGCACGGGCCCATGCCAAAGCACTGGCGGAGCGCGATGGCCCGATCATCCCGCTCATCACCGGGCGCCCCGATGTCGCTCGTGTCATGGGCGAGCGGCATGTCTGCGTCGACACGACGGCCTCGGGCGGCAATGCGGCGCTGCTGGCTGGTCAGGAATGAGAGGGGATCGGATCGCGCTGCGCGCGATCCGATCCGCGCCGCGCTGGCGCGCGGCGGCGACACCCGGCCCTTTGGACATTTCGGTTTGCGCCGCGCTTGCGCGCGTCGCCCCGGGCGGGGGCTTGCGGGCATGGCCCGCAAGCCCCCGCCCACGGAGCGATGCCGAAGGCAGCGCAATCCATTTCGAAGAAAAACACCGCTTTTCCTGCTCCGCCTTTGCGCATAGCCTGCACCGCATGTTTCCGATCCGCGATCACAACCCCTCGGGCCGCACGCCCTACGTCACCTACGCGCTCATCGCGGTGAATACGGCTGTTTTCCTCAGCTACTGGTCGCTTTTCAATGATCCGCGCGCGCTCAATGCCTTCTTTTTCGAATACGCGCTGATCCCCGCCATGGTGACCCATGGCGAGGGCTATTCCGGGCTCTTCACTTCCATGTTCCTGCACGGCGGCGTGATGCATCTTCTGGGCAACATGCTCTTCCTGTGGATATTCGGCGACAACATGGAAGACGAGATGGGTCATCTGGGCTTCCTGATCTTCTACATCGCCTGCGGCGTTCTCGCCGGGCTGGCGCATGTGTTGTTCTCGGCCGGGTCGGTCGTGCCGACGGTGGGGGCTTCGGGCGCGATCGCGGGAGTTATGGGCGGCTACCTCCTGCTCTTTCCGCGGGCGAAGGTCGATATCCTGCTGATCATCATCATCTTTTTCCGTGTCTTTACCCTGCCGGCCTATATCCTTCTGGTGATCTGGTTCGTGCTTCAGTTCTTCGGCGGGCTTGGCGCGGACCCGGAAACGGGCGGCGTTGCCTATTGGGCCCATGCCGGCGGCTTTGTCGTCGGTGTCGCGCTGACGTTCCCGCTTTTCCTGCGGCTCGGTGGCCCGCGCTACTGGCACGAGAACGATTTCCAGCCGCCTCACCCCGAGGCGCAGTATGATCGCTCGAATGTTCCGACGATCGGGCGGCGCAGATGAGTGAGCCTGTGAAGGTGACCTGCCATTGCGGCGCAGTAGAGCTAAGAGTGCGGCTGTCCGATGGGCTGAGCACCGCGCGGCGCTGCGATTGTTCCTTCTGCCGCCGCCGCGGGGCCGTGGCCGTCAGCGCCCCGCTCGATGGGCTCGAGATCGTGAAGGGCGCGGAGAACCTGAGCCTCTACCAGTGGGGCACGGGCACCGCGAAACACTATTTCTGCAAGACCTGTGGCATCTACACCCATCACCAGCGCCGCTCGAACCCCGATGAATACGGCGTCAACATGGGCGGGATAGACGGGGTGAACCCGGCCGAGCACGAGCCGATCAAGTGGTCGGACGGCGTGAACCACCCTTCGGATCGCGGCCCTTGAGACTTCGGCTCAGGCGTTCCTGACCAGCTTGGCGAAACCGTCGTAAATCTGCTCGTTGGCGCAGACGATCTCTCCGCTGTCGAGAATGCCGGCCTCGGGGTCGATGGCTTCCACAAGACCGCCCGCTTCCTGCACGATCAGCAGGCCTGCGGCCAGGTCCCAGGCGTTGAGGCCGCGTTCCCAGAAACCCTCGTAGCGGCCGGCGGCCACATAGGCCAGGTCAAGCGCCGCCGAGCCCCAGCGCCGCACGCCGGCGCAGCCGGGCAGGATGCGCCCGAGGTCTTTCAGCGTTTCGGGCAGGTCAGCGCGCCCGCCGAAGGGCAGCCCAGTTGCGAAGACGCACTCGATCATCTTGCGGCGTCCCGAGACGCGCAGGCGGCGGGCGTTGTCCTGCCACGCGCCTTCGCCCTTCTCGGCGTAGAACATTTCGTCTTTCGCCGGGTCATAGATCACCCCGGCGACGACGCGGCCCTTGTGCTCCAGCGCGATGGACACGCAGAAATGCGGCATGCCGTGAAGGAAGTTCGTTGTCCCGTCGAGCGGGTCGACGATCCAGCGGCGCGTCGGGTCCTGGCCCGCCTCCTCGCCGCCTTCCTCGGCCAGCCAGCCATAGGTCGGGCGCGCGGTCATCAGCTCTTCCTTCAGGATCTCCTCGGCGCGCAGATCGGCCTTCGAGACGAAATCGCCCGCGCCCTTCATCGAGACCTGAAGGTTCTCCACCTCGCGAAAATCCTTCGCGAGACTCCGGCCTGCCTTGCGTGCGGCCTTGATCATGATGTTGAGATTCGCGCTGCCCTGCATGGCTCAGGCTCCTTGGAGGATTTCAAGCCGCCGCTATACGCGCTGCGCCTGCCCCTTGCAAGGGCCAGCGGGCGGGGCTCAGGCCCTTTGCAGGCGCACCGGTATCTCGCGCCCGAGCCTGAGGAAATGCGCCATGAAGGGCAGGTCGGCATCGCTGTCGCGCACGGCGGCGTAGAGCCGTTTCGTCAGGCCTTTCTCGGTGATGGGGCGGGTGATGTATTGGGCCGAGGTTCGCACCTCGCGCAGCACCCAGTCGGGCAGCACGCTGACGCCGCGCCCGGAGGCGACCAGCATCAGGATCACCGCCGTCAATTCGACCTGCCGCACGGCGAGCGGCTCGACCTTCGCGGGGGTCAGAAGCTCGGAGAAGATGTCGAGCCGGGGGCGCTCGACCGGGTAGGTGATCAGCGTCTCGGCGCGGAAATCCTCGGCCTCGATGAATGGTTTTTCGGCCAGCGCGTGTCGCGCCGGGGCGACGAAAACGGGTTCGTAGTCGAAGAGCGGATGGAATGTCACGCCCTTGAGGTCCTCGGGGTCGGAGGAGATCACCACGTCGACTTCCTCGCGCAGAAGCGCGGGCAGCGCATCGAAGGCCAGGCCGGGGCGGATGTCCACGTCGACATCCGGCCAGGGACCGCGGAACTTTTCGAGCACGGGGAAGAGCCAGTCGAAACAGGCATGGCATTCGATGGCGATATGCATGCGTCCGGCCCGGCCCTGCCGCAGCCCGCCGAACTCGGCCTCTAGGGCGGCGATCTCCGGCAGGACTTTCTCGGCGACGCGCAACAGGCGCAGCCCCGCCGAGGAGAGCTTCATCGGCTTGGAGCGCCGCACGAAAAGCTCGACGCCGGCCTGGTCCTCGATCCCCTTGATCTGGTGGCTGAGCGCCGATTGCGTGATGTTCAGCCGGTCCGCCGCGCGGGCGAGGCCGCCTTCCTCGTGGATCGCCTGGATCGTGCGCAGGTGGCGAAACTCGATGTGCATTTGTGAGCGGCCCTCATGATAACCGTGAAATTTATGAATTTGTCTCACATCGGGTTTCGCGCGACAAGGAGGGAAATCAAACGAGAGAATCCAGACATGAGCCCCCAAGTTTCCTTCGAATTCTTCCCGCCCAAGACGCTGGAAGCCGCCTTTCGCCTGCATGACACGGTCCAGACGCTCGCGCCCTACGGGCCGCGCTTCGTTTCGGTAACATACGGCGCGGGCGGCACGACGCGCGCGCTGACCCGCGAAGCCGCCCAGACGCTGCACAAGACAACGGGCCTGCGCGTGGCCGCGCATCTGACATGCGTCGGCGCGAGCCGGGATGAAACCCTCGATGTCGCCCGCGGTTATGCCGGGACCGGGATCACGGACATCGTCGCGCTGCGCGGCGATGCCGAGGAAGGCGCGGAGCGCTTCACGCCACATGCCAGCGGTTTTGCCAACTCGGTCGAACTGATCGAGGCGCTGGCCGCCGAGGGGCAGTTCAATATCAAGGTCGGTGCCTATCCCGAGCGCCATCCCGACGCGGCCCATGAAAACGCCGATATCGACTGGCTCAAGGCCAAGCTCGATGCCGGCGCGTCCGAGGCGATCACCCAGTTCTTCTTCGATCCGGAGGATTTCCTGCGCTTTCGCGACAAATGCGCGGCGGCCGGGATCGACAAGCCGATCACCCCGGGGTTTCTGCCGATCGAGAACTGGCAGAGCACCAAGCGCTTCTCGGCCAAATGCGGCGCGTCCATTCCGGCGGCGCTCGATGATGCCTTCGCCAAGGCCGCGCGCGACGGGCGCGAGGAACTTCTGGCCATCGCGCAGGCGACGGAGCTTTGTGACGCGCTGCTGTGCGAAGGTGTCGAGGATTTGCATTTCTACACGCTCAACCGCCCGGAGCTGACCGCGAAGATCTGCACGGCCCTTGGCCTTGAAGCCCGCGCGCCGCTCAGGAACGTCGCGTAAGCGTTGCCTCCCGTCACGGGCGCCCCTAGCCTTGGTCGCAGAGCCAAGGAGACCGCCCGTGACCGACAGCCGCCACATCGCCCAGAGCCCCGAAGATCTGCCGACCCTCGAGGACACGCTTTCGCGCTCGGGGCTGGAATTCATGCAGGATGTTGCCGACGGCACGCTTGCGGGGCCGCCCATCGGGGCGACGCTCGGCTTTTGGCCGACGCGCATAGAAGAGGGGCGCGTTGTCTTCACCGGCGCGCCGGAATTCAGCACGACGAACCCTATGGGCACTGTCCATGGCGGCTGGTATGGCGCGATTCTCGACAGTTGCATGGCCTGCGCCGTGATGACCCGCGTGCCGAAGGGATCTGCCTACACGACACTGGAATACAAGGTGAATATCCTCCGACCCATACCCCTCGGCATGCAGGTGGAAGCCATCGGCACGTGCCAGCACGCGGGCCGCTCCACGGGGATTGCCAATGGCGAGATCAGGGGCGTCGAGGACGGGCGGCTCTATGCGACGGGATCGACCACCTGCATCGTCATGAAGATGACGCCGAAGGAGTGAGTGTTCTCCCGCTGGCCGTGCGCGGGGCGGCGGCGGCTTGCAAGCTGTCAAGTCAGAGCTGACCTTCAAGCTGGACCCGGCGAATGGCTGCTTCGAGCCCAAAGCGACCGCT